>NZ_JACSKK010000002.1:0-476025 GCF_018617575.1 Exiguobacterium sp. s160
TCTGGACTTTCAATGCCTTTGAATATTTGGTCATAAAAAACACCCCATAAAAGTTGGATTTTCGTGTCCAACTTTTATGGGGCAGTTCAAATTGGCATCTTCTCCACGTTTTGTTAGAGCGTTTCATCTAATTCCCCATTCACACCTTTCGGCATTTCGACGGTACGAGATTGACCGTTCGACAAGGAGTAGTTCACGACGTAAGCCGTCTCTGTCTCCATCACGTTCGAGAACGTGACGCGTGTCCCTGTCTTCGAAAGATGGAACAAGGTGACGAACGAGGTGCCTTTCCCAGTTTTTGTCGAAACGACTTGGTGACGTGGCTTCCATTCGAAATCACGATAGGCGACAAAACTCGGTTCGATTCGCACCGTACCCGTCGAAGCGATTGGTAGTTGAATCATCTGGAGCGTTCGCCCTTCCGCATCACGGAAAAGCATCTCACCTTCACGTTCTTCGACCGGTTCAAGACCGACCCCGAGATGGAAACGTTGCGTGAACGGGACGCGGGCGTCACTTTGAATCGTATCCGCGACGAGCACGGTGCCGTCTAAATCGTGTGCGATGCTTCGCGTATGATGAATCCCTTGCCCCATCAAGTCACTGAATCCACTCGCACGCTGTAATCCATCGACTTCCTCGACCGAGGTGATCCCGCTTTTCCCGATTGTACTCGAATGGAGCGTGAGCTGACGAGATCCCATGTTCACCGTGTTGTGCGCTTCGACACGGACGGCAGTATCTCGCTCCGGTCGGTTCGTGTACCCATATCGTCCGGTCTCGACGATGAAATCGCGTCCGTATCCATACAGGTCGATGCTGAGGTCATCTTGATGTTTATGGGCCGTATTATGGAACCCTGCCGTCATCATGAGCGAGACCGCATCGGCGAGAGGCTCATACTCTCCCCAATGTTCACGCAACACTGCGTATTGCGTATCAAGTTGCTTCACGCGTTCCGTCGGTCGCACCCCTTCCGCTCCTCCCGTCACCGCATAAAGTAGTTCAGGATAGTCGCGCAATGTCGAGATCATCGACGTCGTCCGCGGTTCACCCGTCGTGTCCCCGAAGAGCGGAAGCGTCCGGTTCGGTTTCATCAAATGGACGAGCGTCTCTGGCATTCGTTTGACGGCCTCTAGGCGAGGAGATGTCACGAAGCCGTTCGCCTCGATCCAGCGATTGAAGCGATATAGCATCTCATACGTATACACCTGATATCCTGGTGAATGCTCCAGATGAACGTTGTCAGGACTTAAGGAGTGATCCAACTGTGTCGTCAATCGAGTTGTCGCAAGTTCATTCCAAACACTTGATTGTTCGAGCTCAGGGAACGTCTGAGCGATATCCGTCAACGCCATGTCTTGGAAGATCCCATGATTGTGTCGTTCCCGATAAAATTTCGCGTCCGCCAAGATTTCACCGTGCCCTTCAATCGTTCGGAGCACACGAGCGCTGAATGCTGCGTCGTTATTTAAAGGAGACTTCTTGTATTGATTCCAAAAGTTGATGAGATGGAACGTACGAATCGCCGTCCCTTGTTGGTGATACGCGTTCGGATAGCGACGATACGCGTCGGTCGGATATTGCTTGACCCAGCTATCGACGAATGCCTTTTCGTAAGCTAAATAGCTCGTGTCTTTCGTGTAGTGATACGCCATCGTCAGTTGGTTCAATACCATCCAGTATTGCACTTGGAACATGAACGACGTCGAATCACCAACAGTGATGTCACGCTCCCAGTCGAACGTATGAATGTCTTCCACGATTTGTTTGCCCGGGGTTGCCCCGATGCGCCACACTCCGTTTATTGCCGAGTCCGCTTGGCTGACGGCTTGCGATTTTGTCAAAAATCCATAGTAATACGGGACCTCACGTCTTTCGACACGCGCCGTATAGTTATGAAGCAATCGTTCGTATTGTCCGTCAGAGACGACTGCTTTCGTCAGAAGTTGAGCCTTTAACGGAATCTCTTGTTTTTTGACGTACGTGCGTCGCCCGTTCACCTCCACTTGATAATAGCCACCGGACACACCGACGACTGTATATTGTTCATTCGGTATCAGTTTCCCGATCGGTTTCATCGTCTTATCCGGCAACAATCGATACACGGTTGTTTCTTTTGATACTTCTGTAAAGAACGGACGTGCCACCTCTTCTGCACCAGCAGAAGTTGTCGTGAGAAGTAGCACCGTGGATAAGAGTGCACCTTTACCATATGTATTCATCCAATACCTCATTTATCTTTTTTTACCATCATACCATGACTAAAAGGGATTTTTTTCAAAAAGAAGAAAAGCGAATTTTTAATCTTACTACGTAACAACAGTTCTCACTAGCCAATCACGTAGCCCATATAAAAAACGCCTATCCCCATTGAATGAGATAGACGTTGAATGTTAGCGTACCGTGACGTAAATCGTCTGTGAACGACCTTTTGGCGTCGTCATCCGGACCGTCAAACGTGTGCCTGATTTTTGAGCTGCCATCGAGACAGATGTCGATTTTGACGTCACCGTCTTCGACGCGAGGAGTGTCGACCCGCGATAGATGGTCACTTTGCCATAATCGATATTGGCGTTCACCGTGACCGAACGTGACGTGCTCGTCGGCGTCGTCACCGTGAACTTCGGCGTCAGCCCCGCCTTCACGTAGACCGTCTGAACGAAACGATACATACCTCGCTTACTGACGAGTGTGACTTTCGACTTGATCGGTTGAGGCGCCAAGTTCATGACGACACGTCCTGTCGATGAACTCTTCCCGCTCGCGATTCGTGTCGAGCCGTTTTGCAACGTGACAGAGCTGTTTGGAAGTACCATACCGATCCATGTTTTTTGTTCGTCATGGAGACGGATGTTACTGAACGTGACTTTCGGTAACGCAAGACGAGTATCTAGCTTTTTGCCTCCACGGACAAGACGAACGAGGACGATGTCCCCAGGTCGTGCCGGAACCGTGAATCGCGTCGAGGAGACCGGCGTCGCCGTCGTGCGTTTTCCGTTGATGTAGAACTGAAGGTCTGCCTTCACGTCACGACGAACGCTCACGACCGTATGTGTCGCCGTCATTGCGACATCTGTCACCTGAAGAATCGTCGGTCCAACTGCAACGACACGATGCTCCGTTGTTGTCGAGCGGTCTCCTACCGTAGCGACAGTACGAATCACGTCACCATCTTGAAGCGCCTTCGGTAACGTCAGCGTGCGACCGTCCCCGACGAACACATCGTTGACATACGTCTTGTACGTAATGCCTTTAGCTGTAGACGCATAGGATAATGTCGTATCACCTGCATTTGGTGTCACCTGGAACGTGAAGGTCGGCTCAGCCCACTCAAAGACAACGAGCTCTTTCTCCACCCCTTCCGTGCCCGCTGGTGCATACGTCACACTGACGCCTTTTGCGAGCGGATCGACTGTTCCCGTCACGCGCGCAATGCCCGAGGCGTCTGCTTGAATCGTGTCGTACCACGAATGGAACTGTTCTTTGACGAAGACGTCAATTTTCCCGTTCGGCACGGTTTTAAACATGACACCCGTTTCGACAGAGTCTCCTAACACCTCAATCGTGTTGGCTTCTGGATTCGGAACCGGTACGGTGAACGTTTGGCGATACACCGCTGTCCTGCTCGCCAGGCTCGTCACCGTGAACGTCGTCCCTGGCGCTAGTCGTTCCGTCGTCATTCGGAATTCACCAGATAACGTCGCTTTCGTTGAATATTGGATCGGTTCTTTTCCGTCTTGATGAACTCGTACCGTCACACCTGCGCGTGGTGCCGTTTGTCCAACGATTTCACCCGCAAGTCCAAATTTACGAATCGAAACATCCCCAACATTGTAGGAGAAGAGCGTCCCACTGAACGTTTTCCCCATGTACGTGAGGTCATAGTTGACGTCCGTCACGTATGAAAATACTTGTGGTGACGTGACTTCATTCGATTTATTCGCTCTTAAGCGCTCAAACGGAATCGTTTCGGTAACCCCGTCCAGATTCGTCGATTTGAACGTTATCGGATATGAGCGGTCGACATATAGGTATGGGTCACCTTCTGTGTTCGCCCCTTTATCCACTTCGAATTCTAGTTGAGTCGGCATTTGTTTATAAGAAGAAAGCGGAATCGTCTGATCCGAGAACGCTAAAACACCAGGGAATAGCGTCGGATAAACGATTGGGTCATACGTCTTCAATTCTCCAGTTGCAGTATGTAAGACCCCATACATACCTTGCGAATACCAATGCAAGAACCCATCTTCTTCTGCATATTGTACGTCATACCACTCAGGAAGCGCGATCAGTTGTCGGGTCTCCTCAAGATAGACGTAACCTTGTTCCGGATAAGCGATGACCCCGTCAAAAGCGAGCGCTTCCTTGTCACGGTCTTGAACCTTCACATCAAAGGATTGAGTCGATTCCGTTTCACCCGTCACTGCGTTCACACGGTCAATCTTCAAAAGATCATGTTGTGCCGCAATAACGGTCTGACCATCGGTAGATAACGTGACAGCAGTCCCGAGGTCGGAACGCTTCCAAATGACATCACCTTGAAGATTCGTCATGATCACTTCTGTCCACGTCGCCCACAAAAGTCGATCATGTGCGACGTCCGCTCCGACGATTCGATAATTTTCTGGGACCCAATGCGATGTGATCTGCCCATCAAGGTCGATGATGTAACTGCTCGTTGAGCAAATGCCACATCCGATGGTAACGACGAGATGCTGACCGTCCACACTCATCACAGCATTTTTGTCATTGGACCAGTGTAAATCCAATTCGGTCGATAACGGAATGCGTTCCCTCGTCCCCACGTGATAAAGTTCCTTTCCATCCATCGTGATGACGTAAGGACTGTTAGAAATCCGATAATGGTTCGGAAGCGGTTCACCCGCTTGCACCGAATCAGGCAAACTGAATATAGGAAGAAAAACGGCAATCAGAAGTGCCCACAGCAATTGTTTCACGTACATTTCCTCTTTTCTTAAAAAATGGTAAAAGATTAATTTGATGACAATAAAAGTATAATTTGTTTTCTAGAAAAGGGGAATTGTTTTTTAGGATAAATGTAAAAAACCGATAGTGCCGAGGCACTACCGGTTTACAAGATGGCTCCGTCCGAAGACATTGCTCTATTTAACCCTAAGGGAGGGTCAACGATTATTTAGTGATTGTTGCGTTAACAATCACGTTACCTGCAGCATCAGCCAATTTCGCATCTTTGAACTCAACAGACAAAGTATCAGTCATTGAGAAGTTAGCAGATGTTTTAACTGTAAGTTTGTTACCGTTAACAGCCAATGAAGCTGGTGTAACAGTCACACCGTTCACTTTAACGATGATTCCTTCAGTTGATCCCATTACGTTTTCAGAGAACGATACTGTGAACTCGTTGCTCGCCATAACGTCGATCTTCGTCGCAACTGGTGCCACGTTTTCAGATACTAACAAGAGATCAGAGATCTTCCCGTCTTTAAGCGTGTTGCCTGCAGTTGAAACGAGGTCTTTACCTTCCAAGACATATTTCCCGTTAACAGCTACCGAACCAGCTGGCAACTTCACGTGTACTTCTTTCAAGCTATCTACAAAGTTAAGCTTTGTGCCAGCAGGAAGCGCTGAACCACCGAACGTGTAGTTAGAAGCTTGAAGTGCAGATGCCGTCATGTTCTCGCTGAATGTAAGAACGAGTGTAGACTTCTCAACAACTACAGTACCTGTAACGATCGCTTTGCTTTCTGGTGTAGCAGGAACAAATTTACCTGTGATTGCGTTGAAGTACAATGTTGAAGTCAACGCGTTACCTGAAAGATCTTTGACTGAGTCTTTTGCAACTGTGAAGACGTAAGATGAAGACTCATCGAGGTCAACTGGTACTTTGATTGTGTAAACTTCAGCACCTTCGATTTTCCCGTTTCCGTCTACATCGACACCTTCGCCAGTAGTTTGGTTAACAGGGATTACAACTGGGTTGCTTTGGATGATTCCGTCGATTGACGTGATGCTAAGGTCGCCCTTGAAGTTCACTTTCTCATCGAACGTGAGGTAAACAGCATCTAAATCAGTTGAAGCTGATGTGTTGTCTGCAACAAGAATCTTAGCAGAAGCACCTGTGAATGAAGGAGCCGTTGTATCGCCTTGGATCAATCCAGAGAACGTGTAGTCGTCACCTTTGTTTCCAGCTTTATCTTCGTAACCAGAAACTTTGAATGATGCGTTCAAGAATGTAGCTGTACCAAGAGCAGCTTTAACGTCTGCTGTGTACTTCGTTTTCACGTCTTTATCTTGAACCAAGTTGTAAGAAGTACCGTTTACTGTGAATGTACCAGTAGACTTGAGTTCTTCAGAGAAGTTGAGTGTTACTGTAGTTCCTGATAATGAACCAGAAACAGCTGGTTTCACGTTGTCAACAACTGGTTTTGAAACCATGAAGTTGAGTGCGATTGGGTTTGATACGTTGTACGCGAAGTCTTTAACGCCAACGAGGTCAACGCGGTATGATTTCTCAGCAGTAAGACCTGTGAGTGTAAGTGTTTTGCCATCAGCTGAAAGCGTTCCTGTTGTTTCAACACCGTTTACGCTGACAACACCTGCAGATTTAACTGGCTCAGAGAACATGATCTCAGCAGTTGTACCTTCAGCTTTAACGCCCGCTACAGAAGCAGCTGTCGTGTCAGCAGCAGAGAAGATTGCGTTGTATGCTGCAGTTTTAACTGTAGCATCAGCTTTAGTCTTGATTGGAGCAACAGTCAATTTCGCGTTTGAAACTTTGAGCTCGTCAGCTGAAGTAAGTGTAAGAACCAATCCATCTTCAGAAAGAACTGCAGATGTGAATGATTCACCTTCAAGTGCTACTTTTCCAGCAACGTCAGTTTTGTCAACTGGCTTGTTGAACGTAACTTGAAGTTCTTTTGCGTTGAGTGCTTCTACGTGTTTAACCATAGCTGCTTCAACAGTGAAGTTTTGAAGATCAGATTTCACTTCGCCAGAAACGAGTTGGAATGAGTGTGTACCAACTGGGAATTGGCGTGAAACTGACAATTTACCTTCTTTAGTAACAGTTGCTTCCGTCACGATTGGAGCTGCAGCAGTGTTTTTGTTAGCGTATACGTGAAGTTCAACCTTCTCGTCTTCTTTAAGGTTTTTCACGTCAGCGTTTACAGAAAGAACTTCTGTCGCTTGGTTAACTGAAGCAGAGATGTTTTCGAATTCAACTTCTCCAGCAACAACTGTGTAAGTCAAGAATGAAGTGATGCGGTTCCCGTTGTGGTTGTAAGAGATGAGAACTTTTTGCTCGCCTTCATCTTTCGTGTTGTAAGTTGAGCTCATTGTGAAGCGTTCAGGAGCTTGTGTGTAAACTTTTCCGTCGCGGTACATAACGCGAATTGATGGCTTCTCGAGTTCAGAACCAGCTTCTACTTCACCAAGATCTTGATCAAGGATGTAGAGTGGGTAGTTACGAGCGTAAAGTTTCTTGATGTAAGTCTTTCCATCAGAACCTTGGCCTTTGATTGTCTGCCATTTGTTGATTGCAGTAACGAGGTATTTACCCCATTTGATCTCAACGCCAGCAGGTGTGTTGAGTGCGAGTGCTTCTTTGAACTTCCCACCGAGTACGACCTCTGGTTTGAGTTCAACTGTTGAAGTTGATGCTTCTGCTGCCATTACTGGTGTAAGGGCTGCTGCCGTCACAGCAAGAGCTGCTGACGCTTTGACTAGCTTGAATGATTTCTTAGCCATCTTGTGTAAATCCTCCCTTTGGTTATGTTACGTGTTTGTCTCTACTCGTCTACGTCGACGCTCCCCCCGCTAAAGATCCCATATGTATACGCCGCTCATACGAATGACTTATGCAACTTGATCGTTTAGGTCTTGAGCTTCACCGAAACGGGTAGGTATTCTTTCAAGAGGTGACCCTTGAACAATTTACCAAGTATGAACTTGGAAAACCTTACATCCATAATATACATAACGCTTCCAGCTAGCACAAGCGTTTTTTTTCGCAAAAATGGGAATGATTTTGAATTTCTCGCTATTGGAGATTATTCAATATTAAATTTACCTATTTTATAAATGTCGAAATGCGTCGAAAAAGGGCGAATTAAAGCCATTTATCATTCATAAATTCATTTAAATACATTATTTGTATATTTAAATGAATAATATGGATTTATGTATAATTTCCATGTCTATTTTTTGGTTTGTGTATTTTTTGACTTTATTTAATCCTAAATTTTACATTGACCAAACTTTTAAAACCATTTCGAGGGAATCCCTACTCGTCATCACTCCTCCATTAGACCTATCCACGGAATACAAAAAAAGCCGCAGGTGAATGACTCACCTACGGCTAATAACTTATTTCTTCTTAATTAATATCCTGCGTATTGAAGCGACTCGATGAAGGCACGCTTCTCGCCAGCAATCAACGCCCACTCCACATCATAGTCGTATCCTTCGATTGTGATGACGATTCGATTCTCTGGACGAACGTGTTGTTTGATGAAAGCAATCATCTTCGCGCTCGGGATAAACCAGTATGATTCTTCTACTGATCCGTCTTCGTACTCATAGTAATCGACATCCCACTCATCGATTGCTTCTGTGTATGTCGCATTCCCTACACGGATGCGAAGCTTATTGAATCCAACCACATCTTCATATTCTGTGTAGTTGCTTAGTAAGAACAACATATTCGATTTCGTCGGACGGTCGATAAAGAATGGTGCGAATGTTTCTGCGTAACGTGTCGATCCATCCCATGTGAATACTTCTTTATGGAAAACTGCACGGAATCCTTCATCCGTCACACGATAGAAGTTGTTGAAGAGTGCGTGTTGAACCGTCAACGTTTCAGAAGCACTGTAGTTACCAGCACCATCACGTACCGCGAGGGTCATCTTCTTACCGAGTGGTTGTTTTGGAATCGGAAGAACGAACTTCCCAGTCGACATGACCGGTGCCGAGTATGCTTTTCCGTCAATTGTTACGACTACTGTCGCAAGCGGTTCTGCCGTTCCCGCGATTCCATTCGATGTCGTCGTCACAGCTTGTGTCAAACGCGCTTTTGCTGGCGCAACTTTGTCAGCAACAACCGTTGTTTGAACGAGTTCACTGAGAGCCCCACTTTTCGCTTTCGCTTGTGCCGATAACGGCGTTCCTACTTTTTGAAGCGCAATCACGCGACGGTATTGACCGTTCGCATCAAATGATCCGTTGAACGTGCTTCCTCCGACCTTAACCGTCACACCTACTCCAGGTGCCCCTGTGACAACGATTGCACGTGCCGAGTTATCGACCGTGTTGATGACCGGTGCTTCCGGACGTTGTTCTGGGTCTTCTGCGACGACGACGCTCGTCTCTTCACTCACGTTTCCGCTAGCATCGACGAGACGGACTGTGATCACGCGACCGACAGGCTGTGGTGACATCGTAAAGATGGCTTCCCCAGTTGAACGCACGACGCGTTCATATGTTTTGTTCGCGACGAGAATCTCCGCTTTCGTTCCGACTTCTCCTGTGATCTTCAACGAAGTCGACGTATGAAGTGGTGTTTCTACGACTGGTGCTTCAGGTGCCGTCGTGTCGACGACTGTTTCATTCGTCTCTGCTGCAACGAATGTTGGAGCGAAGCCGCCGAGAACGAGTGTCCCCGCTAAGAATAAAGATAAGTACTTTGGTTGTTTCATGAAAAGATGTTCCTCCTAAATAATGTTTTCTTCAGACAACATCTTTATTTTAATGGATTATTTTAAAAATAGGTACATAATTTTCTATTTTTAATCATATTTTTTAAAAACACAAAAGGACTCCTTATAGAAAAGGAATCCCATTGTGTCGCACTGTATGCATACTCGATTACATATTAAAGAAACGCGTATGATTTTTCAGTAATTTCCTATTTTTATCGAACTGTGATCGTTGTGACCGGACTGACCTTCTTCGTCACGTCCTCGACATGAACCATCAGGTGCTCGCCTTTCTTCAGCACTCGTGTCTTCACGACATATGTGCCATTCAACGTCACTTTTGACTTTCCGATGACTTGTTTCTTCTGGTCGCGAATGACGACCGTCATCCCAGCCTGAGCTTTACCTGTCACTTGTTTTGCCTTCGCACGCATGGCGTTCACCTGTGCCGTTTTCGGACGGAGTCCTTTCATGACAAGGAGGCGCTCGTTCGTACTGAATTTACCATTTGTGTAGAGAGCCGTCAGTACAGCCCCTTCTTGTTGAGGTGCGATCGACATTGTGACTGCACCATTTTTTGAAACGCCAGAACCGATACGCTTCGTTCCGTTATAGAGCGTGACGCGCGTCCCAGATTTGACTTTAGCCGAGAAGACTGGCGCATTGTCATAGATCCGATTCGGTTTCGGTGCGAGTTGAAGCATCGATTCAGCGCGATAGACGTCTACTTTCCCGTATCCGCTCACAACATCATAATACGGAAGGAGAGGACGTTCTAATTCATCGAGCACATACTGTAAGCCATCTTCCATTCGTGGGTCACGTGGTGCGTCGCCACCCGAGAATGCGAGAGGTTGTGCCGTACGACGAAGAATCGAGCGTGCCCCTTCGACTGTCATGTTCGGATGCTGTGATTTCAAGAGAGCGACAGCAGCCGCGACGTGTGGTGTCGCCATGCTCGTCCCGTCCATATAGACAACGTTTCCATCTGGAACAAGGCTTGCCACTTTAGAACCTGGTGCGACGACATCGACATCGATCCCATAGTTCGAGTAATCCGAGACGATTCCGAACGAGTTCGTTGCCCCGACCGAAATCGTGTATTTCGAAGAAGCCGGATAAGACACACGTGACTGTCCGTCATTCCCCGTCGCCGCCACGATGATGACACCACGGTCATGTGCATATTTCAGCATGTATCCGAGTGTACGGCTCTCATTTCCACCGAGGCTCATGTTGATGACTTTCGCCCCAACGTCGACCGCATATTTGATTCCAAGTGCGATCTGATCCGTATCCCCATAACCACCCGCATCGAGAACTTTGACAGGTAAGATCGAGACGTTCGGAACGATCCCACGCATCGAGACACCGTTGTCTCGAATAGCACCGATGACACCAGCGACATGCGTGCCGTGCCCATGGTCATCAATCGCGTCGCCTTCCCCGTTCGGGTCGACAAAGTTCTTCGCGTTGGCGATATCGACCTTCCCTTGTAAGTCGAGCAGACGATGGTCGACTCCTGTATCAAGCACGGCCACTTTCACGGCACGTCCCGGTAATCGTAACGATTCATAGCGATCAAGACCGATTCCCGCATCCTGGAACGGTTTGAGAATCGACTTCGAATTGATGGCCCATTGGTAATCGAGACTCACATCTGTTGCGAACGATTTGTACGTCTGGACCGGTTCGATGTATTCCACGTTCTGGTCTGATTCGAGCGTCGACTTCGCTTGTGCCTGCATCTTCGTAGAAGCTTCCTCTACATCGACGAGCGCAAAGTAATCCGATGGCGAACCGATGGCGATTCGCTCTGCTGATACGTTATTCATCGCATTCATCTTGCCAAGGGACTTACTCGGTGACGATTTATATTTGACGATATAACGCGGTGCGTCTTGACCGTCTGTTTGAATCGTCATGCCGATTTTCCCAAAGAGATCGGATACGGGTGTTCCTGCGAGCGAGTCCATTTCGAGCGCTGTCGCAATTTCACCAATCTCACTTTGGAGCGCCGTCGGAACGCTTCCATCAACAAGTGCATGGAGACGTTTGATTGCCGCTGCATCTTGCGTCTTCAACGTGTAGTCCTTTTTGTCGACAAGCGCCGTCAACAATGGACGGAGTGTCTTCAAGTCTGTGAGTGCAGCTTTTCGTTTTTCTCCATCAAACGTGATCGCTTTGACGATATAAGGCGAAGCACGGTAATAGAGGGCCGATAAGTCCCGACCTTCTTGTGATTTGCCGAGTACTTCCGATTGCACACGACGGATGAGTTTGAGCATCGAATCACGCTCTGGTGCCGGTTGTACGATTGATTCGACGGCACACATGTCACCACCGACTTCTTCGTACTTCACCGAAAGTTTAACCGGATTGACGACGAGCTTGATGTCTGAAGCGAACATCGAGAGATCAGGTGCTGGTGACTCTTCCCCTTCTCCTGGTTCTCCTTCTGTCGGTTCGCCCCCTTCTACTTGTTCTTCACCGACTGGCATCTCTTCTGCCGGAATATCCATCATCCCGTCACCGAGGTCCATCGGCATATACTCGACCTTGATGTAGTATGGACCTTCCCAAGCGAATGGGAACGGAATCTTGGCCGTCTGTTCTCCCTCTTCTTTCGTCGCACTCGCACGATAGCGATCGAACGTCTCATCCTTCGCCGCCATTTCGGCGCTCGGATAAATGCTGATGTTCGCGAGTTTGGAAGATTCGAACGTGACTTCCATATGTGTCATCGTTGACGCGACACGTTCCATCTTGAACCAATACGTGTTGACCGGTTCGATTCCGGTCGTGAACTCGACCGCCTCTCCCGGATTGAGTAAGGTGGCCTCCTTCATGCCTTCCCCTTTGTCGGCTGACACCGGTGGAAGGAATGACAGGACGAGGACGAGGATCGTCATCATCGCCACGAACTGCTTGAATCTCGTTTTCATAGTTTCCCCTCTTTCATTTCGTCTTGGAGTATATGCTCCAAATCGTTCTACGGAATATATCGGTTAATGTTTCAAAAGTGTAACAAAAATGTTTCGACAATGTTTCGACAAGTAAATTTGCTCAAAAAAAGACACCTCTTTTTCAAGAAGTGTCTACAGATTATTCGTTGATCATCGTCGCTTGACCGCCTTGCCATAGCCAGTCATCGCCTTCTTTTATATACAAGTGGAGCGCCCAAAAGCGTCCTTCGTATGCATTCGTTCCTAGAATAAACCGTTCTTCGAGCAAGACTTTCACGATTGCGAGGTCCGTCGTCACGGTTTCATCGAACGTCACCGTTTCTTGGGCAATCCATTGAATCGCAGTCGGGTCGACGTATTGATCGAGGAAAGTCTCTTTATCAAACTGACGTCCGCTCGAGTCGACATACCGAAACGAGTCATGCATCAAGTCACGCATCGCGTCGAGGTCACCTGCGACTTGTTTCGTCGCGCGGTCGTCAGAAAGTTGTTTCATGTTGAGTGTCTCCATCGGTGCACCTTCCTTTCACCATCCATCATAGCATAATTTATCTATTTTCAAATGTCTGTCGCGTTTTGAGTCTTGACAAGAAAGCTTCATCCCGTTAAAGTAACGATAACATTCATACGAACTCGCGATGAGAAAGAAGAGTAGCGCGAAGGGACGTCTCCAGAAAGCCGGTGGTCGATGCGAACCGGTGTCGTGCCTTGCGTGAATGGGCTTTTGAGCGTTCAGACCGACATGTAGGCTCTGACGGGTCCTCCCGTTATCGGGGACAGCGAATGATGGTTCGCGATGAGTGGGAAGACAAGGCGTCTTTCAACGAAGGTGGCAACACGGGGAATCTCCTCGTCCTTCATGTCCAATCGGGCATGTGGGACGGGGAGATTTTTTAGTTTAAGGAGGAGATTTCGATGCAACAACTGATCATCAATGGCGACGAATTGACACCGGTGGCAATCTTTCACCGTCTGCAAGGTGAACGTAAGGTCCTGCTCGAGAGTCGGGCGGAAGGCAAGCACGGCCGCTATTCCATCATCGCGTCGAATCCGGTCGAGACAATCCGTGTCGATGGGAACGACGTGACAGATTCGACCGGCACCATCTATGCGGACGATCCGCTCCACGCCTTATCTGAACGCATCACATGTGAAGATATCACTGCACCGTATCCGTTCATCGGGGGTGCCGTCGGCTATATCGGATATGATTTACTCCGAGTATATGAACCGATTCCGAACACGCCGACCGAGACACGTAATTTACCGGACGCCCTCTTCCAGCGCTATGAAACGGTCGTCTTATACGACCATCTCGAAGAACAGGTCGTCTTGATCGATACGAGCGAGACCGATGCGACCGAGCGACTCGAGTCCATTCGTGAACAGCTCGAAACACCGGAGACACACGCCCTCGAACCGGTCGTTCGGACGAGCGAACAGCTTTTGACGACAAAAGACGAGTTTATCGACCGTGTCCTTCAGGCGAAAGAGGCAATCCTCGCCGGAGAAGTGTTCCAACTCGTCTTGTCACAACGCATCGATGCCACATTTACCGGTGACCCGTTCCACTTTTACCGGACGCTCCGCAAACAAAACCCGAGCCCGTACTTGTTCTACATCGACCTCGGGGAAGCCATCGTCCTCGGCGCCTCACCTGAGAGTCTCGTCCGTGTCGAAGACGGCAAAGTGACGACGAACCCGATCGCCGGCACACGTCCACGTGGAAAGACGGTCGAGGAAGATATGCGTCACGCGGAGTCGCTTCTTCAGGACGAGAAAGAACTCGCCGAACACCGGATGCTTCTCGACCTCGGACGGAACGATATCGGTCGTGTCGCTAAAGTCGGCACAGTCACGATCCCGAAACACATCGAGCTCGAACGGTTCAAAAATGTGATGCATCTCGTCTCCGAAGTCGAAGGTGAACTGCGGACAGATGTGACACCGATCGATGCGCTCCGCGCCTGTCTTCCAGCCGGTACCGTTTCGGGTGCCCCAAAGATTCGGGCGATGCAACTCATTGACGAGCTCGAGACGGTCAAGCGCGAAGTGTATGCCGGGGCGGTCGGCTATCTCGACATCCGGGGTGGATTCGACTTTGCTCTCGCCATCCGGACGATGGTCATCCAAGGTGACACGGCCCACGTCCAAGCTGGTGCCGGCATTGTCTATGATTCGGACCCCGTATCAGAATACGAAGAAACGCTGCATAAAGCCAAATCCCTTTTGGAGGTGTTCGCATGATTCTCCTCATCGATAATTACGATTCGTTCACGTATAACGTCTATCAGGACGTCGCCCGATTCAGTGACGTCTGCGTAATTCGGAATGATGAACATACCATAGAAGAAATCCGTCGCATGAACCCAAGTGGAATCATTCTTTCTCCAGGTCCGGGTGGTCCAAAAGATGCTGGTGTCTCCCTCGCGGTCGTTCGACAATTGTCCGGGTACGTCCCGATTCTCGGGGTCTGTCTCGGGCATCAGGTTATAGCGGAGGCGTTCGGTGGTGTCGTCGGTCGGGCGAACGAGGTCATGCATGGGAAAGTGTCGCGCATCAATACTTCACCGGGCGTCTTATTCGAAGGCTTGTCGATGGATGTCATGCGCTACCACTCTCTCGTCGTACAAGAGACGGATTTGATTGTCACGGCAGAGACGACAGATGGTGTCATCATGGCACTCGAACATCCGACCCATCCGACGTATGGCGTCCAGTTCCATCCTGAGTCGATTGGGACACCAGATGGTCGCAGTATCTTTGAACGTTTCGTCCAGCTGTGCACGAAAAAACCGGGGCGCATGTCCCCGGTTTGAGTGTCAGCCTAAAAAGTCTTCACGCTGAAAATCGTGCTTGTCGATTTTGATGTTGTCACAGGCTACCCCGTTCGTCCGGAGCACGTGAATCGTTTCGCGTAACAGTTCGTCACTGCCGACGACATAGAATAATCCATCTTGATCGGCAGCGAGAGCTTCAATTCGTTCATAGTAGTCTTTCCGACTCGGCACAAACTCGGACGTGAAGCGTTCGTTTGATTCGAAGACGTCACCAAACAGATACGCTTTCGACGAATCGACGTTCAATGAATAAAGATGCGGGACACCTTCCCCGTTCGCCAAGTACTCGAGGACGATCGGACGGAATGTCGCGAGTCCGACACCGGCCGACAACAGATAGACGTTCTTTCCACTCCGTTCGAGCGGGACGTTCGAATGTGTCTTGAACAAGGCGACCTTGTCCCCAGGTACCATGTCCCGAAGAATGGATTTGAATGGTGAACATTCTGACTTGATGCGGGTTGTGATGCCGATTGCCCCTTCGTGCGGCAATGTAGAGATGGACATATGGCGGACAAGACTTCGGTTCGGCTTGTCCTCGGCGTTAAATCCCTCGAGCGCGAGATGCGTATGCGCCCCTTCCTGCCACGTGAACTCAGGTGGCAAGGCGAGATGGAACGTGTATGTATCGGGCGCTTCGTTTACGACTTTTGTGATGGGTGTCCAGTCAATTTTCATGTGAATTCTCCCTTTCGTTAATACACCGCAATCGGCCCATACGGCCCTTCGATGATTTCGAGTTTCGTCTCAAAAATATCCGATAAAATCTTGGCGTCCATGATTTCCTCGACCGTCCCGAATGCGGCAATCTGTCCATCTTTCATCGCACAGATGCGATCCGAGTATTTCGCCGCGAAGTTGATGTCGTGAAGTACCGTGACGATTGTCCGACCAAACTCGTCGGCGACGTGACGCAAATATTCCATCATCTGTACCGAACGAGCGATATCCAAGTTATTGAGCGGCTCATCGAGGAGGACGTATTCTGTCTCCTGACAGAGTACCATCGCCACATATGCGCGCTGACGCTGCCCACCTGACAGTTCGTCGAGATAGCGATTCTCGAGCTCGGTTAAGTCAAGGAAGTCGATATATTTCGAGATGATCGCCTCATCCTCTTTCGTCAATCTTCCTTTTGAATACGGGAATCGACCGAATCCGGCGAGTTGTCGAACCGTGAGCCGCGTCACGAAATGGTTCTCTTGACGAAGAATCGTGATGATTTTCGCCAAGTCTTTCGACTTCGTGCTCGAAACATCCATCCCGGCAACTTGAATCTGTCCCTCATCTAAGTTGAGTAACCGTCCAATCATCATGAGCGTCGTCGACTTCCCTGCCCCGTTCGGTCCAATGAGTGAAGTGAACCCGGCTTTTGGGATGTCAAGCGTGAGCGGTCCGATGTGGACGTCATCTGTATACGATTTTTTGACTTGTTCGATTTGAATCATAGCGACCTCTTCCTTAGAATGACGGCCAAGAAGATGAGTCCTCCGAACAGTTCGATGATGACGGAGACGACACTTGGCGTCTGGAATATGTGATACATGAAGAAATACGCGCTCGTCAGGACGAAGAACCCTAAGGCGAACGCCATCGGGAAGACGTATTTATGGTCATACGTCGAGGCGACCTGGTAGCTGAGCGTTGCGACTAAAAATCCGAAGAACGTGAGCGGTCCGATGAGTGCCGTCGACACCGACATGAGGAGTGAAATCAGGACGAGCGTATAGATGACGCTTCTCCGATGATTCACGCCGAATGTCGTCGAAACGTCCTTACCGAGCGCCACGATATTGAGTCGGTTCGAAAACAGGAACAACAGCGTCCCGGCAATGATGACAATCGGGATGACAATCGGAAAGTAGGCCACGTCGGCATTCGTCACCGATCCAAACAATCGTGCTTGCAAGATATCGAACTCGGACGGTGCGAGCATGCGGCGCATGAACGACGACACCGAGTTCAGTCCTGTCCCGATGATAATCCCAACGAGCAACATGAGCTGAAGGTTCGCATATTTCCCCGATAAGAGCCATCCGTATAAGAGAAGACTCATCGTCACCATGAGCCCGACTTGCGTCAAGAAGGCGCCTGTTCCAGAAAATCCGATTAACGCCCCTGCCCCGAAGAAGAACACCATGCTCGTCTGAATCGTCGAGTAAAGCGCATCGAATCCGAGAAGCGACGGTGTGATGATTCGGTTGTTCGTCACGGAATGAAATGCGACCGTTGCAAGACTTTGGCACAGTGCCGCAATCAACATCGTCACGATGGCGACGATTCGACGTTCGACGACCGGCACAAATGACGGCGAGTCAATCGAGACCGGATTGTTGTAAAGGAGAAGACCGAGCGCGCACAAGAGTCCCCCGAGAATAAAGGCACTTAAAAAGAGCCAGTAGCGCCGTGCTGCTCGTTTCGATTGAAACGCCGAAGCATGACGTTCTTCTGTCAATGCCCCAACTTTCACTTCGACGCCATCTCGTTCAATGACCGTACTCATCGAACCCCTCCTTTTTTGCGTTGCCGCAATAGAATCATGATGAAGACGATCGCACCGACCGTTCCGAGAATAAGCGAGACCGGAAGCTCGAACGGCATGATGATCGTCCTTGAGATTAAGTCACTGACGAGAATCGCGCCCATCCCGACAAGACAGACCCACGGCAAGTTGCTCCGTAGATCATCCCCACGGAACATCGAGACGAGGTTCGGGACGATGAGTCCAAGGAACGGCAAATTCCCGATGACCGTCGCCACGACCCCGACCGATAAGGCGATGAGCCCCGTCGCCATCATCATGAGCTGGTTATAGTTCACGCCGAGACTCGTCGCGATATCTTCCCCGAGGCCCGCGAGCGTCAAGCGATTCGCCAGTAAGAAGATGAGCACCGTCACGACGATAATGACCCATAGATACTCGTAGCGCCCGATTTGCACCGAGGCGAATGAACCGACGAACCATCCTTCAATCGCCTGACTCGCCCGGAAGAACAGACCGAGGAACGTCGAGATAGCGGAGATAACCGCCCCTAGCATGAGTCCGATAATCGGGACGATGAGTGAAGAGCGGAGTTTGACCGAACGTAAGAACCAGAAGAACACCATCGTTCCGATGAACGAAAAGACGATGGCCCCGGTCATCCGCATCATGAGACTCGGTGCCGGAACGAGCAAGTACACGGTAAGTAAGCCCAGCCCGGCCCATTCAAGCGTCCCCGTCGTCGTCGGTTCGACGAGTCGGTTTTGCGTGATGAGCTGCATGACGAGTCCCGCCATCGCCATCGCCGCACCCGTCAACATGAGCGCGACCGTACGAGGGACGCGGGTGATCCAAAACATATCGAAGCCGTCTGTCCGTGATAAGTCATATACGCCTGTGAAGAGTGACAGCACCGCTAAACCGAGGACGATGATAGCGGTGAATACGAACGACTTCGTCCACAATTTAGAAAAGGAGGGCTGAGACATCGTCTCAACCCTGGCTGTCAACGGTTTTTGCATAATCGAACCTTACTTCGTGAGTGCTTCCGCGACACTGTTGAAGAATTCCGAATACGTTTGAATCGATTCATTCAAGTACGTGTCTTTCGGCGCGTAAACGATTTGGTCTTCTGTCACAGCCGTCGTCTTTTGAAGGGCAGGTGCGTTATCGATGACGTCCTCTGCCGGTACCGCTCCTTCTGCGTCACCGAGTGGCGCGTCACGATCTAGGACGAACAACCAGTCCGGGTTGCTTTCTGCGATGGCTTCCACCGATACTTCATCGCCTTCATGGTCACCCGTTGTCTTCTCGACTTCAAGTGCCGGCACCCATCCGAAGATATCGTACATCGGTCCGAACACGCGTCCCGTCACCGGTGCTGAGAATCCGATGTCTCCTCCTGATACGATGACAGACATGATTGTGTCTTCTCCGTTATACGCTACCTTTGCATCTTCGATTGACTTGTCGAGATCAGCGACAATTTGTGCTGCATCTTCGTTCTTGTCAAAGATTTGGCCGAGCGTGAGTGTCGTGTCTTTCAATCCTTTAACCAAGATTTCACCCGGTGTCCCTGCATCTTCTGGGATTTCAATGTTCAAGTCGATGACCGCTGCTTCTGGTACCAACTTTTTGATATCTTCATAGTAATCCGCGAAACGTTGACCGACGATGACGACGTCCGGGTCCACTCCCGCAATCGCCTCTAAGTTCGGTTCAAAGTGCATACCGACGTCTGCGATGTCTTTGTCTGATGCGTATGGTGACTCCGCTGGAAGGAGTCCGATTGGTGCCGCCACCAAGTCAATATCCCACGCTGCCAATGTTTCGAACGTACGGTTGTCAAGGGCGACGACTTTCTCCGGATTGACCGGTACCTCGATTGTGCCATGTGCATCCTTAATCTCGACTGTCTCTGTTTTTGTTGCACCGTCGACGTTCTCTTCTTGCTTCGTCTCATTCGTTCCGCCACATGCGGCGAGTACGAAGACGAGTAACGTCAACATGAGTGAAAGTTTAAATTTCCCCACTTCATCCATCTCCTCTGTATGTAAGTTTCAATGATTCTCCCACCAAAAACGAGTTATGTTGGTTATGTATGTCTCTTTTCTTTCCCGTTATCAGTGATAATGATTATCATTGTCGTTTTCATCAAGTAGCATATCAAACAAAAAAAGGATACGCAATGCCAAATTGTCAAGATTCGGATAGGAAATTTTTTCTTTCTATAAAATGCATAAAAAAAGAAAATGGAAAGATCCATTTTCTCAAATCAAATAATAGAGTAGACCATCCGTGAAATAATCAAGCGCATCAAACAAGGTGAAGACGATGGCAATCATCACATACATCCATCTGTTCTTTTGTTCGATTTTGCGCCAATAGAACAGGACTAGGACCAGACCAATTGGTCCAAAAATCACGCAACTCAACAGAAACGGAATCGTCTGAACAAGGAACGGTGACCGTGATTTCTTTTTAGTCACCATGGTTATGCCTCCGAAATCCCGTTCGCCAACAGCAACAGGAAAATCCAAATCGACAGTGGAATGATCAATCCAATCGTCGCAAGAATTGTGTATATTTTGACGACTGGATCTTTCCAAAACAATCCCCAAATCAATGTGACGAACAATCCGAAATCAATCACAATATACACCCAGATGACCGGCATCATCTCAAGGTTCGGAAACACCCGTCCGTTCAGCGTGAAGAATGTGATGACCGTCAAGATGAAGAGTCCGAGCGTCGCATATAGCGGTGCAAATCGCTTCTTCATACGAGTATCGCCTGTTTCCGTTTCACCATCTCCAAGCAACGGCGAACACACGTATCGACATAGCCATCAAACTGGTGCGGCAAGAACATGGTGTACGTCCCCTCTTCTGTCATCGCCGTGTCTCGCTCGATTTTTTCAATCAATTCATCGAAAGCCGGATCCCCTTTTAATCGTTCGAAATCGAACTCCCCTAGTCGTCTCGACAGGCGAGCATTATAGGCATCAAAATCTGCATAGTAGGCAGCCTGTTTCTCTGGATTTTGGGTAATGATTTCTTTCAACCAACTCTTGTAGAATCCTTGCAACCAAATCTCATCCGCGACGAGATGGGCGTAGTAGCCGAGTCGAAACGAGCGGTCCTCTCCCTCGCTATCACGCCAGTACTGTTCGAAATCGAGACGACGCGACAAATCGTCGTGTCTTCCCGCATAGTAATGCGAATCTCCTTTTTCGGTCGTCGCGTCCGGCGCAAGACTTCCGAGTGTGAATGCAACCTCATCGAGTTCTGATAACCCGTTTACCATCTCGTTCGCGATGACGAGATGCATCAAATGTGAGCCCATACCGACACCCTCTTTCCCACATTATTCCATCAGTCATTTCTCTAGACAACCTGAATCATTATTTGGTAGGATGACTTTACTAAACGGTCAGTAAAGTAAAAGTGGGGTGTGAATCGATGAGTAAAAAACAATTGTTGTTGCAGACGGCCGCCCAGATGATTCGAGAGGACGGCATCAGTCAGTTGTCACTCGAACGATTGGCGACGAAAGCAGGAATCACGAAAGCCGGTGTCCTTTATCATTTTGATAGCAAGGCCAACTTATTGCGTCAGATGAACGAGATGGCCATCGAGACGTTCGAAACACGAATCATCGACCATTTGTCGGATGGTCCGTATCCATTCACTCGTGCTTATGCCCTCGCTACATTGGATGATGTCGACCATGGGGACACAGATCTCATCGCTGTCTTCATCTCGTCACAAGAAGATGCGGCGAGCGAGTCGATTTGGAGCAACGTCTCGACCGGTTGGAACGAACGGTTCGCAGCCGACGGTCCCGACCAAGATGCGATTTTAAAACTCCGTCTCCTCTGTGACGGCTTTTGGTTCGCCGCCCTGTATGGATATAGCGAATCGTTCAAGGATCGTGCGGCGACACTTATCCGAGAAGCGTGTGACGAGTTACTTGAAGGAGGTGGCTGACATGGGATTCATCTATTTGATTGAGGCCATCGTTTCCGAACTATTCGGATCGAGCATGTTGAAAGTGAACGCCACCTCGACAAATCGACTTCCGATTCTCGGGGTCGCCGTCGGCTACGGGACGGCGTTTTATTTGTTATCACTGGCGCTCTTCACAATCCCGCTCAGCTTCGCCTATGCGTTTTGGAGCGGTGTCGGGACGGCGCTCACGGCTGTGATCGGCTTTGTCGTCTTCCACGAAAAAGTGAGTCGTCAAAAAGTTACCGGAATTGCGCTCGTGATCATCGGGCTCGTCTTTATGAAATTGTGAGGTGATTGAAGATGAAAGCTTATTTTTTACTGTTCTTTTCCATCGCATTCGAGGTACTTGGGACGTCGATGTTGAAGCTATCGGACGGATTCACGAACTTTGTGCCGAGCGTCATTCTTTTAGTTAGTTTCGCCGCCTCATTCACCCTCATGGGCATCGTCTTGAAGACAATCCCGCTCAGTATCGCCTATAGCATCTGGGCCGGACTCGGTACGGTGGCGACGGGTCTAATCGGCGTGTTCGTATATGGAGAAGTCCTCTCCGCATTGAACGGGATTGGTCTGTTATTGATTGTCCTTGGGGTCATCGTGATGAATCAACAACGAAAAGAGGTTGTCACATGAACGAGTTGGCATATCATCTTCAAACACTGGAAGAAGCGTTGCTGACGACGGAAGTTCGACAGTCGACGGAGCGCTTACGTGAACTGTTGACCGACGATTTTTTTGAAATCGGCAGCTCAGGACGTGTCCTGTATCAAGACTGGGATCAAACGACACTCCAAATCGATCCGATTGAGGCGGTGTTATCCGAATTCACTATGCATCCGTTGACGGAAGGACACGTTTTGGTGACGTATCGTCTCGTTCAACCGAAACTAAATCGTGTGACACGTCGCAGCTCGATTTGGGTACTCGTGGACGGTCTTTGGAAGATGCGTTTCCATCAAGGAACGGTCGTCCCCTCAGAAGCAACTTGATTGCCGAACGTCTTCACCTTCCGCTACTCTGAAAAGGAATCTAGGCGTGACGAAAGGGGCAATTTTCACATGAATATTTTACTCGTAGGGGCAAGCGGCACGGTCGGTCAGGCCGTCGCAAACGAATTGGAGAAAACACATACAATCATCCGAGCTGGGCGTAACGGAGCGGACGTGCAAGTCGACCTCACTTCTGAAGACAGCATCCGTCAGATGTACGAGACAGTCGGTCGCGTCGATGCGGTCATCAGTACGGCGGGCAGCACGCATTTCGGTCCACTTTCCGAGATGACACCAGCGGATAATCAGACGAGTATCGACAGCAAAAGTGAACTACTCGCCACTTATTTGCTTCGCAAATTGAAGGGGGAGCTTCTTGGGAAGATCGTGCTCTTACCAGCCACGATTGTTTACCAAGCTCGTCGGGTGGTTCCCACCCTGAAGGAATTCGTTTTAGTTTGCCAACATCAACAGGTTGATGCTCGCGTTGATGTCACGGTCATGATGCGCGCCACAAGTACACGTCCATTCACGGACATCCATCGCCTTCTTCTCGCCTTTCACGCCGCAAGTGGAACAGATCTGCGTCGATGCGTACCAGGGGTCTGCCTTGATGAGCGTCCGTCCGTAGAAGTTTGACTTGTACTCGAGTTGACGGACGAACTCGTGCCAGCTGACGTCCCCGATGGACTTGGCGAGCTTATGGTTTTGCATCATGTCCTTCGACTTCAATGTCTCCACGACGATGACTTGGTTCTCGTCAACGATCCGTCTCGACAGCTTGTGAAGGAAGTCCTTGCGTTGGTTCGCGATCTTTTCGTGTTTCTTGGCGAGGATCAGCCTGGCCTTCTCACGGTTCTTGCTCCCGATCTTCTTGCGTGACAGCGCGCGTTGCGCCTTCTTGACCTTCGCTTCGGATTGTCGAAGGAAACGTGGGTTTTCGATTTTCTCCGAGACCATCGCGTCGTTCGTCATGACGGCGAAATGTTCCAAACCGAGATCGATCCCGACCTTGTTCTCGGCTGGAATCCATGGTGCATCGTCCTGTTTGACGAGGATGGAGATGAAGAACTTGCCCGTCTTGGTTATCGAGACCGTCGCCGACCGGATGACGCCCTCGAACGGGCGATGTTGTGTGAACCGCACGAACCCGACCTTCGGCAGACGGACCTTGCCCGCCTCGATGCGGATCGTGCCATGCTGGTTGTTCGTCGTGTAGGAGGCGCGCGACCGCCGTCTCGATTTGAACACCGGGAAGCCGCCCGTCCCGGCGAAGAACTTCGCGAACGCGGTGTCGAGGTTCAGCTTTGCGTTCGCGAGCGCCAGGCTGTCCGCCTCGGCGAGGAACGGGAACAGGGGCTTGTAGGAGGCAGGTGTCGCCGGTTTCCGTCTCGTTCCACTCCCTGTTTTCGCCTCCTCGCGGATGGCGATCCGGTCCTCGAGCAGCTTGTTGTAGATGAACCGGGTGCAGCCGATCGTCCGGACCAAGAAATCGGCCTGTGCCGGCGTCGGATGGAGCCTGTACGTGTAGCCTTTCAGCATGTCCGTCCCTCCTCCCTCCAGAAGATTGTGATGTGTCCTCCTCATCCGATACCCGCGGAGGGGGAGGGAGAATCTGACGGAATGACGAACTTTTGTTCGTCATATCTGTCACAGGGAGAGCAGACTGTTGGACCGGGCGATTCATCTCCCACCTACGCCGGGCTACGCCCCGAGACGCTTAGAGGAGGGAGAATTCTCGCCTGATTTAGTTAAAGGACAGGTCAACCTCGTCCTTCTCGGGCTCGATCATGTGAACGATGGTGGTAGCTTCACACTGACGAGCGGAATCTTGATGGACGACCCCATCAAAGAAGGCGCATCGGCCGCACTAGCGAACGGGGCCATCAAAGGATTCGTGACCGGTGCGGCGATTGAGATGCCACGGGGCATCCGCATCAACAACGTCAGCCCGAACGTCCTCGTCGAAGCACTCGATGCGTATAGTCCTTATTTCCGTGGTTACGAGGCGGTACCGGGTGAACGGGTCGCCCTCGCTTATGTGAAGAGCGTCGAAGGCGCGCAGACTGGACAGACGTACGAAGTGTATTAACCTTGAAGCATCTCCTCAGGAGGTGCTTTTTCGTACCTTGCACTTTATTTTGTCTCCCTCGTCCGGAAGATTCCGCTATACTCGGGGCATCTTATGCCCGAGAAAGGTTGAAGTTTCATGAAAGACAAAACGTTTCGCACCCTTTATCATATCCCTCCCTCTTTCGTCGAACACCCACTCCAAAAGCGCGTCCTTCAGGCGATTGGTCGTCCTCAGGAATCGATGGTCGAGGTCATCTTCCGCGTCGGTGGGTTCGGCACCTATGATGTGAGTACGATCACCTTTTTTGAGAGGGGCACCGTCCTTCGTCACATCGAGCGGTCCGACCGATCCATCACCGAGCCCTTTGAATTCGAATACTATGAGGGCGATGAGGCGAAACAGATGCGTGTCGCGTTTCACCTGCTTGGAACGAATTGGTGGCCAACCGTTTTCGAAGAACTCGAAGGTGTTCGAACGCTAGACGGTACGCAGTGGAACCTTAGCGTATACGCTAACGGAAAACTCATTCATGAACATAGCGGTAGTAACGCCTATCCTGACCAATGGAGACAATTGACGCAGCTATTCTGTATTTCTTGACGAACGACAAAGGGAGCATCCGCGATGGATGCTCCCTTTCGTCAGAGTGCTTGAATCATTTCGACCCGATTGCCGAACGGATCCCGGAACTCGAATCGATCGAATCCTGGGATTGGGATGCCTTCGGAGTATACAATCTCGTTTTCTATGAGGGCCGCCTTCCAATGACCTAAATCCGTCACAGCATACGCGATATGCGCTTTCGTCTTCTGTCGTTCGACGCCGTCCTCAGTACCGAACGGAACGGTCGCCGACCTGAAGCCAAAATCCACCGCGCTCTTTCAGTGAGTCCGGCTTCTCGATTTCACGTAGACCGAGAAAATCGCAGTAGAACGCCTTCGCTTCTCGTTCCGCTCCAGTTGGAATCGTGAGCTGTACATGATGAATCCCTGTAATCATGCTTCATTTCCCCTTCCGATAGGTCAATCCGATGTACTGCATCTTCTCGTTAAACAGACGCGGATATGCCAAGTAACCGACGAGTGTCGCCGAAATGGAAGCAGTCGTCAAAATTAAGAACAGAATCAAGAGTTGATACAGTACCGCTTCCATCGGGTCAGCCCCACCGATGATGAGACCGCTCATCATTCCCGGTAGCTGGACGAGCCCCATCGTCTTTTGTGCCTCCACGGTCGGGATCATGCTCGTGCGAATCGCATTCTTCAAGCTACGGTCGATGGCCACTTTCGGTGTCCCGCCGAGTGAGAGGATGAGTTCGATGACATCGTCACTCCGCTCGACCTCGTCTTTGAACTTGTTCAGGAAGAGGAGCGACAACACCATGCTGTTCCCGATGACCATCCCGCTGATGGGAATGACCTTCTCCGGTTCAAACGGGATAATGCCGAGCCCGAGCATGAGACCCATCGTCAGCGCTTCGATCGTCACGAGCGTCAAGACGATAATCCACATGATGCCTGGAATCCCGTCCCCTTTCCGTCGGATATTCTGTGTCGCGGCGACAATCATGAGTAAGATCATCAACAGCATGAAAATCGGACTGTCGCTCTCAAAGACGAACGTCAAAATATAGCCGATGATCAGCAGTTGAATGATGGAACGGACGGTCGCAATGATAATATCTCGCTCGAGTCCGAGTCGTAGGACGAGCGTCAAGGCAAGCGGGATGACGACGAAGATGAGCGCTGTCGCGAGTTCAATGTATGACATCAATCTTCCCCCCTGACGAATTGTTGGATGACCGGATCGTCCGATTCATCAATGAACGATGCGTCCCCATACGCAAGCAGTTCCCCGTCTTTCAAGAACCACATGTCGTCACTCACCCGCCGCGCCTGGTCTAAGTCATGGGTGATCCAGATGACAGTCACACCGTACGATTGTTGCAGTTTTCGGATGAGTCGCTCAATCTCTTTCACCGTCCGATAATCGAGGCTCGCCGTGATCTCATCGAGCAAGAGCACGTCCGGTTTATTGACGAGCGTCCGTGCTATGGCGACCCGACTTCGTTCCCCACCCGACAGTGATTTGACGGGTTGGTCGAGGAGCGCCTCACTCAAATCGACGCGATGGAGCAACTCGGCAGCCCGGTCGCGGTCGAGTGTCTCGTCGAAGATGGCTTTCGGAAGATTCAAGTTGTCGTACACCGTCCCTTGAATCATCGGCGCGCTTTGGAACGCCATCCCGATTTTTTTTCGCAGTTCGAGGATGTCCATCTCCGCGATATCTTCCCCTTTAAAAAGAATCGTGCCTGTGTCTGGTGACAGCAATCCGTTGATATGCTTCAGACACGTCGTCTTGCCGGCGCCGCTCGGTCCGACGAACGTCGTGATTCTCCCTTCCCGAAACGTCCCGGACACATGGTGCAGGATGTCTTGATGACTCACATCTTTAAATTCAATGATTGACATGCTTCTCTCGCCTCCTGGTTCTAGTGTACAAAAAAGAGAGGATGAGGTGGTCAAGAATGCAAAATCATTCAAACGTACTCTGTTACTCACTGTACAAATCTATCCTTTTGTAATACAATGTAATACAAAAGGAGGCGATTTTATGGGAACTATTTCAGTTCGCTTAGATGAAGAAGATGCAAGACTTATTCGAGAGTATGCAAAAACAAAAAATTTAACCTTGTCCACACTTGTCAGAGACGCCGTTTTGGAACGGATAGAAGATGAGCTTGATTTGAAACTTTATCACGAAGCAATGAAAGTCCATAAAAAACAACCTGAAGCCATCTCATTTGACGATATGATGAAGGAATTGAATGCTGAATGAAGACTTATCAAGTCTTGTTCGAGCGCAGCGCTCAAAAGAAGCTAAAGAAAATGGATCCACAGCAATCAAAAATCATTATGGCATGGATTAAGAAAAATTTAGTTGGTACTGATGACCCACGACGTCATGGAAAGGGCTTAGTTGGAAATCACTCTGGTGAATGGCGCTATCGTATCGGAGATTATCGCTTAATCGCTGATATCCAAGATGAAAATATTATCATTCTTATTCTAGAAATTGGACATCGAAGAGATATCTATTCGTAATATCCATTTCTCATTTCTTATCTTCCACTCCTCTTCTAAATTATTTCTTTCAAAACATAGTCATCTCAGACCGAAATGAACATGTTTATCGTGCTTAAACATGTTCATTTATCCTTAAACATAGTCATTTTCACTCAAAATGACCATGATTCTTTTCGTTACAGATGAAACAAACAAAGCGCCCGAACGTTTCTATACGAAACAGTCGAGCGCTTTTGTTAGTTATAATTCCGTTCGATGACGAAGCTCGTCTTGTCCCCACGGAAGTACGAGCGTGAATATTCAATCGCTCGTCCCGACTCATCCTCTGTCACGGTTTCGATATGAAAACATGGTGACCCGAGTGGACAGTTGAGGAGCGTACTCACCTTCTCGTCAGCAAGGGCAATCTCCAATGCCTCTGTCGTCTTCGCGACATGGACATCATGGACTTCAGCGAGTGTTCGGAAGAGCGAATGCTCTGCCTGTTCTTTCGTGATCCCCGGTGCAATCTTCCACGGGATGAATGAGACCTCATACTGTGTCGGTTCCCCGTCCGCATGACGAATCCGCTCAATCTTTTGAATCGGCGCATTGTCCTCTGCTTCAAACACTGAAGCGATTTGACCGGATGCCGAGATGACGGAGATGTCGATCAACGCGACTTGACCACGCTTCCCTTGAACGGCGAGCTGGGCCGCATAGTTGTTCGGTGTATACGACAACGTCTGTTGTACTTTCTTTCCGGCGACGAACGTGCCGCGACCTTGTTGACGGACCAAATACCCTTCCGTCGTCAACTGATTGAGGGCGCCACGCACCGTCGTTCGGCTCACATCGAACTCCTCGCAAAGCGCGTACTCGGTCGGAAATTTCTCCCCTTCTTTATAATGCCCACTTTTGATGCGGGACAACAATTCATCCTTGATTGCGGTTTGGAGCGTCGATTGCGACATATCTCCATCTCCTTTACGTTAGGTTGGTTCCTTTATTGTGATACAGCAAGCATACAATTGCAAATACAAAAAACTAATTGTATTATTTGTATTTTTTATATTGCCGAAAGTTGTACTATTTGTTATATTTGTTACGACAAAAAGAAATCGCTTTCAAAAGGAGGAGTTGACACCATGGCAGTCAAGGTCGTCATCATCGGCGGTGGGTCTAGTTACACCCCGGAAATCATCGAAGGATTGATTGATCGGCAAGCATCGTTCCCCGTTCGGGAGATCGTGCTCGTCGATATCGAAGAAGGGAGGGAGAAACTAGAGATTGTCGGTCGTCTCGCAAAACGGATGATTGAGAAGGCAAATGCCAAGATCGCACTCAGTTGGACGCTCGACCGAAAAGCCGCGCTCGTCGGCGCAGATTTTGTTTCGACACAGATTCGGGTCGGCGGACTTAAGGCACGTGCGCTCGATGAACGCATCCCGCTCAAGCATGGCTTCATCGGACAAGAGACGAACGGCGCAGGTGGATTATTCAAAGCGTTCCGCACAATCCCCGTCTTAATCGACTTGGCCAATGAAGTCGCCGAGATTTGTCCGGACGCCTGGCTCGTCAATTTCACCAATCCGGCGGGCATCGTCACCGAGGCCGTACTCAAGCACTCATCTCATAAGAAGGTCATCGGTGTCTGCAACATCCCGTTCAACATGCGAAACTCGGTCGCAGAGATTCTCGAGACGCCGGTCGAACAAGTCGCGATTGAATTTATCGGATTGAACCATTTCGTCTTCGGTCATCACGTCTGGGTCGACGGCGTGGATCGGACGGGTGACGTCCTTGCCTCGCTCAACGCTGGGAACGATTACTCGCCAGCGAACATCGTCGGTCTCGGATGGAGCGAATCGTTCTTATCGTCACTCGGCATGTTACCAAACCCGTACCACCAGTATTATTTCCAGACGAAAGACGTGTTGAAAAAAGACCTCGAGGCGTACGAACAAAACGGCACCCGTGCCGAAGTCGTTCAACAAGTCGAGGCGCAGTTGTTCGAGAAATATAAAGACGTCGACCTCGCCGTCAAACCGGAAGAGCTTGAAAAACGTGGAGGCGCCTACTATTCAGACGCCGCCTGCAATTTGATGGACTCGATTCACAATGACCGTGGCGACATCCAGACGGTCAACACGCTCAACAACGGAACGATTCGAGACTTACCAGACGACGCGGTCATCGAAGTGAACGCCGTCATCACGAAGTCTGGCCCTCGTCCGATCTCAATCGGGACATTACCGCTCCCGATTCGTGGACTCATTACGAACTTAAAAACGTTTGAACAGCTCGCCATCCAAGCGGCTGTATCCGGTTCTTACGAGGACGCCTACCTTGCCTGCCTCATGAACCCGCTCATCCAAGACGAGAAACGGATCGACCCGCTTCTCAAAGAGCTGTTCACAGCGCACGAGGCGTACCTACCCCAATTTAAGAAGGAGGTTTATTCATGAACAAGTTTATTGAAATCGCGGGACGTATCGGGTCCCAAAGGCACTTAGTCGCCATCCGTGACGGGTTCGTCTCCGTCATGCCACTCATCATCGTCGGGTCGCTCGCTGTCCTCATTAACAACTTCCCTGCTGTCAACATCGGTAGTCTCTCGCTCGATTTCGTCGGCTCGATGAACAGTCTATTCGGCGAAGGAAATTGGCAAGGACTCGGCGGAAGTATTTGGAACGCGTCCTTCGCCATACTCGGACTGCTGATTGCTTTCTCCATTGGGTATAACTTGGCCCGTTCGTACGGAATTGATGGGCTCGCGGCAGGGATCTTGTCGCTCGCCTCATACATCATGCTCGTACCGGTCACTGCTGACTGGGGTCTTAGTTTCGCTTGGCTCGGTGCCCAAGGGCTCTTCGTCGCCATCATCGTATCGATTGCCGTCACGGAAATGTTCCGCTATCTCATCAATACGAAACTGACAATCAAGATGCCAGAAGGTGTACCAGGTGGGGTCACACGTTCGTTCCAAGCGCTCATCCCATCGATGATCATCTTGACAGTCGTCGCAGGATTCCAGCTTTTCATGACGCTCGTCGTCGAGCTCAGTGTATTTGAAGTCATCTTCAAGGCGATTCAACAACCGCTCCAAGGTTTCGGAGATTCGCTCCCAGCTGCCCTTGTCATCGCGTTCTTGAACCACATCCTTTGGTTCTTCGGGCTTCACGGGACGAACATTATCGGCGCGGTCATCGAACCGGTCTATCTCCCACTCATCGAACAAAACTTGGCTGCTTTCCAAGCCGGAACATCAGCGTTTGATGTGCCATATACGGTCACAAAACCGTTCTTGGATGCATTCGTCTTCATGGGTGGATCGGGTACGACGTTCGCGCTCTTGCTCGCGATTTTCATCGTCGTCCGGAAACAACGGAATCACCCATATCACCAAGTGGCAAAACTCTCGACACCAGCCAGTCTCTTTAACATCAACGAACCGGTCATCTTCGGTCTTCCAATCGTATTGAACCCGATCATGCTCGTACCGTTCATCTTAGTGCCGGTCACGCTCACGATTATCTCGTACGTCGCCCTCTCGACAGGGATGGTTCCGAAGACGGTCGCCATCGTTCCTTGGACGACTCCACCGATCATCAGCGGATACCTCGTCACTGGCGGTAGCGTCCGTGGTGTCTTGCTTCAAATCGTCAACTTGTCGATTGCGACTGCGATGTATATTCCATTCGTCATGGCAGGAGCAAGAGCGATGACAGCCGAAATTAACAAAAACAAAGCTGCAACTGAGGAAGGAGAAAAGATTTCGTGAAAACCGAAACGATTCAAGAACTCTCGTTTATGATTATTTTGCACGCCGGCAATGCCCGTTCGTCGGCATTCGAAGCCATCGCTGCGGCAAAACGCGGTGAAGCGGACGAGGCGACAGCCAAATTAAAAGAAGCCGATACGGCTTTTCTAGACGCACATAAATTACAGACAGAATTGTTACAAGAAGAAGCACGGGGGACGACGAGCGATATGAGCGTCCTCCTCGTCCACGCCCAAGACCATCTCATGACGGCGATGACGGTGAAAGAACTCGCTGTCGAAATGATTGACATGATCACCCGTTTGAATCGATTGGAGGAAACAACATGAACATCTTACTCGTCTGCTCGGCAGGTATGTCGACATCGATCTTAGTGGAAAAAATGCGGAAAGAAGCTGCGAATCGTGGAATCGACGCGTCGATTGACGCCATCCCCGAGTCTCGTTTGAAAGAACAGACGAACGTCGACGTCATCTTGATTGGACCACAAGTCCGTTACCTTGAAGGGAAAATCAAATCGTCCGTCGACGTACCGGTAGCGGTCATCGACAATATGGCGTACGGGATGATGAAAGGTGACCTCGTCCTTGACCAGGCACTCGGTCTCGTCAATGCCTAAGACGTTCGTCTTGGTCAACGCTGATGATTTCGGATTGACGACAGGTGTGAACGCCGGCACCTTGGAGAGCCATCTGAATGGAATCGTCAATTCGGCGACGATGATCATGAACGGGTATGCCGTCGAGGAAGCGGTCAGACTTGCAAAACAACATCCGTCGCTCCGCGTCGGGGTCCATCTCGTCTTGTCATGGGGCAAACCGCTCGCCGACACGAGTGCGCCCCTTACAAAAGAAGACGGCACGTTCCGCTACACGAGCCGTTTTTTGACCGAGACACCACCTGATCCAGAGCTCGTCTATCTCGAGTGGAAAGCCCAAATCGAGGCGTTTCTTGCGACAGGTCTCCCGCTCGACCATCTCGACAGTCATCACCATGTTCACGGTTGGCCGGTCCTGCATGACGTCATCATTCGTCTCGCTGAAGAATTTGACACGACGTTTCGGGCCTTAACGACGCTCGGGTCGCGCCGGGACTTGTGGGTGACCGAACGGTTCAGTGATCAATTTTACGCGGACGGTGTCTCCCATGCGACGCTCGACGCCATCGAACCTGGAGGGTCCATCGAAGTGATGGTTCATCCGGCCGACATCGACTATCATCTTCCGAGCATCACCTCTTACCTTGTGCCACGCCTCCTCGAAAAACAGGTGTTGGTCGACTATCAGCGCCCCGATTGGTGGGCATGATAAAAGCGGGTTCCCTTGTTGGGGACCCGCTTTTTCATAGGTCAAACGCTCGTTGAATCTGCGTCGCTGTCTCTTCCGGACTTAGATTCGTGTTATCGATACGAAGATAATGCTCGACATCCATTTCCCCTGGACGCGAGTTCAAGCGATACATCGTCGCCGTCTGTTTCAGTTCCGCCTCGGACCAGGCGATGTCACGCTTCGACGGTTTATGGGTGAGGCGGTTCTCCGTCGTATTGCGCGCGAGCCGCTCCTCCATCTCTGCCTCGAGCTCGACATAATAGATGTCCGCCCCATGTGATTCGAACAAATCCGTCACGTTTTTCACGTAATCCCAGTCCTCCTGCATGTCAAACGCCCAGACGAACGTGAAAATCATGCCGGGTAGATCACTCTTGGCGACCGCTTCGAATAGTTCTTGGCGAAAGTGTTGAACAAGTCGTTTCCCTTCTGCCGTGCCGTAATTGAAGAACGGTCCGACAAGGTCGATCGTCATATGGTTATGGAATAATTTGAGCCCGGTCCGGTCGGCGAGTGCCTGTCCGACGGTCATTTTACCGACGGCTTGCGGACCGAATAAGATGATGAACTTCATTGAATCTCCCCCTGCGCTGAATCATTTTGTTCATCATACTAAAATAGATATAGAAAATCATACGATTGATCAAATTTTCCACGGAATGATCGAAAAGAATCATTTGACCGACCGATTAATTGGTTGTTTCGACGATTTACGCAACCGATACAGCTTTTGAAGATTAAGAAATGTGACTTTTAACACGGCGTAGAAAGGAACAGCAAGCAACATACCTACAATACCGGCTAATCGACCTGCGACGAGTAAGACCAAGGTGATTGTGATGGGATGGACCCGTAACGATTTCCCTTGTACAAGAGGAGAGATGACATTGGCATCTACTTGTTGGATGATGGTAATCGCGATGATGACATAGATCGCTTTGACCGGTTCATCGATGAACGCGATCAAAACAGCTGGAGCGGCCCCGAGAAAAGGACCGAAATAAGGAATGATATTCGTAGCAAAAATAAAGATACCGAGCGGCAAGAAGAACGGGACATCGAGTAACCAGAGCGCAATCGTCGCAAAGAAGCCGACGAACGTACAGACGATCAACTGGGCCCGAACGTAACGTTTGATTGTTTGGTGCATATCCCGAAGAATTTGCCGAGCGTCTTGTTCATAGGCTTCTGGAATCCAGCGAACAATCGCGCTCGCCAATTTCCCACCGTCAATCAACATAAACACATATAAGAACAAAGCAATAAACAGGGTGAACAATCCCGAGATGATGAAAGCAAGGACCCGCCCTAGTGAACCTGCGACATTCCCGATGACCATTCCCATCGTATCCGTCAATTGACGAATCCACGTATCAATCGAGGTTTCGTTTTGATTGATATATTCCTGGAACCAGGCATACTCTTCTAAATTTCTATAGAGACTGACCAGTTGTCGATAACTCGCTTCCGCCACTCGAGGAAAAGCATCGAGTAATGCGAAGAGTTGTCGGGTAATGATGGGACCGAGCGTAATGACAAATAAGACCATGATGAGCAAGAGCAACAGGAGAATGATAAGAATCGCAAACGACCGACGTTTCAACTTCACCTCTAACCAATCAACGAAACCGACAGTGAGATAGAACAAAACGCCCGCAATGAGAAATGGGGTCAATACCGTAGCGAAGAAAATACCGAGTGGATAGAAAATAAATTCGACTTGATTCAACATAAAAATAATCGTGAGAACGAGCAACACCCAAATCCCGTTACGAAAGGCTGGGGTGAGCCAGAAGGGTTGCATGACGTGCCTCCTTTCGTCCGAAGTATACCTATTTTTCCCCGTTTTCAAAAAAGCACTCCCTTACAATTTTTAATAAAACACCTTCCAAAATATTTGTTTACCTCTTTCCAATTGAAGGAATAAGCATAACATCGAACTTTTTAGAAAGAAGGTGCCCCCGTGACTTGTCCCCACTGCGGAAAGAAGACACGATCGAAAACGGTCTGTCCGACGTGTGGCCGCCGCTCACGTCGCACAATTTGGTTACTCGTCACCCCGCTCGCCATTGCACTCATCGCTTTTGCCGCTTTCATTGGAAACGCCTATTTCACGGATATGTTGCGTTCGACCGACTCGCTCGCCGATCAGGTCGACTTACCGATTGGTGAGGATACCGTTTCTGCTGACGAAGCAACGACCGCCGACTTCGATACGTTACAGGACAGCCTCTTTACCGTCAGTTACGGGACCGGCTTTTTGGTCAGCTCCCGCGACGTCGTCACTGCGGCCTCGAACGTAGCCGGCTTGACGAACATCATCATGTACCATGACGGACAGGCCGTCTCCGGAACAGTCGTCGGTCGTACGAGTTTCATTGCCGTCATTCGCATCGAAGAAACCGACAAAACACCGTTCTTGCTGACGCAAGCCATCGCCGCAGAAGATGAAAACCTTATCACATTGACCATGAAGGAACGCATGAATGGTACGGTCACATTCGCAGAGAACGGCTACATCCGAAACTTTGAATTGCCACGTCATGCGTATGGCAGTCCGCTCCTTTCAGCATCCGGTCGGGTCGTCGCGATTCATTTACGAGGGATTGCCTTACCGACCGCCTTGTTCGAACGAGATCTCCGTACGTTGATCGATTCAGACGTAGCCGCGCCACCACCGGTCGAACTCGCACCGGTCGAGCCGATCCGACCTGATTTGACAGAAGAACCGGTCGTCATCCCAGAAGCTCCAAGCGTTCCAGAGACAGAGCCTGAACTACCGCCAGCGACTGAACCGGAAGCACCTGCTGAAGAGAACGTCGAGGAAGAGGTGGTAGCAGAAGAGACCGAACCAGCTACACCTGAAGTCACTCCTGAAGAACCAACAGAACCACCTACAGAGCCAGCAGAACCAGTTGATCCACCGGAAACGGAAGAGCCGATCGAGGATGACCCTCCGGTGACAGAACCAGAAGTGCCTGCTGAACCCGAGGAGCCGGTCGAACCTGAGGAGCCAGTTGAGCCGGAGGAACCGACCACACTTGAACCAGATGGTGAAGACGACTCCATCGTCGAGGACGACCCGGTCACGGAAGAAGATGTGGTGGAAGAAGAAAATGGTGAAGAAAACGACACAAGCACACCATCCGAATGATGGTGTGCTTGTCATTTGTCTTGCGTGAATCGTCGTTGCAAATTACCGAGCACGGCCCCGAGTCCGAGGAGCAAGATGGATAACGCCCAAAACGGCAGCGCGTCTTGCAATAACCAGACGACGAGGGCACTGAATCCAATCACGGCTCCGAGCCACAAAAAATTACGTTGTCCCATATGGTTCACCTCGTCCTCATCATAACACATCGATGCGATGCGCCGTCGTCTGCGGCGGCAGGGAACGCGTCATCCGTTCATCGTGCTCGACTCTTACATATTGACCGACAAGAAGTGGTGTTTCTTCAGGAAATGGTTCCTCTAGGTGAAACACGATGCCGTCGAATGGTTCTGCCACCCGTGACGGAGCGACCCGGATCTTCCTTTCCATCACTTCTGCGATATAACCTGTGAACGTCGCCATGTCCTCCCCTCCTTTTCATGCCTTACTTTCCATTTCCCGTTTTTCAAAAAGATGCTACTCCCACGTTTCGAGAACAAGTATAATAAAGCCACACCTATATTCGTGAGGAGGAGATCACATGACGCACACCATCGATTTACACAGCCCAGACTTCCAACGCACGTTTCTTGAGATGATGCTCCTCGCAGAATTAACAGATGCGTATAACACAGAAGCAATTACGGCACTTGCGACACGTGGCGAGACGGCTTTCCCAGAAGATCCATTCTTTCCTGCGATGCGCGCCTATCCGTATATTCGTGAAGGGAACACCGCAAAGGCAAAGGAGTGGCTCGATCGAGCAAGCGAACTCGGTGACCACTTTATCCTTCACATGCTGAACGGGATTGTCAGCGAAGATACGGGCTTCACGTTCGAGGCGGAGCAGCATTTCCTCCGAGGTGTCGAACGCTATCCTGACGTTCCGCTCATGCACCGTGCCATCGCCATTCATTACTTCGAGCGGAAGTTCTACGGAGAGGCCGGCCTTCACGTCATGCATTACGTCCGCCTTGCCGGACTCGGACCGGATACCGTCCCGATGCTTCTCGAGTTTTTCCAAGTATTTGACGATATTCCAATCGAGATGGTCGATGAACTGATGAAAACGGCGAGCGGCTATTTGACGGCCAATCCGCATGACTCGCATGCCCATTCTCTATATGCCGCCATCTGCAGTCAACGTTTCGCTTCCCTCTCCGCCGGACTTGAAGACGAGGACCCGCTCACCGAAGAGATGATTTGGATGCTCCTCGAAGTCGAGAACCACGGGATGTGGAGTGCCACATATGACCGCAGTGAAGACCGGACGTTCCGCCACATGTTTGCGGATTATGTGAACAACGTCATTCTCCCGAACACGTCACAGTTTTATGTATTGCGCCTTCGGATGCGTTATTGGACACGCCGCCTGACACACCGCTTCACAGGTGGCTACACTGTCCCGATGTCATGAAAAAATCACGCCACAAAATGGCGTGATTTTTTAGGTTATCCGGCGTACGGTTTAATCGGTCCGCGTAAACTGAACGAATAGTCCTCTGGATCGACAATCCCGACGACTTCATCCCCTTCGAGAAGGTCATACAAGAACTCAGCCATTTCGCGTGCCGTATGATATTTCGCCACGTTCTCACTATAGTCGAATCCTTCCGTATCGCGTGCCCGGTCGGCAAAGCTCGTCTCGGTCGCAGCCGGTGCGAGCACTTTCGCCCGAAGCTTCGCGCCACTATTCATCAATTCTTGTGCGAGCCCTTCCGTATAAGCACTCACGTAAAACTTCGTCGCACAATACGTGACCGAGTTTGGCACGATGCGATAGCCACCGACAGACGACACGTTCAAGAGCTGTGCTCCCTCAACATCGTGGTAGTCGCGGACGTATAGACTCGACAAGACCGTGAGCGCCTCAATATTCAGGCGAATCATATTCTCAATCTTGCCTAAATCGACATCTTTGATGAGGTCTGCGTCTCCGAAGCCGGCATTGTTGATCCACGTCTCGATATCAAGGTCGGCGAGTGATTCATATAGACCATATACGTTCTCACTGTATGAGAGGTCCGTCGATTTGATGATGACGTCACTTTCTGACGAGATCGATTTGATTTCGTCTCGCAGCGATTCGAGCTCATCTTTTCGTCTCGCGACGAGGACGAGTGACTTTCCTTTTTCAGCGAGCAGCTTCGCTGTCTCATAGCCAATTCCTGAACTTGCTCCTGTAATGACGGTATATTTCATGTGATCCACTCCCTTTTTTTCGTTTACCCTGTTTTCATTTCCCTACTTTCTGCTTCATGAATCGTCTCGATGTGAATGAAAAAAAGTCCTGACTCCGAAGAGACAGGACTTCCCTCACATTATGTTGTGAACTTACCAATCAATGTCTGTAAGTCGCTCGTCATATTTCCGAGTGACTCGGCGACGCCGTTCAATTCTTGAATCATCGCAAGTTGTGCGTCAGAAGTTTCTCCGACCGAACGCATCGTTCCGGCCATCGCTTCACTGTCTTGTGACATTTGAAGAGAGGATGTCGCGACTTGCTTCATCGTCTTCGCAATCTCGCTTGACGCGATGCGGATGTGCGATGTGTTATCGACCGACGTCTCGAGTTGACGGACAATCTGTTCGAACGCACGTGTCGCTTGTTCAAGTAACTTTGAATTCGTTTCGACACGCTTAGCACTGACGACGTGTTGGTCGAGGACGGCATTCGATTGCGCCTGAATCGACTCAATCAGCCCAGCGATTTGTGTCGCCGATTGTTTCGACTGCTCCGCGAGTTTACGCACTTCTTCTGCGACGACCGCGAATCCTTTTCCTTGTTCGCCGGCACGTGCCGCTTCGATGGCCGCGTTCAGCGCCAACAAGTTCGTCTGATCGGTGATCGATTGGATGACTTCTGTGATGAGGGCGATCTCATCCGACTGTTGTTTCAATGCCGAAATCGACTCTCCAGTGAGACGTGTCTCTCGCTCAAGCGCACGCACCTCGTCTTTCGCCTGCGTCATCGTCGCTCCACCTTCTTCAGCGAGTTTCAAACTTTGTGACACATCATCATCAATCGAACCGATTGAACCGGCGATTTGACCGATGCCTTCGTCCGCAGCTGCCACGGACCGCGCTGAATCACTCGCTTCTTTCGCCTGGGCGACCGTTTCTTCCACGACCCGGTCGATGAGGCGAGTCGTCTCTTCCGTCTGTGACGCCATCTCTTCTGTGCTCGCATACAGCTCTTCAGATTGTGCTGTGATTTCTTGTGCGTTTTGTGTGACACGGTCAATCAATTCGCGCAAGTTTCCTTTCATTCGGTTGAAGCCGGTCATCAACTGTCCGATTTCATCTTGTGTGAGTGCCTCGAGGTCTGCACGTGTCAGATCACCTTCTGCGACCACGGCCACTTCTTTCGCTAAAAAGCGTAACGGTGCCGTCACCATTCGACTGATCGCGTACCCGGCCCCAACCATCAACACAACACTCACGATGGCGATGACAATCGAATACAAGAAAGCACGCTCACCCGCCTGTTGGAGTTCCGCTTGCATCGCCAACATGTCTTTCTCCGTTTCAGCTTGAAGCGCCTCTCCTGTCGACGAGATCGACTTTGTGACGTCCGGCATGAGGCGGAGCGTCAAGCGATCGATTGCCTCTTGGTCATTCGCATCGATGGCGGTGATTGCTTGTGTCGCGAGTACATCGTATCCGGTCGCATATTCCAGCAATGCTTCAAACTCGTTCCGTTCAGCTTCATTGTCTGCGAGTTCAATCAATGATTCGATGGCCGTTTTCTTTTCTTCTCCACCTTGGATAATTTGTTGTTTGCGTTCATCATCCTGAACTAAGACATAACCACGGACTCCATATGCTTGACGTACCATTCCGAGCGCCAAATCGTCCGCTGCTTTCATTTTCATGACATCGTTTGAGATCATCTGCTCATACTGACTCGTCATGCGTTCAAGCGTCCAAAGGTTGTATCCCATCCCGACGAACGTCAAGATGAGGAGCAATCCGATGCTCGCCATAATTTTTTTGGACAACGTCCATTTGTTGAATACTGTTTTCACGACTTACGAGGAGTCTTCTCCTCTTCCACCTCTTTTTCTCTTTTTGTTTAAGTACTGCCTTTTCTATATCGGACATCACACCCTAATTTGTACCAACAATTTGAAATTCATAAATGCATTGACCTACCTTTCGAAAAGACAGCAAAAAAAGAACCAGACATACGCCTGGTTCTGATTACTGCTTATAGTTTAAATTGAGCGACGCGATTCGATAGTTCGCTCGCGCGTTTTTCCGTCTCACTCATCTTCGCCTGGACATCATTGAAGCGTTCGACCGAAAGTTGAACTTTCTCTGAGATCGACTGCGTTCCGTCCGCGCCTTCTGTCACGGTCGTCGCCACTTCTTGAATGACGCCGAGAATGTTGTCCGTCATATGTCGGAGTTGAAGCGCATTGCCTTCGAACGTTTTCGCCGTCTCGCCGAACACCGTTGCGTCTTGTTCATACTGCGTCGCAGCCTCTTCGAGACGATCGTAATCGGCCATGACTTTCGTGTTCAAGAACGTCAGCATGTCAGCCGAACTCGTGTTGAGGCGCTCGACCGAATCGATGACCGTGTTTGATACGTCACGAATCTCGTTCACCGTCTGACGTGAGTTTTCTGCAAGTTTACGGATTTCAGAAGCGACGACCGCAAACCCACGACCCGCTTCACCCGCTCGTGCCGCTTCAATCGATGCGTTCAATGCGAGCAAGTTCGTCTGATCGGCGATGGCGAGAATGGCCGTCGTCAAGACGCGAATCTCTTCGACAGACTGTGCTCCCTTGATCGCTTCCGCGAGTTCAACTTGTTTCTTCTCGATAATCGTCACGGCCTCCGTCTTCGAGACGACAGCCTGTTCACGCATTTCGTGCGCGCGTGTCTCGACACGTGTCGCCGTTTCAGCACTATCGTTGGATAAGTCGACGATGGAATCGATCGAGCTTCCCATCTCGGTCGTCGAAGCACTCATCTCTTGCGAAGATGCTGCCGTTTCTTCCATCCCAGCCGTCAATTCTTCGACCGTTCCAGATGTTTCTTCCATATAGTGACTGAGTCGCGTCACTTCAGCAGATACGTCTTTTGAAGAGGACAGGACGACTTTCGCCGTCTCATCGACATCAATCATAATTTCGCGGAGTGTTGCGAGGAACGTGTTGAACGAGCGACTCACTTGGGCAATCTCATCGTTCGACGTCACCGGGATTGTCATCGTCAAATCGCCGCCCTGCGTCGCAAGCTCATCGAAGCGAGTCTGCAGTGTCTGCATCGGTCGGATAATCGAGCGTAACAAACTGAGTCCGAGGAATAACAGAATGACCACGGCTCCGACCGTCACGGCGACGAGCGCCATGAGCGACTGCATGAATTCACGTTCCATGTCCTGTCCGACACGCTGTGATCCTTCTGAGTTGTATGCGACCAGATCACTTAGTTTTTGTGTGAAGTTGTCATATGTCGACTGCGACTGAGCATCGTAGTATGAACGTGCCATGCCCGTGTTTCCAGTCGTACTGAACGTCAACATGTTGTCTGAGACACGCTGATACATCTCCCATTGACGTGAGAAGTTATGGAAGAGTTCTTTGTCCTCTTCATTCACGGCTCTTTCTTCATACTTCGGCGCAATCGTATTGATTTCATCCCGAATCTCTTTCATTTGCGTCATCAATTCTTCTTTTTGCGTTGCATCCTCTGTCACGATGTGATCAAGTTCGAGCGTGCGATAGTTTGCTGCGAGCGTGTTCAGTTCATGGGCGTAGTCGAGCCCTTTGTTCCAGTTGTTGACGATATCGTCCGCTTGACGGTTCGCGTCGTTCATCGAAAATAGTGCATACCCACCGACGCCAATGACCATCACGAGTGAGATGATGACGAGTCCCCACAATTTTTGACGAATCGTCAAGTTCTTGCCGACGTTCGCCCCGAAAGATGTCGTGCGTTCACGCTTCTCTCCACGTTTTCGTTTGAGCGTCGGTTTCCACGTCCATGTCGGTTTTCGTTTGATCCGACTGAGTGTCTTAGACCAGATTGATTTCCATGCCATCTATGTATTCCCCTCTCAATCATGCAGTGTTTCCTATACTATCGACAATTTTCTGAAAATAGTGAAGGGGATTGACCAAACTTAAAAAAGGCGACCCCAATTGCAAGAGTCGCCAGCCAACAGATTATTTTGCACTCAATACTGTCTGCGTGCCTTCAATCATTTTGATTTCCGTCCATTCCATCACGTTTTTCGCAAGTGGATCGTTGGCGACCATGAAGTCCGCCAATGCTTCGATTTTTTGTGAGTCGACGGGTTGCTTCACATTGTTGAGACGGAAACGAACGACCTTATGGAATGCGTCTAAAAATGAGATTTCAAGTTTTGTGTCAGTCATGAGTTATGTCCTCCTTAGGGTATGGGTTAGACTAAATCGTATTCGCGGATGATGCCGAGGTCTGCGTCTTCTTGAATCACTAAATCAATCAAGAGACGACCGAACGCGTTGACCGTATCGGCCGTGAGGTCGGCACGAACTGGACCGAACCGTTGTGCTTTTTTCGTCGGTTTTGCCGTTTCAATGTCGTGGTGTGTCGTCAAGACGAGTGTCGCTTTCTTTTCCGTTAAGACAGCCATAGGGGGATGGCTCCTTTCAATGGGGGATTAGGTTTCTGATAAGGTCGAATCATCCATGCGCTCGAGGAGCTGGATCATCCGATCGAGCTTCGTCTCGATTCGATGAAGCAAATAGAGCGAAACGACGATCGGGAACCCGAGATTCGAGATGAGTTCGGGCCAACTCATGTGACCACCTGCTCATCATGCCAAATGTCGGTGCCGGTACGAGTGAGGTTTTGCATAAGTCCTCCGTGTTAATACACGATCGATTCTTTAGCGACGACGTAATTGACGGATTCGACATCGATGAGTGCCGTCAGTAAATCTCCGAACTGCCGCATCAACGTCTCATCCATTTGACCGCCGAGCGGTCCGAAGCGAACGAGCTGCTTCTTCTCTTTCCCATCTACAAGTCGACGAGCGTCCAAATAAAACATCGTCGCCACTTCTTCGTAAGTTGCCATCTGTCTCACCTCCTTCGCCCTTATTAACCGCTTACAAGAAAAATGTGCTCAAACTATTTTCAAGGTGTCTTCAAGACGAAAGTCCCATATTTTCTGAATTTTTATTCATTTTTCAATTTTTTACTGCGCCACTTGAGTTTTGATACCAATTAGGGTATCTTAATGTTCGACAGACATCGTTCAAAATTACGCCAAAAGTCCCATGAATCATTTCCCCACTTTGAAAAAACTGTAAGTTAAAATCTTGAAAATGGGGTACGATACGTAAGAAGACATTTTGAAATGACCAGTCAGTCTTGAAGAAGGAGATCCATCATATGAACAGCTTAGACCTCGCACGTACTACTTCTATTCCTTCCGCTCAACACGACTTCGACCAGGCCGACCTGACGTTTTCAGCGACCGAATGGGATACATACCGACCGGAACAAGGAAAACCAATCTCGTATAAAGAGCAACATTTGATCGTCTATCCGCTCAAAGAATTGAGCCGTGCCTTTAGTGTGGCCGGCATTCCACGCAGCCAACAACAGTTGATTAAATGGGAGACAGATGGCGTATTGCCAGCTACCCCGTTCACGTTCGGCCGGAAGCGATTCTATACGGAAAATCAGATTCGTACCATTGTCGACATCGCATTAGAATGCGGATTGCGTCCACGGACACATGTCAAAAAGACAAACTTCTCGGAATTGGCGCATCATGAATTGACGTACATATTACAACTCGAACTGAACGCCTATGAAGCGCCTGTCGTCTGAGCAGGCAAAAGCCATCCGCCATGATGCTCATGACGAATGGCTTTATTTGTTACCAATTTTGAATGATCGGATCTGGTACGTCCTCGCGGGAGACTTCGTCATACGACGTGACGGTGTCCCCGTCCCTAACGTATAATCGCAAATACGCACCTTCTCGAAGTTCTTTTCCTGCGGTAAACGTGACTTCTTTCGACTCCCCTTCTAGTGTATACGCGGGTTGCGTGTACACGTACCGTTTCATCACATCCCCATTTTCAAGTGTCGTCTCCTCCACGTCACTCGGTGTTTGGACTTCCACAAACAAGGTGTCTTTTCCAAATCGATTCCAATCCACTTGCAATAAACCCGCGAGGAGTAGGATGGCAAGTACTCCCATTCCAATCCATTTCTTCATCTTTCTTCTCTCCTTATCGAATGGCCGCCATAAACCGACGAACCGTTACTCCGTAATACACCGCATAGATGGCCGTATAGACACCCATCCATGCGAGAACAGGCACCGTGAAATTCATACTTAACAAGTTTGAAAAGGCGATGAGGGCGACCGTCGCATGCAAAATTCCGAGTGCGAACGGTGCGAGGAAAACGACGATGATCTGTTGACGCACCGTCCGTCGTACGTCCCGGTCGGATATCCCGATTTTTTGCAATATGGAGTACTTCGCCCGGTCATCCTCAGCTTCCGTCATCGTCTTGAAGTAGATGACGCTGCCTGTCGCGACGAGGAAGACGAGTCCGAGGAACGTTCCGACGAAGAGGAGGGCCCCGTTCATCGCCATCGTTTCTGCGTATACGTCCGGTGCGCTCGAGAACGATTCGAGCCCGAGATTCGCCAAACGTTCAGATTGAACTTGTTGATCTTTGAACGACTCCGTGAGGGCGACGTGATACGTCTCGCTCGGCTCCGTCATCGCTTGGAACACATCGTCTGAGACGACGAGGAACGTGCCACCGAACGTTATGACGTTGAGTGGTGAAGTTTCGGCACGTGTCGCGACTTCAAACGTCCCTGCTGAAAGTTCGACCGATTCGATCTCCTCCGAGTAACGCTCGTCATAGAACGGGTCAACCCACAACACCTCGTCCTCCGGAAACGATGCAGGTTCTTTCTGCCCGAGACCTTCGAGAAGGTGACGATAGGTCGACGCATCGATGACACCAAGCTCTCGCTCCCCATACTGTGCTTCCATCCGGATCGTCTTTTGTTCCACGCTTGATTCGAACGTCGCCCCTTTCACATCGACCGCCTCCCCTTTCCAAGCGTACGTGTACGGTGTATAGGATGCGACATTCTCTTCCGCGTAATAGTAGACACTGAAGATGGCACCACCGGCCGTAATCGCCGTCGCACTGATGATACTGATCAGTGTGAGCGTCTTGGCATTGCCACGGATGCGATAGAGCAGTTGTGACGTCGTCAACAAGTTGAGTCGTTTCCACGACCAGCGCTCATGTTGTTTGAGCCACGCCAACGCAAAAATCAACACGCTATGGAACAAGAGCGCCGAACCGATGACGCTCAATCCGATGATGAGTAGTGGCATCGCGAGCCCGAGCGTTCTCCAAAGCGACGACGTCATCAAGTCTTGAAGCGCGAGCCAATAGGCAACTCCGATTGTGAGGACACCCATCAGAGCGACCCATCCTCTCGCCGTCGGCACACCTTCTCCGCTCTTATCCGCATGAAACAGCTCGATCAACTTGAAGCGATAGATGACCCGATACCCTTGGAACGAAGTAAAGAGGAAAATGGCAAGAAACACGAGGAACGTCTCCAGGAGTGCCGACGCTGAGAAGGCAAACCCGATGTCGAGGTCGCTCTTCATGAGACGCATCAACAGTTGGAGAAGCGCGTTCGACCCGAAGAGCCCGAGAAGAATTCCGACAATCAATGACACCGCTCCGATGACGATGTTCTCAAATAAGAGCAACAGCCCGATTTGTTTCTTTCGGACCCCGAGTAGTGAGTAGAGCCCGACTTCCCGCTTTCGCCCTCTCAAGAAGAAGGCGTTCGAATAGGCGATGAAGAGCGCGACGAACAACATGAGGATGAACGTCGACGTACTCATCAGCCCACTGATTTTCTTCGATGTCTCCGCGAGCGCACTGATCTCATGGCTATGTTTGAGCGTCGCGAACGTGAAATAAATGACGATGGAGAAGATCGTCGTCCCGACGTAGAGCGCGTATCGCGACAAATTACGCGCGACGTTTTTCTTCGCGAGCTCAAATAGCGTCATCGACGGCACCGCCTTTCGCCAGCTCTTCGAGGATGGACTGATAGAACGCATCCCGTGACGCATTGCCACGAATCAGTTCCTTGTTCAAACGTCCATCCTGGATGTAGAGGACACGGCGACAGAAACTTGCTGCAAAGGCGTCATGCGTCACCATCATGATCGTCGTCTCGGCCTCGTTCAACCGTGCGAGCGTATCCAACAAATCTGTCGCTGACTTCGAGTCGAGCGCACCGGTCGGTTCATCGGCGAAGATGAGTTTCGGGTCCGAGATCAAGGCACGACAGACGGCCGTCCGTTGCTTCTGCCCACCTGAGATTTGATACGGGTACTGCTCGAGGATCCCTTCAAGCCCAAACCGCTTCGCCAACCGTTCGACTTTCTCTCGTGTCTCGTGAACAGGCGTCTTCGAGACGGCGAGTGGGAGCAACATGTTTTCCCGTACCGTCAACGAGTCGAGCAGGTTGTAGTCTTGGAAGATGAAGCCGAGATGGTCACGGCGGAAGTCGGCGAGGGCCTCCTCGTTCATCGACGCGATATCTTCCCCTTCCACGAGAATCTCACCGGACGTCGGTGTATCAATCGTCGCGAGGACGTTCAGTAGCGTCGATTTCCCGGCCCCGGACGGTCCCATGATTCCGACGAACTCACCGTGTTCGATGGTGAACGAGACGTCATCAAGCGCCTGAAACGTCGTATTTCCTTTCCCATATGTCTTTTGAATCGATTTCACTTGTAGTAATGTTTCCATGTTCAGCACCTCTTTCTGACTCTTACATTACGCCCCTTGCCTTAACTTCAACTCACGCGTACCTTACAAAATCCTTACGTGATATGCTTGATAAGAGGTGATGACGATGGAACAACCACGGATTCTCATCGTGGATGATGAACAAGATTTATGCACGTTGATGCAACGGGCACTCGAAAAGGAAGGAATTACGCAAATCCGGACCGCTCACACATTGAAGGACGGGTATGACGTCTTCGAGACGTTCCATCCGCATTTGGCGATTTTGGACGTCATGCTACCGGACGGGGAAGGTTATCAACTTTGCCAACAGATTCGGGCACACTCGAACATCCCCATCCTCTTCCTATCCGCTAAATCAGAAGAGGTCGACAAACTGCTCGGGCTCGCCATCGGGGGTGACGATTACATCACGAAGCCGTTCAGTCCGAAAGAAGTAGCCTTCCGCGTCAAAGCACAACTCAGACGGCTGTCGATGATGGAAACACCGATGGAAGAGACGACTGTCGGACCGTTCCTCATGAATGAAGATGAGACGGAAGTGTATATGAACGGCGAACGATTGGAATTGACGGCGAAAGAAGTCGGTCTCCTCGCCTGCTTTTTGCGAAACCCAAATCGGATTCTCAGCAAAGAGACCCTTTTTACACAAGTATGGGGCGAATCGTTTTTCGGTTCGGATAACACGGTCATGGTCCACATCCGACGTTTACGTGAAAAAATCGAGCCGAACCCGTCTGCCCCGACCTACATCAAGACGGTCAAAGGTCTCGGCTATCGGTTGACGGTGTAAGGAGCGATCATGATGAAATGGAAGCTGACCGGTCGCTATTTACTGTCGATTGTATTGATTGTCGCCATCGTCGTCTTTCTCAACATCACCATTCTGTTCGGACTTCTCGTCAATGACCGAACGGGTATCGATGATGTCGAAAGCAACTCAGGGGAGACGTTCACCCGTAACTTCAGCACGTACCTGTCACTCGAGGATGGAGAACCCGTCGTCTCAGCAGAAGGTCAGGAGGCGCTCGAGCAGTATGGGGCGTTCATCCGCTTTTTAGATGAGACGGGACGAGTCGTCAGTGAGATTGACGCACCGAGTGGTTTACCGGATGCCTATTCGCCGATTGAGCTGATTCAAATTTATAAATACATGGATGATGAGCTTCGCCTTTACTTCATCGGAGAGTTTGACGATTATAGCTACCTCATCGGTGTTCCGGACGCCAGCGAACGCCGGGCACTCTTTATGCTAGATGAACAAGCGATCCTCTCCTATATCGCAAAGGCGTTCCTTTGGATTCTTGTCGTCGATTTGCTCGTAGCCGCCTTAATCGGTCTTTTGTTTAGCTCCAGATTGACCCGCCCTGTCTATCGACTGACCGAGCGCATCCAACAACTGAAGCAACGTGATTTTTCGACATCCGAACCAAAACGTGTCGGGATTTATCGTCCTGTCTTCCATGACTTGAATGCGGTCTCCGAGACACTGACGACGTACGAACGACAACGCGAGGAACTCGATGAGCGACGGAAAGAATGGATGAGTAACGTGTCGCATGATTTGAAGACTCCACTCGCCTCGATTCAAGGATACGCCGAACTATTGGATGACGAATCGCTAGATGTAGCCGAGCGTAACCAATACGTACACGTGATCGAACGCCAGGCGAAATATATGAAAGAATTGCTCGATGACTTCAACTTGACGATGCGTCTGCAACACGGCGACTTCCCGCTCGCGCTAGAAGAGACCCGCCTCGAGCCGTTCGTTCGCGAACTCGTCATCGATGTGTTGAACGACCCCCGTTTCAGTGAGCGTCAGATTGAATTCGAGGCGACCACGGCAGCGACCGTTTCGATTGACCGTCACTTTATGAAACGTGCCCTGCTCAACTTCCTATATAACGCCCTTCTTCATAACGACGAATCGGTCATCGTGACGGTTCAGGTCCGTGATGATGTTGTAACAATCCAGGATGACGGAAGCGGGATTGCTGAAGCCGAATTGCCGTATATATTCGAACGCTATTACCGTGGAACGAACACGGACGATGCCCGTGGGAGCGGTCTAGGAATGGCCATTTCGCGTGATATCATCGAAGCGCACGGTGGGAAGGTCGAGGTCGAAAGTCATCAAGGACAAGGTACGACCATCCGAATTCTCTTCACCCCATAGCAAAAGGGACGCACTCAGGCGTCCCTTTTTTGTTTCATATAGTGATCAATCCATATCTCTAGTTCTTCGAGCGGCAGCGGCTTAGAGAAGTAATACCCTTGCATCTCATCGCAGCCGAGTTCGCGTAACGCATGCCATTGTTCAATCGTCTCGATCCCTTCACAGACGGTCTTCAAATTCAGTCCTCGCGCGAGGTCGACGATCGACTCGACGATGACGTTCCCGGTCGGATCGTTCTCGGTCACTTGGATGAACTGGCGATCAATTTTGATTTCATGAATCGGATAGTGCTTCAAGTAGACGAACGCTGAGAAGCCCGTCCCGAAGTCATCGATTGAAATCGAAAATCCTTCTTCACGGAACGCGACAAATCGGTCGATGACATGCTGTTGGTTTTCCATGCCGACACTCTCGGTAATTTCGAGCGTCAAATAGCTCGTACAGACACCCTCTTCCCGGGCAATTTGGGCGAATTTCTCGACGACTCCTTCAGACAAGAAGTGACGTGCTGATAAGTTGAGGGCAAGTGAATACCATTCTCCTCGATCATGCCATCGCTTGAGCTGACGACAGGCCGTCACGAACACCCACTCTTCTAAGTCAATGATGACTCCTGTCGATTCGGCGAGCGGGATGAAGTCGAGTGGAGGGACGAGACCTCGTTCGGGATGATTCCAGCGCATCAAACCTTCGAACCCTCTAAGCGCTCCAGTCGTCGCATCGATTTTCGGTTGGTAATACAACATAAACTCGTTTCCTGCGAGCCCACTTCGCAAATTCATTTCCAAGACCAGCCGGTTCGCCGCTTTCGTTCCCATTTCTTCTTCATAAAAGACAATCGCCGCCCGTTGAAGTACCCGTTCACTCGCGGCGATGCGTGCCCGATGAACCATCTCGAGCGTCGTGATGTCCTTTTGCTCGATGACGATGAACGCGCTCATCGTCAAGATGACTTCTAACTCATCGACAAGGAACGGATCGCGTACGAGAACTTCGCACAATTCATCCGCGACAGCATTCAGTTTGATTCGATCCCCATACGGTAACCAAATCGCAAATCCTGACTGCGACATACGACTCAGATTCGACTCGTCGACATAACGACGTAGGCGATTAGCCACTTCTCGGACAATCTCATCTGATTTTTCGATTCCGATCGCATCTTCGACCGAGCGAAAATCATCGACTTTCAAATAGACTAAGGCGCCCAGTTGTTGCGGTTGAAGCTGACGCTCCTCGTCCATCTTCTCGATGAAACCTGTATCTTTTAAAAGACCCGTCAATTCATCTATATAGGCTAGACGACGAATGTGTGTATCGACTGCCTGTCGATCGAGTCGGAAATAGAGAATTGAAATAAAATCCGTCAGTGTACTGACAATCAACTCTTCAAGGTATGTCCACTCCCGTAAGAAGAATGTCTCGCAACAAATCACACCTTTGGCGCGATTGTTCGCATAAATTGGGGCATCAAGCATTGAATGGATACGTTGTCCTTCTACAAAATACTCCGTGTATAGCCCCTTCACCCATGGATGGTTCCGAACATCTTCAAACGCAAGTACCCGATTTGTTTGAAGCGCATCAAAATATTCCGGGGCGAGTTCACGATGAACCGTCAGTCTTGGATAATGTGTCCCTGATTCGTGAGAATAGGCAACTTGGCATGAAATGGATTGATACGATGTGTCAAAATTCCAAATCGAGACCGTATCTACTGCCAACATATCGGCAACAATCTCACACATATATCGAATCGCCTCTTGCACCGTGTCTTCGGTCACAATCGGCATCCGGACGAGCTCGAACAGTTTCTCTTGATGTTTACGATATGTTCGGTTTGAAAAGTTCTTCTCGATCATCAGTCTGCTACCTCACCACATTTAATTTGACCTTATGATAGCATGAAACCTCTTATCTCACGTTTTCCAAAATTCAACAGAAAGTCAATGCTTCCTACTTTTTTGAATCAACTGAATAGGGATTTATTCCCACTTATAAATTATTGACCTACTTTATAAGAAAGAGATCCGAATTGACCATTTGTCCCATTGCTTGCACATTTCATCTCACCGTACAATGAAATTGTATTGTTTCACTTGTTGAATGTTTCGCTCTCATTTTTGAAAGGAAGTGACGCTATGAATCCAAAGTCAGGTCTCACCTATTCATTCGCGGCTCTCGCAGCGGTCAGCGTATTGGCGCATACAGATGAAGCCGCCGCCGCAAGCACACATACGGTGCGTTCCGGTGATACGTTGTGGTCCATTAGCCGATCCTACGACCTTTCCGTTTCGGCTTTAAAATCGTTGAACGGATTAACATCTGATGCGATCCGAGTCGGTCAAACCCTTCAAGTATCGGGTTCTGGGTCGACAGGCGGCTCGTCACTCTCAACGTCGAGCACGACGCGCATGGCGACGACCGATGCGTTAAATTTACGATCGGGCGCTGGGACGTCCCATCGGATCCTATTGACGATCCCAAAAGGAAAAGTCGTCACACCGATCCAAACGAACGGCTCATGGTCAAAAGTGAGCTACGGTGGTCAAACGGGGTGGGTGCATAACGGATATTTGAAAAAGACTTCAACGTCGACTTCCACAACACCCGTACCGACGACACCGCCTAGCGTGAAACCGAGTGCGACTACTGCGAAGACGACAGTCAACTTGAACCTCCGTGCTTCTAAGTCGACGAAAGCCAGTATCGTATTGACGATTCCAAAAGGGAAAGCCGTCACGGTGCTAAAACGTGAAGGTTCTTGGTCACAAGTCAAATATGGCTCACGCACAGGTTATGTCGCTCATACATATTTAACGACATCAGGATCCGCGACACCGTCTACACCTGTCACGACTACGCCAACTCCGAGCACACCTTCGGAAAATACGGTGAACCAGCAGTTTGTCACGACGGCGAACTTGAACGTACGCCAAGGCGCCGGCATCGGCTATGCACTCGTGACGACCATCCCGAACGGTACGGTCGTTCAAGCGACGAAACAGTCAGGTGACTGGTACTACGTCACGTATAACGGGAAATCTGGATATGTGAGTGCCGGATATTTGAAACAGACGACGACAACTCCAAGCAACCCAACCCCGAACGAAGGCGATGCCGGTGCTGGAAATGCAGAAGTCGATTATGTCGTCAACACGCCATCCTTGAATGTTCGGTCGAGCGCATCGACGAATGCGACGATTATCGGGAGCGTCAAGGCCGGACAGACACTACGCGTCGTTCAAGCGTCAAACGGCTGGCTACAAATCTACTATGGTAATACGGTCGGGTTTGTCGCTTCCGCTTACGTCAAGACGGTCTCAAAAGGCTCGACCGGCACCGAGGGACCGACGTGGGTAGAAGGTTCGTATGATGCGAATTCATACTATACGTATTACCCGACAGCGATTCGGGCACAGGCGAACGAGTCGAGCAGTACGGTCGGTTCAACACTTCGCGGAGAATTGTTGAACGTCATCGGGGAAACGACGACCCACTACAAGCTCGCGTCAGGATTCGTCGCAAAATCAGCTGTCACCGAAATCAAGGGTCAGAACGCGCAGGCGACACGACTTGCTACGATTCAGGTGGCCAAGCAATACGTCGGCACCCCATATGTATGGGCCTCATCTAGTCCCGCAAATGGTGGTTTTGATTGTTCAGGTCTCATCTATTATGTATTCAATCAGTCAGGCGTCAGCATCCCACGCACAAACGTGGCCAACTACTGGGGTGGTGCTTACTTCGGTCCACAGTTACCGACGTCGTTCGTCCCGCAAGCTGGTGACCTCGTCTTCTTTGAGAACACGTACACCGCAGGACCTTCACACATGGGCATCATGATCAACGCCGATACATTCATTCATGCTGGTTCGTTCGGATTAGGCTACAACCAAATCAGTAAAGAACTGTATTGGCAATCACGCTTGATTGGTTACAAACGACCGTGACTTTGGTCACGCCATAAAACCCGACGAAAGTCGGGTTTTTCTTTCGTTTTGCAGGATTTTCATCCGATGAAACGGAATCGGAAGTATGATGAAGGAAAAAAGGAGGTGCCGGATGGGCCAACCCCGTTTTGCTAAAATTCCATACCGTACCTACACGATGGTACTGGCAATCGCTTGTCTCATCGGTGTCCTATTGTTCGGACTCGGGACGAGTTATTACTGGCATGAAAAACAAGAAGCCATTGACGAGACGATTATAAACTTGAATCAGGCAGCAAACCTAGCTGGCGTCGAAGCATATGTCACCTTGTTCGAGGCGGCAACACGATATGAGGATCAATCGAATCAGTCGACATCATTCCTCTCTGTTCCCTATAAAGAGCGAGCGCTTCAATATAATGAACGACTGCAGAAAGACTTTGAATCAGGTGTGGACGAACAAGAACGAGAGACGCTTCAGACATTTTCGAATGACTTGGCAGACATTCTTGATGCAGAGCAGTTCGAAGCGGTCCCGTCTGATGTCATCAGTTCAATCAATCGGCGTTGGCTCTATCAAGCGCTCGAACAAACCAATCAACCGAACGCCACGTATGAGCTGACGGATGCGATGATGCGGATGCAATCGATGCTCATGCGGAATGGTGATGCATTATATCGTGAACCGATTGATGAAGAACAACTGATGAGTACCGTTGACTTAATCGTCAATGAAGCGATCATCATCCAAAAAATTATCGACCAGAACGAGGCGTTACAAACAAAAGCCGTCATCGATGTCGCGGAAAGTGGTCAATCGTTTGCGAATATGGCCAGTCGTGAAGCATCACTTGAAGCCCGTTACGTCAATTCGACGAACGTCTACGAAGATACCTACGCTGCCCTTCGCTCGATTCGTTCCACGTCCGAGACGATGTTGCAAGAGGAAAGTAAACATTTTCAAATCCTTGCCACGGCATCCTTTGTCGTGACGCTCCTCTTATCGCTCGGACTGATTTTCCTGCTCTACTATACGCGTAAACGGTACAATCACGATTTGGCACATTTGAAAGCACGTGCGCTCGCCATTGACCCAAGCTTAGATCCGGTCGAAGCGACGTTCCCAAAAACACATGACTTCCGTGGCATCGAGGATGAATTACGTGAGATTGCGGTGAGCGTCCATTCGACCGTCCATGAGCTCGAAAATCGCTCACAAGAGCTCGTTCGCTATCACGAACGTTGGTCATCGCTCTTCTCCGAGACGGGTCTCGCCATCGCCTTGATGGACGACTCATATAATCTGATGGAACGAAACGAGATGTTCCGTCAATTTTTCGGTGACCGAAACTTATACGAAATCAATCAACTGTTCACCGAGACGGGGCGGCGCCTGTTCGAGCAAGCACTCGAAGGCGTGACCGACCAAGGGACGAGCGCCCAGTTCATCATTCACTTAAAAGGTGAACACACACGCTATTTGAACATCAAACTCACCCCGCTCAAACGGGAAGAAAAACTGACGTACTATTTGATTGTCGAAGACGAGACCGACCGGGTCGAACGGGAGCGAAAAGTCGACCGACTCGTCCGCTTCGATTTGGCGACGAATCTCTATAACGAGTATGGCTTCATCAGAAAATGGGAGCGACAAGAGATTGACGGGGCGTTCGTCTTGATCCGATTACACGACTACCATCATCTCGTCGACTGGTACGACCCGGCGTATGCGGACCTACTCATGACGGAGTTCGCCCGCGCTGTGGAAACCCGTCTATCGAAATATGCGCACCATCTCTTCGGTCGTTACCGGGACGATACGTTCATGTTGTATGTCAGAGGATTCACTGCCGAAGATGAACATGAATTGTTGGAACTGTTCCCGAGCGAATTGATTGTCAATCACAAGCGGCAAAATGTACATATCCAAATCGGTGCGACCGAGACGAAAGCTGCGTATAATGACTGCCTATTCGAAGCGATGAAAGCTTTACAGCACGCGAAAGAAACGCGTACGCCTTCGGTTTGGTATGACTCAGACATTTTAGCTCAAATGCAACTCGCCGCCTTGATTGAACAGGCACTTCCGGATGCGATTCGAAAAGGTGACTTGACGGTCGCCTATCAGCCGCAAGTCGAACTGAAAACCGGACGCGTCGTCGGTGCGGAAGTACTCGCCCGTTGGACACATCCTGAGATGGGAATTATTCCACCGAACGAATTCATCCGAATCGCCGAGCGGTCTGATCAAATCCTTTGGCTGTCGCACAACATCCTCGACCTGACGATTGAACAACTCGTCGCTTGGCAAGGGACTTTGTTCGAAGACATCTCTCTCTCGTTCAACTTGTCGGCCCACTCGGTCGACCCATCAATCGTGACGAAACTTCGTGATTCGATTGAGAAATATCCATGGTTACCGGACCGTCTGAAAATCGAGTTGACAGAGTCATCGGATATCATGTCGTATGCGAGCGAACTCGAACGGTTAGAAGATATCGCCGACCTCGGGTATTGTCTCTCGATTGATGACTTTGGGACTGGGTACGCCTCATTCGAAGCGATTTGGCACTTACCGATTCAGGAAGTGAAAATCGATCGGATGTATGTGAGCGGGAAAGCAAAAGAGAGTACTTCTTTCTTACGCGCCGTCTCACGCTTTGCGAACGAGCAACAGTTAACCGCTCTCGCTGAAGGAATAGAGACCGAGAGCGACCTGTCCCGTATGATTCGGGAAGGAGTCGAACTCGGTCAAGGCTACTACTTCTCACCTGCACTCGATGCGGCTTCATTTGAATTATGGGTTAACACAAAGGGACACTCTACTTGAGTGTCCCTTTCTTCAGCGAGAACGAATGTCCTCATATAATTGCCTCGTCTCTTCTGCCGAGGACTGATTCAAATAAATCGGTTCTTCCGACCAATCGAGTCGAATGACCGGCTCGACATCACGGTCGATAAAGAGGAGAACGTCCTCCCCTGCTTTCGTCCGAAAATGTCCCGTCAGGCGTGATCCCGATTCCGCCCCACTCGTCCGTCTCGCGATTTCGGGTAACGTCGTCCACGTCACATCATCAAGTTCATCGAACGGAATCTCACGGCTGTAGCTCCCTTCAATGACGATCGTCGAATCTGTCACGGTCACCTCGGTCGGTTGACTGAACCAAAACATGAGCGCCGGCACTCCAACGAGTAAGACGACGGAGACAATGACAATCGGAATGAGACGTTTTTTACCACCCGGTCTCAAGCGTCCCGATTCGTCATAAATATTGCCGTCATACTTTTGCATACGCCAAAGCATGGCTACGATGAAGACCATCATCACGATAAAGAATGGAGCGAGCGGAATGTCCAATTCAAATCCTTCGATGAGCGCGATGAGGAGAAAGATGGCGCCAATCCCGTAACACATCCACGCGACGAGACGTGCCACTTTCTGAACGTTCACCCGCTCCTTCTTCTCCGTAGACATCGTATTGTAGCCCGAAATCAAATCGTGCCATCCGAGACGGTCCACTGCAAAACCGAGTGCGATGACGATGATCGCGGCCAATACAAGAATCCACATGTGCCTCACCTCCTCTTCTTTACTTTACGTCATCCGTCACGAAAAAGATTCATCCCACACAAAAACAGGACCGCTGAATGGAGCGGTCCCAAAGAAAATTCAGTTTGATGTCGGGGTGTTGGACGGTCGTTGCATCCGCCCGATGCCTTCATACGCGACGTCACCTGGGTCACGTGCGAACTTCCACGCATTCCGCGCATCAATCAACCGACGTTGACGCATGCCCGAGAAAGCTTCCGGTGCCAAGTTCACAAGCTCCTCCCACTCGGTGACGAGAATCGCATAATCTGCATCTTTCAACGCTTCTTCAACATTCGCCGCTTGCGGGTATTCCCATGTTGCGATTGGGTCATAGCCGATGACTTCGACATCTCGGGCGACCATATGGTGTGCGAGTAGAATCGACGGGGCATCTCGCATATCATCTGTTCCTGGTTTAAATGCCAAGCCGAGAATGGCGACACGCATCTTAGGTTCTAGATGAAGTTTCGACAATACGTACGGCGCTTGTGTTTCGTTCACTTTCGCTGCCGCCTTGATGACGCGAAGATTGACGTTGTTTTCTTTTGCGACATGAAGAAGCGCATCCATATCTTTCGGGAAACAAGAGCCCCCATATCCGATTCCAGCGTTGAGGAACGAACGCCCAATCCGTGGATCGAGCCCCATCCCGTCCGCAATCGTCGTGATGTCAGCCCCTGCCTCATCGGCTAGACGAGACAAGTCGTTCATGAAGCTGATTTTTGTCGCCAAAAAGGCGTTCGAAGCATATTTGATGAGCTCGGCATTGATTGGCGTCGTGCAGATGAGCGGAACACCAAGTCGGCCATAAATCCCCGCCAACTCTTCGCAAACCTCAAGGTCCTCACATCCGATGACGACACGATGTGGTTTCATGACATCCGCAAGGGCACGCCCTTCTTGTAAAAACTCAGGTACGATTGCAAACGTATGAGAAGGATACATGATCTTCAACAAATCCGTCGTGCCAGGTGGGACCGAGCTACGAATGACGATTTTATGCTTCGTCTTCAATTCGGAAAGAGCCGTCTCGATATAAAAAAGGTCGCAACTTCCATCGGGTTTGCTCGGTGTGCCGACCGCGAGAACCAAATAGTCGACGTGCTCCGCATCCGCGATTTCGTCGGTCAACGTGATTTGATCGGCGTGTTCTTGTAACACGTCCGCCATGCCCGGTTCGTGGAATGGAGGGTGACCACTCTTCAGGAGACCTAACTTCCCTTGGTGCGTCTCGACCCCGATGACTTCATGACCGGCTTTGGCCAATCCGCATAGTGTTGCCAATCCAACATATCCTAAGCCTATTATTCCAAATTTCACATCAGTTCCTCCTTCAATCATCTTTCCTAAGCGTACTCAAATATGCTCGCGAAGTGAAGCTTCTAACACTCTCTCAATGTTCTTTGCTATAATGAGTCAAAATGATGGGTGAAAGGACAAACCACATGGGCTTAATCGCTTTCTTTTTGGTAACATTATTGATTTATTTTTGGCTTCCAGTCCGGGGGGGACTGAAAACCTTTTTACTCGTATTGATCATGGTGAGTGGTTGGCTCTCCATCTTTGAACTCGTTTCAATCTTAGAAGCTCGGCCATGGGTATTCGCTCCAATCCTGATTGTCATTGCGTCAGTGATTTGGAAAGTGCAACGCGACCGAAAACAGCAAATGAAGAAAAGTGTTTGACCTCGGTCGGATGCTTTTTCTTTTTGCACTATTCGAGAAAGCTTGTGAATTTCCTGCATGCATGCAAAAATCCCCGTGTGATTGACGGGGATTTAGCTCAAGTCTCATACAATCAAAGATGATTCATGCTGTCACTCTTTTTTGGGGGATAGCTGTCTCTGCAACACGATCCGCTCCATCAAAAGTACTCCGTCCGTTTGATCGATTTCGGTGAATCCGTGTCGAGTATAAAAGGTAATCGCCTTTGTGTTCGTCGGTTCGACGTGTAAACGAATTCGATCTTTCCCGGCAAGTGCTGACTCGATGAGTAATCCTTCAAATAATTCATGTCCGCTTCCAGCCGGCGCTTCAGGCAATACACAAATATGGCTGATGAATACGATATCTGTATCCATGTATGCAGAGAGTAATCCGACGATGTGATTGTCCTGCCATATCTCAAATGAAGTTGCCCGATCGTGCAGTTTCATCGAATATGCTTGTAAATCGACCCGATCCGATAAATTCGTCGGAAACAATTGATCACAAGCCTCGAAGTGAGTCATATAGTCGGAAACTGTTCCAAAGTTACGTTTCATCATCATCCCTCCAAGACGGCTAAACCAAATCCACGTCGACCAAACTCATTCCCGTTATAAAGAAGATAATGGCGACCTTTCATTTCAAATACGTGCGGATAGCATTCCATATCCGCGTCCCAACCGCTATCGCTTCTCTCGAATCCTAACGCTGCATCGTCCCTTGTCCATTCAACTAGATTATCGGAATACGCATAGCCGAGCCGGTATCCACGCAACGGGTCAGTCCGAAATCCGAACGTGTCTCGGAAGCAAAAGATCATATGATAACGTCCATCCCACTCAAACACAGTCGGAAGTGCCTGACTCTCATCTTGAATCGTGTCTGGGATGATTCTCCCCCGCCGGTTGAACGTCTGCCCATCCTCTGACGTGGCCAAAGCAATCTTATATGTTCGCTCCGATACCCCGTCCGCACCTTCCTTCCATGTCGTTCCGTAAATGTAGAACATATACTGTTGTTCACGTGTGACGACAAATGGATCACCGACGAGAAAAGGTTCATCGACACTTGCCGACAGCACGGGTCCGTCCCCGAGTCGCTCGAACGTCAATCCATCATCATAACTGATCGACAATCCAATTCCCGTCTCGACCGATACGGAGTCACGGCGGCTCCAACCACTCGTATAGCCATACAGCCCATTCAGTGTCCGGGTGACATGAAACGGAAAAATTCCATGCTCATCGAAAGTACCTAACTTCCCAAGTGGGATGACTTGATCTGTAGACACACGAATCAATTCGAAATCATGGGACATATCGATATAACGGATATGACTCTTGAACTGTTCACCATCTGGCTCACGAGTAGAAAAGTAGATTCGGACAAATTCATCGAAGACGAGCGCCTGCGGGGATTGGGCGAACGCTGAGTAATCTCCGAAGAATCCGTATTCTGTCGGATCGAAGAGATGTCCAAGCTTCTTCCACTTCATCTCGTCTCCTCCTTCCGCTCAGCGATCCCGAAACCTTCCCTTCCTACTTCATTACCTAGATAAAGCAAATATCGTTTCCCGTTTAACATGAACGTATGTGGATAGGCGACCATCTCATCATCAAACCCTGATTCAGAACGTGTGAACTGCATGACCGAGTCGTCCCGTGTCCAGTCCATCAAGTCCGGGGACGATGCATAGCCAATCCGATACGTCCGTTCAGGGTTTTTCCGGTAGTCTGTCGCATCACGATAACAGAAAAACATGTGATAAAGACCATCCTCATAAAACACATCCGGACTTGCCTGCGCCTCGTCCGGGAGCACACTCTCAATCAAGTCTCGCCCGGCTTTCACCCAAGTTACCCCATCTGTTGACGTCGCAAGACGAATCTTATAGACCGATTCAGGACGTTCCCCATCCAAAATCCATTCTCGTCCGGCAATATAGAACAGATACCACGTGTCATTGAAACGACGAATCTTCGGACCACTCAAAATGAACGGTTCGTCTAGCGTGTAAGATAGAATCGGTCCCGGACCAACGCGCTCGAACGTGCGTCCGCCATCGCTGCTGACTGCTTTTCCAATGTTCACATTGAACGGGACGGATACAGTGCGCGTCCACCCCCCGTAATAGGCGTGAACTTCATCCCCCACGTCAATCACCGAAAAGGGATAGACACCAAACTCATCGAATGTGCCGCGTTCCCCAAGTTCGAGTACGGGGCGCTCACTCACCCGAAGAATTGAAAAATCATCCTTTGAGACATCCACATAACCGCTATAACTGACATAACGACCATCAACTGGCTTCGGTCGACAACTGAAATAGATCCGTAAGTAGGTATCACGTTCGAGAACACACGGTCCTTGTGCGAACGCGTCCATCCAATCGAGCGATGCATCCCTTTGAGGACTGAAGAAAAGACGTCGATTGATCCATTCAAATGAGGTGTTCAACGTTTCCATCCTCTTCTTCCTTTCCGTGTTTGACTTGGATAGTAGCGTTCAAATGAGCGTATACGCATTCAGCAAATCGCGCATCTTCGACTTTGAATTGAACATCATGACATCGATCATCGACAAATCAGGGACGAACGGATGTGTGAATTGCGGATATTCGATTCGGTCCATCTTTATAAAATCCAGCGGGATGCCTGATTTTGCAAACATGTCTTTTTCGTACAGTGCTTGCCCTCCAATGGCATTGATATAATGGTCCGTATTTAAAGATCGACAAATTTCGATGACTAGCTCCTCACGTTTCAACGATTTATCATAATCGAGTGAGGAGGCGACTAGTAATTCAGTATCCAGTTCCAGATAGTTGCGTATTTCGGTCAATAACTTCTCGAGATAGACGGCAACATTCGGTTCCTCGTCATTCATGATTCGCTCAATCATCGGCATGACCTCTCCATAATAAGGGGCATGCTTATACGCATGACTGAGTAAGCGTATTTGATAATGTTCATGCACCAAATCAATGATGCGATTGTGTTCACAAATTTTTTTATGTTGCGTCATGTGATCGATTTTCATATGAATTTGCTTCATTCCGCCTTCTAGTAAGATGCGGTTACGTTGAATCCAGCCTCTCTTCACAAATTGGACGTTATCGAGAATGACAAATGTATCCACTGCATTCATCAATTGAAAGTATCCGAGATAAGGAAAGTAGTAAGGCTGCATGATGCCTAGCTTCAACTTCGTCATCCCCTTTTGTTCGATTAACTCAACCGTAAGGAACGCATGCGAATCAACCATTCTGTTAATACAGGGTGCCGTAACATCATATAAGGGCGCAGTCGCTCTCTTCCTGTAAAGCGTTCCAAGTATTGATCATAGCGGGATGCCTTCAGCGCTTTGTAATCACGTTTGAGACGATGCAGTGAAACTTCGAAGGAGAGACGAGAAATTTCGATTTCTGGATGAAACTTTTTATCCGTGTATGAATCAAACGCATCTAGGAATCGAATGAACTTCTCTGTTCTCTCAATATCAATTGCGCGATTGGTCTTGCTCCACATCGTTGTGACCGATCCGACAACACCGTAACGATACACACTCATCACTTCCGGCATATAGTAGGCGTATCCTTGACTGGCAACGTGGAGTTTGATAGCTCCGTCAATCGCCGGCGTGTCCCAGACCCAGTCTAATAAGCGATCGGTATGCCCATTCCGATACAGCATGGACATCGTCGGAATAAAACCGAGTAATTGTAACTCTCCGGCGTTATATGTCCGAGGCTCACTCGACGCATATTTCTTGTTCTCAGGCATCCATGGAATCACACGCCATTCGGGATGCAGCGTGCCGTTCGTTTCCACATATGCATCATGAAAACAAAGCGTACAGTCGGGATGGGCTTCCATATAATCGACCTGTTTTTGTAACTTCTTTGGATCCGTCCAATAGTCATCCCCGTCACAAAGTGCGATATATTTCCCACAAGCCCTTTCGTCATTTAACAAATTGACATACACACCTTTGGAGAATTGGTTTTCTTGTTGATAGATTACCCGAATTTTGTCAGGATATTTCGCTTCGTAACTTCGAACGATCTCCGCTGTCCGGTCGGTTGAGGCATCTTCATGAATCAGAATTTCCACTTCGAAATCCGTTTCCTGCATCAAGAATCCTTCAATCGTTTTGGCGATGTAAGGTTCATGGTTGTATGTGATGCAATTGACGCTTACCATCACCATGTCAGCTTCCTCCTTTTTCATACTTTACGGTAGCGATATTTGTTAACATGTTATTTTGTTGCATCGTCTGATCTCCCATGAATTCCTCCATCGTTGCCGTTTTTTCAGGGGTAATGCCGTCACGAATCAATACTTTGTACACCGTTCGGGCGATAATCCACCAGTCATGCCGAAACGTCACATGGTCTACATAGTAGACATCGAGTTCGAACCGATCTTCCCACGATAATAAATTGCGTCCACTCACTTGTGCGAGACCTGTCAATCCAGGGCTCACCTCATGTCGCCGTTTCTGACGCTCATTATAGCGTGGCAAATATTCGACAAGAAGCGGACGTGGACCGACAATCGCGATGTCCCCTTTTATAATATTGATGAGGCTAGGTAACTCATCGATACTGAGAGAACGAAGGGTCAGACCGAATGGCGTGAAACGCATTTCATCTGGGAGCAACGCACCGTTCTCATCCCGTTCATTTGTCATCGTCCGAAACTTGATCATCTCGAAGACGACTCCGTCTTTCCCTGGACGTTGTTGCTTGAAGAAAATAGGACTACCTAGTTTGAGTCGAATCATCAGACCGACAATCAACATGACGGGACTCAACACCAAAAGAGCGAGTGACGCCAAGATGACGTCTTGTGGTCGTTTAATGTACTGTTCATACATGTTGAATCGTCCTTTCTCATAAGGAAGAGTACATGGAGTCATAATAACTGCGATATTCACCCGAAACGATTCGTTCCACCCATTCTGGATGTGTACGATACCAGTCAATCGTCTCTTCAATCCCTTGTTCAAAACGATAGCGTGGTGTCCACCCGAGCTCGTCACGCATTTTCGAAGCATCAATCGCATAGCGCCGGTCATGCCCCGGGCGATCGGTCACGAATTGAATCATGTCTTCTGATTGATTGAACGCTTTTAAAATGGTACGAACGAGGTCCAAGTTCGTCTTTTCATTATGACCTCCAATGTTATAGACTTCCCCGAATCGTCCATGTTGTCGAACAAGGTCGATGGCCTCGCAATGGTCCGCTACGTGTAACCAGTCACGAACATGTCCACCATCTCCGTAAACGGGGAGCAACTTGCCCGTCATGCAGTTGTGAACCATGAGTGGAATCAATTTTTCTGGGAACTGATAAGGCCCATAGTTATTGCTGCATCGTGTCGTTTTAACAGGAAGTCCATACGTTTCGTGGTATGAACGGACAAGAAGGTCTGAACTTGCTTTTGAGGCTGAGTATGGACTATTCGGTGCAATCGGTGAGTCTTCTGTAAAGTAGCCGGTTTCCCCGAGCGACCCATACACTTCATCTGTCGAGACATGGACAAAGCAGACGCCTTCCCGATATTCTCGGCTATATTTGTCATCCGGGAAACGTTTCCAATGACGTTTCGCCACATCGAGCAGTACTTGTGTGCCGAGGATGTTTGTAGATAAAAACAATTCTGGTTCAAGGATGCTTCGGTCGACATGCGATTCAGCTGCGAAGTGAACGACTTCATCCACTTCGAACAACGTGAATAGTTCATCGATGGCCGCGCGATCTCGGATGTCCACTTTTCGGAAAACATACAATGAATCGTTCTCAAACTCTTTGATGTTTTCGAGATTGCCCGCATACGTCAAGACATCGACATTAAGAATGCGGGACGTTGGATGTTTCGCCCGAAAGTGTTTTATGAAATTTGAACCGATGAACCCGGCTCCGCCAGTCACTAGGATCGTATGCATGCGTCTGTTCCCCTTCCTCTGCGAGTGAGATTAAATATTGACCATAGTCGGTCATCTTGAGGGTCAAGCCGATATCTTGCAACTGTTCGCGTGTAATGAAGCCACGTCGCCAGGCAATCTCTTCAAGACAGGCGATGTAATAACCTTGTCGTTCTTGTACCGTTTGAACGAAAATCGAGGCTTTGATCATTCCTTCCGGCGTTCCCGTATCAAGCCAAGCCATGCCCCGACCAAACAAGACAACATTCAATTCTCCACGCTCTAAATACATATTGTTGATCGACGTGATTTCAAGCTCTCCCCGAGGAGACGGTTTGACCTGTTTCGCAAATGTGACGACTTGATTGTCATAGAAATATAGTCCAGGAACCGCATAATTGGATTTAGGGACGCTTGGCTTTTCTTCGATGGAGACGACGCGGCGGTCTTCATCAAACTCGACGACACCAAAGGCACGAGGGTCTTTGACCGGATAACCGAACACTGTCGCTCCCGTCGTTTTGGCTTGTGCATTTCTTAAGAATCGGGTCAAGTCAGGCCCATAGAAGACATTGTCCCCTAAGATGAGGCAAACCGAATCATCTCCGATAAAGTCCTCCCCTAAGATAAACGCATCTGCCAATCCGACCGGCTTCGTTTGAACTTTGTACGTGATTTCAATCCCAAGTTGATGTCCGTCACCGAAGAGGCGTTCATACCCTCCGATGTCTTGTGGTGTGGAGATGATCAACACTTCACGGATACCTGCTAACATCAACACCGACATTGGATAGTAGATGAGCGGTTTGTCGTAAATCGGCAACAGTTGCTTAGATACGGCTTTCGTCATCGGATAGAGGCGCGTTCCGTTCCCGCCCGCTAGTATGATCCCTTTCATGGTGTCATCATCCCTTCTCTCAAAATGTCACAAATGCGTGTGACGTCGGTCGGTGTCAAATCAGGATAGAGTGGCAACGTAAGGACGCGATCGGCGATTTGTTGAGCGATCGGTGTCCGTCGGCTCGCAAATCGATTTTCCATCCAGTCATAGTCCGTGACGAGGGGATAAAAATACTTTCTCGTCAAGACACCTTTTGCCGCCAGCACCTCTTCCATCTCGTCTCGGCGGTTAACCGCATCCGTGAACACGATTGGATAGTACGAATGGTTTGGATGGACGCCTGGCTGAAGTTCGAGAACGCGAATGCCCGGAATTCCTTTCAATGAGGCGTCGTATTGTTCCCGAATTTGCTTCCGCTTCGCCATCATTTCATCGATATGGCGTAGATTACATAACCCCATCGCCGCCTGAAATTCATTCATCTTAGCATTTCCACCTGGTTCTTTGACCGTTTCAGGACCGGTAATGCCGAAGTTCTTTAGTCGTTCGAAGCGTTTTTTTAGTTCTGGGTCATTGAATGTAAGTGCTCCGCCTTCAATCGTATGGAACACTTTCGTCGCATGAAAACTGAACATCGACACATCCCCGAACGTTCCGATTCCGCGTCCGTTCACCGTGACACCGAACGTATGGGCCGCATCGTAAATCACCTTCAAGTGATGTTTTTTCGCAATCGCCTCAATGGCTTCGACATCACAAACATTTCCATATACGTGCACGGGTAGAATGGCGGATGTTTTCGAGGTGATCAACCGCTCGATTTTTGAAGCATCCAGCGTATAGTTGTCTGCCCGAATGTCTCCAAAGACCGGTGTCAATCCTTTTCGGACCAACGCGTGTGTCGTCGAGGCGAACGTAAACGGTGTCGTGATGACTTCTCCTGTCAACTCGAGCGCCTCAATCGCCGTCTCTAATGCCAAGTGACCGTTCGTGAAAAGTGCTACCTGTTCGACATTCAAATAGTCTTTCAATGCTTGTTCGAGTTGTTGATGCTTCGTCCCACTGTTCGTCAGCCATTTAGATTCCCATAACGACCGAATCTCTTCCACATATTCTTCAAATGGAGGGAGTGCCGACTGAATGACCGGAATGACGGGGTCACGCGATGGTAACGGTGGTGTACTCGATTGAATATCAACGATGTGTAACATATTCTCCCTCCTCATTCGGTCGGTGATTATCGACAAGTGCGTGCAATTCTACGTTTGAATGATTCATGCTTGTGTCGCCCCCTATCTCATTTGAACAAAGCCAAATCTGACTTCGAACTTACTCGGTACGAACGATTTGTACGGATGAAGATGATTCTCGGACATCTACTACTTCTATTTCTTCGTTAGAAACGATATGAAGTGTCATCCATCGCTCAGGATCATCTAGAAGTCGAAGCATCGCATCAACATCTTCGAATTGAAGGAATAGGATTCCGATTGCCCGATTCGACCGATCAAAACGAGAAATTTCCGCTCCAATCGCTTGATATAAATTGGTTTGCATGATCGTGTAATCGTCTTTCATGAAACTGAGTCCCATGAAATGCCCTGCTTGTTGACTTGTTAAAGTGAAATATGCGTTTGGCACGGTGACAGGTTTCATTTCGAGCGAGACTGGACGATTGAGTGCCAAATCAATGGTCGCTTTGACCAGATCGACTCCCGTTGCTTGCTCAATGATTTGAGGAATATAATTCCCACCGTTTCGTGGTCCAATATCCATCAAATAGATGTCATCACCTTTGACAAAGATGTCAAAGTTGAGTGGTCCGTGTTGAAGTCCGACTTGTGTGATCATCCGTTGCAACGTCTCATGCACCCGGTCAAGTATATGTGGAGGATGGATACTCGGGAAACTCAAACTTATTGGAGCGAAAGGATTCACCCCTCGTTCGTTGAAGTGATTGTTGCCGAAGCATCGAAACACTAATTGTCCATTCACGATAAATCCGTCTCCACCAACTTGATAACCGTCCCGTCGAACGAATTCTTCTGCGACTACCTCATCTCCGAATGATATGTCGAAAGCAGCAGAAACTTGTTGGCGGAGTCGGTCTACACCATCCTCATAGCACCATTTACTAATTCCTTTACTACCGGATGTATCTGCGGGTTTAATGACGAACTCCCCTTCCATGTCTCGCAACGTGATTACGGCCGACTCCACATCTGTGAACGCATACGTTCTTGGGACGGCGAAACCATGATCTTGTAAAAACGCCCGAAATTTCGCTTTGTTTGTTAACGTCTCGACGACTTGAAGTGGGTTGGTCTTTAAACCTAATGCTTCTCCTACAAACGCCGCGGTTCGAGCGGCTGGATCTGATGCGTATGCCAAAATCCCATCAATTTGTTCTCGTCTTGCAATGTCGAGCACGCTCTCTCGGTCAAGGGAGCTGACCGGATAGTACCGATCAACGACGAGACGACCTGGATTATCCGGTAAATAATCACAAAGGATTGTGAAAATCCCTAGTTCCTTAGCCTTGAGTATGACCGGAACTTGATGCATTGCCCCTCCGAGTAACATGAGTTTGAGCATGATTGGCGTCTCCTTTGCGATTAAATGGATAAAGTAACTCAGCATATGTTTTGGCTGTATTGACATTTAGACGGTGGACGATCAGTTCTTTAGAGCGTTCCCCATGTTCGGTCAATCGTTCGGGGTGATCAAGGTATTTTCGGAGTTGTGTCGCAAGTGATTCAGCCGTCGGATCGCACTTGTAACAATTCACATTTTCATGAAGGTGCCTTGCGACATTGTTGACCTCATGACTGACGACAATCCCCATCCCGGAAGCACAGGATTCAATGATCGTCAAATTACCATTCGAATACGTTGCCGGGAGAACCAGGATGTCAGCTGCTTGATACACTTTATGCAAAGAATCCCACGACTCAATATTTTCCAAAAAGAAGACATCCTCTAGTTGTTCTTCTTTGATGTAGCGTCGACACGCCTCAGCCAAATGTCCATCTCGATTCATAGCGAGAGAAATATGAGGATATTCTGCTTTCAAACTTTTATAGGCTTCGAGCGCGACAAGTGGTTGATAGCGATCAATCAATCGATTGGCGAACAAAATTTGAATGGGATCGTGTTGTTTCTTTTGACGCAGAGGGTGGTCAATATGTGCTTCGATGTCGATTGGGTATGGAGCATTGACGACCTGCTGTTCCGAAAATCCAATCTCTTCAATGAATTGATTCTTAGCCACTTCCCCCATCCCAAAGATAAGATCTGCTTTCTTGAATAATCGACGCATCCATTTCACTTTTCGTGACGGATTCTCTTTCGTCCATAGCGTATTTTCTCCGGCATCCTCGTGCGACACGTTTCGAAGCGGTTCACTCAAGAACACAACCCGGATGCCGAGTAGTTTTCCTAAATGAAGGAGGAGAAAGTGAAATGCCGAAAACCCTCCTAGCATTAAAATATGCGGTCGGAATCGAATCAGTTGAACAAATACATCGAGTGAGGAGTAATCAAATCGATTCGAGTAAACCGATCCCTTTAGAATTTTACAATGTGGCCCTAAAGGCATGGCCCACCAGTCAGGGCGTCGGTCCGTCAACTGTTCATAAAACCAAAATTCTGTCGCATAATAGGGTTGTAACGCCTCACAAAATTTGACCTGATATGGTGCTGCGATATTTGATATGAAGACCAAGCGTTGTTTCGTCACGATTTACACCTCTTTCTTTTCAGTGAGCGTCACGTTTTGCTTCCATACTTCCCGCATCACATAGTCGGTATACGACAAGATAATACGCAATACTTTTTCAGATACGTTTGGCATCGCATAATCGTCTACAAGTCTCGTCGTTTGCTCTGCTTCACTTAAAATCCGAAGGGCTTGGAGCACCCGATCTTGCTTCAATCCGACCATCATGACCGCCCCTTCCTCCATGGCTTCCGGGCGTTCATGTGCTTGACGGATATTCAGTCCTTTAATGCCAAGAATCGAACTCTCTTCACTAATGGTTCCGCTATCGCTCAGCACTGCTTTTGCATGAAGCTGTAATTGAACGTAGTCATTGAATCCAAGCGGTTTCAGCGTGCGAATGTTCGGGTGGAGAGTCACACCCGTTTCTCCAATCCGTTTCGCCGTTCGCGGATGGGTCGAGATGACAAGAGGCAGATTGTACGTCTCGGCAATCGCGTTCAGGGTGTCAATGAGATCGAAGAAATTTTCATCGGAGCTGATATTTTCATCACGATGGGCAGAAACAACAAAGTAACGATCATGCTCCAAACCTAGTCGCGCCACCACATCGGATTGTTCGATGTTTTTTAGTTGTCGATGCAAGACCTCATACATCGGGCTACCCGTTTTGATGACTCGCTCAGGTGGCAACCCTTCCCGAAGAAGATACTCTCTGGCGATATCGCTATACGGCATGTTGATATCTGCCGTATGATCGACAATCTTTCGATTCGTCTCTTCCGGTACGCGTTGGTCAAAACAACGGTTGCCTGCTTCCATATGGAAGATTGGGATTTTTCGACGCTTGGCGGCGATGGCACAAAGGCAAGAGTTCGTATCGCCTAGAATCAATACCGCGTCTGGGCGTTCCTGTTCGAGAACTGGGTCGATATGGATCAAGATGTTACCAATCGTCTCCATGGGACTCCCTGTCGCCGTATTGAGAAAATGGTCTGGTTTTCTTAGGCCGAAGTCTTGAAAGAACACCTCGTTTAACTCGTAATCATAATTTTGTCCGGTATGAACAAGGATATGCTCGATGGCTTCAGATTGCTCGAGTTTATGAATGACGGCCGATAGGCGTATGATCTCGGGTCTCGTCCCGACGATGGTCATCACTTTGAGTCGTTTCATCTTGCACCTCCATGAAGTAAGTATCTGGCTCGTCCGGGTTGAACACTTCGTTTACCCACATGACCGTCACCAAGTCTCCCGTCCCGACATTCTCAATGCTGTGTGTATAGCCGACAGGTATATCGACGACACGCATCATCTCACCCGTCACGAAGTAAGAGTGGACTTCCTGTTCGCCCACTTTTCGAAAATGAATCTTCGCTTCTCCACTGACGACTAAAAACTTTTCATTTTTCGTATGATGCCAATGGTTCCCTTTCGTGATTCCCGGCTTCGCCACATTGACCGAAACCTGTCCACGGTCTGGCGTCCGAATAAATTCGGTGAACGATCCACGCTCATCCTCATGCTTCAATAAGTCATATCCGAACGCATCGACCGGTAAATAGCTCAGATACGTACTGTACAGCTGCTTTGTGAACGCATCGTCTAACGCGGGAATGGAAAGCGTGTTGCGACTGTCTCGGAACGTATAGAGCAAGTCAGCCAGTCGTCCTAAAGAAATCGGCTCGTGTGTCGGCACATGTTGATAACCCGTATCGGTCGGATTAGATAATACATGAAGGAACGACTTCATCACGTCATCGATATAAGCGAGTGTTACCGTACGTTTCGGGTCATGAATCTCAATCGGTTCTCCCTTAGCGACACGGTCACAAAATGTGGAGACGACGCTGTTATAATGAGGGCGACTCCATTTGCCGAACAAGTTCGGCAAGCGATAGATCATCACACGACGCCCTGTTCGTTCACCCTCTTCGAACAACAATCGTTCGGCTTCCCGCTTACTTTGTCCGTATGGGTTGTCGAGTTCGGCTTGCACCGAGGACGCATAAACGATTGGCGCCTGATTCTTCGCTTGTGTAAGAATCTCGAGAAGATGCGCGGTGAAGCCGACATTCCCTTCAAAAAACTCGTTCTCCTCTTTCGGTCGATTCACACCAGCCAGATGATAGATGAACTCCGCATTGCGACAGTAGGTCATGAACGTTTCCTCGTCCGTCTCACGTGTTTGGGCGAACACGTTATGCCCTTCCGTTTCCAATGCTGCTCTCAAATTTTTCCCGACGAACCCGTTCGCTCCTGTAAGTAAGATGTTCATGAGACCTTCACCCAACTTTTCAACTCTTGTTGGATATAAGGAAGTTTCATGAGCAATTGCTTCACTTGTTCGACGTTCAATTGTTCAGTATTGGCTGAATTATATTCACCCTCGACGGTCAATTTTTTACTACCCTCGCTAAAGTATTTTTCATAGTTGAGGTCCCGCGTGTCAGCTGGGACACGATAGAATCCACCCATATCCTCCGACACCACGTTTTCTTCACGCGTCAAGAGTGTCTCGTATTGCTTTTCTCCATGGCGTGTCCCAATCACTTTGATCGGATTATCGACACCAAACAGTTCGATGAGTGCTTGTGCCAACGTTCCAATCGTCGAGGCTGGGGCTTTTTGAACCATGATGTCTCCCGCGTGCGCATGAGTGAAAGCGAAGACGACGAGTTCGACTGCATCTTCCAAACTCATTAGAAAACGTGTCATGAACGGGTCGGTCACCGTCAAAGGTTCACCCCGCTTGATTTGTTCGACGAAGAGTGGAATGACTGAGCCACGAGAGGCCATCACATTGCCATATCGCGTGCCACAAATGAGCGTCTGATCGGGACGAACCGCTTTTGCTTTCGCGACAAACACTTTTTCCATCATCGCCTTCGAAATGCCCATCGCGTTAATTGGATAGGCCGCTTTATCGGTCGACAGGCAGATGACTTTTTTGACGTGTTGCTCGACTGCTGCCGTCAAGACATTATCAGTCCCGAGTACGTTCGTTTTGACGGCTTCGAGTGGGAAGAACTCACAGGAAGGCACTTGTTTCAACGCTGCTGCATGAAAGACGTAGTCGACACCGTACATGGCATTACGGACGCTGTTCACATCTCGGACGTCCCCGATATAAAATTTGAGCTTATCGTCTTGGTACAACTTGCGCATATCGTCCTGCTTCTTTTCGTCTCGAGAGAAGATGCGAATCTCTTTTATATCTGTTTTCAGAAATCGTTGCATGACTGCATTTCCGAACGATCCAGTACCTCCCGTAATCAATAAGGTTTTACCCGTAAACATCGCAAACCCTCTCCTTTTCCTGATGACTAAACATGGTGAAAGATTGGAAAATAATTGACTGCAATTGGGTTGATAGTAACGTGTTACCCGACAAATCATAAAAATAGGAAGGAACGGATTATCATTTTTTTGAAACATGACATGTTGAAAGTTTGCTGAAATGAAAAAAGACATCTTTTTCAAGATGCCTTTCGTCGATAGCTAACCAGACCCTGCAAGAGTCTCTTTTCGTCATCCCGAAACGTGAATAGCCAGAGGAATATGAAATAAAGGATTCCGAGAAATGCTGCTTTCAGTAAGAAGTAGATTAGCGAGTCGACAGGGAAGTACCGTTGAAGAATCATCCCCATAGCCCCAAGGAATAGAAGGGCTGGTGCAATTTTTAAATGACATTTATAGAAGAAACGCCACATGTTAAGCTTGAGGACACGCATGTATACGATGTTCATGAAGACGATCGAACCCACTATATTCCCAACGAAGATTGCGATTCCTGCACCAATCGCACCATATTGTGGAGATAATAGAAGCGATAAAACCACACTAACGATTGCGACAATGAGAGAAGCAAACGCCCGATACTTAATTTTATTTTCAGCGATCAAGGTCGTTTGGGCAATCTCCTGTGTAAACGTGATCAGTCCAGGAAGAATCAAAAGAAGCGCTACAATATATGAAGGGAAGAACGATTCACCGACCCATAAACCGATAAACTCACGACCAATCGTGGCAAACCCGACGATGATTAATCCGGCGATATACAGCTGAATTCGTCCGACTCGAATCAACAGATCCTCGAGCTCAGATTGACGATTATGAGTCGTCATCCTTGTCACTTTCGGTAAGAAAAGAGAGCCGATGGCAGATGAGATTGTCCATACGTATCCTTCAATGACCATCCCGATTGAGAATAAAGCGATGGAGGCACTACTCGCCAAAGCCCCAAGGATTGTCGGTGTGATGTTTAAGATAAACCGTTGGGCGATGGCAATGACGGTCGTCCATGAAGAAAATGAAAAAATGTCACGATACATGGAGCGGCTATTGTGTAAGAAATCGATCAACGTATCCGTCCTGCGGAACAAATAGAACCCTTTCCCGATAATGATCGAAATCCCGACGAGCGCATTGACAAATACGAGCGCATATAAGCCATAACCGAGCAGAAGTGCACCAACCATCAACAGGACCGTCGCCATCTTTTCGAACAGGTTGAACCAGTTCAACACGACAAACCGTTCATTTGCAATCATAATCCCATTGAACGGTTTTGTCGGGAACAAGACGACAATGTAGAAGCCGACCATGATAAACAGTATTTTTAACGTCTCCACTTCAGATGCGGACAAACTCGCATAAATCGTATCAATCATGAAATAGACCCCGACCAATGCGATTCCAATCAAAATGGCAACTGCTATAAATAGTTTGAATGCCACCCCTAAAAATTTGGCAGCCCCTTTTTGGTCACCTAATGCGTGGTATTTAGAGAGAAAGCGAGAGACCGCTGCCTCCAATCCAAAGTCGAGTGCGAAAATGCTGACGAGCGAGAGTGACAGCATATACAGCCCATAGTTCGCTTTCCCGATCTCCGCAATCATCCAAGGCGTATAAAAGAGTCCTGCCAAAATATTAAATCCGATGGCGACATACGACATCATTACGCCAATCTTGATTTGTCGGGTACTCGCCTGTTCATCAAATTCAACTTTTGTCGCCACGTGACTCCCCCCTTACTTCTGTTGCCAAAAGAACAGATAGACTGGTTCATTGCGAACGAATAGGAACAATAGCATACTGATGGCCACATAATACACGAGAAGTCGTTCTCTTCGATCGAACGATCGGAGTATTTCTGGAATCAAGAGCATGATGAAGATCGAGAAGTATTGAACAATTCGCATCATCGAGGGATTGATAAACGTGAGCGGTAAAAAGCATAACGCCAACAACAAAGCGTTCAAGTAGTGCGTCACGTTCGGATTGGCCTCAATCATCTGTTCACGCCGCCAAAGTGCGACGACAGTAATCATGACGAGTAGCAATGAGAAGTTATATGTGCCTGCACCCGTATAGTAATCATATTCTTCGTACCCGCTGATGGAACGGAACAGTTCGAACAACGGCATCCGAAAAATGAAGAGGAACGGAATCAATGCACCCATCACCAGTAAATATCGCGACGTGATGGCTTTCGTCGCCAAAAAGTAGAACGGGAGGAACACGAGTGCGGATTTATGAATGGTCGCCGCCAACAAAATGATTCCGATAAAGGGCCAAAATCTTCGGTTTTGAATAAAATAGTACCCGACCAGCACTGCCAAGGCGGTGGCAATCGTTTGACGAATGCCGGTAATCGCAAAAAAGGAATAAAACAGCGTTGAAAAAATGAGGAAACTGAGCAACGGTTCCGTCGAATTTCGATAAATCCAAATGCCGAACGGAATAAGAAACAGTAAGGCCACAATCAATAAGTACCATTGATAGTTCTCAGTCACGAGTTGAATCACTTTTTGAATCAAATAGTAACCTGGATCTTTGCCTTCCTCTGCACCAGTCATGACACCGACAAAATGATTGGCAAGGCGCTCCCATGAGATGCGTGTCGTTTCGTCGAACATCCATTTGTACGCCATCGTGTCATCTCCCACACTAAAGTCGCGGAATCCTGACAAGATAATCCATTGGGACGTAGCAATCGACACGAATAAGAGCTTGCCGTGTTTGATCCCATCATCACGTAAGAGGAGTGCCGCCCACGCAATCAACGACAAGATGTTCACAAGATAAATCCACATACGGTCTCCTCCTTTACGTGCGTCAACGATAGCGCAGATTTACCATTCCTCGATAAGCCGTCACGAGGTAGTGATAGAAAAATGATGTGACTTGGAGTCTTTTTTGCATGAACGGACTCATATGTCGGTCCCCTCCGTACCGTTTCATTAAATCGTCCCTCGTCTCTCTCGAAGTGGAACGATAAATCGCATGGAACACGGTGCGAATCGCCTGTGTCGGTTCGCTCGTTTTCGCATCCAACCGAATGAGTAGATCCTCGAAGAAACGTGCCGTCTCAATCGGTGCAAGATCGCTAATTTTTTTCGTCTGTTGTTTCGCATGGATGCGCGACTTCTCGTGTGGTTCGGTCGTCATCTTGAACTGGTATCCCGCAAGTGCCAGTTCCGTAAAACAGACCCAATCTTGGATATAGCGATACGATGTCGGGAATCCGCCCACCTCTTCAAGCGCATGCTTCGGAATCAACAACGCACATCCGCTCAGGCACGTTTCCAGCAATTGATAGGCAAACATCTCTTCGGGCGTAAAGTGTCCTTTCGGCTTACGGCGAGGACGATAAATCGGATTGCCCTCCCCATCGATGAGCTTTGTCCCACACCCTAGGATAAAGTTGGACGATGTTTCGCCCAATTGATTCAAATGATGCACTTGCGTCTTGATTTTATCAGGCTCATATAAATCATCGTGACTGAGCCACGAAAACCAATCACCTCGCATCTTTGAAATCCCTAGATTCAAAGCGGTCGATACCCCACCGTTCGGTTTTTCAAAGTAGCGAATGGCATCGCCATATCTTTTAGCGATGGCAGCAGTCGCCCCCCCATCGTTAGAGCCGTCGTTCACCACGATTACTTCAACGTGCTCATACGTCTGGGCGAGTGCACTTTCGATTGTCTCGCTCAAATAGTCTGCTCCATTGTAGACGGGGATGATGATGGAGACGAATGGCTGTGCCATAAAGAATCCCTTCCTTTCTGATCAATTAACTCCTCGTAGACGTTCAAATAATCGTTGCAACGATCTTCCAATCGGAAGGCATGATGCGCATGTTGGACACATGCTTCCGTATACATGTCTTTCCCGTCTCGTCTGATACGCGCGATGGCATCCATCAGGTAATCTTGACTATGACTCGGGACGACAATCCCGCAAGATGTCGGAACGAGTTCAGGGTTTGCCGTCCCGTCCAAGACAATTGCTGGAGTGCCGCAAGCCATTGCTTCGGCGGTCACTTTCCCAAAAGATTCTTCTTCCGATAGATTTAAGAAGACGTCAGCAAGTGCATAATATTCAGCAAGTTCCGAGGCGTCGTTTGTCGAAGGAATGTGAATCACGTTCTCCGGTAACCGTCTATTCGGTAAAGACCCTACCAAAATTACGGTGGCATCCTCCAATTGTTCCGCTACTTCGATCCATTTATTTAACCCTTTGGAGTCGTCCCATAAGCTAGCGACCCCAAGCAAGACGAAGCGGTCGTTCAGTCCTAGTCGGTGGCGTAAACGGTTCGTCTCCCTCGGATAAAATATCGTCGGATCAATCCAGTTGTAAATACGTCGGATGATGGCAGCTTGCCCGAGGAATGAGAAGCGTGCTTCCGTCGTGATCCAGTCTGATACCCCGATGACCGCAAGACGAGGAATGGCACGAAACCAGCTCTGTTTGTCTCGCCACATGAGTGCGGTACGGTCAAGCCCCCAACTCGGATTATCAAGCGCGAGTCTCGGACAATCTCCACAGCCATGTTGCCAGCGATCACAGCCGGTACTCGTATAATGGGTACATTTCCCGGTGTAGAACCAACAATCATGTAAGGTCAATACGGTCGGTGTGTCCGTTTTCGCAAGCCATGTCATCAACGTCTCCAGATGAATATAGTTCGAGTGCAAATTATGGAGATGCACGACTTCCGGTCGATTCGCTTCAAAGTGTGCAATCAACTCCGACGTGGCACGCTTGGATGAATACCCTTGTTTTCCTGTGACACGAGACAAGAGCGCGTGACGTTTTTGATCGAATGGAGAACCAATCCGAAATCCCGACCCCGTCTCAGGTCCGCGCGCATAGGCCACATAACTCTCATGACCGGATTGATTGGCGATGGTCGAGAGTTCTTTACAGATTCGGCCCGTACTCATCACTTCATGGATCGCATTTATGTGAACAATCCGCATCGCCCTCTCCTCCTTCAAGCGATTCAATCATACTTATAGTGATAATACCGATCTTTTCCTCTTTCACGTTTGTTCATGACGAGACCGAGGAGATTGGCTCCTGATAACTCCAGCTGTTCTTTTGCCTTGAGGACATAGTCACGGTTTGACGTTTCACAGCTGATGACGAGAATCGTTCCGTCGGCCTCACTTGCAAGAATTCGGCTATCCGCCACCTGCATGAGAGGAGGAGCGTCGATAATGACCATGTCATACATGTGTTTAAGTTCTTCTAATAGCGTCTTCATCATCGGGGAAGCCAACAACTCCGAAGGGTTCGGTGGAATCGGTCCCGCAGGAAGAAGGTGCAGCTTCGGCACTTGCGTCGATTGGATCGAACGCTCTAGGGTCGTCCGTTTCGCCAGAATCGTCGAGAGTCCTAATTGGCCAGGTAGTTGAAACGTGAAATGGGCAGTCGGCTTTCGCATGTCACAATCCATGAGCAAGACACGCTTCCCTAGTTGTGCATAGACGATGGCAAGGTTCGAAGCCGTCGTCGACTTCCCTTCGCCAGGCGAGGCAGACGTCACGACAACCGACCGTAAGTCCGCCCCGAGTGACGTAAATTGTAGATTGGTCCGAATCGTTCGATACTGTTCCGCAATGGGAGACTGCGGATTGACAAGCGTGATTAAACTTCGTCTCGTCTCACGAGCTTTGTCTTGTGTCTTTGGCAGATGAAACATGCTTTTCATCCCCTTTCACGGAAGGATTTACTTCTTTCACAGGTTCTTGTTTAGACCGCTTCGCGGCCATGTCTCGCTTTTCGATGACAGGAATGTTACCGATGACCGGTAGGGAGAGGAGTTGTTCGGCCTCTTTCTCATCCCGAACTCGCTTATCGAACGTGTAGCGAACGAGTGCGAGCACACTTCCGACGACAAAGCCGAGCACCACTCCGATTGCCGTATAAATCAACATATTGGGTGACACCGGGAATGCCGGAACTTCGGCAACAGACAAGACACGTACGTTGTCGATGTTCATCAAGTCCGGAATCTCATTCGCAAACACTTCAGTAATGACATTTGCAATGTCCGTTGCGACAACCGGGTCACTGTGTGAGACAACAATGTTGATGACTTGTGACTCTTCCTCACTCTCGACGAGGAGAATCTCACTGATATCTGTTGGTGCATTCGGTACTTGTGTTTTCACTTCATTCAAAATGGCAGGACTCCGCATGATGACTCGATATGTGTTGATCAGCGAGAGAGAAGAGGAAATTTGGGTGCTGTCGACAATGTTTGACCCTACCTCTTGTTTCGGAACAATGAGTACTTGTGTCGATGCCTCGTAAGTTGGTTCGACGACATACTGACTTAAATAGTAGGCTGTTCCGCCCCCAATCAAAACGGTCAAGAAAATCAGGAGTTTACTCTTTTTAAAAACGGCGAGTAAATCCGCCAGAAGCATGGTCTGACTATTCACGTGTGAACCCTCCTTCAAAGTACGTAGCTGCAGTTTCTAGTAGATTGAATCGTTGTGTGGTTACTACTTACCCTTGCCCCTCTGACAATCCAAAAGAAATGTTGACCATCTTTTTATAAACTATCAGGAAGGTCGTCTTTCGGTGAACGTATCGTAGATGTTTTTCATTTCCGCATGGGAGCGTTCGATATCATAGGCCTTAGCCGATTCCGTGTTCCGTAAGCCCATCTGACGTGATAAGTCGAAATCAAAACGCATCGTTTGAATCGCACGCGCAAATCCTTCTACGTCGTTCGGGGCACATTTAAACCCGGTCACCCCGTCAACTGAATAGTCGTTGATTCCATGGATATTCGATGTGATGATGGGTAACCCCGCCGCCATTGCCTCAAGTGCCGCCATCCCGAGTCCTTCCCGCTTCGATGGAAAGACGAAGCAATCCGCCGCTTTCATGATTTCGAATACATCATCCCGAAAACCGAGGAGCCTTACCCGATCCTCCAGTCCTAATTCCTGAATGACCTGTTCGAGGCGCTCTCTTCCATCTCCAGTTCCTGCAATCCAGTATCGAATGGTCGGGTCATGTAAGGAGGAAATAGCTCGAATAATGGTCTCATGGTTTTTATTCTCATTCAGTTCGCCTACCGATAGAAGGACAAAGTCCGCTTCGGCCTCGACGCCAAAAGAACGTCGCTTCTGCGGACGATTGATTTTTACCTGCTCGATTCGCTTCGTGTCGACCCCGATTCCTGGGATGCGATACGTATGGGACGTCTTGAACGTCTGAGCTCTTGAATAGTCTTCTTCGTTGATTGTCACAATCGTATCCGTCAATCTGGCAAGCGTTCGCTCCACCGGATAGTACAACATCCAATTCAGGGACGGACTTCCTTTGAAAAAATGAAAGCCATGTGCCGTATACATACAGGGTGTGTTCGTCTGTCTGGCGACTAACCGTCCGACCACCCCGCCAATCGGGGAATGACAGTGGATGAACGTATACGTATGAAGGGTCATGACTCGCTTCAGCTGTTGATAGGCACGGATATGATTGTTCATCTTTTTAATATCTCGATGAAAATCAATCTGAAACAGGGTCACACCTTCTGATTCTAAACTCTGTTTGACACGTTCAAGTTTTTCATCACTATACATGCTGCCCCATTTATAGTTCGTGGCGACATGTACCTCATATCCCATGTCTTGCAGGGTTCGGATGTTATCTCGGTTAAAGCTCTCAATCATCGATATGACGGACGCGACCATTAGGACTTGTTTCATCGGGTGATCCTCCCTATACACGTTTACGTAAGTAGTCGACACCGCGGAGCATCAGAACGAGAGGTACCGTTTGCTCGAATTTACATAGTTGAAAGAAGGAACGCCATTTCAAATCAAAATAGCGCATATCGATTTGGGCATAGGCGTCTTTGTATTCCTTTTGACGCAACACTTGCTTCAACGTCTCTGCCTGGGCATAGAACGGTTTATTCGAAACGAGTTCGTTCAAACCAATCCCGATCATGCTCAGAGCGATTCGATTATATAAAGCGCGATGGTAATCCTCTCCGAGTTCATGCTCCTCGATATAATCTTTTAGCATTTGAAAGAATTCCAGTCGTGACTCGATAAAATTGCGGTGATATACGCTAGTTTCTGACTGTGCGTTTGTTTTCCGATAGTGGTAGACGGGGTAATCGATGTAGATGAAACGCTGACAATTTTCGAGCGCTTGAATTTGGAAGTAAAGATCGACGAACGTCCCGTACGGACTCGAAAATGACAAATGTCGAATCAGGTCTCGATGATAGAGCGTAATGCAGTTCGAGTTGAGCGCATCGACCGTTTCTGGGAAGGCAAGCTCCTCCCCGACGAGTCCGAACAAACGTCGATGCACGAACCGTCTCGTATCCTTCGCATCATAGGACAGAAAATCCGCATCGAAGATTCGTTTCGGTAACGAGCGACCCTCATACTCACGGACGTATGTCCCCATGACGGCATCGGCCTGCTCGTGCTCGGCATGTTCCACCAACAGACGAATCGCATCCATGTCCAACCAATCGTCACTATCGATGAACATCAAATACTCACCTGTCGCCATCCGCATCCCCCGGTCGCGACAAAACGAGCACCCGCGGTTCGTCTGATCAATCAGTTTCACACGAGAGTCGTCATCATATTCCAACATGATGTCGAGACTTTGATCGGTGCTACCATCGTTGATGACGATGATTTCAAGGTTTGGATAGGTCTGGTTTACCAGACTCGTCAAACACTGACGTAAATAAGCGCTCGTGTTGTAGACGGGCACGATGATGCTAACGAGCGGGTTCGTATGACGCATATGCATTCACACTCCTTCGTTGTTTTCTCATCAAGCAATCCGCGATGAGTGACTATATCTCGTTCTTCCCATTCAAATTTTGGGATAAATCCGAACTAGAAAGAGTGATGAATAATTTTTTAGTGAATTATCAAACTGCTGACTCCCCCACTTGTAGAACACAAAAAGACGAACCAGCGTACCTGATTCGTCAATCGCTATGACCGCAAAGAGACGGTCCTTATGTGATTTCTTGTTCCTCTTGATCTAGATTCATCATCACGTTACGGAACAGCCGCTCATTCCCACGGTCCGACACATAGGAGTTATGCGGCGTGAGACTCACCCATTCAAATTCATAGAGTGGATGGTCAGGTTGAATCGGCTCTGTCTCAAACACATCTAGTGCGACACCGAAAAACTTACCTTCTCGAAGCGCTTCGACGAGTGCACTCTCGTCGATGATCGCCCCTCTGGCGACGTTCATGAGGATCGCATCCTCTTTCATTGCCGCAATGGCCGCCTCATCAATCAGATGATACGTTTCATCCGTGAGTGGCAACGCGAGAATGATGACGTCACTTTCTTGTAAGACCTCATGGAGTTCATCCATCAACACATATCGATCGACAAATGGAACGTCTTTCGGTCGACGACCGACACCGATGACGCGCATCTCGAAAGCATGTAATCGTTTCGCAATCGCCTTGCTGACGTTCCCCACGCCGAGAAGGACAGCGGTCTTCCCACTCAACTCGCGCAGACGCCGTTCTTTTTCCCACTGACGATTTTGTTGTTTTTCCCGAAACGCAGCACCATGTTTTATAAAGTCGAGCAATTGCCAGACGACCCATTCCGCCATTGGCACGGCATATGTATCACCGGCGTTATAGACGTGAATGTCCCGTTTCTCTAATGTTGCGACCGGCAAGCGGTCGAGCCCGGCGCTTACGGCTTGAACGACCTTCAATCGAGGAAAATCTTCAAGTGCTCGGTAGGCAAACACGTTCTGACAGACGAGCACTTCTACTTCAGATACATCTCGTCCTTGAATTTCTGACTCTTTCTGAAGAACTGTGACCTCATGTCCCCGTTCTTCCAACTGTTTTTGTTGTTCTGGAGATAAACGCATCCCCGTCACCCAAATGTTCATGAAAAAATCCCCTTCTTTTGCTGTCTATCCGAAGTGATGGCTTGCACGTCTCGCGTCAAGATCAGACGATTCAGCTCAAACCATTCCGATGGCATCGATTCGAGCTGTTGTTCATATGCTCTAATTCTCCATACCCCTTCTTGGAATAGTTGAGCCTGATTAGCCGTTATTTTTTCAACAGATCCGAGGTGACAAAAACTACGGGACAGGATGACCAATGACGAACCAAGACGCTTATGCTCTGCAATGATTTTTTCCGCCGGAATGTGCCCTTCCCCGATACGGGCAATGCCACCAAACCCATAAGGAATTCCTGCTTCATGAATTTGAGTGACAATCGCTTCAACGAGTCCATTCGTGAGCGGTTCAAACAAAAAGTTCTGCTGATAACTCAAATGAAGGTCGTTTAGCCCGATATGAATATAGTCAATTCCAGTTAGTCGAAGGACGTCAGGCATGCACTCGACCGCTTCCCTTGTCTCACAAAGGAGGCAAACCTTTACACGTCCTTCCACCAATTCGATGAAGCGTTCCACTTCCTCAACCGTCTTATAATAAGGAAGCATCAAAATGTCCGCCCCACGCGAAATGGCTTCCTTCACCTCATACGCCGAGCCCGAGTGAATCGGATTAAGTCGGACAAGTAATTTGGCATGCTTTAATACAGACCGGACGCGACTGACGTCATGCATCGTATGCCTAGAAATCACCGTGTCCAAGTGCCCCTGGCGCTCGACTTTACCGTTTAATTCTAAATCAACAAAAATCCAATCCACTCCGTTTTGTTCAGCCAACTGCGCGACCTTCGGCTGATTGGTAATATACATGAACGTCAGTGACATCATCATAACCTCCTCCCAGAAATTGTTACCCTTTCGAATTAGCCATTGCCAAAAACAATCAAACAGAAATTCATGAAACTTTTTTGCAACGCACTACTGTTTTTTAAATGGTACCGAAAATAAACTTACAACTTCTTTTCCGTTTTGTTTGAAATCAAGAGAATCGGCAATATTGTCTTTACCGATGAACATTGCAGCATGTTTATACAAAAAAGGAGGGGCTTTCATATGGAATGGATTGTGATTTTTGGTGCAGGCGGACACGCTCAAGTATTAATCGATTTGTTAGAACTAATCGGAATCTATCGAATCGCAGGAATCTATGATGATAGTCCAAACTTGATTGGGAAAATGATTTACGGATATCCAGTTCTAGGAGTCATTGGCTCAAACATCATGATCCGAAAGGGCATTATCGGAATCGGAGACAATGTTCAACGCTCAATCGTTGCACAAAAAATTTTAGATAAGGCTTCAGATTTTGAATTCATCTCTGCCGTTCATCCAAGTGCCATCATCGGCAAAAATGTAACCATTGGTCCAGGAGTAGCTGTGATGGCAGGGAGTGTCATCAATTCAAATACGGTTCTTGAGGCACACAACGTCGTCAATACGATGTCTTCTGTCGATCATAATTGCCATCTCGCACCTTTCTCTTCCGTTGCGCCAGGTGCTCACCTCGGAGGGAATGTTCGACTTAATGAACGATCCTTTGTCGGAATGGGGGCGACGGTCATTCATAATATTCTCATTGAATCCGATACCGTTGTCGGTGCTGGTGCGACCGTCGTCAAAGATTTGCCTTCTGGTATAATCGCATATGGAACGCCAGCATCAATTCAGAAAAATAGAACCCCTTATGAGAAATATTTATAAAAGCTGCAGAAGAACGTTAAAAACACCTCGTAAAATCTGGATTTCCAATCCGAATTTTACGAGGTGTTTCTATGCTTCAGTTCTTATACACTAAAAAAGTTGATAAAAGATTTTTAGCGTCCCAAATTCTAAATTCCTCTTAATTTATTTAAATTAAATACCGATATATATATAGTAATGATTTTTTAGCCACTGCCCGTATAAATAACCAAATGACTTATGTATTGACATTCAATCATGAAAAATAAATTCTAATAATATATGGATTCTAGAATGGGACAGACCTTTCAAGTAATGAATTACTGTTTGTCTACCTGATTCCATGACTTACGACAAGTTGATAAGGAGATTTTCATGCGATATCTCGTTTTTGCCTCACTTTCATGTCTTTTTTTATTATCTGGTTGTTTCACAGATGAACCAAAACCGTCCAAAAAGTATAACAGTCAATTCCCAACTGAATCGTTTATTCGAAAACATTTAATGACGAACAAGAGTTTGATTCAAACAGATATCACCAATCGGGACCATGAATTTTTGTCTGAGTCCCTCGGTCTTTACTTCCTATTTTTAGTTCAACAAAAACGTGAAGACGAATTTGCCCAGCAAGTCGATGTGCTCAAACACTATTTTTTGGATGACTCTAATCTAGTCAGTTGGCGACTCGAACAAAGCGATGACACGATCACCCAAAGTCCGGCCAATGCATGGATTGATGATGCTCGAATCGTTCATGCTTTATATCAGGCAGCAGATGTATTTGACGAGAGGTCATACGCCGACTTAGCCAAACGCATCGCCGAGCCACTGACGACATATGCAGTAAAAGACGGGCTTCCCGTCGATTATATCAATCGGTCTACAAATGAAACAGGTGATGTGTTGACCCTTAGTTATTTAGATGAATCCGCACTCCGTCTTATGTCATCATCAAATGATTTATACGAAAACAGTAAGAAACTACTTGAAAATGCGCCTTTGAGCGAGCCATTCTTTGCAAAGTCCTATTCTATTCCCGAGAAAACGTATCAATTCGATGATGAAATCAATATGATTGACCAACTCTATGTCGCTCTTCGTTATGAACAATTCGGATTATCGACAAACTCTTTCTATATGTTTTTTAAAGATGCCTTTAATCAAGGTCCGGTGTTTGGTCGGTACGACCGAGTGACAAAAGAACGAATTGTTGATTATGAATCTCAAGCCGTCTATGCGTTAGCTGTTTTTTATTTACTCGAACGCGACGAGCGTGAGTTCGCGGAAGAAGTGATGGCACGTCTACAGTCATCGATGGTCTCAGATTCTTCATCTGAATATTTCGGAGGGTATCTTGACATCTCAACAAAAGAGACACACTCATTTGATAACTTATTACCATTACTAGCAGAAGGGGGACTTGAGAATGGATACCTCATTCCGTAAAACGAGTCTGATTAGTGTACAAATCGGTCTTTTGCTCCTTGCCGTCGCCGTATTGTTTATGTATGTGCCCGATTTAGGAAAAGTACAAAACGAGGGAATGGTGCTCATCGCCCTAGCCGTATGTATTAGTTTGTTTGCAGGAATGCGAGCTGGTTTATTCACTACCTTATTCATCTTATTTTTATTCGGAAGTCTTTATTTTTGGAATATCTTCTTTCGTCCTGGTGACCAAACCTTCCTTTTTTCAGAAGCCACTCTCTTCTACTATGGACTTTGGCTTATCGGTCTTGTGATTTTGAGCGGGAGCATCTACGAGCGAATCAACCAATTGAGTCAATCCAATATCGCATTACTCGAAAAAGTCAGACGCCTCGTCGCAATTGATGATGAGACCGGACTCGACAATGCCGATCGTTTCGAATTAGAGCTTCAATTAGAAATCGACCGGACAAATCGTCATGGTGAATCGTTCACCGTTCTTTTGTACAAAATTGATCATTTATCGGATTTTAAAGGATTGTATGGTGCAGAAGAATCGACGCGGTTCTTAACGTTTTTTAGTGAACGGTTACATCAATCCACACGAACGACAGATAAAAAATTTCGATTATCCACTGAGGAGTTCGCTCTCATTTTACCGTATGCTTCAGAAGAAAATATGGAAATCATTTTGAACCGCTTCAGAAAAATGATTGGGGACTATCACCTCTCGAACGGAAAAACGATTTCATTCACGAATCATATTGCCCATTATACCGTCACAAACCAATCTGGCGTTGAATCAACAAAGGACGTTTTAGGTCTCATGCGAAACGAGTTGAAGAGCTATGCGCTATAAAGTGTTCTTCTTTTTATTTGCGTTCCTTTGTATGCCACAACTGGTCCACGCACAAGGATCTCACGTTACAATTATTTATAGTTCTCAATCGAATGATACACCGCCAGAAGTATACAAATTAGATGCACTCGTTTCTCGATTCTCTGAAAATATTGATATCATTCGCGATACAGAAGTAATGACGGATTCACTTAGTAAGACGAGTCATCTTTTCTACTACGGTGTGAATCCCTCTTCAATCCCTGAATCGACTCGTGAACAAATCAATCAGTCAAACATTCCCCTCTATGGCATTGGATACAATGTAAATCAACTCAATGTCTTCGAGAAACTTGACACTACACGTATTCAAGGTGTCTCAAAGTTTCATCAAACGCGAACGGATACAAATTTGAACTTTGAGTTAGCCGATACTGTTTTTTCGGTAAATCATGATGATTCAATCGTGCACGCGAGTTTGATTGAGAAAAATACGAAACGGCCGTTGATTATTCAAACCGATACTCATTTTTACTCGGGAGCCTATAACCTCTTGAACCGGTCTTCCCTACTCGTGGCAGACAGTTTATATGACTTTTTTAAGGTCGAAGCAAAAAATGAACATCTGGGCTACCTTCGATTAGAGGATATTAATCCAAGTACAGATCCGGTTCTTCTTGAAAAGGTCGGCGATTACTTGTTAGACCGTGATATCCCAATCCTCTTAGCCGTGATCGCAGTGTATGTCGATCCCGATAGCGGACAAAATGTTCACTATACTGACCGTCCGGAACTGCTCAAAGTGATCAATCGGCTCGAAGAACGCGGAGCTACGGTGATTTCACATGGATACACCCATCAATATCGCTCTTCTGAAACGGGAGAGGGTTTCGAATTTTGGGATGTCGAAAACAATCAACCTGTTCTCGTTCCTTCAAATGAGACGCCCCCGATACTAAAGCAACAAGAAGCGTTCAGTAACGACTATGACTATCAACAGTACATGGAAACGGTCCTTGAAGGCGAAACGAACTACATTCGTTCGAAATTGACACGCTCCATTCATGAGCTCGTCTCGCTTGACCTGCATCCCTTAGGTTTTGAAGCACCTCACTACACAATGTCGCACTCTGGCTATAAATTAGCATCAGAGCAATTTTCGAATATTTTCGGACAAGTACAGTGGAGCAACACCGACTGGGAAGTCATGGGGACCACGCCTTACATCTCAAAGCCTACTCTGTTACATGGGATGACACTGTATCCGGAAACAATCGGATATGTGCGTACCGACCTGCCTAGACCCGTCGAGGAAATGCGTCGAGCACGTGATGAGATGATGATTGTCCGGGACTCGATGATTGGTGGATTTTACCATCCTTACATCGGAATAGAGCACTTACCTGCTCTCGTGGACATGATGGAATCGACTCCTGGTTTCCGATGGTTCAATTTGCGTGAGCAAGATGAGCAGGTGAGCACAGCAGACGTATTGGTCACAAGTGTGGATGGCACCCTCGTATTGCGGGATGACCGTTCTCCATTAATCAATCAACTAAAGCTGTATCTCCCGACATCATTTCTTGAACGTTCACTTTTGGCACTCGCCCTTATTACGCTAGTAGCAGTCCTTACTTTTTTAATATATACACTTTACTTGCGCACGCAACGTAAAAAACGACTCTTTAAGGAGCGTGGGTAATCATGGCAAACATACTCTTCTTATTTTCACTCGTCATGATTTGGGTGATGCTTTTATACCATATGTTTTTAATGCAAGGTGGGTTTTGGCACTTCATAACATTTCGAAATCCTATCCCTGAATGGTCAAAGCATATGCAAGACTTACCAAAAGTCTCTGTTTTGATTCCGGCTCATAACGAAGCTGTTGTGGTAGCCGCGACTTTACGAGCGATGTCACGAATCGCCTACCCGCATGACAAACTTGAAGTCATATTAATTAATGACAACTCGTCAGATCGAACGGGCGAAATCGCTCAAGAGTTCGCAGACAAGTACGACTTCATCCATGTCGTACAAACTACACCCGCGTATGCAGGGAAAGGGAAATCATCTGCCCTTAACTATGGATTAACTCAGTCTACCGGAGATGTGATTGTTGTCTATGATGCTGATAATACACCTGAAAAAGACAGTGTCTATCATTTAGTCATGGGATTATTGAATGATCCGAAAGCTGGTGCGGTCGTAGGGAAATTCCGAGTGACAAATGCGTATGAGACACTTCTCACTCGTTTAATCAACATTGAAACGATTTGTTTTCAATGGATGGCTCAAGCCGGTAGATGGAAATGGTTCAATATCGCAACAATCCCTGGAACAAACTTTGCAATCCGTCGCTCGATCATCGAAGAACTGGGGGGATGGGATGAAGCTGCACTTGCGGAAGATACAGAACTAACCATTCGTGTTTATGAGCTCGGATGGCACATTCGTTTCTTCCCTGCTGCGATTACTTGGGAACAGGAGCCTCAGACACTTAACGTTTGGTGGAAACAACGAACACGATGGGCTCGTGGAAATCAGTATGTAGTTCTAAAATTCATGAGTCAGCTGTTTTCATTGAAGCGAAAAAAAATCGTGTTCGACATTATTTACTTCTTCTTCACTTACTTCCTGTTCTTCTTTGGAGTCATTCTCTCGAACAGTTTATTCATCATTAATTTGTTTATCGATATCGGTCTTGAAGTCGGAAACATCACACTCATCTTATGGATTCTCGCCTTTTTGCTATTTGTGACCGAAGTATTTGTCACACTCAGTATCGAGCGTTCTGAATTCAACGTACAAAACTTTTTCACCGTGATTTTGATGTACTTCACATATAGCCAACTTTGGATTTTACTTGTCATTTATTCACTCTATCTTGAAACAAAACGTATAGTATTCAATCAAGAAGTCAAATGGTACAAAACAGACCGTTTCGACTAAAGAGGAGCACACTATGAAACCTTACATGCCGTATTTACTAAGTACGCTTTTGATTTTATCGACAACTTCTGCTCAAGCCGCAAGCAGTATCCCTTCATCTCTACCAATCGTATCAACAAGTGATATCGGTGGGCGTCTGCTGACAACAAATGATGACGTGTTGCCCGGGGAGACCTCTTCACGGACATATACATACACGATGGTGGGTGACGAGACAGCTGGTTCAGCGAAATACTTATCACTTGACTGGGTGCATTCTGAATTATTGATCCCGCCCTCAGCCCTTACAATCGATGTTGATGGTGAACCATTGAAATCAGTAGCGTTGACGAAGAAAACTTCGCAAGGAAATGTGAAAGTACCTCTACAAAATCAGCATTTAACAAAAGGCACACATGAAGTGACAGTTCGATTCACAGGAATTATAGAGGGGCGGATGTGTGATACCGGGAATACATCGGGAAGTTGGTTAACCGTTCGGCCATCTAGTTTTGTTTCAGTCGGAAACAAGGCTGAACTATCCTTAAATGACTATCCCAATCCGTTCACTCAGACGACAAATCAAAAGTTAACCGTTGTTCTTCCGAGTTCACCTAAAATAGATTCATTAGAAGCAGGTCTTCTTCTTTACAGACAATTAAAGGGCGATGCGACCGATCCAGATTATGTGACCCTTCAATATGAAGAACAGGTAAAGTCATTAGATGGTCGTTACGTTTTCGTAGGTCAAACGGACTCCTTCAATGGTCCCGTCAAAGATTTTATTCAAGAATTAAAGACACTCCCTAAAAATGAAGAAGTTTTGTTTGAACAAGCCCGTCTTGTGAGTGATGGAAAATCCGCTGATGCAATGTTTGTACTCGCTGAAAATGCTGATGCTTTCGAAGGAACGTTAGACCATCTATTGCTCGTCCAACAACGGCAGCAACTGAACGGGGAACAATTGATATTAACGAGCGCACCGTCCATTCAAAAGAGCGGAGATACGATTAATTTACGTACACTTGGTGCCTCAGATTTGATGTTAAGCGGGAGTCAAGCCGTTAGTCCGAACTACTTTTATCCACTCCCTGTTATCGATAAGCAATCCGTAGTTGAGCTAGATGTGCGTTTCAAAGCCTCAGAAAATTTAGTAGCGGAACGAGAAGGTGCCCTCTCGCCTGAATTGATTGCATGGGTAAACGGTATTCCTCATTCAATTCCTTTAACAGACATGGAGACCGATGACGAATGGCGACATCATGTCATCCGTGTTGATGCTTCGACACTTAAAAAAGCAACGTTCTTAGATGTATCATTTGAGGCAAACGGATTGCGCTCAGAGGCACCATGTAACGCAAGTGATTTAGATCGTTGGATTTTCGTTTCGAGTGACAGTCAAGTCAAGTTACCCGTGAACAGTGGACAGGCAAATAATGAGGTCTTTTTAAATATGGCCAGCCTCTTCACGATGGATTCTGGCATCTTGTTCGTTGTTCCGGATGAAGCGAACGAGAAATCATTGCAAAACATGGCAGACGTCATGAGTGGCTTACCGATCACACCTTTGACAGAACAAGTCGAATTCGTTCGTTCTAGCGAAGTGACTGAAGAAATGGTGAGCAATCGTTCGATTTTCTTTATTGGAAATCCAGAGGAAAGCCCTTTGTTCAATGAACAAAAAGAAAATTGGATTGTCACGAAGGACGAGCAAATTGATTTGGCACAGTATGGTTTCATCCCAGAGACGTCTTCCGAATTTGCTTGGATTCAGCCCTCTCCATGGAACGAGGACAAGGCGATGATTGTTGTTTCCACCAAAGATGCAATCGACCCGAACTTGATTCAAACACTTTCTTTTCCGAGCGAGACGTTTAGTGTGGCGGTAAAAAACCAGAATGGATCTATTTTTACGAATAGCTCGAGTGTGGCTAGTGAGAACTCAAATGCAAATGCGACATCCGATGAACAATCATCGATTTCTGTCGATTCGAAATGGTACTTCGTCGGATTCATCGTGTTAATCGGATTGATTATCATCATCCTACTCTATATGCGACGCAATAAAAAAATCACTTAAAGATGTAGAAAACACCCTTTTCACAAAATCATGAATTATCCTACAAGAGGGACCAATCGCCTGATGTGGTCAACTCCTGAATAGTCAAAGGACCGATTAAACGATCGGTCCTTTTCGTATGAAAAAAGCGAAAGGAATCACCTTTCGCTCTCACAATTGAATATTTTGCGTGGCTGTCACGGGGTAACGACCGAATTCCCATGTATGGTCCGCGCGAAGCGTTGCGTCCGAGATAAGGAAATAATCCGTCCGGCCATTCCCAGGCTGGTTCGGGACCGGGTCGTTCCACGTCGTATCGAGATGGTACCATTCGTTGTTCACTCGAACGAGGTTCCACGCATGGAGACCGCTTGCGACCTCCCCAGAAATATAACGTGCTTCGATGCCTGCCGCCTCTAACAATAAAAGCGTCGTCAGTGCATAGCCTTCACACACCCCTTCCCCGTTGAACAAGATCGAATACGGCGTATATGGACTGGCCAGACTATCTAGATTATAGGCAGTGTGCGAGACGACATAGTCGTTCACGTATTTGACCTTGCCGACCTCGTCCAAATCACGCGGCATGTCGCGAATCACTTCGTTGACGCGTTCTTGTACTTGTGCGGCCTCGGAAGCCGTCATGTCGTAGTTCAGTTTCATCTTTAAGTTGAAGACGCCATTCTGCTCGATCCATTTTGTTTCCCCTCCACGTGAGAGGCGATACACATAGATGTGATGTCGCTCAATCCATTCCCACGCCGCGTCCATCGTCTGTTGCATGTCTCCCGTCTCCCCTGTGTAGGGAGTCGTGAATGTCTCATCGAAGCGGGTCATATGATAGGCGATAGCCGTCCCGAGCGTTTCGGCTGAATCAATCTCGTATGGGAGTTTGAACGTCTTACCGAGCACGGTCGTCTCACTTTCGACGTGTTGTGGACCAAACCAGTTCGCCACGTCAAACGACTTCGTTTCTTGCGCGACGATATTCCCACTCACGCTGGCAATTCCGAAAAAAATCATCGCAAGCGCCCATCTTCCGACAAGAGCCAGGGAAGACAACCATCCATATTTCAACACACGATTCAGCTCGTCATGGACGGCTTGCTCGAGTTGAGGGCGCTTCATCAAATTCCTTCCGTTGAGCTGAAAAATGACACCACGATAAATGGGATCGAGTATGTCAAACTGACGACCAGGGTGATGTTTCGCAGCACGTAACGCATGACGGACCGAGAACAAGCCTGCACGTAATCGCGTATGAATCCGAAACATCTGAAAGGCGCGCATGCCTAACAGACAACCCAAAGGTAAACAAATCAATAACAAAGCCGTTCCAATCATCACTGGACTCATAGATCCACCTTCACACTAGTAGTCACTTCAATTGTCATTATAGCCCATAATAGTATCTAAATTTACATCAACTAGACAAAAACAGGCTCTGCGCATTCATCATCGCGCAAAGCCTGTTCCATCATGCGGTTTTTCGTTTTCTCGCCGACCAGATGAATCCAGCTCCGACTAGTAGTAAGAGCAATCCAATCCATAGACCATTCGAAGGATTTGTCCCAAGGAACGGAAGCCGGTCTGTCATAGACGGCTTACCGGCTCCTGTCGGAACATCATCCTCTTCAAACGTCACGTCCGGATCCGTACCTGAATCACCGGTTCCTGAGCCACCCGGAATTTCTGAATCTCCAAATTCGTAGTCAGGATCCATCGTGTTTTCGATGATGAGTGTCACCGTATCGTTTTTACCTGCCTCAAAACGAACCGGCTGCGGCGTCTCATCAAGAAGGTAACCAATCGGTGCTTTCGTTTCCACAACAGTGTACATACCGAGCGCAAGGTTTGTTACGTTCGTTTCACCCGATGCATTCGTTGTCACCGTCGCGACACGTTTACCTGTCTCATCAAGCACGTCGAATGTTGCACCTTTCAACGGTTTTTTCGTTGTGTCATCCACTTTCTGAATGAGCAACGACTTGATGCGTTGATTCTCGACGGTCAATGATTGTGACACATCGCCTTCTTTGAACGTGAAGGTATGTTTCGTCTCGTCGAGCATATATCCTGCCGGTGCTTTCGTTTCCTTGAAGACATAGTCCCCCGTCTTGAGGTTGTTGACTTCAATCAAACCGGATGCATCCGTGACGAGTCCTTTTTGAATGATCAATCCGTCAGCATCCACCAAATCAAACGTCGCACCGGCGAGTGGTTTGTTCGTTTCTCCGTCTACTTTCGTCAGACGGACTGTCTTATACGGGTCATTGGTCACATTGATGGCAATGACTTCATTCGTACCGCGCACGACTGTGAACGTATGCGCTGTTTCATCCAATATATATCCTGCCGGCGCGTTCGTCTCGACGAACGAATACGTGCCCGGCTCTAAATCGCGAACGTAAATCTCACCATTCGCATCTGTGACGAGGTTTTCTTGAATCACCTCTCCCGATGCGTCAAGCAAGTTGAATGTCGCCCCTGGGAGTAACGCGCTCGTTGCTTGGTCTGTCTTCGTGAGGCGGACGGCTTTTTTCTGTTCGTTCGTCACCGTCAATGTCGATGGCACTGATTGAAGAGCGAACACGCTGAATGGTTGCTCTTTCGAATCTAACAAGTAACCTGCCGGCGCTTTCGTTTCAATGAACGCGTATGTTCCCGGCGTGAGGCCTCCAACATAAATCTCACCACGTTCATCCGTCACGAGCTCTTCACGAACCAGATTTCCTAGTTCATCGACAAGTTTGAATGTGGCACCCGCGAGTCGTTCGCCAGACTCCGAATCGACTTTCGTCATCTGGACGGCTTTATATGGGTCATTCGTCGCTTCGACCAAGACGACGTCATTTGTTCCGCGAACGAGCGTGAACGGGTACTTTTTCGAGTCCAACATATAACCGCCTGGCGCTGACGTTTCACGGAAATAATACTCGCCCGGATTTAACTGGTCGACATAAATCTCTCCGTTTCCATCAGTCTTCAACCCTTTTTGAACGAGTGTATCATCTTTATGGAAGAGAGAGAATGTCGCATCGGCTAATGTAGCGCCAGATGTGGCATCTGTCTTCACGAGACGCACAGCTTTTTGTTGCTCGTTCATCACGGTGACCGACTGCACGCCATCATCCCCGTAATTTACGTCAAACGATTGTAGTGTAGCGTCTTGAATATAGCCAATAGGTGCCTCTACTTCTCTGAAGTAGTACGTCCCGATATCAAGACGGTCTACTGTGACCGTTCCATCTTCACCGGTCACGATATTTTCACGAATGACTTCTTTTTTGTCATTCAAGAGCTCAAATTTCGCCCCTTCAAGAACTTTTGTTTTGTTATCCTGATCCACTTTAATCAGTTTAACCGTCTTCATCGTCTCGTTTTTCACGACGACTTGCTGACGTTTCGGACTCTCGAGCGTGATGTGGAATGATGTTCCGACTTCACGATTTTCTGGGAGGATATAACCGTCCGGTGCTTTCGTTTCGACGAGTTTATATTCACCGAGGTCAAGGTCTTCAATGAGCAACGTCTCATTCAATCCAACCTTCAACCCTTCTCGAAGAACCGTTTCCTTTTCATCCTTTACGAGAACAAGGTTAAACTCTGCAACCTTCTTGTCATCGTTCAATGTGAGAATCGAACCTTTCCAGTCGACTTTCTTCAGTTCGATGGATTTGAACGGTTGGTTCGTGACACTCACGAGTGTTGGTTGCAACTGGTTTTCCTTGATTTCGAATCCATGCTCCGTTTTGTCATCAAGCAAATGATGTCCTGGGGCAATCGTTTCAAGGAAATAATAGTTCCCCGGAAGCAAGTTTTCGACAGAGATGATACCTGACTCATCCGTTTGTTTCGTCAAGATCAACGTGTCTTCTAGCTCTGGTGCGACAGCTCGTTTGTACAGTGCGAATGTCGCGCCTTGTAACACGTTCCCTGCCGTCGAGTCTGAGTATTTCGTCAACGTGACGTCTTGACGAACCTTTTGATTGGTCACGATGATCGATTCAAATTTTTCATCTTCTTTTTTACCGGATACTTCAACCGTTTTTGCCTTGTTGAAATGAACGTATCCGTTTGGAGCTTTCACTTCTTCAAGTGAGTATTTTCCGTAAAGAAGTCGTTCGAACGTGAGCGTTCCTGTAGCGTCCGTCTCACCTCGGCGAATGACGCGCTCTCCGAGTTTCAAGACGAACTCGGCTCCTTGTAATGAGGCTTGTGTGTCGGCATCTTGTTTTTGAATGACCAAATCACCAAGCTCACCCGAAGCGGACCCGAATCCAGTCGTTAAACGAACGGTGACGCTTGATTGACGCTTCTCCGATTCGACCTCAATTTGATCGGCAGTCATTGTAATTTCGTTAGAGATGCGATCACCGACCGCTGCTAGGATGAGCGACTCATACGTGAGGACGTAAGGGCGATCAATTGTCTTCTTAAATGACAACGAGAACCCACCGTCTTCGTTTTTGACGATATCGTAGTCTGAAGATGGGACAACCGTGTTCGTCTGCGTAACATTCCCTTTTGCGTCTACAGTTGTCTCATAGACGACGATACTCGTGTCTACAACCTTCTCATCGTCGACCTCGTACTCGTAATGAAGCAGCTCTTGGTTGTCAGAAGGCGTATCCGTGATGACGACATTGTCCAATGTCGATTGTCCGTAGTTGATTGGGACGGTCCATTTGATGAGCGTGTCATCTTGTGTCCCCATTTTCCCAATGTGTTGGCCACCGAATTGAACAGATACGGATGCGCTCAATCGATCGGGCTCTAACCCGTCAATCGTGACGACCGCCTCGTTCGTATAAGTAGGCTTCGTCACTTGATCTGCGAGAGAGGTTTTATAAACGATGACATACGCTTGTTGTGTCGTTCCGTTTACAGTAAGCGTGAATGTGTTGTTTTCCTCGTCCCACGAGAGCGTATACTCACTCGTTTCGAGCGGCTCCCCGATTTCTCGGTATGAGTCCTGTCCAGACCCTCGTTCAATCGGGATGACACGCAATGAATCTTTGATAGGTGTCTGGCCTGGAGACCACGTGTCGATCACTTTCAAGTCTGTCGTCTCGTATTCATGGAAGTTCACGCCGAGCGACCATGTGATCTCTTTATTCACCGCATGATACGTGCCACCTTTGAATCCATTCTCACGAGAATACTTCGAAGGCTTGAATTGATCTTTCACCGTAATCGAGCGCTCAGACTCGTCGGACTCTTTCCAATCGATGGTCGCTTGGTTACGCAACTCTTGAATTGATTTGTCATCACGCTGAACATAGTCAAACGATGTGACGTATGACAAATCATAAGCGACTGTGAGCGATTGATTGAAAGTGATGATAAATCCTTTCTTCCCGTCGGCCACCGTCTCATCGACCGTATAGTCTGTGCCAAGGCTAAGCTTTTTACTCGTTCCTGTCTCTTTAATCTCGATCGTCTCAGGTTTTAACGTGAGACCACCGTTCGTGAATACATCCGTGTAAACGGCATTGTTCATGACTTTCTGGTCACGGTTGATATTGACTTTCCACTTGATCGTCTCCGTATTGTAGTTCGGAGCGTCATGACCTTTTCGCAAGACGGCTTGATTTGTCCCACGACTAGCTCCGTCCGTGAACTGGCCGACTGTGATTGTATTGTCTACCTTACCTGCTTCAAATTGACGGTCTTTGGCTGTCGTTTCATAGAGAAGCAAGTAAGCCGTTTTATTTTGACCCAACTCAAATGTGAATCCTTCAAACCCTGGCTTAGCGAGATCGGTCGGTGTCACGTCGACTTTCGTACGCGACGCCTCTTTCCCGTTCGCATCCAATTGGATTTCATATAACTCCAACTTCGATAGCTTGTGGGTGTCTGTAAAGTAGTCGGTCACCGTCAAATTCGTCAACTCTTTTTGACGATAGTTGATTTTCGATTGCCATCGAATCGTTTGGGTACTATCCACATAGCCCGGTGAACTCTTCTCGAGTTCAACACCACGCTTCACGGTTGCCGTAGCTGTCGCCGGAAGCGTGCTGTACTTCTCGCCAACTAAGTTCGCCGTGTTCAAGAAGCTCGCCTTTTCTTCATCCGTAATATCTGTGTCGAACGTGATACGGTATGCGTTCTTCGTGTCACCAAGCGATACGATGAGCTCTTGGTTTTCATAACTCGTCGTGAATCCGATATAAGGTTCTGCTCCCGTCACGTTTCCAGACATGTCGATCACCAAACGCTCGACACGTAACGTCTTTGGTAAGTAACTTAGCCCCGTCGGAATCGCATCAATCATCTTCGCATCCGTGATTGCTTTGAGTCCTTTGTTTAGCTCGACAGTCCACGTCAATGATTCTGGATTATATACACGGTTTGGAACGACATTTTTTGAAATGTCTCTCGCCGGTGCGGGTACACCGACTTCAAGCGTATAAGACTGTTGATCTTGAATCGGTGTGATGACGACTGTGTTCTCTTCCGTGACGGTCGTCGTTTGCTTCACTTGCGTGAGCACTTGAAGCTTGCCTCCGATATTTGAAAACTGTGTCACATTTTCATTGAAGACGATTGTCGCGTTACCATTCACATCAACGTTGAATAAGCCCATCGACTTTGTTTCACCCTCGTCGATAAAGTTCAACGGTTGGTTCGTCACGGCGCGATACATCTTGAGCTGCTCTGGGATTTGGAATCGGTACGTCGATCCTTCTCCATATGGATGTCCGTTCGCAAGCGCCCAATTGTAGTCAATTTTGACGATTGAATCCGTCGTGACGACATCTACCGTCCCCCCGGTCTCTGTCGTCTCGGTCACTACATAATCGGTCAAGATTTCATCCTCGATGTCGAGCACTGCTTCCTTCGAAGCTTTTTGATCCGCTACCGGTTCTCCAGATTTCGGCTCATCTGGAGCTGGTGTTTCTCCACCTTCCTCGCTCGGTTGAACCGGTGGTGCGGTTTCTATCTCCGGATCACTCTCATTCGGAAGTGTCGGAGTCGTTTCCGAAGACGTTTCTCCTTCTCCGGGTGAGGTGGCATCCGGAGTCGCTTCTCCAGATGACTCATCAAGCAATTGGTTCGATTCTTCCGTGCTCTCTGTTTGGGAAGAATCAACCGTTCCTTCCGCATATGCAAGTTCAGTTACAGCGAACGGCTGTACGACAAGCAAGACGGTCAAGACAATGGATAACCATCGTTTCATGTACGTTTCCTCCTGTGTCTTTGTTTGTAGACATCACAAACGTGGAACAAGGAGACTCGCCTCAAAGAACACACCAAAAAAAGGCCGCCTTCTCAAGAAGGGACCTTGGTCATTGTTCAGTAATAGATTGAGGCACGATAGTCAGAGGCGCTACGGAACGTCGTCGTACGTTTCTCCGTCACATCCCGTGTCACATCAATGATGCGCCACTTTCCACTAATAAATACTTCATTCCAAGCATGATACCCCGTCACTCCCTTTGCGGAACCCATGACAAGACGGGTCGGAATGCCTTGCGCGCGTAGAAGTGCTGCATTCAACGAAGCGAAGTCATAGCAAATCCCACGTTTCGTCCGTAACGTTGTCGCGTGATCAGGCAAATACGTAGAAGTGAGTTTAGTGAGTTTTTTATAGTCATAGGCAATGGTCTTGCCGACATGACGGCTTGTCACGAGCGTTTGCTGTGAAGTGGAGTAGGATGAACGTGACAGCGACGAAGCGAGGCGCGACGTCACATGATCGATGGAAACGTTTTGAGTCGAATGGAGATACGGTGCCGATGAATGAGTAAGACGGACCGTTTTCTGAAGGAGGCTGATGCGCTTATAGCGCTTGCCATCCGATGACTGATAGAGCGCGAATGTATAATCCCCGTTCCCATAGTTTAAATTGAAATGATTTTTCCCCTTGTAGACATCATGATAGCGAACCTGCTTGCCTTGTCGAATCTCTAACTTGAATGAGCCTTTGTCTTGGCTCGAGATATACACGTCAACTTTCCCCGTCCGTGTATCGACACGCGTACTCGCCGCATCTACGGCGGCAGGTCGCAACACAATCAAAGCGAACAACAATACCAACATCCCCGTGAAGAATTTCTTCATGAGACGAACCTCCTTTGGAAACTGGCTGCCATGTTAAAGGCCCTTTAGCTTTGCGTCACTAGCTTTCGCATAGTTTTGCCATTATCAGTGAAGTCTTACATGACTAATTTAGCATATAGGTATATTGAACCTCTTAATCTTTTTGTGATTCAGGGGAATGGATATTTACTTTAAGTCTTTATACCTAAAGAAAAACTCGACCTCTCGGGAGATGAACTTCCTTGATCATAAAGATTTTTCGATACCGTCAGCATACTTTGCGAGAAACGATTGGTTTATGGAGCGTTCATCGATATGGTTTAGTTCATCGTACAGTGCTTTTTCTCTGTTCAGCGCTGTTACTACATATAAGCCGATTCTAATATAGAGACAAAGAGTTCATGTACAAACTCCATTTGTTTTACCAGTTAAAATATTTTCTCAACTCCAAATCATGTATAAGTATATAATAACTTTATAAACAGAATATGGAAGGTGTTGCCTGATGAATATTAATACATATTTGAAAGAGTACGCATACACACTACTCGGTGACGGGACGCATATCGCACCGAATATACCTGATAAAAAGTTGAATGCAGCTATTAAGAATTACGCTGAGGATGCGCTCCCGGAACATGTCGTTGCCTTGTACGACTCGACACTTTTTAAGAGCGGTAAAGAAGGCATGCTGTTTTTAGGGGATCGCTTCTACTTCAAACCGTTGCTCGAAAAACCGATTTGCGTCTACTACAAAGAGTTGCAGCGTGTTGATTTGGACCGTGAAGTGACATATAAAAATGATAAGCGAAAAGAAAAAGTACACATTGTCATGCATACCGAAGAATTCGATTACAGTCTATCGGATAAACTTGCGACGTATAACGTCGAAGGCGTCGTCGAACTATTGAACGGAATTGCCGCTTTGAAAGATAAAGAAGATGAGCTCGTCAACGTTTCTCAAGTGACGCCACTCGCCGACTTACCGGAATCATATAAGCTTACGTATTTGAAAGTCTTATCCAACTTCACGTTCTTCGACGACAATCAAATCGATGCGCAAGAATATAGCGAACTCATGTCGCTCGTCACCCGCATTCACCTCAGTTCCGACTATCGTTTACAGCTCCGAGGTTATTTGAGTAATCCTGACGAGCACACTCCGACGATGACTTTAATTGATGAGTTACGCGATTTGTCGACGACCATCGATTTCTCCATAGTCGAAAAATCGTTATTCAAAGACTTACTTTATTTATTCAAATTAAAGCGTCCACTCTCGGCTTGGTTTGAAAATAAATTTCTTGAAGAATTGAAGGAAGTTCTATCCATTTCGCGTGAAGAGATTGAACTCATTTCAAGTGCCATTCAAAGCGACGAAGATATTTTGACGTTCCGTAAAAACGACTCAGAAATCGCCAAGTCGATGAAAGATTTGGCAGCGAAAGCCGCCGCTGTCGGTGTTCCCCTTACAGCTATTTATTTGTCAGGGTCGGTCGTCGGATTGAGTGCCGCCGGATTGACGTCTGGTCTCGCCTCGCTTGGTATGGGCGGACTGCTCGGCTTCTCGAGCATGTTCACGGGTATCGGTGTATTGGTCGTCATTGGTGTCGGCACGTATCAAGGATTGAAGAAAATCACCGGCATGAAAGATATCGAGAATAACAAGCAGCGCGAATTTATGTTGCAAGCCATCATCCGCAACACGCAACAAACGCTCAACTACCTGCTCGAGGACATTAATGAAATCTCAAACCGACTCGTTGTCGCGATTCAACAAGGAAACGCCAACTCAGCAAAAATAAATGAGTTATCAAATATGTTGCAGATGCTCAGTCAGAGTGCCCAGTTTAGTGCAGACAAACAAGTCCACTCTCAAAAAGAACAAATCATCACGCAGTTACCTCCAAAACTGAGCACAATCCGATTGGACGAATTGACTTCGAAACCGACATATCAGAAACTACGCGAATACGTCTACTCATGCTATACGCCACAACCGATTCAACTCGATGATTTGACGTTCAGTACCGAGGAAGAGCTCATCTTAAAAGAGACACTCGCCTTAGAAGAGTTGGAACAGTTACATGAGTCCCTTCAAGCGATTGGCTACTTTGAGATGTCCGGCGGTGGTCTGGCTGAAGTGACAGGTGGGGCGAAGCGTCTCGTGAAGAACGTCTTCGGTGACAAATGAACCGATCAGATCAAGAAATGATAGATAAAGCAAAAGCTTTACTCGTCCAACAACACCAAGCGGCGAAGGCTGAGCAACGTCTAGGCGACATCCATACCCATTTGAATCAACTTGAAGACACGCAGGACGCTCAATCGGTAGCGCTCGACAACTTATTCGAGGACATGATGCGACTGATGAATGGCCAGATGCCACAAACAGCCACATCTCAGTTGGCGCCATTAGCCGTCCCGACATTCGAGGACCTCGAATCAGTGCAAGTCTCGGACGTTTCATGGGATCTCTACTTAACGAATCTCGATTCATACGTGACTCGTCATGACGTGTTAGGACTCGACGACCCGTTCGCCCATCTTTTGACGGCACGACAGCGGCATGATTTGGCGAAAACGTTCAAAGAAGATTTCTTGCTGAAGGAAGCAGAATGCGACCGTTTTGATTACATGATTGCGTCCTTCAGCGGTCTTGTTGCAGGACTAATCGACAGCTTCTTCGTCGGCTCCCCGACCGATAGTAAACTTCGAAGTTGGTCGGATAAAAAGGTCGACAACGTCGTCATCAAATTTGCGAATCTCGTCTGGAAACAAGACAAGAAGAACGGGGCGAACCTTCGCAAGCAACCCGATTCGATTGCGAGTGCTATCGGTTTTTTGGAACGACGCTTTAAAGTGAACTATGACGCACGTTACGCAAAAGATTTGAAGATGGGTGAAGCGACGCTCAATATGCGTCCATCAGACCACCATTTGAAGTCGCTCGCCCACGCTCCGGACATCATCGGCTTATTTTTCTCGATTTTGGATCAGTTCACAGGGAAAGCAAGCTTCGTATCAGATGGTCGCCTGCTTCGGCTCGAGCCGAAAGAGGATGGTACGCAAAAGCTACAAGGTGGTAACTTACTGGCTAAACTGTTTGCTGGGTTTGCCAACTGGTTCGGTCATCTCTTATCTGACGTGTCTGGTTCGAGTGGTGTGCGCGGACACGATAATGGTCGTCGCGGCGCCGGAATTCCGCTCCCGTTTTTCGAGCTGTTCCAATTCGCCGACTTCGGGCAAGTTTCACATAATGGGAAGACCCTCTCCTTCGCTGACTTCTCAACAAAAGTGTTCGAGCGTGGGTACGATGCTCGTCACGGTGTCGCGATGTCTGTACCCGTCATCTTTAATGAGCTCATCATCCGTTTACTTTGGGGATTAAAGAGTCTTTTCTATCATAAAAACGGATGGCTCGCCTCGATTCCAGTCGGCAACAAGCCGACACTTCGGAAAATGCTACTCGTCGGGCACGGCGCTTTATGTTTGACCGACGGGATGGATGCATATATTCGAAGTGGCAACGTACCCATTTTATTTGCGACACGCTTGAACTATGTAGCATGGAGCCGCTTCGCGTTCGCCTCGATGCAAGAGTTGAAGCATGTGCTTGGCGAAGACGTTTACGACTGGAAAGCGGTCGATGCTCATCTTGAGCAAGAATGGAAAAAACTCAGTGGTGAAAACTGATTTTTAAGGAGAATACATGAATTACTCACTCGATACCATCCTACAACTTGAAAATACGCCAGAATTCAATATGCTCAATCAACAATTCAATGAGTTCAATCCGTTCAAAGTGCTTCGCGTCGCAAAATACGAGATTCGCCATTCGAATGTTCTCGCTTGGCTATTCGATCCGAACGAAAACCATCGACTAGGAAGCTTTTTCTTACGAAAAGTACTCATGAATCTTGTGACGAGAGCCGATAACGATGATAAAATCGACGCATTTCCTTACTTATCATTCGCTCACGCGTCACTATCTGACATCGTCGTCCATCGCGAATGGTCTACCAATGGGCATGGGGCAGTCGATTTACTTATTGAAATCCCAACGCTGAACATCGTCCTACTGATTGAAAATAAAGTACATGCAGTTGAATCAACAGGTCAATTGGCTCGTTATTTAACGAGCGCCAAGAAACATTATCCTAAATGGAACATCCTCCCTGTCTTTTTGACTTTGTCAGGTGATACACCGTCGCACGATGCATATTGGATGCTGACATATGAAGACGTACTCCACATTATCAAACAAGAACTCACACTGAATAAAGCGACGATTGCGAATAACATTCATGACTTCTTATCATACTATGTTGCCCTGCTCGAAGAACGCCTCGTCGACGATGAAAAGACGATGGAAACGGCTCTTCAACTGTATCAAGACTATGCGTCTGCCATTCACTTACTGTACGCCAATGCCAATCCGTCGAAACAAAAACAAGTCGAACTTCGCCAAGCGGTGAAAACGCTCGCTACTTTCGACGATGAGATTAAACATCACTTACATCTGATCTATAATCGAAAGTGTCAGACAATCGACTATATCTTCAAAACCGGAAGCGACCTCGTACGACAAGCATTTCTAGAGTTTGTGAAAGAACAAGGGATAACAACATATTCGGCTCATTCCCGTGTTCCTCACTTTGTCATGAACGATTGGCTAACCGGCTTGGAACAGATGGATCAATTGAAGCGCTATTGGCTCAATTATGGATTAATTATCTGGTTTGAACGGAAAGGTAGTAAACGTCTCAAACTTTACGTCGAGGTTGGTCCGATTGATTATGCAGAACGCCTTCCGCTCCTGGAAGCACTCGAAGCGAAAAACATCTCGTTTTGGAAATCAGGGAAACAGGAAGGGAAAAAGTTTACTCGGATCTATACAGACACAATCGATGTTTCCGATTGGACGAATGCCACCATCATCACAAATGCTATGACATCACTCCTTAACACCAAGGCATTTCATTCGGTCAATACTACCGTGACGAAAGTCTTAACAGATTTATATACTGTCCGCACGTAACACGAAAGACCATCGAACTTGTCATAAGCAAGTTCAATGGTCTTATTGTCACTCCACCCCAAACCGATATACCGTCCGCAATTTATAAAGTTTACTAAGATTTAGTTCAATCCACTCATGTCGAGCTTATACCAAATGAATTTAAAGGTTTTCGAGAGGTTATTGATTTCTGAACGACGTAACATACTATTGTGTCATCGGCATCGTATGTTGACAGTCAGGATAATTCGAACAACCGTAAAATTTTCCGTTTTTACTGCTCCGTAATACCATATAACCTTCACAAGATGGACAAATGATAGGGTTATGCAAAATCGTCATATCTTTCACTGTATATGAACAAGTGGGATAGTGGCTACATCCAAGGAACGGGCGATTCTTTTTTTTACTTTCCCGAATCACCAATCGTCCCTCGATACAACGTGGACATGTCGGTTGAGTTTTAGTACTATCCCCGTTCTCTGTAGCTACATAGTAAGGCACTTCCTGTTCACGAATCAATTCCTTCACGAACACCGACATACGTTCGTTCGGCGTTAAGATATAAGTGACGTTCTTCGTACGAGTCAGGGCAACGTAAAACAAGCGACGTTCCTCCCCGAACTCTAGTTCCTCCTGTTTTTGTAAGACGAGAGACAAGAGAGGATCGTCCACCATCTTGTTCGGAAAACCAATTATTCCGTTTTCCGCATTGACTAGCACGACATTTTCCGCTTCGAGCCCCTTCGAACTGTGGGCCGTCAAGAAACTAATTTGTAGTTTTGGATGTTTCTCATAAACGATATCCGCCCCTTTTTTCGAGAACGAGACTCGAAAAGCAGCGTTGTGCTCTAAAAATTTGATGTCGAAGTTGTTTCGTCCAATCAAGAAGAGGCTCGTTACTTCACCGTTTTCTAACACGATGTCTTCAATTACACGAGTCAGCGACTGCACAAGGTCAGATTTCCCTTTAAATCCTAAAATTCGAATCGGAGTTCGGGTTCGCTTGGATGAAGAAAGGTCTTTTCGAATTTGCTTCCCGTTCTTCATGATAAATGTACCCGCTACGTTGATAAGCTCTCTCGAGTTACGATACGTTCGTTCAATTTTCAATATCTCACTCTTCCCGAAGTATCGTTCAAAGTCGATAAAGAGGCTCAAATCCGCACCGGTAAAACGATAAATCGACTGCCAATCGTCCCCGACACACATGACTCTCGCGTTCGCCATATGCCGGATAGCCTCGACTAAACGGAAACGACTGAGTGAAATATCTTGGAATTCATCGATGATAATGTATCGATATTCTAGATTTACTTGACCAGACTTGACGAGAGACGTTGCCTCAATAATCATGTCGTTAAAGTCGATTTGATTTGACTGTCGCAATTGCTGCTCATAGTACTTATAGATAGGACGAAAAATCTCTAAAAACAACTTAGTACGCTGATACAAGAACGGGTTATTCGAATCAAGTCCGCTAACAAATTTATCAAGCTGCTCCTCTTTGTATCCGTTCGACTTAAACAATGTGAGAAAGGTTCCAGTGAATTTGACGAATTCTTCAAAATACGACTTCTTATTGAAATCATATAGGCGATTAAAAATCTCCACGACTTCGACTTCTTTAAACAAAACACCTTGTCGCCGTAATTTTTTCTCGAGTTGTTCAAGTAATCTACCTTCACTCGTGTAATATGAATAGGTCTCAATCAAGGTAGTTTCGTTAACCTCGTGAAGAGCACGTTTCCACTCCATACCATCAATATACTTCATCTCCTCAATCTGACTAAGCCATTTCGCCCTCTGATTTTTGTCGACCCCAAAGTGCTCGATGTAAATGCCATATTCAGGCAAATAAAAGTCAGGTTGATACTGTCGATGAAATTCGTCTGCTGTTCGATGTTCGTAGTCGGCTTCGTACTCGTACTTTATTCCGTGTAAAAAGAGAAAGTTCGCAATCATGACTTCTTCAAGACTTTTCACTTTTTCATCTCGAATCGTCACGTTTTGTCGCTTTTGAGCCGCAATCGTCCGGTCGATATATTTGTTTTCGAGACTCAAGTTTTTTAGCGTCTTAAAATCAAGATGTTTATGATACTCGTGATATTCTCCAAGCGTATCAAAATCCCCCACTCCTTTTGGAATGTGGAGATAGTAACCGAAAAATTCAATCAGTTTCCGTAATAGCAAAGGGTGACGGTAAAACTCCTGTTTACAATATTCCATAATAATTTTATGAAGATTATCCTCTATTTGAGGCTTCATTTTCGTATGCTTGCTAATGATCCCCATCCCTAGTCCATGGAACGTTTTGACGTCTACACTGATTCCCAAGCGATTTTTTATCCGCTCTTCCATTTCTTCTGCTGACTTGTTTGTAAATGAGATGAGCAGAATCTCTTCCGGACGAATTCCTTTTCGATCAACGAGATACTTTACTTTCGCTGAAATGGTCAGCGTCTTCCCTGATCCTGCACCGGCAACCACCAAGTTTGCATCTTCGTCCACAACAACAGCTTTTCGTTGTTGTAAATCTAGGGACTTTCCATCAATATCATCAAAAAGATGTTTCATATCAGACATCTCTCGCACGACAAATTCTTCGTTCCATGTTCGAATCGAAGTTTCGAGATCAGCAAAAATTAAAAGAAATGATTGGGCATGTTCAATGTCTGTTCCTTTAAAAAATGCTTCTACATCACGGTATTTTTCCTGAAACGAACGCTTAGCAGCATCTCCAATATAGTTACGCTTTAACTGTTCAATCTCTTCTTGAAAGTTGATTAGCTCCCGATAATAACGCTCTAACTGTTGATTTACTTCTTTTGCAACCAAGTGAAGATTATTCAATTCAAATAGGAAAGATTCTAACTTTTTTCGATAATCTGCTTCTAAAGTAGCAAGCGGACGAGTTTGTTTGCTTGTGGTTTGTTCGATACTTGTCTGAATCATATCGAGTTTAGACAAGATCTCACCCTTGATACAACTATCATGGAGTTCTGTGTAAGGCGAAAGATTTTCTTCAATCTCATACTGTGATATTGGAGTTTTGCGCTCTCTCAAGTGATTTGTAATTTTAGATAACGACTCTAAGGCAACTTCCATGCGTTTAATCTCACGTCGAATCTCGGAGCTGAGCCTCCACGTCCAATACGTTCGCTTGATTGCGGCATACCATCCCATGTACCTATCCTCCATCCACTTTAGTTTCACATTAATAATATTCACCATTTAAATATTTTTACACCCTTTTATTTCACAAAGAAGTATGAATTGTAAAAGCTATTTTTAGAATCAAAAGAATTTATCATCTCAGACATAAATATACGGCCAAGCGTATCCTCTCAACGCTTGGCCGTATATTCAAAATATCGTCATTCCACCCCAAACCGATACACCGTCCGCGAGTGATACAACTCACCCGGTTTCAGTTCAATCGATGTCGCGATGTCTGGATGGTTCGGGGCGTCCGGGAACGCCTGTGCCTCGAGACAAATCGCACTATGTTTTTGTCGGCCGTCAAGCGTCACCGGTGTCTCTTCACTGAGGAAGTTACCCGTATAGACGACCATGACGGGTTGATTCGTCTCGACCGTCATCGTCCGTCCGCTCAGCGGGTCATGTAGCCGTGTCTCCCCGTCCTTCAAGATGAACGGATGATCGAGTCCGCCGGCTTTTGCAATCGCCTCGTCTCCTGACTCGAGCGCCTCCCGGACCACTTTCCCGTCGCGGAAATCAAACGGACTTCCGCTCACATCCCGCAACTCCCCTGTCGGCAGCGATTCCGCATCGAGCACCCCGACCGAATCGGCTGGTAGCGTCAGCTCATGGTCGTGGATGGTCGGGCGTCCCCCGAGATTGAAATAGTTGTGATGGTTCAGGTTGACCCACGTTAGTTGGTCCGTCTCCGCCGTCATCGTGACGATCAGTTCATTGTCATCTGTCAGTTCATATAACACTTTGAAAAAGACGTTTCCGGGATATCCTTCCTCCCCGTCCGGGCTCACATACGTGAACTGAATGCACTGTTCATCGGCATCCATCTCCCAGTGACGGGCCGTGATGCCTTTGTCGCCTCCGTGGATATGATGGGGCGCTTCGCTTGGGGTCAAGGCAACGCCATCGATTTCCGCATCGCGAATCCTTCCGGCAATCCGCCCGACGACCGATCCGAGATAGACCGGGTTTTCTAAGTATTGAGAGACGTCCCCATATTTCAAGATGACCGAGTCGAGATTACCGTCTCGGTCCGGGGCCGTCAGTTCCGTCATCGCACAGCCATAGTCGATGGCGGATAGTTTCATGCCGTTGGTGTTTTGAATCGTCGCTTGTTTCACTCGTACAACCACCTTTAGTTCGTTTTCTCTCTCATTCCCGACCTTGGTGTTCCGTACTCCACTTTATCGACATGACTCAGAAGCGAACGGATGAACACATCAAACCGTTCCTGCCCCGTCTCTGTCTGTTTGAAGACTCCGGCGTCTTCGAGTCCTTTCACGAACTTGTCGACGACGGCTTGGTCGACGATTGTTTTCGGGTCGCCTGCCTTCTTCCGTAACGCGTCCGCCCATTGCTGATGCATCGCTTCAACTTCGACATCTTCGCCTGCCACATATCGTACGACTTGTTCGAGTTCCGTCTTAAGGCGTGCTGGTAAGACGGCGAGTCCCATCACTTCAATCAAGCCGATATTCTCACGCTTGATGTGATGCACGTCAGCATGAGGATGGAAAATCCCATCTGGATGTGCGTCGCTCGTCCGATTGTTCCGAAGCACGAGGTCGAGCTCGTAGCGCCCGTCCCGTCGTCTCGCAATCGGGGTGACTGTGTTATGCGGGACGCCATCTGTATACGGGATAACTTCACTCGATTCGTCCTCATAGTCGCGCCAATAGCCGAGCAACTGATTCGCCAACATGACGAGCTGCTCTTGTTGACGGGAACGGAGACGGACGACCGAGAGCGGCCAGTAGAGCGTCTCAATCTCGACCTGGTCATAACGCTCCGAGCGATACGTCGAGACGACGCGCGCATCGTCCATCGCAAACCGGTAGCGGCCTGCCTGATAATGGTCGTGCGTCAAAATCGAACCGCCGACAATCGGCAAGTCCGCGTTCGACCCGGCGAAATAGTGCGGGAACTGTGTAATAAAGTCGATCAGACGCTCGAACGCGCCCCGGTCGATGACCATGTCGCGCACCTCGTTCGACAACAAGATCGAGTGCTCGTTGTAGTAGAGGTACGGTGAATATTGGAACGACCATGGCTGTCCACCGAGCGTGAGCGGGATGACGCGATGGTTTGCACGCGCCGGGTGTTTTAAGTGTCCGCCGTAGCCTTCGTTCTCGATCGCCAATAACCCTTTCGGATAGTTCGACGTCGGAGTCGGCTGCGTCCGGGCGAGTGCGATCTCACGTGGGTCCTTCTCCGGTTTGGACAAGTTGATGGTGATGTCAAGCGTGCCATAGCAGGTCTGTGCTTGATACGTGATATTGTTCGCAATCCGCCGCGTCTGGATATAGTTTGACGCTTGACTCATTTTATAGAAGAAACTCGTTGCCGCTGTCACGTCCGTCGCGCGAAGTTCATTAAAACGACGCGTCACTTCAGAAGGTTTCGAGACGAAGACGTTCATCACCTCAGCCATGAACCGGTCCTTCTCTTCAAGGATTGGTTCGATCAACTCCTGTTCGATCGCATATGCGACCAGCTCCTCTAATGCGTCTGGGATTTCTATCGACGGCACAGACGTCGGGACGTCCATGTCGAGTTTATGAAGCGTGGCGAGCACACGGTTCCGTGAATAGATCCGGTCCTGCTCGTCAATCAACTCTGCACGAATCGTCGCCTCGACGAGTGCTTCAATCGTCACATCGATCATCGTCTCACCTCTTTCGCCTGATAACCGAACGGATGGCTTGCGTGCCAGTTCCACGCGTCCGTCAAAATCGTCTCGACATCTGAGCGGGTCGGTGTCCAGCCGAGGACCCGTCGTGCCTTTTCGGACGAGGCGATCAACTTCGCCGGGTCACCGGCGCGGCGTTCCCCGAGTCGGACCGGGATGTCATGGCCTGTCACGCGGCGTGCCGCTTCAACAATTTCGAGCACGGATAATCCGTTCGCCGTCCCGAGGTTGAACACGTCGCTCACCCCGTCTTCCCGTAAATAACGGAGTGCCAGAAGATGCGCGTCGACGAGGTCTTGGACGTGGATGTAGTCGCGGATACATGTGCCGTCCTCTGTCGCATAATCGTCACCGAAGACGGTGATGGCGTCACGCTGTCCGTTCGCCACTTGAAGGACGATCGGGATGAGGTGTGTCTCAGGGTCATGGTCTTCCCCAATCTCACCGGTCGCGATCGCTCCGGCGACGTTAAAGTAGCGGAGCGCGACCGAACGGATGCCGTGCGCCTGGTCACACCAGCGAATCATCGACTCCATCGCGAGCTTCGTCGCCCCGTACGTGTTCGTCGGGTTCGTCAGCGCCGTCTCATCGATCGGCATGACGGTCTGGTCACCGTATGTCGCGGCCGTCGAGGAGAAGACAATCCGTTTCACCCCCGCGTCCCGCATCGTCTCGAGAAGCACCTGTGTCCCGAAGACGTTATTGTCATAGTAAGCGAGCGGGTCCGTCATCGATTCACCGACGAGCGAGTTCGCCGCAAAATGAAGAACGTCCGTGATCCGTTCTTTTGCGAATACCTCTTTCACGAACGTACGGTCACGTAAGTCCCCTTCATAAAAACGGACGTCTTGCGGGATCGACTCGACGTGTCCCGTCTGGAGATTGTCGAGGATGACGACGTCTTCCCCGTCTTTCAATAAGGCACGGACGGCGTGCGATCCGATATAGCCGGCACCGCCGACGACAAGTACACTCATTTCACTTCCTCCTCTACGAGTTCTCGGACGCCGTCCCCGACCGAGGCGACGTAACATGTCGGCGCGTAACCGATTGTCTCTTCATACTTCGCAGACGTCTGTTCGATCATCGCGCTCGTCTCATTTTGTCGGACGATGGCGATGGCACAGCCACCGAATCCGGCCCCCGTCATACGGGCACCGATGACACCGTCACACGCTTGCGCGGCCGCGACGAGCGTATCGAGCTCAAGCCCTGTCACTTCATAGTCGTCCCGTAGCGACGCGTGTGACGCGTTCATCAACTGACCGAACGTCTCGAGTCGTCCTTCTTGTAAAGCGGTATACGCAAGTTTCGTCCGCTCGTTCTCCGAGACGGCGTGGCGTGCCCGTTTGCGGAGCGTCGCCGGCAAGTCAATCGCGACTTGTTCGAACGACTCCATCGACAGCTGCCCGAGTGACTCCACTTCGAATTTTGGTTGAATCAACCCGAGTGCCGTGTCACATTCACGTCGACGTTCGTTATATTTCGAATCGGCGAGTTCCCGTCGTTTGTTCGTGTTCATGATGACGATGTCGTATCCGTCGAGTGAGATTGGTGCGTAGTCGTGATGGAGTGTCTCACAATCGAGGAGCATCGCCTGCCCGGCTTTGCCCATCCCGATGGCGAACTGATCCATGATACCGCTGTTGACGCCGATGAACGTGTTCTCGACTTTCTGTCCGAGTCGGACGAGGTCAAGTCGTTCGAGACCGAGACCGTATACTTCATTCAACATGAACGCCGTCACGAGTTCGAGGGAAGCCGATGACGAGAGACCTGCCCCGTTCGGGATATTGCCCGCAAGGAGGAAGTCGAACCCTTGGATATCGTGCCCGTCTTGTCGAAGAAGCGTGACGACACCTTTCACGTAGTTCGCCCAGTCGTGGCTCGCCTCATACGTCCCGTCCGTCACAGGGAACGACACGATGCCGACGTCCTCAAAGTTGCGTGAGTAGACACGAATCAAATCGTCCTCCCGCTTCTTCACGAGTCCATACGTCCCGAACGTGATCGCACATGGGAAGACGTGCCCTCCGTTATAGTCGGTGTGCTCGCCGATTAAGTTGATGCGACCCGGTGCGAAGAACACCCGGTCCACTGATGCGGCGAACACCTCCTCGAATTGTTGTTTCAGCTGTTCCATTTCAAATGAAAGCATACGGCTTCATCCCTTCCATCGCTCATGCCGGGTGGATGACCAGGCAATACGCGTCATAGTCTGTTTGTTGTGTGAGGTTTATGCCTTGTTCCATCAAATAGCGTCCGCTCACGCGGCGCCCTTCTAGTTTGTACGTCCGTTCAGGGTCGAGTCCGCGCAACTTCACGCGCAAGCGATTCTTCCCGTATTGGCGCCGGTCGGCGTTGACGAGGACGACGTAGTCTTCTCCGTCCGTATAGCCGACGGCGTGGAAGCCGTCCCGTTTGAGTGAAGCGAGACGATGGCTCGTCCCGTGCTGCACAAGCGGACGGATTGTCTTATACGTAGCAATCCATTCTTTCGCCTCTGCCAATTCTTCTTTCGTCCATTCGAGCAGGTTGCCGCCGATACCGAGCGTCCCTTGCATGGCACTGACGAACCGATATCCGAGTGGCAACGAACGATTGTTCAACCAGTTCGGCGCGTCCGTCACCCAGCAGCTCATCATTTTGGCGTTATAGGCGTATGAGAAGCCTTCCTGGATGGTGAGACGGTCGAGTGCGTCCGTGTTGTCGCTCGTCCAAACCTGTTCGACGCGCGAGAGGACACCGAGGTCGATCCGTCCACCGCCGCCGGCGCATGATTCGAACGCGACGTTCGGGTGTCTTTCACGCAACGTGTCGAGGATGCGATACACCGCTTCCGCGTGACGGAGCCACAGTTCCTTGGCGTCACGTAGATGTGGGCTGTCCGGCTCGGAGAAGGCACGGTTCATGTCCCACTTGATATAACGGATGTCGTGTCGTCCGAGTAACTCATCGAGCCATTTCGTCACGTGCGCCTCAACTTCAGGCAAGGCGAGGTTCAAGACGAACTGATTCCGAGATGTCGTCGACGGGCGTCCGTCCGTATAGTAAATCCATTCCGGATGAGCCCGGTACAGGTCGGAGTCCGGGTTGACCATCTCCGGTTCGACCCATAGCCCGAACTGGAGACCTTTCTCCTCGACGTAGCGGACGAGCGGGTCGAGCCCGTTCGGAAACTTCGTCTCGTTGACGTGCCAATCCCCGAGTCCGGCCGCGTCCGAATGGCGCTCACCGAACCAACCGTCATCGACAACGAACAACTCACAGCCAATGGCGGCCGCCTCGTCGACGAGACGTTTTTGACCGTCCTCGCTGACGTCAAAGTAGGTCGCCTCCCACGAGTTGTAGAGGACCGGGCGCAACACGTCACGCGTCACTTCCGGCATGATGACGTCGCGCTCAAAGTCGTGGGCGTTCTGGCTCATGCCGCCGAATCCGCGTTGTGTATAACCGATATAACCGGTTGGCGTCGTGAACGACTCACCCGCTTGAAGCGTCTTCGCGAAATCGAACGGGTTGATCCCGCCTGTCACTTGCGTGAAGCCGAACTGGTCTTTCTCAAAATGGATTGCCCAGTTGCCGGAATGTCCGAGGAAGCCGTAGACGACTTCTCCCTGTGTCTCTGTGGCGTCACTGTCGAGTGCGAACCACGGGTTGCTTTGATGGCTCGTCAACCCGCGACGACTCTCGATCGTCTTCTTACCTGGAAGGAGCGGCCCTTCTTGAAGCTGGAACTCGCTCGTCCACGCCCCGCTGAAATGACGGAGTCGCATGTCGCGCTCGATGAGTCCGAGGCTGAACGACTGCGCGCTCTCGAGCGTGACCGTCTCTCCTGCTTTGATGGTCATGCGGCGGGCGATGATGTCGTACGCCGGGTAGAGTGTGAACTGAAGCGTCACGTGAAGGGACTGAATCGAGTCGACCAAATCGATCTCGAGCGTCTCTCCATCGATCCGTGCATCACGGAGTGCGAACGCATGCAACCGTTCCGTCTCGGTATGACTTTTCAACGTCGGTTCCGTATAGACGAGATCGCCGAACGAGGTGAACTCGTAAGCGGCCACCCCTTCCGGTGTCTCGAACGACGAATGCAACACCCGCGTATCCGGTAGTTCTTTGATGTCGGACTCATGTAGGCGTCCGCCGAGATATTGATGGACGAGACGACCGCGTGCATCGACATCAAACACGTAGGTAAGATTCGTCCCGATGAGGGCGAACCGATTGTCGTGACGAACGATCATGCTTTCACCTCCCGTTTGAGTAGGACGACCGCGAGCGGTTCGAGTTCGAGCCTGCCCGTCACCGTCTCCCCGTCTAGCGTCTGCCACATGTCGTCAAGTTCGACGGATGACGTGACCTCGGTCGAATGGTTCATATAGAAACGGATCAACTGCCCGTTCCCGTGACGGTCGACTTTCTCGACATCGTCCGGGAGTCGGTGCGCGTCAATGCCGGCGCGTGTGAGTGCCTCGTGATAGACTGTGTCGAGCATCGCGTCGTCGACCGATGAGCCAATATACGTCACGTCGCCTTTATACGTGTGGCGCGTGATCGCCGCCGTCCCTTTATAGAACGCCTGCCCGTAAGTCGCTAACACCTCGGCACCCTTTGGTGTAATCAAGTCGCACCAGATGTTCGCCTCAGACACTTGGTCGCCGAGGCGGACCTCGTTCGACTGGACGGCTTGTAAGCTCTCATACTCGTCAATCTCGATACCCGCGTACTCGGCGAACTTGCCTGGGAGCGTCAAGTTGTGACAACGGTTAATCGGGTCTTTCACCCCAGTACGATACGTGAAGATGACGTTCCCACCGTTCTCGATATAGTCGATGAGCGTCTCATCGAACACGTCATTCCCTAAGAAATAGAGCGGGACGATGACGAGTTTATATGAGTCGAGCGCATCCCCTGGGAAGACGATATCCGTGTTGACGCCTTGACGGACGGCCGCACCATAGAAGCGGACGAACTCTTGTTTGAAGTTGAACGCGTCCGAGTGCGGTTGATGCGTCCACGCCCATAAGTTCTCTTGGTCGAAATAGACGGCGACGTCTGACTTATACGCAGCCGTGTTGATCATGTCGCCATGCGCGTGAAGCTCTGACATGACGTGCTTCACCTCTTCGAACTTCCGTTTCGGCTTTCCGTCATGGTCGATGATGCCATGACAGAACTCTTCTGTCCCGAAGTCAGCGGCACGGAATCGGAAGTAGACGATTGCCTCGGCGCCACGGGCGACGGCTTGATGTGTCCAAAGACGGATATGTCCTGGTCTCGGCAAGTAGCCGATGCGGCTCCATCCTTGTGCCCCACTGAGCTGCTCCATCACCCAGAACCCTTTTCCTTGTTTCGACGAGCGGCAAAGATCATGATCGTGCGCTGTCTTCTCGAAACGGTTCGGCTCCGGCAATCCGCCCCACACCGGGTAGTTGTCGAACGAGACGTAGTCGAGATCTTGAGCCATCTGTTGCTGGTTGATCGCCATGTCGCTATACACCAGGTTATGCGTGATGAACGCGTCCTCGTGGATGAGCGGACGGAGCGTGTCGACTTGGAGTTTGTTGAACGAGCGATACGCGTCCGAACAGAAACGATCGAAATCGACGAGAAGCGACGGGTTATGTTCTTGGAACACGGTGCGAGGAACCGGAATCTGTGTCCATGCCGTATATGTATGGCTCCAGAAGACGGTCCCCCAAGCCGCGTTGAGCGCGTCGAGCGTCTCGTAACGTTCTTTCAGCCATTCCTGGAACGCCACTTGATCGACGTCGCCGTACGAACGGTCCGACTGTTCATGTCCATACTCGTTGTCCGTCTGCCAGCCGATCACGCGTGGGTGACGACCGTACCGTTCCGCCATCTTGCGGGTGATGCGTTCACAGTACTCGCGGTAGACGGGGCTGTTGACCGTATAATGACGACGGGCACCGAAACTGATGCGGACACCGTCTTTCGTCACCGGGAGGATGTCCGGATACTTCTCGATGAGCCATGCGGGTGGTGTCGCCGTCGGTGTGCCGAGGACGATGTCAAAGTGTTCGCCGAACGTCTCGACGACCTCGTCCCAAAATGAGAAGTCGAACTCACCGTCTGCCGGCTCCATCATCGTCCAGGCGAATTCGGCCATACGGATGACGTTGACGCCGAGCTCTTTCATCAAGCGGACGTCCTCATCCCAAAGCGCACGGTCCGTCTGTTCTGGATAGTAATCTACTCCTAAATACATGCTGTTCACCTCAATCGATTATTTGACCGCTCCCGAAGTCATGCCTTTTTGTAAGAAGCGTTGGAAGAAGATATAAAACACCATCGTCGGCAAGCTGATCAAGACGAGCGAGGCGTACAGTTTACCAGGGTCCCCACCGAGTGCTTCCGTGAAGAAGGTCGGTGCCATCGTCACCGTCTGCTTGGCCGGGTCCGTCATGAACGTGAGGACCATCAAGTACTCGTTCCACGAGTTGAGGAACGCGTAGATCGTCGCCGTCGCGAGCGCCGGCTTGGCGAGCGGCATCATGACTTTATAGAAGATTTGGAACGTCGACGCCCCGTCGATATGCGCCGCTTCCATTAATTCGTTCGGCAATTCGTCGAAGTAGCTCTTGATGAGCATGAGCCCGAACGGGAGGAAGAAGGCGATCTCGGCACCAATCAATCCCCAATAGCTGTTGAGCCCGTCAAGCGTACGCAATGTGAAGAAGAGCGGCACGATGAGCGAGGCGACCGGTAGCATCAATCCTGCCAAGACGAGATTGAACAATAGTCGCTTCCCAGCGAACTGGAGCTTCGAGAAGCCAAACGCCGCAAAAGCGAGAAGCGAGATCGAAATGAGAATCATAAAGAAGGCGACGATGAAGCTGTTGATGACGAACTGTGGGAAGTTCGGGTTTTGAAGCGTCGCGATATAGTTTTCAAAGCCGTTGACACGTAAGCTTTCCTTGAACATGACGAAGATCGGGAACAACCAGAGGACCGCCATGAGTGACAGACCAATATTGGTGAACCATCTTCCTTTTTTCGTTTGCAGTTCCATAGCTACTCCCCCTTAGTCCATTTTCTTCTGTACACGCATCTGGAAGTACGTGATACCGAGTGCGATCGCGAGCAAGATGATGGCGACAGCACTAGCGTATCCGACCTCTTGATGAAGCATCGATTTCCGGAACAAGTACGTCGAGATGACCTCCGTCGAGTTACCCGGTCCACCTTGCGTCGAGATCCAGACGATATCGAACGTCTTCAGACCACCGATGACCCCGAGGATCGTCAGCGTGAACGTCGTCCCTTTCAAGTTCGGGAAGACGACGCTCCACAGCGTGCGCCAGAAGCCCGCCCCGTCGATATTGGCCGCCTCGAACACTTCCCGTTCAATCGCGAGCATCGCCATGTAATACATGATCATCGACGAGCCCGTCCACTGGAAGATGTTGATCAAGATAATGGCGTAGAGCGCGACATCCTGGTCACCGAGCCAGTTCTGCTCCAAAGCACCGAGACCGATCATGCGAAGGAATTCGTTGATGTAGCCGAACTGGAAGTCAAAGATTTGCGTGAACGCCGCCCCGAGGACGACCGGGCTCAAGACGACCGGGAAGAAGAACACCGATTTGAAGAACGTCCGGCCCGCGCCTTTCGTGTGAAGCAAATAGGCCAACACGAGCCCGAGACCCGCCTGAATCGTGACCGTCAAGATCGTGAAGATGCCCGTGTTCTTGAGCGCATTATAAAATTCTGGGTCTTGGAACATCCGTGCGAAGTTCTCGAAGCCGACATACACTTTCTCAAACGAGATCCCGTCCCACGAGAAGAGCGAGTGATAGGCGTTATAGAAGATGCCGTAATAGATGAAGGCGATGACGAACAGGACGGTCGGGGCGACGAACGCCCAGCCGATCAAGTTTTGCTTCATCCGCTCTTTCTTCCGGATCGGGTTCGGCGCGCTCGGTGGCACCGACGCGAGCTTCGGCTTGGACTTGTTCAAATCGGTTGCTTGTTGCATAAGGTTCCCTCACTTTCAGATTCAAAAAATCGAGCGCCAGTGAGTCTGGCTACTGGCGCTCGTTCGATTATTTACCTTGGTCCGCAATCGCCTGGATGCGTGCGAGTGCTTCTTTCGCATCTTGTCCGGCAGCGATGTTTTGAAGTTCTTTCCCAAGTGCGTCGTACACTTTCGGGTCACGGATTCCGCGTCCCGCGACAGCGTTCTTCACCGTCTCGTTCAAGATTTCGTAAGACTCACGCTCGACGTCGTTCGTGAACTTGTCTTCGTATGCCACTTCGATGTCTTTGACAGCTGGTGCCATCTCAAACTTCTCCATGTAGAGCGCTTGTCCTTCGCCTTGCGTCATATAAGCGATGAAGGCAGCCGCACCTTCTTGTTGTTTCGACTCTTTGTTGACACCGAGTGCCATGTCGATCGATGCGATGACCGGTTGTTCTGTGCCACCTGCAAGGTTAGGCATCGGGACGAAGCCGATCTCGTCTTCGAAGTTGTTCCACTTGTCGCGCTTCTCGACCGTCGTCATCGAGTGGGCTTCCCATGAACCGATGATCCACATCGCGGCTTTCTTGTCGAAGAAATTGTTCATGCCGTCCATGTATGTCGCGAGACCCAATGCCCCTTCTTGGAACACTTTGTCTTCGTATAGTTGTTGCCAAAGTTCAGCCGTCTCGACCATCTCTTTGTCCGTCCACTTCGCGTCACCGGCGAGCACGTCCTGGATATAGCCTGGTGCGACCTGATGACTCAAGACATTGAAGACGTCGACGCCGACCCATGCGTCTTTCGCACCGAGTTGCATCGGGATGACTTTGTCGCCTGAGGCGTTGATCTTGTCGATTGCCGCGACCGTCTCGTCATATGTCTTCGGCGGTGTCACGCCGTATTTGTCGAGGAGCGTCTTGTTGTACATGAGGTATGCCTGTCCTGTGAAGCCGACTGGTACCGCGTACTGTTCGCCTTCGACCGTCGTCTGTTCGATGCCGAGCTCGATCAATTTTTCTTTCCAGCCTTCGCCGGCCGCTTTGTCCATATAGTCTTTCGCTGGCACGAGGCGATCCTTGTATTGTGGGATCATCGGCTCTTTGAGACCGATGATGTCCGGACCGTCACCGCCGAGCATCGCGACTTGGAGCTGTTGCTCGTAATCTTCGAGACGCTTGAATTTGACGACGTAGTCGTCTTGCGATTCGTTGAACGCCTTCGCTATTTCTTCCCCGACTTCAGGTTGTGGCGCCCAGCCCCACCATGTGATGACCGGCTTGCCGTCTTCCGTTGTCGCCGCCGCTTGTTCGTCATCGCCGCACGCAGCGAGTAAAGATGAGAGCATTAAGACAGATGATGCGAGTGCAATCGTCGTTTTTTTCATGTTCATTCTCCTTTGAATGTGTTGTCACGCCACGATACGATGGCATAACTCCCGAATAAGATGGTCTGGCATCGGGCGATCCCCGAGCCGTGTCAACGTGTACGTGATCAGTTCCAAATCGAGCTTCGGTCCGTCTATGTATGGGCCGACGACGTAAAGGTCCGCCCCGAACGGCAATGCGTCTTGTTCTTTCAATCGCCAGAGCAACAGTTCGAACAAGCCGTCCATGTCGTTGAACGACACGTCACGAGAGAGCGTCGATGCCCGGAATAATCGGATGTCACGCGTCTCCTCGTCATAGAGACGAAAGATGCCGTCGCGTCTAGAGCGCGTGATGATCATGCTCGTCTCCTCGCCTGTGAACGCTTCCATTTCGTCGAAGGCGAAGTCGTGTCGTGCGAACAATCGGGTCGCCCCGTAGCGACCGAAGATCGCGTGGAACTGGTCTTTCAATGGTGTCTCTTTTTGCATCGCTACCCCTCCAAACGTGTCGTTGAGAGTGTCACCCCTTACTTAGTAAATTAAATTTATTATCTAACTACACATAGACTATAGCATGCCCTTGTTTATGTTGTAAACGCTTTCTTATGAAGAAATGAAAAATCGCCTTTCTGCAAGAGAAAGACGACTCGTTGTTTCATTGGATTTCACCGAACATCTCGTTCGTGATGAGTGCCGCGGCCCCGAGTGCCCCTTGGCTAACATTCCACGGGACGACACGGATGTCGGTCTGACGGGCATCGAGGGTGAGCGCCGTCTGGGCGACACGCTCCTGGATGTTCGTCACGACGTCCGGCGCATAGTTGAAGAGTGGTCCCCCGAGAAGAATACGACCCGGATTCAACAGATGGATCATATTGAGCGTGGCGATGCCGATATATTCACCGGCACGTTCATACAGCTTTTGAACGTCTTGATTCGAGCTTACGGAATCACGAAGATCGTCGAGCGTCAGATCATGTGCGAGTTGACGGGCCTCGTTCAAGATGGCACGCTCACCTGCGACCGCCTCTAAACAGCCCCGGTTGCCGCATGAACAAATCGGTCCGTCGAGCATGATGCGCATATGTCCGATCTCACCGGCGATATGATGCTCCCCATCGATCAACTCGCCTGCGTGGACATACGCTCCCCCGATCCCGTACCCGGCATACACATAAAAGAACTCCTCGATGCCGATGGCTTCCCCAAAATACAGTTCGCCGAGAGCGAGCGTCCGTACGTCGTTCTCGACGAAGACGTGCTGACCGAGTCGTTTCTCGAGTTCGCGCTTGAGCGGGATGTCGTGCAAGTGAAAACGTGGCGCGAACAAGACGACCCCGTCACCTGCCTCGACCATCCCGTGGACAGAGACACCGAGTCCGATGACGTCCCCTTTCGTGCGGTCGTTCAACGTTATGTAGAGCGCGACGATGGCGTCGATGAACTCTTCGTTCGTGTCGAACCGTTCGTCATGCCATGCCTCGTCGAGCAGTTCCCCATGGATGTTCGTGACGACCCCATGCAGCTTCCGCTGTGTCGCATCGATGCCGATGACGAAACGGTCGCTCGCCGCGAGCTCGAGCATGATCGGGCGTCGTCCCCCACTCGAGACACCGAGCTCCCGCTCATTGATCAGTCCTTCTTCTTTTAGTTCGTTGACGATGTTTGAGATTGTCGGCTTTGTCAAACTCGTCTTCTTGGCGAGCTCAACGCGGGACACCGGCTGATGGAGCCGGATGAGCCGAAGGATGAGCGCCCGATTATAGGATCTCATCCATTTGGAGTTGCGTGGTGTTGTGTTCCCCATGACCATTCCACCTATTCCTGTCATTTTCTTTTAGTATAGCATGTCTGAAATGACCGAAAGCGCTTTTGCTTTTGTTTGATCATATAAAAAAATAGCCTGGGCAATCGACAATATCCTGTCCACCACCCAACCTATTCTTTACATGTTTCAGTTCACATTGAAATCCCTTCCACAAACCGCTTCGCAATCTGTTGCGGTCTTGTGATGGCGCCACCGACGACGACCGCATGTGCCCCAATTTCAAGGACACGTCGCGCGTGTTCCGGTGTGATCACATTCCCTTCTGCAATGACAGGAATCGAGACGATTTGCACCATCTCCCTTAAAAATTGAAAATCACCTTCATACACTTTCTTCCCAGCCGTCTCCGCGGTATACCCGAAAAGAGTCGGTGCGACGACGTCGAATCCTAACAGTTCAGCACGGACCGCATCTTCTAGTGTGGCGCAATCTGCCATAAAGCATTGATTCGGATACTTCTCTTTTAATAGCGGGAAGAATGTCGCAATCGTTGAGCCGTCCGGTCGATCACGGTTTGTCGCATCGAGGGCAATCAAGTCAACACCTGCAGATACGAGTGCATCGACTTCTTCTATCGTCGGTGTGATGTAGACATCAGAACCAACGTATTCCCGTTTGATGATTCCGATGATTGGTAAATCAACGACAGCTTGAATCGCCTGAATATCTTCGATTCCGTTCGCACGAATCCCACTCGCCCCACCTTCTTTTGCGGCGATGGCCATGCGGGCCATGATGGTCGAACCGTGGAGTGGTTCATCCGGGAGTGCCTGACAGGACACAATCAACTGATTTCTTAATCGTTCAATCATTGGGTTGTTCCTCCAAACTCTAATCGGCACTCAAACATACGGTTCCATGGTGCCGATGTGTTGAATGTCCATGATTCTTGGAATGAATGACGGAGCACATGTCGCGCCACTTCCGTCATCATACGGTCACGCTCTTGCGAAATCGCTACAGCATGTCCGCCTAAATCGAAATAGCTGGCTCCATACTCTGGTAACACGATATTCGTCATCTTCATCCGAACTTTCGCTTGATAGACGAAATCGTCAAGCACGTGATAGAGGACGTTCTCACGAATCCGTTCTCGTTTTCCAACTTGAGCAAACACCCCTTGCGCAAGCGTCGTCCCGAGCGTATTCCCATTCGTGTTCCAACCTTTATAAGAGTCTAACTGTTCGAGAAGATTCAACTCATCGAGCCACATGATCAACTCCTGATCCCCACCGTTGGCATAGGCGCTGTCGGCGACGATGACTCGTTTCCCTTGCGTAAGCGCAGATTCAATCTTGGTGACGAATTGACGCATGTGACGAAAACTCGTGTACGTCACATCACGCTCGTCTTGATCCCACGATTCTTGCATCGTACGTCCCGGTACGTTATAAGCCAGAACAAAATCCGCCTCTTCCATTGTCTCCACGAGGTGTAGTCCAATCGCGTCCAGATGAGCATACATGCTTTCGATGAACGGTCGGTCCTCATACATCGGGATCAACGTCGGACCGAGGACACTACTCCACATCGGATACACACGCGGCGCTGTTCCCTGACGGTCTAAAAAGGCCCGAGTGACCATCGTGGCACCCACTTCATCCGCTCCCGGATACATATGGACCTTCGTGAAGACACGCCGCTCTTGAATTTGTCTTAATACGTCCGTCTGGTCAATCGACGTATAGCCGTATTCGGCACTATCGTCTTGCGGGATGAACAATCGTTCGATGACCCCTTCCTCAACGAGTTGAATCATCGCCTCGTTGATGGATCGGTTGAAGGCACGTCTCGTCTCGTAGTCCACGACATACTCAGTCGGAATCAACTCATTCAAGTTCGCGAGTTCATCCTGTTCCTCCATAGTCAATCCGTCCCGTTCGTCCAGGTCCTGTAACCAGGCACGTCGATAGATCTCCGCACCAAATTGTCCATAATAGTCAGGTTCTTCGTCATCCGAACTATACTTCGGCGTGCGCATGATCATCGTCGCGACATAAAGCGGTGCCTTCGTCTCACTCTGAAGTGTCCGGATCCACTCGATGAAGGTATCCCGGTCCGTGTCTGTCATGTGATGAAGGCGTGAAGGCAATAGCCCGCCATAGCAAAGCATGTCCGCGCTGAGAACGAGAGCATCGCAGTCGTTGACACGTTGCACCCATTCCCGCATCCCTAATTGGTCGGCTGCTTCTTTTTTATATCCATATAAATGATCGGGTGGCGTGAGCAACGTCACCTCGTCGGTCACCCCGACGATCCGCTGCACCACATCGACATTACACGGTCGTTCATCAATCGGTACATATACGATTTTCATCGCCACACCTCAAATCGTCTCACTGCTCGGCTCTTCCACCCGAACCGTGTGCGTGATGACATCTAATAGATAAAACAGGGCCACTTCTCGAATGGAGGTCACATTCGCGTTTTCCGTCGAGGCGACGGTCAAGCGGATGTCAGAGACAGAGAAGAGCGGTGAATCGCTCTGTGTCGATAGACCGACCGTGACAGCACCGATTCGCTTCGCATGTGTCAATCCGTCGATGACCTCTTCACTGTAGCCATCGCGACTGAGCCCGATGACGAGTGTCTCTGGACGAATCGCCCGTTTCGATAATTGAATCGCTTGCGCGCCCGAGAATCCGTCCGTCATGACGCCAAATTCGAGGAGCTTCGTCTTGATGGCGGGTAAGAGCGGTGACCACTCATCTGTCGCGTATAAGACGACCTGGTTCGTCGATTCAAGCACTTCCTTCAGTCGATTCATCGCTTTTTGGTCGTACAACGACTCGTATTTCTTCATCATCATAAAGTACGCTTCATTGATATCATCGAGCCCATCGATATTCGAGGGACCGTAGTAGCGATTGCTGACGGTCGCCTCTTTGGCGAGTAGGCGTAACTTGTTATATGACCCGAATTCGAGCTTTTGACAAAAACGGGTGATCGTCGCTTCCGAGACGTTGATCTGACGAGACATCTCCGTGATCGTCTTGTTTGGGACGGCCTCGAGGTTCTGGATGATAAAGTCTGCGACGAGCTGTTCTCGCTTCGTGAAGCGATGATGGTTCGACTCGATAATCGTTGTGATGCTACGGAGTGGTCGCATCGATTCCTGGAGCAAGAAGTGACGAAGCGCCCCAATCATGCCCGCGTTGTTCAAGTTGCGGGCAATCTCAATCGTCGTCTTCTCCAAGATGGCCGGGATGATGTCGGCAGCGAGTTGCTTCATGATGCGAGGATACAGGTAGTCTTTTTGCGCCGTGATTCCGCCACCGATGATGATTTTTTCTGGGTTCATCATATACGTCACCGTCGCGATCCCTTTTGACAAGTAATAGACGAGGCGGTCGATTTCTTCGATGGCAATCGGATTGCCCGCATGCGCCATCTCGAACACGTCTTTCCCGTTCAGTCCCGTCTGTTCCGTTCTCGCTTCAACACGTTCGATGAGGACACGCGTCGACGCCAATTCTTCGAACGCATATCCTTCGATCGGGATGTATCCGATCTCGCCCCCACTGAAGCTATGTCCCGTATGGAGCTTGTTGTCGAGAATGTAACTGCCTCCGATTCCTGTTCCGATTGTCAGACAGAATAAGCTTTTCGCTCCTTTGCCGCTTCCGATCCATGACTCGGCCAGTCCGGCACAGTTCACATCGTTTTCGACCTCGACCGGCAGACTGAACGTCGCCTCTAACGTTTCTTTTAGTCGCGTGCCCGTGTAGGCCGGAATCAATTTCGAGGCATAGACAACGACTCCTTCTTTCGAATCGACTTGTCCTGCCGTCGAAATGCAGATACCTTGTACGTCGTGACGCGTCTGCAAGTCACGGATGAAGCCCGTCACCTTCTCTAAGATGTGAGCCCCGCCTTGATTGGCCTCGGTCATACTCTCGTGCTTTTCGATAAAGATCGCATCTTCCGTCAACACACCGTACTTGATAAACGACCCGCCAATGTCGAGCGCTACGAATTTTCTCATCTTTGTCACCTTCTTCGTTAAAGTCTATTTCTCTTCGCTCGTCACCCGGATCGTCACGATGTCTTTCGGTCGGACCGTGAACGTTTCGCCCACTCGTTCGATGACGTCTCCTGTTAACGTTACTCTCTCTAATGTTACCTGTTGTGCGAACGTCATGGTAACCGAAACATGTTCTGTCGTCGGATTGAATAGACGAATCTCACTCACATTCGGTTCGATTCCTGTCACACTCGAGAATACGCCACCTGTCATCGTGAACCAATGCTTCGCTGTCGCTGCGCGTGTTTGATGCACAATCGGTCGCCGACGGAAGCTCGTGATGTGTGTCGCCGACTCGTTCTCTCGGTTCAACACAAGTCCATATTCGAACGTGTCTGCACGTAGACATTGTGCACTCGGGACTTCAAATCCTGGTCCTGCCCCGTTTCCACGCGTGCGCAAGTCCCGTCGCGACAGCCAGCCGACCGCACGGAGCATCGTCAGCTCCACGACGTCTCGGCCGTCATATGTGCTCACTTCGTATTCTTGTAAACCGCGATGGACGAGGGTGTGCGCATTCGCCTGAACGAACGAATACGTCGGTGCTTGCGCCATGACGCACTCTTCATTTTTCTCGGCATCAAATCGCTTGTCCCGCATCGTCTCCCGTTCGTTCCAATCAAACGCCGTGTCCGCTGTCGTGACTTCGCACGTTCCAACATCAAAGGCGACACGGAGCTTGTGGTCTTGTGCCTTGTTATCTACCGTCGTCTTGAAGCGGATGAGCGGGTCGTGTTCGTAAAGTGTGACCGTCGTCGTGATCGGCATCGTCACCATCTGTTCGCTTCCTGTTTGACGTGAATCATCCAAAGAAGTTGGGACCGTCAACGCATATTCGAGACGCATCGTTTGATGGGCTTGACCACGCTCCACCGTAGCATGGCGTAGCGTCGCTTGCGTCAAACGGTCTTCTCGTGGCGGTGAATAGTTATACGTGTCTCCTGCATCGAGACTCGAGTAGAAGATATGCTGTCCTGGATAGTGTGTCCCGCTCGCTACATCAGTGATTGTCAGGCCATCACCGTCTACTTCGACTTTGACGAACGCATTCTCGATGGCGTCATCTGTTTGGTCGGGCCGTGCGACTTCTGCTTCAATCCGTTCAATCTCGCACACATAGGCTCCTGCCCCTTCGACCGGGATCGAAAAGACGACGTCATACTCGACATACTCATCGTAATGCGGCTCTGCCAAAATGTGTCGTAGAAACACTTCCTTCTCTTCCCGGCGCAAGACGTCAACCTCAATCGGTCGCCCGTTCATGCTGAGACGGATCTGTCCGAGGTCGAGTCGTTTCGGGATGCGAATCGTTGTTTCTACCGGAAGCATCCGCTCGATGGGGACGGTCGAGATCACCACGAGCTGATCGTTATAGCCTTCACCGAAATACGGTGCCGGATAATACTTGTCGAGCTGCGTCTGTTCGAACTGTCTCATGGCAGCAAGGGCACGTGCTGAACGCGTCTCCATCTCGTCATGGACGGCATCGATGCTACATCCGCAGATGCTGTCGTGCGGTTGGTTTTGTAAAATCAGTTTCCACACATACTCTCGGAATGAATCATTTCGTGTCTCCGTTCCGAGGAAGGCGTTCAAAAACCCGAGTGTGTTGAGCGCTTCATCTTCAACGAGTTGATTGTCACGCTTCAGATACGTCCTTGTCGAGAGAACACCTGGTAGGATGAAGATTTTCGATGGGTCCCGCTGTTCACCGTGTATCTTGGCGGTCGGACGATGTGTCGCCACCGCGTCCATGTAGTCAGACATGAGTGATTGACGGATCGGCAAATCGATAGCATCGAGCCGGTCCTTGATGTCCGGTGCCGTAAACGTATGGTCGGCCCCGTTCATGACCAGATAATGACCACTTTTCACGAACGGTTCGTTACGTGTCAAATAGTCATCCATCTCTTTTTGAAATGCCTCGTGCTTTAAGAACGTCTGATAATAGCCTTCGAACAAAGGTAGGACGAACGTCTTGACGTGCGACCCGTTCGGCGCGATCCACGTATTCTCGAATGAATCCGATACGGCGCCACGCCAGAGGATGGCGTGACCAATCCCGAACTGCTCTAGAATCTGTGGCATCTGCCCGATATGTCCGAACGTATCCGGCAAATAACCGATATCATGTTTCGAACCCAGTTCACGTGCCATCTTCGTCCCGATCTTCAAGTTTTGAATGAGCGACTCTCCTGCCACTAAAAACTCGTCGGCGAGTAAGTACCACGGTCCGACCTCGATTTTGCCTGCCCGGATCCACTCGACGAGCTGCTCATATTCGTCCGCACTGACCACTTCCCGGTAATCGTCGAGCACGATCGTCTGTCCGTCTAAGAAGAAGTTATCGAATTGTCCAGTCTGAAGCCGGTCGACGACATAGCGCAGCCCTTCCGTCAGTTTGAAGCGGAACGATTCGAACGATTCATACCATTCCCGGTCCCAATGCGTATGATTCAATACATGTACTTGTTTCATTGGAGGACCTCCATTCGTTCCCGAATCAACGCACCGTCGAGTTCATTCAGTGCCGTTTTCGTTTCCAATGCGAGTGCGACGGCGAGTCCCGTCGCTTCCCCGACGTCTCGTAACGTCGGTTGAATCCGAAGGGAGGCTTGCATCAAGAACGTGCTCGAGATGTGTCGTCCGGCGAAGATGACATTCGTCACTTCGTTCACGATGAGGGCACGGTACGGGATCTCATAATATTCACCCGCCGTATATTTCTTCGGTAACGCCTCATCCCCTTTGACGCGATGCACATCGACGTACCAGTCACCTTTGGCGATCGCGTCATGGAAACGGGCCCGATTCGCATAGTCCGTCTCGGATAACACATACTTCCCTTGAATTCGATACGACTCACGGATGCCGAGCTGTGTCGCTTCTTTTAATAAGAACGCCGACTCAAATCCTGGTAAATGACGGACCAAGAATCGGCTAAGACGCTGCATCATCTGTCGCCCGATCCGCACCGCTTCGGAGCGGGCGAACGGGTCGGTCGTATCCGTCAATCCAGGGATGTGGGGACAATTAAAAGAGAAGACACCCGGTTTGCCCGGTTGTGTGAACCCTTGGAAGTATTTCAAGTCGTCGGTCGTGAGTTCGCCTGTTTCCAACCCATCCCGGAATAACCCTTCGAGCACGTGCCCTTTCCCGGGGACCATGACGATCTCGAAAAAGTCCGGGTCCTCGATCTGACAGAACGTTTCGCCGAGTCCGAGCACATAGTCTCGGACACGAGCGAGGTCGACACCGCCCATCTCAAAACGGAATGTCATCTGTTGATTATGTCCGTTCTCATCCCCAGAAGACGTCGGGATGTCCGACACACGGGCGAGGACGGCGTCCGCTGAAGCATCGATGACCGCCTTCGTCCGAATCGCGATGAGGCCGGCACATGTCTGGACGATCAGATGGGTGATCGTATCCTCGTCTTTCAACACATCGATGACGACCGCATCGTATAACACCTGACATCCGACCTGTTCCAACAAATCGTCTAGCACCGAGGTGAGCGTCTCGACGTTGAACCAGCGACAGTTTGTCGTCCCATCGTCCGTTTTGACGCCACGTTCTTCCAGTCGGTCTAGTATGTGACGGTTGACGCCCCGAGGCTGTACGTGTGTCGGCATCATCGGAGAGACGAGCGCGTTTGTCTGCGTCCCCCCGAGTGCGATCGTCTTTTCAATGAGAAGTGTATCAATTCCTTCGTTCGCTGCCGTATAGGCTGCCGTCACGCCAGACGTCCCGCCGCCAACGACGACACACCCGACTTCTCGTACTACCTTGATTTCGTGTCCTGCGTAATGAATCATCTCTTCCGCGTCCTTTCTCTCTTAACCTTTCACGGCGCCATCTGTCGCACCGGAGATAAAGTATTTTTGGAGCGCCATGAATAAAATCAATGTCGGGATCGTCGTCAAGATCGAGGCCGCACTAATCAATTTCAAGTTCGAGCCATCGAAGTTTTGTGACAGTTGCGCCAATCCGATTGAGAGGGTGTACATGCTACTCTCCGTCGAGTTGAGGAGTGGCCACAAGTAGTCACCCCACGTCCCCATGAACGTGAAGATCGCCAACGTGACGAGTGTCGGTTTCACGAGCGGCAACGCCACGCGATACCAGACTTGGAAACGGTTCGCCCCGTCCAAGTATGCTGACTCTTCAAGCTCTTTCGGGATGCGTAAGTACGCTTGACGCATCAAGTAAATCCCAAACGCGGTCGCCACCTGCATCACGACGAGACCGATGTAAGAGTTGCGTAGACCGAGCTCTCCCGCGAGTTGGAAAAGTGGTGCCATGTACAGTTGGAACGGGACCATCATCGTCGCGATGATGAGCGAGAGGACGACGCCTCTTCCCCGGAAGTCCATCCGTGCGAGTGGATATGCCGCCAGACTACAGAAGAGCAAGTTCAACGGGATGGCGATCGCCGTCACGATGAACGTATTCAAAAAATAGAGACCGAAGTTCGCTTTCGAGAACGAATCGGTGAAGTTCGCGAGTGTCGGGTCTGTCGGATAGACCGTCCCGTAAATGCTTTCCCCTGGCGACTTGAGTGCCATGAACAACGTGATGAGGAACGGTCCGACCGTGATGACCGAAATGAAAATCATCAATAGATACAACATGATTTTTTGTGTCGTTTGTTTACGTTTCATCTTCACTTCTCCTTTATGCCCGTAAATCTTCTTCTCGTGAACTCGTCAACTTCATCTGAAGCAACGAAGCGCCGATTGCGAGAAGGAGCAGGACGACACCAGCGGCGGATGCGATACTGACGTCCAGTGACATGAACTTGTTGTAGATGTACATGACGAGCGTCGTCGTCGCGCCAGCCGGACCGCCACCTGTCGTCAAGGCGATTTCTTCGAACACTTTCATCCCGGCAATGATCGTCATGACCGAGACGAGGGTGACAGATGGTGTGAGCATCGGTACGGTGATACGCCAGAATTTTTGGAAGGCGTTCGCCCCGTCAATCTCAGCAGATTCATAGACGTCTTTCGAAATCGACTGAAGTCCTGCCAAATAGATGATCATGTAGTAGCCCAAGCCTTTCCACACCGTGATCGCGGATACGGCGACGAGAGCGGTCGAGCTTTGGACGAGTAAGTTTGTCGGATTGTCAAACAGGCCGAGCGATACGAAGATCGATGAGATCGGTCCACTCTGTGAATAAAGCATCTTCCACATGAGCGCGGCGACGACCATCGGCGTGACGACCGGCAAGTAATACAGGATGCGGAACGTCGAGACACCTTTGATGGCCTGATTGACGAGAACTGCTAAAATCATTGGCAAAAAGATATTCAATGGAAGAACGATGATCAAAAATAAAATCGTATTCCATAAGGCGAGCCAGAACGACGTATCTGTAAAAATCTCTTTGAAGTTGGCGAGTCCGACGAACTCTCCAGTCCCCGCAATGATTTTATAGTCCAACAAACTCCAGTGGAACGCCTCGACGATTGGAATGACGAGGAACGTGCCGAGCACAACAATCGATGGGAGTAGGAACAGCCAAGGGGTGAGGAGGTTTTTCTTCTTCCGTCTGACGACCTTCGTTTTCGTGGTCGATACAGGGAGTGCTATATTCTCTTTATTCATCTTCAGGTCTCCTTCCAATAAAACGAGCTGAACCAAAAGAGGGGTCTCCTTTTGATTCAGCTCTCAACGTTTAGAACGTCACGCTCTCTCCAGATTTCTCGAACGCGTCATCCCAAGCTTTCGCAAGTGCTTCTACTGCTTCTTTACCTGACATTTTCCCTTGTAAGTTTTGAACGAAGATATTCTTCGTCGCTTCACGTAGTTCTGCACTGTTCTCTGTCGGTGGGACGAGAACTTCGGCACGTTCGAGTGATTTTGAAGCTTGCATCATCCCGAGCGCTTTCGGTGAGTCTCCCGGATTCGTGAAGTAGTCATCCTCGAGTGACGCTTTCGTAGATGGGAGGACCGTTCCTGCCGTCTTCGCGAATTCGAGCTGATTGTCGGCATTCGTGACAAACTCGGCGAATGCGACCGCTGCCTCTTTATTCTTCGTCTTCGCCGGTACGGCGAAGTTCATGACTGCAACGTTGACCGGTGCGTCTGATGCTTCAAGCGGCTGTCCTGCTTTTGAGACTTCATAAATGTCCGGTGCGCCGCTCTCGACCGGTCCGAGGAATGTGACGCCACCTTCGAGTAATGACGTGTTGCCTGCCATGTAGAGTTCTTGACCTGTCTTGATCGAGCCTTCAGCCGCTTCTTGCGGGATCAACCCTTCGTCATACATTTTTTGCATCGTCTCGAAATAGTTGATGATGTTCGCATTGTCAGCGAACGTCGCTTTTCCATCTTCGACGATCGGTTCACCCGCGATGGAGACCATCTTCTCCATGATGGCGTTTCCGTCATTGATGACCGGATAGAACGCCGGTTTACCCGTCTTGTCCGTCAACATTTTCGACGCTTCGTAAATGCCTTCTGTCGAAGTCGGGACTTCTTTGATGCCTGCCTGTTCGAAATGATCGCCGTTGTACCAAGAGACGGTCGTCGTCAAGTACCAAGGAAGGGCGTACAGTTTGTCTTCGAACATACCAGACTTGTATGGACCATCCACATAAGCCGTTTTCGCTTCTTCCGACAACATGTCGTCGAGTTCGAGCAATCCACCTTGTGCCGCGATGTTCGACATATAGTGTGGGTTCAAGTTGACGACGTCTGGGACGTCACTACCCGTCAACGACGTCAGTACTTTTTGCTCCATTTCATTTTGTGGCACGTCTTCGATGACGACATCCACGTCTGGATGCATCTCTTCAAACTCTTTTTCAATCTCGTCAAAATACGAATCGAATGGCTCCCCTGCGAGTGAGGCCGTCCACATCGTCACCTTCCCCGACAGTTCCCCGTCACTCGATGCCGAACTGCTACCAGACTCTTCATTGCTACAAGCCATCAAGCCGACTGACAAGGCAGCGATCGATGCGCTCGCCGCGAGTTGTTTCGTACGTTTTTTCATCTTTCATTTCCTCCCCGAGATAAAATAGAAAGCGTTTTCACAAATTCATCATATCGTCTTAGAAATCTATTTGCAATACTAAAATCAAAATGAAAATAATTTTCTAAATGAAAACTCGCCCCTTTTTCAGAGACGAGTCCAACGGTTAGAACCCTTGACGGTCGATGGCGTATTGTAACCATTGTTTCATGTCAGCCGTTCGTGACTGTAAACGGTCATATAACACCGGCTCGAGTTGCTTGTTTGTTTTCATGACTTCTAGCGACTGGTCGATTCGTTGTACGTCCTCAATGGTGAGCGACTGTTTTCTCGCCGCCTTCTCAAGACGCTGAATCTCTTTGGCGAGAGCACGACCAGCTTTTTTATCCATTGCCCCTTTTGGCATATACAGGCTGTTCATCTCGCGGCGCGTGTCTTTTAACAAGGCTTCGATGGCGAGGAGCGGCTCTTCCCCCGGGTTGACGGCCGTCTCGCGCCAAGGACCTTTCCCTAGCGCATCGACGGATGGCGCGCTCGCTTGACCGAATGCGAACATGTTCACACCCGATGTGCCAAACTTCGCCGACAGGACATCGTCTACCGCCGCCCCCTCGCTTAAGTGGTGATAGAACGAGTAAATCCCAGTGAAGTACATCGTCCCTTCCGGCATCAGCTTCTTACTCGCCTGGACCGTCTTTTGAATGCTATTGAAGTCATGTCCGTATGCTTGTGGGATGACGGCATCGATGTCTTCTTTCCAGTCACTGATATACACTTCTTCCGCTCCTGGTTCTGGCGTCGCCGTCAGCATGAACTTCGAATTATTTTGTTTGGAGACGTCATGTAACTTGTCGACGAATTCATTCTCCCGTTCGCGTACCCATGTTTGGAACGCCTCCCATTCCGGCGTATCCTTCTTCAAATCAACCGGATCGATGCCGCTCACTTGCTCATAGAGCGCTCGTGTCGGTTCGCTAAATCCATACGCTTTGTCAAAACCATGATGGGGGAGTCGCATGTAATCGATGTTCAACCCTTTGATGTCGTAAGTCGATTCCATCTCCTCATAGAGCGCAAGCATATAGTCTTGCACTTCAGGCTGCATGATATCTAGCCAGTAATAGCGGCTCGACGTGTCCGGCGCCGGCTGTCCGGTCATATTCGTCCGTTGTACGGCTGCCCATTCCGGATACTGTTTGAACTGAGATGGGACACCTAGGCTCGCTTCCCCGACCATGAATCCATCTGTCCATGCGTGAATCGTCATGCCTCGCTCTTTCGCTTCCGCGATATAGGCGGCGAGAATGTCGGTGCCGTGCTCACCGAAATCACCGTTTTTGAAGTTCGGGTGCTGGGTGGGAAGTCCATACTGTTCCTGGACCGCACTCGGATAGATTGGGTATCCCCAGAACGTCGTCTCGAGATAGACCGCATTGAACCCGGCCTTTTCCATTCGATCTAAGACGGTCTCGACGCCTGCTAACGTCGATTCTTTCGGACGATGCCACACCGCACGTTGCTCGGCGACACCTGAGTCGATGGAGTAATAATAGGCATCATACGCACGCTGCGTCGCTTGCCTTACAGCGTCTAAGGCGATGACCGGGTCTGACTCCCCATTCGCCTGATCTAAATATGTCCGAGCGGAACGGAGCGCCTCATCCGCCAAGTCGAGCGGGACGTCAATCCATTCCGCACGCGCTTTTGCAATCGACTGTTCGGCCTTCTCAATCGCCTTCTCACTTTGGAACGCATAGCTGTCCACATCCTGTGTGATCGTAACGACCCCGTCCGTCACGTCGACTTTCGCCCCGATGATGCTGTTCCCTGAGAGGAATGCCGAGCTGACACCATGCCCACTGACGACGAATCCGTTATCTGGGATGCTTGAATTCCCGCCACCAAGCTTCGTCACATAGCCGTCCTCGACCGTGATCTCATAGCCATATACATTCGTCTTCGTAGACTCTCCGAACGCAGGCGTATAGACGATCAACTGGTCCGGGCCACGGAATCCATCGAACGGTGCCCCGTCCGGGTTCGACGTTCGCGTTGGGTCGACCGCGTTCGCCGTGCGTTCTTCTTGTTTGACGACCGGCTCCTCGAGCATGATGCGCTCCCCGACTTCGAGCTGACGCAAGAACGAAGCGACCGCTTCCGTCGTGTCTTTCCCCGTCGACAGGACGAGACCGTTCTCTGGGATCGGACTGTTTCCGCCTCGTTTCTCCGCTACCGTGTACGTATTGATCCCGACTTTTTCTAGCACGACTTCCGTACTCGCCGGGTTCGTCTCCGTGTAGTAGCTGAACTGATCGTTGAAGATGATGAGTTGCTGCTGGTTCGCGAGTTTGTTGATGCCCCCGACACGCATCTCATCACCAGAGGCATCGATGACTTTCGTCACCTCTTCAGCTGCCGCTCCTTGCATCGGTAATAAACTTCCCAACAACGTGAGGCTAAGTGCCGTACCAACTACGTTACGTTTGTTCATCCCATTCACTCCCTCTTCTAGTAAGTAACCGCTTACAAAAAACAACATAGCATAGAGGGTGATAGGTAAAAATAATCATTTTACTTTTATGGAATTTATTGAAAATTATTTTCATTTCAAGAATAGAGCTTCCCGTCTTACATTTGTCTGCATGAATGACTAGTTCCTTCGTCCCAATATGTCAATGAAGTCTGACTTGTTCACCCAGAATGAAAAAAACTCCGTCAAAATGACGGAGTACTCACAATAACAGGGCGATGAACTTCAGTTTTTCTTCCTCGTGGCGGCTCGAGAGGCCGTGTCCATATTCCGGATAGACACGGAACGCCTTCTCACCGGAAAGTTCACGGAATAGCGCATACCCTGTCGACGGAGGGCAGACCTCATCTAAAAGACCGACCCCGACCATGACAGGACAGGTGATGCGTCTCGCAAAATTGATCCCGTCGACATAACGAAGCGTATCGTACACTCTCGCTTCCGACTCGTGAAGAGGATCGTGTACTTTGAAGTAGTGCGAGATTTCTATGTACGGGCCGTCCGTCGCGAGCTCGACCCCTCGCGGCATATCACAAAGGAATGGGATATCAACCAATGCGGCCTTCACTTTCGGATGCAAGGCGCTGACCCCAAGGGCGATACCACCACCCTGGCTCCCCCCTTCGACGATTGCTGATTTCGCACCTGACAGCATAAGGGCGACATCGAGCGCACGGACCGCGTCGAGCATGACCCGCGTATAATAATACGTCTCTTTCTTGAAAATCCCTCGCGTCATCCATCCGGCAGCACCTCCCAAAGGCATGAGCACGGATTGCTCCGGGTCCATTCCTTGGTCACGTGTCTCCACGAGCAGCACGGCCATCCCTTGTACGACATATTTCATGGCGATGTGAGGCTCGTGCGTATTCCAGTTATACCCGTGATAGAGGACGACGACGGGAAGCGAGCGGTCAATCGCTGTCGGTTTGACGAACGTCGCCTTATGTACAATCGCCCCATGCGACAAGTAACGGATTTCTTCCATCTCGACGTTCCGGACGTAAGCGGGGATCGGATTCCGCTCAATCTGCATCGGGACCTCCCGCAACGTCTCGAGTTCTCGTTCCCAAAACAAATCAAAGTCGTCTGGCATCGTGACGCTCGAGCGGTAAGCCTCTAACTCACGGACCGACACATCAACGCCCGGCATGGACGACATCTCCTTTCTTGATGGCGAGGGCGAGAGCCCCTTTTAATCCGGCGAAATCACCGAGTGTCGGTGGGACGATATACGTCTCCAACTCATTCACATACGGATTTTGGATATAGCCGTTCATCTTCTGTCGAAACGCTTCACGCACTTTCGGGAACAGGTGTGACTGCTTCATGACACCACCGCCAAGAATCATCCGCTCCGGGGCGAGAATGAGGGCGATGTTGACGAGCGCCTGTGCCAAATAATCCGCCTCGATGTCCCACGCCGGGTCGCTCGGGTCGAGCAAGTGCGCCTTCTTGCCATGTCTCGCCTCGATGGCTGGACCTGATGCCAATCCTTCAAGACAGTCTCCGTGATACGGACAGACACCGTTCGACAGATCATCCGGGTGACGACGGACCATCATGTGCCCCATCTCTGGATGCCCCATCCCGTGGACGAGTTCCCCGTCAATCACGGCACCCGCTCCGATTCCGGTACCGACCGTCATGTAGAGACAACTCGAAACGTCCGTCGCCCCGCCAAACGCCATCTCTCCGAATGCCGCTCCGTTCACGTCGGTATCGAGCACGATCGGAACTTGAAAATGTGCCTTCAACACGTCATAGAGTGGATAGTTCGCCCACTTTATTTTCGGTGTCGTCGTGATGCATCCATACGTCTCACTCGACGGATTCAAGTCGACCGGACCGAACGTGCCGACACCGAGCGCCTCGATCGTTTCTCCTTCAAAGAACGCGAACACGCTTGCCATCGTCTCTTCCGGGTCCGTCGTCGGGATGGACGCGTGACGGATGACGTCCCCTGTCTCCGTCCCGATGCCACAGACGATTTTCGTCCCCCCTAATTCAATCGCTCCAAACATATGTAGCTCCCCTTTCCAGTGTGGTGTCCTACTCACTTTAAATTGCAATCGCTTACAATTAACTCCATGCTACCCTTTACGACGCGCGGTTGCTCGCTCACCGTCACGACGAGATGGTCGCCCTTCTCGAGCGGGACCCCGTCCAACGTGCCCTCTCCGTTCAACACAGTGATGAGACGGAAGCGGTCCAGTGGTCTGAGCACAAACCCGTCTGTGACGTCCATCCGATAGACGTTGAACTCGTCCGTCTCGATCAATGTCTGAACCGTACCACTCGTCACGTCTTTCGTCGTCGGATGGACGATTGTCGGTGTATCCGGTACCGTCGTCACTTCAATCGCTTGATCGAGATGGAGCTCGCGGGCATTCCCTTCGTCGTCTGTCCGATCAAAGTCATATACCCGATACGTCGTGTCTGAAGATTGTTGCGTCTCGAGGATGACAATCCCTTCCCCGATCGCATGGATCGTCCCGCTCGGCACGAAAATGAAATCGCCTGCCTTGACCGGTTGACGACGTAACAACGTGTCCCACTCACCGTGCGCGATCGCTTCGGCCAACTGTTCTTTCGTCTCCGCCGTATGTCCGAGAATCAATTCCGCGCCCGGCTCGGCCTCGACGACGTACCAACATTCCGTCTTCCCGTATGGCTCTCCTTCTAGACGCATCGCTTCCTCATCGTTCGGGTGGACCTGTACGGACAGGTCGTCCGCCGCATCGAGCAGTTTGACGAGGAGCGGGAAGCTGTCGAGCGTGTACGCCCCAAACAATTCGCGTTTCTCCTTCCACAAATCAGCGAGCGTCTGCCCTGCAAATTGACCGGAAGTGACGACGCTCATCCCGTTCGGATGGGCCGAGATGCCCCAACACTCGCCGATGTTTCCTTGCGGCAGGTCATACTCGAACGTCGTCTCGAGCTTACGCCCTCCCCAAAGTCGTTCCTGAAAGACTGGTGTGCATGTTAAGATCATGATTCATTCCCCCATTTTCACATCAAGAAATCGCTCAAAGGTGAACGTCTTGAATGATTATAAATCGAAGTTCTGAACTTGCTTCATAAAGCTTATGAAATTGGTCTATACATTTCAAAAGACATCATAGCACATCTTTTTTTAAGAAAGCAGAATTTCTTTAAGTGACATGGCACACAATCGTACTTATACCCGCTTCAATTGGGTATTTCACAATTCTATTTTTTCATAGCTAATCACGGACATAAACACGTACCAGTCTTGGAAATTTTATTTTCCAAAGTGTGATATCGGGTCGCCTAATCAAAGTCGAAGATGATTGTATACGTTAAGTATAAAAGATATAGCGTCAATCCTATATCGCTTTGCTTCAAAGATTGTCGGCAACACGATTGAACTTATCTTCAAGTATTTCCAATTGTGACAAGCATTTTTTCATTACGAAATTCCACTGATTGATCACATCGAATGCTTCACCTGGTTAATACAACGCCATCAGGAAAGAAACGCTATTCTTCTCCTTTCTGTCGTTGTTACACCAATGCCTAACGCCTCTGTCACCTTAATCCCCATGTTACCGGAGATATCCCTTGGGCTTATGTGTGATAAGGGCGGTCGCTAGGCGGGGGGAATAGCGTTTATACTCGCTCTAACCTAGGAATACGAAAGAGCGCTCGGAAAAGAATCGAAGATGAAAACGATTGACGAAAAAATCGTAGAATGGGAGCCGATGATCCATTACGTCATCCGCCACTTGAACATCCACCCGAACGAGCAGGACGACTGTGTCCAAATTGCCCGCATCGCCCTATGGGAAGCATTGAACCGAGGCTGTACGCTATCGAAGACGTACTGCTTCCAGCGCATCCGTGGGGCAATCTTGAACCATCAACAAAAGAACGCACGGCACTTGAAACATGAGGTCGCGGCCGAACGGCTCCCCGAACAATGTATGACATCCGAGCGTCATCTGTTTGACTGGCTCGACGAACAACGAAAGAACCTATCCCCACGCCACTTCGAACTTCTCTGTCACCTGATTGACGGCACGGAACAGACACTCGACTACTCCGCAAGCCGATTGCGCGCATATAAGGCCGACGTTCAACGTGAGTTGCGAGAAGAGTTATATTCGAAGGAGTGATTAATAATGAACCCAATTCAAATCAAAGACGCCATTACAAATTACTTGGAAGATGTAGAGATGCGGCAACAACGTTCACCCGAGACGGTGAAGACGTATCGGAACACGTTACGTCGATTCGAGCAGATGATGCAGCAGTCGAATGTGGTGTATCTGAAAGACGTGGATGAAACTGACCACGCGTTCCCTTATCGAGACAAACTTGTAGACGAAGAGCTAGCGTTCAACACGATTAAAAAATATGTGAGTGTACTCAAGTCGTTCATGTCCTACTCGGTCAAACGAGGATGGATCACACGTAATCCGTTCGTACTCGTCAATGTACCCGGTGCCGAAGCAAAACGACAATCCATCATTTTAAGCCGAGAACAAGTGAATTTGCTGCTACATCATGCACACAATGCGACATTGTATAACATCTTTTTGATCGGCTGCGATGCTGGTTTCCGAATCAGTGAGACGTTAGATTTAAAACTCGAGGATGTATCGTTTGAGTCGAACGACATCATCATTCGACACGGGAAAGGGAATAAAATGCGGGAAGTGCCGATGACCGAACGGATCCGTAAATCGTTGGAGCGCTATATTCAGGTCGAGCGGCCAAAATCAGACAAGGACTCGCGATACTTGTTTATCATGCCGAACGGCTCAAAAGTCCGCGCGAACTATGTGAATGAATATCTCCTGAAAGTATCAGAGGAACAGCTCGGCTTCGGAATCACGAGCCATGTCCTCCGTCACAGCTTCGCAACGGAGCTTTATAACGCCGATGTCAAAATCACAAAGATCAGCCGATTACTCGGTCATGCTTCGACCGAGACGACCGAGTTGTATCTGCACATTTCGAAAGAACAAAATCAAGAAACGATTGAAGTGTTGAACAAGAAAAATCGTGACGTGGATAAGGTTTTGAAGAAACAGAAATGACCTTTAAGTTATTTAGTAGGTCTATGATCTCCGATATATTAAAATAGTTAGTTAGTCCAATTTTGTTTTTAAAAAATGCAGGGCAGTTGATCAAACTGCTCTGCATACTGCTTTATTTAATCACGACTATATAGGTCACGTGTGTACACTTTATCAGCAACATCTTCAAGTTCAGGATGCAATCGATTAGTGACAATAACATCCGCAGTTTCTTTAAATTGCTCAAAATCATTGATGACTGGCGAATTGTAGAACGTGTCATCTTTTAACACAGGTTCATATACAACAACTTCGACACCTTTCGCCTTAATACGCTTCATAATCCCTTGGATTGAAGACGCACGGAAATTGTCCGAATCTGTTTTCATCGTCAAACGATAGACTCCAACACGTTTTGGATTTTGTTTCAAAATTGATTCTGCCACAAAATCTTTACGTGTACGGTTCGCATCAACAATTGCACCAATGATGTTGTTTGGCACATCTTCGTAGTTAGCAAGAAGTTGCTTCGTATCTTTCGGTAAACAATACCCACCATAACCAAACGAAGGATTATTGTAGTGAGAACCAATTCGTGGATCAAGACCAACGCCCTCGATAATTTGTTTCGAATTCAAACCTCGAACTTCAGCATAAGTATCCAATTCATTAAAGAATGCAACGCGCATAGCCAAATAGGTGTTCGAGAATAACTTAATCGCTTCTGCTTCAGTCGAGTCAGTTAACAGTACTTCAATATCTTCTTTAATTGCAGCGTCTTTTAATAAGTTTGCAAAGACTTCAGCACGCTCTGACTGCTCACCAACCACAATACGTGAGGGATAGAGATTGTCATGTAACGCTTGACCTTCACGCAAGAACTCTGGAGAGAAGATGATATTTTCAGTATCAAACTTCGCTTTGACTTCCTCCGTATAGCCTACAGGTACAGTCGATTTTATTACCATAATGGCGTCTGGATTAATCGCTAAAACTGTTGCTATTACACTCTCAACTGTTCGGGTGTTGAAATAGTTAAGAACCGGATCATAGTCTGTTGGTGTTGCAATAACAACATATTCGGCATCTTTGATTGCCATCAGATTATCTATAGTTGCATTTAAGCTCAACTTTCTATTTTGAAGAAAGTCTTGAATTTTTGAATCAACGATTGGTGACCGTTTTGCATTAATCATGTCAACTTTTTCTTTAATAATATCCAATGCTACGACTTCATTATTTTGTGCAAGTAATACGGCCATGGAAAGACCTACATACCCTGTACCAACTACTGTGATTTTCATGATTATCTCCTTACTAAAAATCTTTAACTTTCAATATTTAAACATCCTCTTATAAGTAGCATTTAGAATATAGAAACAATAATAAAAAATCAACTTATGTATAGGAAGCTTTTCAATATTCTTATATACATTCCAGGTTCTTTTTAAAGAACTTAAGTTATTGCCCGACAAAGACCCTTTAACAATACGATATTTTGCTAACGATTCCTGTATTCCATATGCTTTATGACCTTTTTTTAAAATAGCTAACCAAGTAGCGGTGTCTTGCCCAGCTCTGACATTAGGCATTCTAAAATCACCAATTTTTGTACGATCTATAACCACCGTCAAACATCCAATTATTGTATTTTTCAGTAGTTTAGAGTAGTCCATAACTAAAGGTACATTTACATTTTTTGATGATAGTTCCCCTGTTTCTGAAATCGTAGAATAGGCTGAAAATGAGAATCCAATATTATTTTGTTTCATATAACTAATTTGAACTTCTAATTTGTTATCTTCCCATAAGTCATCGCTATCCAAAAAAGCTATGAATCTTCCTTTCGCTAATTCTAATCCTGTATTTCTAGCAATAGCAGCACCTGAATTTTTTATAAGCCTATGATATAGAATCCTATCATCTTTTGACTGAAGCTCTAAAATTATATTTGAAGAATTATCATTTGAACAATCATCAATAATGATTAATTCCCAATTCTCAAATGATTGATTCTGAACCGAACTGATCATTTCTTTAATGAATTTTTCAGAATTATAAACAGGAGTTATAATTGACACCTTATCACTAAATTCCAACTTAGCCCCTCCAAAAATTAAAATTTCCACTATAAATTAAATTACCTTTAAAAAGTAGATAAAGAGCTTTTCGCAAACTAAAAATCTTTTTATATTCAGAGTACTTTAAAATAGCAAATAAAATATTTACAAAATAACTTCTCCATCCAAATAGTTCTTTAAAAAGAGCACCTTTCGAAATAAATATCTGATCATTATTCAAAGTTCCTGAACTTTCTTTTTTATGAATTACTATTGGTAAAGGAACATATTTAATTGCGAGACCCTTTTTTATACAATCTCGCAAAAACAGATTTTCTTCTCCTGATGAGAATTTTGCTCCTAAACCAAAATTCTCATTAAACTTAATTCCAGCTTTATTTATTCTCTTTCTATTAAATGCTATTTCAATGGAGGACACTTTTAAAATTGATTTGTTAGTATGAGCAAACGATTTATCTGCATATTTTTTATATTTTTCTCCACAAGGAGTAATAACTTGGAAAGTAATCACATCGGCATCGTTATTGGCAAAAGCTTCACTCACTATTTCACTAAAATTTTCAACATAAACAACATCATCATCGGATATTATACAAATTTCTCCTACGGCGTTCTCTATAGCTCTGTTTCTACTTTTAGATAGCCCTTTTTCAGGAAAATTTAGCATTCTAACATTATTATTTAAAGAAACAGATTCCATATTATTATATTGATTAATAATCAAAACATCGGAATTTATATTCTTTTTTTTAAAATCAATTTCTTTTATATCCTTTTTATCCATAGTAGACATTAACACTTCAACTAACATAATTTCTTCCTTTCCGAACAAAACCTTCTGCAATTATAGGAAACAACATAATAGTTATAAAGTATCTATGTCGAATAGCTCCTAACAAATAGTATTCAAACAAAGAACTAACAATCAAAAATATACAAATAACTATCCACCAAAGACTATTCCTATCATTTCTCCTCCAAATTATTATTAATGTCAGCGTTAATATCAGCATAAATATTGCGTCAATCAAATACGCTATACTAGAATAAAAATCTGTATGGACAATGATTGGTAACGGCGCATAAATAAATTGCACAAGTATACCAGGTAAGTCTATTAATAAATCTAACCATGTATCCCAATTTACAGTTGGATAAGTCATACCTGAGTCCATATACGTGATCTGTTGGTAATTTCTAAAACTACTTAAAGAAGCTGGAGAAATACTGATGTTTAGTAACTTTGTAGATATTAAATCTCCAATAAAAACTATTACAGGAAGAATACAAACACTTAGTAAAAATTTTTTTGAATTTATCGAATTGTCTTTAGCAAAAATATACTTCAAAAACACCAATAGTACTGATAATGCAAATACTTCTCTCCTAAATAAAAACACTAAGACTAACCCAATTAACAATATTACTGAAGGTTTTTTCTGTATAAAACCGTATAAAAATACACTAAATGCAAATACAAAATAAGATTCTCTTAAGGGAACTAAAGAGTATAAAATGGACAATGGGTAGAAAAACGAAATTATCAAAAAAACTCTTTGTTCGGATTTTTTGATGGTATTACTTTTGTATTCCATCCATGCTTTCCAATATATAATTATCGCTATTTGATTAATAAATAAGTTAAATGTCAAATATAAAAAACTATTATTAATAGAAACCCAAGAAAATATATAAGAGAAATACTTAAAACTAATCAATTCAAGTGGAAGCTTAGTAAATGAGTTGTAACTATTCTCTATAAATCCCGTGTACAGCAAGGTGTCTGGGAAAAAAGGAATGAAATTTAAGTATAAATCAAATAAAAGAATACTAGAGTAAAGTAAAACCAATACAATGTAGTAATATTTAGTAAAAGTATCTTTTAATAATAGTTTATTTGATAATAACATCAACAACCAATATACTAATATTAAATAAAATGGATATAGAATTATATGAAAAAAATCTATGTCCTCGTAATACGTTTTCAAACTATCACCTCAATTTTCTCTCATTCACTATTAGCATTATCAATATTTATTTTTTTGTTTCAAACTTCTGATGAAATTTGTTACTTGTGGGACATTCATCACCCATAAAGAAAGTAAGTAAATACCTAATCCCATTGATATTGAAATTAGCAATGCAATAAAAGAATTGACATAGAACAATAATATCTTATTTATAAAATTACAACTAATACCCATCACTATCGATCCTATTATCGGCTTAAAAATTATTTTTATAACTTTTCCAGAACCATCACTATAGCTTTTTTTAAAGCTAAAATATAGCAAGATAGTTCCGATAGAAGCAGAAATACTAGTTGCTAATGCTAGTCCATTTAATCCCATATACTTAGATAATACAAAGTTCAACAAAATATTAATTGCAACTGAAATGGCAGCATTTTTCATAGGTGTTTTTGTATCTTCAAAAGCATAAAATCCTCTAGATAATACTTCTCTTAAACCAAATCCAATCATTCCTAAGGAATAATAAAATAATGCTTCTGAAGTTAAGATGATTGCTTTTTCATCAAAAGCACCGTATCCAAATAGTAATTCAATAATTTCATAAGAAAAGAGCATAAATATTACAGTCGACGGCGCCAAAATAATCAAGACATTTGATATTGAATCGTTAATAACTTTATTGAAACCAATAAAATTTTTTTTAAGTGCCATCTTGGAAATCGAAGGATAAATTAAATTCGATATAGTAATTATAAAAATTCCCTGAACAAAAACATTTAATTTATTAGCATAATTTAAGGCCGCAATTCCACCTTCTACTATTTGAGAAGCAAGTGTTCGATCTACAAGTATATTAATTTGATTAATTGAAAGTCCCATAATTATAGGCAATGATAAAAACATCATGCGTTTTAAATACTTATCTCTAAAATTCACTTTAGGTTGATAATAGTACTTATTTTTATATACAAATATCGATAATATAATAAGTTGAAGTAAAACAGCTAATACAAATCCAAATGGTAGATATATCTCATCGAATTTACTAGCACCTAATATCGAAAAGATAATAATAATATTTAATGGTATTCCTAATGATGCCGATATTACATGTATATTTTTAAATTGAAGTAGGCTTTTATATACATATATTACGCCACTAAAATATATACTTATGACAGTAATTCTTGTATATAAAATTGCGGTTTCAAGTACGGCACCTTGAAAACCAGATGCAAAAACAATGATAATCTGTTCGGTAAAAATAACAGTAAGCATAATAATAATTGTAGCAATAACTATAAGCGAATTGATTAAACTATTCGTAAACTCAATTACTCTTTTCTCACCATGTTTATTTTCAATTAAGTTTATTATTGGTATATAGCTCGTTGAAATACCTACAGCTACAAAAGCAAACAATACTTCCGGAATAGTCAAAGAAATTAAATATATATCACTAGTGGTAGATGCCCCAAAGCTAAATGCCAATACTATATCTCTAAAAAAACCTAAAACTTTTGATATCAATGTTACACAAAAAATAATTATTATAGTTTGTTTCATAATATATCCATTCTATTTGTTGATAATTGTTTTATTTCTCATTTCTATCACTATTTTTAAGTTTAGACCACTCTGATAGATATTTATTTGCGCTAATTTTCCAATTCAATTTAGTTAAATCTACGTTTTCATCTTTAACCTCATAGAATTTTTCAATTTTATTTCTGATCATGGTCTTATTATTATAGTCAAAGTATCTTTCTGAGTTTAGATGTATTGGGAGAAATACGTTTTTTGACAAAATTACAGATTTCTCCAAATGAAGAGCCTCTAATGCGGACATACAAAATGTTTCTAACCAACTATTTTGAATATATAAACCGGAAACTAAAATATAGTCTTGAACAGTCTTTTTATTTACAAACCCTTTATATTGAACAAAAGGATATTCTTTAATCTTATCTGTAAATGGACCATCTTCTCCAATAACAATTAGCTTATACTCCTTGTTCCTTTGCTCTCTTTTTTTGTTTAACTCTTCAATCGCTTCACATACACCAAGAACACCTTTATCAGATCTTCCGCCTCCAAAAGTAATAATAAATTTCTCATTATTACTTATCTCAGCTTCCATGACTTGGATATTATTTTGAATCTCTATCCCATTATTGATTGCCTTTATTTTATGTTGACGTTTAGGATAACTACTTTTTAATAGAGCCGCATATTTTTCTGATACCCCTACTATTAAATCACTGAATAAAAAAATTGAACTTTCCATAATTTCTCTATATTTTTTAACCTTGACTATCTTTTTCGTCACTTTTAAGCTTCCATGAGAAGTCATAGATGTTTTTTTCTTAAGTATTTTTGCAACAATCATATAACAGAGTCCTTTGAAAGAAATACCAGAAATATGAACGATATCATTTGAAGAGATATTATTTAAATAATCATCAAATTTAAAATTGATTTGAACTTTACTCAGTATCAATCCATTTATTTTTTCCAATTCATTCGTTAGGGAAATATCAACCCAACTAGGTCCATTCTTTTTCAAAAAATCACCGATATACAAAACTTTCAAATTGCACTTGTTTTGCATAATAAATCACCTTGCTCCTTCACCAGTAAAAATAACTTTGATAGTTTTTATTATTATCAAGATGTCTAATTTTAAAGATTTGTGTTTCACGTAATACAGATCTAATAATAATTTGTCATGGGGAGTAATTTCATAACCCCCATTTACTTGTGCCCAACCGGTCAATCCAGGTTTTACGGAGAGTCTAAGAACAAAATCCGGAATGTCATTATTAAATTCAGCAGTAAAGTTCGGTCTTTCTGGTCTAGGTCCAATCAAACTCATATCTCCTACTAAAACATTTAATAGTTGAGGTAATTCATCAATTCTCATTTTTCTAATAATTTTCCCAACTTTAGTAACACGATTATCATCTTTTTTAGCCCATTGCGGTCCATCAATTTCAGCATTTATGTGCATCGAACGGAATTTATACATGTTGAAGTAGTTACCATTTAATCCAACTCTTTTTTGTACATAAAATGCAGAACCTGGACTCTCTAATCTAATCAAAAGAATTGTAACTAGCATAATTGGTACCGAGACTATGAACGCTAGTATAGCAAATAAAATATCAAAAGCTCTGAAAAACACTTGCTCATAGACGTTATAATTATTTCCTTTTTCATAAATATTTTGAGTAGAAACCGCATACTCTTCGTAAAAATTATTAAATTCATTATCTGTTCTAACTATAGACATTCTCAATCTCCTCTACACATAAATTAATTAAATATATTAAAATATAAAGCTATTATGATTCTACTTTATCCAATATTCTTTCCATTAAATTCAAAATTTCATCTCTTAGTTCTTCTCTCTGTAAAGCAAATTCAAGTGTTGTTTGAATAAATCCTAATTTTTCACCGACGTCATAGCGTTTGCCGTCAAATTCATAAGCGAATACACGTTGCTTCTCATTCAATCGAGTAATCGCATCCGTCAGCTGAATCTCGCCACCCGTCCCGGCCTCCTGTGTCTCCAAGTATTTGAAGATTTGAGGCGTGAATAGATAGCGTCCGAGAATCGCCAAATTTGATGGTTCCGTCCCAGGTGCAGGTTTTTCAACGAAAGAAGCCACTTTATGTAAACCACTTTCTAACGATTCTTGAGGGTCCACAATCCCATAACGATGCGTGACATCACTTGTTACGGGTTGAACACCAATAATCGAACTCGCTGTCTTTTCATACTGCTCAATCAATTGGCGCGTACAAGGTACTTCCGCCTGAACGATATCGTCTCCAAGCATGACCACAAACGGCTCTTCCCCGACAAACGCTTTCGCCTGAAGCACGGCATGACCGAGTCCCATCGGCTTTGATTGACGAATGAAATGGATGTTAATATTTGTCGTCTCTTCGACGAGCGCCAAAAATTCTGATTTCCCTTTTTCAATAAGCGTTTGTTCGAGTTCAGGTACTGAATCAAAGTGATCCTCAATCGCTCGCTTACCTTTCCCCGTGACGATTAAAATATCTTCAATCCCCGAAGCGACTGCTTCTTCAATAATGTATTGGATGGTCGGCTTATCGACGATGGGTAACATCTCTTTTGGCATCGCCTTTGTCGCCGGTAAGAAACGTGTGCCAAGACCCGCTGCCGGGATGACTGCCTTTTTCACTTGTTTATGTACCATGATGCCCCTCCCATGAATGAATCTGTATGATTTAGATAATCATAGAAAAAAGGATGCATTTAACATCCTTACAAAAATATATTCTAAGGTTAACACTTTTGACCTAATGAAAAAACCAAGGTAAGGGAATTAAAACCTATTTTCGTTCGACAAGTGTCGACAAAAATCATAATAGTCATTAATTGTCAACATATTATGTAAAAATAGGGGAATTACTTCTTCCATTTCCCTCGCCAGTTCTTCGTCGGTAAAATCGGTGGATCAACGAAAACAAATTCATCTTTTAGGACCGCTTCTGCGTTCTCCATCAACGTCTCCCAACGTCCCGCTCCTAGTTCTTCCGTCACCGCTTGTCTTGCGGCTTCCCAGTAAAACGTACGACGTCCTATACTATGGGCATCCGAGGCGACAAGTTGGCTCAAGCCATTACGTAAAAAGACAAACGCAATCTCCTTCACATTTTGACCGAACTCTCCCTTTAAGCTGCTCGTCGTCACTTGCGACAAGGCACCTGATGAGACAAAGTCCATCAATCGTTTCGGATTCGTTGTGAGTTCTTTATTTCGTTCTGGGTGAGCGATGACCGGTGTATAGCCTTCTGCCTGTAATCGGAAGAATAATTGCTCGGCATACGCCGGGACCGTATCGCTCGGAAACTCGACGAGGACGTAGCGTGAGCCAGCGAGTGAGAGGGCTTCCCCGTCTTCAAGTGCTTGAACGAGATCACCGAACACGCGAATCTCTTGACCTGGATAAATGTCGAGCTTGATTCCTTCTTGATGCAAGACGTTTTGAAGTGTTGCGGTGGCTTCTTGGACGTTCAAGTCTTCTGTCTCGAATTGAGGGTGAAACGCGTGGGGGGTGACCACGATTGCGGTCACCCCTTCCTCTACGGCGCGTCTCGCCATCTCGATTGTTTGTTCGACCGTTCCCGGACCGTCATCGACGGCCGGGAGAAGATGACAATGGATATCAATCATGACGTGATTCTCCTTTTATTCGTACGCGTAGTAATAGTAGTAATCGTCGCTGCCTTGTGGCTCGCGCTTGTTGAGAACGACTCCGAGGATGTGGGCATCTGCAAGGACCAATTGCTCTTTCGCTTTGACGACCATCTGACGGTCTGACTTGTCACAACCAACGACGAGGACGACGCCGTCTACTTTGCGTGCCAACAGGCGTGTGTCTGCGACTTGCATCATCGGTGGTGCGTCCAAGATGATGACGTCATAATGCTGTTTCAACTCTTCGAGTGTACGGTCCATCATTTTCGACGAGAGTAACTCAGACGGGTTCGGCGGGATTGGCCCCGCTGCCATCAGTTCCAAGTTTTCGACTTGCGTCGAGTGGATCGCTTTATCAAGTGTCGTCTTCTTCGCAAGGACGGTCGAGAGCCCAATCCCGTTCGAAAGACGGAACGTGAAGTGAGCCGTCGGACGGCGCATGTCACAGTCCATCAATAAGACGCGTTTGCCTTGTTGGGCATAGACGACGGCCAAGTTGGACGCAGTCGTCGACTTCCCTTCGCCTGACGACGAGGATGTAATCGCAACTGTCTGTAACTCGTCATCCACTGCGGTGAACTCGAGGTTCGTTCGGATCGTCCGATACTGCTCCGAGATTGGCGACTTCGGTTTATAGACCGTGATCAAGTCACGACCTGTCTTATCGTACTGAATATGTTTTGATTTCTTTTTTCCAAACTTAAACACGGACCTCTTCCCCCTTCACCTTCGCTTGACGTTGTTGCTGCATCTCGACACGATCGATGACCGGGATGGACCCGAGAACCGGAAGCTCGAGAATCGTCTCGACATCTTGTTCTGTCTTGATGCGACGATCGAGGACGACTTTAAGGAACGCGATCGCGACACCAATCATCATTCCGAGTACGGCTGCAATCGCTGTATTGAGTAAAATGTTCGGTTTGACCGGAAGCATCGGGACGTTCGCATCCGATAACACCTTGACATTGTCGACGCTCATGAGTTCAGGTACTTCTTTCGAGAAGACACGCCCAATCTCATTGGCGATATCTGTCGCGATGACCGGGTTCGTATGTTGGACGGCGATGTTGATAACTTGTGAGTTTTGTTCACTATTCACCGAGATCAAATTACTGATGTTCTCAGGTGCCCCGACAACATTTTCTTGCACTTGCTCGAGAATGGCAGGACTTTGAATGATGACACGATACGTGTTGACGAGTGTGACCGACGATTGGATTTGACTGCTGTCAATCATGTTGTTTTGTGATTCTTTTGGTGCGACGAGCACTTGCGTCGACGCCTCATACGTCGGGCTGATCACAAATGAGCTCACTAAAAAGGCAATGAGTGCCGCCATGATGGTTAAACTAGCGATGAGCCACTTGCTCCGCTTCAAGATGGAGAATAATTCTCCGAGGGAAATCGTTTCTTCGTTCATATTCCGTCCTTCTCTCCTTTGTGCCGGTAAATTCACTGCTGGAAAATTCCCGCAGATAATATTTAAAATGACAATACCAAAACAGTATAGCAAAATTTTCATCGGTTGATGACCCGTTTTTAAAAAAATGGGTTTTTTGACATGTAAATCTGCTAAACTTTGAAAGGAAGAACTTAACAAAGGAGGAGACCCCCTAGTGCATGTAAGTGAGCGCCTACTCCAGCTGTACGCCACACTCGACCGACAGACACGAGACATCGTCCAGCAACGTATTGAGACAAATTTAGCAGACGGCAAATCACTTGCCGCCTCTTATCATGAACTGACTGGAGAGATAAACGATTCGCTCTCTGTTGAAGAAAAATCTGGTGCGGACTTTTCGAACTGGTTGAAAGAAGGGAAGACGGACGTAGACCTTTTGACCTATTACGTCGCTCTTCTCGAGAAGAGTGAGATGCTTCACTCGGAAGCAATCGTCCCACAAGCTGTAAAGCCAACACCACAACGCGTTGCCGAACCGGTCGTCCCTAAGGCGGTGGTTGAACCGTCTCCCGAAGAAACGACAGAACCGGAAACCGAAACATCCACTGAAGCAACAACGATGAAACCACGTTACGTCCCGGAGTCGACGATCCCTTCACGGACGGAGCGTATGAAATCTCATCGTGAAATCAAACCGGCTCGTCCACGTCGAAAGAAAAGTCGTGGTTGGTTAATCGGACTACTCGCCATCATTCTTTTATCCGTCGGTGGGTATGCGGCTTATCCGATGGTATCTGACCTCATCACATCATCATCGACACCGACTGCTACCGAAGAACCCGTCACACCAGAAGCTGAACCGGTCGCCGAAACGAAGGCAATGGAAGAAGTGTGGATTGGCGTCAAAAATGCCCCGCTCCTCAGTGAACCGGATAGCGAAAATGTCGTCTACGTCGCCGACATCGGGGACCGTTATGACGTCATCGAAGAACGCGACGATGCCCTCCTACTCGACCTTGGTCTGAATGAGTTGACGGGTTGGGTGTCACGCGATGAAGTCGTCACCGAATGGTCGGCTGCCTCCATCAGTGATGCTGACGTATTGGACTGGTTGTCGACTTCCGTCAATCAGACGTTATTTGACGAGTCGCCGGAAGCTTACTTCGGGATGAACGAGAATGAATTGGTCGGAAATATTGGTGCCGCAAGTGGCTTCGACTCAGACGCCCTACATGAGTATCTCGTCTACCGTGGTCTCTTCTTCACGATGAAGAACGAGCAAGTCGAGGCAATCGACTGGTCGAACACGGATCAGACGAAAGAGACGTTCCTCGAGCTCGGTGAACCGACGTACGAGACAGAGGATGGTGTTGTCTATGAAAGTGACACTTACTCACTACGCCTCTTCATCGGCGAAGACGACTCGACGCGCGTTCGTCTGACGAAATTAGACAAATAAAGGAGTATTCCATATGACTCAAACGATTCTTGTGACGGGTGGTGCCGGCTATATCGGTACGCATACTGTCATCCAATTACTTGAAGCCGGGCACGAGGTGATCGTACTCGACAACTTATCAAACAGTAGCCGCGAGGCATTGAACCGGGTCGAGGCGATGACCGGAAAAGAAGTCACCTTCTATCTCGGTGACATCCTCGACCGAGCATTACTCGAACAGATTTTCTTGACACATACGATCGATGCCGTCATCCACTTCGCAGGGCTGAAAGCTGTCGGTGAGTCGGTGAGAGAACCGCTCCGCTATTACGAAAACAACGTCGTCGGCACGACCGTCCTGTTAGAAGTCATGCAGGCATTCGATGTGAAACGGATCGTCTTCAGTTCGTCGGCGACCGTGTATGGGATGCCGGAACGGACACCGATCGACGAGTCGTTCCCGCTCAGCGCGACGAACCCGTATGGCCGATCGAAGCTCATGATCGAGGACATCTTACGTGATGTCGCCGTCGCCGACTCAGAATGGAGCATCGCCCTCCTTCGCTACTTCAACCCGATCGGGGCACATCCATCCGGTCAGATCGGCGAAGACCCGTTCGACGTGCCGAACAACCTCATGCCGTATATTACGCAAGTCGCTGTCGGCAAGTTGAACGAACTGAGCGTCTTCGGTGACGACTATGACACACCGGACGGAACAGGCGTACGAGACTATATTCACGTCGTCGACCTCGCATCAGGTCATTTGCAGGCGCTCGACTACATCATGGACCAGAAAGGTGTCGAGGCGTTCAACCTCGGAACAGGGACAGGCTATAGTGTTCTTGACCTTGTCCGTGCGTTCGAACAAGAGAGTGGCAAGACGGTGCCGTACAACGTGACGGATCGTCGTCCTGGTGACATCGCCACATGTTTTGCCGACCCGACGAAGTCGAAACAGATGCTCGGCTTCGAAGCGAAGCATGACATTCGCGACATGTGCCGCGACGCCTGGAACTGGCAGTCGAACAACCCAAACGGATATAACTAAAAAAATCAGCTGGCGTCAGAACGATTGTTCTTCCGTCAGCTGATTTTTTTGATTCATCTTTCCTTTTCTTGACATGAGCCCGAAGTCGATGACCACGACGAGCAAGGCGACTACAATAAATTTCCATACATCGACCATCATGAATTTCTCCCACACATACCCAAGTACCGTGAAACCGAGGAAGGCCGCGTAGAAACTAATCCGCCACCACGTCCGATACACGTTCGCACGCTCTCGATCCAACAGGTAGAAGATGAGGTATGTGCCAAAAGCTAAGAATAAAATCGCGATCATCCAGTATAGAAATGATTGCATCGTCAACCGAAACATCATGAGAAAGAAAGATGAATCCATTGGAAATCCGCTCCTTTGATGACTGACTATTGATGTGTACAAACTTCCTACTCTTCCATTTTCCGCCTATTCATCATATGAGTCAATACACCTATGAACGAAAATTCATTATTGATTCAAAAGACCTATTCGCGTACCCATACATAACTATACGGAGACAATGTGATTTTCTCAATTCGTTCCCCCGTGAACAGGTTCGTTCCTTGAACATCCAATTCAACTTCGCTCTCACTCACGTTCGTATAGAGACGCACCGTACGCCCTTTCTCTTCCCGCTCGACGGCGAACACGTGCGGGTCGACGTCTATGATCCGTTGGGTCGCATAGGGTGACAATGCCGGCTCTGTCCGTTTCACGTTGAGCTGACCTATGATCCCCGAGAAGCGATTCAGTCGTGTCTCGTCTTTCTTCAGCGATTGGACGAGTTCTTCCTCGTCCGTTGGTCCGCTCACCCCGAATAGCGTCCGATAGTCAACAGACGGAATCCCTTGAAGCGAGAACAAGATACTATGGGCCGCTAGGAGCATCGGCTCATGATTGTCCAATAGATTCTTCTCGAATGGGTCGCGCTCGGCGCTCGACAAGAAATGGAAGTACGTCTTCCCTTCAGGCGGTGCCGTCATCTTTCGCGCCCATTCGGTCAGTCGCGTCGCCTTCCCTTGCGCGAGTGCGAGCGTCACGTGACTTGCTAGATCGAAGTGACAGACGGCGTCCACGACATCGAGATACGGCTCTGCTTCATCGAGCGCGTCCTCAGCGAGAATGAGCTGCCCGTTCGGCTTATAGTGATGCAAGACGATATGCCACAGGTTGAGTACGTCCTGTACTTCTTCACGTGTCATCCCTCGGAACGACTGGGCATGGACTCTGATTTTTGTCGCCCCATAGGCGAGCCGCTCGATGAGTGCGTCCGTCTCCGAGAGTACGTCGAACTGTTCGACGTTGTATGCGACCGGGTCGAGTTCGTACATGAGTTGAAAGTCGTCGCTTAACTCCCCTAAGTCCTCATACAACCGGATGCGTGGGTCGACCGCCGTGTCCGTCTGGCGCCCAATGTAAGGAAAGAGCGAAACGAGATGCAAGTCGCTGATTGTACCCGCGACATGCTTAGCTAGGACGTCATGAAGTGCCCCCATATCAGGCTTCCCGTCCGTCGTGACGAGACTCGCATCGACAAGTAGAACGTTCGTCTTCTCGCTCGGCGCTTCGTGATCATGCCAGCCGTGACTTTCCCACTTGTCAAATAGACGATGCCACGCCTGTTCATCGCCACCCCATTTATTCAGAATCGGTTCAATCTGTTGCCAATCCATACGTTTCCCTCCTTCTCCTGTCTCTCTACCTTTTTTCACTTCTCACCGATTTCAAAACAAAAAAAGCCGCCCTAATCGGACGACTTATTCCATCAAGCGCTTCAGTTCGGTCTGGATCCCGTCGAGTGACGCCGGTTCCGGGTTCCAATAATAGATGCCGTCCGACTCGAGTCCCCCGCCGCCTTCGATGCGGAGCGTGCTTGCGTTGCGGAACGCACCCATATAGTCGGTCGAGAGCGTCACAAGTTCCTTGAACTCGATGTTCGTCTTCGCCCGGTTGCCGACGACGTCTAATAGGTTCGTCACTTTCTCAAGCGAGAAGTCCGTGCGCCCCTTCTCGATGATGGCCGAGACGACATCGCGCTGTCGTTCTTGGCGACCGAAGTCCCCGTTCGGGTCGTCATAGCGCATCCGTGTATAGGCGAGCGCCTTCTCTCCGTCGAGCGTCACTTCACCGACCGGGAACGAATAGCCGTCCGAGCTGAAGGCGAACTTGTTCATGACGGTGATCCCGCCGAGCGCATCGACGACTTCCGTGAACGCCTCCATGTCCGCCTCGACGACGTAATCAATCGGGATATCTAAAAAGTTCTCAACCGTGTCCATCGCCATCTCGGCACCGCCGAACGCATAGGCGTGGTTGATCTTATCGCGATAGCCACGACCGACGATCTCCGTCTTCGTGTCACGCGGGATGCTGAGGATCGCCCCTTCGTTCGTATCCGGGTTCATCGTCAGGACGATGATCGAGTCACTTCGCCCTTGTTCCGTGCCCCGTCTGTCGATCCCGAGTAACAGCACGGACACCGAGCGCTTCTCTTCAATCGTCTCGACTTGTTTTCGTTCCGGACTGATCTGTAAGTTATCATTTACTTTTGTCACCGTGTCATTGACCTCGTCGACCATCGACCAGACGAACAAGCCGCCTGCGACAAGCATAAGTGTCAGTACGCCCGCTGTGATGCCAAGGATCCATTTCCACTTTGATTTCTTCTGATGTTTTGCCATATCGGGCCACCTTCTTTCATAAGTCCAGTTTGTATTTCTTTTCCCGAGCTCCACATTGGATTATAGCATGTCTCCAAAAAATGCTAATCATTTCTTTCCAATTCTTATGGGAAATGAGTCTTCATCGGGGTCCGGTGCATATGCTGTGGCCAGGCGGCATTGATTTCCGCCCCGATGAGCATCGTCGCCGCCGTCAAATAGAGCCAGATTTGAAGCAGGATGACGACCCCGATCGTGCCGTACGTATCCCCAAGGATCGAGAACCGCTCGACATAGACGCTATAGCCTGTCGAGATGAGTTGCCAGGAGATGACGGCGAAAATGGCACCCGGTAATGTCTCGATAAATCGGACACGTTGTTGTGGGGCAATTTTATAGAAAAACGAGAACGCAAAAATCAAGATGATTGTCGAGATCGTATAACGCGTGAGCGTCGAGAGACGATCGAACTCCTCGACCTGAGGATAGAGCGCATACAATAAATCGAGGAACTCCTGTCCGAAGACGTGGAAGACGATGAGGATGACGGCACCGATACTGCCGGCAAGGATTGTCATCAAGCCGATCAGTCGGCGCCACACATATCCGCGCGCCTCTGTCTCCCCATAAGCGAAGACGGTCAGTTTGACGAGACGGGCCGTCCCGTTCGAGGCCGACCAAAAGGCGATGATAGCACTGACCGACACGAGCCCGCTATTCAAGTTGCCACTGACGTCGTAGACGATCGACAACAATTCCCGCACGCTCGACCCCGGCACGAGCGTCTCGATCTGTTCGATCAATAACGCCTGATCGATCTTGAACCACGCCATGACGGCGAACAGCACGAAGAACATCGGGAAGATGGCGAGAAACCAAAAGAAGGCGAGCGTGGCGCTATAGTCGTTAATATGATGGTCCTTGAAGCGATGTCTCACATCGATGGCGAGTCGGGTCAGTCGATCGAGCACGGCCGTCACTCCTTTTTCTTTTTATTATGCCACAAAGGAAAGCACCCGATTCATCCGAATCGAGTGCCGCTGTCATTGTTCCATCAATTGTCCGAGGTACGACTTCACTTCGTCGAGTGATGCCTCGTCCGGGTTCCAATAGTAGATGCCGTCGCTCTCTTTGCCGCCGCTGCCTTCAAGACGAAGAACGCTTTGGTTTTTGAAAGCCGTCATGTAGTCGCTCGAGAGCGTTCGAATGTCTTTGAACGTCACGTTCGTCTTGGCATTGTTGCCGAGGACGTCGAGCATGTTGTTGAATCGTGCGATCGAGAAGCTATCCGTTCCTTTATTGACGAGCGCCGTAATGACGTCACGTTGACGTTCCTGGCGACCGAAGTCTCCGCTCGGGTCATCGTAGCGCATCCGTGTATAAGCGAGCGCTTCTGCTCCGTCAAGGTTGACCGTCCCCGGTTCGAACGAATATTCACCTGACGTGAAGGCGAACTTGTTCGTCACTTCGACGCCGCCGAATAAGTTGACCGCGTCCTGAAAGCCTTTCATATCGACTTCCGCGACATAATCGATTGGGATGCCGAGGAAGTTTTCGACCGTATCCATCGCCATCTCGGCGCCGCCGAACGCGTAAGCATGGTTGATCTTGTCAGTCGTCCCTTTCCCGACGATCTCCGTCTTCGTATCACGCGGGATGCTCAGCATCGCGCTCTCATCCGAGTTCGGGTTGAGCGTCATGACGATGATCGAGTCGCTGCGTCCCTGTTCGTCCGCGCGACGGTCGACCCCAAGCAGTAACACCGAGACCGGTTTTTTATCCGAGATTGTCTGTTGGTTCATCCGTTCTGGGCTGAGCCCGGCCGATTCGTTCAAACGGTCGACTGTTGAATCGACTTGATTATACAAATAGTAGGCCATCCCGGCTCCAATGAGCAGGAACACTCCAATCACAGCACCTGCGATGATGGCGATGCGCTTCGCGGGTGACACTTTACGACGACGTTTCTTGACTCTCTTTTTAGGCTGTTGCTCTTCCATGACATAAGCACCTTTCTATCCCCGATTGACCATAATTGACACAGGTTTCATTTTATCACGCTGAATCGACAGAGTTTTCCGCTTTTTTATAAAAGAGGTGAATACTTGTCGGACGTTGTCGATTTCTCATATCGCTAGTATCGACAAGACTTTTTGAAAGTTTAATAAGATGCTGTCCATCATAACATACGCCCTTCGAGTGAAATGCCTGCATGTCCTACAACAGCCCTACACATTTGGTCACGATTTCAAAATTGATCACATTTTTTTGCGCCAATATGGAAAGAATGTCGAAAGTTTATCGTTTTTCATAGTTCCTTTTCCTTATTTTCAGAAAACATAATGGTTCATTTGTTTTATTTTTTGTAAAATATGTATGAATCATTAAAATAAATGTAATAGTAACCCATTTGATGAATAAGGGGATTAATCGATGCGCTTCATCGTGACGTGTTTTTTAGACCAAAAACAAACTTGTGAGTTTATCGTGTATGGCAGTTCCGAATATGACGCCTATCAAACATTTGAACAGACCCTCCAATCCTTAAACTCATTGACGGGACAGATTTCATTATCGGATGGTGAGATGATTCCGGTGTCCCGTATCCTCGCTTATCGCGTCGACCCGATCAAACCGCTCTTTTGAATCCCGATTGTTTCGGGTAACCCTATTAAGACAACCAATCTAACAAATGGGGTGGAACGAATGGAAATCGGAATGATCGGGCTCGGGAAGATGGGGCTGAACTTGGCACTGAACTTGACGGACAACGGGCATCGCGTCTATGGCTATGACCCGGGGAACGTCTCGACGAGTCAGTTCGAGACAAAACAGTCTTTAGAAGAAGTCGTCGCTGCACTGAAGGCGCCACGCGTCATCTGGGTGATGGTACCGGCAGGAGACGTGACCGAACATGTGTTGAACGTTTTATATGAAGCTCTCTCCCCTGGGGACATCGTCATCGACGGGGGCAACTCGAACTATAAGGAGTCGATGCGTCGCGCTGAGCACTTTAAAGAAAAGCTCATCTATTTCTTTGATGTCGGGACGAGTGGCGGCATGGACGGGGCACGGAACGGGGCCTGTACGATGATTGGTGGGGATTTGGAAGCGTTCGGAAAAATCGAGCAGCTGTTCCAAGACGTCTCGACCGACAACGGGTATCTGTACGCCGGTCCGAGTGGGAGTGGTCATTTCCTGAAGATGGTCCATAACGGGATCGAGTATGGCATGATGCAGGCAATCGCTGAAGGGTTCGAAGTGCTCGAGAAAAGCCCGTTTGACTATGAATATGAGGATGTCGCCCGTGTCTGGAATCACGGCTCTGTCATCCGTTCATGGCTCATGGAACTGACCGAGAGCGCCTTCTCCAAAGATGCGAAGCTCGATGACATCCGCGGGGTCATGCATGCATCGGGTGAAGGCAAATGGACGGTCGAGACGGCGCTCGAGTATGACGTGCCGACGCCGGTCATCGCCCTCTCGCTCATGATGCGCCAACGCTCGCTCCAAGACGACACGTTCTCCGGTAAAGTCGTCGCCGCGCTCCGAAATGAGTTCGGGGGACATGCGGTGGAGAAGAAGGAGTAATCCATATGGCCTCGGCGTATGCCGAGGCCACTCTTCACTCCATCGTATTTCCTTCTGCCGGAATCGGGTGTACCTTCAACATGCGCGCGAAATGGACGAGGTTATACGCCATCGTCTTCCCGTGTGACTTCGTGAACGCATTGTCACGCCCGGCATCGATATACGAATCACCTGGTCCTGCTTCCCCGACCCAATACGTATCGACATTCGGTGGCACGGTGAAACCGATGTGGGATAAGGCATAAAGAATACCAGCACATGCGTGTTTCGCCCCGTCCTCATTCCCGGTGACGACCACCCCGCCGACTTTGTTGTAGTAGATCGCCTGACCTGACTTGTTCGTCAAGCCGCTGCCCCCGTATAACCGCTCGACCACTTGCGTCGCGACACTACTCTTCTCCCCGAGCCAAAGGGGTGTCCCGATGACGACGATGTCTGCCCCTTTCACTTTCTCAAAAATCTGTGGCCATTCATCCCCGTCCCCTTCATCTTCTGTCACCCCGAACTCGACGTGATAGTCGACGATCCGAACGATTTCCGACTCGACCCCAAGCGCGTCAAAATGCGGCAAGATGTCACGAATCAGTCCTTCTGTATGCGACGTCGTGTCGCCACCTTTTAACGTGCAGTTCAAAAATAGAGCTTTCATGGAATCCCTCCTCGAATAATCTCCAACAGTTACGTGTTCCCGTTCACTCCATTTCTTAGTACCTTTTGAAGGATTTTGTTCATGTGAGGCAGAACTGCTAGGTTGAGGAGTTGAACCACATGCCAAACTTTTTACATATTGCCGACCTACATCACGCTCGATATACAGGAGATGCGATTCATGCGGAACGGTCTAGCTTTGACATTCAACGCGACAAACTCCAGCAACTCGCATCAGTTATTCGTGAACACGAGATCGCTGCGGTACTGATTGCCGGAGACATCGAGGTCAGTGATTCATATGACCTTATGCCTTATTTAGAAGAATGGACATTCCTCGGTGCGTCCATCTATATCGTCTTTGGCGAACATGACGTCAATCGCCATCGTGACAAGAAAGTGTGGGAGACGGTTACCCACGTCCATTGTTTTGTCGAACCAGGATATCGCTTCGACCCGGCTCTAGGAGTCGGCATATACGGGGTTAGTTGCACGTCGAACCAGGTCGGATTAGTCGAAGCCCTCAATCACATTCCTCCGCTCGAACCATCACACCCTAACCTGCTACTTAGTCATGGGCGTGCAAGTGCCTTTTCGAATACTCGACTTCACCCTCATGTTTTTGCCTATGTCGCGCTCGGGGATCACCATCGGTATGAAGTGATGGAGCGATCGAATACGACAATCGTATATCCGGGACACCTCTTTTCTGTATGGGATGGTTGCGGTAAAGCATGGGAAACGGGATATGTCATCGGTTCGATTGATGACGATACCCTCACCCACACGTTTCATGTGTTCCAAGGAGCTCAAACCAGACGCGTCTGTGTGAATCCGTTCATTCGTAACGACGACCAGATTCAACTCATTCTCGACAATGTCCCGTCGATGCATGAGCAATGGGTGAAAGATGACCCGGTTTCGATTCGAGAGGTCATTCGTCAGGTACTTCGCACGTATCCGGATGATTATTTTGTCACCCCTAGTCACGCCAAGTTGCGCCCACGACGAATGTGTTTGCGTGGTCAACGGTTGTTAGAAAATCCTATTTTATTCGAATCGTTCGTTCAAAGAAGCTATAAAGCTACTGCTAAAACGCAGTGAATGTTTTATTCGATTGTTCTTACACGCCCGTCCGGCTCCTGATAAATCACGTGTTCTCGTGACAGTTCCGTCGGGGAACGGACCCCTGCGGCGGCCGTCATATTATACAGTCCTTCCCGAAGCGAGATGATATAGTTCGTGACCCGAAAGCTCTTCTCGTCGACGACAAGAGCACGCTGCAGTTTCGGGTCGGTCGTCGCGACACCGACCGGACAACGGTTCGTATGACACACCTGCGCCTGGATGCAGCCGACGTTGAACATGAGCCCGCGGGCGATGTTGACGAGGTCGGCACCGAGGGCGAGAGCAATCGCCACCTTGTCCGCCGTGATGAGTTTCCCCGAGGCGAACAGTTTGATCCGGTCACGAAGACCGTGGTCGATCAACAAGCGATGGACGTATGGGAGTGCCGCCTTCAATGGCAACCCGACCGTATCGGCGAGTTCCTGATACGTCGCCCCTGTTCCGCCTTCACTCCCATCAATCGTGATGAAGTCTGGCACGATTTGAGACGTCGCCATCGCTTCGACGAGCGATTCCATGTCCTGTATATTGCCGACGACGAGCTTGATGCCGACCGGCTTCCCACCAATCTCACGCAACTTTTCGATGAAGCCCAACAGTTCCTTGTGCGTCTGAAACTCGGAGAATCGGTTCGGGCTGTCAATCGTCTCACCGACACGCACGTGTCGGATGCGGGCAATCTCCTCGGTCACTTTCGAGCCATCGATATGTCCCCCACGCGTCTTCGCCCCTTGCGCGAGTTTCAATTCGAACGCCTTCACTTGCGGGAGCGCACTCTTCTGTTTGAACGCTTCCACCGAAAACGCCCCGTCTTCATCCCGGACACCAAATAGTGCCGGACCGATTTGGCAGATGATGTCGACATTTCCTTTCAAATGATAGTCCGAAAGACCGCCTTCCCCCGTGTTCATCCATGTCCCGCCCGCCCGGCCGAGTCCGATGGAAAGGGCCGTGATTGCCTTGTCACCGAGCGAACCGAAGCTCATCGCTGACTGCCCGACGAGCCCGCGGACGTAGAACGGCTCCCGACACGTCTCTTTCCCGATAATGATGGTGTCTTCTTCTGTCAATAAGTACGGAGAGATGTCACGTTCGACGAGATGCTCTTTTCGGGTGAAGAGGTTATCCTCATCGAGTTCATACACCCATGTCGACACTTTCGTTGAATTGTCGATCCGTAGCTCGTTCCGATTCGTCGGATAAAGGGCGTTTTGAAGATAGAACCCACCCGCGTCAAAGTCTCGCTCCGAACCGAAGCCGATGATGCGCGACTTATATTTCCCGGCAATGACGGCCGCTTCATATTCGTTTCGCGAGAACGGTTTTGCCTCATTGTCATTCAAAAACAAATATTGACGAAGCTCCGGTCCCATCTTCTCGAACATGTATCGAAGCTTACCGAGAATCGGGAAGTTGCGGAGGACGGAGTGTTCACGCTGGTGTCGGTCCCGTCGCCAGAAATAGAAAAGTAACAACGGGGGTCCGGTCATCACTACGATAAACAGTATGAGCAGAATAGCCAACATCGATGTATTGAGTGACACGGTCTCTCCTCCTTTTTCACTAAACGAAAAACACCCTGTCGGAAACGGAACAGGGTGTCATCAGTCGCTCGGGATCGTGACCCCGTCAAATTGTTCATTTCGGCAAAGCGTGATCGCCTGCATCGCTAGTTTATAGTCTTCTTCCGGTAAGGCGATCAACTCGGTCGGAAGGACCCATTCTTTTGAGTTATACAAATGAATGACGAGTTTGGCGAGAACAAACTCTCGTTTATCGAACGTATTATCATCGATGATTGTGGAGGTTCGAATCTTCCCTGCTTCGAGGTCAATATAAGGAAGCAAACATTCTCGGATATGCGAATGACCCGCAAGTACATATAGTGCGGCGAAGTATTCACGACTGGTACTGCCAGGATCCGTGAGCCGCTGTGCTAACCGTTTGAACTCGTTGTAGTGGTCGGAAGATAAAAAATCAATATGGTTCATCGGTCCACCTTCTCTCTCTAAGCCTCGCTTTGCCCTCAGAGTTTATAATTTCCACCTTTTTGTAGAAGTTAACCCTGTTTTCTCTAGATTCGGCGCATTGAAATCGCCTCACGCATCTGTTGGAGAGACGCACGTGCCGCGTCCCCACGTCGCATCATGACAGCTGTAAACAAGGCATCGATCAAGCTGAGCTCCGCGATTCGGGAAGCGAGCGCCTCTGAACGGAACGCCGTCTCTTGAGACACCGTATAAAGCGAGACGTCGGCAATCTTCGAGAGTGGTGATTTCGCATAGTTCGTGATGGCGATCGTCGGGACACCTTTCTCTTTTAGGAGTTTGGCGATATCGAGTGTTTCCTTAGAAGCCCCGGAATGCGAGATGACGACGGCGACGTCTTCTGTCGTCAATTGTGAGGCCGACATGAGCTGCATGTGTGACTCGAGGATGGCGCTCACTTGTAGCCCGCTTCGGACGAACTTGTGGTATGCGTCTAACGCGACGACCGCTGACCCACCGCTCCCGAAGAATTCGATGCGGCGTGCCCCGAGGAACAATTCAACGGTTTTCTCCAAGGAGTCCCCTTCTAAAATCTGACGCGTCGACTCGATTGTCTTCCCGTTCGTCGAAAAAATTTTCTCCGCGATTTCAAGCGCCGTGTCCGCCTCCGTGATGTCTTCATGGATGTCTTGGAGCGGTGCGACGACATCCGAGGCGAGTGCGATTTTGAGCGCCTGATAGCCTTTGAAGCCGACGCGCTGACAAAAGCGGAACACTGTCGATTCGGCGACGTCAAGGTCATCTGCCACTTGATTGATCGTATGATGAATGATTTGTTCTGGTTGTTTTAAGATGTAGTCGGCAATACGCTGTTCTTTCTTGCTGAGTGTCGAATAGGCACCACGGATGCGGGCCGTCCCGTTCATCGTTTCCATCAAGAATCACCCTTTCTCTTCTTCATCTAACGATACCGTTTCGAAAAAAATTCCGCAATGTGTGATTCGTCTAAAAGATTGACCCACCTTACAAAAGGAGACAGGAAGTGGGATTGATTCATGTGCTACTCTAATTAAGCACTTTTTGACTAGTTCACTCTTTGTACCATTTGAAATCGAAAGGACTGTTTCGAATCGAACATCACCTCAGTAGCTCGCACAACTTACCACTCGTCATTCTTTCCATCGCCGTTGCCATCTTCGCTGCCGGTGTCGCCCTCGATATTAGCAGTCGTTTGAAATATGCGAAATACGCCTCACGATTCAGCTGGGTCGCAGCCGGGGCCTTCAGTCTCGGGCTCGGGATTTGGGCGATGCACTTTATCGGCATGCTGGCGTTTCACCTAAACGATGATGTGACGTATCATCTCGGGATTGTCTTATTGTCAATCGTACCGGCCGTCGTCGCCTCCGGTCTCGCCTTCTGGATCATCAGCCATCCGGAGACACGACCGACGCAACTCGTCTTTTGCGCATTCTTGATCAGTGTCGGGGTCGTCTCGATGCATTACATCGGGATGGAAGCGATGCAGATGAACGCCATCCTCACCTATGACCCGGTCATGTGGATCGCGTCTGCACTTGTTGCTTATGTAGCATCGCTCGTCGGACTGTATATTCTCTTTTATATCCCGAACGTCTCGCGGTTCCATTGGCGCCGTCTCGCCAGTTCGGTCTTGATCGGTGTCGCTGTTTCCGGAATGCACTACGTTGGGATGGGTGCCGCCCGTTTCACGCCGACGGAAGGAGTCAGCAAGTCGATGAGCAGTTATGCGGTCGATAGCACTCTTCTCGCCTACGTCATCGCAGCGAGCGTCATGACCTTGTTCGTGATCATGTATATCTCTCTTAGGACGGCATCACAGCTCGAGGCACAGTCTGAAGAACTCGAGATGAAGTTTGAATCGATCATCGAATCGGCGTCTGATGCCATCATCGTCGCCGACCATACCCGTGTCATCCTCCAATGGAATCAAGGAGCGACTGACTTGTTCGGATATACGTATGAGGAGATGGTCGGGCAATCGATTGTCGCCATCATTCCGGAACGCTTCCGTGATGCGCACGAACGCGGGATGCAACGTTACGAGAAGACGGGTGAGAAACGTGTCATCGGTCAAACGGTCGAACTGATCGGCTTACGAAAAGACGGTGTCGAAGTCCCGATTGAGATGTCACTTGGTACATGGAAGACGGACAAGGGCATCTTCTTCAGTAGCATCATCCGTGACATCAGTGAACGGAAACGAATCGAGGCGCAAATCAACGACCTCGTCTATTTGGACCCGCTCACCGGTCTCCCGAACCGCCGTCTATTCAGCGACCGCCTCGATGCGCTACTCGGTCAATCCCAGCAAGAACCGTTCGCCCTATACTATATCGACCTCGATAACTTCAAAGTCATCAACGATCGGTTCGGTCACTCGATCGGCGACCAATTCTTGAAGCAAGTGACGACCCGGATCCAGTCGACGATTCAAAAGTCGGACACGCTCGCCCGTCTCGGCGGAGATGAGTTCATCATCTTGTCACCGTATACGAAAAGTAACCTCGCGGCCCATCGCGCGCAAGAGTTGATTAACGTCTTGAACCCACCGTTCGAACTCGAGAACGAGGAAGTGTTCACCGGAGCTTCCATTGGAATCAGTCTTCACCCGTCCGACGGGGATACGGCAGAGGATTTAATCAAAAACGCCGATATCGCCATGTATCGGGCGAAGGCAGACGGGAAAAACGGCTATCAATTCTTCACGAACGAATTGAACGAATCTGTGTCCCGTCGTTCGAACTTGTCGATGGCACTCCGAAAAGGAATCGGGCGTGGCGAGTTCACCGTCCACTATCAACCGCAAATCCAGTTGGAGACGGAGAGCATCATCGGCATGGAGGCGCTCGTCCGCTGGCACCATCCAGAACTCGGGATGATTTCCCCTGGTGAGTTCATTCCGATCGCCGAAGAGACGGGAAGCATCCACCGTCTCGGCGAGTTCGTCTTGAATGAGGCGTGTCGCCAAAACAAAGCGTGGCAAGATGCCGGCATCCCCCCGTTCCGGGTCGCCGTCAACATCTCGGCCATTCAGTTCGCGCAAAAAGACTTACCGGAAGTCGTCAGCCGCGCCCTTGACGCGTCCGGTCTCGAGGCACAGTATTTAGAACTCGAGTTGACCGAGAGCGTCATCCAGAGCGCGGACCGTGCCATCGAGACGATGCACGAGCTCGTCGCCCTCGGTGTGCACCTTTCGATCGACGACTTCGGTACGGGCTACTCGTCTCTCAGCTACTTGAAGCTGTTCCCGATTGATACGCTGAAGATTGACCAGCACTTCACGAAGAATATCGAAAGTGACGAGAAGGACGCCGCCCTCGTCAAAACGATCATCCGCATGGCGCATGAGCTTGATTTGAACGTCATCGCAGAAGGTGTCGAGACGGAGAATCAAGTCGCTTTCCTAAAAGCCGAATCGTGCAACCAGGCGCAAGGGTATTACTACAATCGACCATTGCCGGCGGAAGACATCGACGTCTTCTTCCAGCAATATAAGAAAGCATCATCGAGTTAAATTATTCGACCTCCACCTTGGGGGTCGAATTTTTATATTCGAAAAAAGAAAAAAATTCCGTGATTAGACTTGTAAATCGAATTTATTTTGATATGATGAATCTAGAGACGGAAAAAAATTCTTTTTCAGGGGTGACAATATGGAAATTGGTTTGATTGGTTTAGGAAAAATGGGGTACAACTTGGCCCTCAACTTGAGTGACCATGGACATACAGTCGTCGGGACGGACGTCGGGGACGTCACATCGGACGCGTTCACAATCGTGCCGACACTCGAAGATGTCGTGAGCAAGTTGTCGACGCCACGCGTCATCTGGGCGATGGTCCCTGCCGGAGACGTCACGGAAGCGGTACTCGCGGAGCTATATGAGCGACTCGAACCGGGTGACATCGTCATCGACGGTGGCAACTCGAACTACAAGCTCTCGGTCGCACGCGCCGAACAGTTTGCCGAGAAGGACATCAAGTTCTTTGATTGCGGAACGAGCGGCGGGACAGACGGTGCACGAAACGGTGCCTGTACGATGGTCGGGGGTGACGCGGACGCATGGCCGACAATCGAGCCAATCTTCAAAGACTTGTCTGTCGAGAACGGCTACCTGTATACAGGACCTGCCGGAAGCGGTCACTTCTTGAAAATGATTCATAATGGAATCGAGTACGGGATGATGCAGGCTATCGCGGAAGGATTCGACATCTTAGAGAAGAGCCCGTTCGATTACGACTACGAACAAGTCGCACGCGTCTGGAATCACGGTTCGGTCGTTCGCTCTTGGCTCATGGAGCTCACGGAGAACGCCTTCAAGAAAGATGCGAAGCTCGATGAAATCCGTGGAGTCATGCATTCATCAGGTGAAGGCAAATGGACGATCGAGACGGCGCTTGACCTTCAGGCAGCCGCACCGGTCATCGCCTTGTCGCTCATGATGCGCTACCGCTCACTTGAAGACGATACGTTCTCAGGTAAAGTCGTCGCCGCGCTCCGCAACGAGTTCGGTGGTCACGCGGTCGTTAAGAAGTAAAGTATGCGGAAAAGGTCACGGGGAAATGGCCTTTTCCTTTGTCAAAAACTGTAAACGGTTACATATTCGGAATTTAGGGGGAATACTCAATGTCTGGCTCAACACTTATTTTGATCGCCTTAGCCGGGATTTTCTTGCTCTTATTTTTAGTCATTCGCACAAAGCTTCACGCATTCGTTTCATTGTTACTTGTCAGTCTCATCGTCGGGGTCGCAGCCGGCATGCCGCTTGGGGACGTCATCGCTTCCATTCAAAACGGGATGGGCGGAACGCTCGGCTTCGTCGCCGTCGTCGTCGGTCTCGGTGCGATGTTCGGGAAAATGCTTGAAGTGTCAGGTGGCGCGGAACGCCTCGCCCAGACTCTCGTCAGTAAGTTCGGGGAAGATAAGGCACAATGGGCGCTCGGGATTACCGGGTTCATCGTCGCCGTTCCGGTCTTCTTCGATGTCGGGTTTATCATTCTCGTCCCAATCGTATACGGCCTCGCCAAAAAGACGGGACGTTCGCTTCTCTACTATGGGATTCCGCTCCTCGCGGGCCTCGCGGTCACGCACAGCTTCATCCCGCCGACACCTGGTCCGATCGCTGTTGCGAACTTGATCGGTGCCGACCTCGGTTGGGTCATCTTATTCGGTGTCCTCGCCGGGATTCCAGCAATGATTTTAGCCGGTCCCGTTTTTGGGAAGTATATTGCTAAGAAGATTCATGTGACGATTCCGGACTACATGGAATTTGAAGAAATCGACACATCGAAAGAATTGCCAAGCTTTAAAATGATTTTGTCGCTCATCTTGATCCCGCTCGTGTTAATCTTGGCGAATACGCTCTCAGCGGTACTCTTGGATGAAGGCAACGCCGTCCGTGACTTCTTGACGTTCCTCGGACACCCGTTCGTCGCCTTGACGATTGCAACGCTTCTCACGTTCGTCTTCCTCGGGACACGCCGTGGGTATTCACGTGACGAAGTACAAGAGATTGCAACGAAAGCACTCGAACCAGCCGGGATCATCATCCTCGTCACTGGGGCCGGTGGCGTGTTCAAACAAGTCCTCATCGACTCAGGTGTCGGTGACGTCCTCGGTGAAATGATGGCTGGTTCACCACTTCCGGCAATCGTACTCGCCTTCTTGATTGCAACGGTCGTCCGCGTCGCCCAAGGATCGGCAACGGTCTCGATGGTCACAGCAGCAGGACTCATCACACCGCTACTTGAAATCCAAAACATCACGGGCGCGGCACTCGGTTTGATTGTTATCGCCATCGCTTCAGGGGCGACAGTCCTCTCACACGTCAACGACTCGGGCTTCTGGCTCGTCAACCGTTACTTCGGTCTCGACGTGAAAGACACGCTCAAGTCATGGACGATCATGGAAACAATTATCGGACTCACCGGCTTCGCCGTCGTGTTCTTGATTAGCCTATTCATCATCTAAGTTAGGAAGTGATTGTGTGTTTACGATTGGGGTCGATATCGGGACGACGAGTACGAAAGCCGTCCTGTTCAACGGTCATCAACAACTGGCGGTACATAACGTGTTGTATCCGCTTCTCACGCCCGATACGGAGACGGCCGAGCAAGACCCGGTCGTCATCTATGGGGCCGTGCTCGAAGCCGTCTCGGCGGTCCGCGCCAAAGCGGACGGTCCGATTCGCTTCGCATCGTTCAGTTCGGCGATGCACAGCTTGATTGCACTCGATGCCTCAGGACGTCCGCTCACGAACAGCATCACGTGGGCCGATAGTCGGGCGAATCCATATACGCAAGACATCAAACGCGACTTTGATGCGAGTGCGCTCCATATGCGCACGGGGACTCCGGTTCATCCGATGGCACCGCTGTCGAAATTGCGCTGGTTGAAAACGGAACATCCTGACGTCTTTGAACAGACAGTCAAGTTCGTCTCCATCAAAGAGTATGTCTTCTATCGATTGACGGGACGCTTCGTCGTCGACCACTCTATCGCCTCGGCAACGGGATTGTTCAATTTGAAACAACAGGGTTGGGACACGGAAGCACTTGAAGTCGCCGGTGTGACACCAGATCATTTATCCGAACTCGTGCCGACGACAGAAATTTTACATGTGACACCTGAAGTGACCGAGACGATCGGTTGGGACTTCCCGCTCGTCATCGGGGCAAGTGACGGCGTGCTCTCGAACCTCGGTGTCGGTGCCTTCGAACAAGGAGTCGTCGCCGTGACGATTGGGACGAGCGGCGCCATCCGGACGGTCGTCTCAGAACCGGTCGAAGATCCGAAAGGTCGCATCTTCTGTTATGCGCTGACGGACAAGCATTGGGTGATCGGTGGACCGGTCAATAACGGTGGCATCATCCTCCGCTGGCTTCGTGACGAGTTCGCAGCAAGTGAGGTCGAGACAGCGAAACGGCTCGGGATTGACGCATACGACGTGTTGACCCGAATCGCCGAGACGGTCAAACCGGGTGCGGACGGTCTCCTGTTCCATCCGTATTTGATGGGCGAACGCGCTCCACTTTGGGATTCAAATGCACGGGGTTCCTTCTTCGGGCTTAGCATTCACCATAAACGGGAGCACTTCATCCGCGCTGTGTTAGAAGGCGTCATCTTCAACCTCTATACGGTCATGCTCGCACTCGACGAGTTGACGGGCGCACCGAACCGCATCCATGCGACGGGTGGCTTTGCCCAATCGAGCCTCTGGCGCCAAATGATGGCAGACATCTTCGATACACCGGTCGTCGTGCCGGAAAGTCACGAGAGTTCATGTCTTGGGGCAATCATGCTCGGAGAGTATGCCTTCGGGGACATCGAGGAATTCCAAGAAGTGCCTCAAGTGACCCACGAGCATACACCGAACATGGAAGCGACGAATGTATATCGGGAGCTCTTACCGATTTACATTCGCCTGTCGCGTCACCTGTCGGAAGAATATGAAGCTATTTCAGCGTTTCAGCGGAAGCATGTTTAAGAAGAGGCCGAGTTCATCGCGAACTCGGCCTTATTTATTGATCCACACAATTAATCTTTTTTCTAGGTTAGATTCTTAGAGCGAAAGAGATGTTATACTTTTCATGATTAGAAATCCATTCTAGATGATGAAAGACGAGGTAAAATCGAATGAGTAACATCCTTGATTCTTTGATTGCGGCAATCCCCTTTTTCTTCTTTGGCGTATTGCTCATTAGGTCAAAAGATCAGACGAAGTCTAAAGAGACCGGATCACCGACAGACGGAACTGAAATCCTGTTCAGTTTTTTTCTATCTTTTTTCAGACCAAAAGTCTTAGGATATGCATTCATCTTGCTTGGTCTATCATTTGTCGTGATAACGTTTTTTGTAAATGTCATATAAGCTAGTGAACTACTCGCCACTTATTTGCTTCGCAAATTAAAGGGGGAGCTTCTTGGGAAGACCGTACTTTTACTAGCCACGGTTGTTTACCAAGCTCGTCCAGCACTATAAAGCACCGTCGGTCACGAACTGACAACACGCCCTTCAATCTTAGGATTGAGGGGCTTTTCTATGACTATCCCCTGTTGATCATCCACGGTACACTAAGAGGATACAGGAGGGGTTCACGATGACATTCACGACGACCCGCTGCCTCATCCGACCGTTCGAACGACATGATATCGAACCGTTCATGGCGTATCGGAACGACTTTGACTGGATGAAGCATCAATCGTTCAAAGGTCTTAGCTATACCGAGTACGAGAACGCACTACTCGGCGCACAATCACTTCAACACGGTATGCAACTCGCTATCATCGACCAAGCGACAGATGGGTTGATTGGGGACGTGTATATCCACCAAGAAGGTACGACGTATTGGATTGGCTATACCATCACACCCGCACGCGCTCGCCAAGGTTATGCGTTCGAGGTGATGTCGGGATTGATTCGTCACTTGGCCGACCAAGGTGCGGAAGTGTTAAAGGCCGGCGTCCTTGAGACGAACGAGGCGTCCATCGCGCTATTGAAGAAATTGAATTTCACCTATCTCACGACAGAACTCGACGAACAAATTTATCGTCTCGATGTCTCGGATATATGATTAGGTATGTGTCATATGTCACTTGTTTTTTGACTCGAGGGAGCTATTGTTGGAATGAAGAAACGCGTTCTATTACTCATGTCTATTTTTTTGTTGATTGGTACTTTGTCACAGGCGGCGATCCCGGAACCGAAAGCGTATAACGACCCGAGCCTCATCTATCTGACGCTTGATGATGGACCGAACTGGAAAACCGGAAAGCTGCTCGATATTTTGAAGAAGCATCAGGTAAAGGCCACTTTCTTCATCCTTGGGAAGAATATCGAGGGGAATGAGCATCTCCTTCACCGCATCGTCGATGAGGGTCACTTGATTGCTTTACACGGGATGACACACAAGCGTGAGGAGTTTTATGCATCACCGATGACGGCCGTCCGTCAAATGAAAGACGTACAACGTCTCGTTTACGAGGTGACCGGTATCCATACGAATATGGCCCGGACGATTTACGGGAGTGATGAAGGCATGACGCCTGCGCATTGGCAAGTGATGACCGATGCCGGTTTTGAGATTTGGGACTGGAATGTCGGTAGTCTCGATCATGTATATAAACAAGACAATGCCCGCGTCGAACAACGCGTGTTCAATCGACTCGAGGCGAATCGTGCCGCCAATATTGCTTCCATCATCTTAGCGCACGATCATTCGATGACGCCAGAAGCACTCGATACAATCATCCGCTATGCGAAAGAGCGAGATTACGAATTTCGGACGCTCGAGGGCGTTCACCCGCCCCATAACTTTTTGGATGCGTGGGAACCGCATGCTGACGAACATACAACTCTATGACTGTAGGCCATCTCGTGGTCTACAGTTTTTCACATGAAAACAGCGCATCGGGATTCCGATACGCCTTGTCTATCCGACGACACTTTCTGTCACGTGTGTACGGTTTCTGCCACTATTTTTTGCCTCATACAAGCATTCATCTGCCAGGCGAATCATCTCACGAAGGTGCTCGCTCTTGCCGTTCGCAATCCCAATCGAAACGGATAGATGAATCCGCTCGTCATCGAGTAGCTTGAACTCATGTTTGGAGATACTATTTCGAATCCGTTCCGCCACGTTGACCACCTCGGTTTGGGAGAGCATCGGAATCAAGATGCCGAACTCTTCTCCCCCGATCCGCGCTTTAATGTCCTGATTTCGCGTCTCTCGGTGCAACAGTTCCGCAAACTGCTTCAACACCTCATCCCCGTTCGCGTGGCCATATTGATTGTTGATCTGTTTGAAGTGATCGATGTCCAAAAGCAAGACATTACATGACGCATATTGCACTTTGAACTTTTTCATCTGCATCTCCCATGCCCGACGATTGGCGAGACCCGTCAAATGGTCAGTCTCCGCCGAGATTTTATACTCTCTCACACGGTGATGGATGAGGTACAGATCAATATTCAACATGGTGATCAACAATCCAATCGGGAAGCTGATCATCGTAACCAACAACGCGACATCTACAGCATTTTCTGTAAAGCCTCCCCCGACAAGAATCCCCATGGCTGCGACCAAACATATCCATACGTTCAACGTAAGACCAAATTGGAACAGCCATTTCTGTAGCCAAACAATCCGGTATGTCAGAATCATACCAATGACCATCGTAAAGAGGGCAACGCACGCCAGAATCGAGTAAAAGTCGATGCCATAGCTGAATCGGTGAATCGACATGATGGTGGCTGCGATGAATAACGGTGAGACCAGACGGTAAAATCCGAGTAAAAGGAGAACGAGAAACCGAAAATCAATTTTTACGGTATTCTCAAATTGAACGCTTTGCGTGATTAGAAAAATCCCGAAACAGCCTGATAACACACCGATGAGGAGTTTCTGAATGTGTACATGTCTCGTATGATAGTTCATGATCTTTGAGATGAAATAGATGCCAGTAAAAGAAATACACGAATTGGCGATTAGACTCATGAACATTAGTTGGACCCCTTCACATTTGTCATGTTACTTCTACTCTCTACATATATCCAATTTCCATCATCAGCTAACGTATCAAAGTGTAAAACTTTCTACAAAATGAATATTTTTCCTTTTTTCACAAAAATCGAGCCCTTTATGGACTCGATCCTCACTTATCGTTCATATGTCACCATCACAAATTGACCGGATGCGCGTTGACTTGTCAGTCGAAGTTTCGTCTCTTTTGTTCCTTCTGGGAAGAGAGGGATCCCTTCACCTAACACAACCGGGGCAATCGCAATCTCATACCGGTCAATCAAGTCATGTTCCATCGCTGATTTGATGACTTCCCCGCCACCGATGAGCCAGACATCTTGATCAACTTCCTCTTTCAATCGGTGAATCAGTTCTTCGATTGGTTCATCCGTAAACGTAACGTGCTCGGCTTCACGGTCGGGCTGACGCGTCAAAATATAGTTCGGTATGTTTGGATATGGATACTCTTCCGATAGTTGCAATACTTCCTCATACGTCTTTCTTCCCATGATGACGGCACCAACGGTCTTGAAAAATTCAGCGTATCCGTTGTCCCCGTCCCCTTCCACGGCGAACAACCAATCGAGTTGGTCGTTCGACCGGGCAATCTTCCCATCTAAGCTCATCGCAATATACAACACTACTTTCGGCATCGTATCTTCCTCCTTGATTCGTGATATATTAAGCTTACTCAATAAATACGACAAAAGATGACGGGAATGATAGCTATGAAAAAACGGCACTTGCAACTGATTCGGCTGCTCAATCGAGGGCGACGTGTCACCGCTGAAGAACTGGCTCAAGAGACAGGCGCTTCCATCCGGACGATTCAACGAGATATGCTGTCGCTCGAAGAACTGGGTTATCCGATTTGGAGTGTGCCTGGGATCGGTGGCGGCTATGAGATGCTACCGAACCGCTTGTTACCACCCCTTCACCTCCGTGAAGAAGAGGCTGTCGCGCTTTACCTTACGCTCAAATGGATGGAACACATCCCGGACGTCCCATTTGGTGATATACGACATACGCTGTCCGACTGGTATGTGAACGAGTTGCCGCAAGACTTGGATACGAAGATTCGTCGATTGGAACGAAACATTTTGTGGCTTGGGAATAAACAGATTCCAAAAGCCCCGTTCACAAAAGACATCTATCAGGCGATCGAGCGCAAGAACAAGATCGAGATGACGTATCGAACGACGAAAGGACCACGTACGTTCATCGTCGCCCCGGTCGGCATGGCACTTCTTGACTTGAAGTGGTACGTCTTCGGGCTCTCCGATCTCGGATTCCGGCAATATCGGATTGATCGAGTGGAAGCGGTCAAGTTGCTCGAGGAACCGTTTGAATCCGAGGATTTGGTGACCTCGCTTCAGGAAAGTGATGAACGAATCGGTGTGACCGTTCAACTCGAGCTGACGTCACTCGGTCGTCGTTTACTTGAAGATGTATTACCCGATATCGAAGAAAAGAATGAATGGCGCGTACCCGAAGAAGATCTTCCATTTTTGTCGAGGCAATTGTTGAAGGCTGGAGCCGAAGTGGAGGTGAAGGCGCCGAGTGCGTTGCGGGAGATGATGAGAGAGCATGCGGAACAATTGATACAAAGATATATGTAAGTTTCTGAGTAAGTGCCACGAAACATTTATGAATTTTTATGCGTATACAAGACCAACAATCGACAAAGGCGGTATGCACATGCATCACGAGAACAAAAAGTTCATCCACTTATTCAAAGACGGACAGTTCGATGACATTTATCATCAAATGTCCGATTCGTGCAAATCTCATTATTCCATGGACATGTTTCATCACGAAGCGTCTTCGTTTCATCATGGAATTCGGCGCTATCGTCTGCTCAATGAAATGGTGTTGAACGGGAGTCGGTATGTATTATGGTCGGATTTCCGAAAAGAAAAGTTATTGTCCGTTCAATTCAATCGCGTGAATCAGATTGAATCCATTCAGATGACGGTCACATCCTCTTCAAAAGAGACCAATCCTTTCACAAAAAACAAATACCACCTTCCATTCAAAGAGCAGTGGTTCGTCGTCTCAGAAGGGACGAACATCGGGATGTATCTTCATGAACCGATTCGAAAGAAACGTGAAGGCTATGACTTTTTGAAAACAAAAGATCAGCAATCTTACAATCGCAGAAAAGTTGGGATGAATGGATCGTATGCGTTCGGAGAACAAGTTCTGTCACCACTCGATGGTACAGTTTATCAGGTCGTCGATGGGCTACCAGATGAACCAAATCCTGATCATCCACTCGGAAATCACGTCATCATTCAACATAAACATGATGAATACACGCTTCTCGCCCACTTAGAGAGCGGTTCGATTATTGTCAAAGTTGGAGACCAAGTGAAGACCAAAAAGGTGATTGCCCGCTGCGGACGCTCCGGCAACACAGTAGAGCCACGCTTGCATACGCGTGTCATGAATCACCCGACTGTGGACACCGCGACCGCCCTCCCGATTCGATGGAAAGGTCGACAGCGACCGGTGCGTGGAAAAGTGGTCACTTCCCGCGAAGAGGACAGTTGGTCAAATGGGCTCGCAGGCCTCGATTTCTCAGAACTGCTCTTTTATATTATTCAGGCCATTCCGAGATTATTCTTTCACTTTTTCAGATAAGAAAACCCCTCAGAAATCTGAGGGGTCCGTGATCACATATCCAAATCTGTGAACGCGAGCGGAACGAGTTCCCCAAGCGTCACTTCTTTCACATCGGCGTTGCCGTTTGTCAGGAGTACTTTGAAGTCAGGATCGCCGAACTCGACCATGACCTGGCGACAGATGCTGCAAGGTGGCAAGAAGTCTTCCGTGTCCCCAGACACGGCAACCGCTTCGAAGTCACCTTTTTTGTATCCTTGTGCTACCGCTGTGAAGATCGCTGTGCGCTCTGCACAGTTCGTTGCTCCGAACGAGACGTTCTCGACGTTGACGCCGTCGATGACCGTGCCGTCCTTCATGAGAAGTGCCGCACCTACGCGGAACTTCGAATATGGTGAATACGCATTGTCCTTCAATTGGCGTGCGCGCTCGACTAATTGTTGTTGGTTCATCTTAAGTCATTCCTCTCGAATATCGAATGAACTGATGCCAGTCCCCATGCCTCTCATTTTTGGGCAGGATTTATAGCATACACCCGCCCTTTGGAGAAGTCAACGACTTTTTTAGAACGCTTTCATAAGGAAACAAAAAAGAAGGAACTCCCGCTCCTTCTCCCTTCCGATTCACTTTTATACTAACTCTAACTGTGCGACAGGCGATTCTTCCGTTTCTGTCTGCACATGATGGCGACCAATCGGAATGACAGACGGGGAACCGGATACCGGGTCACACATGACCGAACAGCGAAGATTAAAGACCCGATGAATCAAATCACACGTGATGACGTCCGACGGCTTCCCTTCCGCAATCAACTTCCCTTTATCGAGTGCGAAGATATAGTCCGCATAACGTGCTGACAAGTTGATATCGTGCAGCACCATGACAATCGTCGTCCCGTACTTCCGGTTCAAGTCCGTCAACAAGTCGAGAATCTCGACCTGATATGTGATATCCAGATACGTCGTCGGTTCATCTAAAAAGAGGACGTCTGTCTGTTGGGCAAGTGCCATCGCGATCCAGACGCGTTGGCGCTGTCCACCTGACAACTCATCGATGGGACGGTCCGCAAACTCCGTGATGTTCATCATCTCCATCGCCTCGGCGACAGCCTCATAGTCGGCTTTCGTCCATCCCTTCAAGAACGATTGATGCGGATAACGACCGCGACCGACGAGATCGGCGACCGTGATTCCTTCCGGTACGACTGGGGACTGTGGCAACATCCCGAGGACACGCGCTAGCTTTTTCGGTGCCATCTTCGAGATCGGCTTATCATAAAGCGTCACTTGACCGGCACTCGGCTTGATGAGGCGTGCCATCGTCTTCAGTAGCGTCGACTTCCCGCAACCGTTCGCACCGATGATGATGCTAATTTGATTGCTCGGAATTTCAAGACTGATATCGTTCAAAATCATCTTGTCCTCGTATCCTGAGGTGAGATGTTCCACTTTCATAATGGATGCCATTTAGAAGTCCCCTTTCTGGTTCATCCGAATCAACAAGTATAATAGATAAGGCGCGCCGATGATGCCGGTGATGACACCGACCGGATAGCGTGCCGTGAAGGCGAATTGTCCGACGAGGTCGGCCGCGAGTACTAAGATGATCCCGACAAGCGCTGCCGGCAAAATCCCGGCGTGACTCGTCCCGACGAGGCGTTTGGCAATCGGTCCCGCCAAAAAGGCGATGAAGGCAATTGGTCCCGTCGTCGCTGTCGCGAGAGCGAGCATGAACACCGCGGCAACGATGAGAAGTAATCGGGTTTGGTTCGTATTGATTCCTAGCCCTGTCGCCGCCATTTCACCGAGCTCGAGCATCTCGAGCTGACGGGTGAGTAACAGTACGATCGGTAAACAGATGAGTACCGTGATGATTAAAGGCGGCAACTCTTCTAGCTTCGCCCCATTTAGGCTTCCTGTCAACCACCTCATAGCCATCGCGACATCATTTTGTCGGCTGATGAGCAGTAAGTAATTGATGACCGCCGTGAGCATCGCCTGGATGCCAATCCCGACCAAGACGAGGCGTCCGATGGAAAAGGCGGCCCCTTTGGATAAGAAATAGATGACGAGCACGGTCACGAGTCCCCCGATAATCGAGGCAATCGAGATAATGGCCTCGCTCGACTGGAGGACGACGATACAGAAGACGGCCGCCGCACTCGAACCGGTCGTGATGCCGATGACGTTCGGGTTGGCGAGCGGGTTACGAAGCATCGTCTGGAAGATTGTTCCCGCGGCACCAAACGCCGCCCCGGCGAAGACACCGGCGAGCATGCGTGGTAAACGAAGGACCTCAACAGCAAACGTTGCCCCTTTCACATCTTCTCCGAGCAAGACGCGAATCACGTCCTGAACGGGATAAATCGTATTACCTAGCATAAGCATCAAGCCGCTCAGCGTGAGCGCGATGACGGTCAAGAGAAGCGTCATCCCGACGTAGCGACGGCGGCGCTTCATGCGTCCTTGTCTGATTTGTTCAATCGCTGGTTGCATCATAATCCTCGTACTTTCACTTTCATCGTCAATAGAATCAAGATCGGCGCCCCGATAAACGCCGTCACAATCCCGACCTCAAGCTCCCCCGGACTTCCGAGCAAACGTCCGATGACGTCTGAGAAGGTCAGGATGATGGCACCGGCAAGGGCAGACATCGGCATGAGATAACGCTGGTCTGGACCGAGCACGAGCCGAATCAAGTGCGGGGCGAGTAAACCGATGAAGCCAATCGGGCCGGCAAGCGCCGTCGCCGCCCCACACAGGATCACGCCAGCAAACGAGGCAGTCAGCTTCAACGTACCCGTTCGAACCCCAAGACTCTTCGCCATCTCTTCTCCGAGTGCGAGTGCGTTCAAAGAAGGTGCGGTCACGACTGCAATCACGAGACCAATCAATAAGAACGGTAAAAACGTATAGATGGAATCGATGTTTCCTGCCCCAACGCTCCCGACTTGCCAGAAGCGGAACTGATCCATGACGTTTGACCGCGGGATCATGAGGGCCATGACGAGGGATGACAACGCCGCACTCGTCGCTGCTCCCGCCAAGACGAGTTTGAGCGGGGTCGCCCCACCTCGACCGAGCGAACCGATGCCAAAGACAAAGATGGCTGTCAACAACGCTCCGACGAGCGCGAACCAGATGAACGCACTCGCTGTCGAGATGTTGAAAAACGCGATTCCGATGACGACAGCAAGCGCTGCTCCCGTGTTGACTCCGAGAATACTCGGGTCGGCGATTGGGTTACGCGTCACCGACTGCATGAGTGCCCCCGCCACACCGAGCGCTGCCCCGCACATGAAACTGAAGATTGTCCGGATGACCCGCTCCCGGACGATGTCCGCTTCATACGACTGAACAGCCGGACGGAATAAACCGTCCAGCAGTTCATTCCACCCGACTGTCCGTGAGCCGAAGGCAAGGGATGCCAGAATACATACCACCGCCAGTACGAGCGTCCCGATTAACAGGAGCGGGAAGTACTTCGGGGTATGCATCTGCTTCACCTGATGTTGCATCATTTTACTTTCGCGAGCGCGTCCGATACGCGTGAGACGTACTCATCGATCGTATATTCAATCGAGAGCGGTGTCGGTGTACCTGCCGCTGCGAGTGGCGTGTTATCTTCGATCAAGACGACCGATCCGCGTTCGATGGCTGGTACTTTACTGTAGAGTGGGTCTGCTTGGAGCGCCTTTAACGTGTCTTCATTTCCGTAAGTGACGAAGATGTCAACGTCGTTCAAGATATCAGCGTTCTCTTTACTGAGTTCAAGATAGAAGCTATCTGTCTTCTCTGCTTCGTCGACAATGTTTTGTGGATACTCCATCCCGAGTTCTTCGATGAAGGCACCACGTGGGTCACCCGTCGTATAGATATAGAATTTTGAAAGGTCTTCCGCGCTCATCGAGACGAATGCGGCTTTCTTTCCAGCAATCTCAGGAACGGCTGTCGCTTTGTCGGTGATCAACTGCTCCGTGTCTTTGATTAGCTGTTCGCCTTCTTCACCGAGTCCCATTGCGAGTGAGTCATAGCGAACCATGTCTTGCCATGACGTGACCCAAGGTGTTTCTTGGTACGCCACGACCGGCGCGATTTGGCTGAGTGTGTCGTAATCTTCTTGCGTAATGCCTGAGTAGGCCGCCAAGATGACGTCCGGGTTTGAATCCGCGATTGCTTCAAAGTCTAATCCATCCGTGTCTTGATAGATGTTCGGATTTTCTTCTCCGAGTGCTTTCAACTTCTCTGCTGTCCATGGAAGCATACCGCTGTCGTCTTGGACACCGTAGTTCGCAGCCGAGAATCCGACCGGTACGACATCGAGGGCAAGTGCGACGTCATGGTTTCCCCATGAAATCGTTGCGATACGTTCTGGTTTCTCTTCGATGACCGTTTCACCGAATGCGTGCTCGATTGTGATCGGGTAACCTTCTGCCGATTCTTCCATCCCTTCATTCGTGGAAGCGTTCTCAGCTTCTTCCGAACCACAACCGGCTAAGATGAGTGCAAATGCCGATACAAAGATGAACATATGTAACCATTTCTTGAATGTGTTGTTCACGTGATTTTTCTCCTTTTCGAACTTCTCTGTATTTTGTCGATACTGATAATCATTATCAGTTATGAGTATAGACCTGCTCCTAAGTCATGTCAACCGCTATTCGGCAAAGAAATATAAAAAAACCTGCCGTTTTAGGACAGGTTGCTTAGGACTTTCGATGCCGTCGCATGACGTCTGCGATCGGTTTATCTTGTTTTTCAAGCTCGGATACGATTCGTTCATGATCCGTGTCGCTTCGGTTTTGACTTAACTTGAACGTCGCCTGGATGTCGGTGATGTCAATCCGAAACCCGACGACGCCATGCATCTGTCGCTTCACCGGTTCCGATAACGTTTCCCAACGTACCGCATGCTCACGCTCCCCTTCGTGCTCATGAAGCATGCCTGCAAGTTCCTCCACTAATTCGTCCTCGTTGAGAATCGTCGCACGTCCATACACGTGTACGGCTTGATAGTTCCATGTCGAGACGTCTTCATGACCGTACCATGACGCCGATACGTAGGCGTCTGGTCCTTGGAAGATGACGAGAACGGTTTGATCTTCAATCGTTCGCCACTGTGGATTCGCTTTCGCAATATGTGTCGTCAGTTGTCCATTCGCCTCATCGAATCGTAACGGGATGTGCGTCGCAATTGGTTTGTCCCCGTCATGCGTCACGATGGTGCCGAACGGATGGGCATGCAAAAAAGCAAAGATGTCAGCTTCGTCTTTCACGGAATAACGGTTTTGGATATACATGTCGAACCCCCTTTCCCCTATTATATTCTGAACAAGACGGGTATAACGACACAGAAGGAGGAATGTTTTTATGAAACCAACAATCAAAGCGATCGTCTTTGACGTATATGGCACCTTATTCGACGTCCATTCGGTGAAGGACGCCTGTGAACAAGAGTTCCCTGAAAAAGGAGCAGCCATCAGCCAAGTATGGCGGACGAAACAACTCGAGTATTTCTTTTGGCGCCACATGATGGGACGCTACGAAGATTTCGAGTCGGTGACCCGTGACGCTCTCCGTTATGCGTTAGCCGTCCATGACGCAACATCCACAGACGACATCGAACAACGTCTCATTGAATCGTATGCGCACCTGACCCCATATGAGGAGGTCGAATCGGTCCTGAAAGAGCTGCATGACGTGAAGACCGTCATCCTCTCGAACGGGACGGACGAGATGCTCGAGGCACTGCTCCGTAACGCCGGTCTTGCCGATTATTTCGATGAAATCGTCAGCGTCGACGGGATCAAACAACCGAAACCAACACCAGCCGCCTATATGCATTGGTTCAAGACGTCCGGCCTTCGTCGTGACGAGGTACTCTTCTTATCGTCGAACGGATGGGACATCGCCGGGGCGAAAAACTTCGGCTTCCATGCGGCCTGGATCAATCGGAACGACTTGCCGTTTGAAGCGTTCGATGTGGAACCGGATGCGATTTATAAAGAGTTGAACGGAATTATGGAATGGGTCTAACCTGCTTCGGTCGAAATATGAGAAAATAGAAAAAACATAACCGAAACGAGGGAGACAGATGGCACATCGTATTTACACGACAAGCTTTGCAAGCGTCTATCCACATTACGTTGCGAAAGCTGAACGGAAAGGACGGACGAAAGAAGAAGTCGACATGATCATCGAATGGTTGACGGGTTATGACGAGACCGAACTCGAACGTCAAATTGAGGATCAGGTTGATTTTGACACATTCTTCGCTTCAGCACCTCGCCTGAATGAAAATCGCGCCCTTATCAAAGGCGTCGTCTGTGGGGTCCGTGTCGAGAACGTCGAGGAGCCGCTCATGCGCGAGATTCGCTACTTGGATAAACTCATCGATGAGTTGGCGAAGGGTAAGAAAATGGAGAAGATTCTACGGGGAGGCGAATCATGATGGACGTGACGACACTCGTGGACGAAGCACGGCTCGATTCCTTCATTCATCTAATTGAGGTCATCGATGAGCATCTACCAGAAGGCTTTGAAAAGACGACGGACGGACATGGCGTCCATTACGTCGTCCCGCTCGAGCGATATCCGTCCGGTTATCACGTCACACCGGGTACACCTCTTCCCTTTGTCAGCGTGATCGCGCAAAAGCGCCATGTCGGACTCTATCATATGGGCATTTACGCCGACCCTGAGTTGCTCGCTTGGTTTGAACAAGAGTATGCGAAACGCGTCCCGACGAAACTCGATATGGGGAAAAGCTGTATTCGCTTCAATAACGTGAAACGGATCCCGTTTGATTTGGTCGGGGAACTCGTCGAGAAGATGACTGTCGATGAATGGATTCAGCGCTATGAAGGAAACCGAGGCTAACGCTTCGGTTTTTTCGCACATTCGTTTTCTTTTGTGAACCGAGTATACGGTATGCTTAGAAAAAAGGAGGGACGCCTCATGCCACGCTGGCTGAAAATCACTTTGTTCTTACTCGTGTTTGGCACGTTGTTCTATATCACTCATTTCCACTATGAGTTGCGTCCGTCCGACATCAGGGACATCGTCTTGTCGTTTGGATTTTGGGGACCGTTATTCTTTATATTCCTTTATGCCATCGGTCCGGTCGCATTTTTACCGACTTCCGTGCTGTCACTTGGAGCCGGTCTCGCGTTCGGCGTATGGCCAGGGGTGCTCTATATCATCATCGGTGCGACCGCTGCTGCGACGACCGGTTACGTCATGGGACGCTTTTTCGGCCGCTCGGTCATCAACGTCGACCGCTATCCGTGGTCAGAGAAACTGTTCACCCAAATGGAGCGTCGCGGGTTTTTATACGTCTTTGTCCTTCGGCTCATCCCGCTCGTCAGTTTCGACTTGCTCAGTTACGCCGGAGGGATTTCTCGCGTCCGTTTCCGTGCGTTCGTCCCGGCGACCGTGCTCGGTATGATTCCAGGGACGTTCGCCTACAGTTTCCTCGGGGCGAGCCTCGCGTCAGGTAGCGTCACGACGATCTTCATCGCCGCACTCGTCTTCGTCGGATTGATTGTCATCACATATATCTTCCGTGAGCCCGTCAAGAAATGGCTTGGCTTAAATTGAAAAATCATGAAAGAGAGCTTCATGCTCTTTTTTTGTGCGCTCAATGTGTAATTCGTATAAACATCAATGAACTTCGTCCGATATGTATAGAGCCACAACAAATGAATACGAGAATGTGAGGAAAGAAACATGAGTTTGATGAAAAGAAATCAGTTGATGTTGTTGACGACGTTATTGATTGTATTGACGTCGGTTGTCGTCCATTTGCTTCACCGTTTTACGGAATTTGCCTACACGTATACGATTTTACGAAACGGCGCGGATGGCTATGTGTACTCGAGTGTGACATGGGTGCTCTTCGCACTCCCACTCGTCTTCCTCGGGATGATGCTCGTCAGCCTGAAGCGAGAAAGCAAGATGTTCCCGTATTGGATGATGCTGACACTCACCTTCGCGAGTATCTCGACGGTCGCAGGTGGACAAGGACTCGTTGAGTATCACTTCTCCATCTTTGTCGTTTTGGCCATCCTGTCGTTCATGCGTCGCATCGACTTGATTTTGTACAGTACCGGCATCTTTGCGGTACAGCATTTAGCAGGGTATTTTTTATTCCCTGCGCTCATTTGTGGAACGAGCGATTATCCGTTCAGCTTATTGCTCGTCCACGCCGTGTACTTGATTTTGCTCAGTGCCGTACTCGTCGCCCAGATCCATTTCCGCAACAAGGAGACGGAACGTGTCGAGGCGCACGAACAGGAGACACGACAGTTATTGCGACAAGCGATTCAAGACGTCAGTTCCCTCGTTCAGTCCTTGAATAGTCATGCGGAGGAACTCGAATCGGCTGCGAATCTGTCGCTCGAATCTGGGGAACAAATCGCCATCACAGTCGACCCGATTGTCGCGCACGCTTCGTCTCAACAAGCTTCGATGGTACAAGGTGCGGATGAGATTCAATCGATCCGTTCGCTGACCGCACTCATCCAAGAACGAATGGCGCAGACGGCAGCGGCTTCGTCCCGTATCGCCAAAGACGCTCTCTCCGGGAATACGGATATGCGTCTCATGGAAGAAAAAGTGCATGAAATCATCACGGAATCCGAGCAACTTGAGCAAATTGTCGCAACGATGACGAATCGTTCGTCTGAAATCCAGGGCATCTTGCAGCAAGTCGGCTCGATCAGTGAACAGACGAATATGCTCGCCTTGAACGCATCGATTGAAGCGGCCCGTGCCGGAGAGGCCGGTCGCGGATTCGCCGTCGTCGCCTCTGAAGTCGGGAAGCTTGCCGTTCAGTCCCGAGAATACGCATCGGAAATGACACGCGTCCTCGGTGGATTGATGGAAGATACGACGGTCGTCTCGAAGTCGGCTCACCTCTTCAAACAAGCGACTGAAAACTGCCAAACGGTCACAAACGACGTGACGGCTGTCTTCGGTCGTCTCACGGAAGACGTATCGGAAATCGATGCACAAATCGCCTCGATCCAAGAGACGCGACAACTCGTGACGACGCAGATGGAGACGCTCGAGACACGCCTCGAATCGACGAAACATGCTTCAAGTGAACTGCAACAACAGATTCACCACGTGGCCGCCGCAACAGAAGAACAGGTCGCCGTCCAAAAAGAACTCAGTTCCATGTCGGACCGTCTCGCCGTCACGGCGAACGCACTCGAAGATGTGACGACTCAACTCGAAGATCACGCATCACGCGCCTAACACAAATGCCCCCGACCGGTTGGTCGGGGGCATGCTTTTTATCGATCAAGCAATTGACGAATTCCTTCAACGAGCGGTGTGACCGGACGTCCGAGAACCGGTTCAAAGTCGCTCTCATGAATCTCGAGCGTTCCTTGACGGATGCTACGCTGAATGCCAGCGAGAAGTGCGACCACGTCATCAGGCATCCCTGCCCCGCGCATCGTCTCTTCATATGCCTCGAGATTCAGCTCTTGCATCATGACGTCACGTCCTAATACCTCACTGAGTGCATCGACTAGATCTTTTTGCGTATGGAGCGGTCCTGACAATTCATATACCGCACTCTCTTGCTGTTCTTTCAACAGGACGTTCGCCGCTGCTTCCGCATAGTCTTGTTGAAGCGCCCAGCCGACTTTTCCGTCCCGAGCCGCCGTGATCCACGGTGCCCCGTCAACGACTGCCTGCATGCTCGGTAATTCGTTCTCTAAGTACCAGTTGTTCCGCAAAAACGCATATGGAATTCCCGATTCCACAATCGCTTCTTCTGTGACGACGTGTGGAGGTGCCATCAAGTTCTCACTGTCTGTCGCATCGGCGAGACTCGTGTAGGCGATGAAGGAGACCCCAGCCCGTTTTGCCGCCTCGACCGCGTTCGTATGTTGACGAATCCGCGTGTCGTTATCGCCATCTGCCGAGATGATCAACAGACGCTCGACACCTTTAAACGCTTCATCGAGTGTGTCCGGCTGATCGAAATCTCCATGACGTACATCAACCCCACGTTCTTTCAGCGATGCTGCTTTCTCTGGATTGCGCACGCTAACCGCGAGCTCACTCGCATCGATGGATTTGAGTAACTCCTCTACAATTTTCGACCCTAATTTACCGGTTGCCCCGGTGACTAAATACTTCATACGGTCATCCCCTTTCTCATGCTTCAGACCATATTCCCGTTCTGTTCACGCAATTAACGTAACGGCACATGCCAACAAAAATAACATTTGACTTTAAGTTCATATGAACCTATATTAACAATATAGAAGTTCACTCGAACTCAAAAAGGAGGAATTGTTGTTGACCCTACTCATCGGGTTTTTACTCATCATCATCTTCATGCTCGCACTTGACCTCGGGGTGTTCCACCGCAAGGCACACGAAGTCTCGCTCCGCGAGGCGTGGACATGGACGTTTGTCTGGATCGGGATTGCCCTCGTGTTCGGGGGCTGGTTGTTCTACACGCAAGGTAGTACGGCGGCAACGGAATATGCGAGCGTGTACTTCATCGAGAAGGCACTCGCCATCGATAACGTCTTCGTCTTCTCACTTGTCTTTGCCTACTTCGCCATCCCGCTCAAGTATCAGCACAAAGTGTTGTTCTGGGGGATTCTCGGAGCCATTTTCTTCCGCGCTGTCTTCATCGTCGCTGGTGTATCACTGTTAGAAAACTTCGGTTGGGTGTATTACGTGTTCGGAGCGTTCCTCGTCTATACAGGTTGGATGATGTACAAGAACATCGGGAAAGACGAGTCGCTTGAAGAGAATAAGACGATTCGTTGGCTTGAGCGACGCCTTCCGATCACGCAAGACATTTCATCTGGGAAGTTCACGAAACGGATCAACGGGAAGTTGTTCTTCACACCGCTCTTCATCGCGCTCATCTTTATCGAATTGTCGGATATTGTCTTCGCCGTCGACTCGGTCGCCGCGAGCTTTGCGTATTCGCGTGACCCGTATATTATCTTCTATGCCAACATCATGGCGATTCTCGGACTCCGTAGTCTCTACTTCGTCCTTGCCAACTTGATCGATCGTTTCTACTATTTGAAACACGGTCTCAGTTTCATGCTCGTCTTTATCGGGGCGAAAATGATCTTTGGCGATGTATACAAGATGCCGATTTGGATGTCGCTCGGGACGATTGTTCTCGTCATCTTGATTAGCGTCCTCTATAGTTTCTACAAAACGAAACCTAGTTCGTCCAAACACGTATAATGAATCAATCGGTCCATTTCGTCGGTGTTCTTTCTTTGAAAATCGGGTAATCATTGAGGTGCACAACTACAGAAAAGGGGATTCATTATGTTTGATCGGATTGGCCTCATGAGTATCGGTCTCGTCTTCGGGATCATCCTCATGTTACTCTTCAATACCTTATTCGGATTGGTGTTCGGTGTCGTCCTTGGTGTCAGCCTCATCGCTGCAAACCAACTCGGACGAAACAAACGAACAACGATCCACTAACCAAAAAGCACGCGCTCCCATTGATTGGGGAGCGCGTGCTTTTGCGTTAAAACATCGTATACGGATTGATACTATTTGCTGGCGATGAACTGCTATACACATAGCTGTTCCGATGTACTTCGAAATGGAGATGGTTTCCGAACGAGTTGCCAGTATTTCCGACAGCTCCGATCGTAGCTCCTTTTGTGACCGTCTGTCCTTTGACGACATTGAGGCGGTCGAGGTGTGCGTACACCGTGATGTATGTTTGCCCGTTCAACTGATGGGTCATCATGATGTGATTCCCGTACGCCCCGTAATTCCGGGCGACGATGACTTGTCCAGACGCGGCAGCAATGACCGGTGTCCCTCTCGGTGCCGCCAAGTCGATGCCGTTATGGAACGTGTAACCGTATTGCCCGCTCGCCGGACCATATTTTTGCGTCAATGTCCCCTTTGTCGGGATGACCATCTTCGCTGTCGACGTCGTCGAGAGTGTCGTCACACTATACTTTTTCACATATGTACTCGATACGTAACGAGCTGTGCCGTTGAAGTTGATTTTCGTCCATCCCCCACTCACGCCGAGATATTTAAACGATTGACCCAACTTGGCGCTGCCGACGATCGCATACGTCGTACTCGGGCCCGAACGGACGTTTAAACTGTTGGTCGTGACTTTGACATAATACGTGGTCGCCGCTTCAGCAGGCGTACCGGCTGGGGTGAAGATTCCGATGGTGAGCAAGACGGCACAGAGGAGGGAGAGCATCTTTCGTTTCATGTTATGGTAAATCCTTTCAATTATGTATTTAAATTTTTAATTTTTATATTATCTTGATGAAAAAATTTTACCACCAAAACGAACCGACAAATATGTCATTTATATTTCAAATAAAGGAAAACAAATTCTAACTTACTTCCCTCATTTTTCCTAAATGCAAAAAACATACACAGCCACTCGGCTGTGTATGTCTGTTACTCTTGATTCTCTTCTGCGTTCTCTTCTTCATCCTCTAAATCTTTAATCAATTGCTTCATCTCTTCGATTTCACGGCGTTGCGCTTTGATGATCTCTTCCGACAGCTCTTTGACGCGCGGGTCTTCAATTTCGGCGCGCTCACTCGTCAAGATCGCGATCGAGTGGTGCGGGATCATCGCCTTCATCCAACTAACGTCATCGACCGTCGTCTGACTACGCACGAGCCAGAGCGAGGCACTGAAGACGAGGGCACTGACCCCTAGGATGATAAAGTTAAGAGTTTTATTCTTATACATTCCCCACATGAAGAGAAGCATGACGAATGCCATGACCGATCCCATGATGAGTGCCATATACAACCTGGTTTGACTAAAGAAAATATGATTGATTTGAAAGACGTTCAAATACATGAGCCAATACATAATGAATGTAGAGACTGCGATCATGATTCCAAATTTACCGTACGATTTCATCTCGTTCACCCTTTCTTGTTATGCATGTAGAAATACTATCCTACTTTCTATCCGATAAAACATTCTCCAAATCCCCGACTAATTTCCGTCCCAATTTCAGTCCGTTTCTGATAGGACTATTGCCCGTATATGGATTCCTTCTCGAATGTCGTATACTTGTTGTGAATGAATGTACAAATGTTTGCGAGGAGGTATGTCAATGCGCCGATTCCATAGGGTTAGGCAGAAACGCTCCGCTCGTCAAAAACAGGAACGCCATACGTTCTCCATCGCTTCCGTCGTGGAAGAAGTGCAGGATGCGATGTGTTATATCGATTTCTCGAAACACCGTCTCTATACGAATCATCTCCTTCATCACTGGTGCCCTTCGATGACGACTCAATCGTTCGCCTCGATGGAAGCATTGACTCGCTTTCTCTATACGACGTTCGAAGAACATGGTGCCGACATGGCGCAAGTCACCCATTTGATTCAAGAACTGCTTGAGTGCGAGACAGAGAAATGGCCAAGCATGACGTCACGACGTATTCAATTCGATGACCGGACGCTGCACCTGATCTTCAATTTCACCCGGACACCCCGGGGCGTCTTCATCATGTGGCGTGACCAAACGGAAGCCGTTCGCTTCGAAGAACGAAAAGATACATTTCTTGCTGAGTTGTCTCATGACTTCCGTACCCCTTTGACCGCAATCCATGGCTATACCGAATTGTTGATGGCGCGACATGAAGGTTCGGAGAAGTCTTATCACATGTTGGAACAAGTGAAACAAGAATCGGAACGGCTCGAGCGCCTCGTCGATAATTTTTTGGACTACCAAAAAGAAAGCTATACGGCCGAACAATTGACCGTGACGACATTCGCGCTTCGCCCCCTATTAGCGGACGTCATGGCGAGTTATCAAACGACTTCGCCACTTCATACAGTGACGTTTGAGACAAATGACGTCTGGATTCAAGCAGACGAAGAAAAGTTACGGCAATTGCTCCATAACTTGATCGGCAATGCCATCAAATATTCTCCCGATGGTGGGACCGTCCATACACAAGTCGAGGAATGTGACGGTACGGTGGTGTTGTCTGTATCTGATACTGGCATCGGCATTCCAGAAGATGCACTTCCGTATGTATTTGATGAATACTATCGTGTCGACTCCCTCGCTCATCAATCCATCAAAGGTACGGGGCTTGGTCTACGGATTTGCAAACGAATCGCTGAAGCCCACGGTTGGGGTATCCATGCAGACTCCACATACGGAGAGGGTACGACGTTCACGATTGAGCTTCATACCCGGCACACATGCCCCTTGCCACGAACATTCTTTACAATCACGTCCGACTGATTCGTTCAATCGGACGTTTTTTCATTTCGTGATGTAACACGATTCAATTTTGGGAATAGAGAAGTGACGAAGAGAGGAGGAAATGAAGATGAAACAACGAGGATACTTATCCATCCCGGTCGCTGTCGTGTTCGCCGTCGTTTTTGGTCTCACGCTCGATAACTGGTGGCTCGGGATTGGTATCGGCATCGCCATGTTTTTTGCGTTTCGAGGCACGAAGAAAAAAGCGTGAAGACCACCTATTTGATGGTCTTCTTATAGATTCTTGCTTCATACGGTCGCAACTGATTGGTCTCATTGTCTAGATTTTGTAAGACGAGATTATAACATGCTGTCGATACGGGTATAGGGTGAGAATCATCCGAATGATTGAGAATGATCAAAAATTGTTCTTCTCTCAGAGAACGCTCATATACATGCAACGTTTCATCATTTGGAAGCAAGTCTTTAAACTCACCATACACAAGTGCTTCATTTGATTTCCTTAATTGAATCAAACGTTGATAGTAACGAAACACTGAATCTTCCCGTTGCAAGTCCATTTCTACATTCAACTCAACGTAATTTTTATTTACACTCATCCAAGGTACCCCTTGTGTAAATCCAGCTTCTTTTTTGTTATTCCACTGCATTGGCGTCCGCGAGTTATCTCGACTTAATAGTTGCAAGCTGGTCAATACGTCATTTTCATTCCGTCCTTTATTCACTTCTTCTGCATACCGGTTTTTCATCGCTATATCTTGATAATCTTCAATCGAATCAAACGTGACACCAGTCATTCCTATTTCTTCACCTTGATAAATATAAGGTATTCCGGGCAATGTATGCGTCAAGGTTGCCAATAGCTTTGCCGATGCAACACGATGTTCCCCATCATTCCCATATCGAGTAACCTGACGCGTGTGGTCGTGATTGTTTAAAAATTGTGAGTTCCAGCCTTTCCCTTTCAACCCTTCATACCAATCGCGCTGAATTTCTTTGAAGCGAAGCATATCCCAAGTCGGCATCTCATCGGCGATTTGGAAATGAAACAACGTATTTAGCTCATGACGTTCCTCGTCTACATAGAGTGCGCCTTCTTTCGGTGTTACGAACGGTATCTCACCGACCGTCATGCAATCGTAGTGCCGCAGTACCTCCTCATGCATTTCTTGAAGGTACTCATGAATCCCGGGATTATTAGCTAAGTAACTCAAATTATATGGATCTTCGACATCAGATAAGTCTTTTCTCTTTGCGAGAAGATTGATGACATCCATTCGAAATCCGTCAATACCTTTATCGAGCCAAAACCGCATCATCTTATAGATTTCATGACGCAATTCTTCATTCTCCCAATTGAGGTCGGGTTGTTCGACGGCGAATGAATGGTAATAATACTGACCGCTGTGCTTATCCCATTCCCAACAAGACGGCTCAAAATATGATCGCCAATTGTTTGGCGCTTTTCCTTGCACTGGATCATGCCAAATATAGTAATCTCGCTTTGGTGAGTCTTTGCCCTTCTTTGATTCCAAGAACCACTGATGTTGATTCGAAGTATGGTTAACGACAAGATCCAGAATGATTTTCAGACCGAGTGCGTGTGCCTCTGTCAACAAACGTTCAAAATCCGCCATCGTTCCTGCTCGATCCATGACACCATAATAGTCGGCAATGTCATATCCATTGTCCTTATCCGGTGACACATAGAACGGATTGAGCCAGACAACATCCGCCCCAAGTTCTTTAATGTACGGTAACTTTTGACGCACACCTTCTAAATCACCATATCCATCTCCGTCTGTATCGAAAAAGCTTCGCCAATACACTTGATATACGACGGCCTCTTTCCACCAAGTCTGTTTCATTCAAACTCCCCCTCGTTAAAAATGCCTCGAGTGCAAACACTCGAGGCTTCATTTTTAAATTCGAACTAATAGCTTCTCTAGTGTGAGTTGCGTTGTGTCTTCGAAGACAACATCTGCCTCAGTCAAGACATGTGGGTCGCCAATTCCGACGGCAAACATACCTGCCTCATGGATGGCCGTGATTCCTGCAACTGCATCCTCAATACCGACACATTCTTTCGGATCGACTCGTAGCGCTTCAGCAGCTTTAAGAAATACTTCAGGATGTGGTTTTGAATGTATCACAGTTGCCGCATCAACAATATGGTCGAACGCTTCAAGCAATCCAAGTTGGCTCGTCACCATCTGAGCATTCTTCGATGCTGACGCCATTCCGATTTTGTAACCTGCTTCTTTTAGCTCTTTCAAGAACATTTCAATGCCTGGCAAGATATCTGCAGCCGTAATTTTTGAAATAAGTGATACATAGTGTTCATTCTTCTTTGTCGCAAGCAGCTCCTTCTCTTCAGCAGAAAAGTCATTCTCACGGCCGCCAAGTCGTAAGATTCGTTCCAATGATTCAGTTCGACTCACACCTTTGAGTGTCTCATTGAATGCTCGATCAAACGGAATCCCCAAATCTTCTCCGAGCTCTTTCCATGCTAAGTAATGATATTCGGCACTGTCGGTGATGACACCGTCTAGATCAAAAATAAAAGCTTTCATTTTCATTCTCCTTATTTATCTCCACCAATTCGTAAACCTTGCATGAAGTACTTATTCAGCATGATGTACAAAATGATGATTGGAATGATACTGACGACAGAAGCCGCCATGATGTAGTTCCACTGCGTGGCATTCTGACTTTGAAATGACTGAAGCCCGAGCGTAAGCGTATACTTTTCGGGTGATGTGATGTAAAGGAGCGGTTTTAAGAACTCGTTCCAGAACCCGAGGAACACGAAGACGGCCTGCGTTGCAACCGATGCACGCGCCATTGGGAAGACAATACGCCAAAACGTTTGGAATCGATTTAGTCCGTCTACTTGTGCAGCTTCTTCTACTTCGCGTGGGAAGTTGATAAAGAACTGTCTCATCAAGAAGATGTAGGAGAAGTTGATGGCTCCGGGAATGATCAACGCAGAGTATGTGTCGAGAATTCCAAGCGAACGCATGATCAAGTAGTTCGGAATGAGCAAGATTTGTCCCGGTACCATCATGACAGCCAAGATCAACAGGAATAAATAGTTACGTCCCGGAAACCGAAGACGTGCAAGCGAATAACCAGCCATTGTGTTAAAAATGACGTTCACAATGGTTCCTAGTGTTGCAATTAAAAAGGAGTTCATAATCCAACGTGGAAAAAGCGGATCTTCCGTAAAGATATGTTCAAAGTTTGCGAGCGTTGGATTCTCTGGCCAAAGTGTAAGCCCCCCAGCTACAATCTCGCTATACGGTTTGAACGATGCGAGCACTGCCCATAGGAATGGATACAGTGTGACGAGCGCGTAAGAGACGAGGATGACATACATGACAATACGCGGCCATTTTTTCTTTTTCATATCCATTCCTCCTTAATAGTTCGATTCTTCTTTATTCAACTTACGAGCAATCATCGAAACCGTGAAGATGATGATTGTCAAAATAATTGCCAGTGCTGACGCATATCCCATCGTTCCAATGGTCTTAAACGCATACTGATAAATGATGAGCGAGAATGTAAGTGTGGCGTTGTTCGGCCCACCGGTTCCACCTGAGATGATATATGCTTGGTCAAATAATTGGAAACAACCGATGATGCCCATCAACAGGACATAGTTCGTTACAGGAGTAAGGTTGGGAACTGTAATTTTCATCAGTTTTTGCCACGCATTTGCCCCATCAAGTGAAGCCGCCTCGTAAAGCGAAGACGGGATATCTTGTAGCCCTGCTAAATAGATTGTCATGAAGAATGGGACAGTAGACCAAATATTCATGACCATTATGGTCGTGAGGGCAAAATCGGTCTCGTTGATGAAGTTGATTGGTGCATCTAACAATCCCAAACTGACGAGAACATTGTTGATTGGTCCATTTAAACTGAACAAAAACATGAAAATCATGGTGAGTGCTGAACTTGAAGTAAGCGTCGGCAAGAAATAAATAGTCCGGAATGTATTTTGAAAACGAATCCCGGAATTTAAGACAGCCGCCATGAGAAGTGCAATTGCCGTTTGAATCGGTACAACAAAAAGAGCATAACGGAACGTATTTTTTAAAGCCGTCCAGACCCGATCATCGTTCCATGCGTTGATGTAATTTTCAAAGCCAACCCATTGGAAATCGATGCCGCCGAACAAATTCACGCGTGTAAATGATAAGAAAAGTGAATACGCAATCGGAAGCAACGTGAACGTCACTAAAATGATGATTGTCGGCAGCATAAATGTCATGCCTTGTACAGCTTCACGGCGATCACGTTCACTACCTTTCTTTTTTTTAGGTGGTGGTGCCTGTGACGCTGCATCCGTACGCCGGTTGATTTCGAGCTGTGTGCCCATATAATCGATCCTTCCTTCCCGAACAAAACGAGGCCCGCGCGATTACGCGAGCCCAATTGTTTCTTTATTTCAATTGCGTCTCGATATCTTTATTCGCAGTTTCTTCTGCTTTTTTCATCGCTTCTTCGAGTGTCATATCACCTTTCAAAGCAGCAGGTAACAAGTTGTTGTATTCACGAGCAATAATTGAAAGAGAATCGCCTTTTTGCCAAGGTGTCGCATAAGCTCCAGCCGCAACGAACGGTGCTTTCAATTCATCATCTTGAAGATTAAGTTCTTCGGCGATTGATTTGAGCGACGGGAGAACACCAGCTCCTTCAGACCAAATCTTCATCCCGTCTTTCGAAGTCGCGTAATTGATAAATTCCCAACCTGCCGCTTTTTCTTCCGAATCGCTATTGAGCGAATAAGAGACTGTGAACATCATCGAACCACTGTTGCCGTCAATTGTAGGAACTTCTTTCGTCCCCATTTCAACGTTCGGGAAGTTTTGTTCGATATGCGAGATTGCCCAGTTACCTTCAATCATGATTGCCGCTTTTTCAGCTCCAAATGAATCGCCTGCCCATCCTTGCCCTAAATCAGCAGGTCGTTGAACAAGTTTATCTTGATAGGCATCCACAAGTGGTTGCAATGCTTCAATTTGATCCTGTTGTGACAATACCGCCATTCCATTTTCATCAACGATATCCGTTCCACCTGATTGTAGGACGAACATATGACGCGCGAGTTCAGATGTGGTAATTGCTGGTGTCACACCAGATGGGAGCTTTTCTTGTAACTCTCCTAAAAATTCAGGAAGCTGCCCCATCTCTGTCGGGATATCATCTGCTGTGAAACCAGCATCTTCAATCAACTTTTTGTTGTAGTAAAGTCCGAGAGTGGAATAATCTTTTGGAAGACCGAATAATTGATCGTCAGATTTAAAAGCATTAATGGCTGGTTCATAAAAGTCGCCTAAATCTTTTTCTGCTTGTTCGATATATTGATCAAGTGGTTCGAGTACACCTTGTTTAGAAAGTTCAGGTGCTAAAAAAGCATCTACATAAAACACATCTGGTGCCGTTCCGCCGACGAGGTCAGTTTGGAGCTGTGTTTGATAATCATTGTAGACTTTCTTTTTAACTTTGATTCCAGTCTCTTCAGTGAAAGCTGCTAACAATTCATCGAATGCTTTTACTTCAGCATCTGTTCCTTTCCATGTCCCTACCGTGATTTCTTTACCTTCAAGTTCAGATGGATCTGAAGCGACTTGCGCCTCCTCTTCACCACCACAAGCTGCAGTAAAGACAAGTCCTGATAGCATAACAATCGATAATGGCTTAGATACTTTTTTATTCATCAATCATTTCCTCCTTAAGTGTAATGTCGACCAAATTAAAGTAACCGCTTTCAACTCACAACTAGATTTTATACCCGAAACGTTTCGGAAATCAAGAACTTTTTTAGAACCCTTAAAAAATGCTTTCAATTCAAGGTTTACAAGATATTCATATACAGACTAAACTAGATGTACCTATAAATTTTACTTAATTTACTCACAACGTTTTCATAAAAGGAGTATTGTATGATGGCCACATTAAAAGACGTTTCTAAAGCATCCGGTTTTTCCATCACTACTGTATCTCGAGCCTTAAACGGCTACGATGATGTAAACAAAGAGACACGGGACAAGATTTTAAATGTCGCTAAAGAACTTGGTTATAGCCCGAACATTTTGGCACGCAGTTTGGTCAAAAAGCAATCCAAGACAATCGGCTTTCTCGTCACTGATTTAAAACGCGAGAGTATTAAAGATAACTTTATGTTCGAGACTTTATGCGGTGTATCAGATGAATTGTCTGACCTTGATTACGAGTTCGTTCTTTTATCGACTACGACCTCAAAGCAAAAAAATAAAACGTACAGTCAAATGTGCGCAGAACGTCAACTAGACGGGGTTGTTATTCAAGGATTAAAACGAGACGACCCCTACTTACTCGAGGCAATCGAAAGCACAGTACCTTGCGTACTGGTCGACATTCCTGTCGAAGGGATCAATACAGGTTATGTGACCTCAAATCAGCTCGAGAGCGCTAAACAAGCCGTTCGTTATCTCATCCGACTCGGACACCGACATATTGCATTTATGAACGGTGCACCACACGCCTATGTTTCGACTGTACGATATGATGCCTATCGACAAGTGCTACACGATCACGAAATCGACTTCCAAGAAGAATATGTGTTAAACGGAGATTTTGAAGAACTCGCCTCAAAAGATGCAGCACTTCCTTTTTTGTTGAATCACCCTGAAGTGACAGCGTTTTTCTGTGCATCCGATGTCATGGCACTTGGCGTTCTCCAGGCAACGAGAGAACTCGGCTTAAACGTTCCAGAAGATCTATCAATCATCGGATTTGACAATATCTTATTGTCTCAGTACGTATCCCCACCGTTAACCACTGTTGGACAACAACCTTATGAAATGGGGCGAAAAGCCGCATCGATGATTGTCAATATTGTAGAAGGTCAGGATGTGCCCCATGAAGCTTTCGTCAATAATCAGTTAATCCTGCGAGAATCGGTCACAAAAAATCGGCGATGATTAGTCATCGCCGATTTTTCGTATCGTCATAAATGCAAAGATACCGACAGTCGCCCAATATAAAACAGAGAGCATAGACACATTGATTGGCAATAATTCAATAACTGAACGCACAATCAAAGGTGCTGTGATGCCATAAGCTGTAATGGTCCATGCCTCTTTATAACGAATCGGTACAAAGCGTCGAAACCCGAGACCTGCTAGAGCCAGAAGGGAAATTAACAGAAAATGCAAAACCAAATCAAACATAGTAGCCCCGTACACGTAAATGGGATAGAACCAGTTCAATTCTTTTAATAAAACGTCTAAATCACGTTCTGCCACGTCTGACCGTCCCACAAAATCAAGCAACGTCTGATAACTTTCCAAATCTGTCTCGACTCCGCTTCGCTTGAATGCCCAACCAGATTCCATAAGGACTAGCGTTTGGCGTGCATCCGTTTTCTGTTCCTCTCCCACCATTACAGACAAATCGAGAACAGGAACATCAAACGTAAAAGACTGCTCATACCGAAGACCATCCTCCGTTATCTGAAATGAAGGCAAGTTTTCCTCAACCACCTCAGGTTGTCCCATCCATTTCACTCCATATACGAGTGCATTGGCGAATAGGACAGCAATCGCTACATAAAAAATTGATTTCCAAATCGATTGTGATCTCCACGTTTTCACTTTCTCGAATTGAAAGCCTAAACTAGCAATCATTTGTTCCATGTTAGTCCTCTTTTCTAAAACGTTTCTGCCACCATTTAATCACGTTCTTAAAACAATTGAAAGAAAATATAGCAAAATCGCTATTGAATATCCGAAACGTTTCGGATAGAATGGTGACGAATCAAGAAAGCGCTTTATCATACAGGAGGTTATATGGTGACGAATACATTGATGAACTATACGACTGGCAGAGAAGATTTACAGCATTGGCTCGTATCTGAAGACGGGTTTCGCCCGGAATGGCTCGGGAAAGGTGAATCGGTATTTTCTCTCGGAAATGGATACATGGGGTTACGTTCTGTCACAGAAGAACATTATGCGAATGAAACACGCAACTTGTTCGTGGCCGGGACATTCAATAAGTTCGCTGAGAATGAAGTGACCGAACTTCCGAATGCAGCAGACCTTTTATGGATGGAGTTCAAATTAGACGGTGTACGTTTTGATTTGACACAGGGAAATATCCTTTCTTATCGCCGTACGCTTAATTTGAAAGAAGCTGAACTCGTACGTAACATCACATGGCAAAGTCCGAATGGAAATGTTTACGACCTTACTTTCCGACGCTTCGTCTCAATGGATAACCTGCACGTAATTGCTCAACGAGTGACCATAACGCCGAAACAAAACAGTGTTCTCTCACTTACTTCAGGTATTAATGGACAAACGACAAACAGTGGTGTCCAGCACTTCTTAGAAGGGAACAAACGACTTTATGACGGACGTTTTATGCAACAGATCCAAACGACGACTGAATCTGGCATCGATTTTGTCTTCCATAGCGTCCATCGTTTTTACCGACGTGAATCAATGAATCCGACATCCATTATCAAAATGGATCGCCGTCAAATTTTCTTTGACTATTCGGATATTGAGATTCCAGCGAATGAAGTATTTACGATTGAAAAATACTCGACCGTCTTCACTTCTCGTGATCACGAAGTGACAGTCGATTCGACAGAAGAACTCGCAGATCTTGCGTTGGATATCACACGTAAAATCGAATCGGAAGGGTATGATTACTTGCTCGACAGACATGTTCAAGCATGGGATGAGCTTGTTTGGTCACGAACGCCAATCACTATAAAATCAAAAGATATGTTCGACCAGCTAGCAATCCGATTTGCTCAATACCATCTTGCAGTCATGACACCGAAGCATGATAATCGGATGAACATTGGAGCAAAAGGTTTGTCCGGCGAAGGGTATAAAGGACATACATTCTGGGATACGGAAATCTTTATCCTGCCCTACTACACGTATACGAATCCAACAATCGCTCGCAGCTTGCTCGAGTATCGTTATCTCTCGCTACCCGGGGCACATCGGAAAGCGAAAGAGAATGGATACGATGGCGCAATGTTCCCGTGGGAATCAGCATGGCTTGATGACGGTGAAGTTACACCAATCTGGGGTGCTGCAGACATTGTCACAGGTGAGGCAACAAAAATTTGGTCTGGTTTTATCGAGCAACACATTACCTCGGATGTCGCTTTTGCAGCTTGGCAATATTACCATGTCACGGGTGACCAAGAATTTATGGACAATTACGGATATGAGCTTTTAATTGACACCGCAAAATTCTGGGCGAGTCGCCTTGAGTGGAATGAAACATACGACCGTTATGAAATCAATCAAGTCGTCGGACCAGATGAATATAAAGAACACGTCAACAATAACGCATTCACGAATTATACAGCTCACTGGAACATTCAAAAAGCGATTGAGTATGTAGAATTGTTACGTATTGAAAAACCGAACCTGTTCCAACAATTGAACGAAAAGCTTGATTTGGAAACGGCCGAAACACGATTCCGCCATGTTCTTGACTTGATTTACTTGCCTCGAGTGCGCGAAGACGGAGTCTTGCCACAAGATGATACGTATTTGCAAAAACAAATCATCGATTTGAGCAAATACAAAAATCAAGAAAACGTTGGCTCCATGTTCTATGACTATAATCTAGAACAAGTCAACGAGATTCAAGTATCAAAACAAGCAGACGTGATGATTTTGATGTATTTGCTTGAAGATTTATTCTCAGCAGATGTCAAACGAGCAAACTGGGAATACTATGAACCGAAGACATTACACGACTCATCGCTCTCTCTCTCAACTCATAGTGTCCTTGCATCTGATCTCGGTAACCGCGAACTTGCCTACAGTTTATTCCGTCGGGCCTCTGAAATCGATCTGGGACCAAACATGAAAACGTCTGATGCAGGTATTCATGCGGCTTCACTTGGTGGAATTTGGCAAGCTGTCGTAAACGGTTTTGGCGGTGTACGTATGACCAGTGGAAACTTACGAATTTCTCCAATGTTGCCGGAAGCTTGGGATGAACTCACTTTCTCAATCAATTGGAAAGGTGAAACACTCGACATTTATGCATCACATGACAAAGTTGTGCTTACACGTCGTGCACCTTCAACTGAGCCACTCACTGTCGAAATTTATGGCGAAAAACAGACTATTACGGACACATTTACAAGTGAAGTGTTATCCGTATGACGTATCGTCCTATCTACCATTTCGCGCCACCTTTTGGTTGGATGAACGATCCTAATGGTCTTTGCCAGTTCAACGGTGTCTACCATCTGTTTTATCAGTATCATCCGTTTGGCGTAAATTGGGATGATATGCATTGGGGGCATGCCACCTCAACAGATTTAATCCGTTGGGAACATAAGCCGATTGCTCTACGTCCAGGAGATGATTACGATCGAGACGGTATTTTTTCAGGTAGTGCGTTAATCAAAGGCAATATGCTTCATTTGTATTACACAGGCAACACGTGGTTAGATGAAAAGCGTGAAACGTTGCGTCAAGTTCAATGTCTTGCCACATCAATAGATGGATTATCGTTTCAAAAAAGTGTACACAATCCACTCATATCGGAAATTCCCGAACATGGAAATGCCCATGTTCGGGATCCCAAAGTGTGGGCTGACAACGATAAATTCTATATGATTCTTGGTACACGTGATGAACTGAATGGAAAAGTTGTGCTCTACGAATCAGATGATGCCCTTCACTGGAGAGAACAAGGCATCATGGCAGAGGGAACTGGGGAGCATGGATGGATGTGGGAATGTCCCGATCTTTTTACTCTGAATGGTCATGATGTATTGTTACTCTCTCCACAAGGAATGGAACCAACAGGAGATCGTTATCACAACCTACATCAATGCGGTTATTTCATAGGTAAGTTCGATGTAACTACGACACAGTTCACACATGGTTCGTTCTCCGAGTTAGATTATGGTCATGACTTTTACGCTGCCCAAACCTTTCTCGATGATCAAGGTAGACGAATTTTGATTGCTTGGAACGCGATGTGGGAACAAGATTGGCCGGAGCAACGAGAAGGCTGGACGAACCAGATGACCATACCACGTGAATTAAGCATAAGGAATAATCGACTCTGGATGACTCCGATTGAAGAAATGAAATGGTTACGTCAATGTTCCTTCCCTCTCGAATCATCTTTTTTCTCAGGAAAAGCGTTTGAGCTTGAGTTTGACGTGCAAGGCGCATTTCAATTCAGTTGCTTCCAAGGTACCGCTACACTTTCCGTCGCTAAAGGCTACATCCAACTCGTTCGAAACAAAACAGAACGAAGAATTCAGGCTAACTGTGAACGAGTTCGTCTATTCATCGATTCTTCTTCTATCGAAATTTTTGTAAATGATGGTGAGTATGTCTTTTCTAGTCGTATCTATCCAGTCAATCACACATTACAACATCACCTTACTGGCAACATTTCAAATATCATGTACCATTCCTTTGAGTCAGGAGAATGAAGCAGGTCCGAAATCAATTCGGATTTGCTTTTTTTTGCATATTACGAAGCATTTTATAATTGACATTATTTTGGAGACTGCTACGGTTAACGTATAGTCTATCGAAAAGGTCGTGAAGGAATGACGCTCACCGTCTTGTTATTGAACGCCTGTGTTGCGTTTACCGGGTTTTATATCATCTCGAAGATTTATCATTCTACGCTCTTCCATTCACAATTTTTCCGTAGCTTTATCATCGGTCTATTGGCCGGTGCGCTCGGTCTTTTTTTGATGTACAACGCCGTCGAGGCCAACGATACGGTACGTGTGGATTTACGTCACTTACCGCTCGTCCTACTCGCGTTTTACGGTGCTCGGGCACCCTTGTTTATTGCGACACTCGTCATTGCGAGCACGCGTTTCTTGTTCGGGATGACAGAACAAGCTTTCATCGCCTTTATCGCGACGTTCATCGTCAGTATCGGGATGCTCTGGATTCATCGTTTGCTTCGTGAGCGACTCTTTTTACAAAGCATCTTTCTAAACGTGTGGGCGCTATTCATTATTTCGCTCGCCGTTTATATCAATATGGGTTGGAACGCGGCATACGTATCCCTCGTCTTGACCATTTGGATGGTCGGCATGCTCGTCGGTCTCCTCTCGAGTACACTTACCATCGACTTAGAGAAGACGACTCGACGCGCACTCGAATATAAACAATCTTCCGAACGGGACCACTTGACGGGACTGTTCAACCGTCGCGTCTGGGACCGCTACACCGCCTCGCTCGGTGAGGACGACCGGACGTACAACATCCTCGCGCTCGATATCGATCACTTCAAACACGTGAACGATACATACGGTCACGGGAATGGCGATCTCGTCTTACAACAGTTCGCTGACATTCTAAAAGTAGAGACGCGCGCACACGACACCGTCGCTCGGATCGGCGGCGAAGAGTTTGTCATCTTGATGTACGATTTGACGCCAGAGAAAGTGGATAAAGTGGCCAACCGGATTCGGGAACGCGTTGCTACTGAAACGTTCTACTTGAACGACTTCCCACCGATTCAAATCACGACGTCTGTCGGGGTCGCACACGGTACCGCCCTTCCTATCAAACGGATGGTCGACCTCGCAGATTCGGCACTCTATCAAGCGAAAAGTGAAGGACGCAACCAAGTCGTCGTCTCAACATATGCGTCACCAGAACCGATCATGACATGAACGAACCCCGCTCCTTCATAGGAAGCGGGGTTTTGTCTGCTTATTTTGCGAACCGTTCAACTTCATCCGTCATGATGGCTGCCACCGGCATCGAAGGCAAATCTTTCACGTCGTTGATCGTGTAGACACGTGTCTCGAGCGGCGTCCGTTTCATCTCTTCCCACGCTTTTGAGCCGATAAACTCGGCCTGTGCATGAATCGCCTCGGCTCGAATCGTTTCAGCGAACGAGACGGTGTCCGATTCTCCCGTGAGCGTCAAGACGGCAAGGCGTGCGTGCGGTGCCACATCCCGCATTCGGACGAGCGTCTCCCGATTGAACGAGGAGAAGACGACGCGCTCCGTCATGTGAAACTCATCGACGGCGAGCCAGGCGAGTCGTTCGATGCCCGGATACGCGTATTGGTCCGTTTTCAATTCAACGTTCAACGTGACGTCACTCCGTTCAATCAAGCCGAGCACTTCTTCTAATGTCGGGATGCGTTCATACCCGTCAATCTTCAATTGACGTAGCTCCTGAAGTGTCATGTCTTTTACCCACCCGGTCCCATCTGTCGTTCGATCGACTGTCTCGTCATGGATGACGACAAGTCGACCGTCTTTTGACAGTTGCACGTCGAGCTCGATTCCGTCCACATACGGGAGGGCCGCCTCGAACGCCGACAACGTATTTTCCGGGTAATTGGCGCTATACCCACGATGTGCGTAAATCAACATCTCATTGCCCCAAGGTGGAAGTCGTCTCTTGGGCCGCACGCTTCAATGCGTCTTCGACCGATACGCCTTGATACAAACTCTCCATCGCATTGACGACGCTCTGACGCGATTGCGGGAACGTCGAGATGAGTGCACCTTGTGTCGCTGGTGATGGCTTTGTCTCGCTGAGCTGGTCCACCGTCACTTTGAGCTGTGGATATTTCGCCCACATTTCTTCGACAATCGGTTCATTGTACGCATCAGGATTGATGGCGAAGTAACCTGTGTCGACATGCCACTGCGCCTGTGCTTCCGTTGAAGACACGTACTTCATGAATTCCCATGCGCCTTCTTTCGTTTCTTCGGCGATACCGTCACCCATCCAGAGTGATGCGCCACCGATGACGACGCCTTGACGGTCTGCTTCGTTCGGTACTGGCAAGTAAGAAGCACCGATTTCAAAGTCTGCGCTGTCCGCGACAGTACGGATACCGGCTGATGAGTCGAGATACATGGCGACTTTACCCGATTGGAACGCTGCACGCATATCGTCCCAGTTTTGACCGACGTTTAGGAACGTCTTCTCGTCGTACATCTCTTTGATCAAGTTGAACGCATTCTGTCCTTCTTCCCCATCGAACACGGCCTTCGTCGGATCTCCACTGCGCCCGTTTTCGTTATCGACGTAAAGTCCACCTTGTGCGGCCACAAGCTGTTCAAAGAACCAGCCATAGTTGAGCATCGTGAATCCGGTCTGGTCGTCCGTCGTCAACTTCTTCGCTGCTGCTTTCAATTCGTCATACGTGCGCGGTGCCTTCTCCGGGTCAAGTCCCGCCTCTTTAAATGCATCCTTATTATAGATGAGGACAGGTGTCGACGAGTTGAACGGCATTGAGTATTGCTTGCCGTCCACTTGGTAATAGCTCAAGATGTTCTCTTCCCACACGCTCGTGTCAAAGTTCTCTTTGTCGATGAACTCTTGGACCGGTGTGATTTTGTTTGAGTCGATCATGTACTTCGTTCCGACCTCGAACGTCTGCATGATGGCTGGCGCGTCTTCCGAACCGGCGACGGCGTTGAATTTCGTCAGCGCCTCTTCGTATGTTCCTTGGAAAATCGGTTTCACTTCATAGTCATCTTGCGACGCGTTGAATGCGTCGACCTGCGTATTGAGCGCTGTCTCCAAATCCCCGCTCATGGCGTGCCAAAAGACGACTTCTGTCTTCCCGTCTTCGGTTGTCGCCGCGATCGGAGCCGCTTCTTCACTGCCACATGCCCCGAGTAATAACACTGAACTTGCCAACCCTGCGAATACTCCAAATTTTTTCATTTTGTCATGTCCCCCTATTATTTGATCGCGCCTTGCGTCAATCCTTCTTGTAGATGTTTTTGTCCTGCGAATAACAATAAAAGTGTCGGAATGATGATTAAGACGACCGCTGCCATGACAACGCCCCAATCCGAGGCGACCTCGTTTGACTGCATCTGTTTGATTCCGATTTGGACCGTCCGCGCCTGCTCCGTGTTCGTAACGAGAAGCGGCCATAAGTACATGTTCCAAGTCGTCAAAAAGCTATAGACCGACAATGTGACGAGCGGTGTCTTCGATACGGGCAATACAACGTTCCAGAAGAAGCGGAACCGGCTGATCCCAGCAATTTGAGACGCTTCATACATCTCATATGGAATCGTCTTGAACTGTTGCCGGAGTAGAAATGTCCCGAATGCGAGTGCGAAGAACGGCACCGATAGCCCCCAGACGGTGTTGAGCCAGCCAAGTGACTGGATTGTCAAAAAGTTCGGCACCATTGTCGCTTCCCATGGGACCATCATCGTCGCGAGGAAGAGCATGAAAATGAGCCCTTTTCCTTTAAAGTCGATGAAGACGAATGCGAATGCCGCGAGACTCGACAAGACGACCTGCCCGATCATCACGAGAAGCGCGACAATCAGACTGTTCACTAAGTAAGTCAGCATCGGGATTCGTTCGAACGCGGCCACGTAGTTCTCAAATGACGGGTCGCGTGGGAGCAGATGTCCCTGGAGCACTTCCTTGCCGTCCATTAGACTAATCGAGAACGCATAGGCGATTGGGAACAGCATGACGACGGCGCTCAAGACGAGAAGGATATACACCCCTACATTCCGTAGTCTCATTGGTAATGCACCTTCCTTTCGACAAGTTTAAATTGGAGCCATGTCAACAGAAGGACGGCGATAAATAAGAGCACGGCTTGTGCACTGGCACTCCCGACGTTGTAGTTGATGAACGCGTCTTTATAAATGGCATAGACGATGACATTCGTCGCATTCGTCGGACCGCCTTTCGTCAACAAATCAATCTGTCCGAACGTCTGAAAGGCGTTGATGAGCGAGATGATGCCGACGAAAAAGAGCGTCGGGGACAACATCGGGATTGTGATTGAACGAAGTTGCGTCCAGTAGTTCGTCCCGGCAATATCCGCACTCTCGTATAGCGTTCGGTCGATGTTTTGCAGACCGCCGAGAAGAATCAAAAACGTGAAGCCGATGTTCATCCAAACGGTCGCGATTGAAACGGATAGGAGCGCATATTGCGGGTCTAGAAGCCACTGTACGCCGCTGGCACCGATTGCTTCGAGGAACCGGTTGAAGATCCCGATTGACGGGTTGTACATGAACATCCAAATGACCGATGAGGCGGCGACACTCATCCCCATCGTCGCCGAGAAGGCTGTTCGGAAGATGCCAATGCCTTTCAACTTCTCATTGGCGAGGAGTGCGAGACCGAGTGCAATCAGAATCGTCAGCGGGACCGTCAAGAGGACGAATCCGACCGTCGCCTGAATGCTTTGCCAAAACGCTGCACTCGTGAATAGGTTGCTGTATTGACCGACGCCGACAAATTCGAGTGGCGTCCCTTGCGTGTCCGTCTGAAAGAAGCTCAAGTACATCGTCCGAAGGAGCGGATAGACGAGAAAGACACCAAACAAGACGATGGACGGTGACAAATACAACAACCCGCTCGCCGCGTCCGACAGTCTCACGCGGACCTTCTCCCTCGGTAAGGCGACCGTCATTGGAACACCTCCAACGCCTCAAACAGCTTCGGCTGTCGTGGCTCGATGCGATGCCCGTTCGCGTCAAAGAGCGACATCTGTTTCGGGTCCACGTAACACGCCACTTTTTCTCCGACAGTGAGCGGCCATTGTCCTGGCCATTTCGCCAGCCATTCATTACCACCGACATCGAATGCGAGAATCGTCTCGGTCCCGAGTACTTCGATGTTTTTCAGCTCCGCATAAAACGTCACGTCTTCGTCGGCAGGTTTGATCTGTTCCGGACGTACACCTAGCGTCGCCTCTGACGCTTCTGTCAATGCGTTCGGATGGAACAGGCGTCCGTCTGCTGCCATCCACCCTTTTTCTTGTCGGGTGACCTCGACCAGGTTCATCGGGGGTGATCCGATAAACGAGGCGACGAACGTGTTCGCCGGTTTGTTGTATAGGTCGAGCGGCTTCCCGACTTGTTGCACTTCTCCTTCATTAAGAAGCATGATCCGGTCCGCCATCGTCATCGCCTCGACTTGGTCGTGGGTGACATAGATCACCGTCAGTCCGAGCTTTCGCTGCAACTGGCGAATCTCCGAACGCATTTTTGCCCGCAGTTTTGCGTCCAAGTTCGAGAGCGGCTCATCCATCAGGCAAATCGGTGCCTCCGTCACGATGGCTCGCGCCAACGCGACCCGTTGTCTCTGACCACCAGAGAGTTCGCGCGGCTTCCGTTTCAAATAATCGGTGAGCCCGAGCGTCTCGGCCGCCTGTAGGCAACGCTCACGCTGTTCTAGTTTCGTCAGTCCTTTCGTATGTAGACCGAACGTGATATTTTTCTCGACCGTCATATGTGGATAAAGGGCATAGTTTTGGAAGACCATCGACAAGTGACGCTCGCTCGGCTTCATCCCGTTTGCTGCCACTCCGTCGATGCGGAGCGTCCCGCTCGTGATGGATTCGAGTCCAGCGATCATGCGAAGCATCGTGCTCTTGCCACATCCGGACGGTCCGACGAGTGCGAAGAATTCTCCTGCTTCGATCGTCACGTCGATACCCCGAATGACTTCAGTCTCCCCGAATGATTTGGTCAGTTGTTGTAGTTGAATTGATTTCATACTAATTCCTCCTTCTGACTTTGAACCTGCCAAAGTCGTTCGTCCCCGGTCGAAACCGCGAATGCCCCATGGTCGAGGGCGCGATGCACATCGATCGGTTGACGAATCATCCCACCCGTCACAATCGGGAAAGAGACTTCCTGGGAAATCTTCTCGACGACACTCGGAATCAGACCAGGCATGAGTTCGATCGCGTCCGGTTGCTGCGCTTCGGCGAGTTTGAGTCCGCTCGTGACCGCGTCCGAATCGACAAGAAACAGTCGCTGGACCGTCAACAGCCCTGCCCGTTTCGCGTGCTGAAGCACCGATGCTTTCGTCGTGACAATCCCGTCGGCGCCGACACGTTTGGCGAGATAGTCGATGCCATCCCGGTCGAGGCTGATCCCATTGATCCGCTCGGCGTGGAGGAAGACCGTTCGGTTCTCTCGTTTCAAATGCGCCACATAGCGGTCGAGCGTGCTGAGCGTCCCCATCATGAGGAACGTCGTCGTCACATCCGTCTGTAAAAACGCTTCGATTTGTTTCGGACTCTTGATCGAGGCTATCATCCGTTCTTGCCCAATTCGTGCAATCGCTTCATTCACTTAAATCATCCTTTCATGAAAAAAAGGACCAACAGAAACGACACGTCATGGACGTACGGGCTTCTGTTGGTCTCTCAAAGGTTCTACCGGTAAGTATTCACTTGGAAGTGAGGGGGTCTCACAGCTCTTATCGTAGCGGACGATTGTAAAGCTACCATAAAGGAATCGCTAAGTTTCATGAAGGAAACGTAAAAAAACCGATTCACGGGGAATCGGCCAATGTCTGTTCAGCTTTCGCTAAAATATCTGCTTTTACATCATCATCATCTCGCCCTTGCCAATTGCGGACCATCATCTTCATCCGCTGATTTTTCGAGAATCTTTCCTCGTGCCGATCGATGAAACGCCAGTAAAGGGCGTTGAACGGACAAGCATCCTCCTCGGTCGTATGTTTCGGGTTATACGGACAGTCTCCACAGTAGTCACTCATCCGGTCAATATATTTTCCGGATGCGACATATGGCTTCGTGGCGAGCTTCCCGCCGTCCGCATGGAGTGCCATCCCGAGCACGTTCGGTAAGACGACCCAATCATAGGCATCGATATACATCTCATTGAACCAGTCGCTCGTTTGCTTCGGTGAGATTTCAAATAACGTCGCGTAGTTTCCAAGCACCATCAGCCGCTGGATGTGATGATTATGGGCATGGGCCACGACCGGCTTCAGACTTTGATGCAGACAGTTCAAGTCCGTCTTCGCGTCCCAAAAGAAGGACGGTAAGTCGCGTTCATGCTTAAACGTGTTCACCTCTTCATAGCCCGGCATGACGGCGAGGTAGACGGCGCGCATATATTCCCGCCACCCGAGGATTTGGCGAACGAATCCTTCGACCGATGACAAAGGGGCGTCTGCCTGACAAGCCGCCTCGACGACTTCATGTGGCGTCAACAGACCGATGTTGATGGCAGCCGACAACAGGCTGTGTGACATCTCTGGTTCATCCGTCATCATCGCATCTTGATACGGACCGAACGTCTCGAGCCGCTCGTTCACGAATCGATTCAACGCCCGTCTCGCCTCGGTGTGTGTGACCGGCCAGTGAAACGGGGTCACCTTTCCCGGGTGATCAGAAAATGTCGACTCGACCTTTTCGATGACGTCTTTCGTGATGGCGTCCGGTCGAAAATGGATGGCGGACGGAAAGGACAGTCCTTCTTTCGGCGGCTTTCGATTTTCCGCGTCAAATGACCACTTCCCGCTACGCGGCTTCCCGTCTTCGAGCAAGATATCGAACCGTTTCCGCATGTGACGATAAAACCGATCCATCCGCCACGGTTCGTCCCCGAGCGTATCGGTCGCTTCTTCTTTCGATAAGTAGAAGAGCGGGACATCCGTATGTTCGACCAATGTATGTTTCTTGCCGAATTGCTTGAGCTTTTTAGCCATCGGTTCGTCCGTGACGGCGGTGACATGAATCTCGTCCGGCTCGTACTGTTTTAGATGATTGTCCCATGCCTCCTGAAACGAATCCGCTTCATGGTAATCGACGGTGTACCCTTTGTCGCGCAGTTCTTCCGCAAAGTGGCGCATCGCCGAGAAGATGAGGACGAGTTTTTGCTTATGGTACGGACGCCACTTCGCGCGAGACGTCGCCTCGATCATGACGATGACGTCATCTTCCTGTATTTGCTTCAACATCTCGAGTTCATGTGAGAGTTGGTTGCCGAGTATCCAAAATGAACGCATGTTGTTGACTCCTTTGTCTCATCAATATGCTACAATCGAGCTACTTTCGAAATGAGGTGACAGTATGCTCCCGCAAGTGTTCAAAAACTGGGTAGACAGTCAGTACGAAAATCCACGCGGTCCCGTCGGAAAATATATCGGGGAAAAGATGGTACGCCAACACCGTATCGAAGTCGAGTGGACGATTGCACAGTTACAGATGCACTCAAACGCCACTGTACTCGAACTCGGGTGTGGGGCCGGAGATGCGATGGCGACAATTCTTCAAGAGCGAAAGGATGTGAACGTGATTGGTCTCGATCGCTCGAAGACGCTCATCGCTTCGGCCAAGAAACGGAACGCCGCGTCCATTCAAACGGGACGAGCTCGCTTGATAGAAGGCGATTTTCATCAGTTGGCGATGACCGACGCATCTATCGATCACGTGTTCACCATTCACACGCTATATTTTTGGGAAGATGTCACGACCGTCCTGTCTGAAATCGAACGCGTCTTGAAACCGAACGGCACATTCGTCATCACCTATTGCGATGGGAAAGGCGATGTGCAGTGGAACGGGATTGCTGACAGGATTCAGAAAGAGTTCATCCCCGAGGCGACGAAATTCGGATTTCAGGACATGTTGGTACGACGAGGTCCCGACTCGCGCGACTATCGTACGGTCGCAGTGATGGGACGCAAACCGCATTCTTAATCAGTACCCGTTTTTCATTCGATTCTTTCACGACAATCTGTTCGGCATGACTGAACATAAAATAATAGGCTAAGCCGATGGTCATCCACTGGCTTAGCCTATTAGCGTTCATCTACAAATTTGATACGTGTTCTTCCCGCTCGCCTTTGATTGATACAGTGCGACATCCGCTTCTTTCAACAATCGACTAAGGTCCGTATCCTCGTCAGGACCATACGGAACGATACCGATACTTGCTGACAATGGAAGATGGGCGTCCCACTCTTTCAAGACAGTTAACATCCGTTCGGCATACTCGATGACTACTTCTTCGGGTAACGCATGTGCGACTTTCACCAGAAATTCATCACCACCTAAGCGATACACCTTCGAATCATGGATCGGCTCCATCAAGCGTTTCAGACGACGTGCGACTTCTTTTAGAACGAGGTCCCCTTCGTCATGACCAAACGTGTCATTCACAAATTTGAAGCCATCTAAATCGATGAGAAAAAGTGCGCCTCCTTGATTCGGATTTGTCTCGAAATAGTTGTATAAGTAGTGTCGGTTATACAGATCCGTCAGTTCATCCCGTGAAGCCCGACGTTCGAGCTCTAAGTAATAACTGAACATACGCACTACGCGTTTCAGCAATTGGACACTCTTCGAATCATACTGGGCACTTTTATGATTCGCGACACAAAGCGTCCCGAAGATATCCCCGCTCTTCGTCAAAATCGGGATGCCTAAATACGACTTGATGTTCACTTCCCTCAGTAATGATTGAAGGCGTGTCGACTCGATTTGTTCTTCGATGTCTTCATACATCAAGACTTCTCGCTGATTGAAATCAATTCGATTGCACACCGTATCCTTCAAATCAAAAGACATTCCTTCTTCAAGCATGATGGGAGAATCTTGTGACGACAGTTTGAGGATATGCTGGGTGTCATCTTCAATTGATGTAAGATAGACCAATTTATCTGGCATAATCTCTTTCGCTAACTCAATCATGTCAATCGCAAGCTCATCAAAATTTCGATACATTTGGAACTCATATGAGTGCATATTATCCCCCCAACCTCATTCATATCTCATTATAACGAATTCTGATGATGTTTATGTAAAAAAATTACATAAAAAGAGTCCTCTATTTTTCTAGAGCGACTCCTTCCGAACCGATACGTTTTACATTTACTCTCACTTATCCCCGACTCTTCCGCGTTAACGTCAATCCACCAAATCCACTGATGACGGCAATGTAAAATCCTAAATCGTAGAACCAGCCGGTATTGTTCACTTCGTACACCCGATACGTGTCATTGAATAACCCTAAAATGAGTGAAATCGGTGCAATCCACCCGTGCCAGATTCCCCAGAAAAAACCTGCCGGGTCCGTCGTGTACGTTCCGTCGCCGGGCACACATCCACCGAGTAGTGTCACAAGCGTGAGCATAATGAGTATGATGCCAAATCGTTTCATCTTTCATCCCTCCTGTTATGTGTATTCCCGTTTCTACAAAAAAAAGCACTGACAAACGTCAGCGCCAAAGTTGGACCGTATTCGCAAACTCGATATCGGTCGCGAGTTCCCCGTCAAGCGCATGAAGGTCGAAGTCTTCCCCGTCGAGCCATTTTTGGAAGTCGAAGATGACCGGGTCGCGGTCTCCGCCGAGCGCGAACCACGTCTCGAGCGTTTCCGGGAAATAGGCCGCTGTATGAATCGTCCCTGCCCAGCTCTTATACAGTTCTGAGAAGACGCCCTTATCGGTGTCGTTCATGAGGCGGAACGCACTCTCTGCGTCTTGAATCAAATGTTGTACCACTTTGATTTCCATCATGCGACGCGTGGAATCGTCCAGATGGTAGCGATTCTCGTGTTGCAGTAACTCGAAATGGTTCGTACATATATTGGATTCCCGCACTTGGATATCCCGCGGTGTCGCCTCAATCACGCGTGTCTTCGACGACTTGTCATGGACGACGTACGTGAAGGAACCGCGATGCGGAATCTCTTGTAATAAGTCGACTGCTTCTTCCACGGTCGCGCACGTCTCAAGAATGATCCGCCCAATCATCTGGCAGACAAATCCGTCACCCGGTCGACGTCGGTTAATAAAGTTGTACCCCATCGCGAGACCTTTCTCATTCATCCCGTCCATGCGTCCCGTGACACGAGAGACTGGTCCGATGACGGCATATCCGTCGTCCGGTTGAAAAACGTTATAACGCCCATCGTACGTCATCGGATGATAGTCATAGTTTCGCACGAGGAAGTTGTCTCCTGTCAGAATCGAACACCCGCTGATCGGATTATTGACTCGGAAATGTCCGAAGTGAAGCAACGTATCATTGAGAGACAGTTTGAGCTCGTCTTGAAGCCCGATCAACTCTTCCCAAATCTTCGGAGCAACGGCATCAAAAGCAGCCTTCGCCTCCGTAGCGTCAATCTCGAATCGGGGCACACGTAGCTTCCATTGGTCCGTCCGATTCTCGAGCAGTTGACTGCGTTTTATATATTGTCCTTGAAATCGCCCAAAGTCGTAATGACTTCCGCGAAATTGTGTCAGTTCACTAGAGAATTGTTGCATGAAAAAACCTCCCTTGCGCCCATTATAGCGGACACAGGAGAGGTCTGTCTGAAGTGAGACTGCTTACAACTTGAACTGGCGGCTCATCTGTTGCATCGATTCCGCCGTCGTCGACAAATCTTTGACGAGACGGTTCATCGTCTCACTCGTCGCTGACATCTGCTGCGTCGAAGCGGCCACTTCCTCGTTCCCGGCCGTGCTCTCTTCTGAGATGGAGGCAATCTCTGACAAGCCGCGCTGGATGTGGTCCTGGTTCGTCTTCACCCGATCGAGCTGGCTACGCATCGAGCCGGTCAGTTGTTGCATATGGCGGACACTTCGTTCGATTTCCGTGAAGGCGCGCTTCGTCGACTCGAGCGTTTCCTTCCCTTCCTCTGCCGCCGTCATACTTTCTGTGAACGTCTGGCCGAGGGCAATCGAATTTTGTTTGACGCTTCCGACAATTTCCGAGATTTCACTGACAGACTCGGCTACACTGTCAGATAGCTTCCGAATCTCCGAAGCGACGACCGCAAACCCTTTCCCGTGTTCACCCGCACGTGCCGCCTCGATTGCCGCATTCAATGCGAGCAGGTTCGTCTGTTGCGAGATTTGGCGAATCATCGTGACGAGCTCTGTCACCTCGTCCGCCTGTTGCTCGAAATCACGGACTTGTCCTTGTGACGACTTCACCTGTTCATGAATATGCGTCATCTGACTGACGGCACTCTCCATGTAGCGAAGCCCATCCATCGTCACCCGACTGACGACTTCTGCCTGCTCGCTCACTTGGTCTCCGTCTGACGTCGTCTGTTCGACGAGCGTCGAGAATTCGTTCATATGTCCATACAAGCGCATCGTCAACACACTTTGATTTTCGACACCGCTCGCAATCTCTTCCATCGTATAAGCGATTTGACGAGACGCATCATTCACTTCTTCCGAGATGCTCGAGACGTTCCCACTCTCGTCTCGGACCGTCTGTGCCGACGATTGGATCCCAGAGATTAAGTCTTTCAACATATGGGTCATCTTGTCCATCGAGACTGTCAGACGCTTGATCTCATCATTCGATTTCAACTGAATGGTTTCGACTTCTTTCGTTGCCGTCGCCAAGTCACCTTCGGCAATCGATGTCGCGACGCGTTCTAGCGCTTGGAGAGGGCGTAGCTTCCAGCCGAGGTACCGCCAGATGATCATGGCTGCGACGACAAGTAAGACGAGAAGACCAATGAGGATTGGTGGCAAACTCTCGGTTAACACATCTCCTGTGATCGCTGCGACTTCTGTGGCTGCCTTATCGATTCCGAGGACCCCGATGACCTCGCTACCACGTTTGATCGGAACGAGCACTGTCACATACTTCCCGTACTCCGGATCGTCAATGACGTTCGTTGTGACCGTATCGCCATTGAACGCATCCATCGCTCCTTCGTATGTCATCGCGGTAGTAGGTGTCCCGATGTCTGCTGCATCCGCTTGACTCAAACCATCAACGATGATTTGAACTTCTTCTCCCTCGGTGGCAATCGTATACACATACATGGCCCCGATTTGTTGGCGATATGTATCGAGATATTCTCGTAACTGTTCATATTGCTCATTTTTTTTCGGATTTGCCAAAAAAGACGCATATGCATCCGCATCTAATGTCTCGCTAATCCGTTCTCCATCTTCAATCATCGTCGCATGCAACGTGCTGAGTACGGAATGCTTCGTACTAAAATATTGCACGACCCCGAACAAGACGATGAGCAAGGTGACGAAGACTAACATCGCTGCTAAGATGCGTGTTTGTAACGACTGTGTTTTCTGTTTCATCTCGATTTCCTCCATTCTGTCCTTACTCTTTGTATCGGACAGAATGCATCAATCTCCATAAAAAAACAGACGATTTTCGACAAAATCGTCTGTTTTTATTCAAGGTTTGTCGAATCGATGACTTCGAGTGGAATCGTGACTTCCGTCTCGCCGTCCTCTACGAGATGGAAGAGCGGAAGTGTATCCGATACGAAAAGATCGGGGTCGACGTCTGTCTGATATTCATACGTTCGAATGTCTTCTTCCCGCTCTGCAATCAGTTCGCCGAACGGGATGGCAATCCGTTCTCCATCGACCTCATAACTCATGACCGTCGTCGGGTCTAGGCGGCGATTTTCTAGCATGCGAATCGTGAAGAGCATCGTTGTATTGTTCGTCCGTTCGAGCGAAACGGCAATCGCATCGGATTGTCCCGCCCGCTTCTCAATCATCGCCTCATCCACGTTCTGTTCATAGACAATGTTCTCTTCGTTCGACTCTTCCGTCTGTAGTTGCTGACAGCCCACAATCGTCATTAAGCCAACTAGTAACACAATTACTAAAGCACGCATCCCATTTCTCCTTACTTCAAGGCGAAAGTGAGTTCTGCTTCACAAGCAACTTCTCCATCGACTGTGGCCACGGCACGTCCTTTACCGATTGGACCACGAATTTTCATGATTTCTACTTCAAGGCGAAGCTGATCACCTGGGACGACTTGACGTTTGAAACGACAGTTATCAATCCCTGCGAAAAAGGCAAGCTTGCCTCGATTCGATTCGTCTTTCAACATTGCGAAAGCACCGACTTGTGCGAGTGCCTCGACAATCAAGACGCCTGGCATGACGTTATAGTCTGGGAAATGCCCGTTAAAGAACTCTTCGTTCGCCGTGACATTTTTTAATCCGACAGCACGCTTCTTTTCTTCGACTTCGATAATTCGATCAACTAACAGAAACGGGTATCTGTGTGGGATTACTTCTTTAATTTGCTCAATTGTATACATCCATCCACCGCCTTTAAGAGGTTAGCCAAAAATCGGTGATATGGCGCCACGTCTCGATGTCAAACACATCTCTCCAGTCGCCTCCGCCAATGACGCTATATCCAATGATCGCTCCAAGGGCGAGCATCGCGATTGCCAACACTAAAACGACGAGTACACGCAGTAAGATCGGGAATCGACGATGATTCGACAATCGTGATCGCTGCTTCTGCTTCGTCTCTTGTTCTGGTGAACCTTTTTGTTCTTCCGAACTCGTTTGTTCATCGTTCGCCACGTCCAACCATCCTTTCAGCTAAAATGATTATATCATATTAGTACCTGGTATTAAAATGCGTAAATTGCTACCTTTTTAGTGTACCCTATGCACAAATGTCGAACAAGCATCCTTCCCTGACAGAAGCTGAACGATTTTTTCCTTTCATCATAAATATGCTACGCTTATGCTATTCCATGTCAGGAGGTTTGTTTATGTTAAAAGAGTTTAAAAAATTCGCGATGCGCGGGAATGTCATCGATCTCGCTATCGCTGTCGTACTCGGTGCGGCGTTCACGGCCATCGTCAACTCGCTCGTCAATGATATCTTTATGCCGATTCTCGGAATCATTATCGGAGGAATTGATTTTTCTAACTTAAAAGCGAGCGTGCTCGGAGTGGACGTCTTATACGGGAACTTCATCCAACAGATTGTATCATTTATCTTGATTGCTTTTGCCCTCTTCCTAATCGTCAAGGTCATCAATCGTCTACAACGTGAGAAAGAAGTCGAAGAGGCGGCTGCCCCGACTCCTACGAAAGAAGAGCAGTTGTTGACTGAGATTCGTGACTTATTAAAAGAACGTCCATGACAAGCCAAAAACGCTTTGACGAATCGTCAAAGCGTTTTTTCGAGGACATGGCGAACCCGTTGAACCGCATTCGTCAGTAACGGGGCGGCTTCCCATATCGCTTCTTCTAGCGTCATGATGCGTGACACGATTGGAAAGATGGCGACAATCCCCGATTCCACATGAGCGGTCAAGTCAGATTGCCCAGCGAATACGAGTGTCGGGACCCCGTATGTGTGGGCGAGACGCGCCAACCCGTAAGGCGCTTTCCCCTCTAAGCTTTGTGCATCAAACTTTCCTTCTCCCGTGATGAGCCAATCTGCCCCTTTCACATGGTCTTCGAACCTTGACCAACGGACGACTTCTTCGATGCCACTCATATAGGTCGCCCCAAGCTGCAGGAGCGCGAATCCAATACCGCCTGCCGCACCGGCTCCGTCGAGTGACTTCATATCCTGATCGAAGTGACTCGCATAGTCGTCGAGTAACTGATTGTAGCGAACCACATCGTCCGCTGCCAAACCTTTTTGGGGACCGAACACGTGCGCAGCACCTCGTTTTCCCGTCAACGGATTCCGTACATCAGAAGCCATTCGCCACTCAACGTCCCTTACTCTCGGGTCGAGTCCTGACCAATCGATAGAAGCGACGTCTGCAAGTTGATGCGGCATCGAGGATACACTTGCACCGCTCGAATCTAGAAAACGAACACCTAACGCCCCAAGCATCCCTTTCCCACCATCAATCGTCCCGCTTCCTCCCAGTCCGATCGTGATGACCGTCGCTCCCCAGTCTAGCGCATGAACAATTTGCTGCCCGACACCAACTGAACTATAGCGCCATGGATCGACGTGAGCGAGAAGCGTTAACCCTGTCGTTTCCGCCACTTCTATCACCGCATGTTTTGTTAATGGTTCAAAACCAAAACGAGTGGGACGCTTCGTCCCATCTAAGCACGTAACGACCTCTTCCACGATGACCGCATCCTCGTGCGTTGCAAGCCACGCATCAAGAAACCCTTCTCCTCCATCTGAAATCGGGATGGTGATGACGTCATGTCCCGGCAAAGCACGACGGACAGCTTGATTCGCCTCCATACTCGACAATGAACCTTTGAATGAATCCATGGCGACCACGATTCGCATCTCGTTGACCTCCCTCTCCATAACTTATATAAAAACCGCCTCTCTCACGGAGAAGCGGTCATACTTTACGGACGTAATGCCGTGACAAGTCCCATCATTTGATCACTCATCGAAAGGGCGCGCGAGTTCATTTGGTAGGCACGTTGTGTGATGGTCATGTCGGTCATCTCTTTCGTCAAATCCACGTTTGACGACTCGAGTGTCCCTTCCATCAACAAATTCCCTAACGGACGATCGACTTCGGTCTCGAGGTCGGCTGCGAATACGTTATCACCGAGCGGACGCAGTTCAGACGTATTTCGGACTTCCACGATATCAAGGCGTCCAAATTCCTGCTCGACACCGTTCACGCTCGCCAATACTACACCGTCTTGACGAATACGATGATTCGTCGCCTCGTTTGGCATCGTGATCGCATTGCCGTCATCTCCGAGAAGCGGGTTTCCGTTCACATCGACGAGTGTCGTCTCATCGCCGACAGACAGCTGCATGTTTCCGCTACGTGTCACACCGACACCGTTCGGCGTGTCCACGACGAAAAATTGACGGCTCGCCTTTAAAAAGACATCAAGACCTCGGTCTGTCATGCGTACCTGCCCAATATTGAATTGTTGGGTGATATCAGCGACTTGGCCGCCGACTCCGATGCGAATGCCATTCGGCGTATCCCGACCGACTTCGAATTCTGGACGTGGTTGGTTATCGTACGCTTGCGATAAGAGTGACGCGAAGTGTCCTTGCTGCCGTTTAAAGCCGACCGTATCGACGTTCGCGATGTTATGACCTGTCACATCCAGTTGACGCTGAAGCTGAGACAGGGAGTTGACCGAATTATAAATGGACTGCATGGTGTTCCTCCTTAACGAACGCGAGCGATTTCGATGGCTCGCTCGGCACTTTTATCATACGCTTGGACGACTTTTTGGTTTGCTTCAAATTGGCGATACGTCATCATGAGATCGGCCATCGTCTGGTCAAGGTTAACGTTCGCTTCCTCGATGAAGCCCTGTAACACCTCTACTTGTGCTGGTGCAGGCGCATCGCCCGTCACGCGCCAATCGTTCCCGACTTGTTCGAGTGTCGTCAAGTCATCGATTTGATAGGCACCGAGTGTCGCCACATTTTGACCGAGCGACGTGATGGTCCCATCTTTTCCTACTTGAAACTCGCTCGATGGGAGCTGGATGCGCTCCCCTTCATCGGAAAGGACGTATCCGCCGTCTGCTGAGCGAAGGAATAACGCCTCATCAATCGAGAAGCGGCCATTCGTTGAATACAATGTCTCGCCTGCCTGTTCGACCGCAAACATCGGTGCACCTGTGAAGTCAGCACCTGCTTTCAAATAGATATCGGTTGGACTACCTGATTCTGTGATACTCCCTGCTGAGAAACGTGGCATCGTCTCTTGAAGATAGACGCCCATTGAAAGAGTGCCGACTTCCCCGTTTACACGCGACTTCCCATTATCGGGATTGCTGACCTGCGCGAGCAACATCTCCGGAAACGATCGGACCACGCCGTCAGACGCCTTGAAGCCCGGTGTTCTCACATTGCCAAGGTTATTGCTTAAAATTTCTTGTTGGCGCTGAAGAGCATTCATCGCGCCTGCCGCTGTATATAATCCGCGTAGCATAGTCGTCTTCCTTTCGTCCTGTAACATGATTCACTCTTTATATCGTACCAAACGAGCGATGCATTCACCGTTTTTTCAAAAAAGTTCATCCTATGATTTAGGATGAACGTTCTTCGCTTACATGATCGACCATCGGTAACTCGACAATCATCGTCGTCCCTTCTCCGAGTTGAGAACGGACGTCAATCGTGCCACCGTGCAATTGGACGATTTCTTTACAGATCGATAATCCTAATCCGGTACCGCCAATGCGACGACTTGCTTCGGATTGTGACCGATAAAATTTATCGAAGATCCGACTTGCATCTTCCTCGGAGAGTCCCAAACCTTCATCTGTGATGGCGATTTGAATCGTGTCTGCCTCACACGTCACATCGACACTCACATTTCCACCGTCCGGGGAATACTTGATGGCATTGTTCAGGATGTTCGAGAACACCTGTCGTAGCTGAGCCGGGTCTCCTGCCACAAAGAGCGTTTCATCACAGTCGAAGTGGAAGAGATGGTTCTCCGTCGATCCTGCGTGAATCTCGAGTAAGTCGGATAGTAAGTCATTTAGACTCTCGACTTTAAACTCAGGCGTTCCCATACCCGCCTCCATTTTTTGAACGTCTAACAAATCGCTTACGAGACGCTCAAGACGTTTCGTCTCACTCGCAATCATCTCCAAGTAGCGCTCTCGTTTCGTCTCATCTAATTGACGACTCTTCAAGAGCTCGGAAAAGCCGAGAATCGATGTGAGCGGTGTCCGCAACTCATGCGATACGGTTGCGACGAGTTCCGTCTTCACTCGATTAATCTCTGTTTCCCGGGTAATATCACGGGATACGAAGATGACACCGACACGCTCGTTCTGCAAGTCGATGGGTTCAGCATACATCCGAATCGTCTTCTGACCGTCTTGCATCGTGTACGTGAACGTCTCATCGAACATACCTTCTTCTTTCGCACGCTTCGTGAAACGGTTCAGTCCTTCTTTGTCATCAATCTGATTCATGAACATCGGGTAATACATCGCAATCGGATATAAACTCCCTCGTTCAGTTGTTGGAATCGGATGTTCATATAAATCAAAGAGCGCGCTGTTTCCGAATCGTTCATTCGTCTTGAGTTCCGTGTAGACGATTGAGTCGCGCATCGTGTGTAAGATTCGGGCGGTCTTTTCACGCTCTAGGTCGACTTGATCCTGTTGAGTCCGAAGCGATGTCGCCATCTCATTAAATGCCTTAGACAATTGACCGACCTCATTTTGTAGCGGCTTGATGGGGATGAGGGTCGCGCTCGGATTCGTCGCGAGTCGCTCACTGTTCGTCATGAGCGTCTGCAACTGATTCGTCAGTCGTAAAATATACGGTTGTAAGCCAACGAATAACAAGAAAAGTGCACCGAGCAAAATCAAGAGCCACATCCATTGGGCTTGCACTAACTGTTTCGAGAGCGCATCGCGTAATTCACTTTCTTGAAAGTCGAGATTTGCCCGATAGTCGGTAAAGACCGACTCCATATCGACGATGCTTGCACTCATATCCGCAGCGTTGCTTGAGTTGAGCTTAAATCGTGTCTGAGTAGACGTCTCATTTTTCGGCATGAATTGCCCGACCGTACGCATCTGCAGGAACTCTTCATCTACTTCCCCTGCCTGCTTCGCAATCACATATTGTTCAAGCGCGGGCATGACGCGTGTCGTATAAATGGAGAAAAGGAGTCGCGCATCTTCTGCGAACTGCGTTTCTTCCTCATTACTGGCCTGTGTTTCGAACCAGGTCGTTTGCTCATCGATATTCGCTTGAGCCTTACGCACTTCCTCTAACAAGGCGTTTTCCCCAAGTAGGACGTGACCGCGTAACTCATACTGCATCGATTGCCACGTTTCAAATAAATCTGTCGCCCTTGCACGTTGCTCACTGATCCGTTCCAATTGAACGGTCGTTTGTTGAATCGATTGTTGCGTATAAAAATAGGTCCCAACCGATGTGAGCGTGACTAAGGCAATCAATATATAAAAAATTGTCATCACTTGTCGACTAATGCGTTGTTCAATCCAACGTTTCATGGAATGCCTTCTTCCTTTACTCCTGGAATGTCTCATTTCGCACGGTGAATGACTTTTTCTGTTCAAACAAAAAAAGTTCGGGTACGATGATGAGACGGAGAGTCACTGCAAAAAATCCATTCACCTATTAGGAAGAATAACGTAGTGTCCTCACAAGAAACTCACAAAAAATGAAGGGAATGTGCGCATGACTCGTAATCGAATGACGTTTATCTTCATCCTTGTGATGTTGATTGGCGTCAGCCTCACTTTATTGATTCGACATCAGTCAATCAATCCAACCGTCACCGTAAAACAAGGCGAAGCCTCGCTTCTTTCTTCTTCGGTTGACGAAGAGATTCTGCGCCTCGATGGATCGTGGCGTTACGAATCCGGAATCGTCTCGGAAGTCGATCGACGCTCCTATCGAACCATCCCATTTACGACACCATACAAAGAATCCACATATGAAATCGACCTCTCGCTTCCAGAAGGAACGTATGCGTTACTCATTCCTTCATCACTATCCTCCTCTACGATTTTGATTGATGGAGCATCTGTTGACACAACACGCATCGGAAATAATCGTTCAGGTGAACAACCATCACTTCTATTACTTGACGATGAAATGAAAGAATTTCGATTGACGGTTCAACAGACACAACAAGCAGGGAATTCAGTGCCTATCGAAGAAAGTATATTGGTCGGCCCGTTACACCAGATTATGACGGCTCAAAATGCTTACTCGGGCTACGAATTTTTCATGTTGCTCATTTCTCTGCTGATTGCCATGTTCTATGCCATCGTCTACTTGTTCCATCGAAATGAACGACTGTATGGCTATGGGACAGCGTTCTTCTTGTTGACGAGCCTTTCTCTCATGTCTCGGGACGGCATGTGGATCACGGGAAGTGACAAGTTGACGTTAAGTTTGGCACTGTTAAGCATTATCATGTTGATCGAATTCGCGAGATGTTTGGAGCGTGTCTCGTTCGATCGGTTTTTAACGCTTGCGAGATATCCGCTTTATATATTGACCACTCTAGCCATCATCCTGCCACACTCCATTTACAGTGTGTTCGAATACTTTGTATGGATGATCGTCTTGTTCATTACGTTCTTTTGGGTCGGCTTGAACATCGGTTGGCTTCTTGAGAAGTACAAGACCACGAATACACTCGAACTGTTGACATTCACACTCGCCCAGCTTGTCGGATATATCGGGATTACGCTGTCGACGTTTATCGTGTCTTCTAATCAACAATTGTATGCGAATACGTTTACCATCGTTTACTTCTTATTAATGTTTTTATTATTGCCGATTCACTTGTCTACAGACAAAAAGAAAAAGCAACAAGTCGAAGCGCTGGCCTCACAACATGAGATGTCATTCTTTAACGCTCAAATCAAACCACACTTCCTCTACAATACGTTCGGGAACGTGATTGCGCTTTGCTATACATCACCACCTGATGCCGCTCGTCTCCTTAGTCATTTGAGCACGTACGTCCGTTTTATTTTCGAAAATGGTCGGACGGATCACGATATTTCCATTCGACAAGAAGTAGATATGATTGACTCTTATCTCGCCATCGAACAGACTCGGTTTCGCGACTCGTTCGAAGTCGTGAAAGAGATTGACGACACGCTGTTAGACTATACGATCCCGTCGCTACTGATTCAGCCACTCGTCGAAAATGCAGTTCGTCATGGTCTTTACCGGCATCCAGGGCAAAAGCGGATCACGCTTTTCATCCAAGAACAAGGTGAGATGATTGATATCCGAGTTCGTGATACAGGGAGCGGATTTGACACTGGTCAGTCGAACGAATCATCAGGTATCGGTATCTGTAATATAAAACGCCGAATTGAACATCTTTCTGGTGCAACATTTGATTTAACCTCTACTATAAATAAAGGTACTGCCGTTCACTTGCGATTACCCAAACAAGAAAGGACGAATCACATCAATGCGTACGATTTTAATTGAAGATGAACATCATATTTTAGGGATGATGGAACGAATTGTGAAAGAAGAGCCTTCTCTTGAATGGGTCGGTTCGTTCCAAAGTCCGACTCAAGCTCTCACGTTTATTCAAGAACATCCGGTCGACCTCGTCTTTTTAGATATTGAGATGCCTGAGATGACCGGTCTCGAGCTTGCGACCTATTTGCCAGAACGGACGCAAGTCGTCTTCACCACCGCACATCAACAGTATGCCGTCGAAGCGTTTAATCTGCATGCGACGCATTACTTGTTGAAGCCGATTACAGAACAGATGATCCATAGCGTCATCCCACGTATCGTTCAGCGCTATGAGGCAATCCAACAAAAAAATCCGCATCAATCTTGTCGTATTCAATTCCTTGATCGTTTTTCGGTTCGAACGCAGGACGGAAATCTTGTGAAATGGCCCACTCAAAAAACCGAGGAGTTATTCGCCTACCTGGTCTATCATCGCAAACAGGTCATCAACAAATGGGTGCTCGCGGAAACACTCTATCCGGACATCGATGAACCACAGCGCGCTCTACACAACGTATACAATGCCATCTATCGCTTGAAAAAGACGCTAGCAGAGCACGAACTAGATATTAAGGTGAAGACAATCAACAACGGCTACTCGATTGAACTCGGTGAATCTTGTGTCTGCGATTATTATGAATGGTTGGATGCAACAAATTCTTCGATTACTAAGACGGAACTGAAAAATCGATTGTTTGTCGATAAAGACTATAAATGGCACTAAGAAAAAGCATCTCGCGCAAAAAGCGAGATGCTTTTGTATAGTAACGCCCCGTGAATCCACCATCCACATGAAGATGTTGGCCATTCACCCATGCCCCGTCTTTCCCCGTCAAGAAAGCGACGAAACGGGCCGTATCATCTGGTGTACCTACCCTATTGTATGGGAACAATGGGAGCAGATGCTGACGAATCTCATGAGTCTCAATCTAACCTACACAAAAACAGGCGACCTCGTGCGGTCCCCTGTTTGTTTATTTCAATCGATCTAAGTTTTCGAGCATGATTCCTGTACCGTGCGCGACACTGAGCGTCGGCTCTTCAGCCATCATGACTGGGAGCATGACACGCTCGGCGACGAGTTGGTCGAGACCGTGAAGGAGTGATCCCCCACCTGTCATGATGATACCACGGTCGATGATGTCAGCGGCAAGCTCGGGTGGTGTCTGTTCAAGGACACGTTTCGTCGCTTCGACAATCTCGTTCGCTGACTCCGCCATCGCTTCACGGAGTTCTTCCGACGTGATCGTCACTGTACGTGGCAATCCACGTACCATGTCACGTCCGCGAATGTCCATCGACTCGTTACGTCCACCTGGGAACACCGTCGCAATTTCTTTCTTGATTTGCTCGGCTGTCCGTTCCCCGATGATGAGTTTATGCTTCTCTTTGATCGCACGGAGAATGTCCGTGTCGAAACGGTCCCCTGCAATCTTGATCGTTTCACCGCAGACGATATCACCCATCGAGAGGATAGCGACATCTGTCGTACCTCCACCGATGTCGATAATCATGTGACCGACCGGCTTCCAGATGTCCATGCCCGAACCAACAGCTGCCGCCTTAGGTTCTACGGCGAGGAAGACTTCTTTCGCCCCTGCTTTTTCAGCGGCCTCACGAATTGCTTTCGCTTCGACTGGCGTCACGTTCGCAGGTGTACAAATCAACATGCGAATACCTCCGAAGAAGCCACGGACTTGAATTTTCTCGATGAAGTGACGGAGCATTTCTTCTGTGGTGGCGAAATCGGCGATGACTCCATCACGAAGAGGACGGATCGCCACGATATCACCAGGTGTACGACCAACCATCTCATACGCTTCTGAACCGACTGCTAGCACTTTCCCTGTAGAGCGTTTCATCGCAACGACTGAAGGCTCGTCTAAGACGATTCCTTTCCCTTTTACGTGAATGACAACGTTTGCTGTCCCTAAATCAATCCCGATATCTTTTGAAAACATGATGTATAGGTTCCTCCGTTCATTTCTTCATTGAAAAGAGCGAGAAGAGTCTCTCCTCGCTCTCGAATTCGTGCTCGTTTCTTAGTTCTGAACCATTTCACTCGTAACTTCGACAGTACCTTGAATGCGCTCGATGTCGGCACCGAGTGCTTGAAGTTTTTTGTGGAAGTCTACGTATCCACGGTCGATATGATATAAATCACCAACGCGTGTCTCTTCTTCTGCGATGAGACCCGCTAGAATAAGTGCTGCTCCGGCACGAAGGTCAGTTGCGACGACCTCCGCTCCTTGAAGATGAACGCCACCTTTGACGATTGCTGAACGTCCTTCAATCTTGATGTCCGCATTCATGCGACGGAATTCTTCCACGTGCATGAAGCGATTCTCAAATACTGTTTCTGTAATCACTGATGTGCCGCCTGCTTTCAAGACGAGGGCCATCATTTGTGATTGCATGTCTGTCGGGAATCCTGGGTGTGGCATCGTCTTCACATCGACCGGCTTCAACTGATCCGGCGCTGAGACGCGCATGCCTTCCGCTGTATCTTCGAAGTGTACACCCATCTCTTCCATTTTTGAAATGAGTGGACGAAGGTGTTCACGCTCTGCACCGATGACTTCGATGTCACTTCCTGTGATCGCACCTGCGACGAGGAATGTCCCTGCTTCGATACGGTCAGGAATGATCGAGTGTTCTGCACCGCGGAGTGTTTCCACACCTTCGATGCGAATCGTTTCTGTACCTGCGCCACGTACGTGTGCGCCCATTCCGTTCAAGAAGTTCGCAAGGTCTACGATTTCAGGCTCTTTTGCGACGTTCTCGATGATCGTTGTGCCTTCTGCAAGCACAGCTGCCATCATGATGTTCTCCGTCGCACCAACAGATGGGAAGTCCAAGTAGATTTTCGCGCCTTGGAGACGACCTTCTACAGAAGCTTCCACGAATCCGTTGCCGATGACCGTCTTCGCACCCATCGCTTCGAATCCTTTTAAGTGGAGGTCAATTGGACGTGAGCCAATTGAGCAACCGCCCGGCATTGCGACACGCGCGTGACCGAGACGAGCTAAAAGAGGTCCCATGACGAGGATAGAAGCACGCATCTTCCGAACGTACTCAAGCGGTGCTTCATCTTTGATGTTGCCCGACGCATCGACAGTTACTTCATTCTTCTCTTCATTGAACGACACCTCTGCACCGAGGTGACGAAGTACTTTATTAATCGTGTACACGTCCGCAAGACGTGGTACGTTTTGTAAAATTGACTTTCCTTCGCTAGCTAACAGAGTGGCAACCAATGTTTTGAGTACAGCGTTCTTTGCTCCCTCAACGCGCACAGTACCTGACAGTTTACGTCCTCCACGGACTACAATCAAATCCTTCATATCTCTCTTTGTCCTCCAACTTCATTGTTTTTTTATATAGTGCGTCGATATCCGATTTCGGATGTGATGATGTCGATTATTAGAATGGTTTTCAAAACGTGATGGGTTCTTCATTCATAAATAAAATCGTAATAAATAAATGCGAACGGAATGAAAAAACATCATGTCAGACGAATTTATCCTACATGATAAACATATAGGAGTCGTTACAGCAGGATTACAGTTTGTTAAACATTCTGTGGCTACTGTATAGGTGCGAGCTCTTGTGCCAATCGGATATACTCCAAAAAGAACTGAGCAATCAACGAACCGAAGACGACGGCTACGAGAACACGCAACACAGCTGCTTGCGGGCTCCTCACTTGATTAAGCAACTTGTCCCATTTGACGGGTAAGAGTGCCCACCAAGCGACGTAAATCGCTATGACATAAATCGCTAGCGAAAATACGGTATTGATCATCGACGATTCCCCTCTTTTCTAAAATTCGTACCATTTTCAATCATATCATGTCATGTTAGAGAAAAAAAGACACAGTGTCTCAAGCTTCGAGCGGTTTTAGACCATTCGATCAACTCACTTTCTCCACAAGCACACCAAAAGGGACGTCATCCGCAGTAAGGCCTTACTACAGTAATTGACGCCCCTCACATATTTCAAACATTATTCACTCGATTCGTCAAGGCTACGTGACCAGCGGATGGCTTCTATGTAATATTGAGCCCAATCTGAATCTGTGTTATGAATAGGGATTGTCAATCGTTCATAAGCGATGACATCCTCGAGTAACATCCGTAATTCGTTCGGTTCTCCGAGAAGCGCCGCTTTCACAGGAGGCACTACAGGCAGCTCTGCAATCAACGTCTGCATCGCCTCGTCAAGAATGACGTCGAGCGATGAGAAGATACCCGTGATAAACGCATCGAACGGAGAGGCACCGCTGTTTGTATCCTCCGCAATCAATTCCATCATCTTCCCACGAATGACACTTTGTTTGATCAGTTCTTTCGATTCAGACGTCTGCATCTCGCGCAGCAACATCAAATAGGACCATCGCTTCAATTCATCGAGCCCGATTCGCGCAACGGCTTGTTCGATGGACTGAATCGTGTGACGTCCTTTTTGATACACTGTATTGACGGAACGAAGCATTTTATACGATAAATCGACACTTCGTTCAATTTGCGCCGAAATGCGACGAAAACTCGGCTCTGGACGATCCAATTCCTTTAACACCTCAATGAGCGTGTGGCGCAGCGGATGGACCTCTGCCCCGTGTATAACGATCGGACGGCTAAAGAAATAGCCTTGGAACATCTTATACCCTAATCGCTTCGCAATCTCGTACTCTGCCGATGTCTCGATTTTTTCCGCTAAAAATTCGACCCGATGTCCGAGGGCATCGATTAACTTTTGTTGCTGTTCCACCGGTGTGGCTTGATAGTCGATTTTAATGATGTCGGCCAAGCCGATCAATGCCCGATACTTCTCCTCAAACACGAAATCATCAAGCGCAATCGTATACCCTTGGCGTCTGAGCGAACGTAGAGACTGCAACACTTTCTCGGTCGGCTCGACGTGCTCGAGTACTTCCACGACGAGAGATTGACGAGGCAACAATGATGGCACCTCCCCTTCAATCAACGTCTGTGGAAAATTGATAAACGCTCTCGTCCCTTCTGTCAATTCCCGAAAATTAAAGACGAGATAGGCGTTATGAATCACGTCAGCCGTTGCTAACGAATCATCGACGTTCTCAAACATATTGTTTTCGCTGCGACGATACAACAGTTCGTAGCCGCAAACGCGTAATTTTTGGTCAAAAATCGGTTGTCGCGCAACGTAAACTTTCATTCCCAACTCCCCTTTACGTTCATTCCCACTTATATTATCGGTCATCCCCCATCTATTTTTTACTAGTCCCATGATTTAGGAGCACGACAAAAGTCCTATCTTTTCATATAAACACAAAAAAAACTCCCACACTTTCGTGTGAGAGTCATTGTTATTCTTTCATATCGCGAATGCTCAAGCGGTTGATCGCTTTTTTGAGCGCAAGTTCCGCACGACGGAATTCGAGTTCTGAGAGCTTCGTGTCTTGAAGACGACGCTCGGCCCGAACCTTCGCCGCAGAAGCGCGGTCATAGTCGATCTTATCCGCCATTTCGGCTGTTTCAGCTAAGATCGTCACCGTATCGGGACGAACTTCCATGAAACCGCCGCTGATTGCGATCAGCGTGCGTCCACCATCTTCGTGGCGCAGTTTGAGGACTGAGACGTCGAGTGGTGTCACCATCGGGATGTGCTTCGGTAAAATACCGAGCTCACCAGTGACCGATTTGGCGATGACCATTCGTGCGTCCCCTTCAAAGGCTGCACCATCCGGGGTGACGACGTTGACGTGAACAGTATTCATCGTCTAGTTTCCCCCTTCCGCGTAGGTCTTAGACCAACGTCTTCGCTTTTTCGATGACGTCTTCGATTGGACCAACGAGACGGAATGCATCTTCAGGAAGATCGTCGTGTTTACCTTCGAGGATCTCTTTGAAGCCGCGTACTGTCTCTTTGACTGGCACGTATGAACCTTTTTGGCCCGTGAACTGCTCAGCCACGTGGAAGTTTTGTGATAAGAAGAACTGAATACGACGTGCACGGTGAACCGTGAGTTTGTCGTCTTCAGACAACTCGTCCATCCCGAGGATTGCGATGATGTCTTGAAGTTCTTTATAGCGCTGAAGCGTCTGTTGAACGTTACGCGCGATTTCATAGTGCTCTTTCCCTACGATTTCAGGAGAGAGGGCACGTGAAGTCGATGCGAGTGGGTCAACGGCTGGGTAAATCCCCATCTCCGAAAGACGACGCTCAAGGTTTGTTGTTGCATCAAGGTGGGCGAATGTTGTTGCTGGAGCCGGGTCCGTATAGTCATCGGCTGGTACATAAACCGCTTGAATCGAAGTTACCGATCCTTTTGCAGTCGATGTGATTCGCTCTTGAAGCATACCCATTTCCGTAGCAAGTGTCGGCTGGTAACCTACCGCCGATGGCATACGTCCGAGAAGGGCCGATACCTCAGAACCTGCTTGTGTGAAACGGAAGATGTTATCAACGAAGAGAAGAACGTCTTGTCCTTGCTCGTCACGGAAGTATTCTGCCATCGTCAAACCAGTCAAGGCAACACGAAGACGTGCACCAGGTGGTTCGTTCATCTGACCGAAGACCATCGCTGTTTGCTTGATAACGCCTGAGTCCGTCATCTCGTGGAACAAGTCATTTCCTTCACGCGTACGCTCACCGACTCCTGCGAATACAGAAATCCCGCTATGCTCTTGCGCGATGTTGTTGATGAGTTCCTGGATGAGGACGGTCTTCCCTACACCGGCACCACCGAAGAGGCCGATTTTACCACCTTTGATGTATGGTGCGAGAAGGTCGACGACTTTGATCCCTGTTTCAAGGATTTCAACTTTCGTTGACAATTCGTCAAATGTTGGCGCTTGACGGTGAATCGGTGCACGAAGCACGTCAGCTGCCACTTCTTTATCATCGATTGGGTTACCGAGAACGTTGAAGACACGTCCAAGTGTCATTTCTCCAACTGGTACCGAAATCGGTGATCCTAAGTCAAGTACTTCCATACCGCGGCGAACGCCGTCAGTTGAGTCCATCGCAATCGTACGGACCGTGTCGTCACCAAGGTGAACAGCTACTTCAAGCGTCAAGTCGACACTAACATCGTCTGCTGTCGCTGCCACGTGTGTGACTTTGAGAGCGTTGTAGATGTTCGGTAAGTGGTTGTCGAACTTAACGTCGATAACTGGGCCCATGACTGCGACTACGCGGCCTTTCATGCCGTATTCGTTCATCGTGTTAGCCTCCTACAATCTAGAGAGCGTGCGCTTATTCAAGCGCCGACGCACCTCCGACAATCTCTGTGATTTCTTGTGTGATCGCTGCTTGACGCGCGCGGTTGAATTTGAGCTTGAGTCCGCGAATGAGTTCATCCGCGTTGTCTGTCGCACTCGACATCGCCGTCATCCGTGCTGCGTGCTCTGATACTTTCGCATCGAGCAATGCGCCGTAGATGAGTCCTTCCGCATAACGTGGGAGGAGCGCCGCTAAGATCGTTTCTTCTTCTGGTTCGTATTCATACATCACATTGGATGCGGACTGTTCGATATCCCCGAGCGGGAGCAATTGTTGAATCTTCACTTCTTGGCTGATGACCGAGATGAACGAGTTGTAGCAAAGCTTCAATTCATCAATCTCGCTCTCGCTGAAGGCACCAACCGTCTGCTTGACGATTTCGGCGACTTCAACAAAAGTTGGTTGGTCGTTTAGCCCTGTCATCGCGCTATACACCGGAATGTTGCGTGACTTGAAGAACTGGACACCGACTTTTCCGATTACGTAAAGACGATACTCATCTGTTGATGTGTGCTTGTCTTTGAGTTCACGGTACACGTCACGCAAGACGCTGGCGTTGTATCCACCTGCGAGTCCGCGGTCTGACGTGATGACGATATAACCAGTCCGTTTGACGGGACGTACTTGAAGCATCGGGTGTGTCGCGCCTGATGTACCACCGGCGATCGACGAGATGACTTCTTGCAACTTGTCCATGTACGGTTTGAAGTTGGCGTTGTTCCCTTGGGCCCGGTTCAACTTCGATGCCGACACCATGTTCATCGCTTTCGTGATTTGCTTCGTGCTTTGGGTCGAGGTGATCCGCATCTGGATCTCACGTAATGATGCCATTTCGATTCACCACCTTAATAGACGCTCGTCACCGGATTAAACCGATGGCGAGAACGTCTTTTTGAATTCCGTAATTGCGTCGACCATTGCCTCGTCTGAAGGAAGGTTTCCTGTCTGACGGATTTCACGGCAGAGATCTTTACGGTTTTGGTCGAGCCATGCGTTCATTTCTGTTTCGAAACGACGGATGTCTGTGACTGGGATGTCATCGAGATGACCTTTCGTGAGTGCATAGATGATGATAACTTGCTTGTCTACAGAAAGCGGTGCGTTCAAGTCTTGTTTCAAGACTTCAACCGTACGCTGACCACGGTTCAACTTCGATTGTGTCGCTTTGTCGAGATCTGACCCGAACTGAGCGAACGCTTCGAGCTCACGGTAAGACGCGAGGTCAAGACGAAGTGTACCAGCAACTTTCTTCATCGCTTTTACCTGTGCCGATCCACCAACACGTGATACTGAGAGACCGGCGTTGATCGCTGGGCGTACCCCAGAGAAGAAGAGGTCCGACTGAAGGAAGATCTGACCATCCGTGATCGAGATAACGTTTGTCGGAATATATGCTGAGATATCCGATGCTTGTGTCTCGATGAACGGAAGTGCTGTTAATGAACCACCGCCGAGTTCGTCATTCAACTTCGCTGCACGCTCAAGAAGGCGTGAGTGGAGGTAGAAGACATCCCCTGGGTAGGCTTCGCGGCCTGGAGGACGACGGAGAAGGAGCGAGAGCTCACGGTAAGCTGCCGCTTGTTTCGAGAGGTCATCATAAACGACGAGGACGTGTTGTCCGCGGTCCATGAAGTACTCACCCATCGATACCCCTGCGAATGGTGCGAGGTAAAGAAGTGGTGCCGGCTGTGATGCCGATGCCGAAACAACGATTGTATAGTCGAGCGCGCCGTTTTGACGAAGCGTCTCTACTACACCACGTACAGTCGATTCTTTCTGACCGATTGCGACGTAGATACAAATCATGTTCTCTTCTTTTTGGTTGATGATCGCATCGATGGCAACAGATGTTTTACCTGTTTGACGGTCACCGATGATGAGCTCACGCTGACCACGACCGATTGGAACGAGGGCGTCAATCGCCTTAATTCCTGTTTGAAGTGGTTCGTGAACCGATTTACGCGCCATAACGCCGTAAGCTTTACGCTCAATTGGGTTATATGTGTCTGTTACGATTGGTCCTTGACCATCGATTGGTTGTCCGAGCGGGTTCACGACACGTCCGAGGAGTGCCTCACCGACTGGTACTTCCATGATGCGGCCTGTACGTTTGACAGAGTCGCCTTCTTTAATGCCTTTGTAATCGCCAAGGATGATAATCCCGACGTTACCTTCTTCTAAGTTTTGCGCCAAGCCCATTACGCCGTTAGAGAACTCTACGAGTTCCCCCGCCATAACGTTATCGAGTCCGTGTGCACGAGCGATACCGTCACCTACTTGAATGACTGTACCTGTCTCGCTGACTTCGATTTCAGAACCGTACGAAGCGATTCGTTCTTTTAGCAGGGCGCTAATTTCTTCAGCTTTGATTGTCATTGAATTCACCCCTATTTCTTACGCATTCAACAATTCACGCTCGAGGCGTGTCAATTTCGTTTCGATCGTATCATCGTACGTCGTGTATCCGACTTGGACGCGGAGTCCACCGATGACTTCTTCATCGACGACGTTCTTCAATTGGAGCGTCTTCCCGAGCTTCTGTCCGAAGACGAGTTCGACGTCTTTCAAGTCTGTTGCCGACAACGGGTAGGCGCTTGTGACAATACCCTCTGCAATCCCACGATAGTCGTTGATGTAGTCGCGGACGTAACGTGGCAATGCGCGAACCTCTGCCGCACGGTCGTTTTCGACCATGACGAGAAGTGTGTTCACGACAATCGCCGTCATATCACCAAAGCTGTCTTTTAAAAGCTGTGCAAGCTCGCTGTCACTGACTGCCGGATTCGTTAAGAGATCCATGAGTTCAGGAGTCGCGTGGAGCACTTCATCGAGCAGACGCACTTCCGCTTCGACTTGGTCGAGCGTGCCTTGTTCCCGTGCTAAGTCGAAGAGCGCTTTGGCATAGCGTTTTGCTAGTGATGCGTTCATCAGTTCGCACCTTTCGCTTTAGACAGGAAGTCTGTGACGAGGGCACGTTGTTTCGCTTCATCGCCTTTAAGGTCTGATTGAAGGACGTGGCGTGCTGCCGAAAGCGCCTGTGTGACGACTTCCGTTTGAAGAGATTGTTTCGCAAGCTCACGCTCACGCTCAATCGCTTTCTCTGCCTCGATTTTAATTTGTTCAGCTTCCAAACGCGCCTGCTCCACCAAGCGTGCTTGTTCTGCTTCTGCTTGTCGACGGCTTGCGTCGAGCATTTCTTTCGACTCTGTACGTGCCGCACTGAGTGCATCACGTTGTTCGACGACATAGTTTTCCGCATCTTTGCGGCTCTTTTCAGCGAGCTCAATCTCATTCGCTACATACTCTTCACGCTGTCTCATCATTCCAAGGAGTGGTCCCCAAGCAAATTTCTTCAACAGGGCCAAGAGTACGAGGAATGTGAAAATTGTAAAGATCATATCTAGAATGCGGAGGCCTTCGCCACCAGCACCAGCTGCAATCATCATCGTATCCATGCATACCCTCCTCTTGACTAAATAAGTGAGGGAGACGTGCTCCCTCTCATGCTATTCTCGTTAACTCGGAATCAAGAGTTGAGGAGAAGGAAACCGACAGCCACACCGATGATCGGGAGGGCCTCAACCAAACCGATACCGATGAACATTGTTTGACGAAGTTCGTTTTTGAGTTCTGGTTGACGTGCTTGTCCTTGTACTGTTCCGTATACGATCAAACCGTTACCGATACCAGCTGCGAGTGCTCCAAGACCGATAACAATTGCTGTTGCGAGAAGATTAAGTTGTTCCATTGTGTATATTCCTCCTAAAAGTTAAGTAAATAAGTTGTTTGTAACGCTTTGGCGAGATGTCCGAATCAATGTTCGGCCGAAGCTTTGTGCCCGATGTACACCATTGCAAGCGTCAGGAAAATGTAGGATTGGATAACCCCGATAAAGATTGAGAAACCTTGCCATAGAATCATTGGTACGACCGCAAAGATTGCGCCGAGCGGGTTGAGTGCTCCTTCGGCTGTAATCGCGAGTCCCAAGATGATGGTAATCATGATTTCACCGGCAAAAATGTTACCGTATAGACGCAAACCGAGCGTCAACGTGTTTGCAAACTCCTCGATCAATTTGATCGGAAGTAAGAACCAGACTGGTTTTACGAATTCCGTCGAATAGTGCTTGAATCCGTGTAGCTTCACCCCGTAGTAATGCGACATTGCAACGACGAGTGTCGACAACGCCAAGGTTACGTAAGGATCGGCCGTCGGTGAGTTGAACCACAGATAGTGTCCGGAAATGACGTTAAACGGTAGACCCATCAAGTTTGAGAAGAGAATGAACAAAATCAACGTCATCCCAAATCCGATAAAGCGTCCTCCTGTCTTCCAGTCCATCGCACTAGCGATGATTCCACGCACGAACTCCGCGAAGAATTCCATGAAGTTTTGTTTGCCAGTCGGCTTCATAGCCAAACGTCTTGTTCCCCAGATGGCGAATACGAAGACGAGTAACGCTGCTATTAGCACTGTAATGACGTTCGTCCAGCTCCCGTATAACGTATAGTCCCCAAAGTGCAGAGAATATGTGGGAAACTCATGACCCATTAATATTCACCTCTTTTCCTGCTGAGCTGGGCAAGTGTGAACTCGCCAAATTGTATGATGTGGCCGGCGATTAGACCAGTTACCACCGCGATGACGGACACCCGATCCTCATAGAGAAGACCGACTATCACTGCTAACGCACCGACCGCCATTCTTGAAACGGTCCCGTGCGACTTTGGTCGTCGTCCATGCTCGATGACGTCATACATGCGAATGACGCTCCGATTCTGCATATGTAGAATGATGAGACTTCCGACCCCGCCGATGAATAGCCCGAGAAATACGGCTTTATACATCGGGATGATGAATGCGCCGATGAGCAAAATCGCAAACCAGACGGTAAACCATTTCGTATAACGCTTCATCAGTTCTTTCTGTGCTTTTCTGTCTGCTTGAATCGTATTCATTCGTCCTCTCCTGTCAATAAACTCCGAAGGGTGAGAACTAGCGCCGTAATCCCGAACACGAGTCCGAGGATGATCGACACATTCCAACCAAACGTGCCCCAAAATTCACGTCTTTCGCCGTACTGTCCGACGAGATAACCGATGACGATCGGCCCAGCAAGTGCTGTTGAAATTTGTGAAGCGAGTGAGGCATAGGATAGGTAACGATTGTCTTTTTTCGCCATCCTGGTCCCCCTTTCACGCATGGTGCGCTTCTCTGTTCTTCACGGATTCACACTCGCGTGACCATCAAAAGTCACACAAGTTCAGAGTAATAGAAATGGCATAAGAAGTCAATGAATTTCACAATTATAAAAGCGCTTTAAATCAAGTCGTATCAATAGTTTTACGCACTTCATAAAGTAAACAATTGATGCACTTTTTAAAGAAATTGTGAAGAAACGTTGAAATAAAAATGTTGACTTTATAACATTTCATAAACGGAATCAGATGAAGAATAGTTCATTTATACCCCCACGTTTTGGAAATTTCAATCGGTAAACGTTTACGTTCACAAAGAGTTACGAAACGGTCGTTGACTTCATTTTGAAATCGTTTTCAACGTCCTGTTTTAGTATACCGAGGATGTTTTTGCCATGTCGAGCGATTTTGCCCATTTTTTTGTGAGGAATCTCATCGCTCTTTTTGGACGTATTTTCACGTGGCGTCTAAACGAAAGATTGTGGGATTCTATTTAAATAAGAAGAAACAGCATTCAAGTGTCTCGTGTTTCGATTTCTTCCCGTTCACTTTTGTGTCTATTTTGTGACATTCAAAAATGACAAATATTATTTGAGACGCATCATGAAAAAAAGCGGAAATCGCATCGACGATTCCCGCTTCATTCTTACTTTGTACCAAACAAACGGTCACCCGCATCCCCAAGTCCAGGAACGATATAACCGTGATCATTTAATTTTTCATCGAGTGCCGCGAGATAAATCTCGACATCCGGATGTTCTGCTTGCACACGCTCTACGCCTTCTGGTGCTGCACAAAGACAAGCCAGCTTGATTGACTTCGCTCCGTGTTTTTTAAGAGCCGCGATGGCATCAGCAGCAGAACCGCCCGTTGCAAGCATCGGGTCGACGACGATGAAGTCGCGTTCCGTCACGTCTGTCGGGAGCTTCAAGTAGTATTCGTGTGGCTCAAGTGTTTCCGGATCACGATAGAGACCGATGTGGCCGACTTTTACGTTCGGCATCATTTTGAGGAACCCATCCACCATACCAAGTCCTGCACGTAAAATAGGGACGATTCCCAATTTCTTGCCGGCAATCATCTTTTGAGTGGAAACAGAGACCGGTGTCTCGATTTCTACATCTGTTAGGGGTAGGCTGCGCGTGATTTCGTATGCCATAAGTGAAGAAACTTCGTCGACGAGTTCACGGAACTGCTTCGTCCCCGTCTCTACTTTTCGCATAATCGTCATTTTGTGCTGAATCAAAGGATGGTCATAAACATGTACTTTTCCCATCTTACTTCACTCCTCTCTCATTCTCTCTCGAGCATTGTACCCTAACTCTGTTGAGATGGGTAGAGCCAACTTCTATTTTATCAGAGGTCAGACGCCCTGAACGTCAATTGACCTGGAAATAGTCGTTCGCAGGAAGTTCATATGACCGAGACGTCGTTTGGTCGACTAAATAGAATTCGGTTTCCGTCTTCCATACGTCAAACGACTGTTTCGTCAATTCTCTATATAAGTGTAATTGCCCCATGTTGACGGCATTCGTCGGCTTCTCACGCATTTGGACGTGAGACAATTCATCAAACAGTTCTTGGGTTTTTGGTCCGTCTAACCAGACCGTATCTCGGCTAGATTCAAAGACAGCGAGTTGCATCTCCTCATCAGTTGGTCGTGACGACATCTTGTTCAGGACCGGTCGGCGGACGTGTCCCCAGATTTCAAGGACGGTACCGTACGTTTTCGAGAGCGCAAGTGAGGTTTGTTCAGACACGTCCTCCTCGATCGGTTGTTCCGAGAGGATGATTCGTTTCATCAGTTCTCGATGGTTTCCTTCGAGCGAGAGTTCTTCTTCTTTGGCGTCGACCTTCATGTACGGCGCTTCGTACATACTCGGAAGAACGAGTTGTCTAAGCGAAGGGGTCTTCCCGATTTGTAGAGCGACTCGATTGTCTGCCCGCCTTGTCAAAAAGACATAGCCTTCGTTTTCTCCACTTTGGAACGGGAACAGTTTTGGTTCGACAATCGGATCAAGCGTCCGGCCGTTCCGAATGGTCTCGAACGTCACGTAGATCGCACCCGTGTCCGGCGTCGTGTAACGGAATGCCGAATCCGCAATCACTGCTTCATGGGTATCGTTCATTTTAAACGTGCTCGTGATTTCTTTCATGTCCTCGACGCGATCAAACTCAATCGTCGAGACGACCTCTGATTCGACGAATCGTTCCTTGTCGAGTGCTTCAAACTCTGGAATCGGTTCAATCGCAAACGTCCGTTCCATCAATTGGTTACTGTTTGCACAAGTCAGATATCGCTCTTCCCCTGCTGCAAAATACTTCACATTTTTATAGCCGAGTGCTTCGTAAAGAGGGTGACGGAATGTCACCTCTGCCACCTTCGCTCTCCGTTTCGGTAAGACATCGGTCGGACGCTTCTCGCAATATGTAAGCATATTTTCTTTTGTTTGTTCGGTTAATGCCACCTCAGGCTCTTGTTCGACTCGATAAGATGACAAAGGACGTAATTCAATCGCGTTCAACGTCTCGGCACCACATCCACTCAACAAGATACAACTGAGTAAAATCCCCCAGTACGTCCGCATTGATGTTCCCCTCATTCCCAATTAGGTGAAAACCACCTAAATTTTTCTTGTACATCATAACATATAACCTATTTTTGTGATGATTTCAGAATTATTACGTTTCTGATGGTTGGGTAGAAGCTTTTGATTGGATATATATATATCTACAAAAAAGAACCAACCTCTTGAGAGATTGGTTCTTTCGAATCTTTAATTAATCATTCTCGCGTTCATCTTCAGAAGAATCATCTTGTGAGGAATCGTCCTGTGAAGAATCCTCTTGCTCATATTGGTCATCGTCGGATTCATTGTCCACTTCGATGACTGCTTGATCTCGATTCACTTCAAGTTTGACGCGATCCCCGACCCGAGGTGTGTCGTCATCGATTTCAGATTGTGCGGCGAGCGGATACGTTTTTTCTTTTCCATCGATGTTGACTGTGACTTCTTGATCTGTGAGTTTAACGAGCGTTCCAGTAATATATGCATCGTCATCTCCGCTTTCACGGTCCACTTCTTTCACTTCATCATTTCGATTCAATTCGAGTTTCACTCGGTCACCGACTTGCGGTGTATCGTCGTCAATCTCATGTGTTTGCGCTAAGCGGTACGTCGATTCTTTCCCATTGAAGCTGATTGTGACATCTTCTTTTGTCAGGTTGACAAGTGTCCCGTATAGTTCATAGTCATCTTCTACTCGTGAAGATGATGAGTCATCTGATGCGTTGACGCTTGAATCTTCTGCTGACGAAGAATCGTCCGCTGTTTCTTGCGATTTGTCGTCACTCGCTTGATTGATGGCTTGCGGGACGATGACCGTGTCCGTCTGATTCCCGCTCACATAAAATCCAATTCCTACAATTGCCATGACGCCAAGTAAAGCTCCGATGATCCAGCCGATGCGTTTCATGTTCATTTCCTCCTCGTGATGTGTTCTTCTTATTTTCATCATAACCCTCATGTGTGAGAGAGCATTTAAGACTACATTAGAAGTTGATGAGAAAATGCGAAATGTTCATCATCGAGTGAGGAAAAACACACTGCCGTCAGGATCATTCGGTTCGCTTCCGATCGTCCAGCCGTTCACATCTGCGACTTCCTTAGCAATCGCAAGACCAAGTCCACTCCCGCTCCGGTCCCTCGCCTCATCCAATCGATAAAACCGGTCGAACAGACGAGCTCTTATCTCATCTGACAAGACAGGTCCCCTATCGCACACTTCGATTCGATTGTCTGTCAGGTGAAGGTTCGTCTCTGTTGCATATTTCAAACTATTATCGATCAAAATGACGAGAATGCGTTGTAACGATTCACGATGTCCATACCAGCTACCGTTCGCATCGATGGGAAGGTGTACGCCGTGCGACCGTAAAAATCGTTCTGTTAACATGTCTCCAAGCTCAGCCAAATCAATGTCTTCTCGGTCGACCTCTTCAAGCGCAGCGAAGCGATTTAATTCTAGCATCGGTTCAATCAAATCGTTTCGCATCTGTCGCGACTCCGTCAAAATATGATCGATTGCCTCGGCGCGGACACTCTCGTCCTCTTGTCCCCAGCGCTGCAATAATTTCGCGTAACCTTCGATGACGGTCAGTGGTGTTTTTAGTTCATGTGAAACATCGGCAACGAAACGTCGCTGTTGGTCCATCGTCCCTTCGACCCGCTCAATCATATGGTTGAATCCGTTTGAAAGGAGTGTCACTTCGTCCTTTCGGTCATCGACCTCAATCGTTTCTAATTTGCCCGATTCGGTAATCCGTTCCATCGTATCCGTCAATCGCCGTAACGGCGACAGCCCTTGGCGTAAAATCCACCATGTACCGAGGAAGGTCAAAAGGACGGCTAGGAAAAACATGACGAGAAAAATTGTCGCCAACGCTTGAATCGTGTCACTCACCGCTCGGTCTTGAAACCCGAATGCCAGTCCATCCGTCGTTACGACGACAAACCAGTCATCGATGAGTGCCGGTTCTCCGTAATTGATGGGAAACTCTGTTCCATTCGGCACTTCTCCACCGATGATTCCCCACTCCCCGTTTTCTTGACGCTCTAGAACGACACTGTCTTCATGAAGGGACAACACGGCATCGCTGTTTCGGACGTCTTCTTCTAATAAGTTTAACGCTTGTAGTAACACGTCAAAACGTGAATCGACGATTTCTTGCCTCGCGACGAACCATGTCACGCCAAACGAGACGAGAAGGAGCAGCAACATGAACCCGGTCATCGCCCAGGCGATTTTTGTACGTAACATGTTCACTCACCACGCTTCAACATATACCCGACACCACGGACGGTTTGAATCCAAGACCCGGTCAGTTTCTTTCGGACATAACGGACATATACGTCCACGACGTTCGTATCACCGAAGTAATCAAATCCCCACACATGTTCGACGAGTTGATCACGAGTCAAGACGCGCTCGGGGTTCTCTAAAAAGAAGACCAATAAATCAAACTCCCGTCGCGTCAAATCGACTTTATTTCCCTCGCAAAACACTTCATGTCGATTCACATCGACCTTGAGTGTCTCATAGGTCAGGACATGCTCGGAATGGTCCTGCCGAACGAGCTGGCGCATGCGCAAAAACGCCCGGATTCGAGCGAGCACTTCTTCGATTTCAAACGGTTTCGTGATGTAGTCATCGGCACCTAGGTCGAGTCCACTCACTTTGTCATAGCGGTCTCCCCGCGCCGTCACCATGAGAACGGGCAACAGTGGTCGTTCTTCTTTTAATCGACGGACTACCTCGAGTCCGCTCATTTGAGGCAACATGATATCGAGTAAGACGAGGTCGATCTCGTCGACGACGGCCCGCTCTAAACCACTACGCCCATCTGTCGCCACAACGACTTCATACCCTGCATGCTTCAACTCTAGTTCCAGTAACCGTGCAATCTTCGAATCATCTTCTACGACCAGAATCGTCTGCATCCTGCTCACTCCTTTGAAAAAACGCCGAGCGGACCGCTCGACGTATTGGTATTCATTTCCCGAAATCAATCCTCAAAAAACAGACGGACGCCTTCCGGGATTGCTGATTCCACTTGTCGTTCGAGACGGTCTTCCCATTGGTCCCACGTCTCATCGACTTGCTCGATTTGCTGCTCGATGCCCGTTGCCGCGAGCGACAGTTGCGTGAGGCTTGATTGCCCCGGTGTCGTAAAGAACAAGAAACCGGCAAGTCCGATTCCCATCAGTCCGATTGCCAATAAACTAGTCCCAATTGTTTTCAGTAAACGTTTCATTCGCGCATCCCTCCTACTCGCATCATACGAGGTGAAAACGAGAAATCGAGGTGGAGTTCATTAAAATTTCATGAGAAAAGGCGCTGCTTGCGCAACACCTCACTCGTCGAGCACGGATTTCGCAATCGGCGCCCAATACGTTCCTTTCATTTCTGACACGGTCGTCAACGTCTCTCGATAAGCGGGATCGTCCGCTTTTTTCTCGGCAATCCCTTTCATCCATAGGACGTCTGCCTTGTACCCAGACTCAGGATAGGAATCGAGATAAGAAGCGTAATCCGCGATTTTCGCTTTTCCTAACTTGTTGTCGACAAGGAGTCGATAAAATCCAACCGCCTGTTCTTGACCTGCTTTCGCTTCTCCGTCGAGCAACTGTTCAGCTTGCTCGTACTGTTTGTCTTGTACGAGCGCTTCGACCTCCGCTAACTGTACGACGTCAGTCGCTTGTTTCGGCTTCTCTTCCGCTGAATCACTTGGTGCTTCTTCTTGACCTTGTAGCTGTTCATTTTCCTTCTCAAGTCGAGCGACTTCCGCTTCTAGTTCCTTCAAGCGCTCCGCCATCGCCTCTTCCTCGGTCACCGTCTCGACGACGACTTGATCGGTCTCGCTTGGCGGGACAATCGGAGGTTCGGTATCTGGCCAAAACACGAGCGCAGCTGCAGCAAGTCCCACGACGAGCGGAAGACCGAGCCATTTCTTATCAAACTTGAAAGCCTGTCGCCACTCGGCTAAATCTGAGTGCTGGATGACGGCCGGAGAAAACGAACGAAAGCGGCGCTTGGCCGCTTTTTTCCCGTTCGCCTTCACTTCTAGCGCAAGACCTAGTCGATGGAACGCAGCGGGCACTTTCATCCCGAGGAGCGGTACGATTCGTTCGCTCGCTTCTTCGTAATAGCCATGGTCGAGGAGCGTCGTGATGACCCCGAACTCACTGGCGACAAGACGGAAAGATGGGTCGTGTTCCCCCTTACGAGCCAACCATTCCGTCATATCGAACAATGGGAGTTCGGATAGCTCTCGTTCTGCGAGTGTCCGGATGTCCATTGACTCAGCCTCGTTCTGGGTAAAGTGGGAACTTCGCAGTTAACGTACGCACGTCTTGAAGTGCTTCTGCGAGTACCGACTCATCTTCATGTTGTTTGAGTACACGACCGATTAGGCGTGCCACTTCTTGCATATCGTCCTCTTTGAAGCCACGCGTCGTCATCGCTGCCGTACCGAGACGGATTCCGCTTGTGACGAACGGTGACGCTGGATCGAATGGGATCGTGTTTTTGTTGACCGTGATCCCTGCAGCGTCGAGCGCATGCTCCGCCGCTTTCCCTGTGATGTCAATTCCTTGAAGGTCGACGAGTAAGAGGTGGTTGTCCGTTCCGCCCGATACGATTCGGAGCCCCTCTTCTTCAAGACCAGCCGCAAGTGCCTGTGCATTGGCGATGACTTGACGTTGATAGTCTTTGAATTCTGGTTGGAGTGCCTCTCCGAACGCAACTGCTTTCGCTGCGATGACGTGCATGAGCGGTCCACCTTGAATTCCTGGGAAGATGGATTTGTCGATTGCTTTCGCAAACTCTTCTTTACAAAGAATCATACCGCCACGTGGTCCACGGAGTGTCTTGTGCGTCGTTGTCGTGACGAAATCCGCATGCTCGACCGGGTTCGGGTGAAGACCTGCTGCCACGAGTCCAGCGATGTGTGCCATATCGACCATGAGGTACGCATCGACACTGTCCGCAATCTCACGGAACTTCGCGAAGTCGATTGTACGTGGATAAGCCGAAGCTCCCGCGACAATCAATTTCGGTTTATGTTCTTTCGCGAGCGCTGCGACGACTTCATAGTCGATGTGTTCTGTCTCTTTGTCTACACCGTATTCGACGAAGTTATACTGCACTCCCGAGAAGTTGACCGGGCTACCGTGCGTCAAGTGACCACCGTGTGATAAGTTCATCCCGAGCACCGTGTCTCCTGCTTCAAGCACTGTGAAATAAACTGCCATGTTCGCTTGTGCACCAGAGTGTGGTTGTACGTTCGCATGTTCTGCACCGAACAATGCTTTCGCACGGTCACGCGCCAAGTTTTCAGCGACGTCGACAAACTCACAGCCACCATAATAACGGCGTCCTGGATATCCTTCGGCATATTTGTTCGTCAATACGCCTCCTTGCGCTTCCATGACTGCTTCTGAAACAAAGTTTTCTGAAGCGATGAGTTCGATGTTGTCGCGTTGACGACCGAGCTCGTGTTGCATTGCCTCAAACAATTCTGCATCCTGCACTTTTAACTTCGTCGTGTTTACCATGTGAAGACCCCCTCTAAATGTCTAAAAATCAACACCCCCATCGTACCACACGCTTGTTTTTTTGGGTATCGCTATAATCTGACGAAAAGTTGGGTATCATTTAGAGAGAATGCAAAGGAGGTCACTTCATGATTGAGACAAAAGAAATCACGATTACACCGTTCGAACGCACCCGGACGGTTCGGGTGTATACACCTGCCGACTATGAGACATCGGAAAAACGGTATCCCGTTCTCTATATGCATGACGGGCAAAACTGTTTCGCTGACGAGGAGGCAAGCTACAACATGAGCTGGCGCATTGGTGAATATTTAGACGCCTCGAAACGTGACTTGATTGTCGTCGCCCTCGATAGCGCACCTGGGGAAAAACGACTCGATGAGTACGGACCGTGGGAAAATCCATACATTGGGGACAGCCTGCTCGGACGAGACATCGTCCTTGGTGGGGAAGGATCGGCATACATTGAATATATCGCCCAAGAACTAAAACCTAAAATCGATGCCGACTACCGGACCATTCCGGAAGAAACGGCGATGATGGGAAGCTCGATGGGTGGACTCATCTCGGTCTACGCAGCGTGTGTGTATCCTGAAATCTTTAAGCGCGTTGCTTCCTTATCGTCTGCCTTCTGGTTCAATCAAACCGAGCTGGAGCAATTGATTGAGGCAAGTGATTTAAAAGGTGTCGAACGTCTCTATTTAGACGTCGGTGCCAAAGAAGTCGAAGAACCGATGGAGAACGGACCGACGAATGAGATGTATCTGGAGTCGAGCGAACGGGTGTACAACCTGTTAAAAGACAAGGTCGAGCACATCCGTTTCGAAGTGATCGAAGAAGGCGTCCATAACGAACTTGCATGGCGTGAACGTTTCCCGATGGTCGTGTCGTATTTATTCGGTGAAGAGTTGTAACCACAAAAAAGCATCGCATTCGGTCGAAAAACCTGAATGCGATGCTTTTTTCATTTGTTTGGATAGTGAGCTCGTGGCCCACCAATCAGTTTTGGTCTCGTGACCGCAAACGTGACGTACGCTTCGCCGAGATGTTTCGACGATAGTCGGACCGGGATGGCCACTGGCTTCAAATGCATCCCAATCAACGTCGAGCCGATGTCGATTCCCGCATCCGCTTGAATCGATTCGACGACACATGGTTCCTCGAAGTTCGCATATGCCTTCTCCGACATCGCCCCACCCGCCGAACGGACAGGAACGACCGTCACCTCTGTGAGACCGAACTGCTTGAGCGTCCGTCGTTCCACGGTGAGAGCACGGTTGATATGCTCACACCCTTGGAACGCCAAATGGACACCCGTCTTCTCTTTCAATTCAAGGAAGGCCTCCATCAATTCTTCTGCGACGTCGATGGACCCTGCCTTGCCGATCGTCTTCCCAAGCACTTCACTTGTGGAGCATCCGATGACGAGAATACGCTCATCATTCAACGGGAACCGTTCGTGAAGCTCCGTTAATAATCCGAGAAGTTCCGTCTTCATCGGGCTCACTTCGATTCGTATGCGCTCATCTTGTCGACACGGTTTGAATGGCGACCGCCTTCAAAGTCCGTATCAAGCCACGTCGCCACCAAATCGACCGCAAGGCCAGGTCCAATGACACGCTCGCCCATCGTCATGATGTTCGAGTCGTTATGCTGACGTGTCGCTTTCGCACTGAATGAGTCGTGAACGAGTGCCGCACGAATCCCTTTGACTTTGTTCGCTGCGATCCCGATTCCGATTCCTGTACCGCAAATCAAAATCCCACGATCGAACTCGCCTGCCGCGACAGCTTCTGCGACCGGAATGGCTACGTCTGGGTAGTCAATCGAGTCGGCCGAGTGCGTGCCAAAGTCTTTATACTCATGTCCGAGTTCCTCAAGCAATGCTACGATGTCTCTCTTTAAGTTGAATCCGCCGTGATCGGCGCCAATTGCAATTTTCATTCGTTCATTCCCCCGTCTTCTTTGGTAGGCGTCTCGGTGGTTTCGTCACCTTTGACCCATCATTCGTTAATTTTAGCACAAGTCGATTCACGAGTGGCTCGAGTTCGTTTCGCACTTGGCGATACACATTCATCGAACCGCCGAACGGGTCATTGATGTCTCGCTCAAGCCCTGTCACGAATTCGTAGAGCGTGTACGTCCGCTCTGCCAAATCCGGGTATGTATCCCGAATTTGTTCGCGGTGCGCACGTGTCATCGTCAAGATGATGTCTGCCCAATTTCCTAACACCTCATCAAACGTCTGGGTGACGTGGTCGAGCTCGATCCCACGTTCTCTGAGAACTTGCAGTGCATTTTCAGAAGCATCGAATCCTTGCATTGTCCGTAGACCGGCTGAGCGAATATCAAACTCGTCCCCAGTCATTTTCGAACGGAGCAAGGCCATCGCCATCGGGCTTCGGCACGTGTTGCCACTACATATGAATAATACGCGTTTCATTGACATCGCGTGTCCTCCTCTATGTCTTTAGGCATCTTTCGTCGGGTGAACGACCTTCCCTCCCGCCGCTTTGTACAAGCGGTTATAGACGGCTAAGGCGACCCCGACCGGTTCAATCTTGTTCACATAAATCTCATCGACGTCCGTTTCATCAAATCGACGAAGGGCATCGTATAAACGTTGCGCCGCCATTTCCATCGAAGTACCGAGGGAATAGGTGACATCAGCCATTGTCGGCTCTTCATCGAATACGAGTGCACCGATCCGCAACCCTGTTTGCTTCCGCTCCTCAATGACACGTTGTAAATCTTCACGTGTGCCATCGACTAAAAAGACGGGCGCCGTTGGGGCATAATGCGTGTATTTCATTCCCGGTGATCGTGGTGCGGCTTTGTCATCACTCAAATTGGCATCTAAGGCGACCGGTCCGATGACAGCTTCGATTTCTTCTCGCGTCACGCCACCCGGTCGTAAAATCGTCACCGTGTCCCCCGTACAATCGATGACGGTTGACTCGACGCCGATTCCAGTTGGACCTCCATCGACAATCCCCGCAATCCGCCCGGCCAAATCGTCAGCCACATGTTGAGCGGTCGTCGGAGACGGACGCCCGGAACGGTTCGCACTTGGTGCCGCAAGCCCTAAGCCTGACTCGCGAATCAACTCAAGTGCCGCCGAATGATTCGGCATCCGAAGTCCGATGGAATCCAGTCCTGCGGTCACGAGCGATGAGGCTCGGCCGTTTGAAGGCAAGATGATCGTCAAAGCGCCTGGCCAAAACGCATCCATCAAGCGCATGGCAACAGAAGGAATCGAATCGACAAACAGTTTCGTTTGTTCGATTGAAGCGATATGGACGATGAGTGGGTTATCCGACGGTCGGCCCTTCGCCTCGAAAATCTTGCGAATCGCCACATCATTCATGGCGTCCCCTGCGAGACCATAGACCGTTTCTGTCGGCATGGCGATGATTTCACCCGCTTGAAGAAGACGTACCCCCTCTTCAATCTCATTCGATTTAATCCATTTCGTTTCCATACGCAATCCCTTCCCTTACGGCATAGACGATACGGTCCTTGCCGTTTATATCTTTTAAAATACCCGTTTCTGCTTCAGGATAACGTTCAGACAGTAATGATTTCACATCTTGTCCTTGGTTATACCCGATTTCAAACGCAATCAATTGCCAATCGGCACGTAAGACGCGCACTGACTCTGAAATCAGTTGGCGATACATGTCGAGTCCATCCGCTCCGCCAAAGAGTGCGAGATGCGGTTCATAGCCGACAACCGTTTCATCTAATAACACGTTGGCCTCGATATATGGTGGGTTCGAGACGAGAATCCGAATCGATTGATCGGCAATCGGGGCGAGTCCGTCCCCTTCATAGAAGCGAACATTCGCACCGAGCGCTTCCGCATTCCGTTTCGCGACTACAATCGCTTTCGGGGAAATGTCGACCGTCTGTACCCGGACACCGAGTTCTAAACTGAGCGTGATTGCAATCGCCCCGCTCCCTGTTCCGATGTCCACGATTTCATCGTCTGCTACGTGACGAATTTGCCCGAGAAGCCAGTCAATCAACTCTTCTGTTTCCGGTCTCGGGATCAAGACGTCCCGATTCACTTCGAACGAGCGACCATAAAACGGTGCCTGTCCGATCACGTGTTGTACGGGTTCTCCAGTCAATAGACGCTCGATTCCGGCTTCGAACCGTTCCGATTCATCCGCGGATAGTTCATCCGACAATCGAACGAGGAGACCTGTTCGGTCGACATCAAGCACGTGCATGAGCCACCATTCGGCAGCCGCACGGTCACGCCCGGCCTTTTGAAGCCGCTCTTCTGTCTGCTTAAGTAGCGCAGCGACACGCATCATTCCGCATCCTCCATGAGACGTGCCTGTTCATCCATGATGAGGGCGTCAATGATATCCTCGAGTTCACCCGCTAATACACGATCTAACTTCTGGAGCGTCAATCCGATACGGTGATCGGTGACACGACTTTGTGGAAAGTTATACGTGCGAATCCGTTCAGAGCGGTCCCCTGTCCCGACAGCGGATTTCCGCTGTGCCGACAGTTCTTCCATATGCTCGCTTTGCATCTTGTCATACAGACGTGCCCGAAGCACCTTCATCGCCTTGTCTTTGTTTTTATGTTGTGACTTCTCATCCTGACACGAGACGACGAGACCGGACGGGATGTGTGTCAAACGGACGGCGGACTGCGTCGTGTTGACGGACTGTCCTCCTGGACCTGACGAAGTGAACGTATCGACACGTACATCTTTCATATCGATATGCACCTCGACATCTTCCGCTTCAGGCAAGACGGCAACCGTTGCCGTAGACGTATGGATTCGCCCTCCCGACTCCGTCGACGGGACGCGTTGTACACGATGCGCCCCGTTCTCAAACTTGAGCTTCGAGTAAGCACCTGCCCCGTTAATCATGAACGTGACTTCTTTGAACCCACCGAGCTCCGTATAGTTCGCGTCAATCAGTTCAACTTTCCAGTTTTGACGCTCGGCGAATCGCGTGTACATCTTGTATAAATCGCCCGCGAAAAGGGCTGCCTCGTCTCCACCTGCCGCGCCTCGGACTTCGACGATAACATTCTTATCATCGTTCGGGTCTTTCGGAAGCAACAAAATCCGCAACTTCGCTTCAAGCTCTTTCACTTCCGGCTCCAAGAGATTCATCTCTTCTTTAGCAAGCTCGCGCATGTCGGCATCGAGCGTCCGGTCTTCGAGCATTGCCTTCGCTTCTTTGAACGCCTCGCTCTTCTCTTTATATTGACGATACATCTGTACCGTCTCTTCTAACTGCGCCTGTTCTTTCGAATATTGTCTCAACTTCGTCGAGTCGCTGAGCACTTCTGGGTCGGCGAGCATTTCATTCAATTGCATATAGCGATCTTCTAATACACTTAAACGGTCAAACATGATGATCCGTCCTTTCTCCGTCAAATCAAACTCTATCTATTATAGCAAAAAAACGGACCGCCGAGGGCGGTCCGTTGATTCATCAGTCTACCACCGTATGGCGGACCGGATGTGGTTTATTCGGTACGTCATGGCAATGACGGCATCGCGGTTCGTACGACTCCGAAGCGCCGACCAAGATGACCGGATCTTCATAACGAGCCGGCTGTCCGTCAATCAATCGTTGCGTCCGTGAAGCCGGTGCGCCACATGACAAGCAGATCGCCTGCAGTTTCGTCACAAACTCCGCACGCGACAACAGTTCAGGCATCATCGTGAACGGTTCACCTCGAAAGTCCATATCGAGCCCGGCACAGATCACGCGTTTGTCCTCGTTCGCGAGCTGTTCGATGACATCGACGATGCCTTCGTCAAAGAATTGTACCTCATCAATCGCGATGACTTGCGTTTCTTCCCGCACGGCATCGTATAAGTCTTGGCTCGATGCGACGGGTACCGCCACGACCGAGTTGCCCGTATGTGAGACGACGTTCTCTTCATGATACCGGTCGTCGATTGCTGGTTTGAACACTTGGACCGGAATCTTTCCATAGTGAGCGCGGCGGACACGGCGAATCAATTCCTCCGACTTCCCTGAAAACATACTCCCACAAATCACTTCAATCCAACCGTATCGGTTCGTCACATGCATCATTGTTCTTCGCCCTCTCCATCGATAATCGCTTTCCGATTATACCTATCTTTCGAGTTGAGGAAAAGGGTTGACTTCTTCCAAATTTTCTTAGAAGTGAATCCGCCCTTTACTCGTCGGCTTTCGCTTCTTTTTGCACATCAATTAATTTTAATTTACGTGCGAGCGGTCGGATCGTGAGACCGTGTAACGTTACGGAAATGAAGACGAGTCCGAGCGTGAGCGGTAACATTTGCTTCGCATCGTCAATCCCGAGATGTGCGACTTCTTCAGCAAAGAATCCAGCGACCGTCATCGCGACGATTCCGCGCGGTGCAATCCAACCGATGAACCCTCGTTCCGCTAGCGGCAGTCCTCCACCAATCGTCGACAAGTAAATCGCAACCGGACGAACCAAGAAGAGAATCCCGGCAATCGTCAAGAGCAGTGGCCATTGGAAGATATTTAAAAGCTCGGCGCGTGAAAGCGACGCCGTCAATAAGATGAAGACGGACGAAATGAGCAAAATTGAAATGTCTTCTTTAAACGATTGCAGTTCTTCGATAATCTCTTCGTCCCGATGTTTCGTATTGGCCATCGTCATCCCCATCGCCGTCACGGCGAGAAGACCGACTTCGTGCATCATGAGCTCGCTGAGCGAAAATAAGATGAGGACGGCCGTCAATGTGACCGAGGCACGTAGATAACGTGGTACTTTCTCCGCGACAAACCATCCCATGAGGAGATGTCCGAACAAATACCCGAGTCCGATCCCGACAATACAAGCACCGGCAAACAAGAGCTGCATCCATAAGTCCATTCCTTCATATACGATGTATCCAAGTCGGACGACGAAGAGTCCAAGCAGTGCCCCGACCGGATCCACGATAATTCCTTCCCACTTCAAAATCGCTCCGACACGATCTTTCAAGTGAGCCTGTCGCAATAACGGGATGACAACAGTCGGACCCGTCACGACGAAGAGTGCTCCCATCGTCCACGCAACGACCCAATGCAACCCTCCGACGTGCTGGATGAGTAGCGACATCCCGACGAACGCCAGGGCGACTCCGACCGTGACGATGCGAACAATTGACCGTCGGAATTGATTGATCTCGCTGAAGTGAAGCCCGAGACTTCCTTCGAATAAGATGATGGCGACCGCAAACGAAATGATGGGACTATATAAATCCCCTAGTAGTTCACGCGGATCAAACAGCCCAAGAATCGGACCTGCCAACACCCCGGCGAGCGTCATAATGATGATTGCCGGAATTTGATAGCGCCATGCCAACCACTGTGACATGATGCCGACCCCGATTAACAAGCTGATACTGATGAGTATAAGTTCCATAACGGCCCCCTAACGACAGTCTTTTGTCTCTTTACCCGCGTCTATGCAACAAAAAACCGCCAAGGGCAATCCCTAGGCGGTGAGCATACAACTTTACGATTAACGTTGGTATTTCTTGTTGAAGCGCTCGATACGACCATCTGCAGATGCGAATTTCTGGCGACCTGTGTAGAACGGGTGCGAATCAGAAGATACATCGACACGGATGAGTGGGTACTCGTTTCCATCTTCCATCGTGATTGTCTCGTTAGAGTAACGAGTTGAACCAGTGATGAATTTGAATTCTGTCGTCGAGTCCATGAATACGACTTTACGGTATTCTGGGTGGATTCCTTGTTTCATTGCTTTTCAACTCCTTCGGCCCTAAGTATTCTTTCAACCTAGAGAAAGTTCACTAGAATATAATATCACCCTACTATAGGATTTACAAGTCTGTTTTCGTTTTTTTCACCGGTCGTCTTTTTTTCTTATCTGCCTCTAACGCAGCGAAAAAGTCGAGGTTCGTTTTCGTCTCACGGACACGGCGTAAGAAGTGTTCCACGAAGTCCGGAGACTCGTTCATCGTACGACGAATCGTCCATAGCGAGTCGAGTTCGTCCTTGCCGAGTAACAGCTCTTCTTTCCGCGTCCCCGAACGACGAATGTCGATTGCCGGGAAGATGCGGCGTTCCGCCAATTTCCGATCAAGATGGAGCTCCATGTTCCCCGTTCCTTTGAATTCCTCATAGATGACGTCATCCATTCGTGAACCGGTATCGACGAGTGCGGTCGCAAGAATCGTCAAGCTACCCCCGTCTTCTATATTCCGGGCCGCCCCGAAGAATTTTTTCGGTTTGTGGAACGCTGCCGGGTCGATCCCCCCAGAGAGTGTTCGTCCGCTCGGCGGAACGGATAGGTTATACGCACGCGTCAATCGTGTGATCGAATCAAGTAAGATGACCACGTCTTTCTTATGTTCCACGAGACGCATCGCCCGTTCGAGGACGAGTTCTGAAATGCGCGCATGGTTTTCCGGTGTCTCATCAAACGTCGAGAAGGCCACGTCCGCATCCGGGACAGAACGTTGGATGTCGGTCACTTCCTCTGGTCGCTCATCGATCAACAGAATGATCAGTTCGACGTTTGGATGATTCGTCGTGATCGAGTTCGCAATCTCTTTTAAGAGCGAGGTTTTCCCCGCTTTTGGTGGTGCGACAATCAATCCACGTTGTCCGAATCCGACTGGCGCAATCATATCCATGACACGTACTGAGAGATGTTTCGGTTCTGTCTCGAGCACCATCTGTTGTTCCGGGTAAATCGGAGTGAGCGCCGGGAAGTAATCGCGTGACCGCGTCGAGTCCGTCGACTCCCCGTTGACCGCCTCTACACTCAACAACCCTTGGAATCGTTCGTTCTCTTTTGGTTTGCGGACTTTCCCCGTCACGAGGTCCCCATTTCGGAGGTTGAAACGACGAATTTGTGAAGCAGCGATGTAGATGTCTTCGGAAGATTGAGAGTAATTGATTGGTCGGAGGAAGCCAAATCCGCCGTCATTTTGCGACTGAGGATTCGGTGGAATGATTTCTAGAATACCTTCGAGGAAGTACAAATCTTTTGATTCGGCCTGAGATTTCAAAATCCGAAACATGAGTTCACGTTTCCGTGCTTCTCGGAAGTTTGGAACTTTGACTTCTTTGGCGATCTCATATAGTTCTTTTAACGTCTTCGTCTCGAGTTCACGAAGCGTGTAATTTTTTGTCGGTTCTGTCTGTTGACTCATTCAAGTCACCTATCTTTCTACATTTCATTACAAGAAGTATTCAACTTGATTATTTTTGTTCTGTCATCATCTAATCACATTTTCTCCGTGTCGTCACCGTGCAAAAATCACCTTTTGCTCATGCGTTTCCCTCTTGTACAAAACCTTACACAGTAAAAGATGATTTTGTAACAAAATAAGTGCTATATCCACATATTGTTTCATTTCTGTTACAAGAAAACGCTTTTTTGACTTGTGATTGAAAAATGCCATCGGTCTTGCGCATGATATAGTTTATTTGCACAGGAAACCGGGTAATACTCGCAACTTGTGCTCGACTATAAAATACTCGACTTTGTCATATAATAACGATTTGATTTTAAAAACGGAGGGAATTACACAATGTTAAAGCGTATTGCATCTATCGTCGTCGCTGCTACTGTTGCTTTCTCGGGTCTCATGTTCTCAACTGGTGAACAAGCAGAAGCCGCTACTGGCACGTTCGCTTACTCGAAAGTCAACGGCTTGAACATCCGCACTGCCCCGTCACTTACGTCATCGAAAGTTGTCGCGAAGATGGATAAAGGTCAACGCTATACATACCTTGGTAAATCCGGTTCATTTTATAAGATCAACTACAAAGGTACACACCGTTACATCTCAGCTTCTTCAACGTACACGTACTTGAAGCCGAGAACATCAACTTCAACAACGACGACAGTTTCAACGTCATCGTCAAGCAAACGTGCGAAACTCGTTGCTGAGTCGAAAAAATACCTCGGTACACCTTACCGTTACGGTGGAACAACGACTGCTGGATTTGACTGCTCAGGCTACACTGGACATGTTTACAAAAAAGCAATCGGCAAAACACTCCCACGTTCTTCACGCCAGCAATACTCAAGCGCGAAAAAAATCTCGAAGTCATCGATTCAAGCTGGTGACCTCGTCTTCTTCTCACACTCAGGTGGGACGATCCAACACGTTGGGATGGCACTTAGCAAAACACAAATGATCAACTCAGAAACAGGCGGCGTGAAATACGCGAGCTTCACTTCTGGATACTGGGCACCACGTTACGTTGGCGCTGGATCATACCTCTAATTCAACATCACGACTCGGTTCATGGGAACCGAGTCGTTTTTTATTGATTTACGTGTTCCATCACATCCTGAGAATCCTTTAGTACCGAGAAAGTCCCATCGGTTTCCAAAACAACCGCCTCGACTTGTTCTAAAGGAGTTCCACTCGCACGTATCGCTTGCATGACTTCCATTTCTAATATTCGTTCTTTCCTTAAATATTTTTCCAAATAATTTCCTCTATAAAATAGTAAAGTCGGTTCCGATTTAATCATTCGGTTCACTGTTCTAAATCGTTTAGACAATTTCGCCAACAAATATTGTAAGACGACTAGCGTTCCAAATGCCGTTAACCCTGCAAGCAATGTTGTTTGTTGACTCGTTAACGTAGTCGCTAATATAGAACCCATCGCCACCGTCACGATAAAGTCGAATGCATTCATTTTAGCTAACGTTCGTTTACCAGAAATACGCAACATCAAAATGATTGATATATACGCACCAACCCCTGTCAAAACAATCCGAATCATCGTCGAAAGTTCTTGCATCCAACTCCTCCCTTATTTATTTTTGTTTCAATGCCCCTCTCGCATTCGTCGCCGCAAAGACAATCATGAGTACACTCATCGTACCAGCTACCGCGAGCCCTGCCGATAGAGCACCCCAATCAATCTCCGGTTGGGTCAAAACGGCCCGCATCCCTTCAAAAATATACGTGGTCGGATTGAATGTCGCCGCCACTTTCAGCCACTCCGCCTCAATCAATTCTTTCGGAACGAACGTCGTCGATAAGAAAATGAGAGGGAAGAACAACAGCGTACCCGCCTGCGCCGCTTGCGCATTCCGTGTTTTTAGCGCTACACCAACGGAATAGCCCGCAAATCCAAGGCCGAACCCGATGGCGAGTAATACCGTGAAGAAGAACCCGACCGCGCCGACCGGAATCGTGAGGCCGAGGAGAAATGCGACCGCAAAGATGAGTAGCGTTTGAACAAGTAGTTGCAACATCCCGGCAATCATTGGTCCGAGCACGATCGCGGTCCGGGTCGCGGGAGTCAATAATAACCTCGCAAAATACCCACTCTCAATATCACGTACAAGGGCTTGTCCGGTCCCCCCTGCTCCCCCGACTGCACCCGAGACGATTGATACGGGTAAGATGAAGTTCAAGTAATCACTTCCTTCGAACTGAGGCAACGAGGCAACGCTCGATAAGCCGCTCGTATACACGAGTAAAAAGAAAACAGAGATGATCAAGTTCGGGATAAACGAAAACGGATTTCGAATCGTCGTCACTAAACTCCGTTTCGTGAATAACCATGTCTCAGTCCACACGAAGCTCGCCTCCTTCATATGATTCGCCTGTCACTTTCAAGAACACATCATCGAGCGACGGTTGCTTCACCGTCAATCGTTCAGGCTGTAGTCCTTGTTCATCTAACGACCGAACGATTTCGGTCAGCGTCACATCACGCAGTTCGAAAGATACATGGTTCCCGTTCGCCGTCGTCTGAAAGAGCGCGGCGGCAGTCGTCGCGTCTGATTCGTTCGAAAAATCCATCGCAATCGTCTCACCACCGACGAGTTGTTTCAGCTCTTCGGCTGTTCCTTCACTGACGATCTTCCCGTGATTGATGATCGCGATTCGGTCAGCCAATTCATCCGCTTCTTCTAAGTACTGGGTCGTCAAAAAAATCGTCGTCCCAAACTCTTGGTTCAGTCTGCGCACTTCATTCCATATTTCAATCCGACTCGCCGGATCGAGACCCGTCGTCGGCTCATCTAAAAACAATACGGTCGGGCGATGGACGAGCGTAAGGGCTAAGTCAAGACGTCGCCGCATCCCACCTGAATATGTTCCACTCCGTCGATCTGCGGCATCTGTCAGGGACACGACTTCTAACAACTCATCCGCACGACGGTGCGCCTCCTCGTTTGACATCTTAAACAATCGCCCTTGTAAGACGAGCAACTCACGCCCCGTCAGCACTTTATCGATCCCGGTTTCCTGTAAAGCGACCCCAATCGACAGACGGACGTCTTTTTCTTGTTTGACGACATCGAATCCGTTTACCCGTGCCACTCCGGATGTCGGACGCACGAGCGTCGTCAACATTTGCACCGTCGTCGATTTGCCGGCGCCGTTCGGTCCTAAAAATGCAAAAATCTCTCCTTCTTTCACGGAGAACGAAACATCGTTCACCGCCGGAACATCTTTGAATGTCTTCACGAGTCCTTCCACTTCAATCATCACACCCACCTCCTGACTATCCATTCCCGTTTTCATACGATTTCATCACAAAAAAGTCGCGGACGTTTACACATCCGCGACTCCATGTTATTCGGGTTTCATGACCATTTTCGGTTTTTTCGTGAGGGAGTGGTTCCCTTCTACGAAGCGTACGGTACCAGACTTGGCACGCATGACAACGGAATGCGTTTGCCCACCTTGCGATGTGAATTGGACGCCACGTAACAATTCACCGTCCGTCACACCTGTCGCCGCAAAGATACAATCCTCGCCTTTTACCAAGTCATTGAGTAGAAGGATTCGATCCGTATCTTCGATGCCCATGTCATGGCAACGTTGTTTTTGCGCCTCGTCTTCCGGGAGCAAGCGTCCTTGGAAGTCTCCACCGAGACACTTCATCGCGACAGCGGCGATGACGCCTTCCGGTGCCCCACCTGAACCGAGTAGCAAGTCGACACCTGTTTTCGGGAAAGCTGTGTTGATGGCTGCGGCGACATCCCCGTCTGGAATCAGCTTGATTCGCGCACCGGTCGCCCGGACCCGCTGAATGATTTCTTCATGTCGGTCCCGATGTAAGATCGTCACAACAACATCTTCCACGTTTTTCTTCTTCGCCTTCGCCACAATCTCGATGTTCTCTTCAATCGAGTTATCGAGACTGACGAGACCGGCAGCTTCCGGTCCGACTGCGATTTTTTCCATATACATGTCCGGTGCATGAAGAAGGTCTCCCGCATCGGCGACTGCGAGAACAGCAAGCGCTCCCCACGTTCCGGTCGCCACGATGTTCGTTCCTTCTAACGGGTCGACCGCGACATCGAGACGTGAGCCATAGCCGTTCCCGACCTTTTCCCCGATGTAGAGCATCGGGGCCTCGTCCATCTCACCTTCTCCGATGACGACAATCCCCTTCATCGGAATCGTATCAAAGACGTCACGCATCGCCGTCGTCGCTGCATCATCTGCCTCGACCTTCAAACCGCGACCCATCCAACGGGCTGAAGCAAGTGCCGCTGCTTCTGTGACCCGGACCAGTTCCATCGATAAACTTCGTTCCACCCGAAATCTCCCCTTTATGCCTCGGTGTGATCTTCCACCCAAACGAGCGCACCGAGTTGTTTTAATTTGCCGACAAAGTCGACGTATGAATCATTCAACCGTTCTGCATGAAGTAACGTCGATTCTCCAGACGCTTGAAGTGCTGATAAAACGAGTGCCGCGGCACTTCGCGCATCTGTACATTCCATTTCTGCGTTTGCGAGCTGATTTCCTCCGCGAATCACAGCAGACGCATCTTCTAGCGTGATTTGCGCGTTCATTCGGCGCATCTCGGCGATATGTCGGAATCGTTGGGAATACAGCTTGTCCGTGACAACGCTCGTCCCGTCTGCCTTCAACAAAGCCGCTGACATGATCGGCTGCAAGTCACTCGGATATCCCGAATAATGGAACACGCGAATGTCTGTCGGCAAGAATTGATTGGCGGTCACTGTGATCGATTCCTCGCCAACTTCCACCTGCGCACCATAATCCAATAGTTTTTGGATGACCCCTTCAAGGTGAGTCGAAATGACCGGTTGCACGGTCACACTACCCGACACCGCGCCGAACATCATAAATGTACCTGCCTCGAGGCGATCCGGGATTAACGTATGGGTACACCCATGCAAACGTTCGACTCCTTTGATACGAATCTCATCGGTACCCGCTCCACTCACGTGTGCGCCCATTGATGTGAGCATCGTTGCCACATCGACGACTTCAGGGTCACAGGCCGCATTCTCGATGACAGTCGTCCCTTTCGCCAAGACCGCCGCAAGCATCGCACTCACAGTTGCCCCGAACGACCGCAAGTCCAAATAAATCCGATTCCCGACGAGTTCTTCGACTCGGACGTGATAGAGCCCGGATTCATTTTCGACATGAATGCCAAGACGTTCCAACGCTTTCAAGTGTAAATCAATCGGTCGTGGACCAATCGCATATCCTCCGGGTAGCCCGACCGCCCCTTTTCCGAATCGAGCGGCGAAGACACCGAGTAAATAGACAGCGGCACGGACTTTCCGCGTCTCGGAGCCGAGAAGAGGCATGGCGACAGCTTCATTCGAATGAATGGTCATCTGTTCGCCCTCACGCTCGACCTGAACCCCTAGCTCTCTCAACAAGTTGACCATCACTTCTACATCCTCAATCATCGGGACGTTTTCAATCGTCACCGACTCCTCTGTAAGAAGTGCAGCCACAAGGCAAGGGAGAGCGCTTTGTTTCGCCCCGCTAATCTCAACGATTCCTTCTAATTTTTGCTGCCCAACGATATGGAGAATTTCCACGCTGATCAAAACCTTTCTACGACGGACTTATTTGGATTGAGCGTTGTTCCAATCCGCTAAAAACTGCTCAATGCCTTTGTCTGTGAGCGGATGTTTCATCATCTGTTCGATGACTTTGTAAGGGACTGTCGCAATGTCAGCCCCGAGGAGTGCGGCTTTCGTCACATGAACCGGGTGACGTACAGAGGCCGCGATGATTTCTGTCTCGATGCCATGAATCGCAAAGATGTTGGCAATCGTCTCGACGAGGTCGAGTCCATCTTGACCGATGTCATCCAAACGTCCGATGAATGGAGAAATATATGAAGCACCGGCACGTGCCGCGAGTAACGCTTGGTTCGCGTTAAAGATGAGTGTCACGTTCGTTTTGATCCCGAGCTCTTTCAACTGCTTCACCGCTTCCATCCCCGCTGGTGTCATCGGAACCTTTACCGTAATATTCGGCGCAATGGCAGCAAGTTCCTTTCCTTCTTCCACCATACCCTTTGCATCCAGTGCAATAACTTCCGCGCTGACTGAGAGATCCCCGACGATCTCACAAATTTCACGAAGTCTTGTATGGAAGTCGACACCTTCTTTAGCGACGAGCGACGGATTCGTCGTCACGCCTCCGATGACGCCCATCTGATGGGCTTGTTTGATGTCTTGCACATTTGCTGTGTCAATGAAAAAACGCATATGTGTCTCCTCCTCAATTTGTGATCGCTTACAATCTCTATTATGAGGAAAGAACAGGTGAATTACTACACCCTTTGTCAGATTCAGAGCCTGATGTCAGTCGAACATACAAAAAGTCGGTTCTCATAGAGAACCGACTTAATCAAACAGGATTATGCTTGGTTGCTAGAACCAAACTCACGCATTTTGCCAGTTACGACGTTGTAGATCGCTTCGATCCCAGGTCCGATAACTTTACGTGGGTCATATACTTTCGAGTCAGCGTCAAGCTTCTCACGTACCGCACGAGTCCACTCTTGTTGGCACTCAGTGTTAACGTTGATTTTGCTGTGTCCGAGCTCGATTGCTTTTTTAACTTGGTGCTCAGGAATACCTGATCCGCCGTGAAGAACGAGTGGAGTTTGTGTCGCTTTCGCGATTTCTTCCATCTCTTTGAAGCCAAGCTTCGGCTCACCTTGGTATGGTCCGTGTACAGAACCGAGTGCTGCAGCAAGTGCATCCACTTTCGCTTCTTTGACAACACGTACACACTCTTCGAGGTCAGCGTATTGTACGCCACCGATGACGCCGTCTTCTTCGCCGCCAACTGTACCGACTTCTGCCTCAACAGAAGCGCCTTTAGCGTGCGCGTACTCGACAACTTGTTTCGTCATTTCAACGTTTTCGTCGATCGGGTGGTGTGAACCGTCGATCATGACTGATGTGAATCCAGCGTCGATCGCTGCTTTACACTTGTCGAATGAAGAACCGTGGTCAAGGTGGATTGCAACTGGAACAGTGATGTTGTAGTCGTGCATGAGACCTTCAACCATTTTGACAACTGTTGTGAAGCCACCCATGTACTTCGCTGCACCTTCTGATACACCGAGGATTACTGGTGATTTCTCGTCTTCCGCAGCGCGAAGAATCGCTTGCGTCCACTCGAGGTTGTTGATGTTGAATTGGCCGACTGCATACTTGCCTTCGAATGCTTTGTTAAGCATTTCTGTCATTGATACTAATGGCATAATGACATCCTCCTGTCTGTTCGCTATTATACACGTTTGGGAAAAGTTCCCCCGTGCAATTCGTTCCCATTATAACACACCGTAAAACATGTGCCTATGCTATTCGGGCATAGAAATGGCTTAGCGCAAGCGTTTACATATGTCATCTTGGTGACGAAACGTCAAATTTTCAAGACTTCCTTCACTTTTTCAATCATTCCGTATATATCAAACGGCTTTTCAAATTGTGCAGTGATTCCGAGACGACGCACCTCGTCAATCACCGTTTCTTCTCCGAATGCCGTCATGATCATGACAGGTGTCTCTAGTTCTTGTTCTCTCATCCGACGCAACACTTCATGACCGAACATACGGGGCATGTTCATATCGAGAAGTACTAAATCGTATTGCTCTCGCTCTAAAAATTCCCAGGCCATGATGCCGTCTTGTGCCGTGTCCACGTCAACACCCATGTTCGTGAACACTTGTGCGAGCATCGTACGAATTCCGTCCTGGTCATCTGCAATCAACATCCGTGACATGCATGTCCCTTCTTTCATTCATCATTTTCCATAATCAAACAATTTAACCTTACCAAACTCGCCTCTTTTTCGCGATGCCTATCTTTTGAAATCAAGGGAACGATGACTCGGTATCTTCTTGTTGTTCTTCTTTCAACTGTGCAGGTACCTCTAGCGCGTTCACACGTTCATAATCGGTCACTTCAGGAGCTTCCTCTTTGACATACACTTTCAAAAAGTCCCCTTCTGCAAATAATGAGGGAGTCGCAATGGCGAGCGGTCGCTTCTTCCCGTCTTCATCGTAGCCGATGAGGTCGTACCGATATCCGTTCGATGTCTGTGTCGCCACTTCCGCGCTCGGGACCTTGACATAATACACATCGGCTAACAGACGATCCAGATTGACATAGCGCCAGCCTACTATGAATAGAACGCCGATTAATAAGACGGCGATGAGCTTTCGTATCATAAACAGTTCTCCTTCAACGTGAGAGTGACTACTTATGAGATATACCGTTATTCCGAAGTCATGAAACCATTCCACAAAAAGAGGTTCATCCTGTTCAGAATGAACCTCTCGTGTGACGCGTTGGATGTTATGATTCGACAGTCACTGGAACGACTGCGATTTCAATCTCCTTCTCGACCTCTTCACGCTCCTCTTTCAAACGCTCATCTGACCATTTGAAGACATCGGCCATGCAACGAAGGACACCGTCTTTATATTGACGGACGAAGTCGATATCGAAGAACATTGCGCCTGTCCGGCGAATCAAGAAGTCGATGGCACGAACGACTGATTCTTCTTCGATTCCGTAAACTAATTGCGCATAGACGATTTCAGGAAGGTCATATGCGTTCGCGTCCATCCGTTCGATGACACGATCGATATTTGATCCGTATAGACGAACAAGTTCTTCCGCATGGTTTTCGTCCAAGCCATGATTTTGAAGTTCTTTTGTTTTCTTCTCAAGGAAGTCTTTGAAGCCTTTCGAACCGCCGACATGACCACCTGACATCGGCATATGCTTCGTCCGGCTGGCCAAATAGACGACACCGTCTTCTTCTTTCAACAGTTTCGCGACGAGGTCGACGACCGTTTCTGACATCTTGCGATACCCTGTCAATTTACCGCCGGCAATCGTGATCAAGCCGCTGTCTGACTGCCAAATTTCGTCCTTACGTGAAATTTCAGAAGGGTCTTTTCCTTCTTCGTAAATCAACGGACGAATACCTGCCCAACTCGACTCCACATCATCCGCTGTGACATTGACGTCTGGAAACATATAGTGAATGGCTTCTAAAATATAATCGCGGTCTTCCGTCGTCATGCGTGGATGCGCTTTGTTTTTATCGAAGAACGTATCCGTCGTTCCGACGTATGCTTTGTTTCCGCGTGGAATCGCAAAGACCATGCGACCGTCTGGTGTATCAAAGTAAATCGCTTGTTTGAGCGGGAATTTTGACTGGTCGATGACCAAGTGAATCCCTTTCGTCAGGCGAAGCTGCTTCCCTTTTTTCGAGTTATCTTCTTCTCGCAACTCGTCGACCCATGGACCTGTCGCATTGATGATTTTCTTCGCATAGACGTCATACGTTGACCCGTCAATCTGGTCTTCAACGTGTACACCGGCCACTTTGCCGTTTTCGTAAATCAACCCTGTCACTTTGGCGTAGTTCATGAGAAGCGCACCATGATTCGCTGCTTCTTTCGCCACTTCAATCGTCAATCGTGCATCATCTGTGCGGTACTCGACGTAATAACCGCCTCCGACCAAATCATCTTTTTTCACGAGCGGTGCCTTTTTGATGACCTCATCTGGTTTGAGCATCATGCGACGTTCTGCACGTTTAACACCTGCGAGGAAGTCGTACACCATGAGTCCAATCGATGTTGAGAAGGGACCGAACGTGCCTCCCTTGTGCATCGGTAAAAGCATTTGTTCCGGTGTCGTGACGTGTGGACCGTTCTCATATACGATGGCCCGCTCTTTCCCGACTTCTGCGACGAGCGCCACTTCGAATTGTTTCAAATAGCGGAGTCCCCCGTGAACAAGCTTCGTCGAACGACTTGATGTCCCTGCCGCAAAGTCTTGCATCTCGAGGACAGCTGTCTTCATCCCACGCGACGACGCATCGAGCGCAATCCCCGCTCCGGTAATCCCTCCACCGACAACAAGAACGTCATGACGTTCACTTGTCAGTTGCTCATATCGTTTCGCTCGTTCTTTCGCTGAGAAATTTCTGATTTCCATCTTATTCCCTCCTATAGTAAGTACGGTTCAATGAATAGAAAAAGAGACCACAACAAAAACAAGGCTTCCCCCTTCTGTTGTGGTCTCTCTATTGTCTCGAACCGAATATCAACTTTTCTCCTGTATTATACCCTATTCTTTTGAGTTCAATCATCTCTTACGCTTGAGCAACCTGTAATGTGTTGTTTCACAAGCATCCGACTCGCATTTTTGAGTCGAGAAGCTTAGACTTCAAGGTATCATGTTGAAGGAGGATTTCAGATGAAACGTATGTTACAACCTTTTCAGTTCAAAAATGGCGTCGAATTACCGAACCGCCTCGTGTTGGCACCGATGACACATTACTCATCAGAGCCAACGGGCGAAGTATCCGAGCATGAGCTCGCCTACTATCGGAAGCGGGCGCAAAACGTCGGGCTCGCCATCACGGCTTGCGCGTACGTGACAGAAGACGGGAAAGGGTTCCCGAACGCATTCGGGGTCAATGACGACAAATTCATCCCGGGTCTCCGTCAATTGGCAGAAAGTTTAAAAGCGGAAGGCGCAAAAGCCATCCTTCAAATTTTCCACGCAGGACGGATGTCACCACCTGAACTCGTCCCGAACGAACAACCCGTCAGTGCAAGTGCCGTCGCACCTGTTCGCGAAGGCGCCGCTACACCACGTGCCCTCGAGACCGAAGAAGTCGAAGCCATCATCGAGGCGTTCGGCGAAGCGACGCGTCGCGCCATCGAAGCCGGATTTGACGGAGTCGAGATTCATGGGGCGAACACCTACTTGATTCAACAATTCTTCTCACCGCACTCAAATCGCCGTGAAGATCGCTTCGGCGGTGATGTCCATGGACGTTTGACGTTCCCGCGCGAAGTCATTCGTCGTGTCAAAGAAGCAGCTGTAGATGCAGAAGACTTCTTGGTCGGTTATCGCTTCTCACCAGAAGAAATCGAAGAGCCAGGCATCACGCTCGACGACACGGATGTGTTGCTCGATATGATTTTAGAAGAAGGCGTTGATTATATTCACGCTTCTCTCTGGAACTTCAATACAGCTTCTATGCGTGACGAGAACGTCACGGAACGTTCGATTGATCGCATCGCAAAACGAATCAATGGTGCCATCCCACTCATCGGAGTCGGGCAGCTTCAGTGTCCGGCGCAAGTCGAAGACGCACTCGAGGTCGTCGACCTTGCCGCACTCGGTCGTGAACTCATCATCGACCCGGAGTGGCTTGAAAAAGTGAAATCGGACCGCGAAGACGAGATCGAGACAGAACTCGACTTGAACAAACAAGCCGAACTCGCCGTCCCCGCTCCACTTTGGAATGCCATCACGACTCGTGCCGGTTGGTTCCCGATTAAAGATCAAGAAGTGAAATAACACAAAGCACCGCGGACTTTTTATCCGCGGTGCTTTTGCGTAATCCATTCTTCCCGTAACATACCCATCCGAATCGAATCATAGCGCTTCTCGTTAACGACACGCACTTGACGGATTCGACCTTCAAGTTGCATACCTACTTTTTCAGCGACCCGCATCATCCGTTCATTTCCTGACCATGTCGTCAAGCCGACACGGACGACTGGTAACGTCTCAAATAAATGTTCTGTCCATAGACGAAGGGCACGCGTCCCGACACCACGATTCCAGCGGTCGGACTGATGCAAGATGATGCCCATCTCGAGCCACTCTCGTCCGGTATCTTCGAAATAGTAAGAAACGGTCCCATATACGGTTCCATCCACTTCAATGACCCACATGTCATCTTTTTGGATGAGCGACTGCTCGATTTGCTGAAACTCTTCGTAGGACATCGTCTTGTGTTCAAAGTAAGGGGCGTCCCATTGTTTCCACTCCGGTGTCGCATCCCGATAAATCAATTCCCATAGTCGTGATAAGTCTTGTTCTTCAATCGGTCGAATGACCACTTCATTGTCTTGTCGCATCTTGTCTTCCTCTCTATAGATCGTCATTACCTTATTCTTGCGTCCCATTCGAATCTCCTTTTTTTCGCTTGCGCCAGATGAACGCAAGAATCAAGACAATCAAACTCGCCATGACGGAAGCGATTGCAATTGGACTCGAATCGGTCATAAACAATTGTCCGATGGAGACAGAATAGGCAAGTCCGAACGAAGTGACGAGTTTTGCACCGAACGCGATGCCCGCGAAACGTGGGAACGGCACGCGACTGAATCCGGCCGCAAGACAGATGACCTCGTCCGGCAAAATCGGAATGATGAATAAGACGAGCAAAATTCCAAGACCATACTTCTCGACATATCGGTCGTACGTCTTCAACTTCTCCTCATCGACCCAACGGATGATCCGTTCACGACCGAACCTGGCCAACCCATACATGACAAAGATACCAAGTGTAGTCGAAATACTCCCGACTAAAGCGGCACGAAACGGTCCGAGCGCTACACTTCCAATCGGCACACTGACCGCTTCCGGGACCGGCAAGGCAATCGGCTGTAAAAAGCTGAATGCCGCGAACACCCAGACCGCCTGTCGTTCATATTGTTCTAATAGACGATCTAATCCGTATGTGTCATAGAGAACAAGTCCGAACGAGACGTAATAGACGAGAACGAAAATTAAGAAGAGAGAAAACGTAATTTTCCACATCTGCTTCAGGATGACGTTCGAGCCGTCCCGAATCGCCCGTAGTAGTCCGACCGAGAGTGCGAGTAAGACAATGCCCGTCCACCCGAGTTGGTACGGCAAAAGGAGGGATGGCAAGACGACGAACGGCAACAGACTGAGCGCCACAAGCCCCAACCCGTATCCAAGATAAATCGAATGTCGTTCTTTCATGAGCCATCACCCTCTCCCCGTTCTACTTCTAGTGTACCCAGAAAGTGAAGGGGATGTATCCTGCCAAGGGCACCTTCCCTCTCATGCTTTTGATGTAGAAAAAACCACGATCCGCAATGGACCGTGGCTTTCAATCACTTATTCTCCAAGTGACGCTTGGATGAAGTCATGGAATAGACGTTGTGGACGCTCTGGACGCGAAATCAATTCTGGGTGGAACTGTGATGCCACGAACCACTTGTGTTCTGGAATTTCAATGATTTCTACGAGACGACCGTCTGGGCTCGTACCTGAGAACTTGAAGCCTTCTGCTTCAAACGCTTCACGGTACTCGTTGTTGAACTCATAACGGTGACGATGACGCTCGTATACGAGCTCTTGATCGTATGCGGCGTGTGCGTTCGTCCCTTTTTCGAGTTTACATGGGTAGAGTCCGAGACGGAGTGTACCGCCAAGGTCTTCGATGTCCTTTTGCTCTGGAAGAAGGTCGATGATTGGATACGGTGTCGATGGATCGATTTCAGCCGTATGGGCACCGTCCAACTTCAAGACGTTACGGGCAAACTCAACCGTCGCGAGTTGCATCCCGAGACAGATCCCGAAGAATGGGACGTTGTTTTCACGAGCGAAACGTGTCGCTTCGATTTTCCCTTCGATCCCACGTTCTCCGAATCCACCAGGAACGAGGATACCGTCTGCATCGCCGAGGATGTCTGAGACATTTTCAGCTGTCACGTCTTCTGCGTTGACCCAGTCGATGTCGATGTCCGCGTTGAACGCATAACCTGCATGCTTGAGTGCCTCTGCGACTGAGATATAAGCATCACGCAACTCGACGTATTTCCCGACGAGTGCGATTTTTACTTTCTTCTCAAGGTGTGTGACCGTGTGAACGAGCTCTTTCCAAGCCGTCATGTCAGCAGCCGGTGTGTTGAAACCGAAGTAGTCGTTGACGAGTTGGTCCATTCCTTGTTTTTGAAGGTTGAGTGGTACTTCGTAAAGCGTCGATGCGTCTTGTGCTTCGATGACCGCCTCTTTACGCGTATCACAGAAGAGTGCGATTTTCTCACGCATGTCTTCCGGGATATCGTGTTCTGTACGGAGAACGATGATGTCTGGTTGAATCCCGTAGCTGCGAAGCTCTTTGACGCTGTGTTGTGTCGGTTTCGTCTTCATTTCACCTGCCGCACGAAGGTAAGGAACGAGTGTACAGTGAACGTACATGACGTTCTCTTTCCCGATGTCATTTTTTACTTGGCGAATGGCTTCGATGAACGGAAGAGATTCGATATCTCCGACTGTTCCACCAATCTCTGTAATGACGACATCAGCGTTCGTTTCACGTCCTGCACGGAAGACACGGTCTTTGATTTCATTTGTGATATGTGGAATGACCTGAACCGTTCCACCGTTATAGTCTCCACGACGCTCTTTCTTCAAGACAGTCGAATAAATGCGCCCTGATGTGACGTTCGCGTTTTGCGACAAGTTAATGTCGATGAAACGCTCATAGTGTCCGAGGTCAAGGTCAGTCTCAGCACCATCATCTGTGACGAATACTTCTCCGTGTTGATACGGGCTCATCGTACCTGGGTCAATGTTGATGTATGGGTCAAACTTTTGAATCGTGACGTTGAGTCCTCGATTTTTGAGTAGACGCGCGAGTGAAGCTGCCGTGATCCCTTTACCGAGCGAAGATACTACCCCGCCTGTTACGAAAATGTACTTTGTCATGTTTCTTTCTCCTCTCTTGAATACCAACCATCGGGAAACGAAAAAACAAAAAAAGCAAAAGTGCCCCCGTGAATGGGGGACACTTTTGCTGTATCGTTACGTGCTAAACTAGCCCATGACTAATTTACGCCAGAGACGATACAGTCGTCAAGATATTATTTTTTCTTTTTTTCAAGTCGGTGAAAACGACTAAAAAAGAAAAAGAGACACGCCTAGCCGGGCGCGATGCCCGGCTTTTTTGCGGTCTCTTATAAATCATCCTCGTCTTCGAGATCGAGGTCGTCGTCCAAGTCGTCATCCTTGAAGTCATCAAGGCCTTCTACTTTTTCTTCTTCGTCCTCATCGTCAAATTCAGATGAATCATAATCTTCTACTTTTGCGAATACATCCAAGTCATCTTCGATATCGACGATGCCTTCGTCTGCTTCTTCGAACTCTTCTTCGAATTCGTCAAGTTCACCACGTTGACGTGCTTCGATGACGAGATCCTCATCCGACTTGTCGAATGGGTACCAAACGCGAAGCGCCCAACGGTTTGCTCCCAAGTTGACGAACAACCCGTCGATGTTCAAATCGGTGTAAAGTTGTGCGATTTTCTCGAGCTCTTCTTCTTCACTCGCAAACGTATAGTTTTGCTTGATCTTTTCGCGAATCTCATCAAAAGAAACAGGCTGTTCGCCAGTTTCTTGGAGAAGTTCATAAACGAAATCAATCAACGATTTATTCATTAAAGGACACTCCTTTTCCGTCACTAGTTAAACATCACTCCTCATTATAAACAAAAGCGATATGAAAAAGCTAGAGGAAATTATGATTCATTGGAGACCTCGGCTCGAACACGGAACCAATAAACACTGATCAACCCGATATTGAACAACCACGTCAGTCCCAGAACGCCAAACATCCATCCTCGCGGAATTTGAAATGACAATTCCGCATTGACGGTCTGTCCAACGTATAAACCGTACGCTAATAATCCGACCATCAAGAACGAATACGATACGACCATCCCGAATCGCTTCCATAATTGGAGAAGTAATGATGCGAACTCTTTATTTTCACCATACTCACCAAATAGATACGTGTGACTCACATTAGAATACATCGTCTGTGTATATCCACTTACGAACAATACCGGTATGAACGCAAGCGGATTAAGAAAACCAAGGAAAAACACAAGGGATGAAATCAGTAAAACGAGATAAGGGTGTCTCGCAAAATCAAATATATGACCAAACAAGATCCAACCAATCACGCCGGCTAAAAACGGAACGAACACATATATCATTAACACTTGGAACGAATAGAGAGCAATGCTGACAAACACAGCACCAATTAACGTCCAACCGCCGAACAATCCGATGACAAATGACAATAATTGAACTTGGCGCGTCCGACTCGCCCCAATGAAGGCACGAACTCGTTTTTGGAATAACAACCAACCCACATATGCTAACAAAATAATCATCAGACTAAACACTTCGATGTAGCCTCGCGCTCCTTCCAAGAGACTAAGGAGACGACTAATCAACGTAAAGACGGTGACCGCGATAAAGGCGCGGAGAAAAGAACGGGTTTCAAACTGCCATGTCGCAGATTTTTGAAGGGGCAACTTTCGTACGAATAGCCAAGGCAAAATGAGACTCACTAAGAATAAGGCGATGGCAAGATTGTACGACTGTGACAATGCGTAAGAGAACAAAGCGATCCAGCCGACTAACGCGAGGACTAATGGTAATGAACTGCCACTCTCTTCATTCGAGTCAGCTTTCTCAGCAGGCTTCAATTCATTCAATTGCGATAAAATCGTCGTCATGATGGTACCGACTCCAATCGAGCCGACGCCTACCAAAAATGCGCTCCATTCAATGGCACGATCAAATGGAAGCACAAAACACACGAGACCGACCAGAAGGACAGACGAAGCAATTAAAAACGTATCCTTTGAACCGCGTCGACCGATGACATACACCCACAATAAAAGACCGGACATACTCGCCACATAAAAAATCAGGAATGGAATGAGACGCCCAACCCCTTCTTCGACTGCCATGATGGATAAAAACAAAATCTGGGGAAGGATTTGGCTACTGAGCGCACTGACAATCGTCAACAAAACAACCATATTTTTCACAGTCCGCACCCCTAACTCAAGATTGAATATTCTGCTCTTCAATCATCCTTTCCCATATCCATTTATCGGTGAACCTTTTTCGAAACACATTCACTTCTCAGTTTCTTCACACTTCTGTCGATATAGAAGAGAACGTCAATTTAGATATGAGATAAAAGGAGAATAAAAATATGGCATTTTTTCGTAAGACAACCTTAACGGACTTCGTTGCTTCAGCAGGTTTTCCCGACATTCAGACAATCGCCAAACCGTCTGACTCGAGTTTGAGCGGACGCACTCATTATATGGGTTACACGACCTCTCAAGTGAAGCGTCTACAAGATATGGCTCCACTCGTGGAGTCCGTGCTAGATGACGTACTTGAAAGCGTGCTCGACCATTTAATGCTCCAACCCGAAATGGTTCGCATCGCAAACGCTTCATCAACAAGGGAACGTTTAAAGAAAGTATTCGCCGATTATTTCCGCAGTTTGTTGACGGGAAACATCGATGACAAGTTCTTAGCCATGCGAAAACGAATGGGACAAACTCACCACCACTTCGCGGTCCCTGTCGTCTGGTTCCTTGCGACGTATTCTGCTTTTAACACACTACTTGTCCCAAAAGTCGTCGAGACGTATCAACATGACCCGGCGACTTTGACGGAATCGCTTTTGGCGTTATCACACGCGATGAACTTAGACGCTCAAATCGTTACCGAACAATACGTCAATGCCCGTCTCGATGAACTCGAGTCCGCGAACGAGGCCCGTGCCACATTGTTAAGCGACGTCTCACGCGTCAGTGCAGAAGTCGCTACGACGATGGACCGAACAGGGCAAGCGATGTCTGAAACAAGCAATCGCGCACACCAAGTTCTTGCGGAAACGGAACAAACGGAAAAGATGAGTCGCCACTTGATGACGTTGACACATACGAACGGCGAACAAATCGAACAGATGGAAGTCGAATTCAAACAGTCTGCTACTTACGTCGACACTTCGCTCGATCGCATCACAGCTCTAAAAAATGGTTCTCAAGAAATCGTCAGCATGACGCGAAGTATCGAACAAATCGCCAATCAAACGAACTTGCTCGCCCTAAACGCCTCAATCGAAGCGGCTCGAGCGGGTGAACACGGGAAAGGATTCGCTGTCGTCGCCACCGAAGTGCGCACACTCGCGGAGAACGCGAAACAACTGAGCAGTCAAATCAATGCGCTCATTAACGAAAATGAAGCCAATATCGCCGAACTTTTCGATCAAATGGGACATATGCATCGGACGAACGATGAAGCCATGCGCCAACTGAACGCCGTGAAAGCAGGTTTCTCGACCGTTCAAGATGAAATGGGGCAATACGTCCTTTCGTTTGAACGGAACAAACAAGACCTCGGACAGATGGTTGAAACCATTTCATCCATCAACGAGACGACACAAGGTTTGTCTCATTTGACCTCTTCGCTTCTATCCACCGCTGAAATGCAATAAACAAACAAGGCACGGTCCGCGGACCGTGCCTTCCTGCATTATTGTACAACCGGTTCTGGTATCTCGATGGCTTTCAGTGAGCGATCGAGTAATTCGACGACGTCGAACGTGCCGACCGTCTCATCGACTTCTTTCGCTTTCGTTCCATCAGACAACATCGTCAAACAGTACGGACATGCCGAACCGATGACTGTCGGTTTCGTCTCAAGCAATTGTTCCGTCCGGGCCACGTTGACACGTGTCCCGACTTTCTCTTCTTGCCACATGAGACCACCACCGGCTCCACAACACATACCGTTTTCACGGTTACGTGTCGCTTCGACGAGTTCGACACCCGGGATCCGTTCGAGGACGAATCGTGGTGCATCATAAATGCCGTTGTAACGACCGAGGTAACATGAGTCGTGATAGACGACACGTTCGTTCACTTGAAGATCCGGCTGAATCCGACCCGTATCGAGCAATTCGGCGAGTAACTCCGTATGGTGATACACTTTCACACCATCAAGTCCGAAGTCTGGATACTCGTTTTTGAATGTGTTGTAGGCGTGTGGGTCGACCGTGACGATTTTCGTCACCCCATACTTCTCAAACAATTTAATGTTCGCTTCGGCGAGTTCTTGGAAGAGTAACTCGTTTCCGATTCGACGAGGTGTGTCCCCTGAGTTCTTCTCTTCGTTTCCGAGAATGGCGAATGAAACGCCCGCCTTGTTCAAGACGCTCGCAAAACTCTGCGCGACTTTTTGACTACGGCTATCGTAAGAGCCCATCGCGCCGACCCAGAAGAGGTATTCGAATTCTTCGCCTGCTTTTTTCTTCTCTTTCGCCGTCGGAATGACGAGTTCTGTATCCTTGCGCCAGTTCTCGCGTTCTTTCCGGTTCATTCCCCACGGGTTTCCTTGACGCTCGATGTTTGCGACCGTGCGCTGCGCCTCCGGATCCATCTTCCCTTCCATCATGACGAGGTAACGACGAAGGTCGATGATTTTATCGACGTGCTCGTTCATGACCGGACATTGATCTTCACAGTTTCGGCATGTCGTACACGCCCAGATTTCTTCTTCCGTGATGACGTTGCCGATCAATTCGTCTGCGACGAGCATATGGCCATCTTGCGCCGCTGCTGCGATTTCAGCACCTTGCGTGTTTTGGAACATGAGTGCCGGTGCCCACGGTGATTTTCTCGTGACCGCCGCACCTTTCATATTCATATGGTCACGAAGTTTGACGATCAAGTCCATCGGCGACAACATCTTCCCTGTTCCCGTTGCCGGACATACATTCGTACAACGTCCGCACTCGACACAAGCGTATAAGTCGACGAGTTGCTTCTGGTTAAAGTCTTCAATCTTGTTGACCCCGAAGACGATTTCTTCATCTGACTCTTCCGCTTCTTCCATCGCTGAAAAATCAACAGGTGCCAAGCGACCGACTTTGTGTGTGCGCCCGAGCCAGACGTTGAGCGTCCCGGCGATCAAGTGCGCGTGTTTGCCTTGCGGGATGTAGACCATGAAGCTGAGTAAGAATAAGAGGTGCATCCACCAAAAGACGACGAACAAGGCGAAAGCGACCGGACCTGGTACCCAAGCAAACGCTGAACCGATGAGTGTCGCGACCGGTTCACCCCACATCGGAAGCTCTTCTTTATAGACGAGGTAAAACCCGTTCCCGAACAAGACGGAAACCATCAACCCACCGATGAAGATGAGGGCGAGACCTGCTAAGAAGTTTCGTTTCAAGCGCACGAGCTTCTCGACGTAACGACGGTAGAATCCCCAAACGACCGCGACGAGAATCATGAGCATGACGATTTCTTGCATGAACGTGAAGATCGGATAGAGTGGACCGAGCGGGATGTGTGGGAAACGTGTTCCGACCGCTAGTCCTTTCCAAATAAAATCAATCGCCCCGAATTGGACGAGGATAAAGCCATAAAACATCATGACGTGAATGGCGCCACTCTTTTTATCCTTTAACAATTTCTTTTGACCGAACACGTTGATCATGACCTGTTCGAGTCGTTCTTTGTTCGTTTGGCTCCATTCTGCCTTCTTCCCGAGCTTGATGAATGTATAACGCTGATGAACCAGCGAAGCAAATAAATACACACCATAGCCGAGGACGAGCAAGAATAGAATCCAGTTGACGATTAAAAATGTAGACATCCCCAAAACTCCCCCTTTTGAAAACGGATTCAATCTTGAATTCAGTATATCAAATGATGAATGAACAGTCATTCATTTTTGTGAAGTTCTCGTCAGAAGTTTAGAAGATGTTTCAAGATGAGCAATAATCCCCCATAACTGCATACGGCCAATACGAATGTGCGGAAGTGCAGATTTCGGTCGGACGGGAGTTCAAACTTCACGATATTGAGAATCATCGCCCCGGCCACGAACGCAAAACAGAGCGCTTCGACGTGTGCGGCCAAGTCAATCCAGCGTGAAAAGAACCCACCGAGCAAAATCCCACCGCTCAACAAGTAGCGTCCTTGTCGCATATAACGTTCTCCATAGTGCCGGTTCAAGTCATGCCCGAGCGCTAAAAAGTGGACACCGAGCGCTGTCGCATAGAAGCTTCTCGCAACAAACGTCACAGAGTCCGCCGTCACCACATACGCCGAAAATGTCATGTATGCTGTGAGGAGCGTCACCTGCAGCCAATACGAAACGGCCCGATCGACCGCTTCATCTTGGAAGTGAGGCGTCCGAACGAACCGCATCGTACCGTAGAACAACGTAAACCCAATGAGACTGACGATGTAGATCTCTGAAGGTAGGGCCAGATTCAACCAATCGATGCGAAGCGTGTCCTGGCGTTTATTCAGCGACGGCAAGAGATACATGAAAAAGTACGTGATGGCGACCCCGCTCGAGAAAGAGAACCACTTCTTTGAAGGAACGGTCTCTTCCCGGAACAAATAGATGCCGAAGAAGTTAATCAGCGCCAAATAGATGATGATCCAGTTCGCCATCTCGTCTTCATCCTCTCAAATCAATCCAAAATCGCTCGACGATCGTCCCATCTTCTTCCGTATACGGTGTGTCCGCGACGCCCCCATTGTTTAAAATGACTTGACGGGAAGCGACGTTTGTCTGATTACACGTGATTAAGGCACGCTCAATGCCTAGCTCTTTCACTTTCTCAAGCGCAAGTTGTAATTGAATCGTAGCGAGCCCCCGTCCGCGCGCACTCGGTTTCACTCCATATCCGACATGCCCACCAATCTTCAAGAGCGATTCGTTTAATTCGTGACGAATGTTCGCCGCCCCGAGAAGCTCCTCTCCGTCCGTGAGCCAATACGTTGTGCTCGGGACCCAGTCGTCCTCTATGTTCTCACGTAACTCTTTCTGACGTAACGTGTTGACGTATGCCTCGAAGTCTGTCGTTTCACGGTCCACTGAGGTCGGGACGATTCGCTCATCCCGTTCGTACCATTCCTCTAAAAATGCCAGAATCTGTTCTTTTTGTTCGACAGATGTCTTGATTAGTATTAACATCACATTTCCCCCTTTATTCATTTCCATTCGCGCTCTCTAAATGGATTTCCTTGTTCCTTCATCTTAGGGAACGCACACTCGAAATAAAATGGACGTTCTCGTCAAAGTTTGTCCCCTTTCAGGCATGAAAAAAGCGCCACCTTGTTCAGATGACACTTTCGGTATGCTTATTCTTCGAGTCCGAGACGTTGCGGCATGTGCGGAGCGAGTTGTCTCGCTTCTTCTAACCGTCCTGCTTCGACGAGCGTATGGAAATGTAAAAACTGTTCGTGCGATGCATCGCTGATGGCTGCCAAATAATCGACGTACCGATCGTAGACCGCTTTGTCTTCTGGGCGTGCCTCGATGAGTGCGATATACAGACGAACGGTGTCCTCTCCGTAAAGGAGCGGGAACTCATCGTTCAATTGAAGCAGTTTATCGATCGAATTGACATCGACACCGTTCTCCTGATCGTAGTGCGTGATGACTTGCTCGGCATGATCCTCGAGACGACCGCGCCACTCTTCATACTCTTCTTCGTTCGTTTCGAGCATCTCGAACCAGTCTTCGTTCAACATCTCTTCAATCTTGTTTACGCGTTCTGTAAAGTTCATCAGTCTTCTCCTCCTTCAAATGTCCATGTGACATGTACTTCATATATGCCAACATCTTCTTCATTCATGGACAACTCATATACGAACGTACATGATTCTTCTGACACATCGAGGCGCGATGTCGTCGTCGCCATCGTCATCGACATATATGGATTCTTGTATAGGCTTTGCGTGAAGCGACCTTCGATGAAGGAGTGATTCATCTCGATCGGTCCTTTACAGATCAGCGCCAATCGTTCCGGCGTGTACTTGATTGTCGTCGGGACCGGTCCGTCCTCTTGTTGTTGGTCAAACATTAAAATAAAGCCAGTCTTCAATGGATAGTATAAACCGTCAGCCGAGAGCTCGATCGCCTCTGGCATGTCACTCATCCGTGTTGTTTGCTGGACACGCACGCGAAGTGGTTCAATCGCCATGCTCATCCCCCTTTCCGTCAACTCATCGTACCATATGTGGTAGGAGTCGTTCTATCGACGGCGCTTCGTTTTCACGTAGACGAGATGGTCTACCCAATCTTCGTTCTCAAAGATAAACCCTTCTCTCGTGCACTCATACGACATGCCGACACGCTCCGCGAGACAAATGGATGCTTCATTATCGAGATTGATATGTGCCTCGATTCGTTGAAAGTTCAAGTCGTCAAAAGCGATGCGCATCGCCAGGTCGACTGCTTCCGTCCCATACCCCTGGTCCCAATGCTGATTATGAATCGTATACCCGACCCTTCCCCATTGAAACGCATCTCGCGCAAGAGTAGAAAAATCCACCATACCAAGGTGTGCCCCATCGTCAAGTCGGAAAATGGCGAAGACATGTGCCTCGTCTTCAAGCGCAAGTGATTGATGATTGTCGACTAGCTGGTCAAACCAAACGGACGTACAGTCGCTCATGTCTAATTTCCCAGGATCATACTCATGTTGCGAAACAAGACGATTTGTAAAACCACTCAACCACGCGTCATAATCTTGTTTCTCTAACGGTCGTACGACGATTCGATTCGTTTTTCGTTGATGTGTAAATCGATTCAATCTCTCAGGTCCCCTTCCTATTGGTTTTATACAGTCAGATAAATTTCTTCCACTTTCCTTGCGAAATCACATCGACCTTTCCTTCATTCACACGAATCGCGGTCTCGTCGTCGATCGCATAGGCGGGTGCCTGTAACGCTTCCGCCCACTCTTCCGCATCTCGTGACGTGTTCTCCAGAAGCATCTCGTGGTCAAGGTGTGGAAAGATCGAGAAGTCGACAAATCCTAACGTCTCATCGTTTTGGTCGTCGGATGCGCGCCATCCGACAAACTCTTCCCCGATTCGTGGCGTCATCACCATACTGCCCGCGCTCAATCCGACATAGACGCCTTCCCAAGATGGGAGTAATGCCGCCACCCCGGACTGTTTCATCCAATGATATAAAAACAGCGGATCGCCACCGTTCACCAGTAACACGTCCGCCCGTTCAAACGCCGGTCTCCATACGGATTCATCGATAGTCGGGAGCGCGCTCAGCTCGAGCACCCCAACCGACTTCCAACCCAATTCACACATCGGTGTCGAGAAATCCCCCTTGAAAAAGTTCCATGCGTGCTGCGTTCCCCCGTTCAACGCATAAATGGCTGTCGGGATACAGAGTGCCGTACACTCTTCAATCGGCTTGTCCAATAATTCTAGAAGTGCTTGTTTGATGCTTTCGTTCTTAATACCTGCTGACGTCAATAACAGTTTCATCTACGTTTCCTCCTTCTTCATCTCCCTATAAGGAGTTCGCATGAGTCGCCGTTATCCCCTTTTTCCAACAAAAAAGGCCGTAGACGAATTTTCGTCCACGACCTTGGAGTTCTGAAAAATTAGCTGATTTTATACACGCGACCTTCGAACGGCTTCAAGTGAAGAAGCGTCGATTCTGTATCGCCCTCGACCGGCATGTTGCTCAAGACGACATCTTTCGCACGAAGTGTCTGGTCCATATCGAACATCGTCTCTTTCGCCGTCAAGTTCGTGACGACAAAGTACTGCGTGTCACCGAGTGTACGCGTATACGCATAGACTTCCGGGTGATCTGGTAAGACAACATCATACGCCCCGTATACAAACGTCTCATCGTCTTTACGGAGTTGAATCATCTCTTTATAGAAGTTAAAGATAGAGTCCTCATCTTCAAGCTGTGCTTCGACGTTGATGTCTGTATAGTTCGGGTTGATGCCGACCCACGGCTTCTCTGCGAATGTGAAGCCGGCATTCGGAGCATCACTCCATTGCATCGGTGTGCGTGTGTTGTCGCGTGACGAGTTCCACGTGATGCGCATCATCTCGTCATGACTCTTCCCTTGTTCGACGCCGATATAGTAGCGATTGCGTGTCGCGATATCGTCATATTGGTCGATTGAATCGAATTTGACGTTCGTCATCCCAATTTCTTGACCTTGATAGATGAATGGCGTTCCTTGCATGAGGAAGTACATCATCGCAATCGACTTGGCGCTTTCTTTCCAGTAACGCTCGTCGTCTCCCCATTTCGAGACCGTACGCGTCTGGTCATGGTTTTCGACGTAAAGGGCGTTCCATCCGTCAGCCTCAAGTCCTTTTTGCCATTTCGTCAACACGTTCTTCAAGTGGACGACATCGAGTTTCGAATCGGCGTCCTCACTCCATAGGTCCATGTGTTCGAATTGGAAGACCATGTTCATCTTCCCTTCTTTTTCACCGACCCAAAGGTGTGCATCGTCAGGTGATACGCCGTTCGCCTCACCGACCGTCATGATGTCATGTTTATTGAACGTCTCGTCACGAAGTTCTTCTAAATAATCGTGAATCCCGTCCACGTTCATGTGCATCTCGAATGACGGTACAAAGTCGAGGTCGTTCGGGTTCGGCAAGTCGGCGAACGTCGGATTCTTGCGGATGTGGCTGATCGCATCAACACGGAATCCGTCGATTCCTTTTTCGAGCCACCAGTTGATCATGTCGTATACGGCTGTACGCATCTCAGCGTTTTCCCAGTTGAGGTCTGGCTGTTTTTTCGAGAAGACGTGCAAGTAGTATTGCTCCGTCGCTTCATCGAATTCCCAAGCCGAGCCGCCAAAGATGGATTCCCAGTTGTTCGGCTTCGATCCGTCCGGTTTTCCGTCACGCCAGATATACCAGTCGCGCTTCGGATTGTCTTTTGAGCTCTTCGATTCAATGAACCAAGGGTGCTCATCCGAAGTATGGTTGACGACGAGGTCGAGCAACAGTTTCATACCGCGCTGATGCACCTCGTCCAATAAGCGGTCGAAGTCTTCCATCGTACCGAATTCGTCCATGATGTCCTGATAGTCACTAATGTCATAGCCGTTGTCATCGTTTGGCGATTTATACATCGGGCAAATCCAGATGACGTCAATGCCGAGGTCTTTCAAATAGTCGAGCTTATCAATGATTCCTTGAATGTCTCCGATTCCGTCTCCGTTCGCGTCATAAAAACTGCGCGGATAAATCTGATAGGCGACGGCTTCTTTCCACCAGTTGCGTTTAAGCGTTTGTGTTTGTTGTTGTTCTCGTTGTAAAAGTTGCATGTGATCTAGATACTCCTTATCCCAAAACTCACTGCTCATCATTTATAATTATCTTATTCGTGCTGTGAACTTTATATCATTAGCGCAATCGTTTGCACGATGCAATAAATTTATCTTACCAAAAAACATTCGATGATACAAAGATGTTTCATCAGCATACTCAACGTGTACCCTACACGATTTTGAAAAGAAATGAAAGCGAGGTGCCTCATCATGTTTCGATTTGCTACACTTGATGATTTTTCAGCCATCGACCAATTGATTGTAAAGAAAGCGAAAGAATTTCAGACAGCCGGGAAGTCCCAATGGGCCAAATATTTAGAGCCGAGTCGCTCGGATTATGTCCGCCACGATTTAACGAAAGGGACTGTATTTGTATATGAACGTGACCACCATGTCGTCGGTGCCGTCAGTCTCATCCCACCGACCGATTGGGACCATCATCTATGGGATGACCCGGACGGTGCCGTCTACTTGCACCGACTTGTCACGGACTCGAACGTAAAAGGAGAACGCATCGGCGAGCGTCTGATGCAGTACGCCCTATCTCACACTGCTTCGACCGTTCGATTGGATTGCGTGGCAGACAACATGTTCTTGAACGGATACTATCCTCAATTCGGCTTCCGTTACATCGGGGAGCGGAACGGATTTTCGTTATTTGAAAAACAGGCTTGACCTTGACGTGACGTCAACCCTTACGCTTGTGCTAAGGAGGTGAAGGGATGTATACGATTCAACAGCTTGCGTCACTCGCCGGCACGACGGCGCGGACACTTCGACATTATGACTCGATTGGATTACTCGTCCCCATGCGTGACGACAATGGCTACCGCCGTTATACGTCGCGAGATGCCGAGCGTCTACAGCTGATTTTACTGTATCGAACACTCGACGTTCCGCTCGATCAAATCGGAGAACTACTCGATGCATCGGCGTTTGATCGAGTCGAAGTACTGAACGAACATGTCGAGGCGTTACGACAAAAAGCCGCCTATTTCGCGCAACTCGCGGAGACGGCGGAAAAGACCCTCACCTCACTCAAAGGAGGGATTCCAATGGATGACAAATCACTGTTCAAAGGATTGTCTTATGAAGAGATTCAAGCACATGAGGCAAAGCATCAAGATGAGGTAATCGAGCGTTGGGGAGAGAGTTCTGCTTACAAAACCGCACAGGAACGAGCTGCGAAGCGCTCAAAAGCGGACTGGGAACGTATAAATCAGATGCAACTCGATTTGATTGCGCCACTCGTCGATTTGTTTCGTTCACAAGTCGCAATCGAAGATGACCGTGTTCAATCAGTCGTCAGAGACAATCATCTGTTTATCGACAAACACTTTTACGATTGTTCGCTCGACATGTTCAGCGGACTCGGACAGATGTATGTAGCGGATGAGCGATTCACCGCCTATTATGACCGCTTCGAACCAGGTCTTGCATCGTACTATAACGAAGCCATCCAATATTATTGTATCGCCAACAGTTAAGTCCAAGCCTCAGGCTTGGACTTTGGTCTGTCGACGGTTCGGTCGCGCGTGATCCAGCGTTTCAATGTATCGGCGCAACATCGGCAAGACCGTGGTCAATTGTAAATAAGGATAGGTGGCAAAATTGTCGCTTCCGCCTTTATAGATGACCGCCCGATCGAGAACGCGCCATCCTTGTGTCGTCCATTGTTCGAGCGTCGCCTCACAAAAAGAAGGCACAGATTGAATCGCCCAATAGGCTTGTAGCTGCCCTTCCGCCATCGATGGACGAACGGTGATGATGGGGCATGACAACTGGTTCAAACGACTCGACTCGATTGGACCGGTTTCATGAATCACGAGCAACTTCGGTGCAAGTCGTTCGAGCCACATGAGCGTTTTGTCATCGTTCAAGGATGAGACATGGATGAGGTGATGAGGAGGAATCGGAGAATCCTGTAATGGATAACGCTCTCTCACTTCTCGAATACGCGCTTGACTCGTCCATTTCATAAATGGCGTCGCCCATCGAATATATAGATGAGTCATCCACTGTTTGAGCGACTGCGGTCGATGTTCAGTGGGACCGTCTTCTTGAATGACATGTGTCACGCCTAAATCGCGGATAGCGTGATAAATATGCTTAGACGTTTCATGCTCACTAATCAGCAGAACAATCGGTCGAACCATATCGATGACACCTCCGTCATTGGATTAATTAGCCGTGTCCTTGTTGCGAGACTTGGGTCTGTTGATGACAATGCTCAGCTACCTCTTCCATCGACAAACTCATCCACCCGTACTCTTTCTCGAGCACTTTATAATGTTTGAGAATAGCCTCAAGCATATCTACATTTTGTTCAATATTCTTTCCGAAGTTATGAGGATGCCACCATAAATGATACAACTCACCCCGTTTGGCAGCTTGTGTCATCCCTTGCTTAATACGACGGAGTTTGAGGAATTCAACCATTCGTAAGGATGGGAAATATGGACGAAGAAAACGACTCGACGGCACATTGTATGGATGAGACTGTTGTATGGCATTCCATGTAGATGTATGATGGCCTGTCAAATTGATATACGTATCAAGCAACCGAACCGCACGTCGGAATAGGCTTTCGTCTCCCCGAGCATCCGGATGATAAATCCGATGTTGTTCATTCCCACGATAGACTTCAATCCCCAGCATACCTGCGGCTTGATGGAATGCTTCACTTGATTGATTACGTGGATAAACGATGCTTTGAATGGTTATGTTATGAGACGCCGCTACTCGTTTCGCCGCTTCAATATCGGATTTGAACGCTTCAAGCGTGACCCCCTCTTCTAGACAAGATAGATGTGAGAACGTATGGGTCCCAATCGTCTGATGTGGGGTTTTCATAATTTGATCGACTAACGATTTTCCAAAATGGTAAGGATCCGTTTGCTCATCTTCGCCTACCTGCTTTAACCATTCATATGAGGAATACTCGGGATGAACATAATTTGGTAAACGTGTCGGTAAATGACGAAGTAGTTCAGCTTTCGATTCAAAAAATAGAAATCCTACCGTCGCCCATGTCACATGCATGCCGTATGTCGTAAATAATTCCAGTAAACGAGGCACGACTTGACGAGCACCTAAAATATTTTCACTGTAGTCCCCCAACGCGACTGCATCGAATGTTCCCCAGTTCAGTTCGAAGTCTAGTGAGATGACAAACGCCCCATTCATATGATTCACTCCCTTCCTTTCCATTCCGTTTCATAAATTCCTAGTTCATCAAGCGCACGTTTCCATGATCCGAAGCGCCTCGACACTTTTGCGACGCTCGGTTTCCGAAACCGCTTTGCCCATTTTTGATACGTGATTGCATTAAATGGCTTTAATATACGATACGCTTCGAACAATGCTTGAACCATCTCTACTTTCTCGCGTTCTGGTTGAACCGTGAAGTGTTGTTCTTCTAAGCGGTCCACTGCTTTAATCGCCAGACTCCAAGACCCAAAATGGGTAATAATATCACCAATGGAGGGAACATCTTTGTCTTCAGCCCATTGTCGATAATGAGCACTCGTCAACCGACCTTCTTGTTTTAAGGCGATACGGAGCGCGAGAATGATTTCTTGCGCCTCATATCGTCTCGCCTCAAGTAACCCTGATGCTTTCAACGCACTCGTCCATGTCCCATAGACATGCAAGATATCTAGAAACGTGGGAGCATTTTGTCCTTGGCTCCATCGTTGATATTGTGTCACTGTGAGAGATGGAGTCAGAGATGCCGCCGTTTGAAGCGCTTGGATGATCTCTGCTTCCGTTTTCATTTCATTTCCTCCTTACACGCTTTTTTCTTTTACGAAATGGCGTGTATCTAGCACGGCCTGAATCACTCTCTGCTGTTCGCCAATCGTCAAGCTCGAACTCGATGGCAAGCAAATGCCGTTTTCAAATAAGTGACGACTCACGTCTTCCCCATCCACCGTGACATATTCGGCGTCTCGATAGAGCGGTTGTAGGTGCATCGGTTTCCAGACTGGTCGTGATTCAATCCCTGCATCGTTTAACTGTTGAATCAACTGATCGCGTTTTGCGATGTCTCGTCCGAGTTGCATGGCGGTCAACCAACGATTCGCACGAGAGAATGGAATTTCTTGTTGATACGTGACATCAATCTCTGAAAACATTTGTGCATATCGACGAAAAACGTTGCGTCGCGCTCGGACTCGTTGTTCAATGACCTCTAGCTGTCCACGACCGATTCCTGCTGACACGTTGCTCAAGCGATAGTTGTAACCAACTTCTTCATGCTCGTAATGTAAAACGTTCTCTCTTGCCTGCGTTGCGAGTTTCAACGCATATTGGCGCTGACTGTCAGAGCCTAGCAATAACATCCCTCCACCGGACGTGGTAATAATTTTGTTCCCATTGAACGAATAGAATCCGATATCTCCAATCGTACCGGTCATCTGCCCTTGCCAAGTCGCTCCGAGCGATTCCGCAGCATCTTCAATCAATGCCACCCCGAACTCTTGGCAAATTTGACGAATTTCGCCGATTTTCGCGACCACCCCGTATAGATGAACAACGATGACCGCTTTCGGTAATGTTCCTTTCGTAGCGGCTTGAACCAATGCTTTTCGCAATGCTTCCGGTGACATGTTCCACGTTTCCTTCTCTGAATCGATGAATACAGGTGTTGCTCCGACATAAAGAATCGGATTGACCGAAGCGACAAACGTTAGTGACTGACAAAAAATCACATCTCCTCTTTCGATTCCTAACGTCAACAACGCGAGATGGAGCGCCGCTGTGCCAGAACTCGTCGCGAGCGTATGCGTATGATCAACGTACTTCCCAAGCTCTTCCTCAAAGGCGTTGACGTTCGGACCGAGTGGCGCAATCCAGTTACTTGCGAATGCTTCCTCTACATATGCCATCTCTCGTCCGGACATGTGCGGTTTTGATAATAAAATATTCATGTGCTCATGTCCTCCTTCATCATCGTTTGATAAGTGTCGTACCATTCAAGCGTCTTCCTTAACCCTTCATGCAGCGGGGTGAGCGGTCGAAATCCAATCATTACTTCTAGCGTAGGCAAATCTGTTTCTTGAAAGACATGGTCACGCATCGGTAGAGATACATGGACAGGTCGATGTAGCTGGTGTCCGATTTCCGTGAGCAGCGTTTGGACGTGTACATAATCCGAGGCATCGATTCGGAACTGCCCGACAAGCGACAATCCTGACTGAACCAATCGAATGACGCGAACGACGGTTTCGACCACATCATCGATATAAGAGGCTTTTACAATATCCGTTGCATAGTATCCGACCATACGATGTCCTTGATCGATGGCAAGTACCGCTTTTGAGAACAACGTCGTCGAATCATCCCAAGGTCCGTATACATCTTCTGTAACAATATGAAGGGCTAAGGAGGAATGCCGAGTGTATTCGACTGGAAGGTCAAACGTGATAAACGATTGAATCGTCATTCGATTTTTTTGATTCGTAACAAGCTGTTTTACTTGTTCATAACGTTCTATTTTTCGATGTTGATACACATTCGATGACCCGCTGCACAAGATGACGTGATTCGGTTCATACATGGTCGCGATTTGACGCATGTTTGGTCTATGTGCGACATCCGTTTGAATGAGATGAAACAACGGGTGAGATAAGACATATAGCCGTTGTCTCGCAAGTTGTGTTTTCGTTTCTCCTTCGTCATCAATCCCAATCACTTCATATCCTTCCTTTAATAACCGTCGAGCAAGGTGAAAACCTTTGAATGTGGACACACCAACCACCATGACACGATCCATTGCACTCCCCCCTTTAATTTCCATCGACGACTCGGATATGCACTTGCTGGGCAGGGATAAATTCGAAGCCACTTGCAAAAATACGTTGCAGATCACGATCAATGTCGTCACTGTTTGCGACGAACAGCAAAGCGTCTGTCAATGCTGGACCGTTCTGTCGGAAGTGTTCAATCAACCGTAAGATTGGGCCGACCGATGTGAAGGGACGGGTGCAACCGACGAAAATTTTCGGAAAAACATTCGCCTTTGGATCTAGTTCATTCGTAGCCAACAATTCTTCGTATAACTTTTCACCTGGGCGAATTCCGGTTACTTCAATCGGAATTTGTTCGATGGTGAATCCACTAAGTTCAATCATCTTCTTAGCTAAATCAATGATTTTGACAGGGTCTCCCATATCCAGTACGAAGATTTCTCCACCTCGGGATAATACGCTCGCTTGAATGACAAGTCGACTCGCCTCTGGAATGGTCATGAAGTAACGTGTCATTTCCGAGTCCGTTACCGTGACTGGCCCCCCTTGGGCAATTTGATCCTTAAAGAGCGGAACGACCGAACCACGACTACCAAGAACGTTACCGAATCGAACGACAGCAAAAATCGTATTGCTTGAGCGAGCTTTTTCCTGAACGATCATCTCTGCAATCCGTTTCGTCGACCCCATGACGTTCGTTGGATTGACCGCTTTATCGGTCGATACCATGACGAATCGATCGACCCGATATTTCGAAGCCACATCGACCATATTCTTTGTGCCATAGATGTTATTTTTCACCGCCTCAAGAGGGTTGTCTTCCATCAATGGAACGTGTTTGTGCGCTGCCGCATGATAGACGATATCTGGATGATACGTTTGAAAGACGTGTTCGAGGCGCTCTAGGTCTTGTACATCCCCGATGACTGGATGAAGTTTTGTCTCAAGCCCGAGTCCGTTTAATTCTTTTTCGATTAAATAAATACTGTTTTCACCGTGTCCAAGAAGAATCATCTCAGCAGGTTTAAACTTGATCAATTGACGACAAAGTTCCGAACCGATTGATCCTCCTGCTCCCGTCACGAGGACCGTTGCTCCTTCCACGTGTTTCGAGATGCCTGAAATATCAAGTTGTACCGGTTCTCGACCTAACAAATCCTCGATTTTCACTTCACGGATTTCATTGATCGACACATTTCCCGTTGCAAGTTCAGACAACATCGGGAGTGCATGTGATTCAACGCCAGTCTTTTCAATCCGTTTCAACAATTCGATGCGTCTCGCGTGTGCTAGACTCGGGATAGAGAAAATGACGACTTCGATTCCTTGCTCCTCTATAATCCGTTCTAAATCGTCTGTCGTTCCGAGAATCGGAACCCCGTGTACGTATAACGATTCGAGCATCGGATCATCATCAAGAATTCCAACTACGTTAAGTACGTTCGTCCGATACTCTTTCAACTCACGTACGATGAGCTGCCCAGAGTTCCCCGCCCCGATAATGAGTGTTTTCCGTCCTTGTGGGGTAGCATACGGTTTGAATGTATGCAAAACGTGATGGCGGGCCAAAAAGCGAGTAAATAAAATCATGTTGAATGCCAGCAGTCCTTGAACCGCAATCATGACACCGAGCCCGCGACCAAATTGAAATTGATTGTAGGCGAATAGAATCAAGTCGCTGCTAATCAACGCAATGGTTACTTGTTTCATTTCATGGATTGAAGCGTACCGCCAGTCGATGCGATGAATTTTCAAATGCGCCCCGACGAGCATAAAACTGATCATCTTAATGAACACCATCAGCAACAGATCATACGTCGTCGCAGTGTACGGCATCACTTTCGAAAATAAAATATCAAACGTCATATATAAGACGATTGAAACGATTGCGATATCGACGCAGAAAAACAGGAGATTTCTGCGATTTCTTCGATATACGTTGACGAGTGTAGCCATCGTTTTTAGCACCTCCAAATGTCTAAGTTGTGTAATCGTGTTGGGTATGGTGTGCGAAGAATGCGTTGATGCTAGTAAACTACCCGAGTCGTTGTAACAAATTTAAGGATAATACGAGCTTTTTGTTATTAATGAAATCGCTGTAACAAATAAGTTTACGAAGTTATTCTCATCTTTTCTTTCACATAATGAATAATTTTCTCTTAAGCGGGAATGGAAAGAACATACCAAATAAAATTGGATGTTGTTGACAACTGTGTTTTGAATGAAAAGGAGGTACCCGTAACGCATCGCTGTTTGACTTCTGTACGACCAATCTGACAACATACATGTTCATTCACACCAAGAGACCCTCTGAGACGCCCGTGAGCGTTCACACAAAAGGAGAGACACCAAGATGAAAAAATGGACAAGACCTCAAATCGTACAAGCTTTGCAGTTGGCTGCCCAAGAATATGCAGAACTCGATTCCAAACAATATAGCGTTTGGTCTCAAGACAAAAATGTCCCTTCCCTTTCAACCGTCATCCACCAATTTGGTTCGTGGCGTGAAGCCCTCGTTGCGGCACAAATTAAGCTTTCGTTTCATTATTATTCAGACGAAGATATTCTACGTGCATTAAACAAAGCTGCAGAAGAGCTCACGCTGTTCACGAGTCAAACGTACCGAGAATGGTCAAAAGTGACACGATCGCCTTCTCTCACACTCATCAGCAGTCGTTTTGGTTCTTGGTCGAACGCACTTCGGGAAGCCAAACTTCAAACAACGGCCGCAAAAAATAGTGAGGAACGGATTATCCAAGCCTTAATCGAAGCATCGGAAGAACTCGAACGCCTTACGTCTCAGCATTATGCCGTGTGGGCGCAGGAACGAGGCTATCCGACCGTTGCGACAATCGCCAGAAAGTATGGTTCTTGGAGCTATGCTCTTTTCGTGCTGGACATCGCTCCTCCAAAACGAAAATGGGATGAGGAAGATGTAATCGAAGCCCTCCGGCTTGCGAAAAAAGAATTGTCTCACTTCAGCATCCTTCATTATCGAAAATGGGCGGAAGGACGAAACGTACCCAGTACATCGACGATTAACGTCCTCTTTGGAAGCTGGACGGCCGCTCTTAAATGTATGGAAGCGCAAAAAGTGACGCAGTGATGCACAACACACACAAAAGCACCGACTCGGGAAGAGTCGGTGCTTTTTCATGTGACGATTGCAATATACAACGGAATGCCAATCAACAAGTTGAAGGGGAACGTGACCGCAAGGGAGAGAGTCAAATAAAAGGACGGTTTCGCTTCAGGGACTGAGGCTTGTAGCATCGCAGGCGCGGCGATGTATGAACCGCTCGCAGCTAATGTCATAAGAAGTATCGTTCCTCCTTCCGAAAGACCAGCGACACCCGCCGCCAAAAAGCCAACAAGTGCCCCAATCAACGGGAATAACATCCCCATCGCGACGAATTTCAGCCCATACGTTGGTACCGTCTTCAACTGTTGTCCGACTTTCACCCCCAATCCTAATAAGAAGAGGAGCAACACCCCTGGGAACAAGTCCACAAAGAACGGTTTGAGCGGAGTCGCATCTGGAGTCACGAGTCCGACCACAAGACCTGCCAACATGAGTAGGATGCTCTTCGAAAATAAGCTATCCCGGAGGACAGACAGCGAATTTGTCTTACTCGACGTCGCCGTGATCCCCATCACCTGTGTTTGGTTGTACAACAGCAACGCCACAATCAATCCAGGGATTTCAAGCACGACGACCAATGTCGTCATGAACGGCTCATATCCAACCCCAAGTCGCTCAAGCTGCGTCGATGCGGCCACATAAGTTACGAGTGAGACGGAACCAAACGTCGCAGCCATGGCAATCCGTTCATGGAAACTGAATTTCAGAAGACCTCCCGCAATAAACGCGAGTATCGGCAATAAAATTCCAATCAATAGTGTCACCGTCAACGGTAGGGCAATTTCCTCTAGGGAGACCGAGGCGAGCCCCATCCCACCTTTTAATCCAATGGCTAGTAGTAAGTAAATGTTGAGCGTCGTGCTCAGTGAATCGGGAATCTTCAAGTTCGACTTCCCGACTGCAGCAATCACACCCGTCACAAATAGAAGCACGGGAGCGCTCGTCAGTAAAAATAAAAACAGATCCATACATGTTCCTCCTTGGCGACAAAAAAGCGCACACCTAAAGAAGGCGTGCGCTGTATGCCGACGGCTCGACTATTCGCTCCGTCAGGCCGACAACTGTCGGTTGATTAAATTGTTCAGTAGCTCCGTAAGAAGATCTCGAAAGCACGCCTCGTGACGACTCGTCCATTCGCTCCTCTCACGTCTCTGAATTTCATTTTAAAAAGTCGACGTTCCGTTGTCAATCGGTTTGATCCCAAGGTGCGTCCAACCGAAAGACGATGAGACGCTCCCCTGTTTTCGTACTGATGTCCGTGTGGAGCGAAACAATCGAACGGCCGAGCACTTGCCCGACAATCGTTTCAAGTTGGCTCCGCCCCGATTCAACGAGATTGTTGCGGTATTTCTTCAATTGCTCGCGACCTGACGACTTGGTGGCCAAGTCATACTCGGCCGGCGTCAACACACCTTGGAGTGTGACGATGGCGAGGTCCCGAAGCAGGTCTGCCTTACACGTCAATGACCCACGACCCAAGTATTCTTTTTCCCATTGGGTGATCCGGGCGCTCAGTTCCATTTCCAGCTGACCTTTTTTCCGCATTTACTTCACGAATCCAATCATCATCTCACGAAGAATTTTTGCTGCCGCGATGGCCGTCATATCCGACTGATCGTATGCCGGTGACACTTCGACAAGGTCTGCACCGATGATGTCGAGGTCTGCGTTTGCGATGGCGTGTACCGCTTCTAACAATTCTTTCGTCGAGATGCCGCCGATTTCTTGTGTGCCTGTCCCAGGTGCTGCTGACGGGTCAAGAACGTCGATGTCGATTGTGACATATACTTTTTTCCCAGCGAGTGTTGGTAAGACGCGCTTGAGTGGCTCGATGACTTCAAATTGATGCATGTTGTAGCCGACTTCACGTGCCCACTCGAACTCTTCTTTCATCCCTGAACGGATTCCGAACGAGTAGCAGTTCGATGGTCCAATCAAGTTTGCCGCTTTTTTAAGCGGAGTCGAGTGCGAGAGTGGCTCGCCTTCATACTCATCCCGAAGGTCCGTATGCGCATCCAAGTGGATGATGACAAAGTCGTCGCCGTACACGTCGTGCATCGCTTTGATGATCGGCCATGTGACGAGGTGTTCGCCACCCATTCCGAGTGGGAACTTGCCTGCTTTGACGACATCTTTTACGAACGCCTCAATGAGGTCGAGCGACTTCGGTGCGTTCCCAAATGGAAGTGGGATATCCCCTGCATCGTATACCGCCGCATCTGCCAAATCACCGTCTAAATACGGGCTGTATTCTTCAAGGCCGATCGACACTTCACGAATTCGGTTCGGACCGAAACGTGAACCTGGGCGGAAACTGACCGTCCAGTCCATCGGCATCCCGTAAAGAACCGTCTTCGCCTCTGTCACCTCTGGGAGACTAGCGATAAACACTTTACCTGAGTATGCTTCATCAAAACGTTTGATCATTTTGTCAAATCCTCCACGAATTTCGGAAGAACGAACGCCGCGTTGTGAAGCTTTGGCGTGTAGTATTTTGTTTTGATGTCATGGAAACGCTCAGCCGATACTTGTTCCGGATCATACTTCTTCGAACCGATTGTGAATGTCCACATACCGCTCGGATACGTCGGAACGTTCGCTGTGTATAGTTTCGTGATTGGGAAGATTTCCTTCACGTCACGTTGAACCGTTTGAATGAGTTCTGGTGTGAACCATGGGTTATCCGTTTGTGCGACAAAGATGCCATCCTCTTTGAGTGCTTTCGAGATTCCTGCATAGAATCCTTTTGTGAAGAGGTTCGCTGCTGGTCCGACCGGTTCTGTCGAGTCGACCATGATGACGTCGTACTCGTTCTCTGACTTCGCAATATGCATGAAACCGTCACCGACGATGACTTCAACGCGTGGGTTATCAAGTTCACCGGCAATGTTCGGCAAGTATTTCTTCGAATATTCAATGACTTTCCCGTCGATATCAACGAGAACTGCTTTTTCAACTGATGGGTGTTTCATGATTTCACGGATGACACCACCGTCTCCCCCACCGACAACAAGCACATGCTTTGGATTCGGGTGTGTAAAGAGTGGGACGTGTGCGACCATCTCGTGATAGACGAATTCGTCCTTATCCGTCGTCATGACCATCCCGTCAAGTAACAACATCGTTCCGAACTCGTCCGTTTCGACCATTTCTAGTCGTTGAAACTCCGTTTGTTCGCTCTCATAAACGTGGTTTACACGGAACGTGATCCCGTAATCTTCTGTTTGGTGCTCCGTAAACCATAATTTTAATTTTTGGTCCATCGATAGAACCCCTTTCTGTTCAAAAAGTTGTTCGTATGCGAGTGGCGTTTTGAGGCGCTTCTTAATCATACGATAGGAAGTATACAAAACCTGTACCCATTTTGCACGATTTTTTTGAAGAATGCTTCCCGAATGTGAGTTTTTTGTGAGACGTGACCGATATACTGAATGAACCAATTTTAAATGGAAAGGTGGAATAGTATGTGGTCACCCTGCGCTTCTTGTAATACAATAATTCCTTTGATTGCTCAAGGGATGCTCGTCACAACATTCAAGGAATACCCATATACATCGTTTGAAGAACTAGATGCACTCCTCACACAAGCAAACGGAACGGTATATTGTGTCGATCCTGCATCGAACCGTCAGACCCCGCCGCTTGAGGTCGAGGCGCTAAAAGATCAACTTGCACATCGGCATATCATTGAACAGATTCAACACGGAACGTTCGAGAGTTACCTCCAACCCATCATCTTCCTCGATTCTACGGAAACGTTCGGGTATGAGGCGCTCCTCCGTAGCGAAGCCAACATCTCGCCTTTTGATTTATTTCGGACGGCAAACCGTTTCGGTCTTCATTCGAAGCTCGATCAAAGAGCTCGTGCTGAGGCGATTAAAGCGACATACGAAGCCGTCGCCTCTCACCAAAAGACATTCATCAACTTCTTACCGTCAACGATTTACAACCCGGACTATTGCCTCCAGCATACGTTCGACATCATCGACCGATATCAACTGAGCCCGGATCGCTTCATCTTTGAAGTCGTCGAGACGGAAAAGGTACATGACGTCGATCATTTACAGCACGTATTTTCTACATATAAAAAGCGTGGGATGCAAGTTGCGTTAGACGACGTCGGTGCAGGCTTCTCGACCATCGATATGTTGAAACGACTCGAACCGGACTATGTCAAAATCGACCGTTCGTATGTTTCGTTTTGCGATGAAGACGCCGAAAAGCGGGACTTCCTCAAAAAAGTGCGTGCGTTGACCCACTCGATGGGAATCACACTTCTCGCCGAAGGTGTCGAGCGCATCGAAGAAGCCGATGTGTGTCGTGAACTCGGCTTTGACTTGGCCCAAGGGTATCTCTTCGGAAAACCGGTTCCTGCAAAAGAGCACGTCATCAAAACAGCATAAGCACGGATTTTTATTCCAAGTGTGGGCATCGACTTCATCGAGTGCCTGCACTTTTTTATTTCCCATGGTGAACAGCGCCCATTTATCACTTCTAAATCGTTTCATCGATTTTTAGGTTTCGGTCTGATGTGTTCAGGAGATAGCATATTATAGAAGGTCGACGTGAGCGAAAGAGGTGGAGATGTAGATGAAATCATGGATTGTCAGTGGCTATGCCATCGTACTTGGAATCATCATCGGTTTAGTAAGTTGGCTTTTCTTATCCGTTGTTTATAAAGGGATTCATGTTGTGTGGCATACGGTACCTGAGCAATTTGATTTTCCTTTTTATGTGTTTCTTGTCCCGGTCATCGCCGGTGTATGCATCGGTCTGTTGCAACGTCGGTATGGGCGAATGCCCCGTCTCATGCCTGAGGTGCTAGAAGAACGAAAAGGAACGGGACGCATTGACTATCGTTTGATCGGATTTACGACACTGACCGCCCTCCTCGTTCTCATCGGAGGCGCAAGTCTCGGTCCCGAGGCAGCGCTCGTCGGCATCGTCGGCGGACTCACGACATGGTTCTCGGAGCGTATTCGCTACGTCCGTCAAGAGCTAGGGGAATTACAAGAAGTCGGTCATGCCGTCGTGCTCGGGATTGTCTTCAACGCGCCACTATTTGGTGCCATTGCGGCGGAAGAAAGCGAGCAGAAAAAGCAACCGATACTGAACCTGCTTGCGACACTCGCCGGAATCGGGACGTTTTATTTACTCAACCAACTTGACGAGCGTCCACCGTTCATCATTAAATTTCCCGCGATTGAAAGTGTCCAGATCGATTGGAGGATGTTATGGATTGTTCTTGGCGGCATGGTTCTCGGCTGGCTTTACTTGGTCAGTGAACATGCATTGATGCGCCTCTTCTCAAACGTGCCTATTCTAATCCTCACGACACTCGGTGGCGTCGGAATCGGGATCATGGCTCTTCTTTATCCGGACCTCCTCTTCTCTGGAGAAGAAACGATTCTTGAGTATATCGACGAATGGAGTCTGATTCCGCTCTACACCCTTCTCTTATTTAGTGTATTGAAACTGCTCTTTACGGCGTTCTGTCTAGCGACGGGATGGCGCGGTGGGCATATTTATCCGCTGCTCTTCTCTTCGTTCACGCTCGGTTATTTTTTCAGCCTCTTGTTCGAACTCGATATGACGTTTACGGTCGTTCTGACGACGAGTGCTTTACTCGCCACGGCAATGCGACAACCATTGGCCATCATCGTATTACTTGTACTCTTTTTCCCACCGAATAGTTGGCTCTATGTATTTGCGGTCGTGGCAATCGTTTCTAAAATTCCACTTCCCTCATTCATCCATTCACCAGTGAAACCTTGATTTTAGAAATGCAAAAAAGGGTAATGGATGTATAGTTATGCAATCTCTCGAAAGGAGGAACGGTTGTGAGCGAATACGAAATGGCAGTTGAAAACCTAATTGACGCAGTTAGCTCGGATTGGATTAGCATCATTTTAGCTATTTTAGTCGTGATTATGGGGATTGTCGTTTTCATCTATGTCGTCATGACAATCGTCGACATGTTTTTATCCAAGGACATCGTCTGGGGAATCGTTGAAGTCATCGCTCTATTCGTAGGACTGGCAGTGCTCTTGTCCGTCTTCTACTACTGGAATCGAAATCGGGTCAAAGCACAGTTCGGTCTCTTCCTCGTCTTATTCTCTCTCGCAGTGAATGTATACTTCTTCGTTCGTTACGCGGACGAAATCAACGCTGTCTTGAACAGTGTGTACTAAAAAACGAGGGGAGAATCCCCTCGTTTTCATCGTTTTGGAAAGGTGGTGTTTCCTTTGAAACGTCGCGTCATTCAACTCATCATCATGATCATCAGTGTCATCTTGCTCGTCGGTCTCTTATTTTGGCTCGATGTCCTCATTCCCGTATTAATCGGAATCGCAATCGTCGCACCGCTCGTCGTCGGTTGGCAGATTTTATTTGACCAAGTACAGCCCCAAGGGAAGCTCGCCTGGTTATTGACCGTATTCTTTATCCCATACATCGGCGTCTTGGCATGGGTCATGTTCGGACGTACCCCACGCCGCCACCGACGCTTTAAACGGACATCGTCAGAAATACGGATGTTAAGGCAAGCGATTGAGAGTGAAAAAATCGAGACTTCTCCCGATATCGTGTCTGCCTATCCATTGACACGGACACTTGAAAAACTAGGAGCAATCGGTGCGGACGCTCACACGTCGACAACTCTCCTCGTCAACGGCGAAGAAAAATTCGACGCACTGTTAGACGCCATCAATAGTGCGACAGACCATATTCACATTCAATACTATCTATTTAGAACCGATGAGATTTCACTAAAGGTCCGAGATGCACTCATCCAAAAATCAAATGAGAATGTCATCGTTCGCTTTTTATATGATGGACTCGGTAGCCAAGAAATCGGGGAAGATTTTATTCAGCCGTTACGGGAATCCCGTGTCCACGTCCAAGCATTCGATCCGGTCCTGCACCCTTATCTCGTCTTCAATGCCAACTTCCGCAACCATCAAAAACTGATTGTCGTGGATGGACGAATCGCGCTAACAGGCGGGTTGAACGTCGGTGATGAATATCTCGGAAAAAATGAGAAGCTCGGTTTCTGGCGTGACACGCATCTACGTCTCGAAGGTCCGCTTGTCCGAGAACTCCAACAGCTCTTCGTCGAGAACTGGTTATATGCGGGACAAGGGACAATCGATGAGACGTGGGACCTATTCGCAGATGAAGAGCATCTCTCTCAGTACTTTGTGAATGAACCGAAAGGACAAAACGGGGCGACACAACTGCTCGTCACGTCACCGGGTAAAGACGTGACGATTCGTGACGGGTTGATGCGTCTGTTGATGGAGGCAAAAGAGTCGATCTGGCTCACCACCCCATACCTTGTGCCTCCACCTGAACTGTTGGCGATTCTTGAAGTCGCAGGTCGTAGCGGCATCGATGTACGTATCGTCGTACCAGGCAAGGGGGACGAATGGTTCAGCTTCCATGCGACCGAGTATTATTTCGAACAGCTGTTGAAGCGGAACATTAAAATTTATAAATACAATCGCCATTTCATTCATGCGAAAACGCTTCTGATCGATGGCAAAGTTGCCCTCGTCGGGTCAGCCAATTTCGATTTTCGAAGTATGTTTCTCAACCATGAGATGATGATCGCTCAATTCGATACGACGTCGATCCAACAACTTCACGAAGCCTTTTTAAAAGATTTTGAAGAATCGATTTTAATCGACTGGGCCGTGTTACGAAAGAAAACGACCGGTAAGCGATTCGTCGAGGCGTTTTGTCATATCTTTTCGCCTCTTCTTTGACGCATCCGCCAGACAAGGTAAGAAACACCGACGAGACCGACCAAGAACAATTGCCATCCGACCGTCAATTGCATCGCTGCTGTCACCGCTAGTCCTTCCATGATGAGGCCAGGCACTTTCCCAATCGTACTTGCGACCGCGAACGAGGCGAGTGTCATACGACTGAACGCTGCCGATAACGTGACGAGTCCAGACGGTACGAACGGCATGAGACGCATGCCAAGGACGAGAAACCATGCCTCGGCCCCTGTGGCCTCACGGAGTCGCTGAAACCGGCCACCGTCCGGGGACGTGTAACGATGTAGCGCTTTTCGGTAAAGGATGAAACTGACGATGGCTCCTACCGCCTCACCGACAATCGAGATGAGAATACCGGGTACGAGGCCGAGGACGCTCACGTTGATCGCCGTCAAAAAGGCACTCGGTAACACTCCGGCCACCGCAATCACACTATTTAGTATGATGCTTATGACTAAAAATAAAGGAAGCGGGAGCAGTTCCCATTCCATAACCATCACTCTTTCTATTCACAAAATAAGGACCATGACGCGTTTTGTCATGGTCCTTTACTATATCATAGCGATGATGAAGAGGTCGCACCCGCTTCATCCCACGAGTCTTCGTCGACTGGTGGTAGGTGTTTTTCTTCCAATTTCGAAACGACAACCGCACATGCCGCATCCCCCGTGATGTTGACAGATGTGCGAAGCATATCGAGAATACGGTCGACCCCGATAATGAGGGCAATTCCCTCTACCGGCAAGTTGACCGACTGAAGGACGAGGGCAAGCATGACAAGCCCGACTCCTGGTACACCCGCTGTCCCGATTGAAGCGAGGACCGCCGTAATGACGACCGTCAACAATTGAGTCATTGTTAAATCAGACGCGAATACTTGCGCGATGAAGATGGTTGCAACACCTTGCATGATGGCTGTTCCGTCCATGTTGACCGTTGCCCCGAGTGGTTGCACGAACGAAGAAATCGAACGTGGCACACCGAGTTTTCTCTGTGCAACTTCCATCGATACCGGAAGCGTCGCATTCGACGAAGATGTCGAGAATGCGAACGTCATCGCCTCATAGAAGTTTTTGAAGAAAAACACTGGGCTCATCTTCCCGATGAAGTAAACGGCTGCCCCGTATACAATCGTTGCGTGTAAGAAGAGCGTCAAGACGACGGCGATCATATACCATGCCATGGCGACGACCGCATCGAGACCGATACCTCCAATCGCCGAAGCAATCAATGCGAATGCGCCGTATGGCGCGAGCTTCATGACGATATGGATGAGGTACATCATGATGCGATCACCTTGTTTGACGAATTGACGCCATGTCTTCGCCTTGTCCCCAAGGGCGATTAACGCAAATCCAATCAATGCTGCAAAGACGATGATTTGAAGCATGTTTCCTTCAGCGAGTGCCGTAATCGGATTCGTTGGAATCATATTGACGAATGTCTGTACGATATTTGAAGAATCCTCGGTCGCTGTTGACTCAAATTCAAGACCTGTTGTTTGGAAGTCCCCACGTTCCCCTGGTTGTAAGACAGATGCGACGCCCATCGCCAACATAATCGCAAGTGCTGTCGTCGCTAAGAAGAACAAAATCGACTTCGTCCCGACCCGACCTAGCTCTTTCGGGTCCCCGAGACCCATGACGCCTAAAATAATCGAGAAGAAGACAATCGGCACGACTAACATTTTAATTAAATTCAAAAAAATCGTTCCGACCGGAGATAAAATATACGGATTTACAATCTCATAAATTGAATCCGGCAATCCTGCCAATCCGAGACCAACTACAACACCTAGCGCGAGACCGATTAAGATTTTTTTCGTTTCGCTCATCGTATCACCCTTTCTTTTTTTCACAATGTAGTCAGTATATCATAATACTGAATTTTCATACAATTACAAATGAATATCTCTTCAGTTACATAATTTCCTGTTACTCCCAAAAATGCGAAACAAAAAAGATTGGAGACGAAAAATTCGTCCAATCTTTTTACTCGGCGCCTAAGCGCTCGAGCTCTGCATGAAGTTCAGTCGAGTTTGACCAAATTTCTGGGCGATGTTCTTGCAAGAAATTCGCCAATACGTCGCGGGACGGAGCGTCCATCATGTCGATTAAAATCCGACCCTTCAACGATTTGTCCATCTGATTGACGTGATACGGCAATAGTTTATAACCTCGTCTCGCCTCGACATCTACCAACATGTCACACGCCGCGATGCCGCCATAATAAAAGCCTTCTCGTTTTCGACCGACCGTCACCCAAACGATCCAGTATGGTTTCCCATTCGGTACCGCTTCTTGGTCCGTCAAAAACTTGATGCGCTTCTCGATGGCAGATTTTGCGTGCATCGCACCCATATCGATTGTCGCCGTGCCCGCCTCGACATCGATGATGACCGGGGACATGTTATTTAAACTAAGCGAACCGACACCAAAACCGCCGTGTCCGTCCGTCGCGTCGTCTGAAATGATATTAAAATTAATGTCTTTCATGTTCCACCCTCCCTCTCTACTGTACACAATGATATAGGACGGTGGCAATCCTGAGTCACTTCCAGTCAATTTGAAAACGTCTTCCCGGTCCAATGTGACGGATGAGCGTGCGGTCCATCTCAATGACCCGACCGATGACGTTGACCCGTTCATCTGCCTTCAAATCCCGTTTCGTCACTTGCAGTTCTCCCGCATAACGTCCATATCGTTCGTTGTCCAACGTGATGCTGCCGAGCAGTCGTTCTTCTGTATTTTGCGATTGAATCAAATGGTCCCCAGGTCGTCCGTAAGCTCTCGATTCGACCGAGCGAATGACATCTCGGGCTGGGTCCATCCGGTTCGTATGCAGTGTCGGTAATGAATCGACACGGTACTCTGAAGTTGCACGAAGGAGGATGATCCCTTCATCGTACGCCTGAAATTGTCGCGTCGCCTGATTTGACACACGTGGATCACCAATCAAAATCCGGTCGACCGTCGCTTGTAAATCGATATAACACGAAAGCGGAGACTGATGGCGATGCTCCTCGAGTGCCGGTAACGTTTCATGAAGAGGTCCACGTAACTGTTCATCTCCAGGAATGAACGCCTGTACTTTGATTCCTTGCGCATGTAACCAGGCGTTTCTCTCGTCAAACCAGGAGCGGTCGAGCCCCGTCTCAGGACGGGGATAAAAATTATGCCACGCTTCGACGTGGTCCCGTCGTAGCCCTTGTCGCAACATCTCTTCAAGCTCTGTTTCCGTGAGTGTACTGGCATTGAGTGCGACCATCATATGTCGTGACAAGTCGGCCACTTGTTTCGGTGTGACGCCATAGTCGACACGTAACCCCGTGACGCCCCAGTCCAACAGTGTATGGGCATCATTCCAGTCCTTGCCGAGCGCCTGTAGAGATGACGGGGCGATGTCTGCCACGAGCTCCATGTTTAGGCGTCTTGCCAATTCCCCTAACTGCTGGAGCCGTCCTGTGTATAACGTCGAATCGTCTTCTGGAATATGAAGCGACGTGAAGATGCTCGTGAATCCGCTCTCTCGCATGCGTTCGATCCAATCAATGGACGCAAACGTCAGTTCCTCACTTAAGTAAACGGAAATCCCTCTCATCTATTTCCCTCCTCACAAAACGTATAGAAAAAGATGACTCGAGCGAGCCATCTTTGTTTGTCAAATCCCATCCGCCATCTCTTCTTTGAAGCCGAAGAAATAAGTGAACAGGAAGCCTGCCGTATACGAAATCAATAGTCCGGCGACATACGTTAAGTACATCCCGTCGTCAATCAGCGGCGTAAGGGATAGACCCGATACACCAATTCCAAGTGCGGCCGTCTTCATCGTTGCTTGGAAGGCACCACCGACCGCTGCCCCGAGACATGCCGTTAGGAACGGGCGTCCGAGCGGAAGCGTGACCCCGTAAAGGAGCGGTTCGCCGATTCCGAGGAAACCGACCGGGATGGCCCCTTTAATAATATTACGGAGTCGCGGGTTGCTTGTCTTCACAAAGATTGCAAGCGCCGCACCGACTTGACCGGCACCCGCCATCGCCAAGATTGGAAGGAGCGCCGTCGTCCCAACTGTGTTCAACAGTTCTAAATGAATCGGCGTCAAACCATGGTGTAATCCGACCATGACGAGTGGTAAGAAGAAGCCGGCCAAAAGTGCCCCGGCGACGGGGCCCCCGACTTCAAGCGTCGCATTGATTCCTCGCATGATCCCATCTGACAATACACCCGCGACCGGCATGATCGCATAGAGTGCCGTAAATCCGACGATGAGGACCGTGAAGAGTGGTGTGAAGATAATATCGATCGATACCGGCATGAAGCGACGAATGTGCTTCTCAATATAAGTCATGAGCCAACCGGCAAAAATGACACCGAACAAGCCACCGCGTCCGACGACGAGCGGTTCCCCATAAATGACGATGTCCGCAAGGAGCGGGTTGAACAGAATCCCCCCGGCAATCGCCCCGAGCACCGGTGTCCCCCCGAACTCTTTCGCCGTGTTCCACCCGACAAGGATGGCTAAGTATGCAAAGACTGTGCTACCGAGCACGAGCAAAATCTGCATCCACGTCTCCGTTCGGTCGACACCGGCGTTGACAGCAAAGTTCGCCGCACCGTTGATGATTCCTGAAGCAACAAGACCTGGAATGAGTGGAATGAAGATATTCCCGAGTCGACGGAGAAATCGTTTGAACGGTGACTTTTGCTTCTCTTTTACTTTTTGACGTTCGACCGCTGCACGTTCCTCTGGCGTCAAGTTCGAATCCACTGACTCTTCTCCAATCGCAAGGCCTGTCTCATGACTCATATAATCCGCGACCCGATTCACCGTTCCCGGACCGACGACGATTTGTAACGTCTCATCATCGATGACACCCATGACGCCATCAATCTTCTTCAAGGCGTCAAGATCGGCTTTGGTCGGATCCTTCAACGACAACCGGACACGCGTCATACAGTGAGCGAGTTGACGAATGTTCTCTTTCCCCCCGACATGTGCGAGGATGTCCCGTGCTAAAACCTCTTCTTTCTTCATCTCGATTTTCCCCCTTATAGCGCCTCGCGGACAAACCCGTTCGCACGCTCTAATCGTTTGATGGCTTCTTCGTAAGAGACGTCCGCCAAAATCATGACGATTGCTGTTTTGACATGTCCTTTAGATGACGCAAAATAACGCGCGGCCGTTTCCATGTCGACCCCTGTCGCTTCTGCGATCATCCGCTTGGCACGTACTTCTAATTTTTCGTTCGTCGGTTTCACGTCGACCATCAAGTTTTGATACACTTTGCCTACTCCAATCATCGACGTTGTCGAAATCATGTTGAGGACCAATTTCTGTGCCGTCCCTGCCTTCAATCGTGTCGAACCGGTCAACACTTCCGGTCCTGTCTCCACTTCAATGGCATAGTCTGCATGGCGACTGATGACCGCGTCTTGATTACAGGAGATGGCCGCAGTGGTTGCTCCAACTTCCCGTGCATAATCGAGACCTCCAATCACATATGGCGTCCGTCCGCTCGCCGCAATCCCAATGACAGTGTCGTCCGCCGTCAGTTGAAGCGCTTTCAAATCATCGACTGCCAATTCCTTGCTGTCTTCTGCTCCCTCGACCGCTTGAATGAGCGCACGCTCGCCACCGGCAATCAACCCGATGACCTGATCCGGGGACACCCCGAACGTCGGTACGCACTCTGCGGCGTCTAAAATGCCTAAACGTCCACTTGTGCCCGCCCCGATATAAATCAAGCGACCGCCTTTACGAAAGGATGCGATGACCCGCTCCACGACTTGCGCGATGACGGGAATCTGATGTTGAATCACTTGCGGAACTTGTTGATCCTCACTGTTCATAATCATCAATCGCTCCTCAATCGACATCTCATCTAGTTGCATCGTTCGTTCATTCCGTCTTTCTGTAGCCAATTTTTCTAGCATCGCCACCATCCTTTCTTCTCTATGATTTCATCGTACTATACTGAAACTTAAAGTCAATTTATTATTAATTATTTTTGAAATTTAATTTCAGTATTTACGAAAGAAAAACTCACTCCGGTCGAATGAGTTGTTTCTTCAGGACATGAACGCGCACACCCTTATTCGTGGTAGAATCCTTTTCGTATACATAGCCGTTCCGCTCCCAAAACCGACGAGCGCGCAGATTGTTCGGAAGGACACCTAATCGAAATATCGTCTGATAGGGGCGCATATACTTTTCTTCCACTTGTTCATATAACGTTTGCGCCAAGCCCGTCCCGTGAAGGGTCTCATCGACGACAAACAATCCGAGCCAAAGCGAACCGTCCACGGGATGTCGTTTTAATAGGTCCGCGATGGCGACGATCCGTTCATCTTCACGAATAATCAGACTGACGGTGCCGTCCTCTTCAAAATCCGCCACATTCTCGTCGCAAAACTCCTCAACGGACTGTCCATTCAAGCGAGCGAAGGTATGTTGCCTCACCAAGAAGTTTTCCAACTCCTTGCGATTTTCTTTCGAATACGGTCGAATCATCGGCGTAACTTCACCATCTCATCTCGCGCTTCCGCATAGCGATCAATCAAGCCTTCTCCTTTTCGATGCAAGAGACCCATATATAACGTATCGACAATCGTCAGTTGCGTCATCCGTGAGGCGATGCTCGCAATTCGGAAATCGCTCTCGACGTTCGGCGTACAAAGGCGTACGTCCGCTTCCCGATAAAGTGGCGACTTGTCCAAGTTCGTAATGGCGATGACGGGCACACGCTTCTTCTTGGCGAAACGAACGAGTTCGAGCACATCTTTCGTCCGACCCGACGTGCTGATGGCGACAAATACATCTGATTTTCCTAAATGCGGAATCAACGACAACATGTAATGAAAATCCGGCGACGTCGTGGCCGCATACCCGAGCTTCGTGAATTTATAGTGTGCATCGATGGCCGCGGTCGATGATCCACCAACCCCATAAAAGACGACACGATTCGCGCGGGCAAATATATCCACCGCATGTTCGAGCTCCCGTTTGTCCATCGCTTCGGCACACGCCTCGATGGCCGCTTTATTCACATGGATGACTTTTTGAAACGAATCGTACGGCGTATCTTTTTGCTGGAGAACGTTGAAGTCCGTCAATGTCGTTTCGGTGACGGCCAGGTCTTTCACGAGCGCAAGCTTAAATGCTTTAAAGCTATCAATCCCGACCACACGGGCAAAACGGACGATACTCGCTTCGGACACATCCGTCTTTTGGGCAAGTTCTTTCGTCGTCATATTTGGAATGAGCGTTGAATGGGACAAGATATAGTCCGCGATTTTCTTTTCAACCGCCGTCATATCGTCTTTTGCTAAATCAATTTTCGTAAGTAAGGATTCCATCGGGTCATCCCCTTCCTGCAACTGTTGTTCTTTTATGATAGCGGATTCTTTCCTCATATTCCAACCGGCTAAAAAGGTCGAGCGTGCGCCCGACCTATAAGTTGTTCGTATTGAACGTATCTCCACCTTGAATCGACCCGTTCTCAAAGCCTCTCTCGAACCAGCGCATCCGCTGTTCCGACGTTCCATGCGTGAACGAGTCCGGCGTCACGTATCCACGCGCCTGACGTTGTAACGTGTCGTCACCGATCTGGTGAGCTGCATTCATCGCTTCTTCGACGTCCCCTGCTTCGAGGTAACCGAGTCCTTGCGCGTGATGCGCCCATACGCCTGCGTAGTAGTCCGCCTGTAACTCGAAACGGACGAGATAGCGATTGAATTCAGTCTCGCTCATCTCATTCCGAAGCGGCATAATCTCTTCTGTCGTTCCGAGAAGCGTCTGGACATGGTGCCCGACCTCATGGGCGACGACGTACGCCATCGCAAAATCACCCGGCGCATTGAAACGCTGACTCAGCTCATCATAGAAACTTAAATCAATGTACAGCTTTTGATCACCCGGACAGTAGAAGGGGCCGACCGCCGACCCGGCGATGCCACAAGCGGATTCAACTTGTCCCGAGAACAGGACGAGCGTCGGTTCTTGGTACGTCATGCCGTTCTCTGCAAAAATATCCGTCCATACTTCCTCCGTGTCTTTCAAGACGACCGCGACGAAGTCCGCCATCTCCTCTTCTCGCTCCGTACCGGTGTATGTTCCTTCAGTTTGCGGCTCGCCTAGTCCGATATTGTTGACGAGGTCAGTCGGGCTTCCCCCATTCAATAACGTAAAGACGATGACGAGAATCAATCCGAGACCACCCCCGACCCCGGCAATCCCTTTTCCTCCGATGCTGCGCCCTCGTCGGTCCTCGACGTTACGACTCTGTTGTCTACCTTTCCACTTCATCTTCATTCCTCCTACATTCGCTCTGTCTTGTTCCTTACCCGAAATGTCGAAAAAGTGAGCGCAAGCTTTGAGGTGGAAGAGAATTTTTCTTTTCTCGGTGAAGCGGATTCACTACAATGAAAGAGACTTCAGCAAAGGAGGAATGACCCATGCCTTACGTAACAGTAAAAATGCTCCCGGGCCGTACCGTGGAACAAAAACGCGCATTAATTGAAAAAGTGACGGACGCCGTCTCCGAGACGACGAACGCTCCAAAAGAGAACATCACCGTCTTCATCGAAGAGATGGATGCGACGCACTACGGTCAAGCCGGCGTCATGCACGCGGACAAGAAATAAGTAACGAACGGACTCCTTGAATCGGGGTCCGTTTTTTCGTCTAAGCACCACGTCAAATATGTATTCGTTGAACTTCTTGAATTTTCGCTTGTAGCCCACAAAGAACCTCTTCAATGAAATCATCGACCTCTTCAGGTGACATATATACATATTCATGCTGTGGGTCAAACGGATGTGTTTTATAGAAGGTCGTGATGTTTTGAATTTGTTGTCCCGTTTGTCCTTGTGGGAAGAACGGTAAGACGTCTTCGAACGAGTCAATGTGACAAAAATCCGTCCAAAAGATATGATTCGGATGTTTTGCCAAATACTCAAAGTCAATCCCATACCAGTCCGTTTTGACTAAACGAGTATAGTCTGGTGTCCCGACGATTGCCTGTACAATCGGTTCTTCTTTTTTCGCGCGGGTCAACCGCACCCAATATTCGTCTGTGACCAGATGAAAATAGTAACCGACTAAATAAGACCATTCTGTATTCGATTTTGTGATCCCTCCATCTAAATACGTCTGTTTGAACAAATCAGAAGAGATCCCGTTCTCTGTTTTGAAATGCGTGATGGTTTTCGGTGGTTCAGGACGTTCATCAGCTCCGACCAACCCACAGTCTGGACCGATATTTCCTACTAAAAAAGGTATACGCTCAAATGCGGAATCCGTCTCGAGAATCCGCTCCGCGATACGAAAGTGAGTCACCCATGTCGCCATTTCCACTCCTCCATTTCTAGTTTAGTCTTCTCGGTTCACTTCGAACCGTTCACTCGGCACAGTCGGCTTAATCAAGTGCCGTGTTGCCCGCCAAATGTGGTAACCGATACGGTCAAGCCACAGCAATACTTGTACTTTTTGAATCGTCTGGTCCATCTCCAACTGATTCGCCGCTGTTTCTTCAAGCAGCTCAGATCGATGCGCCTTCCGATATTCCGCCAACTGTTTTGACGCCTGTTTCCACATCTTCGAGTCTTCCGGTGGCGTATGATGATTCAATTGATGAACGAGATCGAGTTCGTGCAAGACGAGTTCCCGCGCCGCTAAAAAGTCCGTGTCCCGCAGTGACTGGACCGGTTCGATTTCTCGCAATACGTACAACCACCGTTCGAGATGGTCGATTGTATGCAGGAGGGACAAGTGTTGCCCGTAGTCATTTTGCTTTCCGACATCGTCTAGACGAATCGTACTCAAAAAGACGCGGACATCGCTCAGCGTCTTGTCGACGAGCGTCAACTCATCTTCCCGGAGACGTCCCTCCCGGACGAGCAACTCAGTCTCGTTCCCTAAATAGCGTTCAATCTCGAGTAAAGATCGCCGCGCCGCCTCAAGGGCGACCGTCGGGAGTTGGGACATGTTCTTGTCGAGCAGACGTGTCAGTTTTTCTGCTCGGCTCGGGATCCATTTTAGTAAGCGCCTTGCGAACGACTGATAAAATGGTAGGAACAAGAGGACGCCTAACACATGGAACGTCGTATGGAATAAGGCGAGGCGTAACAAGTCGTTCCAGTTGAACCAATCGGCTACCCGATTGACGACAAAGAAGAGAACGGGGAACGTCAGCCATCCGATGAGGACGATGGACACGTGGTAGATCGCATGCCCCAATACAATGCGTCGGGCCGACTTCCAGCCTCCAATTGAACCGAGTGCCACGACAAGACTCGTCCCAGCACTTTGACCGAGTACCAAAAAAGCGGCTTGCGGAAGTGAAATCGCGGCGGTCGCAAGAGCCGTCATCGTTAAGACGAGCCCAATCGTCGACGACTGAAGGACAACCGTCATCGCAAACCCGATGCCAATAAGGAACGCCTGTTGAGGAAAACTCATCGCCCCGCTTGGTCCGAACGAGAACGTGACTACATCTTGCATCGCCTCCTGTAGCGTCCCAATCCCGACAAAAATCAGACCGACACTGACGAACAATAGTCCGATTCGTCGTAGACGTGGTCCTGAGAGACGAAGTGCCATCCCGAGCCCAATGAGCGGCAAGAACACTTGACGTACGTCAACGTTATAACCAAGGACGGCGATGATCCATCCGGTCGTCGCGCTACCCACGTTCGCCCCGATAACGAGCGGCAATGCTTGCGTGAACGTGATCAATCCTGCGCTCACAAAACCAATCGTCATCAATGTCGTGACGGTAGAGGATTGAAATAAAGCCGTCAACATCGCGCCAAGTGTTGCCCCCGACAACGAGCCATCGGTGAATTGGTTCAACCGATGACGTAGTCGTGTACCGGCCCATTTTTTGAGCGTGTCTGTGAGTAACGTCATCCCGAGTAAAAAAATCCCGATGCCACCAATCAGTGTCGCAATCTCCATCGTGTCACGCCCCTTTTCGGGTTATTCGGATTTCAATGTCGACAAGAGCCACGATTTTTCATTCGCATGATCCCTTAAGTTCAGTAACACATCTTCTGGATAATAAATTTTTTCATCCGATTGTCTCGAGTTTAAAATCGACTGGACGAGCATCGACACTTCCGAAATCTCTTTCCGTTCCCCATCGTTCATCTGAAGATAAATGCCTTCATACTTGCCTTGTCCTTTGTATAAATCGTACGGCAACTGACTCAACTGATCTTCGAGCAAGTAGTATTTCGGCGGAAGTCCGATGCCTTCCATCGTCTGACGCAACCGTTCCATATAGCGGACGCGGTTCGCTTCCGGGAAGTTTTTATATTTCAATAAACGACGATTCACGAAACGGCTCGATAAATCGGCTAGAATCGCGTCGTCTTCCTCCATCCATTCCTGAAAATAGAAGTAGACGACCGTCTCGTCCAATTTCAAATATTGTTCGAGCGACATGTTGTTCTGCTCAAAGATCGGTAAGAAATGTTTCGGTACCATCTTGAATGCGTATCCGCTCTCATATAGTTCCTGCGCCCGCTCGAGAATTGCTTTTAAGAGAAGATCGCTCGAACGTGTCGCCGGGTGAAGGTACACTTGCCAATACATTTGATAGCGGCGCATGATATAGTCTTCAATCGTATGCATTCCCGACTGTTTGACGACGACTTGGTCCTCATCTGGTCTAAGGACACGTAACATACGTTCCAAATCAAATTTTCCATAACTGACACCCGCAAAGTGCGCATCACGCAATAGATAATCCATCCGATCGACATCGAGCTGCGAACTGAGCATATTGACAATCAAGCGGTTCGGGTGCGTCTTGTTGATGATGGAAGCCACTTCTTCTGCGAACCCGACACCCATCTCCGACAACACTTGGTTGACCTCGGTATCGCCTAAAATGATTCGCTCGGTCCACACTTCATGTCGAACAGAGAAGACGTGTTCGAACGCGTGTGAGAATGGGCCGTGACCGACATCGTGCAAAAGCGCCGCCGCCAATAACAGTTCGCGGTCGCGGTCATCCCATTCCGGGTATTGTTGGAACTGGTCAATCAATTGGCGCGCAATCTCATAGACGCCGAGAGAATGATGGAATCGCGTGTGCTCTGCGCCGTGGAACGTTAAAAAGGATGTCCCGAGCTGTTTGATGCGACGTAAGCGTTGGAACTCTTTCGTGTTGATCAGTTCCCAAATAAGGTGGTCGTAGACGTAAATATAACGGTGTACCGGGTCTTTAAACACTTTTGACCCAGATAATTGTCCTCGTGACGAGTACATGACATGCCCTCCTACGTTTCGTTATGTTCTAGATTCGACTTCAAACGAATCGTTCCCTCCATGCTATAATGAGAAGGAAAATTATTTGTGAAAAGGAATTAAGTATATGATCCATCCATTATTAAAACAACCGAGTTATCGTGTGATTGACCAATCGAGCCTTGGCACGATGTTTCAAGCGGAACAATCGTTCGCGACGGATGACACGTTATGTGCTTCGACCCAACAATCAGGCGCTGTCTTGCGCGCATGGGTGCACACGAATACGATTGTACTCGGAATTCAAGATGCAAGGTTACCTCATTTAAAAGATGGGGTCCGGTATTTGCACGAGCGCGGCTTCCGACCGGTCGTCCGTAACTCGGGTGGGCTCGCCGTCGTGTTAGACGAGGATGTCCTGAACTTATCTTTAATCTTACCCGAGAATGACGGCATTCAAATCGACAGCGGCTATGAGGCCATGACTTCCCTCATCCAACACATGTTCCAAGACGTCACGAACGACATCGTCCCAGGTGAAATCGTTGGCTCGTACTGTCCGGGAAGTTTCGACTTGTCGATTGACGGCAAAAAGTTCGCCGGTATTTCGCAACGACGCGTCCGTGGTGGTGTCGCCGTTCAAATTTACTTGAGCGTAAGACAGAGTGGGAGCGAACGTGCCGAAATCATTCGAGACTTTTATGATTTGGCCATCCAAGGGGAGGCAACCAAGTTCACATACCCGACCATTGTACCGGAAACGATGGCTTCGTTAGAAGACTTGCTCGGCATCCCCCTCACGGTTCAAGATATCCTGACACGGGCCTACCGCGTCCTTTCCACTGTCAGCACGCTCCAAAACGCGTCGCTGACGGCTGAAGAACAAACGACACTCGTGAGCCAGCTCGAACGGATGTGGAAACGGAATGAACCATTACGCGAGATCGAACAACAATTAACAGAGGAGTGATTCATCCAATGTTTAAACTGATCACAGACACCGGGGCCGATTTGACACACGATCAAATTATCGAGTACGGTCTTGAGATTTTACCGCTCGGTGTCATCATCGACAACGAAGAATTTTTAGACGGGGAGACGATTCAACCGAAAGACGTGTACGATGCGATGCGTCAAGGCAAGACGCCGAAGACGTTCCAAATCGAGGCGTCACGAATCGAGCGTTGCTTCCGTCAACATCTCGAAGCCGAAATCCCGTTTTTATACCTCGCTTTCTCCGGAGAGCTCTCCGGTACATATCAAACGGCTGTCATGGTCGGTGAGATGCTCAAAGAGGAGTATCCCGATAGCAAATTCAAGATTATCGATACGCGAACGGCTTCGGTCGGACAGGCATTGTTCGTCAAGACGGTCGCAAAGTACGGACAAGATCATACGTACGAAGAAACGGTCGCGTATGCCGCTTCACTCGTCGGAAAGATTCGCCACTTGTTCACGGTCGAGTCACTCGAATATTTGATGCGTGGCGGACGCGTCTCGAAAGCGAGTGCCTTTATCGGTGACTTGTTGACGATTTTGCCGTTACTGACGGTCGAGGACGGGAAACTCGTCCCGATTGAGAAGATACGCGGTCATAAAAAGGTCATGCGCCGCATGGTCGAATGGACGATGGAATCGAAGCCACTCGTCGAGAACGGTGACCTCTTCATCGGTCACGGTGACGACCTTGGAAAAGCGGAACAGTTCGAGAAGATGGTCCTTGAACATGTTCAACCGAAACACATCACGAAAACACTTGTCGGCTCTGCCATCGGTGCCCATACCGGTCCAGGTCTACTCGTCATCGCCTATTTCGAGGCATAAAAAAATGAGCTCCCCGCTATCGGGTGAGCTCATTTTCATTTAGCGGTTCCAGTTCGTGAATCCGTCTCCAAACTGCGCATAGTTCTCGTCTTGGAACACACCGTCCACAAATTTCGGTACGTCTACCGGCAACTTCCCTTGTGGCTTCACTTCACCGAAGATGGCACGAATGCCCGCCGGCAAGTTCGGTCCGGCCGATTTCAAGTTACCCGCTTCCGAGTCCGGTCCGTTCGGATCACCCTTGAACCCATAGATCAAGAGCTGCGCCGGAGCGTCTGGCTGAACGGCGACATCGTATGGGTTACGCAAGCTGAGCATGACCGACTTCTTCCCTGTCTCGTTAGCGTAACGGAACACTTCCGCCGGTACGTAATGATCGGCCGATGTCGGCTTCAATTTCGCGCTGTTGTTCACGTTCGAACCGACGATGATGTAATCGGCCGCCTCGATTTTTTGCTGAAGTGCCGGATTTTGCGTTAAGTGTGGCGTTGATGCCAAATAGTTGGCCGTGATGACGTTCACGCCTTTCATATTCCCAGCGTTCTTCTCAAGCGACTTGATCGTCTTCACCATACTGTCCGTCTGATCTTTCGCTGGTGACAAGACGAGCACCGTGTCCCCTTTTTTCGGTTTGAACGGGAGTGTCTTGTCCTCATTCTTCACGAGGGTGACGGCCGCTTCCGCGATTTCACGTTCTTTCGCTTTATGCTCCGCACTACCTACGACGGCGTTCGCTTTTGTGAGCTTCGCCTCGAGCGTCGTCGAATCGATCGTCTCTCCCCAAATGCCACGCTCTGCCTTCAGTTTTAAAATACGTTCGACCGACTCATCGATGGTCTCCTCTGATAAACGCCCATCCTTCACCGCTTGGATGACTTCATCAAAGATGGCTTCGAGTTTGATCACGTCTGCTTCCGAACGCAAAATCGTCGGCATGAGGGCGATATCGACGCCCGCTTCAAACGTCTTGATGACCGCTTCTGCTTCTGTAAAGTTGTCGGAGATGGCCTGCATGTTGAGCGCGTCAGTCACAACAATTCCGTCATATCCGAGTTCCTCACGTAGCACGCCCGTGATGACATCGTCCGAGAGCGTCGCTGGGAGTGGGAACGTCCCACGATCCGACTCGACGACCTCATCTTCGATTTGCGGCATGCCGATATGTGCCGTCATGATCATGTCGATCCCTTCTGTGATCGCGCGTTTGAACGGCAACAACTCGAGTCCGCGCAACTCATCGAGCGACTTATCGACAATCGGTAGTCCATAGTGTGAGTCGACCGCCGTATCCCCATGACCCGGGAAATGCTTTGCCGTCGCCGCGACACCTTGGTCTTGAATGCCTTGTGTCATCGCCGACCCGAGTTCACCGACGAGTTCAGGATCGCTCGAGAATGAACGGACCCCGATGACCGGATTTCCTGGATTGTTGTTGACGTCGAGTACTGGTCCGAAGTTCACGTTTACCCCGAGTGCGTTCAATTCAGAACCGATGATGTTTCCAGCGTCATACGCATATTGACTGTTACGAGTGGCCCCGATTGCCATATTTCCCGGTAAGTTCGTCCCTGTCCCGAGACGCGTCACGATGCCTCCCTCTTGGTCAATCGTGACAAAGAGCGGAATGTCATTGCTGTCGTCTTGCTTCACGACTTCTTGCAGATCATGAACGAGTTTCGTCGTCTGTTCCGTCTCCTTCACGTTCTCCGCAAACAAAATCACGCCACCGAGATCAAAACGATCGATGACACGCGCCACTTCCGGTGCAAGAGATGTATGATTTGCCCCGTTCCAGAGTCGGAAGTCCGGCATGATCATCTGCCCGATTTTTTGTTCGAGCGTCATCGATTCTAGCTTCGTGTTGACGCGCTGGTCGATTGACATCATCGGCGTCCCTTCCGCCACGACCGCATCCGCTGCAGGAATCGATGAAACGAGTAGTGCCGTCGTCAATCCGAGTGTTGCTGTCCAGTTCAATGCCTTGTTCATGTTCCCCACTCCCCTTAGTCCAATTTGACTGACCCCCAAACGAAAAGGCATGGAGGAAGAAGCGTTGCCTCATCAACGCTCGTTCACCCCATGCCTGATCGCATCAGTTACATTTGGTTCTTATTCAGGTGGTCAACAACAGTATAGCAACTCCATTTTTCAGAAACAATGACTCATGTGAAAGCGTAACCATTTTGAAACAATGTTTCTGTTTTGATACACAGAAAACTGTATTGGCAAAACCAATAATTTCCGTGGTTCGTTTTTGATTCTTTTTTTGGTAAACTCAATTCGATACAGGTTAACTTTCAAAAAGGGGGAAATTATTGTGGCAAGAGGGGAACTGAAACGAAAGCCGGAATGGTTAAAGATTAAATTAAACACGAACGACACGTATACCGGGCTGAAGAAGATGATGCGCGAGAAAAATCTACATACGGTATGTGAGGAAGCCAAGTGTCCAAACATCCATGAATGTTGGGCGGTACGTCGGACCGCGACGTTCATGATTTTAGGAAGTATTTGTACACGTGCCTGTCGTTTTTGTGCCGTCACGACCGGTAAACCGAACGAGCTCGATTGGGAAGAGCCAAAGCGCGTCGCCGAATCCGTACGCCTCATGAACTTGAAGCACGTCGTCATCACCGCTGTCGCCCGTGATGACTTGAACGATTACGGGGCTACCGTCTTCGCAGAAACGGTTCGTGCCGTCCGTTCTATGAATCCAGAGACATCAATCGAAGTGCTTCCGTCTGACATGATGGGTGACTTCTCTGCCTTGCAGACGTTGATTGATGCGGGTCCTGACATCATGAACCATAACTTAGAGACGGTTCGTCGCCTCACACCGAGAGTCCGGGCCAAAGCGACATACGACCGTACACTCGAATTCTTGAAACGCTCAAAAGAATTGAACCCGGATATCCCGACGAAATCATCAATCATGGTCGGACTCGGAGAAACAAAAGAGGAATTGATTGAAGCGATGGATGACCTCCGCGCACATAACGTCGACATCTTGACACTCGGTCAATACTTGCAACCGACGAAGAAACACCTCGAGGTTGAACGTTACTACCACCCGGATGAGTTCGCCGAGTTGAAAGAGATCGCACTATCAAAAGGATTCTCACATTGTGAGGCAGGTCCGCTTGTCCGCTCGTCTTACCATGCGGATGAACAAGTACACAAGGCGCGTCGCCACACGATGTTGCCAATCGACTAATAGAAAGAAGAGAGATTATGACTGGTACGACGTGGCACTTACTTAGAACTGAATCCACTTCACCGGCTGAGAATATGGCGATTGACGAAGCCATCGCCAACTGGGTCGCGAAGGGAGAACTCAAACCGACGCTTCGTTTTTATTCATGGGCACCTCATGCGATCAGCGTCGGGCGTTTCCAACGGGCGACGCGTGACTTGGACCGTGACGCCCTCACGAAGAACAACATCCCGGTCGTCCGTCGCCTGACCGGGGGACGCGCTGTGTTGCACGCCGATGAGCTGACGTATAGCGTCATCTTGCCCGAATCGACACCGGCCCTCCCGACGAATATCATCGAGAGCTATCGGTTGCTCACAGAAGGAGTCCGTCGTGGTTACCACGAGCTTGGTGTACCGGCCGAGTTTTCGGTTCCGTTGACAGAAGAGGACCGTGAGGCACTGCGCAAACCGAAATCAGCCGTCTGCTTCGATGCCGCCTCCTATTATGAGCTGGCCGTCGACGGGAAAAAGATTGCAGGCAGTGCACAAGTGCGCCACCAAGGCGCCGTCTTGCAACATGGATCCATCCCTCTTTCTGTCGACGATGAGGTATTGTTCGACTGTTTCGCGATGGAGGAGTACGAAAAACGTGAAGCCAAAAGTCGGTTCAGCGAAAAAGCCGTCGCCTTGAACGATACGTTACAGCGCTTCGTCTCCTTTGACGAAGTAGCGGCCGCATTCGAGACCGGCTTCAAAGACGCCTTCTCGTTGACGTTCGAACCGCTCGTCTTCACAGAAGAACAGCAATCCGAAATCGACTTGCTCATCAAGAAGTATGAGAGTGATGAATGGGTCTGGAAACGCTAAAAAGATTGTCCCTTTTGACGGGGACAATCTTTTTTTATGCCGCGTTCGTTCGGCGCAACAGATGGCGCACTTCTCGGAACGTGACGAATGTTTTGTTGTTCGCATCATACAATTTGTAGCGTAACGACTTCAAACTTGAAAACAGGCCGATCGTCGTCGCCCGTTGTAACGGTGGTGTCGACGTATGCGCCTTCTCCAAATGATAGTTCGGGACACGCGGGCTCAAATGGTGGACGTGATGGAAACCAATATTTCCTGTCACCCATTGAAGCACTTTCGGCAATTCATAATACGAGCTTCCTTCGATTGCAGCCTTCACGTAGTCCCACTCCTGCTCATCTTCGAAGTATGAATCTTCAAACGTGTGCTGGACATAGAACAACCAAATCCCAAGCACACCAGCGATGAACATCGTCGTACCTTGAACAGTGAGGAAAGCTTGCCATCCGATGACATAAATCAACGCACTGTATAACACGACGAGTGAGAGATTAATGATATACGTGTTTTGGCGTTCTTTCTTACGCGCATCTTTTCGATTGAAACGGCTCGTCACGAGAATGAGCCAAAGCGGTCCAAGACCAAACATGACGAGTGGATGACGATATAGGCGATATTTCAGTCGCGTCCATTTCGAGGCTTCGATGTACTCCTCAATCGTCATGACCCAGATGTCCCCAACGCCTCGTTTATCCAAGTTTCCGCTCGACGCATGATGAATCGCATGCTCTCGCTTCCACTTCTCGTACGGGAATAACGTCAAGATTCCTGTAATGGTTCCGACAATCGCGTTCGCCTTCTTATTTTTGAAGAATGAACCGTGCGTGCAGTCATGGAAGATGATGAACATCCGCACGACAAATCCTGCCGCAATCAACGTGAACGGTAATGTCAGGAAAATCGAGACACTCAGTAGTTGATACGCTAAGAACCATGATACGAGAAACGGTAAAATCGTATTGATCATCTGCCGAACACTAATCCGGATATCGGACTTTTCAAACGGCGAGACGTGCTTTCTTAATTGGGCAATCTTTTCTTTACTCATAACAACCTCCTTGAATTCAACAGCGTCACAACGCAAAAATATAAATGAAACCAACAACCAACGTTGTTCAATGTGAATTCATGGATCGGAAAGTCGTCCCTATCAAGAATTAACACTAGGTCATTATATCACGTATAAAAATTATGTGGTGAAAATTCAGAAAAAAGACTTATCTCATTTTTAGATGAGACAAGTCTGATGGATTTATTGTTGTGTATAGATGGAAACCGAGCCGCCGTTGACGAAGAACTCGCCCCAACCGTCCGCGTTGATTGTCACGAGACGACCATTGTTGCCGGTCATGTCTTTCCATACTTCTCCCACGTTCTGCTTCCCGACATACATCCATTTCGAGCCACCCGGTCCGTCCGACAAAATCGTCGCAAGACCTGACTTCGCACGGTCTGTCACACCTTCACGTGTCCAACCGATGACGTCTTGGTGGTTGATGTAGTCATGTTGTGTGCCATAGGCGAAGTCTTTACGCGCTTTCAAAATCGGTTGAAGAGTCCCTGACATATTCGGGATTTCACGGTTCGTTGTCCCTTTCGTTCCATAATAATCCCCGTAGAAGAGTGTCGGGTATCCTTGACCACGTGTCATGATCGTCGCATAGGCGAGCGGTTTGAACCAATTGGCAACCGTCGACTCGAGTGATTGCCCAGGTTGTGAGTCATGGTTGTCGACAATCGTGACGGCGAGTGTAGGATACTGCTCGACGACCGTTCCTTTTAGAATGTTGCGCATGTCATAGTAACCTCCGCCGTTCCCTGCCGCTTGGAAGTTGTAGTGGAGCGGTACATCGAATACCGAGTGGGTATAGCCCGTCTTCGCCAAGTAATCATTGATGGCCCCAAGGTCGTTTTTCCAATACTCCGCGACGGTGAACATCTCTTTCCCTGTCGTCTGACGGACGCTTGTCACCCACTCTTTCAAGTACGAATGATTAATATGTTTGACCGCATCGAGACGGAATCCATCGAGACCGAGCGAATCCGCGTACCATTTCCCCCAGTTTTTCATCTCTTGTCGAACTTCCGGATGATCGAAATCGACATCGGCGTACATCAAGTAGTCATAGTTCCCGTTCTCCCCGGATACTTCACTGTCCCACGCTTTACCCGTACTCTTGAATTTGTAGATTCGGCTCAAACTCCGTGACTGATCCCAATCGGTCCCGTCAAAGTGATACCAACGCCACTTGAACGGCGAGTATGTATTGTTGCGGCCTGCAAAATTGAATCCCGTCCAGGCAGAAATCGAATATTCCCCAGATGTCTCCTGATTCCGGTTAGAAGGATTGACCTCGACAGCTTGAACGGACTCGGTATAATCCGCTCCGCCCTTATGGTTCATGACCACATCCCCGTATACGCCAATCCCTTTTCCGCGTAAGTTGGAGATGGCCGACTGTAGCTGCGCTTTTGTTCCATACTTCGTTCGTGTCGTCCCTTTTTGATTGAACTCTCCTAAATCATACAAATCATAGGCCCCGTATCCGACATCATTTTGAGACGTCCCTTTATATGCCGGTGGAATCCAAACCGTGGAGATGCCGATGTCTTTCAAGTGCTGTGAATCATTCGAGAGACGGTTCCAATGAAGCCCGTCGTTCGGGACATACCATTCAAAGTATTGCATCATCGTACCGTTCTGTGGAGTTGCCGCTTGTGCGACCGGTTGCCCCGAAAGCAGTGCAATCGATGTCACGCCAGCCAGCACGGCAATCCCTTGTCGTTTCTTCAACATCATTCATTCCTCCTCAATTAAATAATGAAAGCGCTTGCATAAATTATTGTGAAGGATTTTGATTTTGTTGCATAGACCGATGTCCAAAAACAGTTCTCTCTCCCTAACTATTTTTCATTTGAATAGTTCAGTTGAACGAAACAAAGACGGATGGCTTGTGCCATCCGCCTATTCATCAACTTGTGACGTAATCTAGATCGTGCAAAATATAGGCCAAGAAGAAAATCATACTCGGGTTCTCATAACGCATCTGGACTTTACGGAGTTGTTCGCGATATGTGACCTCATACTCGGCCCCGTTCATCTTCCGCTCCATGTTCATCTTGATGAGGGCATCGAGTTTATCCATCATGTCGACGAGCATCCCTTCATACGTGTCATCTTTCGAATCAGCCATGTATCGACGGAACGCCGGCTGCATATATGCCGGCAACAGCCCGAGAAGACGTTCACTCTCTGCCCGTTCGTACGCCTCAAATGCCGCTCCCGTCTCTTGTGTCGAATGCTTGACCGGTCCGAGCACATCTCCGGTCACCCCTTCGACTAAGTCGTGACAAAGAAGACGTGCCACGAGTTCGGCGACATCGACGTCAACATCATACTTTTCACGCTCTAGGAGTCCGCTGAACATACCGAGCGCTGCTGCCCGAAAACCATGAATCGCATCGTTGTCGTCAATCGTATTGAAGCGCCCTTTCCAACGACGGACACTGTCCATCCGCATGACGTTCTCGATGAAGCGTAACACATCGGTCTCTGCCTCGACCTGGTCGAACAGCCAACGGACCGAATCAATCGGATGATGACGGAGAGCGGCTTTCATCTCTTCTAACTTGTCATCGAAATGAGGAGAGCCATGGGCGACTTCCCGTCGCACGAACAGCATCGCATCGAAAGAATCAATTCCGTCGACAATCCGTCCTTCGAACGAGTCATCTTCCGCCTCGACAACAAAACGGTGGAAGTGAGGACGTAACGACTGTGACAGCAACTCCACAAGACCGAGGCTCGCTGTCCGTTCCATGCGTTCGATGTGACCGATCAAGGTCGGCTCTTTTTTCGTCCGGTGCATGATTGGACCGGTCTGTACTTCATTCATGTCGTGGAAAATAGCTTTCCCGAGCAAATCGAGCAAGTCGACGTCACGCCCGTTCTCTTTTTCCACATAAGCCGCGATCAAGCTGAAGACCGCGACACGAAAGCTATGACTCGCTGCGTTATCATGATAATGAGGGGCATATTCGTCCCATCGTTGCACGTTTTGCATGCGTGTCATCTTTCGGATAAACGTTCCGTTATGCATGGTTTCACTCCTTATGATAATCGTTCAAATACATCGTCATGACAGACGACATAGAGCATGTCTGTGTCTTGTAGCGGCAAATCGAGCATCGTCGCCACATCTAATCGGTCATTGACCGCGATGAGTGTCACCCCTGATTCAAGTAAAGCCGTGTTCGCTTGCCGAACATTTTGCCACTCGATTTTTGGTTTCAACGCTTGGATGTTCCCGCCTGACTGTTTGCTTAACAATTGACGGAAAATCGCCGTCGTCCCTGGCTGTAACGTCGCTTTTGCCATTAAGAGGGAGACTGAGTCGTTCGCCAAAATAAAATCGTCGACGCGGACGTGTTTGAATTTCGAGATATTTCGTTCTTCACACACTTCAACGACCGTGTGCAAATCCACTTGATGTTCAGAGGACAGCGCCTCGACCGCTGAGGCGATCAAAAGCGATTTTCCATCGGCGAGTAATGTTTCCGTGATGCGCGCATCCGCAAAAATGGCGACGCGTCGTGCTTTCAGGACGTTCGCCTGCAATAAGACCGCTTCATCTGAGGCATCCCCTGAAACGAAGTGCACTTGATCGTGCACGTACGGCTCTTCGATCAACTGATCAATCAAGACGATTTCCGCTTTCGGTTCGTAGTTAAGTACTTCATCAATTGCTTTCTTCGTTTTCGGGGACCACCCGATATACACATAATGTCCTTCTCCACGATACACTAGTCTTCCCTCCCGTTTTAACCGTTGAAACGTCGCGCCGATTTCAACTAATTTTCCAATCAATGCCCCGATAATCCCAATCCCGAATAGGAACAAGAAAATTCCGAGCCATCGTCCTGCCACGGAGGATGGATAAAAATCTCCATATCCGACGGTCGTCAGCGTCGTCATCGTCCACCAGAATGAATCAAATAATGACCCGAACGTCTCTGGCTCTAACCAATAACCGAGTACGGTTCCTAGGATGATGATGCCAACTGACGCCAAGACGACATTCAAAAATGATAATTTCGCTAACCCTTTCCAGAAACGAAATAAGATATGCACTGTTTCCCCCTCCTTCTCTCTTATATACTAAACGTATCTACAAAAAGATTCACGAAACCATTTTGATCGTGATTCCGTATAAGAAGAAAAAAGGAAGGACTGACATATGAACTCAATCGTCTTAGAGTATCGTCTCTATAAAAATGAATTATCGTTCGAACCGCTATATCATTACACGTCTCTCGGATTAGACGAAGTGCTGGCCCGTCGCGAATGTGAGTTTTTCGTCAAAGACGGCATGACATACAAACAACGCTCGTCCGCCCTAGAAGGCGATCAATACTTCTTGATTTACGTCGACCGTTACACAGAAGGACCGATGGACAAACATGAAACGAGTGAGATCAAAGTCGAGATCCGTACGCTTGACGACCGATTTGACAACCCGCTGCTCGAAGCCTATTACGTCGACCGTCACCTCGATGCGCTCGCCATGCTCGGGAGCCAGTACCTGTATGTCGCCGGCAAAGAGTATGAGCGGGATTCAGCAGAAACAGATGAAGATCGTGGTGTGTACGTCATCTATGTCACACCGACGGGTTATGAATTGGAGGAATCAACATGAAGACAAGCAAGAAAATTTTAAGCGGACTATCGGTCGCAGTCTTGACCACTTCCCTTGCCGCATGTGGTGGGGACGAATATGAAGAGGCAGCACTCCCGGAAGAACCGACCGGCTACGAATGTGACGATTGGGACTGGGATGACGAGACTGAGTCGTATTATTGCGATGACGACCGTTCTCCTCACTATGGCAGCTATTTCTTACTCGGTAGTCTATTCCGCTCAAAAAATGCATTGAAGAGCTCTTCGTCATATAAGACGTATAAAGCTAACGGTGGTGCGACCGGTGCCGTATCGAACGGTTCTAATTCAGGATCGTCAAAATCTGGACTCGGCAGCGGCTCTAAAGGTGGATTTGGCGGATGACGCGTGACGAACTTTACAGTCAAATCCCTTATTTTTGGCCCGATTTAAACGATGAAGAATATGCCCTATATGACTGTTTCGAAATGACCGCCTCGCAGGTTGACTCGATTCGAGAAGCGACCGAGGCGGTTGATTCGATTTTTCGGAAGACGAATCAATTGTTGCGTACGCTACCGGACGAGACGCTCCGACTACTCGGTTACCCCGAGGCGAGTCTCCCTTTTTTACGGGAGAAGACAATCCCGCAAGAGACAATCATCGGTCGTTACGACTGGATCATGAAAGACGGTCAACTCAAATTGATGGAGTTCAATGCGGACACACCGACGTTCATTAAGGAACTGTTTGACGTGAACGGCGTAGTCGCTTCCGAGTTTGGTCTCCTCGACCCGAACAGGGAAGCGACCGCTCAACTGAAAACCGAACTGCGCAAGGCAATCGTCGCCGCATGGAAACGACTCGGACGAGAAGGCACACCAAAAATCGTCTTTACGGCACATGACGACAACATAGAAGACAAATGGACGGCGCGCTTTCTTCAAGAAACGCTCGACTTACCGTCTGAATTCGTACCGTTGCACGCTTTACTCGTCGACGAAGACGGTGTCTACACGCCATCGGGCGAACGGATCGACATCTTGTATCGTCAAACGTATCCGATTGAGCACCTTGTGGACGACCGAGCAGCAGACGGAGACTTGATCGGCATTCGGTTACTCGAACTGAACCTGCAAAAGCATGTGTCGTTACTCAACCCACTCTCTGCTTTTCTCATGCAGTCGAAAGGCGTACAAGCCTTGATTTGGGAATTGTATGAGACCGAGACATTGTTCGATGAAGCCGAGCGCGACATCATCGGAACCTATTTTTTACCGACTTACTTAGAAGACATACCGTTTCTCGGCGAATCGGATTACGTCAAAAAGCCAGCGTTCGGACGTGAAGGGGACTCCGTCATCTTGTACACGAAAGACGGCCAACCGTTTCACCGCGAAGCACTACAAACGTATGCGGAAGAAACAGCCGTGTACCAACAGTTCATCGAACTTCCGACACGGATGACGACGACCGTCAAAGGTCGCGTCGAGACACATTTTATGATCGGATGTTTTTGCTTGAACGGACATCCGTCCGCACTCGGCGTCCGCGCCGGTAGCATGATCACGAACAACCAATCTTACTACTTAGCCGTTGGCACACCTACACAAAAGGAGACGAACTCATGACATTCATCACACTCGATTCAATCTTAAGCTTCCTCGCCCACCTCGGGACAGGATTCGGTCTCATTCTCGCGGGACTCATCATCTTCGCCCTGACGACCAAATATTCGGAACGTAAGTTAATCAAAGAAGGCAACATGGCCGTCGCCTTGAAACTTTGGGGGAAAGCGCTCGGACTCGCCATCGTCATCTATACGGTTTGGGCGAACAGCGTCAACTTACTCGACGCATTCATCTGGGGACTCGTCGGGATTGTCGCTCAAGTATTAGCGTTCTGGACGTTTGAATATGTCCTCACGCCTGGCGTGAACTTAGAAAAAGAAGTCGAGAACGGCAACATGGCGATCGGTTTCAGCTTGTTCGCCGCATCACTCGTCGTCGGCATCATCGTCGCCGCGAGCTTGACGTACTAATTCAAACACCCCATGCACGCATTCGCGAGGCATGGGGTGTCTCTATTTATAACAGATTGGAGGAAGAGTCATGTCCAAACGAATCATCCTACTCACGATCGTCTCCAGTCTCATCGTCGTCGCTATCGCAGTCGGCGTCGGACTGTATACGTACACTAACATTCAGACTGACAAGTCATACGAAAATGCCCAAAAAGAACTGAACCGTTATATCACGATGAATGACTGGTACAATTTTGAGATTCATAACATGGAACAGTCTATTCTCTCTTTTTACACAAATGAAGATCGCTCCGTCATCGGTCTAGCCGAGATTGATGTCACGACAGGGTACTTAGGGTCTGTCACTAAACAAGTGACACCGGACGAACCGTTCGATTTTGTTGTGCTTGAAGACGGAGAAACCGAATATATCGCCGTCCATCTAAAAGAGCGCCCGGAAGATGTCGTTTATTTACGGTTGAACGGCGACGATGTCTCAAAAGACTTTCTCGTCAACGATCCCGAGAATGAAGGTTATGCCATGACATACGTCATCGAAACAACAAAACGATCAGATGGTATGTGGTCGCTTGAAACGTTGGATGCCAACAAACAAGTCATGCATTCAAGTGAACTCACGGAATAACCTACGTTGTGCATCAAGACGACTTTTTCTAGTCGTCTTTTTTAGTTGGTCGCGAGTACAGCAGACGGTCCGAAAAATTCATATCGTGCCTGAGGAATCACACGTACAACCGTCTCCATCATCGCATTTGGTCCGCACGTATAGACATCATGTCCTTCGACATCGAGTGCCTCAAGGTGTGATTCATTCATGCAACCCGATACGTCATCCACGTGTGTGATGAGGTGAAGTCCTTCTTTCTCGAGTTCGTCGAGTTCTTCGCCGAGTGGACGAAGATCCATACTCCGAACAGCATGCAACAATGTGACGGAACGCCCTTGTCCGAGTGCCGTCTTCGCCATATTGAAGAGCGGTGTAATGCCAATCCCTCCCGCAATCAGTGAAAGCGGACGATCTGATGCTTCAAGAATGAATTCTCCTGCCGGTGCGCTCACCGGAATTTCGGTACCAACCGTCTGTTCATGGAGCCAGTTCGAAACGAGCCCTTCTTGTTTCGGTGCAATCCAGTACCCGTTCTCTGTCGTATCGATGACACTATATTGGCGGTGGTGCAAGATGTCCTCGCCAACGATTCGCGCTTGAACCGAGATGTATTGTCCTGGGATGGCTGTACCGACGACTCCATCTTTCGCAACGAGACGGAAGCGCTTCACTTCCGGTGTGTCTTCAATGATTTCTTCGATGATGAACGATTTAAAGCCGATCCACGGTGCGTCATCATACATCTGTTTCTCGAGCGAGATGAAGACGTCTGCAATCACGCCATACGCTTTCGCCCATGCGTCGATGATGTCTGGTGTTGCCGCTTCTCCGAGGACGTCTTGAATCGCTCCAAGTAAGTTTTCACCGACGATTGGATAATGTTCTGGGCGGATATTCAAACTCTTATGTTTATGGAGTGCCGGTTGAATGGCAGGAAGAATCGCTTCGAGCCGGTCGATATGAAGGGCAGCCGCATAGACCGCGTTCGCAAGTGCCTCCGGTTGGCGTCCTCGTTTTTGGTTCGTATGGTTGAAGAAGTGACGTACTTCTGGATTTTGTTCAAACATTCGTTGATAAAAATGCTTCGTAATCGTCACACCATGTTCTTTCAAAACAGGCGCCGTCGCTTTTACAACCTCAATCGTTTGTTGATCTAACATGTGTTTATCCCCCTTTTGTTTCGTACACGTTCATTATGTGAGTCTAATCACCTTAAATCAATATATGAAATACTTCTTTAAAACAGATTTCACGATTCCGACTCATTTCTGCCATCACCCTTTCACATTTGTTCGAATCGCACTTTTAAACGTTGTCTTGTACAATGGAAAAAGAGGTGATGATGGATGAGACTCACGCAAACGTGTGACTACGCACTACGGACGTTGATGTATAGCGCCACGTTTTCGCATCGGCTGGTCACGATTCAAGAAGTGGCAGACCAATACAAAATCTCCAAAAATCATGTCATGAAAGTCGTATACGAGCTTGGCAAACATGGATACTTGGAGTCGGTTCGTGGCCGTGGTGGCGGGTTCCGTCTCGCGCGCCCGATGGAAGACATCAATGTAGGCGAGGTTGTTCGAACGATGGAACCGCTCGAGCTCGTGGAATGCTTCGGGGAAGGTCGATGTGTGATCGCACCGGCCTGTGACTTACGAAGTGTGTTGAATGAGGCGATGCTGGCGTTCTTTCAAGTGCTCGACCGTTACACGATTGCCGATCTCGTCGCCAATCGAACGAACGAACTTGCCCTGCTCTTAGGCGTACAAAACCCGACGGACTGAAAAAAGTCCGTCGGGTTTTTGATTACAGTGGTTTTAACTTTTCCTCGATTTCCGCTCGTCTCGACTCTAGAAACGGAGGCAAGGCCAAGCGTTCTCCGAGTGCTTCAACTGATTCATCCGTCGCGAACCCCGGTTCATCTGTTGCCAGTTCTACTAAGATCCCACTCGGTTCACGGAAGTAGATCGACTGGAAATAATAACGGTCAATGAGACCAGAGTGACTGATCCCATGTGCGTCAAGTTTCTCAATCCACTTTGTCATATCGTCTGTATCTTCCACTCGAATCGCCACATGATGCACACTTCCCCGCCCTGGTCGTTCCGATGGCAAATCCGGCCGATCAACGAGATGAATCTCTGTCGCCACGCCACCTTCTCCCGTCTCAAAAACACGCACATCGTGGCCATTCCGTTCAAACGTCGTCACATATCGATAACCGAGTATTTCAGTCAGCACCTGTGCCGTCTTGTCAATCCGCCGTACCGTCCACTCACTAAACCCGAGACCGAAGATGCCGAGATCCGTTGGAACAGGACCATTTGTCCAAGGTGTCCCGCTCCCTCCTTCCACCAGACAGAGGCGTTGGCCTTCATGATCTTCGAACGAAAGGGTTGCCCTTCCTAAAACCGACTCGATTTCTCCGTAAGATACATCGAACGTGTCAAAACGCTCTTGCCAATATGCGATTGCCCCGTCCGGCACCCTGAGCGCTGTTCGAGAGATACTGTTTGACCCTCGATACGTCTGCCCGAGAAACGGAAGCTCAAAGAACGTCAAATCGGTTCCGGGCGTCCCCGTTTCGTCCGCATAAAACAGGTGATACATCGATGGGTCATCCTGGTTCACTGTCTTTTTGACGAGCCGCATCCCTAGTATTTCCGTGTAGAATCGTAAGTTCCTTTTGGCATCACCGGTCATCGCCGACACGTGATGTTGTCCTCCAATCGCTTTCATCCGCTCTCTCCCCTTTCGACTATATCGTTATTGTATCACCTCTAATAAAGTAAAGTATCCTTTACATTATGTAAAGTTTATTTTACACTAGTGGTAGAAACTAGAAATGAGGTGGCACGATGCCATTAGTCAACCGCGTAAAAGAACTGCGTGCCCGGCACCAGTTAACCCAAGGCGACCTTGCCGAAAAGGTCGGTGTGACGAGACAGACGATCATCTCGCTCGAGAAAGGTAGCTACACGCCGTCACTCATGCTGGCGATGCACATCGCACGGGTGTTCGAGGAACCGGTCGAATCTATATTCACAATCGAGGAGGAAACAAAATGAAACACGTCGTCGTTCAGTCTATTTCCAGCATCATCTTGTATATCCTGATGGCTTTTCTATTCAGCTCATTTCTATCTGATGTATCGAAGACCGTCATCGAGTCTGACAGATTTCTCATTGAATTCAACTTACTGCCTATACTGTTACTGGTTATTTTCGGTATTGTTTGGACAGTGTATTCATTTAAAACGCGACCGAATAAACAGTTGAGCTTTACTCAATGGTCTGTCCGGATGACCGAGTTCAGTGAAGTCGATGAGCGCGAACAAATCATCACAGCGAAAGCGACTAAAGCGGCATACGTTTCGTTCGGCATCTCAGTTCCTATTTTTATGGGGTCGTTCATGTTTTATCCGTTATTTGAAGACACACTTCCCGCATATCCAATCTATGCACTCGCTTCTACGCTCATCATCGCGACACTCGTCTACATGACGACTTGGATTCGCGGATATCGACATTAAGGAATTCATCACGGATTCCTTTTTATATTCCTGTTTTAGAATATTCCATATGGGGAATACAAAGAAATAAGAGGACGGTGACGAAAGATGGAAGAGAAACTGGCTTCTTTGTTTCAAGCGTTAGCCGACCCGAATCGGTTACGGATGATTGAATTGTTACGGAAACAGGAGTGGACGGTCGGAATGATGGCAACACAGCTTGGAATCAGTCAACCGCAGACGTCAAAGCACTTGCGAATCTTACATGATGCGGGGCTTGTCACGGTAACGATTGATGCCAACCGGAGACGCTACGCGCTCAAGTCTCAAGCACTTGAACCGTTAGATGCTTGGCAGACCTATATCGCGCGGGAAACAGAGCGTCTCGATCGATTGGAATCGTTTTTAACGGAGTCACAACGAGAGGAGAATAAATCATGAGTACGGTCAAATCACATGTAGAGGGCACGACATTGATTATGGAACGTCTGTTCAAGGCACCACGGCAACTTGTATTCGAAGCATTCTCGACACCCGCACATTTAGAAAAATGGTGGGGACCGGCTGGATGGGAGACGAAAGTATACAGCTTCGACTTCAAACCAGGTGGAATTTGGCACTACTGCATGACGTGTGTTGACAAAAATCAAGGTGACTTTTACGGCATGGAGTCATGGGGAAAATCGACCTTTATCGAGATTGATCCCTATTCCCGAATCGTCTATACGGATGCGTTCTCAGATGCGGACGGACACGTCAATCCGGACTTACCTGTCATGACCATCACGAATGAGTTTCTCGATACATCGGAAGGCACACTATTCATTAGCCGCTCCGAATTCCCGAATGAAGAAGCTCTCCAACAAGTCGTCGAGATGGGAGCTGTCGAAGGATTCACCTCTCAACTCGATCGTCTTGAAGCGATTGTCAGCCAGTAAAAAACATGCACCGTTCCCGAAATAGGAATGGTGCATGTTTTAATTTATCTGAACTGTCGAAACAATACGTCAAGCTGTTCTGGCGTGATTTCCTCAAACGTATCCCCGATGCTGACTTCGGTTGAACAAAATCCTTCTTTTTCAACGAGATATCCCGTAATGCCCACCCCAGTTTTTTCTTGAATGCGCGCAATGTTCTCACTTAGTTCTTCCTTCTCCCCTTGAAAATGTAAGTGGAACATATTCGTGACGGGGATGCGTGGTGTCGTCCACACTCCATCGATTTCATTAAAGCGTGCTGCCAACCGCACTGCATCGTCCCGATACCGGGTCATCTTGTCTTTCCGTAACTCATAATAATAATCGGAAGAAAGAATATACGGGTAAAGGCTAATCAAATCACCGCCGTAGCGTCGCTTCCACACCTTCGACGTGTCACAAAATGATTTCGGTCCAGCAAGGATGGCACCGGCAATCCCACCGATTCCTTTATAAAACGAGACGTATACGCTATCGAAGAGTGCGCAGATTTCAGATGCTTCTTTTTCGTAATACGGGAGCGATTCGAACAGTCGCGCACCGTCTAGATGCAGATAAATCCCTTTTTCACGACAGTGTTCATGAATTGCCACAAGTTCCTCGAACGTCGGCAATTCCCCTCCGATTTCCCGTTGTGGCAGTTCGAGCAATAGACACGCGATATCCGGTAACGCTTGGATCTCTTCGAGCGTCATAAGACGATTTTCGTCCCCGACTAAAATCGGTTCGATGTGATGTATCTCCTTCAAACCATCCTGCTCATGGATTTCAAGGTGACAGAGCGGATGATACGCGACCGTGTTCTTCCCTGTTTCATCACACCAAATGCGCAGGGCAATCTGTTGCGCCATCGTGCCGCTCGGAAAGAATACCGCCGACTCTTTCCCAAGAACTTGTGCCATCTTCTCTTCAAACTGGCGAATCGTTTTCCCTTGTCCATACTGGTCACTCGGCTCATCGTCACGCACCTGTTCAAACGCACGTTTCAACACCCCGACTTCCCGTTTGCCGTGACCGCTCAACTGAACATCTGTCTGTCGATACGTGTCTATTAATCGCTCCATTCTTTCGCCTCCTCGACAAATAAACTCCCTGTCAGTATAACAGGGAGTCCTCTACTCAGTCGCGAATCCGGACGATGAGTTTACCGCGTACTTTCCGCGTTTGTAGTTTTTCAAGACCTTCTTTCAACTGGTCGAATGATAACACTTCTGTGACGAGATCGTTCAGTTCACCTGCATCGAGCAAGTTCATCAACTCTTCGGCCATATACGCCAAGTTGCGAATCGCATGCTCGTCCTCGCTCGCATGTGCTGCCCCGAGTGCCACTTCATGAATCGACGGGGATAACGTGAAGCCTTTCATGTTCGTCATATCTGGTGGACCGGCGATATAGGCGAGGTGTCCGCTGAACGCGAGACGATCGAGGTCGGCCGTCGCGACGTCGCGACCGACCGTGTTCAAAATCAAGTCGACACCACGTCCATCCGTCTCTTCCATGATTCGTGCCGTCACGTCCTCGACGTTATAATCAATCGCCACGTCTGCCCCGAGTGATTCTACCCACTCAAAATTCTCCGGAGATGCCGTCGTGAACACTTTTAACCCGAGGCGTTTTGCGAGCTGAATCGCAAAGCCACCGACACCGCCCGCTCCAGCGTGTACGAGAATCGTCTCCTTATCCCGCGTGTTCAGCTTCTGCATGACCGCTTCATAAGCTGTCATTCCGGCACACAGAATCGAAGCCGCCGCCTCATCACTTACACCTTGTGGAACGACCGCACACGCCCGAGCATCAACGACCGTGTACTCGGCGAACCCTCCATATTTCGAAAGATCCGTATGCACGGCTACACGTGAACCCGTAATGATGTTGGCGATACTTGAACCGACCTCGACGACTTCTCCGACGAGATCGACACCCAGAATGTGTGGATATGCCCAGTTCGGGTTTCCGTTTGAACCGACTTTATAGTCGACCGGGTTCAAGGCGACCGCTTCGACACGAATCAACAGTTCTCCCGTTCCTGGTGTCGGTCGGTCGATTTCTCCAATATGCAGATGATCTAGACCGGGTTGATCGAGTAGCCATGCTTTCATGTTTAGTAAGCTCCTTCCGAATATGTGAGTTCGTATGAATGTGAATAAATTTCAACGAGATTACCGAATGGGTCTTCGCAGTACACCATACGATATGGTTTCTCGCCTGGGTAGTATTCACGAATCGGCATCCGCTGTTTGCCGCCATGTGCGACAATCTTCTCGACAAGTCCTTCGATGTCAGGGTCTTGTACACAGTAGTGGAAGATCCCTGTCTTCCAAAACTCGAAGTTGTCTTCTGGTGTCTCTTTATTCGGGAACTCGAATAACTCGATTCCAATTCCGTCTCCTGTTGACATATGGGCGATGCGGAATTTACCCCAGCCTGGTCCGAAGACGTCTGTACACATCACGCCGATTGGCGAATCATCCTCGACGACGTCTGATGGTGTCATGATGGTATACCACCCCATCACGTCCTCATAAAATTTTACGGCCTCGGTTACGCTCGGCACAGAAAGACCGATGTGTGAAAATGTTCTTGGATACGTCATGTTTCATCTACTCCTTTTTGTTTGCTCAATTTAGCGTATAACGATAAGATACTGTCATTGAAGCAAGAAAAAAAGTACGCACATTGAAGTAACTACCCGAAAGTGAGGCTCTTTGAACATGACCACATCGTTCCCCGTCAACCGCGCACTCGAGATTATCGGCGGCAAATGGCGCCCTCAAGTGTATTGTACGCTTCAAGATGGACCGCTCCGTTTTTCTGACATTCAACGGGCGATTCCTGACGTCAGCCGAAAAGTGTTGACCGATCAATTGCGTGAACTCGAACAGCTCGGTATGGTTCGCCGTGTCGACTATTCGACCGAAAAGCACCTCCATGTCGAGTATTCATTAACTGAAGATGCTCTCGGCCTTCAGCCTGCCATGAATGCCCTTTGTTCATGGGGAGAGTGCCACGACAACAAATAATCCCGAGCCACATGGCCCGGGATTATTTTTATGAAGCGAACAGACTGATCAAATTCCCATCCGCATCGTACAGGATGGCGTAACGTTGTCCCCAGAACGCATCCCATGGAGCTTTGTGTGACGCATAGCCTTGTTCAAGTACCGTGTCATATAATCGGTCGAGCGCCTCACGACTTTCACATAAGAAGGCAAGCTCGATCCGATGCCCGTCTGCCTGTTTCCATTCCCCGTATACTGATTCGGCCACTTCTACCGTATCGAACGCGAGACGCACGCCTCCTTCGTCAATCTCTACATGCGCTTCCCCGTTCATCGCTTCTGGAATCTCAAACCCAAGCGCCCGATAAAAGTCGAGCGACCGCTTCATATCCGTCACGACGATCCCGACCATGTCCAACTTAACTGCCATCACGTTCCCTCCCCTTGTTTTCATGATACGATTTGAGTGTAGCATGACCACTTCCATTAGAGACGAGGAATTTTTATGAGCCATACGTTTCAACCACTCACCCAAGAGCAAGCCGAATTAATCGCTTTCAAGTGGCGCTATGAAGGCGACTACGCGTTTTACAATATGGATGCCGACGAAGAAGATCTCGCCTCATTTTTAGATGCGGATGAACGAGGTGATACAACGTTCGCCATCCTTGAAGCGAGTGAGCTAATTGGCTTTGTCACGTTGGACTTCGAATCAGCGGATGCTGCCTCCATCGGTCTCGGCATGCGCCCTGATTTGACGGGGAGCGGCAACGGACATCGATTCCTCACTTCAATCCTTAATTGGATCGAGGCGACATATGGGACTCGAACAGTGCATCTTGCCGTCGCCACGTTCAACAAGCGAGCCATCCGTTTGTATGAATCACTCGGTTTCCTCCCACAAGACACGTTCATGCAGGAGACGAACGGTGGTGTGTATCCGTTTCTCGCAATGACGCGTGAACAAAGCGAACCCCCGAACAACTGATGTCCGGGGGTTTTGTCATGTCCGCTGTTTCTTTTGAATATAAGAAAGACCGAGCGCTCCAATCAAAATCGTCCCTTTGACGATGTCTTGTGCATAATACGGTACGTCCCACATCGTCAGCCCATTCAAGAGAATCCCGATTAAAATAGCTCCAATCAATGTCCCAATGACATTCGGACGCCCCGTCCCAAAGACGGCATAACCGATATAAGCAGCCGCAACGGCGTCCATCAAGAGGGGCGCCCCAGCCGAAACTTGCCCCGTCCCGATTCGAGATGCGAGAATGATGCCGCCGATGGCCGCAAACAATCCACTGAGCACGTAGGCATACAACTTGATGCGATTCACGGCAATCCCAGAGCGGCGTGCCGCTTCTGCGTTCGACCCGACGTAATAAAACTCACGCCCGGTACGTGTATACGTTAAAAACAGATGAGCCCCAATGAAGAACAACAGCATGAGTAGGGCGACGAACGGAATCGGACCGATTGTTCCTTGTCCAATAAATAAAAAGGATGGAATGAAGCGTCCTGGCGCCGTCCCCCCTTCAATCGGCATGTTGTCATAGATGGAGAATCCTTTCGTATACGTCAATTGAATCCCGTTAATGACGTACATGATGGCGAGTGTCGCTAGTAAATCCGGTAACCGGAATTTGATCGTGACGAGCGCATTCAATAATCCGACGAGAATCCCGAGTGCGAGCGGAATCAGTAGGGCGACGAGAAGCTCTTGTCGATGAAGGACAAGGCTTGCCGCTGCCCCGATTGTCGCGAGACTCGCCGTCGACCCGACCGATAAGTCGAAACCGCCAACGATGAGCGAAAACGTGACGCCGAGGGCAAGTAACGACACGATTGAAACCGATTTGATGATGTCACTAAAGTTTGCATACGTCAGAAATTGATCGTTCGTCACGGTAAAGACCGCAATCAAACCAAAGATTGCAAGTAACGTCCCGTGTTGACCGATATGACCGCTGATTCGTTTTCGTTCCTTGACCACTAATTGTGCCATGTCATGCGCCTCCTTTCTCTACAAATTGTCCACGGTCGAGCCAAAGAATCCGATTGGCGACCCGTTCAAGTTCATGTCGCTCACTTGACGTGAACAACACGGTTTTCCCTTGTTTCGCGAGTGCAATGACGCGTTCATACACATCTTGCTTCGCTGCAATATCAATTCCTTTTGTCGGTTCGTCGAGCAGATAGATATCTCGGTCGTCGAGTAGCCATTTGCTAAAGACGACCTTCTGCTGATTTCCACCACTCAGCTCACCGACCGCTTGTTTCACATTCGCATAGCGAACGCGAAGCGATGCCAATACGTCAGAGACACCATCGGTCTTTCCTGCGACAGAAACCACGTTCCGCTCAATCGTTTCGTCTAGAAATAATCCGTGACGTCGTCTCTCCTCTGGAACGAGCGCAAACCTTGCGCGTACGGCGTCTGTCGGATCTTTGATCACGTATGTTGTTCCGTCAACTGTGATGGATTGACGAAGCCCAGAAAGACCGAACAAGGCTTCCACCAGTTCCGTCTTCCCGCTTCCCGTCAACCCTCCAATCCCGAGCACTTCCCCGCGGTACGCTTCAACGGAGAGATTCGTACCGAACGCAGGGAGGGTCAACTGCGCGGATAAGCGAATCTTCTCTTCAGGGATTGCCTTCTCCTGTGTCCCTTCAAATGTCGCCCCACTCAAAAAGGTTTGAACGGCTTCCGTAGAAAGGGTTTGAAACGGTCCCTCATATACAACGCGTCCGTCTCGAAGAAACGTAGAGGTCGAGGTGACGCGCGTGAGCTCATCTGATCGGTGCGTGACCAACACGATGCCTACCCCTTCTGCCGCCAGCGTTTGTAATAATTCAAGCAAGGCAGCGGCATCCGTTTCCGACAAGGCAGCGGTCGGCTCATCGAGTAATAAATACTTGGCATCACTCTCGAGTGCCCGGGCGATGAGAAGACGTTGCTTTACGCTGAGCGGATAGTGACCGGCCGGACGCGTTGGATCGATGTCTAAACCGACCCGGGATAGCACGTCTTTTGCCTGCTGTTTCAACAGTTGTGGGCGAATCCGCTTCACCGTCTGCCATGGGAGAACATTTTCGTATACAGGCAAATCCAAATAGAGCGCATCGTCCACTTCTTGCGATACGGTGATGATGCCTTGACGAATGGCTTCCGCCGGTGTGAGACGGATGGTTGTCCCATCGATGGACAGCTCGCCGGACGTCGGTTCGACCGTTCCGTTCAGCAGTTTGATGAGCGTACTCTTACCCGCCCCGTTCAGACCGAGGAGTCCATGAATGTCTCCCGGTTTTAGGCTGAACGACAGTTGATTGAGTACGGTCACCTCACCGTACTGTTTCGTGATTCGTTCCAAGCAAATCATCAGTCCGTCTCCTTCATCCAGTCCGACCATGCCGCATTCGACTCACCCCAACCTTTAACGTACTGTCCGAGGTCATTCATCGTGACAGGCTCATCCGGCAAGACGTCACGGTCGACTAAATACGGATCAACCGAGTGAATCGAAGGGGTTTCTTCCCCGACCACTTTTTGATAAGCGTAACGGACTTGAATGCGACCAATTTCAGCAGGATCTGTCGCGGCCGTCACGCCCCACGGACTCCCGTCCTCTTGCATGAGTTGTAGGTCTTCGTCACTCAAGTCAATCCCGTAAACCGCAATTTCGTCACGTCCTGCTTGCTTGATGGCACGGCTCGCCCCTTTGGCGAACTCATCCCACATCGCAAACACCGCATCGATTTCGCCTTCCGGATACTTCTTTAAAATTGCCTCCATCTGACTTTGTGTATCGAGCGCTGTATTGTTCGTCGCCGAACCAAATTTCGCGACTTCTTGGATGCCCGGGTAACGTTTCAAGAACGCGTCATAAATCGTATGACGACGTTCCATCGGCGTGAATCCGCCGACCCAGATTGTGACGATGTTCCCTTCCCCGTCCAAATCTTCAGCAAGTGCTTTGAGTAAGCGCCAAGCGAGGGAATAATCATCTTGATCGATGACCGTCACCCCTTCATTCGTTAAATCGTTGTCGAATGCGACGACTTTGATGCCCTTATCGAGCGCCCGTTGAACAGGCTCTTTCAAGGCATCGGCACGTCCGTGGTCAATCAAGATCACATCGACGCCTTGTGTTGTCGCCGTATCGACGTAACTCGCCATCTTCGACAAATCATTATCGGCGTTGTACACTTTCACGTTTCCTCCGAACGCTTCGACTTGCTCGGTCACCCCTTCGATATATTGCGAAGAAAATGTCCCAATCGACATTTGCATGACGAGTGCGACCTCTAGGTCTTTCGGAAGCGTCTCATTTGAGACGCTGACTGTTTTTGTCTCCGCTTTATTTGTTGTCGCGGTCGTTTTCGGTTGCGCCTGTTCGTTCGTGCATCCGGCAAGCGCCAGAATGACGGTCAACAGGAAGAAGATGATTTTTTTAGACATATGCGTTTCCTCCTACGTGTTGTACAATGACCGACTCGGTCGGTTCGAGCACACCCGTCTCTGTGATCAGACCGGTGATGAGTTCTGGTGGGGTCACATCAAACGCCGGATTGAAGACGGTGATGCCGACAAGTGCCGTCGGGTGTCCCCCGATATGGGTCACTTCATGTGCGTCCCGTTCTTCGATTTGAATCGTGTCGTCTGCTTCCAAATCAAACGTCGAATGCGGGGCTGCCACATAAAACGGGATGCCGTAATGCTTCGCCAAAATCGCGAGTTGGAGTGTCCCAATCTTGTTGGCCGTATGACCGGTACGAGTGATGCGATCCGCCCCGACGATGATGGCATCGATTTGTTTCGTCTGAATCGTCCACCCCGCCATATTATCCGTGATCAATGTGACGTCGATGTCTGCTCGGTCGAGCTCCCATACCGTCAACCGTGCCCCTTGAAGCAGTGGACGAGTTTCCGACGCGAACACACGAAACGGGATGCCCCGCTCTTTTCCGACATAGAACGGTGCGAGCGCGGTACCGTACCGTGACGTCGCTATGGCACCGGCGTTACAAATCGTCAACACGTTCCCTCCAGCAGGTAACACGGTCAACGCATGTTCACCAATCGTGCGATACGTGGCCACGTCTTGTTCATAGATTTCAATCGCACGCGCTTTGATTGCTTTTGCGATCTGCTCAAAGTCTTCCCCCACATTCAGTCGAAGGAGTGATTCGATGACGTGTTGTAAGTTGACCGCTGTTGGTCTTGTCGCAATCAACCGTTGACCAACCTGATTCAATTGGAGATGAAAATAGGGATTGTCTTGCAGGCGTGACGCTTCTTTTGCAAGGACGAACGCACCGAAATAAGCGATGGCCGGCGCACCCCGGACTTGAAGCGACTTGATCGCCTGTTCGGCCTGTTCGAGCGTCAACACTTCGATATAGCGCTCTTCTTGCGGCAACAGCGTCTGATCTAAAATCGTCAACACTTCCGTGTCGGCATCGAAATGTATACTTTGCACACTCATACCCGCACCTCCGATAGAACCGGGATCAGCTGATCGATGGATTGAATCTGATGACGCTGTTTGATGAGACGCGTGCCAAGTTCTAGGGCGTGACGTTTCCGTTCGATCCGAAGGTCGTCTGGTAATGTTTCTAAGTCAGCAACGCCCGCTAGACCGACCGTCCGACGAATCAATTCGCAGCCTGCGTAGCCGATCGCATCACTCAAAATCGATGGCAACAGTTCGTCCACGAATCCTACTGTGTTGAACGGCTCGACCGCCTGTGTGAAGCGGGTGCGGAACGTTTTTTCGAACGTCTCCCACAGAGTGAGCACTTCTGTGAAGCGTTCGAACCGCTTCAACGGATGTGCATACGTCGAGAACACCAAATGGGCGATGATTTGACCGATGTCAAAACCGAATGGACCGTAAAAGGCAAACTCAGGATCGATGATTTTCGTTTCCTGACGCGTCGCAAAAATGCTTCCTGTATGTAAATCCCCATGTAGCAACGCTTCATGTTTGGTCACGAACCCAACCTTCAATTTCGTCACTTCAATTTTCAAGGCGAGATCTGACCACAGCTGCTCCACGTCCGGACGAAGAGCCGTTTCGATTTGATTCGATTCTGCATCACGATACGGGTCGGTGAAGATCAGCTTTTCCGTGATATCGCATAGCTCTGGATTGTAATACTCTTTTTCGATTTGTTTCTTGGCGAGCGGTCCTTTCGCATAGTCAGACGTCGCAAACAACGTCTCCCCGAGGAATGTACCGACGTGACGCGCCAAATTCGGATAGCTCTCTCCTTTTAGGAAGCCTGTCCGGACGATTTCAAAAGCTGACAAATCTTCCAAAATCGTATAGGCGAGTTCACGGTCACTACCGAGTACATCCGGTACGAATTGTGGTACGACTTTTGAAAACTCACGGAGGGCCAGTTGTTCAATCCACGAACGGTCAAGCGTGAGCGGCCAACTCTCTCCAACAACTTTTGCGTACGGCAACGCCTGTTTCACAATCAATGACGTTTCTCCTTGACGAATGCGAAAGACGAGATTTAAATTTCCATCTCCAATTTCCTCACATTCTGCAATCCCCTCTTCTAGTAACCCCAACTGTCGAACGTGTTCGACGACACTTTGTTCTGTAAACGCCTCATAAGCCATGATGATTTTCCCCTTTCTTGAATCTATGCATGAAAAAAGCCCCTTTCTCCGCGAGAAAGAGGCACACCCAAATTGGTTGTTCCTCTCATCTTTCAGACATATGTCTGGTGGATGTAGCACCGTGCCAAATGGTCGGTTGCTGCGGCGTCTTAGGGCCAATTCCCTCTGCCAACTCGCGATAAGAGTAAATGATGTAATTGTGTTTGACGTGTTGAGACGAATATTACGGACTAGGCACGCTAGTTGTCAATCCTCTATTTTCGATCGACTCCCTATTTTTGACACGCATATATAGAAACATTATTTTTAAACTTTTTTTCTCAAAAAAAGGAATTGACGAGTGAGCGATTCTATGTAAAAATTCAATTAAATTTCACAACTTCACAACTATTCTTATCAAGAGCAGACGGAGGGACAAGCCCGATGATGTCGCAGCAACCGACCAGTAATGGCACGGTGCTAATTCTTGCAGCTATCGCTGAGAGATAAGAGTTCATTGTTTTCGAATGACCTCTTGCCTTGGCATGAGGTCATTTTTTGTTTGACCTGAAAGGAGGAACTTATGGGAGTCATCGCAACTTATGAAATCAAACATACCGATCACGTCGAACGCGTGGCTGAGAAAATCGCACATGAGCTGACCGTCGGGACATGGACCGAATTGAACCATCTCGAACAGCATCAACTACAGGCATTCCGCGGTGAGGTCATCGATACCTCCCAACAGGAAACGACGAGTCGCTTCTCGATTCGTTACCCGCTACATAATGTGACGCCGGACTTTTCATCCATTCTGACGACGACATTCGGAAAGCTGTCGCTCGACCCAAACGTCCAACTTGTCGACCTATCGCTCCCGAATGAGCTCGCATCGGACTTTCCGGGTGCCGCATTCGGTGTTGAAGGGGTCCGCGACATCCTTCAAGTACACGACCGACCGCTCGCCATGAGCATCTTCAAAGGTGTCATCGGCCGGGATCTCGACTTTTTGGCGACACAGCTCCGTGACCAATTCAACGGCGGAATCGACCTCGTCAAAGACGATGAGATTTTATATGACAATCCGCTCACCCCATCGCTCGAACGGGCTCGAATTGGAGCATCGATCATTCAAGAACATCAAGAATTGACGGGTCGTTCCGTTCTATACGCCGTCACGTTGAGCGGACCCGTTTTCACCTTACGCGATCAGGCAAAACGTTTGATCGAGGCAGGCGCGACCGCATTTTTGTTCAACGTGTATACGTACGGGCTTGACGTGTTACGAGAGCTCGCCAAAGACCCTGAGATTCACGTCCCGATTTTGGCACATCCTGCTTTTGCGGGAGCGTTGACCGGATCGATTCGTCATTCCCTCCTCTTTGGGAAACTGATTCGACTCGCCGGGGCGGACTTGACGCTCTTCCCGTCGCCATATGGTTCACTCTCGACACCGAAAGACGAAACACAACAGATTCAAACGTATGCGACGGAATCCCATTGGACGAAACCGATTCTGACTGTCCCGTCTGCCGGGATTCACCCAGGACTCGTTCCGGATTTGATTCGTGACTTCGGAACGGATGTCGTCATCAATGCAGGCGGTGGGATTCATGGGCATCCCGACGGTGCGGTTGCTGGAGCGAGGGCGTTCCGCCAAGCAATCGATCAGGTAATCGGTAAAACGAGCGAGACCGATGCGTTATCGACTGCGCTGAATGCGTGGGGTGCGCGATGAGTACGCACGTCATCTGTGATTTCGACGGAACCATCACGGAAGAAGATAACATCATCGTGTTGATGCGACGCTTCGCCCCACCTGAATGGGTCGAACTCAAAGATGGTGTTTTGAACCAAACGCTCTCCATTCGAGAAGGCGTCGGTCAGATGTTCAGCCTGCTCCCGAGTCATCAGGAGACTTTGTATCGCGACTTTCTGCAGTCGACCATCACGCTTCGAGCGGGGTTTGTCGAGTTTTTGCAAGAGATACAATCACAGGGTTTTCGATTTGATGTCGTCAGTGGAGGCATGGACTTTTTCGTCCATCCGATTCTAGAAGGTCATGTCGCACCGGAACACATCTACTGCAATCACGTTGATTTTTCAGAAGCGACAGCGCGCGTCACATGGCCTCATTCATGTGATGCCCATTGCTCGAACGATTGCGGATGTTGCAAGCCGACGATTGCCCGACAGATCGTCTCACCTACCGACACGTTAATCGTGATCGGGGATTCCGTCACCGATTTTGAAATCGCCAAACGCGCCGACGTCGTGTATGCGCGCGGTCAACTGATTTCGCTATGCGAGGCGGAAGGAATTCACTATGTTCCGTTCGAGACATTCCATGACATTTCAGCTTATATGAAAGGAGTGAACGTATGACTGTACAAGAACGATGGGTCGAACTTGCCGACATTAAAGACGAGCTCGCCGCACGGGACTGGTTCCCCGGCACGAGCGGCAACCTGGCAATCCGCGTATCGGACGACCCGCTGACGTTCCTCGTGACAGCAAGCGGTCGTGATAAACGAAAGCGTACGGATGAAGACTTCGTTCTCGTCGATGCGACCGGTCAATTGATTGGAGAACACTCAGGCAAACCGTCCGCGGAGACGTTGCTACACGTCGAAATCTTTAACAACACGAACGCAACCTGTTCCCTTCACGTGCATACGGTCGACAATAACGTCATCTCGGAGCTTTATGCAGCAAAAGGTCATGTTACGTTCACGGGTCAAGAAATCATCAAGGCACTCGGCCATTGGGAGGAAGCGGCAATTGTCCGGATCCCGATTGTCGAGAACCATGCGGATATCCCGACGCTTGCCCGTGCATTTGCCCCACATGTTACAAGTGATGCCGGTGCTGTTCTCATCCGGAACCATGGGATCACCGTTTGGGGCGAAACGCCCGCTGCGGCAAAACGTTATTTAGAGTCATATGAATTTTTGTTTAGCTATTCATTAAAATTACGCGCCTTAGGCGTCCATTCATAAGGAGGAATTCAACATGGCAACGATTTATTTTCAACAAACCGAAGAACGTGTCAGTGATCAACAAGAGGTACGTGACTTTTTAGAATCACGAGGCATCCTTTACGAAGCATGGGACATCGCGAAATTACCGGCTTCCCTTCAAGAGAACTATCAACTAACAGACGAAGACAAAGCCGTCATTTTATCGACGTTCCAAGACGAGATTCAAGACGTATCGACGCGACGTGGTTACCAAACGGCTGACGTCATCTCCTTGTCCGATGCGACGCCGAACTTAGACGAACTGCTCGTCAACTTCCAAAAAGAACATCACCATACGGACGACGAGGTTCGTTTCATCGTCAGTGGTCACGGCATCTTTGCGATTGACGATGCAGAACGCGGTTACTTCAATATCGAGCTCAATCCGGGTGACCTCATCTCCGTACCGGTCAACACACGTCATTACTTCACATTGCAAGAAGACCGCCAAGTCGTCGCCGTTCGTATTTTCGTGACGACCGAGGGCTGGGTGCCGATTTACGAAAAAGAGAATGTACAGGCATAAGAAAAGGTCTCTCGCTTAAAAACGAGAGACCAATTTTTTTAATGTTTGACCGCTGTCGGTTTCGATGAGAACCAGCCCCATGTCGCAATCCCGACCATGACTGACCAGAAGAAGATGGTCCAAGCTGTCGAGTGGACGAATCCGTCTGGGAGTCCCATGAATTCGAACGGCGTACCGGCAATCAATTCTTTGAACCCTGGGTGCTCGAGTACGAGAACCGTCAATTTGACCCCGACCCAACCGACGATGATGAAGGCGGCCGTTTCAAGTGTAGGACGTTGATGAAGCAATTTGACGAAAATACGTGCCGCAAATCGCATCAAGACGACCCCGATGAGTCCACCAGTCAAGACAACGAAGAACTGACCTGAGTCAATCCCACCGATTTCACCGAGACCGAGTGGTGGCAGGCTGACCGCAAGCGCGACCGCGGCTAAGATCGAATCGACCGCAAAAGCGATGTCCGCAAACTCGACTTTCGCAACAGTGAGCCAAAACTCTTTCTTCGATACCGGCTTTTCTGTGACAGCCGTCTCTTCTTTCGCTTCGGCCGCCAACTCCTGTTGCGGCTCCATCTTCCTCGCCTTATAGGTCATATACAGGTGTCGCGCACTCATTCCGATTAAGTAAAGTGCACCGAGTGCCTGTACTTGCCATACGTTGATCAAGAACGAGATCAAGAACAATGCGATAAATCGGAAGACGAACGCCCCGAGGAGACCATAAAATAATGCCTTCTTCTGCTCTGTACGCGGCAAGTGTTTGACCATGACGGCCAAGACGAGCGCGTTGTCTGCAGATAATAAGCCTTCCAAACCGACGAGCACGACGACGATCCAGGCATACTGCAGGACTAACTGCCAATCCATAAAAACATCTCCTTTTTTCTTTCAATTCCTTCATATTTAATAGTGATCTATTTTTTAAGTTCACAGGACCATTTTATTCCCGTTCACAAAGTAAATCAATCCTCTTTCTTCAATATCTGAAGGATTTTTTTGCGATTGCATATTCAAAACATGTTATGAGAGCAAAATCATACCCGTTCAGCCATCATTTCGTGATAAAATCCTAACAAGAACGAGTGGTCCTTTGAACCGCTCTAAAAAAAGGAGAATCCGATTATGTCTACAAGCCATGTCGCTTTACCTACTAAAGCAGAACGACATAAATTGTTCGGGTCGGTCCCACCGATTAAAGGAACAAAGCCGACCGAGAAAGAACAGATGGTCGATTTACAAAATACACCGAAAAACTTCTTATTCGCCCTCGACAGTGTCGGCATCTCAAATGTGAAGCACCCTGTGAACGTCGAGACGCCAGAAGGGGTCCAATCAACGGTCGCTACATTCGAATTGACGACATCGCTCGTTCAAGACCGTAAAGGAATCAACATGTCTCGTTTGACGGAACAGCTCGACGCGTACCATCAACAAGGGTGGACGGTATCGAACCGTTCGTTGATCGAGTTCGCACAGGAGCTTGCCGAGCGTATGGAACAAACGGAAGGCCAATTGACAATCCGTTACCCATGGTTCTTCACGCGTAAAGCACCTGCGACAGGTCTTAGCGGTTTGATGAACGCGGACGTCATGCACCGTGTGACGTACAACCTTGAAACGGGCGTCGCAAACGTGACGGTCGGTCTCGTCATCAATGTCACGACGCTTTGCCCATGTTCAAAAGAAATCAGTGAGTACAGCGCCCATAACCAACGTGGTTATATCACGATTGAAGCAGGTCTTGATGAGACGTCGATGGACGGATTCGACTGGCGTGCAGCCCTTCTCGATGCAGCGGAGTCGAACGCCTCAGCACCACTCCACCCGGTCCTCAAACGTCCGGATGAAAAACGTGCGACTGAAATTGCGTACGAAAACCCGCGTTTCGTCGAGGACATGGTCCGCTTGATCGCGGCTGACTTGTACGAGATGAAAGAAGTCTTGAACTTCTTCGTCGAATGCCGTAACGAAGAATCAATTCACCAGCATGATGCCATCGCATCGATCACATTCGATAAGCGCCAAGACGCATAAAAAATGCGGAACCTCTTTTTTAAGAAGGTTCCGCATTTTTTATAGACTTGTCACGAGTTCGATCGTCAATAAGATGATGATAAGCATCACCCAGACTGCCCAGACGAGTCGCCACTTCTCCCAGTCAAATCGCTTCATCACCGCATAGACCGTGAGGTAGAGCGCGATGAGAAGGGGTACGACGACCCAAGGATTTTCTAGCATCACGCTTCGATGTCGCCATCCCAAGCGAGCATCCCGCCGTCGACGTTGACGACTTTGTAGCCTTGCGACTCTAAGTAATCACATGCTGTTTGACTTCGTCCACCTGAGCGACAGATGACGTGATACACATTGTCTTGTGCCAACTTTTCTGTCACATGTGGGAATTCAGATAGTGGATAGAGCGGTACGTTCGGGATATGCCCTGCATCATATTCATCTTGTTCGCGCACATCGATGATATGGAGAGACTCCCCGTTCTCTAACTTTTCTCGTAATTCCGTCGCATGAATGCTTTGCATACATAGCTCCCCTTTCGATAATGGATTCCTCTTATAGTTTACCTCAGCTCCCCTTCAAAAAAACACAAAAAAAGCACCCTTCTATCAAGAAGGATGCTCCCAACTTACGCTTCGTTGCGCTCGTCGATTGCTTGTGCTGCCGTGATGAGTGTCAATTTGTAGACGTCCTCTTCGTTACAACCACGTGATAAGTCGTTCACTGGTTTGTTGAGACCTTGAAGGATCGGGCCGATCGCTTCGAATCCACCGAAACGTTGAACCATCTTGTAGCCAATGTTTCCTGCTTCAAGACTTGGGAAGACGAATACGTTCGCCTTACCAGCAACGTCAGAACCCGGTGCTTTCTTCGCCGCTACGCTAGGGACGAATGCCGCATCGAATTGAAGTTCTCCGTCGATTGGAAGGTTCGGTGATTTTTCTTTTGCAAGGCGAGTCGCTTCCACGACTTTCTCCGTTTCAGGTGACTTCGCAGAACCTTTCGTCGAGAAGCTAAGAAGCGCGACTTGTGGGTCGATACCGAATGTCTTCGCTGTCGCTGCCGACAAGAATGCGTTCTCTGCTAAGTCTGCAGCGTCCGGTGCGATGTTGATTGCACAGTCCGAGAAGACGTATTGCTCGTCGTCACGTACCATGATGAACACACCCGACGTCTTTTTGATCCCTGGTTGCATTTTGATGATTTGAAGTGCCGGACGTACCGTATCGGCCGTCGCGTGCATCGCGCCTGAGACAAGACCTTCTGCTTTTCCTGTATGAACGAGCATCGTTCCGAAGTAGTTCACATCCGATGTGAGGAGTTCGCGCGCTTGTTCGGCTGTCGCTTTTCCTTTACGACGCTCGACGAATGATTCGACGAGAACATCGATGTCTTCGTATGTCGCTGGGTCATATTGTGTCAAACCTGAGATGTCGAAACCGTGTTTTGCCGCAACCGCTTCGACGTCTGCTTTCGTACCGACGACGATTGGTTCTACCATACCGTCTGCTTTCAATCGAACAGCGGCTCCAAGAACACGCTCATCGACGCCTTCTGGGAAGACGATGGTCGGACGAATCGGACTGACTTTTTGCTTCAACGTTTCAAATAATTTCATAACGAATGAACCCCTTTTCTCAATTTACAGCATGACTGCTAGTGGTTTTGCCGTTGACTTGTGTCTTTACGCGATTTCAATTATACACAGTACCCTTTTTAAAATAAACTATTCTGCCCATTCCGCCATAAATCGCTTAGAATCAATCATTATATGAATAGAACAGTTTCGCTAAATCGACTGATACAGCCATTTTTGTAGCCGTTTTCATGTTTCTGTCCTCTGTTCTTTACCCGTCATGAATCGTGATAACCCTCACAGTGCCTCAAAGTTGCCAGTCAGTGAAGCGTGTATGGTAAAATAGACGGCGAAGCCAAGTCCCGAAAGGAGATTTTTTATGTCAGAACGTCCAGTACCTACGACAGATACACAACATGCCGCCGCCACATTAGACGGATGGTATACCCTTCATGATTTCCGCACAATCGATTGGGCTCGTTTGAAGCTCGTCGACGCCGAGAAGCGTCAACAGATGATTGACGAGTTCACTGCGTTCCTCACCTCACTTGAAGAAGTTGAAGCAAAAGGTGAAGGAAGCCACGCCTTCTACTCGATTCTCGGTCAAAAGGCAGACCTCGTCTTAATGGTGCTTCGCCCGACATTCAACGAACTTGAAGACGTCGAGCGCGCATTCCGCAAAACAGCGCTATACGACTATATGATTCCGTCGTATTCGTACGTGTCGGTCATCGAGCTCGGTATGTATCGTGGATCTGGAGATGGGGACCCATATCAAAACCCTCATATCCGCTCACGTCTCTACCCGACACTTCCAAAAGCCGCACACATCTGTTTCTATCCGATGAGCAAGGCTCGTCGCGACGGCGACAACTGGTACATGTTGTCGATGGATGAGCGCAAAGACCTCATGTATCGCCACAGCATGATCGGCCGTAGTTATGCCGGTAAGATTCAGCAGTTCATCGGTGGGTCGACTGGATTCGACGCATGGGAATGGGGCGTCACGCTCTTCGCTGAAGATTCACTTCAGTTCAAGAAGATCGTATACGAGATGCGCTTCGATGAAGTGAGTGCGAAATACGGTGAGTTCGGCGACTTCTACGTCGGAAACATCTTACCGAAAGAAAATTTGAGCACATTCTTTAGCGTGTAAAAGGTTTACGCGTATAGCACCTCGGGAATTAAGGATGATGTAAGCAAGTAATCCTGATTAACGAGGTGAACAACGATGCGCGTGTTTAAAGAAACCGATCGTGACACTGCGGAACGTTTAGATTCGTTCATCGAACGAATGGCACCGACAGCAGAATTAGTCCAACATCGATTTGAAGAGCAACTCAAACATACACAGCAAAAGGGTCAGGCGAGCGCCTGACCCTTATTTTGTCGTGGTGACGTGAAGCGCGTCGCCTAAGAAAGTAGCCAATTCAAGCATCCCATAGCGCCCTGCTTTCGCTTCAGCGTCGGAATTATAGTTCGTGTTCGTATTGACGTCGTAGGCGTAGACGTTACCGTCTCGGTCTCGGATAATCTCAATTCCGGCGATATCAATCTCATTCGCTTTCAGGAACTGTTCGAGCTGTGGAATGATGGGGTCATCGAATCCTTCGACGATTTCAAACTTCGCCGGTGGCGTCTCCCCGACCGGGCAGAACTGGTCTTCAATCGAGCAGGCATCTGCCGGGCAGAGCTGGAATCCTTCCGATGTATCGACACGCACCGCATAAAGGAACTTCCCACCGATGAATTCACAACGGGTAATATACGGTTCCGGGGCTTCAATATACTGTTGGATGAGCGTGATGCCGTCAATCGAGTCCTCAAACGAGGCACCATACACATATTCCTTCAATCCTTCGATCGTATGGAACAATTGGACCCCGAGTCCTTTTCCGGCACGATTATGTTTCGTGATGAACGGTGTCATGTCTAGCTTTTCGGCCGCCTCGATGATTTGGTCTTTACCGACCGCCGCAATCGTCTTCGGTACACGAATCCCTTCGCGGCGAAGCGCCGTGTACTGATTGACTTTACTCACTTCTAGACGGATGGCACGCGTTCCGTTGAACACGGTACGGTCATGCGCCTCTAGCCAAGCGAGGACACCTTCCGTCAACTCAGGCGCGTACCGATGACCGCGTGTGTGCGAAGAAGCACTCATACGATTATAAAAGACACCTTCCGGGGGGATTGCTTCGAGATCAATCGTCCCTTGGTCCAAGTGCCATAGTTCATAAGGCAACTGTAGTTCTTCTAAACGATGAACCAGGTGGTTCGTCCATTCTTCGTTCTCATGAATGACGTGAATTTTAGACATCATCATCCCTCCTTATTCGATGTCCTCACTTTACCACATCCATAACTCATAATTCCAATGCGCAAGGTTGGTATAATCCCCAATTCTGAAATATCAGACGATTTCATGGTACAATGAACTTAAGAGTATTGCTTTTGGAAAGGATGTGTTGTGTTTGCCCGTACCTGTCTTAAGTACTGATGTACTCATTTTACTCTTCGGTCTACTCCTTGTAGCCGGTGTCATGGCGACGCGAATCTCGACTCGCTTCGGCCTGCCCGCCTTGATTTTGTTTATGGGGATCGGCATGATCATGGGAAGCGATATTACAGGTCTCATCTTCTTCGACGACTCCAACCTGGCACAGCTGATCGGGGTAGCCGCCTTGATCGTTATTTTGTTTGAAGGGGGGCTTCAGACGAAATGGTCATCGATGCGTCGCGTGCTCGCGCCAGCCGCTTCACTCGCTACGCTTGGTGTCTTAATCACGACAAGCGTTGTTGCCGTGGCCGTTCGTTTCGTATTTGGTTTCGATTGGATTGAATCTTTCTTGTTCGGTGCGATTATCGGTTCGACCGACGCGGCAGCCGTCTTCGCTGCATTTAAAGGAAAGAACATCTCACCGAAAGTCGGTGCGACACTCGAAGCCGAGTCCGGCACGAACGACCCGATGGCGATGTTTTTGACGATTCTCGCTCTCGATTTCATGATGAAGCCAGAAACGACCATCTGGGATGGGATCTGGATGTTTGTCCTTCAGATCGTTGTCGGAGCACTCATCGGCTTTATCCTTGGCCAACTGTCACGCCTCATGTTGAATCATCTGAGATTAGAGTCGAGTGGACTGCATGCCGTCCTCATGATTTCGATGGCATTTCTCACATACGGTATCACGGCTTACTTATTAGGAAGCGGACTGCTCGCCGTCTATATCGCCGCCATGATTGTCGGAAATGCGGATACGGCGCATGAAGTGACAATCGTCCAATTCTCAGAAGCACTCGCATGGATTATGCAAATCATCATGTTCGTCATTCTTGGGTTACTCGTCTTCCCACGTCAACTCATCGAACCGGACTTGATTTGGAAAGGCCTACTCATTTCATTCGTCCTCATGTTCTTCGCCCGCCCGATCGCCGTCTATCTATCGACGCTCGGCATGGCATTCACGAGAAAAGAGAAACTGTTTATCTCTTGGGCCGGATTAAAGGGAGCTGTCCCGATTGTATTAGCTACCTTCCCTCTAATCGCAGGGATTGAAGACAGTCAGCTTTTATTCAATGCCGTCTTCTTCGTCGTCGTAACGAGTGCCTTGATTCAAGGAACGACGTTGACACCGCTCGCTGAAAAATTAGGGTTACTCGGTCCGGATAAAATCCGTTCCCCGTATACGATTGCCCTCGTCTCGAGTAAACAGTCCCAACATAAGCTCGTTCCTTATGTTGTCACGGAGAGTTCTTCGATGATTGGCAAGACGCTAGCGGATATCACGCTCCCACCGAACACCGTCGTGAACGCCATCGTCCGAAACGAATACTTGATTCCACCAAATGGACAAACATCCATCGAAGAAGGCGACCTTTTATATGTGCTCGCTTCGATGTATCGTCATGATCAACTCGACCAAAAATTTGGTGAAGACGGTCTCGATCGAGTGGAATTATGAGTAAACGAATAACCGGCGCCTCTTTTGAAGCGCCGGTTTTCTTATGCGTGTATGTGCTTTGCCGATCGAATCAACGTCTCGACGTCATCTGTTCGTCCTTCATGGAGTGCCTCGACGATGAAACTTCCGACGACGACACCATCACATGCTTGTCCTAACGTCTGCACTTGCTCCGGACGATGTACGCCGAACCCTGCTAAGACGGGAACGCGCGACTGCTCTGTCAATCGAGTCAGATAGGCGAGTAACTCGTCCGGGAACACATCCGCTTTCCCTGTCGTCCCTTTGAGCGTGACCGCATAGACGAACCCTTCCGCTTTCTCTAAGATGGATGCCGTACGCTCTTCGCTACTCGTCAATGTAACGAGCGGGATGACGGCGACGTCATGCCGCTCGATATCTGCGAACAATTGGAGACTCTCTTCAAACGGGAGATCCGGAATGATGACCCCACTTACGCCGCATTCGTTCGCCCGGTCAAAGAACGGTTGAACCCCGAACCGAAACACTGGATTCAAGTATGTCATCAAGACGATTGGAACGTTAAATTGATCATTTCCTTCTATTAAATGGTTCAATACCATTTCAAGCGTCACACCTGCTTCAAGAGCACGCATTCCTGCCGCCTCAATGATGGGGCCATCTGCCACCGGATCCGAGAAAGGGATTCCTAGTTCAATCGCCGTCGCACCCATCCGTTCTAGTTCCACAATGGTCGGAATGAGTCGGTCCATCCCGCCATCACCAGCCATGATATACGGGACGAATGCAGCCCCTTCTCGCTCTCGAATCGCTGTCTCTAGTTTCATCGTGTCGCCACCTTCTCTCGGATTGTGTGGACATCTTTGTCTCCGCGCCCTGATAAACAAATCACCAATGTTTCGTCTTCTCCCATTGTCTTCGCGAGCGTCTCCGCGTAAGCGAGAGCGTGCGAAGACTCCAAGGCAGGAATGATGCCTTCTTGTCGACTGAGAGCAAGACACGCATCGAGTGCCGCTTCATCTGTAACAGCTGCATACCGCACCCGCTCAATATCTTTCAAGAAGCTATGCTCTGGTCCTACCCCTGGGTAATCGAGCCCGGCTGAGATTGAATGTGCCTCCTCGATTTGACCCGCCGCATCTTGTAGGACATACATGAGCGAACCATGTAGGACACCGACTTCCCCTTTCGTAAGGGTTGCCGCGTGTTTATCTGTATCAATGCCACTACCTGCCGCCTCGACACCGTAGAGGGCGACCGACTCATCGTTCAAGAACGGATAGAACATCCCCATGGCGTTACTTCCTCCACCGACACAAGCGACCACGGCGTCTGGGAGGCGTCCGGTCTGTTCGAGGATTTGACGACGCGTCTCTGTTCCAATCACGCTTTGGAAGTCACGTACCATCTGCGGGAACGGGTGCGGTCCGAGTACAGAGCCCATCACATAATGTGTATCGTCGACATGTTTGACCCAGTAACGGAGCGCTTCATTGACGGCATCTTTTAGCGTACGGCTGCCTGATTTGACAGGGACGACTTTCGCTCCGAGCAGTTCCATCCGAAAGACGTTTAACGCTTGGCGTTCGACGTCGATCTCACCCATGAAGATGGTGCACTCTAAATCGAGTAATGCACATACCGTCGCAGTCGCGACGCCGTGCTGACCAGCACCCGTCTCCGCGACGACTTTCTGTTTCCCCATCCGCTTCGCGAGGAGCGCCTGCCCAATCGTGTTATTGATTTTATGGGCACCGGTATGGTTCAAGTCTTCCCGTTTCAAATAGACATTCGTCCCGAGGCGACGACTCAAGTTCGACGCATAGTAGAGAGGTGTCTCACGTCCCACGTATTCGCTTAATAAAGAAGAGAAGCGTTCTTGAAACTCAGGATCTTGCTTCGCTTCTTCGTAAGCGACCTCTAATTCTTCGACCGCTTGCATGAGCGTCTCCGGAATGTACTTCCCACCGTATTGTCCAAATTTCCCGTTCACTGGTTGTGCATACATCATAGTTCCTCCTTGGCGCGCTGAATGAACGCACGAATTTTTTCGATATCTTTCACACCGTCCGTCTCGACACCGCTCGAGACGTCGACGCCGTCTGGTTGAATCGTTTGAATCGCTTGTTTCACATTATCTGGGGATAGACCACCCGCTAGCCAAAACGGACGTTTCGGCCGGTCGATTGCGTCCCAGTTTAATACTTGCCCACTTCCCGGATTCGGATGATCCATCAACCGGACATCCGCCGTCTCCTCGGTCGACGCATCGATAACCGGTAACCCGAAGATGCGGAGTTCTTCCATTGATTGTGTCCGATGGTGAATTTGTAAATCCGTCAGCCCGACGTCCATCGCTTGCTTGATGTCTTCCATTGAAGGACTTAAAAACACACCAACGATTCGAACCGATTGTGGGATCTGTGTAGCTAGCGCCTTCGCTGTCGCCACGTCGATTTGACGGGAACTCGGTGCGAATACGAACCCGATGGCATCCGCTCCCGCCTCGACCGCTGCCTGGACAGCTTCTTCTGTCTTTATTCCACAGATTTTAACGAACATGTTTTCAACTCCTCGAGTAACCGGGTCGGGTCTTCTTCACGCATGAGTGCTTCCCCGACGAGAATGGCGCTTGCCCCAGCTTCTTGTAAACGCGCAGCTGCCTCGACCGTACTGACACCACTTTCGCTGACAAATGTGACGTCGGGGTAGCGTTTCATCAAATCAATCGATGTCTCGAGGGATACATCGAACGTTTTTAAGTCTCTGTTATTGATGCCAATCAACACGTCATCAAGTTCGAGCGCGATGTGTAACTCCGTCTCGTCATGTACTTCGACTAAGACGTCGAGACCAATGGAGCGGGCATATCGCGTCAACTCGTGGAGACGTGTCGGATGAAGGGCTGCCACGATGAGAAGTGCCACACTCGCTCCGTAATGCTTCGCATAGTCGAGTTGTCGTTCATCGATGATGAAATCTTTACAGAGCACCGGAATCGTGACAACGTCGGCGACTTGTCGCAAATCGTCAAACGATCCGTTGAAATACGTTTTGTCTGTCAGAACGGAAATCATCGTGGCACCGGCTTGTTCATATTGACGAGCCCGTTCGGCGACGTCGACCGTTTCTCGAATCATTCCTTTCGAGGGGGATGATCGCTTGATTTCCGAGATGATATGAAATCCATCATTCATCATATTTAAAAGAGCAACCGGTTTTGTCACAGCAACATCAATAGGCTGCATGCGACTGACCTCTTCGATTTTCGTTCCGATGATTTTCGTTAAATAACTCATGCCTCTACCTCCGTACGTTGTAAGTGTTGTAACACGCGCAAGGCGTGTCCTTCGTCAATGCTTCGTTTCGCCTCTTTCACTCCCTCACGGAGCGTCGAAGTCGTGCCGTACGTGCAAAGTGCCAGCGCCGCGTTCAGTAAGACGACGTCTCGTGCCGGACCTGTTTCTCCGTTCAACACGGCGAGAAGTGTCGCGGCGTTCTCTTCCGGTGTCCCTCCGCGTAATGCTTCGAGCGGTGCCCGCATCAAGCCGACATCTCGTGGGTCGACCGCGTAACGCGCCGTCTGTTCCCCATCAAAGAAGTACACATCGTTCACACCGGCGAGGCTCGCTTCATCGAGGCCTCCCGCACCGTGTACGACCATGCCGCGCTCTACGCCAAGATGACGCATCGCGGTCGCCATTTTCTCAAGTAGCGACGGATGATAAACACCGACAAGTTGTCGTTTCGGACGAAGCGGATTCGTCAACGGTCCGATTTGATTGAAGATGGTCGCCGTTGCGAGTCGTTTCCGGACTGGCATGACGTGCTTCATAATCGGATGGACATGTTGGGCGAAGAGGAAACTCAAATTCGTCCGCTTCAAGTCGGCATGTACTTCTTCTGCCGTCTTCACGATTGGAACGTTCAATGCCTCGAGGACGTCGGCGCTTCCCGATCGACTCGATACGCTTCGGTTTCCGTGTTTGGCGACCGGAATGCCGAGACCGGCTAGGACAAACGCGACGGTCGAACTGATGTTGAACGTGTGCGCCCCATCGCCGCCAGTACCACACACATCGAGTACCGGTAAATCAGTCGGGGGGAACTGTGCCGCTTCACGGATGTACGCTGCGAGTCCCGCCATCTCTTCTGCCGTCTCCCCGCGTTCTTTCATCGCGAGTAGCACCCGTTCGATTTGCGCCTCATCCGCTTGGAACATCTCGCTTGCTGCCACTTTCATATCTGTTGTTGATAATGCGTTTGTCTCCAATTGTTGAATCATCGTCTGTTCCCCCTCTAAAAATGTGTATAAAAAAACTCCACACGACAGTCGTCGTATGGAGGACGGTTCTAGACCGCGGTGCCACCTCTCGTTGATTCCAAAGAATCCTCTCTCCGATGCAATCACATCGTATCCCGATAACGGGGGAAACCGTCACGACCTACTTCATTCAGCCATGCTCTCATGAGCCCATTCACGCGGACGCCTCGGTCAGGATTTCACTATCCCTGACTCTCTGGACGAAACGTCTTCTCGCGCTACTCTTCTCAATCCTCGATTTGTATTGTTGAAACGAAAAAGGGGTCACCCGTCTCCTCATAGCTTACGCTACAAGAAGGACGAGTAACCCCGTGGTGCCACCTTCGTTGGTTCTACAGAACCCACTTCACGGACAATCATCCGCTTCCCCGTGATAACGGTGGGTAACCCGCTAAAGCCTACTCAAAGTTCGGTTTAGAGCTCAGAAGTCCATTCGCGACGTCCTATATACTGATTCGCACCACCCATCAGCTCTCTGTCATACAGGATTCGTCGTTACTTCTCTTCGTCGACGCCTTTATTCGTTTCAGTTAAGTTAACTCGTACTATACAGGGCGGATGAATCCATGTCAAATAAAAAAATTAAAAAAACTTTGCCTCTATATGTGCACCCCGAAATGGAGAACCTTCACCGATTTTTCGAATTGACATCGTTTTTTTCGGTCTGCTATAGTCGTCCACAACAACATTTCACTCAGTTAAAGGAGAATCGATTTTGGAAACAAATAAACTAAAACGCGAGCTGTCCACCCGGCAACTCACGATGATTTCCCTCGGGAGCGCCATCGGAACCGGGCTTTTCCTCGGAAGCGGTCTTGCGATCCAAACTGCTGGTCCGAGCGTGCTCGTCAGTTATGCCATCGGGGCGTTCATCGTCCTCTTACTCATGGGTGCACTCGCCGAAATGACGGTCGCTCATCCAACATCCGGATCATTCGGGACGATCGCCGAGCGCTACGTCCATCCACTCGCCGGCTTTCTTGTCCGTTACTCTTACTGGGTCGCGAACGTACTAGCTGTAGGGGTTGAGGTCAGTGCCATCGCCATCTATATGCGTTACTGGTTCCCGGATGTGAACGGGTTCGTATGGGTCGCCCTCTTCGGTGGACTCCTCATTTACGTCAACGCCCGTCACGTTCATACGTTCGGAACAACCGAATACTGGTTATCATTCATCAAAGTAACTGCCATCATCCTCTTCATCGTCCTTGGTGCCGCTACATTGTTCGGCGAACCAGGATCACCGATTGAATCGATCACGACAGGAAACGAAGGATTCTTCGCTTTCGGCTTTTACGGGATGTGGGTGACGATTTTCATCTCCCTCTTCAGTTTTCTCGGGACCGAACTCGTTGCCGTCACTGCAGGTGAAGCGAAAGACCCGGACCAAGCCGTACCACGCGCTTTACGCGCTACCGTGTTCCGCTTGACGTTCTTCTATGTCGTCACGCTCGCCATCATGCTCATGCTCATCCCATGGCAGCAAGCAGGGATCGATCAAAGTCCGTTCGTGCTCGTCATGGAACAGTTTGATGTCCCGTTCGCGGCAGGCATCCTCAACTTTGTCATTTTGATTGCTGCCTTGTCTGCGATGAACGCACAGCTTTACGCGTCGACACGTATGATGTACTCACTCGCGGAAGCCGGTGATGCACCGAAAGCATTCAAAACAATCAGCAAAAATGGCATTCCGATGTTCGCGCTACTCGTTTCAACGGGCGGGATTGTCCTCGCTGCTTTGCTACAAGTATTCATGGAGTCATCGTATCCGTTCTTGATGGGAATCTCGATGTTCGGAGCCATTTTCACTTGGTTCATGGTCTTCGTCTCCCACTTGTTCTTCCGTAAGAAATGGACTGGGCGAAAACTTCCTGTCCGCATGATGGGGTATCCGTTCCTCCCATTGCTCGGAGCAGTCTTACTCCTCAGCCTAATGATCACGACATGGTTCACGGACTTCAATATTTTGCTGAAGTTCGGGATCCCTTGGTTGGTCGGGTTGACAATCGTCTATGTCGTGCGTGAACAAATGCGTAAAAAACAAAATCGTCAAAGCGATATCGAACAAGCCAACTAACAAGCATCCCTTCGCGACAGCGGAGGGATTTTTTGTACGCACAAAAGCCCCTTTCGCAATCGAAAGGAGCTTTCTGTATGAGGTATCAGAAGAACTGACGCGGGTTGACTGTGCTACCTGCGCTCGTTGCCGAGTATGAGTAGCCGCCTTTATGAATCTCAAAGTGCAAGTGCGGACCTGACGAGTTCCCTGTGTTCCCAAGTGTCCCGATGTTCGACCCTTGTGTCACACGTTGTCCAGAGCTGACAGATACCGAGTTCATGTGTGCATAGACCGTTGTCCAAACTTGACCGTTGATGACGTGCGCAATCATGACGTGGTTCCCGTATGCGCCACCCCAACCTGCACGAATGACCGTACCTGTCGCAGACGCGCGAATCGGTGTCCCTGTCGGACCTGCGATATCTAAACCATTATGGAACGTGTAACCATACGCGCCACTCGCAGGACCCCATCCTTGTGAGTAGCGTCCTGAAGCCGGTTGAATGAACATTGAGCTAGATGGTGCTGGTGTCGACGTCGTCGGTGCCGGTTTTGGCGCTGGTGCTGGTGCAGGCTTCGGTGCTGGCGCCGGTTTTGGCTCAGGTTTTGGTGCTGGTGTTGATGAAGCCGTGTTGTTTGAAGACGACGAAGACGGGGTATTCGATTTATTGTCCTGCTTCTGTTGTGCAGCTTGCTTCTGTTGTGCAGCTTCACGAGCCGCTTCCGCTTCTCGTGCTGCCTCTGCCTTACGAGCAGCCTCAGCTTGACGTGCAGCTTCTGCTTGGCGTGCTTCTTCTGCTTTACGTGCCGCCTCTTGACGAGCTGCTTCTTCAGCACGACGACGAGCTTCTTCTTCCTCACGACGTTGTGCTTCGATTTCAGCCGCAATCGCCTGTTCTTGTGCGACTAACGTCGCTTCAATCTCTTGAAGATCGAAAATTTGCGATTCGAACTTGATGTTCTTCTCTTCAAGTTCTTTGATGCGTTTTTCACGTTGCTTCATTTTCTTCTCAAGTTCGGCTTGACGAACTTCGAGTGCTTTTTGCTGTTCGAGAAGTGAAGCGCGTTCTGCTTTCAAGTCAGCCTGTGCTTCTTTCAACGACTTTTGTGTCGCTTCATAGTCATCGAACAATTCCTGGTCACTTCGCTGGATTGTTCCAGCCGTGATCATACGCGTGACGAGGTCCGAAAGGTTTTTTGAACCGAAGATGAATTCAGCCCAGTTGATCGAGCCGCCACCGTTCTTTTGCATCGTGGCCATCCGTTCTTTCATCATTGCTTCTTGTGCCTTCATTTTTTCTTGGTAATCTTTAATGTCGGCTTCAAGATCCTCGATTTTCATCTCGGTACGCTTGATTTCTTGGCGCTTCATCGCGACATCATTGATGATGTCTTGCAATTGTGCGTCCATTTTATTGACCTCTGCCTGAACTTTTGAAATCTCTTCTTTGTTCACTTCAATCTTTGAAGACGTGTCGGCTTGGTCTTTTTTCACGCTATTGCGTTTTTCTTGTACTTTTTGTTGTTCTTCTTGCTTTTCTTTAATTGAAGTCGATGCATCGGCAACTGTATGTGTGCTGATGAGCATCACACCAAGCGTCAGCGTCGAGACTGTGCGTTTCCAATTCATGAATGGGGTACATCCTTTCTTAAATAACAAACGTGGGTACCTACTACACTACATATTTTTAAAGCCGTTTCAGTATGTAACAAAAACGATCATTTAGTTGAGTTTCAACACGACTAATTATATCTAACTGCTAGATATTTTCCTGTTAAAGTTATATTTCAATTTTATTACGCACAGACAGACGCGCAGGCAACGAAATCGTCTAACTTATTATTTATCAATACCTTTTTGAATCGTTCAATTTGAAATCTTCCTGTAATGTTTTATGTAAATAGAAAACGCTTTACCCTATTTTCAAATAATATTTTGAATACATCATTCATAAGTTTCCAATTGATGGAACGACCCATCAAAAAAAATCCACATCCTCGCCTCATGTACACATGAGCAAAGACATGGATGTCGGTTTGACTGGTCTTCTGTTATAACTTGGTTGCGCCAACGATCACAAAAATCCAAGCGGCGATGAACAAGACTCCGCCAATCGGTGTCACGGCTCCGAGTTTCGTGATCCCCGTCAATGCCATGACATACAAGCTTCCTGAGAAGAAGATGATTCCGGCAAACATGAGCCATCCGGCAATGTTAAATTGACTGATGCTCACACGCATGAGCAGTGACGCAATTCCGATGATTCCGAGTGCGTGAATCATATGATAGAGTACCCCGGTTTGCCAGTTCGCCAACATGTTTGGTGACAGTCTCTCTTTTAAGGCATGTGCGCCGAACGCACCGAGTGCTACGCCGAGTGCCATCAATCCGGCACCAATCATTAATAAGATTTTCATTTGTGTTCCCCCTTATCTGACTTTACGTGCTGGTAAATTCCACTTCCGATAGTAGGATATCACTCGAAGTGTCGCCACGACAATTAAAAGTGCATAGACGGCAAGGCCACCTTCGAGCTTGAAGTAATACGTGATGACCGCGATGAGGATCGCCCAAATCGCATACACTTCCGATTGTAAGACGAGCGGTTTACGCCCGGCCAGTAAGTCGCGGACCACACCACCCCCGACACCTGTCAGGACAGCAGCCGCAATCGCTGCCGATAATGGCAAATCTAGCTTGATGGCGACTTGTGCTCCTTGAAAGGCGAAGGCGACCAAACCGATGGCATCGACAATGACACCCCAACGTTCCCAATGTGGCAATACGACACTCGGTAGCAGGAAGATAAGGAGTGCGACAAGAAAACATAAAATAAATAAATCATTCTGTTGCCAAATTAAACTGACGGGGTTTCCTAATAGGACGTTTCGGATCGCACCGCCCCCAAAGGCGGTGATAAACGCGAGCAGCCACACCCCAAAAATATCGTATTTTTCATCCATCGCAATGATGGCTCCGCTCGCCGCGAACGCTATCGTTCCGACGACGTTGAGCAATTCCCACTCCATGAACATCCCTTGCCCTTTCTTCAACGCATTGTATGGTAAAGTATAGTTACAAAAAATCAGGTCAGTCGAGCGACTGTCGTAAAGGATGTCGGTATTACAATGAAACGTATCGCTTTGTTCCGTATATGGATTATCGTCACCATGTTCGCCCGATTCATCATTCGGCTGTACGCCTTTTCACGTAAACAACAACAAGGCGTTGCCACGACAGAAGAATATGAAGCACTTATGCTCAAGCTCGCGCGTGAGTATAAACGAAATGCGTTACGGCTCGAAGGCTTGTTGATCAAGCTCGGACAATTTTTGTCCATTCGTGCAGACTTATTGCCACCCGCCGTCCTGAATGAGCTCTCTGAACTTGTCGACCGTGTCCCGACATCGGGTTGGGAGAAGTCGCGCGCGATTCTAGAGGCTGAATGGGGCGTTCCTTACTCGCAAGTCGTCAAAGACGTCGGAATCGATGCCGTCGCCTCCGCCTCGATTGGGGAAGTATACGGCGCCACATTGCTTGAAAACGGGAAACGGGTCGCCATCAAAATTCAACGTCCGAATATCGAAAAAATCATTCGTACGGACTTCCGTGCCATGCGAATTGTCACGTCGATGTTGAAGCGGACATCCCTCGCTAAATCGACCGACTTAGATAGCTTATATCGCCAAATGATTTTTGTCATCGGGGATGAACTAAATTTTCAAACCGAATTAAAAAATGCTCTCTATTTTAAAGCAAAGTATGCCGATAACCCGGACGTTTATATCCCGGATTATCACGAGCACCTCTGTACAAACCGTGTCTTGACGATGGACTGGGTCGATGCGAGACGAATCACCGATCTCGCCTTCTTAAAAGAAAATGACATCGATCGCTCCGCACTAGCCGAACGGCTGTTCACGCTCGCCGCCGAACAGTTGTTGTTCGGTGGACAGTTCCATGCCGACCCACACCCCGGAAACGTCCAAATTCGGGCGGACGGCACCATCATCTTACTCGACTTCGGTATGGTCGGACAGACGACAGCGCAAGACATGGCGACGATTCGAAACATTCTACAGGCGTTCATCTCGCTCGACTATGACAGCATCGTCGACGGACTCGAGGATTTACGATTCTTGCTACCGACGGCGAACAAACAAAACATCCGCCAAGCACTCGAAAAGGCCGTGACGTTTTATTTGGAGACCGATATCGATACGGTCGATACGAAGTTAATCGAGAAAGTGTTGCAAGATATTCAGTTGCTCGTCAAAAATGAACCAATTCAACTCCCGGCGGAATTTGCCTTCTTCGGGCGGGCCGCGTCGACCTTGCTTGGCATCCTGCAAATTCTCGACCCGAAAATCGACCTGTTCACACTCGGCAAACCGATTGTCATCGAATGGCTCGAGGAAGACGGGACAACGCTTCAAAACCGATATGTGAAGACCGGAATCAATTATGCGAAGAAATTATTGAACGTCCCGCCGCTTCTCGACAACTACTTAAAAGAACCAACGCGAAAACGCCTGTCGGAGCAAGCGATGTTCCAACGCAACTTGGAATCCAAAGAACTGTTGCACCGCCAAACGTTCAATGCCATCGTCATCTTGCTCGGGTTGCTCGTCGGACTACTCGGCTATATCCGACCGGATGAATGGCTGTTCTGGTCGGGTGGCGTCGTCTCCGTACTGGCTTACTTCAATTGGAGACGCCTCGGACGAAAAATTCGTCACTTGGCACGTCAGGATTTTCGAGTTTGAGCGAACCGTCACTCTCAGGAGTGGCGGTTTTTTGTTGCATCCACTCGGCAATATAGGCACCGACGTCACGCATCATGCGAGGTGTCGTCCAACCCATCGTCGATACTTGGATGACGTTCGCCCGCTTCAAATATTCACTCTCATATTGCACGAGATAACCTTGATACGACAGCTGTCGACCGAGCTCGATTGAGGACTGTCCGTACGGCACCGGGATCGTGATGATGCCGGGGGACTGGGCGGGACTCAGCTCGATCTGTAAGCCGTTCTCACGGAGTGAGTTGATCAGGACGAGCATCTTCTCTTCATGCGACGCGACTTCCTCTTCCGTCAGTTCTTCTAATGCGACATCCATCGCCGCAAGGAGCGGTTCTGACTGTGTGAAGGCGATTGGTTGGTAAAGGGATAAGTCAAAGTAGCGAGGCACGTCTCGTAACGCTTCTGCCCGCTCTTTCATGGCAACGAACGCGAGACCTGGGGCGTTCCGTAGCGCCTTTCCTGAGGAGAAGGTCACAAAATCAGCAAAGGAATAGTCATAGACGAGTGTCCCAACAGCACTAATCGCATCGACGGCAACGACATCTTGCCACGCATGAAGCGGGGTGAGATCGATTAAGATCCCCAAAGATGTCTCACAATGCACCGTCCACACCCAGTCTGGTTTAATGCGTTCAAGTTCAGAAACATCCCACTTCCCTTTACGGTCAGCTTGAATGACGTCAAACGAGAGACTGACGCGAGATGCGTGATCCATAAGACGTTCTCCGAATTCGCCGGCGCATAAAATGACACCATGTCCGCTCAATCGTGATGCGACCGCATCGTTGGCCACCGTGCCGCTTCCTAAAAGCGTGTAGACATAAGGAAGTCCGATTCGTTTCGTCAATTGTTGCTGAACGGATTCAAGCATACGGCCCGTCTCGTTTGAACGATGTGGGAGCGGCTGTCTCGAGAGCCTCGCTCTTACACGCTCCGAGCATTCGACAGGACCTGCGAGCAAACTCTTTGGCCGAAGCGTCGACGCTGACTTTGATTCATAAAATGCCGAACGCGTTAACACCATCGGTACATATCGTGCTTCCTCAGGACCGATTGGATCCGCAAATGGGACAAACCCGAATCGACGATAGAGCACTTGTTCACGCGTTGTCCTACTGATGACGATACCGTCGACTTCACGTTCTGTCGCATCCCCAATGACTGCTCGCATCAATCCGGCGAACGTACGATTGCGCCGATACGCTTTCTTCACAGCGAGCAGACGTATCTCAAGCCATTCCCCGTCAGGCATACACACCCCTTTTTGTTCTAACGAAAAAGGTCTTTCGCCACGTAGCGCGCACATGGCGACCACTTCACCATTCACTTCCCCAATCCAATATGTATTCTCTTCATGAAACTTGTCGACGAGTCGACGTTCTAGATTCGGCGGATGTTGCGGAATCTCTTCGACGAACGTTTCGTAATTTAATCGATGAATGGCGTCAAAATCAGATGAACTGGCTTTTCGATAAACAATCATGCTTTCCCCTCCTTCACATGATGATAGACAATCACGATGGCAATGAGTGTGGCCCAAATGATATTTCCGATACTTCCAAGTGCAGCCAACGGAAGTAAGACGAGCATGATGAGCCCGGTCTCACGCGAATTGCCCGTCATTTTGATCAAAAGTAATAAGATCAGGAGACCACCGATAAACCACCACGGGTCGTATGCCCATATGATTCCAGAAAAAACGGCATATCCCTTCCCGCCGGCGCGGATTCGCCAAAACGGATAAATATGACCGAGCGTGAGTGCGAGTGCCGTCTGCCAAAAATACGTTCCGCTCACCTGTAGGACAAGAATCGTCTTCAACACATCGAATCCGTACACGATCAGAAACGCCTTCACCCCTCCGATACGATGCGCATTGCGGGCACCGGTGTTGTTGGAACCAGATGTCGCTAAATCATGACCACTTAACAACCCATAAAGTCTTCCGCCGAGCAGACTCCCGACTAGATAGCCGATGATGATCCACATTGTATCCCCTCATTTTTTGGAAATTTGTGTGCGTTTCAGAAAAACGGGTATCCTCTAATTAACTGTGCACTTTTTGGAAAGGGGAAATCAAGATGCGAGAAGAGAAAAACTTCATTAACGGGGAATGGACAGAGACGGAACAGACGATCGAGGTACGAAATCCGGCCACAGGAAATGTGATGGCCGTCGTGACGAAAAGTGATACCGCCGAAGCGACACAAGCTGTCGATGCGGCGCATGAAGCGCTTCAGGAATGGCAACAGAAGACCGCGGACGAACGAGGGGCGCTACTCAATGAGTGGCATCGTTTGATTGCAGAACATACAGAAGAACTTGCCCGGACGATGGTCGAGGAACAAGGAAAGCCACTGAAAGAAGCCATCGGTGAAATCAATTATGCGAACGGCTTTATCGACTGGTATGCGGCAGAAGGACGGCGCGTGTACGGGGAAACGATTCCCGCCTCTTCGAACCAAAAACGAATCTTTGCCATCAAACAACCGGTCGGCGTCATCGCCGCCATCACACCTTGGAACTTCCCGGCTGCCATGATCACGCGAAAAGTCGCACCAGCACTCGCCGCAGGCTGTACGGTCGTCATGAAACCTGCATCGGCGACTCCGTTGACTGCGATTGAATTGGTCAAATTAGCCGAAAAGGCAGGGTTCCCAAAAGGAGTCATCAACCTCGTGACAGGGCAAGCATCTGATATCGTCAAAGCGTGGCAACAAGACAAGCGAGTGCGAAAATTGACGTTCACCGGGTCGACCGAAGTCGGGAAAATGCTCATGCGTGACGCGGCGGACACGATGAAAAAGATTTCCCTTGAGCTCGGAGGGCACGCCCCGCTCATCGTCACGGCCAAAGCTGACTTAGATAAAGCCGTCCCGCAAGCGGTCGCCACGAAGTTCCGTAATGGCGGACAGACGTGCGTCTGTGCGAACCGGATCTATGTCGAACGTGCCGTCGTCGATGAATTCTCGGAGCGTTTCATCAAAGAAGTCGAAGCGCTGAAAGTCGGGAACGGTCTAGAGGAAGGTGTCGACATCGGTCCGCTCATTGATGATGATGCGCTCAGTAAAGTCGAAAAGCATATCGAGGACGCTCAAATTCGCGGCGGTGAAGTGTATGGTGGCGAAGTGTTAGATGGCCTCTTCATCCGTCCAGCAGTCATCCGTTATGCGAATGAAGACATGCTCTGCATGAATGAAGAGACATTTGGTCCTGTCGCCCCAATCGCGACATTCGATTCACTCGACGAAGTGATCGAACGGGCGAACAATACGCCGTTCGGCTTAGCCGCTTACTTGTTCACACAAGACATCAACGAAGCCGTCTATTTAGCGGAGTCGTTAGAGTATGGAATCGTTGGTGTGAACGACGGTCTTCCTTCAACTCCTCAAGCGCCGTTCGGTGGTTGGAAAGAAAGTGGACTCGGGCGTGAAGGTGGTCATCACGGCATCGAAGAATTTTTAGAAGTCAAATACATCTCACTCGGGTTGTAAGAATAGGCATACAAAAAGGCTTGTCGCACGTGCGACAAGCCTTTTCTTATCGGTTGACCCATTCGACTAAATCGTTCGGCGATTTGATGACGTGATCCGCAAGCGCCCACTCTTCTTCATTTCCGAATCCGAACCCTGTCAAAACGACCGGGAAATCATGTGCCCGTGCTGCCTCGACATCCGATTTGCGATCGCCAACCATCATATAGTCCGCCTCACCGTGACGGACACGGTGTGCTGTCAGAATGTCCGCTTTCTTTTCGCCACTGACAGACTCCAAACATTCCGGTGCCGTCATGTAGGAGCGAATCTGTTGCGTATCTAAAATCAAGTTCATGTAATGAACACCGCAGTTGCTCGCCGTCGTCAATGTATGACCTTGTTCGTGAAGCGTCTCCAACATGTCACGAATGCCATCGAATAAGACGTTTTGCCCTTCCATCGTCTTTTCGAGCGTCGTGTGACGCAATCTCCGAATGAGACGAATTTCTTCGAGCGTCGCTTCCGGGATGACATGCTCCCAAAACGCGTTACCTGCCAAGCCATATCCTGAACGGACCGCCTCTTCACTCGGTTTCGGAAGGTGAGGAAGTTCCTCGAGCGCCTCATGAATCGCCTGCGTCATCGGTCCAGTCGTATCTACTAACGTGCCATCGATATCAAATAAAATCACTGCCATTGGATGAATCTCCTCTCTTTCAATTGCTTCCCTTACCGTAGCAGAATCCCCGAAAATGCAAAAGAGAAAACGTGGTGACAAAAAAACGACTGAACCGATTCGTTCAGTCGCATCTATTATCCACGCCAGAAGTTCATTCCGCCTTTTACAGAATAGACGTCGGTATATCCGGCACTCTTGAGCATCGCTGCAGCGCGTTGGCTACGCATGCCACTTTGACAGATGACGTAGACGGGACGCTCCTTTTCTTTCGGATATTTCGCTTGTGCGTTCCCGAAACCAGAAAGTGGGACGTTTTTCGCTTGTTTAATGTGTCCCCCACGGTATTCATGCGGCTCACGTACATCCAACAATTGAATGTTCCGCTCTTCTGCGATTCTACGCTTCAAATCATCCGTTGAGACCGTTTTAACATTGTTTCGGCGACTCCACCAAAAATACACGATTCCAATGATGACCGCCACAAAAAGAAAGTCCAACATATTCACGCCTCCATTTGCTTTTCATTTCTTACACTCATTATACCCCCTATGGTATTTAAGTCAATGAATGTGAATCCACAAAAAAACCACATGTGTATCACATGTGGTTCAAAAATCGAGCAATGAATCGGATTTGGGTGGTTCGTCTTCTTCCATGGGAATCCCGAGGAAAGCGGCCATCTGACGATCAAGCGGAGGTTTTTCCTCACTCGTAGGTGTCGTCATTTGTGGCGTGCTGACAGGTTTCCCTTCAGACGTCTCCGCTAGCAGCAGTTCGCAAAAACCCATCAACTTTGCCAAATGACGCTTTTGCACTTCGCCCGTCGACGACTCAATTTGTGTCATCACCTGACGCATCTGGGCGATGACTTGTTGTTCTGTAATCATGATCCTTACACATCCTTTACGCTTCCATTGTGCAGGATTTCCCCTACGATTCGCAAGTGTCCTCAACGTTTCCTTGATTCGACCCAGTTCAAAAAGGCATCGTAATCAAAGCGAACTTGATTTGCATAAAAATCGGCCCATCTCGACAACTGTCGAATGAATAACGATGGTGAGTCCCCGATGGCCGCCGTAATTCGTTCACTCGCCGTATAATCTAGCGCGTTAGACGTCGCATCGGCCCGTGCGTGAATTTTCGCTGTGATTTGTGCTTGCACCTTCAACGTCTCAATGAGTGACGTCTCGTCTTTCATATGCTTTGCCTTCACTTTTCGTTTGTACGGCGAACGCTGCCTGACATAGTACTCTTTCCCATCAATCGTCAAATAACCGAGATAAGGGTCACGACTATGGACCATTGCCCGCTGCGCGGCAACGACACGCGCCCCTTGGTGCGACAATCCATTCTCAAATAGTGGATGTGTCGGCAGAAATAGCGATGGAACAGCGGACTGTGCCTGTTTCATCTCTAAAATGACATCTTCATCGTGCTCTTGATCGGCCCCTTCAATCAAAATATAATAACGCTCTAGACCGATAGAGGCCGTACCGCTTTGTAGCTTGATGGCGATATCTTTGATTTCATAATGATCGGCATGATGACGATGCTCATCCGACAAAGAAGATAAATAATCTTCCCAGGCCGCCTCGATTTTGTCTCGTACTTCAGGTGAAACGGCAAGTAAGTCGTCACTCGTTGAAAAATAACGTTCTTCGTCCCGTACTTCCGTCCGTTCGGACATAAATTCGTCTTTCTTTTTCTCCGCCTTTTTAATGACTTTCTTCACAGCTTTACACGTATTCTCTTTTGTAAATTGAATATGTTCACTTTTTCCGTTCGCATGCTTCTCAATCGCCTCTGCATACGAGCGTGCAAATGCCTCGATGGCCGCTTTACCGTCAAACCCTGATTCGGCCGCGAACAAATCGACAGAGACCGCCATCCGCAATAAGTCGAACAGATAGGAGCCGATATACGCCTCGTCAAAGTCGTTTACGTCATAAATGATCGTACCAGCCCCGTCCTCGAACACACCGAAATTCTCAAAGTGCAAGTCTCCTTGAATGAACGTCGGGTGGTCGGGACCTGTGTCAAACGCGATGGGGACTTTCGCAAAGTCGTAATAGAACAAGTGTGAGCTCCCTCGAAAGAACGAGAACGGGCTCGAACTCATTTTGGCGTACTTCTCTTGTCTCGCTTCTTCCGAAAGATGTCGAATCGACTGGTCGTAAAAATCAAGGACGGTCCCAATCGTTTCGCACCGAATTTGTTGTTTGACGGCTGTGAACATACGACTCTCCCCTTCACTTGTTGAATAAGTGTTTATATTCCTCGTACCCAGCTTCCTCAAGCTTTTCTACAGGGATGAATTGGAGAGCGGCCGAGTTGATGCAATAGCGTAAACCACCGAGTTCTTTCGGTCCATCATCAAAGACGTGACCGAGGTGACTGTCACCTTGTTTTGAACGGACTTCCGTCCGTACCATGTGGTGCGTCGTGTCCATGTTCAAGTCGACTCGTTTCTCTTCGATTGGACGTGAGAAGCTCGGCCATCCACAGTTTGACTGGAACTTATCGTGAGATGTGAACAGTGGTGTCCCATCAACGATGTCGACGTACAATCCTTCACGTTCTTCGTCCCAGTATTCATTTTTAAACGGCGGCTCTGTTCCGTTTTCTTGCGTGACTTTATATTGCATCGGCGTCAAACGTTCACGGAGTGCCTGTTGCTTCTTCCGATCGCTCCAAGCCTCTTTGATGAATTTCGCGCGCCCCGACCCGACCCGATACATCTCGTAGCGGAACGGATTCTTTTTATAGTAATCCTGATGGTAATCTTCCGCTTCCCAGAACGTTTTCGCAGGGCGGATGTCGACTTCAATCGGACGATCAAAGCGTCCGGAGTCTTCCACTTCTTGTTTCGAACGTTCCGCTGCGTCCCGTTGTTCCTCTGAATGATAGAAGATGGCCGGACGATATGATTCGCCTCGGTCATTGAATTGTCCCCCGCCGTCTGTCGGGTCGATTTGACGCCAATAGATACGGAGCAACTCCTCATACGAGATGACCTCAGGGTCGAACGTGATCTCGACCGCCTCTAAATGTCCCGTCGTCTCTGAACAGACTTGTTGATACGTTGGGTTATCGACATGTCCTCCCGTGTATCCGGAAATGACACGTTCGACCCCCTCATATTTATGAAACGGTTTGACCATACACCAAAAACAGCCTCCCGCAAATGTAGCTTTTGCCATAAAAAATCCCTCCTTACTTTGTAGTGTACCCAAAAAAGTCGCAAGACAACAAAAAACGAGAACCACAAAATGTGTTCTCGTTTTAGTCTTCTTCGACTTGGTTCACATGACGCATCACTAAAAATAAGATGACTCCTACAATCGCAGCCCCTAAAAGCGTCAACACCATGTTATCTCTAGCCGATAAAGTATAAAAGATCGCTAATCCAATCAAAATGAGCGCAATCGGAATAAACGCTCGTTTAAAATGATCCCAGTAACGCACGGACAGTCCTCCTTTTCTCTTATCATACCAAACTTTCGATTTTCGATAACGAAAGTTCTAAAAAGTTGAAACATGTCTGTGAAACTGAAAAGGAATGATTGGGGTTGGACTTGAATTCTAATCAGAAGTAATTATATTTTTGGTCGCAGGTTAATCCTACCTGTTTCCGACAAGATGATTTATACTAAAACTAAATATTTCCATACAGGATAAGGAGGAGCTTCGATGCTCACAATCGTCAATGCATTCTTTATCAACCTGTGTATCTTGTTCACGCTCTTCACGATTTCCTTTTTACCGTTCCGTAATCGCCCTCGTCTGACACCACAATCTCCGTTAAAGGGCAGAGTCTTGCTCGGTGTACAGACTGGACTGATTGCCATCTTACTGTTAGCAAACGCCCTGCCTCTCGAAGGGGTACTCATCGATTTGCGCGCCATTCCGATTATGCTAGCTGTCTTATTCGGTGGTTGGGTAAGCGGTACAGTCGCTGGAATCATCTATCTGATTGGCCGTGCTTTCGTCGTCTGGTACACGGACGGCGCAATGATTGGATTGTACTTAGCGTTTGCAACCATGTTCGTTCTCGTCGGATCGATTAGTATTTTACGGAAACGTATGGATAACACACGCCCGACATTACTCGTCTTCACGACAGTTAGCATCGCCATCTTCGGGGCAGCCATCTATGCCGCACTGCCGCTCAATCTATTCTATCCCGTCCTAATCGTCTACACGTTAATGTCTTATGGTGGAGCTTGTGCCGCCTATCGGTTATTGCTCGAATTACGCCGTCACTTTGAGAACGTCCAACATCAACAACAGCTTGCGCGCACTGATGCGCTCACTGGAATTGCCAACCGACGCCTGTTGAATGAAGCGATGGCCAACTTGACGGTCGAAGCAGAAGAATATGCATTAATCTTAGTCGATATTGATCACTTCAAGCGGGTGAATGACACGTACGGGCACGACGTCGGTGATGACGTGTTACGTGAACTCGGTATGCTGCTCGTCAACGAAAGTGAAGAGCGACATCTGGTCGGTCGCTTCGGTGGAGAAGAATTTTTAATCGTCATGCCACACGCTACGCGGGATGAAGTGTCTCGCCTCGCAGAATCTATCCGAGAAAAGGTTTCGTCGTTCCCGTTCGAAACGAGCGCAGGTACGCTACACATCACCGTTTCACTAGGAGCCTGCCATTCGAACGATATTGAAATCGACAGTGTATTGAAGCACGCAGACGAAGCGTTATATCACGCAAAAGAGTCTGGACGAAATCGATTCATTCTCGCTTCTTAAAGGATTGAACACTTCACACTTGGGCATGTTTTCTCGCTTTACTTTCTCGAAACGAATCGTTAAACTAGGCTAGACTTTGGTTCAGATTTGTACATCAGGATTTATTCAGAAAAGGGGAAACATCGTTCATGTCAGTTTTGTTATCTTTGTTTGGAATTATGTTTATCAGCTCGTTCGCGATTGACTATAAACGTGGGAAGACGCTTCAACAATCGACACTCGGGGGAATTCGTTCGATACAACAAAACTTATGGATCTTTTTCCGTACGTCGCTCTCGATGATGATTGTCATCGGCCCACTCTTACTCATTTCAGGACTCGTGTTTTCAGATTTAGTGGCATTTAACACCGTCTCATCTTTCTTGATCGCCGTACTTAGTATCGGTTTTGCCGAACGGATCATCGGAATGACCGTCGCACCACTGATTCGTACGTTTTGGCATCAACGGGGTCGTCTCATGCCACTTTATTTAGACGCTGCTCTTTACGTATTCTTGCTATCGATTCTCGTCTTAGAGTTTTTGATGAACATTCCTGGAATCGACCTCCAGTCACCGTTCATCGCGCTATTTTATGCGTTCGCGCTCTTCTTCACGAGATACTTGTTCAGTCTCATTCGATTCACGGTTCAAAAAGGCGTGGCCTCGAACTGATTCGAGATCCTATCCATACGTGTTCGCACGTATGGATATTTTTTTCGCAATTCTCATTGACAATGAGAATCGTTATCAACTATACTCTAGATGTAGCTTCCTAAAAGCTTGACGTGCACGTTCCCCAAACCAATCACGTCACGTGGATTCCCCTCCACGACACTCTTTTTGAAAGCATTGCTGCGACAACCCCCATTTGTTGCACCCATATTTGCCAAAAACAAGACGAGCAGGCCACCGACGGGGCTGCTCGTCTTTTTGTTATGCGAACACTTCTTGTTCGATTTGTTTCAATTCGTAGAACATACCACGTTTCATCATCAATTCCTCATAAGATCCAACTTCGACGATTCGTCCAGCTTCCATAACGATGATTTGGTCGAAGGTTTCGAGTCCCGTCAAGCGGTGACTGACAAGAATGAGCGTCCCTGCCCCAGCCTGATTCACTAGTTCAGAAAAGACATGCGCTTCCGTTCCTGCATCAAGCGCTGAAGTAGGTTCATCGAGCAACCAGATCAGCCCGTTTTTTAGAAGGGCTCGTGCAATCGCTAACCGTTGACGTTCTCCGCCTGACAAGTTCGCTCCTTTCTCAAGGACCGGCTCATCGAGTGAAAACGATAAACGGACACGTTCAAGCGCCACAAGCATCTCTTCATCGGTAAAGTCGCCAGCCAGTGCCAAGTTCTCCCGTACGGTCCCGTAAAAGAAGTGATTGTCTTGCAAGACGACACTTGCATGTTGCCAGATTGAAGTCTGTTTCATGTCATTCAAGTTGTCTTGATCGAGTCGGATTGTCCCGTCTTCTGTCCGGACAAATGCCAACAACAGTTGGAGCAACGTCGACTTCCCGGAGCCGCTCGGTCCAACGATGACCGTCTTCGAACCGCTCGGGATGTGTAACGACACATCGTCAATCACGTCTCGATACGTATCCGGATAGCGGTAGTGAACATGCTCAAATGAGATGGATGGCGATGTCGTGAACGTCACATCCTGACGCTTCGCTTCGAGCGCCTCAATCATTTCACTCGGCTCCATCACTTCAAACAATCGATCAGCAGCTTGTTTGCTATCTGCAAAGTGTCCCGGAAATACAGCCATCGGTGTCGTGTTCTCAAACGCTGTGAGCGACATCATGATGAGCATCGCCAAGAAGAGCCCGTTCAAATCTCCATCTACGACTTGATAGGCACCGATTGCTAAGACGCCCCATGAAACGAGTAAAGAGGCAGCAACGACGAGTGCGGAGTTGAAAAATTGGTTCGTCGCATCTTTCCGCTCCGCTTCCATGTAGCGTTCGCTACGCGCATAGACGGCTTGCTTCGTACGGTCGAGTTGATGATGTAGTTTTAAATCTCGATATCCGTACATCATCTCGGTCAACTGAATCGATACATCCCCGCGCAATGCACGAATCGTCTCGTCATGACGAGCGCGAATTCGAGCAAATCCGAGTGGGATCAAAAATCCGGTGACGAGCACACCGAGTAAGATCCATAGACTGACCGCGAACGAGAAGAACGTCACAAAGAAGATCGTACTTAAGAACACGAGCACGAGTATAATCGGCGGATAGAATACGCGGAGAAAATAGTTTTGTAGGCTCTCCACATCTCCGACGACACGTGCAAGCAAATCCCCACTCCGATATTTCGCAAAAATCGAGGGGACGAGCGGTTCAAGTTGTCGATAAAAGCGGACACGCAGCTCGCTCAATATCGTAAACGTCGCCCGGTGTGACGCGAGGCGCTCCCGATAACGACTTCCTGCCCGAATGACTCCGAACAGTTTGATGAGAACGACGGGTACCATGAGCGCATACAGTGGCGGAACAAGCCCTGCCCTTGAGACGAGGTATCCGCTTGCTGCAAACAGGGCGACCGCCGCAATCCCGGCTGCATATCCAAAGAAGATGGAGAGAAGGATATCTTTCTTCTCGCGCATCATCCATTTTGTAATCGTCCAAAGCGAGTTCATCGGCTCACCCCTTTCTGAAGCGCAAACAGTTCCGCATACTCTGGGACGGCGAGCAACGCGTCATGCGTCCCTTCTGCGATTCGCTTCCCATCCTCCATAAACCAAATCATATCTGCCTCTTTGATTGTATGCAGACGGTGTGCCACCGTGATCAACGTTGCCTCTTTCGACAACTCAGCGATTGAACGTCTCACAATCTGCTCGGTCTTCAAATCGAGACCGGTCGTCGGCTCATCGAATAAAAGGATTCCTGGTCGTTTAAAGAAGGCCCGGGCGAGCGCGAGACGTTGTCGTTCCCCACCCGATAGACCAAATCCACCTTCTCCAAGTTCCGTCCAAATCCCGTTCGGTAATTGATCAATCACCTCAGACAGTCCTGCCGCATCGACCGCTTCCCGTAACGCGAGCTCATCAGTCTCTTCGCCTAAGGAGATGTTATCGGCAAGTGTCCCGGCGAATAGATAAGGGTTTTGTGAGATATAGGAAATGTTTCCGTACCAGGCAGACTCGTCAAACGACTGAAGTGGTTCACCATCCACGAGGACACGTCCCGATTTCACCTGTAGCAGTCCGGAGATGACATTCAGTACTGTCGTCTTCCCGGAACCGCTCGCACCAACTAAGGCCAGGTGAGTGCCGGACGGAATCCGACCGCTCAACGGTTGAAGCGCAAAGCGTCCGCCTTCATATTCGAAGGTGACGTCTTCGAGTTCAAGGTTTGGTGTTCGTGAACCAAGTGACTTCGTTCCCCATTCGATGCGGTCATCGGGGGCGTCTAATACCTCAAAAATTCGGTCGGCTGCGCCCATACTTCCACGCCCTGTATGGAAGGCACTTCCTAAATCTTTAATCGCCAAATAATACTCTGGCGCCAATACGAGAATCAAAAAGCCAGAGAAGAACGTGAGGTTCTCCCAGACGACCATTTGTAAGGCGACTTCTAACGCGACAACTCCGGTACTGAGCATCGAGATGAACTCGAGCATAAGTCCCGATAAGAACGCCGTCTTTAAAACGACCATCGTCGCATCTCGAAAGTCGAGGCTGCTCTTCTCAATCGCCTTCGCTTCTTGCTCCGTGCGATTGTAAAGCTTGAGCGTCGTCAATCCTTGTAAGACATCTAAAAACTTACCGGAAAATTGATTCATCTTCTCCATCTGTTCTTCTGATTTTTTCTGGGTCGCAATCCCAATGATGATGAAGAACAGTGGAATGAACGGTGCAGTGACCATCATGATGACTCCTGAAATCCAGTGTTGGCTGAAGACGACAACCAAAATGAGGAGCGGGATGATCGATGTTTGGATGACTTGCGGCCAATATTGACTGAAGTAAGCGTCCACCTCGTCGACAGCATCCATGAACACACTGACCTTTTTACCTGATTGTCCTGTCAAAGATGACTCGACCGGACTCGTGGCGTACCGTTCCAACAGTTGAAGGCGTAACGTCTGTTTCGCCTTTACGGATAAACTCGCACCGATGCGTCCTGACACGTATCCAAAAAGCGCTCGTGCCAATAAGGCAACGACGAGCCATAGCAAAGCCGGAAGGATGGCTTCGAATGATTCATCCTTTAAAAAGATTCGGTCGACGATGTCGACGATTAAATACGCTTGCGCCAAAATCGATAGTCCAATCATGACCGCGGATAACACGAGTCCGATGATGTGACCCCTTTCGGCGAAAGCAAGGGCTTGCAGTCGTTTCACTGCATTCATCCTTTCTCTATTTACAATTCCATTGCTTTGTGAGATTCATCACTAATTATACAATATGCCACGTGTTGAAGCGAACGCTCCGCTCGTACGAACATGTAAAAGACGCCCTCATCCGAGTGGCGTCAGTCGATGTCTTGTTCAAAATATTCAGGATGCCCGATCACAAGTTGATGGGCGTCGATGCGAAGTATCTCTTCTTTTCGAAGCTTGGCTAAAATCGTCGAGACCGTCTCCCTAGACGTACCGGACAGACGAGAAAGTTCGATTGCGGTGAATGGGCATCGGACGCGAACACCTTGTTCGTCCGGTTCCCCTAAATCTTCAATCAAGAAATGGAGCGTATTGATGACACGCTCTTTCGCACTCGGCGTGATGATTTCTTGGACACGCCTTTCATGCAAATCAAGAATACGATTCATCTGGCCAATGATATAGAGCAGCATGCTCGACTGCGTGGACACGAACCGCTCAAAGCGATCCGTCGGGATGTAGATGACCTCAATGTCCGTCACCGCTTCAGCCGTATGACGATAGTCTTCCCCTGTGAATAAACCGTTGTATGGGAAAAATTGTTTCGGTTTCACGTAATCGGCGTAATGATGGGTCGCATTCTCATTCATCCGTTCGAGTTTGATATAACCGCTCATCAAGAAATACACACGCTCACGCGGATCCCCTTCCATGAACAACAGTTGTCCTTTCCGATACGTCCGGCAATAGACGTGCGGAATCAACTGTTCAAGTGCTCGACTCGGACATGTCTCAAACAGCGTCAACTGCCGTAAATCGTCAATCGTCCACATGTGTCGCATGTTCATCCCCTCATTTCTATTCTTCTATCTTCAGTATAGTGGGATTTTTATTGAAAGCGCTTTCTAAATCCGACAGTTTTCTGACATGACAAAAGGGGGTCTCCCCCCCTTTTTCAGTCCAACATCAGTTCCAATAGCGCGTCCTGTAAATCACGATCGAGCTCTAACGCATGGAGGTCAAACAGCCATGCCTCGAGACGCGTCTTCGTGGTCGCCATCTGATACAGACGATCTTTTAAGTCATAAGCGATTTCGGCGCGGTCTAAGAACCGATAGAGACGGTCGAGTCGATGTGCGTTTTGTGTCAGATCGACCGGAAGCGTCACGGTCTGCTCCCGTTTCCATTCACCGAGTGGGATGTGTAACGTCTGCGTCTCCGCATCATAGTCCCCTTCTCCGACGACCCCCCGGACAAGAATCGTCAACGTCCGATTCGCCGGGACGAGTGTCAAATCACCTGATGTCTCGATGTGAAGCGTACGCGCTTCCCAATCGAGCGTGAACGTCGTTTCGAGTGACGCCCCCGTCTCATAATCACGGCTTTCCCCGTCATCTTCGTACATCGTGAACGTGTTCGAGGCACCTGGAAAGACGAGTACTTCTAGCTCGCTCGGGTTCCCCGTTTCGTTCGCATGCGGTTCATGCGGCATCATTGGAATGATGGCACCCGCTTTGGCGAAGACCGGTTGCCCTTCGAGTCCACGGAACACACGAATCGACTTGTCGCCTTCATAACGATGACCCGTGAAGAAATCGAACCATTGCCCTTTCGGCAACCACACGTTCGCACCCGCGACATGGAGCTGTCGGTCCATTGGTGTGACAATCGGGGAGACGATGAGTTCACTTCCGAAATAAAACTGATTCGGCACCTGATAAGCCGCTTCATCATCGGGATGTTCGATATACATCGGTAACACGAGTGGCAACGCTTCTGCATGGTTCCGATAGTTCATCGTATACAAGTAAGGAATGAGTTGATGACGCAGGCGTAAGAATCGCTTCATCGACTGTTCGGCTTCGATTCCGAAACGCCAAGGCTCTTTTCCGTTGAACGTGCTGAACGTCGAGTGGAGGCGCATGATTGGACTGAACACTCCGTATGCGACCCAACGTGCCGCGAGCTCATCGTCTTTTTTACCACGATGATGCCCTCCGATGTCATGACTCCACCATCCATAACCAATGTTCGTCGCTGTTGCCGTGAAATACGGCTGGAAGGCGAGTGATGCCCAAGAGATGATTGTGTCCCCTGAGAATCCGACCGGGTAACGGTGGCTCCCTGGCCCAGCGTAACGAGAAAAAATGAGCGGGCGTTTGCCGTCACGGGCGATATCGATGGCATGATAATGATTTAACATCCATAACGGATCGAGTCCTTCCATCTTCGACGTCGACCCTTGTTGCCAGTCGATCCACCAAAAATCAACGCCGTCTGCTTCATGCGGGTGATGCATCTGTTCGAAATACGCTTGAATGAATCGCTTATCCGAAAAATCGAACGGGATTCGGTCACCCGATTCCGGATCGACCCCCATCGCCTCAGCCATCGCCGCATACTGGTCTTCAAACGCACGGACCCCGTCAGCGGGGTGTAAGTTCAATGTCACCATCATCCCCTCGTCTTTTAACCATTTGAGGAATCGCTTCGGTTCAGGGAATAAGTTTCTATTCCACGAATAGCCCGTCCAGCCACTCCCATACTCTTCCGGGATGTCTGTCACGTGCCAGTCCATATCGATGACGCTGACCGAGAACGGGACGTCTTCGGATTTGAAGCGGCGCATCAGCGCCTTATATTCTTTTTCGTCGTATCGCCAGTAGCGACTCCACCAGTTTCCGAGCGCTTTACGAGGAAGCATCGGCGTCGGGCCCGTCAACGTGTAAAAATCTCGAAGTGCCTGTTTATAGTCATGGCCATATCCGAAGTAGTAAATGTCATGAATTCCTTTTCGTCTCGGCTCGACGAAGCGATCATCCGTCATCAAAAACGAGGACGAATCATCAATGATCGCATATCCTTGTTTCGAAAGGATCCCTTCTTCTAACTCCGTCGCCCCGTCCACATGGTCGAGCGTCCGCGCCGTCCCTTTCAGCGTCCGCTCGGGACCGTTGAACATGTAGCGGCTGTAATACGTACTGAAGTTCCCTTTCACGTCCACATAGAGCGTGTTCGGTGCGAACGGTCCTTTCGTATAATATAAGTGAACGTGTTCCGTGATGATTTGGAGCTCTGCCTCATCTTCAATCACTCGGAATTGTGGAACGTCAAATTCTCGATTCCACGCCACTTGGGTGGCACGGTCTTCAAAAATCCCGTCTTCTGCATACTCCATCCGAATTAACTGACTCGTCAATACGGTAAAACGATAACAGCTTCCTTGCACGATTGCCTCTTCTCTTGCTTTCGGTCTCATCCACGACTGATATACATGATTTTCTTCGAATAGGCGCATACACTCGAGCGTTTCCGCTCTCCGTCACTTCCTTCCTGAAATTAGTGCAAACGTTTACACTGAATATGATAGCAATCTCATTTTTGGCATACAACATTCCTTCCCCTTGAATCGGGACAGAAAACAAAAAGTCGCAAACGTTTCACGTTTGCGACACATTCTTATTGTTGGAGGGATGGAGCTAAACGGACGCGTGTTCCGGCATCCCCATAAATGGCAGCTAGCGCCTGGTCGAGTGACGTGATGATGGCGATCCGGTTCGTGCCGGATTCTGCGAACTGTAGTGCCGCTCTCACTTTTGGTAACATGCTGCCCGGAGCAAACTGTCCTTCGGCGATATACATCTCCATCTGTTCCTTTGAGGTCTCCTGGAGCGCCGTCTCATCTGGCTTCCCGAAGTTGACATACACATGTTCGACCGCAGTCAGGATGAGCAATACGTCTGCGTTGACGAGGTCCGCGAGTTTCGCAGCCGCAAAGTCTTTATCGATGACCGCCTCGATTCCGACATACCCTTCAGTCGTCTCCATGACCGGAATACCACCGCCACCGGAAGCGACGACGATATGCCCCGCTTCAACGAGCGTTCGGATGACGGCGTGTTCCGCGATTTTCATCGGAACCGGGCTCGGGACGACACGACGGTATCCACGACCTGCATCTTCTTTGAATACGTAACCCGTCGTCCGTTCGAGATGAAGTGCCTCTTCTTCCGTATAAAACGGACCGATCGGCTTCGATGGATGATGAAACGCACTATCATTCGGATCGACCACGCTTCGTGTGACGAGCGAAGCCACATCTCGTTCAAGACCGCGCGCACGCAGTGCTTTCGTCAGCGCATTTTCAAACCAGTATCCAATCATTCCTTGCGTCATCGCACCACATACATCAAGGGGCATCGCCGGCGTAGCCGGACTGTCTGATGCGGCTTGTTGTAACATTAAATTTCCGACTTGCGGACCGTTCCCGTGTGTGATGATGACGTCGACCCCTTCTGCAATCAGTGCTGCGAGAGATTCTGCCGTCGCCTCGACCGCTCGCATTTGTGCTTCCGCTGTCGCATCTTTACCTTGTTGAATCGCATTTCCGCCTAGGGCGATGACCACACGTTTTTTCTCCATATCGATACCCCCGATCAGATGACTGAGATATTACCAGATAGTATGCGTACGACTGCGAAAATGGCGAGTGCGGTCAACACTCCGGCGACCAACCATTCCGTTTTGTTGAGTGACTTGATGCCATTTTCACGTTGCGCTTTCATGTAGAGAAGTGTTCCTGGTGCGTATAGAAGGGTCGTGAGCAGTAAATAATCGATTCCTGCCGCATAGATGAGCCACAATCCGTAAATGGAAGCGACCAATCCGATCGTCAAATCGCGTGTTCTCCGTTCACCGGTGCTATAACCGATTCCATTTTTCGATACCTTCACTTGGTAAAATGCCGAGAATACATACGGGATCAAAATGGCACTTGAAGCGAGGGAGAACGCAAAATTATAGGCGGCATCTGAAATCAAGAAGGTGAAGAGGAAGAGCTGGATCAATCCGTTTGTTAACCAAAGTGCGTTGACAGGTGCCTGATTTTTATTCTCTTTCGTGAACCATTTCGGGAACACGCCGTCTTTCGCAGCAACGAACGGAATCTCAGCCGCGAGAAGCGTCCAACCGAGCCATGCCCCGAGTACGGAGATGACGAGTCCACCGTTGATGAGCATCGCGCCCCAAGGACCGACTGCTGACTCGAGCAAGTAAGCCATCGCCGGTTGCGAGGCGTTCGCTACGTTTTCCGGTGTCATGAGGCCGAGCGACATGACAGAGATGAGCAGATAGATGACGAGTGTCCCGAGTAACCCGATGACAGTTGCCTTTCCGACGTCAGAACGCTTCCGAGCACGACCCGAGAGAACGACTGCCCCCTCGACACCGATGAATACCCACAGCGTGACAAGCATCGTCGAGACGACCTGGTCGCGAACACTTCCCCATGAGAAGCCGCCTTGTCCCCAAAAATCGAAGGTGAAGTTTTCGAGATTGAAGAAGAACAACGTAATCGTAATGAATGCAAAAATCGGAACGAGCTTGGCAATCGTGGTGACAATGTTGATCATCGACGCCTCATGCACCCCACGAAGAATGAGCGTGTGTACGAGCCAGAGCATGATGGAGGCCCCGACGATGGAGGCAATATTTTGTCCCCCTTCAAAAACCGGGAAGAAATAGCCGACCGAACTGAACAGCAGTGTGGCATACGCCACGTTTCCGAGCCAAGCAGATAACCAGTATCCCCAAGCCGAGTTGAATCCGACGAACGAACCGAAACCGGCACGGGCATAGCTATAGACACCACCATCCAAATCAGGGCGGCGCATCGTCAGATTTTGAAAACTGAGACCGAGCGCGATAATCCCGATTCCCGTGATGGCCCACCCGATGAGAATGGCACCCGCGTTCGCCCCTTGTGCCAAATCGGCGGCCAAGTTGAAGGCTCCACCGCCAATCATCGATCCAACGACAAGTGCCGTCAACGCTCCGAGACCTAATCGCTTGTCTTGCTTGTCAGGATGTACTCCAGCCGAACCACCTGAGTCATGCTCCAACTTCGTAGACATTCTACTCATCCCTTTCGGTTATTTTGAAACGGGAGGGGAAGTCCCCTCCCCCGTCAACGTTCAAGCCATTCGCGTGTCTCCGTGAGCGTTGCCGCCATTACCGCCTTGATCGTATGCATCCGGTTTTCCGCTTCATCAAATACGAACGAGTGACGACTGCGGAACACCTCATCAGTCACTTCCATTTCTGTCAATCCGTACTGTTCATGAATCGCCCGACCGACCTCTGTCTCTAAGTCGTGGAAGGCAGGGAGGCAGTGTAAGAACATGATGTCCGGGTTGCCGCTTTTTTGAAACATATCCATGTTCACTTGATATGGTCGCAACAATTCGATCCGTTCTGCGAAGGCCGCCTCTTCGCCCATCGACACCCATACATCCGTGTAGACGACGTCTGCCTGGTCCATCGCTTCTTCAATGCTCTCCGTCAATGTGATAACAGCGCCTGTTTCAGCAGCAACCGATTTCGCATAATTAACGATTTCGTCAGATGGCCAAAGTGATTTCGGTGCGCAAATCCGCATATCCATCCCTACTTTTGCGCCACCGATCAATAGCGTGTTCCCCATGTTGTTCCGGCCGTCGCCGACGTACACGAATTTGATTCCGGCCAATTCTCCTTTTTGTTCTTTCACCGTCAAGAAGTCGGCCAAGATTTGTGTCGGATGATAGAGGTCGGTCAATCCGTTCCAAACCGGTACCCCTGCATCTTTCGCAAGACCTTCGACCGTCTCGTGGGCGAAACCGCGGAATTGAATACCGTCAAACATGCGCCCGAGGACGATGGCCGTATCGCGCACCGATTCTTTCTTCCCGAACTGGATATCATTTTTGCCTAAATATTCAGGATGCATCCCTAAGTCGATTGCGGCGACCGTGAACGCACAACGCGTCCGCGTCGATGGTTTTTCAAAGAGTAAGGCAATGTTTTTGCCTTCACAAATCCGATGTGGGATGCCTTGTTTCTTTTGACGTTTGAATGCAGCAGACAAGTCGATCAAATAATTGATTTCTTCACCAGAAAACTCGTTTAACGATAAAAAGTGACGACCTTTCAAATCAAAATTGAACGTTGTAGACATACTGCTTCCTCCTTATCACATTTAGATGTCTTGGCGGATAATCGGACAACTCATGCAACGTGGACCCCCACGTCCGCGCGATAGTTCACTCGACATGATTTCAATCACTTCGACGCCTTCTTTACGGAGCAGTTCATTTGAGACGTAGTTCCGGTCATACGTGACCACGACACCCGGTGCGATGGCGAGCGTATTCGATCCATCGTTCCACTGTTCGCGTGCCGCTGCGATCGGGTCGCCGCCTCCACAAGGAATCAACGTCGCTTCCTGTAAGCCGAGGACGTCTTTTAACACGTTCAACAAATCACTGTGCTGCGTGATCTGCAATTCACCTTCTGCATTCAATGAAAGTTCGAAAATATTCATCTTTCCTTCCGGCCCTTGAATGAACGGATGGATGGTGAATTTATCATGGTCGACCATCGTAAAGACGGTATCGAGATGCATGAAGGCGCGTGATTTTGGAATTTCGATGGCGATGACTTTTTTGAAGCTGTCTCCATGTTTGAGCAAATTGAGGGCGACGCGTTCGATTCCTTGCGCAGTCGTTCGTTCAGAGATGCCGATGGCGACGACTTCTTTCGATAAGACAAGCTCATCTCCGCCCTCCATCGCAAATCGATAGTCGCGGTCTGACCAAATCGGAACATCATGTTTCGCAAAGCGTGGGTGATAGCGCATAATATATTGCGTGAAGAGTGATTCACGGCGACGTGCCGGTTCTTTCATTCGGTTGATAGAGAGACCATGACCGATTGCGGCGGCCGGATCTCGTGTGAAATAGAGGTTTGGCATAGGATCTAAAAAGAAGGGGTACGTATCTTCAATCATTTCGTGTAAATGTCGGCGTTTCTCCGGCTTGATCTCCGATTTTCGGATACCGGCCATCACCGTTTCAATCAACATCTCATTATCAAAATCCAGTAAATATTCTTTTAACGTTTCATAAGAGCCGTTGATATTTGATTTCGACTCCGATAAGATATCCGCGACAAACTTTTCGCGCACACCAGGGAGCGACAATGTCTCAGCCATTAATTTTTCGAGATAAAGGACTTCCACACCGCGATTTTGGAGCGCACTCGCAAAATAGTCGTGCTCTTTTTGAATGACCGGCAAATGGGGAATATCATCGAACAAGAGGCGTTCTAAATATTCCGGGGTGAGGTTTTCTAATTCCCTTCCCGGTCGTTTCAGTAATACCGTTTTTAATTCTCCAATTTCTGAATACACATGAATCGGATGTTTCAGCGTCGTATCTTGTGAAATCGGTTGATTCGTCATTGAGATCATCTCGCTTCCTCCTTGTGATTCGGGTGTGTGACTACCCTTACCTTATCACTTTACCAAATTTGCGAATGTCTAATCCGGCACTTCACCTGTTAGTGATTCCACATGGCTATGTATAAATGTTCACCTTTGTGAATGAACAAACAATGCACGAAAAATCGGCGCCCTGACAAGGGGAAACGAGATGTATGGATGATGAATACAATCCTTCTAAAAAATAAGGAAAACTTTTTTTGAAAAATGCGAAAGATCAGGATGTGAGCATATGAAAATAGAAGAAATGGAATACAACGAACATGAAGCGGCACTTCGCACATTGATTCAAAAGGGAGACCCGGTCGATTTTCAAGACCTCTTCCTCTCCCTCCACCCCGGTGAACAGGCTGATCATTTTATCGAACTCAATCAGCATGAGCGCGCGTTCGTATATCGAACAATCTCACCTGAAATATTTACTGACCTTTTTGAAAAACTGACGTTAGAAGAGCAATGTACATTCATCCAAGAAACGCCTCAGCCGTATGCTGTCCGAATTTTAAATGAGATGTATTCAGATAACGCCGCCGATTTGATGCGGGAGCTACCCGATGCGTTCATGGACACACTATTCGAACAGATGGACGATATCGAGGAACAAGAAGTCAAAGATTTGATGCAATATCCGGAAGAGACGGCCGGGGCGCTCATGACGACCGAGTTCGTCGTCCTTCAAGCGAACAAGACGGTCGGACTGACTTTAGAAGAATTGCGTGAACTCGGACCAGACGCTGAGACGATTTATTACTTATATGTAGTCGACCAAGCGCACCAACTGGTTGGTGTTGTCTCCTTACGTGATTTGATTGTCGCGCCGCTCGAGGCGAAAATCGAGGACATCATGGGTTTTCGTGTCATCTCGGCAAACGTCATGACCGACCAGGAAGACTTGGCTCGGATTGTCCAAAAGTATGATTTATTGGCCCTTCCTGTCATCGACGATCAGCAAAAGCTACTCGGCATCATCACAGTCGATGATGTGTTAGACGTCATCGAGCGCGAGACGACGGAAGACTTTGAAGAACTTTCCGCGACGAAGGGATCGTCCGATATCAACATGAGTCCGTTCGAGGCGGCGAAAAAACGCGCCCCGTGGATTGTCAGCCTCATGTTTCTCGGGATGATTACGGCTTCGACAATCGGTGGTTTTGAAGAGACGCTTGAAACAATTGTGCTCCTCGCTGTCTTCATGCCACTTGTCATGGGGTCTGCCGGGAACGCAGCCACCCAGTCACTTGTCGTAGCTGTTCGTTCGATTGCGCTTGGCACAATCAATCGCAAGAACGTCATGAAGATGATTCGACGCGAGCTCGGGACGGGCATCATCTTAGGAATTGCTTGTATGATTGTCATTTTCGGGGTCATCACGATTCTTTATGACAACATGCTCATCGGCTTCATTGTCGGGGTCTCCATCTTTGCAGCACTCAGTGTCGCCACGATGATCGGCACGATTGTTCCGCTTCTCATCAATCGCCTGAAGTTAGACCCCGCTGTCGCATCCGGACCGTTCATTACGACGCTGATGGACAACCTCGGTCTCATCATCTATTTCACGGTCGCGACGTCCATGCTTCAGTTTTTATGACATTTATAAAAGTTCACACGAAAAAGCGGTGCTGATTTTGTCAGCGCCGCTTTCACTCGTTATATTAATGAGATTCCTCTAATAGACGTTCTTGGGTCTCGTTAAAAGCTTCAATGTCTTCATCCGTCATCACGTCGTTTTGTTCTGCCATATAAGGGTTGTCTTTCAATAATGTCTCTAGTTTACTCAAGTCAGCACTTCGCCTGCTTTCTTGATACAGATTGGATTCTCCTACCGAAGTCAGTGTCCCCGCCCGATTCACTTTGAAATGTCCTTGTTGTAGACCGACAATTCGATACGCGCTCTCAATCACGGGTCCTTCATATTTTTGTAAATACAAGAGAACGTTTTCTCCTTGTCTGACGAGCCGGTCTTCTTCCATATCGTTTTGTAAGAGGGTGATCGTATCTGTTTGCTTGAGTTCATGACTCACGTCTCGATAGACACGCTGCACGTGAATATCTGATTCAAAGAAAGTAACCGAATGATATTCAAAAGATCTCGGGTGACTGCTGACTTTGCCGACGATGACGACCGGCGAGCGTGTAGCTAAATCGTCTATGTGTCGGAAGCTTTCGGTCACAGCCAAATCACTCGTGTTTCCTTCTTTCAGGATTTCGCTAAACATGACATAACCTGCTACCACTGCAACAGATAATATTCCAATCATCCATTTCCTCAAAGAGATTCCTCCCACCGATTCACCCTATTGAATTTCTAATCGATCACATTGAGAACTTTATTAATTTATGCCTAGCCCATGACTTTTTATCATTCCATCAACATAAGAGGACTACTTTCTTACACTTTAGGGTATTTTCTACAAATAGATTATATAACATAAGTAAGAAGTGAGGGGATTCTATGACGATTCAGCAAGTACTCTACATACTCGTGACTGGTGCTTTGTTCATGGCACTCGTCGCCTACGTCTCATATCGCATGACGCGAGGAAAAGTCGAAAGTGCCGATGATTATTTCTTGGCTGGTCGCGGATTGACGGGCGTCTTCATCGCAGGTTCGCTCCTGTTGACCAACTTGTCTGCTGAACAATTGATTGGTTTGAACGGTCAATCGTTCGCCGGCAATATGTCGGCAATGGCTTGGGAAGTCACGGCCGGGATTGCAGCCATCATCATGGCGCTTTTTTTACTACCGCGTTTTCTTGGCATCGGGATCTCGACCATCCCTGAATTTCTAAGTCAACGATATGACGAGGACGTTCGTCGATTGACCGTCTTATTGTTCTTACTCGGATACATGTGTGTCACGATTCCGTCCATGCTCTATTCTGGCGGATTAGCTGTCCTCCAACTATTCGACGTGCCTGCCCTTCTCGGGATTAGCTTCGAGCAGTCCCTTTGGATTGTCGTCTGGTTCATCGGGATCATTGGGGCGATTTACGCCATCTTCGGTGGGCTTCGCGCGGTCGCCGTTTCCGACACGCTAAACGGAATCGGTCTCATCATCATCGGCTTCCTCGTTCCGACGCTTGGATTCCTCGCATTAGGTGACGGGAATCTGTTGGACGGGATGAAGACGATTGCGACGACGAATCCCGAAAAGTTGAACGCCATTGGCTCCGCCAATGACTCGGTCCCGTTCCTCTCCATTTTTACGGGGATGATTTTTGCGAACTTGTTCTACTGGGCACTCAATCAATACGTGATTCAACGCGCTCTCGGCGCAAAAAACTTGGCAGAAGGACAAAAAGGAGTACTTTTTACGGGTTATTTAAAACTACTTGTTCCCATTTTTATGCTCTTGCCTGGCGTCATCGCCTTCCATTTGTATGGATCGAACGTCGAGAAAGCCGATTTAGCGTATCCGAGCTTGATTGCTGAGCTACTCCCGATGTGGCTCATGGGCTTTTTCCTTGCCGTCTTACTCGGTGCCGTGTTCAGCTCATTTAACTCACTATTAAATAGTATCGCAACGCTATTCGTACTCGATATTTATAAACCGAAGTTCAAACCAGATGCCTCCGATCAAGATTTGATTCGCGTCAGCAAATGGTTTGGCACGTTCGTGGCGCTCGTCTCTTTCTTTGTCGCCCCGAATCTCATGTATGCACCAGACGGGTTATGGGATTTGATTCGTCGTTTTACAGGCTTCTTCAACATCCCAATTCTTGTCATTGTCCTAATCGGTATGCTCGTCAAACGAGTTCCCCCGATTGCTGCGAAGACCGTCGTCGTCTTCCACGTCATTGCTTACTATTTCCTCGTGTGGGGAACGGAGCAATGGTTCGGCGTGGAAATCGGGATTAACTTTATCCATATTTACGGTATTCTCTTCGTCGTCGAGACGGCTATCATGCTCATCTTCGCTCGCGTACGACCGATGCTTCAAGTGAATCCGATTCGAATCGACCTCGGACGAGTCAAACCGTGGCGTCATGCGCTATCGACTTCGATTTTACTTGTCGCTTCGATGATTTTCGTCTATCTCGTCTTTTCACCAATTGGACTTGCCTACGCGGATGGAATTGTTTCCGGATGGTTCGCTCCATTGACGGTTGGACTCATTGCCGTGACGACCCTTCTGATTTGGGCATCTTATCGCTATGGACTCGCACGATATGAACGTTATCTCAATAACTTAGGTGAAGAACCACCTGAAGTAGAGGAAGCGAGTAGTTAACGAAAAAGAGATTTTCTTGAACTAAACGTCAAGAAGATCTCTTTTTTGTTGCTGCTTTTGTTCATACATCGCGTCATCTGCTTCTTGCCAGAGTACTTCGATTGATTCTGGATGAGATGCCCAGGCCAACCCGATGGCCACTGAGATTTCCTCTTCTCGGCATGTCGTTTCAATCTCATGAACCATCTTCTCACATGCCTCTTCTGACATCATCTGAAGAAACAAGACGAACTCGTCTCCTCCAATCCGATAGACAGAGGACTCGATGGTTTGAAGGAGGTTACCGACACGCTTCAATAAACCATCACCGGCAGAGTGTCCTTTCTGATCGTTCATGACTTTCAAGTCATTCACATCGAGTACGATGATTCCGGTGTTTCTCATCCCTTCCGCTTGACCGATTGTCTCTTCAAACGCCCGACGATTGAAGACACCCGTCAAACTGTCATGACGACTTTCATACAGAAGACGCTCACGCTCTGTCATGGCCGCCTCGATGTTCCGAATCACACCTTGCACCGCCACAATCTGACCGTTCTCATAGATCGGGGTCGTATACTCTTCGAACCATACATAAGTCCCTTCATTCGTCCGCCACCGCTGAAGAATTGCTTCTTCATAGTCGACGCGCCCCAACACTTTGTCTAGCAACAATCGCCGATCGTCCGGATGGATTCTGCGGAAACATTCCTGCGCATTCGAATAACTACGTATGACGGTCCCTTCCCCTAGATATAAATCTAAAGAAGGACTAATATACCGAAAACGCCACGTTGGTTTCGTTTCAAAAATATAGATGACATCTTTCGTTTGGTTCCCGAAATGCATGAACGAAAGCGTCTGTGGATGTGGCCGTTGACGCTTATGTAGCCACAAAGCAATCAAACATCCAACGAGTATCCCTAAAAAGAATAGCTTCATTGAATACACTTCCTCTCTGTTCGCACATATCGTACCACGTTCGAGGTCAGACACCTGTCTCAATTCCTGTTATTTGGTAAATGTTTTTTTGAATATTGAGTAAATTTATGGATGGTGCATTTAGACGTGATATAGTCGAAGTACTTGATGACTCAACATTTGGAGGTTCTTTTGCAAAACATCACGCATCTCACATTGGACGAAACATTCTCTGGTGTCTATTCCGTCACCAACCCGGATACGTCCATTCATCAATCCCTTGGCTATGCTAATCGCTCGGAACAGATTCAACATGAAGTCGCAACGAGGTTCGGAATCGCTTCCGGTTGCAAACTGTTCACAGCAATCGCCATTTGTCAGTTAGTCGAACGAGGTCGACTCTCTTTTTCAACTTCACTGGATTCGTTTCAGACATTCGACCTGCCCTACATATCCTCAGAAGTTACAATCCATCAGCTATTAACGCATACGTCGGGCATCCCTGACTATTTTGATGAGTCCATCTCTGACGACTTCGAAGCGTTGTGGCGTGATGTTCCGATGTATCGTCTTCAACAACTACGAGATTTTTTACCGCTATTTCAACAAAAAGCGATGAAGAATGAACCAGGTTCCCGATTCTCCTACAACAATGCCGGGTATATTCTGTTAGGGTTGATTGTCGAAGAAGTGACCGGGCAACCCTTCACCGACTATATCGAACAGTCGATTTTTCAACCTGCTAACATGAGCGATTCCGGATATTTCTCGCTCGATGCCTTACCCGCCAAGACGGCGCTCGGCTATATCGATCATTCGGACGGCTCATGGCGTACGAATCAATATGCGATTCCGGTCAAAGGCGGAGCAGATGGCGGAGCTTATGTGACCGTTCAAGATATGACTCGTTTTTGGGAGGCTTTGTTTTCACATCAACTTCTTGACGCCGCCTCCACGTCCCTACTTCTCACACCACATGTGACGGTCAATGACCGAGGTGGCAGTTATGGATACGGGGTTTGGATTCAGCATCATTCTTCAGGAGACATTTATAAGTACCATGTGATGGGATATGACCCGGGCGTCAGCTTTCATTCCGGGTACTACCCGGAAACTGAGGTCATTTCGGTCGTTTGTTCGAATCAATCAGACGGTGCGTTTGATGTGATGAAGCAAATCGAAGCACAGATTAGAGAGCGAATCGAATGAAGATCCTTGCATATGTCGCATCTGATTTTGAACACATCCAGCAGCTCAATCGTGAGGAAGGTTGGACTCAACTCGTCGAACAGGGAGAGCTGACCCGTGAAGCGTGGCGTCAATCGAACGTCACGTATGTCATGGAGTCTGATAATGGAGAGATTGTCGCCTACTTACGGGGACTGACCGATACGACAGTCAGCTTGTATGTTTGTGAATTGTTGGTCGCTTCCGCCTATCGAAAACAAGGTCTTGGTGAACAACTTCTTCAACATGTCCATGCGCTCTATCCTGACACGCGTCTTGAGATGCTAGCGAGTCAAGCCTCGCACACATATTACAAAAAACTACGATTCCGTCCGTTTTACGGCTTTCGGAAAACGATTCACGAATAGGAGGAATATATATGAAACTCGCACTCGTCACCGGGGCATCACGCGGTCTCGGTCGTGCCATTGCCCAAGAACTCCAAGCTCGAGATTATGACGTAATCGGTCTCTCACGTTCACAGTCTGAAGACGTCACATATGAACAATTACCCATCGACCTCTCAGACGTCTCAGGAATCGAAACGGCCATTCGAGACATCACTTCCCTTTTAGAGAATGCCGATTCGATTCTTCTCGTTCAAAATGCCGCATGGATCGAACCGATTCATCGTGTCGGACAGTTGGATGGGAAGAAAGTGACGGCCCATGTCCATGCCAACCTACTCGCACCGATGCTATTGGCGAACGCGGTCCTCGCTTTCAACAAGCCGACCGATTTGATTCATGTGACGTCTGGCGCGGCCAAACGTCCGATTTCAGGTTGGAGTGCGTATTGCGGCACGAAAGCAGGACTCGACCATTTCACGGAAACGCTAGCACTCGAGCTCGAAGGTACCCCGCATCGAGCGGCACTCTTTAATCCTGGCGTGATGGATACATCGATGCAGGCGGAGATTCGTTCTTCTTCAGAAGAGGCGTTCGCTGACCTCGAACAATTCCGTTCATACGAAACAGAGGGCCGACTCCGCTCTCCCGAGACGGTCGCGCGTGTATTCGTCGAACAATTGATTGACCGCCCTCTTGAAAACGGCAAGACGTACTCGATTTATGACTTAATCAAATAATTTACCTGGTCAAAAATAGAATCACCCTCTTATCGGTAAACCGTCTACACTACTCTCATAGACATGTGAAAGGGTGAATCATGATGAAGACGATTGCCGGAGGATTACTATTATTTGGATTATTTAGTTTGACGATGTCGTTCACGATGATTGGAGATACCGCTGTCGTCGGGGCAATGGTCAGTGGCGTCGCACTATTGTGTAGTGTCGGTCTCTTTTTCGGGTCGACTGAGCTTGCCCGCGTCCGCAGCGATTTGCTTCATGACCAAAAAACGTCTTTCCCATCTGAATGAGGGAAAGACGTTTTTGATTCAATCTTCTTCGTATTCTTCTAATAAATCGTCGACATCATATTCTTCAAAGTCTTCTTCGTCGATAAAGATATCGCGATCGTTCACAACGTGGATTGGACCATTGGCCACATCGATGCGAATCGTCCACGCCCAAGGAATGCGTAACCGGTTATAAACCCCTGTCCAGAACTCCATCGATTCTTGCTCATACTGTTCAAATTCTGTCAGGAGTTCTTTGAACGAAACACCCGTTAATTGGAAGTTTGAGTCTTGGAGCCGTTGAAGCGCATGATGTTTCGCTTCTAATTCGGCCGCTCGGACCATTTCTTCAGCGGTCGCCATCTCGAGGATTGTCCCATCTGGCGGGAGAATATCGTATACGTTGAACAATTCGCCTTCTTCTACTTCTACATCATCAAACTCATAGTCATCGTGCCGCATACTACATTCCTCCTTACGCAATTTGAATCCCCTTTATTGTACCACTCTCTACCCGATTCCCCCTAAAGATTCGTGCATATATTTTATTTGTCACGGGAAAGAATGTTAGAGTGAGAACATCCATAGGAAAAGAGGTTACGCACATGAATGAATCATTCCAAGCACTCGTGCTCGACCAGCATGATGAACACCTTCATGCCGAAGTGAAAGAAGTGAAATCCGACGTCCTTCCGAAAGAAGAAGACGGAAATGTGTTAGTGGAAGTCCACTACTCCGCGTTGAATTATAAAGACGCGCTCGGATTGACGACATCAGGCAAAATCGTAAGCCATTACCCATTTATTCCAGGATGTGAATTTGTCGGGAAAGTAGTCGAATCGGATCATCTGGATATTAAAGTTGGGGACGAAGTCATCGCCACCGGTTTCGGAATCGGGGAGCGTCATTTCGGCGGCTTCAGTCAATACGCCCAAGTGCCAGGTAACTGGCTCGTCAAATTACCGAAAGGGATGAGCATGCGGGACGCCATCGCAATCGGGACTCCGGGACTCACAGCCATGCTTTCCATTGATGCGCTCGAACATGCTGGCGTTCGACCTGGGGAAGAAGTGCTTGTCACAGGCGCGACGGGTGGCGTAGGAAGTTTCGCCATTACGTTACTCCGTCGTCTCGGCTATCATGTCGTCGCCTCGACTGGTAAAACGGATTCACCATACTTACGCTCACTCGGTGTCGAGACCATCATCGACCGAAGCGAATTAGAAGGACCTCCTCGTCCACTGGCTAAACAACGCTTTGATGCTGCGATTGATTCGGTCGGCGGAAACACCCTCGCTAACATCTTGAGCCAAACCCGATACGAAGGTGCTGTCGCCGCATGCGGTCTCGTCGGCGGCGCCGACTTGCCGACGAGTGTCTATCCGTTCATCCTGCGTGGGGTGAAACTGATTGGAATCGACTCGGTTATGCAGCCGATGGCACGCCGTACGAATGCATGGGAACGCCTTGAGGAACTCATTGACACGAAAGTGTTGAATGACATGATCCACGAGATTCCGCTACACGACGTCCCACGTCACGCCGAAGCGATGATGCGTGGCGAATTGAGCGGTCGCACCGTTGTCCGTCTTCGCTAAACACATCAAAAGAGGCTGAATCGCTCGCGATTCAGCCTCTTTTCTCTCTATTCTCCATGGTGTGGAATTAGATGGTAAAGCCAGCCGGTGCGTCTTTCACAACGACGAGCACTTTTCCTTGGTCTAGTTTTTCTTCTAAACGTTCCGACTCTTCTTTCGTAAAACCGAGTTCTTGGAACTCAGCGCGAAGCTCGTCCCCTTTTTTACGGAACATGTTTTTAGCGGCTGTCCCCAAGCCAACATCACTCGCAGAGACGGTGTTCGCATCTGCATTGTCCGCAATACGTTTACTTCTGTCATTGTCATGTGTGATGACATAGATGTTGGACTCATCTACCCCATTTGATTTCATCGATTGAACGGCGGTTACGACTTCTTCATCATTTGTAAATTCTTTGTACAAAACTGACATGTCTATTCTCCTCCTTCAATTCTACTACATTATTATGTATTACCTTCCTCATCATTTTTCACACATTAAAAAACGATGACAACCGTCATCGTTTTGTTAAACGGCAGGTTCCTGCCCTTTTTGTTTTTTCAATTCTTCCAATAAGATATCTGATTCATTGAAGGGAATCGAACGTCGACCGATTCGCTCGATGTGATCGTGTCCTTTACCGACGACCACGACTCTCTTCCCTTTTAATGCCTGCATCGCAGCATGGCGAAGGGCATCTTCTCTCGCTTCAAATGTCACGTACTTCACGTTCGGCTGAATCCCTTTGACTAAATCTTCAATGATTTGTTTCGGATCCTCCATTCGAACATCATGTACAGTGACAATCACGTCATCTGAATATTGACTCGCAATTCGTCCCATATCTTGACGTTTCGTCGGGTCACGGTCTCCTGCCGCACTTAAGACGACGACAAGAGATCGGTCGTCTTGTTGTAACGTAGATAAGCATTTCTCTAGACCGTCCGGAGTGTGTGCGTAATCAATAAAAATTTCAGCATCTTCTGTATCGAGACGTTCGAGACGTCCTTTTGGCAACGTGAGTCCCGGTACGTTCGAGACAATCGTTCGAAGTGCCATATCAGAAGTGGAGACAAGTCCGATTGCAGCTGCCAAATTCGACGCATTGAATGCGCCCATAAACCGGACGGGAACTTCTAGCTTAAATTCTTTCATATGAACAAGAACCGTATCTTCACGCCAGATGACTTGAATGTCGGCCTCTATTTGCTCTGATGTACTATACATAATGGTTTGGCGTGTCGGTGCAAACTCGGACATGACTCGGCTCGCCTTGTCTTCCGCGTTTAACACGATTGCGTCTCCATTCGTCACTTCTATCTGTTCAAACAATCGTGCTTTTGCACGAGCATATTCATCCATCGAACGATGGTAATCTAAATGATCATGCGTCAAATTCGTAAATGCGGCCGCATGAAAGTGAATTCCGGCCACACGTCCCTCCATCAATGCATGAGATGACACTTCAAGTACACAGTCTGTGACACCTGCATCGACCATATCCGCTAAAATACGATGTAAGACGACGGCTTCCGGGGTCGTATTGGCCGTCTCAATCGTTTGATTGTGGAAACGGGCACCGATTGTACTGACAATCCCTGCACGAAGTCCAGAGAGACGCAATAAATCATATGTCAATGTCGCTGTCGTTGTTTTTCCATTCGTTCCTGTCACACCATATATACGCATCCGATGAGACGGATGATCATAAAAAGTACTCGCAACCGCTCCTGCTGTCTGCTTCGTATCGGCAACAACCACATTCGGTACGTCGAGATCGAGTGGATATTCTGAGATGACCGCACTCGCACCATTGGTCACGGCGTCTTCGGCAAACTTGTGCCCGTCAACCGTATAGCCACGAATGCAAATAAAGACATTCCCTGAACTGACCTTTCTGGAATCCGTTTCGACTCCGGTCACCCATGGATCAAGCTTTATGTCATCCATCTCATTTTGTAAAATGGCGGATAAACGTTTCGTTCTCATGCTGTGTACGTCCTTTCTCATGGGTGTCGCTAGGTGTATAAACCTTATCGTCATGTTACTAGATTTTAACGGCAATTGAGATGACAAATATATTACTTCCCGTTTTCAATGAAAAGCAATCACTGCATGAAAAAAACCTAGACGTTTCATTCACGTACTAGGTTTCTCTTCCTTAAATGCTAGATGATATTTGGTTAACTCGTTTTGCAGGACGTGGATGACATTGGGACCAATGCCATGCCAACTCTCTACTTCGCGACGCGTATAAAGAGCCAAGTCATCTAAGGAATCGACTCCTTTTGACGTCAAAGCTCTTTTGGCTGGTGCAGCTAATCTCGGTAAGGCAATCATCCAATTTCCACCTTCCGCTTTCTAAATCGTTCGTTGATGGGAAGACAGGCAAGAACTTGTTCGATTCGAAATGTTCGTCTGGCCCGTTTATTCAAATCCCACGCCACGACATGTTCTCCCTGCACTTTCATCAATTTGACCCGCCGCTTTGAAAACACTCCATGTCGATCCACATATACCATTTCTGTGACCAGACCCGAACGCATCCATCGTAACAATTCTTCTCTCATCCTGTTTTCCCCTCCTTTTATTTAGTATAAGTATACAGAACATTTGTTCTCATTTCTATTGATAAGCTGTTCGCATATGTAAATTTCGATTATGATGGAAGAAATTCAACAGGAAAGGAAAGAAGACGATGACCTACGTTTTATTACTCGTTTTAGCGGCCTTTTTATTCGGTGCGATGATTTTCGCTGCACTGGCATTACCAAATCTTCGCAACATTTTATTCAATCGCGGCACCCTGTTCAATCAACAGAGTGAGACCGTCACTTGCCCGAAGTGCAAAACGTCATTTAAACGCGCGCCGGGAGATGCGCAGACGTGTCCGAATTGTTATCACACGTTTTGAATCGTTGAGGGGTATTGCATATTCGACCGCTATTTTTCATATTCCTTGGTTTGAATGAGAGCAAATGAGTGAAAGAACAGAAAGGATGCTTTATCTGAGTAAAGTTCCTGATTCTTTCATCGTTGATCCCTTCACTCCATGCGAAAGGAGTTGCATATGCTTCCTACACTCGACGAGCGCCTAATCGATCAAATTCGTTTAAAAAATCGACAAGCCCTAGAACACTTATATGCCCGTTATGAAAACTTACTCTATCGATACGCACTTCATTTAAATAACCGCCCTGCAACTGCAGAAGCGGCTTTGACTGATTTATTTTGTCGTGTCTGGCAACAACGTCTCAAATTTGAACCTCATACAGAAACCGTTCGTGAAACCCTGATCCGTTCTTTAGAACACATCATTTATCAGATGAACGAAGAAACATCCGCTTCGAGCACTTCTAAAATACCTTCCGCATAAGGTTTTTTTGTCACCTTTGAATATAACCGTTTCGCCTGTTCGGTCGCGTTGTTCACCAAGTATCCGTTCCCCACATGTGCCAACATGTTTAGGTCATTCCCGCTGTCTCCAAAAGCATATGTATCTTCTCGTACAAAAGAAGAAGTGGCACATACATATTTAATACTTGAGACTTTCCCGGCATGGATCGGGTAAAAATCGATATCAAATGCATCAGCCGGATCACCTGCGTTCGGATTACATTGACTGATATTGACTGCGATGCCAGCTGAATCTGTCAGCATGCGAAGCGTTTCTTTCCATGAACCAACTTGGTCGCGGACATAGTAACTTCGAATCCAAGGACTCATCTCATTCCCCGGCTGTTCATCTAATTGAATACGCATCTGGTCAGTCTGTGACACAATACGTTCCACACGTGATACAAAATCGCTCGGAAATAGTTCTTGATAGACCTTATCCTCAATGAACGTTCCGTCCGTCTCGATTCGATATAATTCTGTGCCGAGACTCGAAGCAATCCGATGAGGCCAAAAGCGAAGATTCGCTCGCTCTACTTTCTCGTGCAACGATTCAAGAGAACTACCCGTCACCCACATCGTCGACACGTGTGACGAATGTCGTTCCAGAAAATCCTCGAGTTGACGGACGGAGGCTAGTTGGTCATCAGAACACGCATGTGGAAAGTAGGTCTCATCAAAGTCAAAACAAACGAGTGTACGCCCCTCGTGTGTAAATCGTCTCATTCTATCGTCTCCTTATCGTTTTCTCTTTCTCCTATAGTACAATGAAACAAAGGAGGCATCTTATGATTCAACGAATCTCTCAAGCCTATTGCCAAATGAGTAGCCTGATCACAGGATGTTTCATTGTATTTGCTTTTCTTTTTGGCATCCGCTCATATTTCTTTTGGGCGGCAGTAAGCTCTTCCTTAATCGCAATCGGATTGATGCTAATGACATCCATTGGATTAAGTGTCATTAGCTATATCCTTTCAGAAAAATTACGCTTGTTCATTTATACAAAGCTTCCAGTCCAGACAACAACATGTTCAATAAATCGTCACACAAAATAGTCATCCATTTTTCTGTTTTGTACGTTAGATCAATACAAGGGACATCCCTTCTGCGCAAAGGAGTATGTTATGACTGATTTAGAGTTATATGAGCGTGTCCGGCAAAAAGACAAAGAAGCGCTCGAAATATTGTATGATCGGTATGAACGAATTCTATATGCTTTTGTTTTACAGCTGACAAAGGATCGCGACTTAGCCGAAGAAGCCATGCAAGAAGTTTTTATCAAGTTGTGGCGCGGCGGTGGCGTCTATGATGATTCGAAAGGCAAGTTCAGGTCTTGGCTCTTTACGATGAGCCGTCACGTGGCCATCGACTTGATTCGAAAGCGTAAACCTGATTTACAACTAGACGAATCGTACGCCGAAGCCATTCCTTCTGATTCACCATCCGTTGAAAAGGAAGTGGAGTGGCAAGAAGAACGCGCTCAAATCGAGACGGCCATGGCGACACTGCCGGCCGAACAACAGCAAGTCGTCCGACTCATGTACTTCCAAGGGCTCAGTCAGCAAAAGATTGCTGATGCATGTGGTATCCCGCTTGGTACAGTGAAAGGAAGGATTCGACTGGCGCTGAAGCAACTGAGGAAACAGTTATCCCATGAATTCATCGGAAAGGAGGTAGAACAATGAACGCATGCGACCAATTGATTGACTATTTCAACCAACATCTATCGGAAGATGAACGAGAGAAATTCGAACAACACTTAGCATCGTGTAAAGATTGTCAAGAAGAGCTCGAGCAACTCGAAGCACTTGTCGGTGGCGTCGCGTTCTTGTCTACTCCGATTGAACCACCCCGAGGCATGAAAGCACGTGTCCTCGATCGTGTATTCGAAGAAGAAGACAACGAACCCGTCACATCGCCCGTGACATCCGAATCCGCTCCACCCGTCACACCTTTCAAACAGAAACGAGAACGAAACGTACCTGTTTGGGGAATGGTTGCGCTCGCGGCGGCGCTCCTGCTCTCTTTGATCGGAAACGGGTATCTGCTTACCAATCAATCCGATTCACCTGGCATCGCGTTGACTGAAACCATTCCACTTGAAGGTGAATCCGAAGGGACTGCTTATCTCGCAGAACAGGATGGTACAACACAATTGATTGTTCAAACGAACGGCTTAGGCTCACTCGATGACAATGAAGTGTACCAAGTGTGGCTGTTAAAAGATAATGCCCCAATCCCGACTGGTGCCTTCGTCACAGACGATAAGGGTAACGGGACGGTCATCTATACGCTCGACTCGGATGAAGTCGACGTCGACTGGGATACAGTCGCCGTCACAAAAGAACCGAATCGTGGCAACGAGACACCACAAGGTGAAATGGTCTTAAGCGCAAGTTTATAATTCCCTAACCGGACGCATCTGCCGTCCGGTTTTTTGTTATGATGGACCAAAGGAGTGAATGGGATGCAAAAACCTAAAATCGGGATTGTCGGACTCGGAAACATCGCCCAAAAAGCGTATTTACCGATTCTCGCGAACCACCCCCTAATTGACATTGTCGGTGCATTTTCTCCGAATACATCGAAGCGAGAAAAGATTTGCCAAACGTATCGGATGACCTCGTTCGACACGTTAGAGAACCTCGCCTCATCGGTCGATGCGGCATTCGTACATAGTTCGACTGAAACCCATTATGACGTTGTCTCGTATTTACTAGAACGCGGGGTCGACATTTACGTGGATAAACCCCTCGCTGCAACATTGGATGAGGCGGAACAACTCGTCGAACTAGCCGAGCGACTCGGTCGCAAATTGATGGTCGGGTTCAATCGACGCTTTGCCCCGATGTATAGACGTCTCCAACAAGAATCGCCCTCACATATGATCGATGTGGTGAAACACCGGGAGAACGGTGTCGGTCCACAGGATGCGATGTTCATCCTACTCGATGATTATCTGCATGTCGTTGATACGTTACGCTTCCTCGCCGGAAATGAGCTTCGACTCGTCTCAGGTCAACTCGAGGTCAATGACAAACAAGAACTTCGCTTCGCCCGTCATGTATGGCAAGACGAGCACGGAATGCATACGACATCGATGCATCGCTCGGCCGGGGCGAACCATGAGCACGTCTCCATCGTCCGTGACGGAGAACGACTATCCGTTGACGAGATGGTCACGCTACATCGCTTCAAAGATGGACGACATGGAATGGAGACGTTCGGATCGTGGGACCCGACACTCACCCAACGTGGTTTCCAAGAGGCGATTGACCACTTCATTTCAGCGCTCATCGATGATACACCCATTCAAACAGACGGTCGTGTTGCGCTTGAGACACAGCGACTTGTCACAAAATGTTTCGAGTAAAGGAGGGAAACACATGGATTTCTTTTTCTACGTTATGGTCATGGTAATCGTCGTTTCGTCGGTCGGTGCCAATACGATTATCAAAACGAGAGAAGCTCGTGTCGAAGAACGTCGCCTGAAAATCGAAGAAGAGAAACTCGCCATTCAACGTCTTGAACTTGAAATGAAACGCGAACAAGACAAGCTCGATCATCATGGATTTTAATAAAAGCGGTCGCCCTCTAAACATGAGGGCGACCGCTTTGTCGTCAAAGATTGCGTTCTGAAATGGGCAGTTGTTGTCGCCGTTCTGCGAGCGTCGACCACGTCACGGCTGTCATGATACAACCGGCACCGATAAAGAAATTCAGATGGAGCGTCTCATTCAAGACGAGCCACCCGAGCGTCCCTCCGACCAAAGGCTGGAAGAAGAAAAAGAGTGACCCGACACTAGCATCCATCAACTCAAGTCCTTTGTTCCAAAAGAAGAACGCCCCTGCCGTCGACACGACACCGATATACAGGACACTGAGCCAAAGGACACCATTCAATTCCGGAAAGCCGTTTTGGTTTTGCATGACCTCCATACTCATCAAAGGAGTCATCAACAACCAGGCGACTCCAATCGCAAACGTCGTCAGTGTCAACGTCGATAAGGTCTGTGTCCCGATTTTCACGTAGATGGACATGAGCGCCCACGTCACGGCGGCTAATACGAGTATAAAACTACCTAAACGATACGTCCCTTCCCCTTCCCAACCGACCACAATGAGAACACCCACCGTCGCCAGTCCGAGCGCACCTACTTTGACTGGAGTTAATCTCTCCTTCAATAGGATTCGAGCGAATAAGACCATGAACGCCGGCGTCGCTGCGGTCACGAGCGATCCGGTATGCGCATCCGATAGCTTCGTCCCGATAAATTGAAACGAAATCGAAGCGACGTACCCGATGACACCGACGAGTCCAATCCATTTCCAATCTGTCCGTCGAATCCGCTCCCGTCCAAACCGAAGCCAGACAACGAATAGGACCATAAATGCAACAGCATATCGTAGCCAGACAAACGTGAACGGTTCAATATAAGCGAGCGCATACTTACTGACCACATACATCCCGCCCCATATACTCGCCGCAAGTGTCAAACTGAGTGCTCCTAGCCATTCTTTCCTCATGCTCTCGCCTCCTCAATGGCGACTATATACGACGTCCTTGTGTCCATTTCCTTTATTTTCATTGTCAGTCTCAAGAAAAACGCTTACAATCAAGACATAGATGAATGAAAGGAGGGAGAAAGGTGAAATTTGTCGGACGTACGCATTGGACAACTGAACATTTGTACATTTTGCGTGCGATTTTTCACGATGTCGCTTAATCAAGGGACCCGTCTGTCCTTTTTTAGACATTGCTGAATATACGACAAAGCGCCTCTCTCTCTAAACCGAGCGCTTCTTTGCGCTCGGTTTTTTGATAGGCCCTGATCTCAGGAGGAACCTATTATGTTAATCGATTTACAACACATTCAAAAACAATACGGTGGTCACGCCGTTCTCACAGATGCGAATTTAATGATCAATGAACGCGAACGAGTCGGCCTCGTCGGTCGGAACGGCAGCGGTAAAACGACACTACTACGCATGATCGTCGGCTCTGAAGAGCATGACGCCGGAACGATTTACCGTCGGCAGCGACTCTCTATCGGCTATTTGGTTCAGCTTCCTGACTATCCAGGAAACAGTGGACGCGATGTCCTCCAGACCGCTTTCGAGGAAGTCCTTCGCCTTCGCGATAAGATGTCTCGCCTCGAGGAAGAGATGGCGACGACCGAACAGCTCGAACGTCTTCTCGAAACATACGGGACGACCCAAGCGCAATTCGAACATGCGGGCGGCTACGTCTACGAGTCAAAAATCAATGCGATGATTGACGGGTTGAAGCTGACCTCATTCGTGGACCAACCGTTCGATACGTTGAGCGGCGGGGAACGTACAAAAATAGGCCTCGCCTTGGCGCTTCTTCAAGAGCCAGACCTACTCATTTTGGATGAACCAACGAACCATCTGGATTTAGAAGCGATGACGTGGCTCGAATCCTATTTACAGGATTACGATTCAGCGCTCCTGATTGTGTCCCACGACCGTGTCTTCTTGGATGCGGTCGCCACGCGAATCGTCGAGTGTGAAGACGGCGAATTGACGAGTTATCCCGGAAACTATACCGATTTCGTCGCCCAAAAAGAAAAACAATTGCTCGATCAGTTCCATGCCTATACCGAGCAACAAAAGAAGATTAAAAAGATGAAAGAAACGATTCGGCAGTTACGGCAATGGGCCAACGAAGGCAATCCACCGAATGAAAAGTTCTATCGTCGCGCTAAATCGATGGAAAAGGCTCTCGAACGAATCGAGCGGATCAAGAAACCACAACTCGAAGCCGACCAACCGAACATCCACTTCACAACGAACGGACGGACCGGGCGCGACGTCTTCGAAGTGAGTGACGTGACACTCGCCTATGATCGTCCTCTATTTGAAGACGTGCATTTTTACACGGGGCACGGGGAACGCGTCGCCATCGTCGGACCGAACGGGAGCGGGAAGTCTTCGCTGTTGAAGATATTGCTCGATCAAGTCGTACCGCAAGCCGGAACTGTGAGGCGAGCCGACCAAGCCAAAATCGGTTATTTATCGCAACACATCACGTTTGATGAGTCGCATCGATTAATTGAAGCATTCCGAGACCGAATCGCGGTCGATGAAGGAAAAGCGAGACACCTCCTTGCTCAGTTTTTGTTCTACGGACCGAGTGTGTTCAAACCTGTCTCGAATTTAAGCGGCGGTGAGAAGATGCGCCTCATGCTTGCAATCCTCGTCCATGAAGAAATCAATGTCCTCGTCTTAGACGAGCCGACAAACCACCTTGATATCGAATCGAGAGAGGCACTTGAAGAAGCGCTCGAACGTTTCCCTGGAACGGTCGTTACCGTCTCCCATGACCGCTACTTCTTAAATAAATTGTTCCCCATCACGTATTGGCTTGACAGGACGATGACGCGGTTTGAAGGCAACGTCGCCTATGCCCTCGACAAACGTGGACAGGAATCGAAAGATGAACCTATAACGGAACACGTTAAACCATCGAAATCGGTGAAGCAGACGAAATCTACTCCATCTACGATTGATGAAGAAGCTCACCTGACCCGATTAGAAGCAGAGCATCAGGCACTGCTCCAACGGATGAATGAATTGGATGACCTTGATGAATTGATGGCGCTACAACAACAAGTTGATGCACTGCAAGAAGAAATCGATGACGTGATGACACGTTTACTCGAATCTTTATAAAAAGAAGCGGCACCCAATCAAGGGCGTCGCTTCTTTTGCTCAAATCGAGTCTGTATGAGATAGCCGATGACCGCGATGGCCATCAACCCAATCGGGAATATGCGATAAAGACCTTCCATCGTTCCCGTGGTCAAAAGAATCATTCCACTCAAGAACGTCCCAAACCAATATAGCTTTGGCATATGATCCCTCCATCGGTTGCATTCACTCAATAGGATACCACAAGAAAAGCGCCCTCACCCGGCGCTTTTCTTGATTCTCTAGTCCCCGGACTTTCATCCAACCAAGCTCCGCTCGATTGACCGTCCCATCTGTGATTTGGTTCGACTAGAGATGTCCAAGCCAACGTGACGCATCATTCGAATCAGTTCATCGTCCATTGGTTCACCAATCGTTTTTCATTACATAAAATGAAATCGAACAGGTGACTCGTAGACATTTTGATTGAATGGGCACGATAGACTTGGCACCTATACTGTCCACTTCTGGCGCGGATCATGTGGAATTCCTTATACAAACAGTCTGTCTGGTATGCTTGATCGTATGGCAAGCAGAGGCCGACGCATCATCGTTTGGAATACACGATTCACGCTCACATGGACTTTCCCATCCGCTTTCTGCGATCAGCTACAGGTGACGAAAGTGCCTCCCCGTTCCCCGACTCATTTCAGAAAGTGAATGGTTACATGTATACAATATCCGTTTTAAGCGAGATTCAATCCTCGTTCACGATTTCTCCATAATCCAATTTATACATAATGCGCCAACGCGTAAGCGACCCCGTCCTCTTCCACATCTTTGGTAATATGTGTGCTCAAATCTTTTAGCGAATCCACGGCATTTCCCATCGCAATCCTTGTCTCTGCTACTTCAAACATCGATACATCATTCAAATTGTCTCCGATGGCAACGACATCATGCATGGCAATCTGATAATGCTCCGCTAGCTGTTTTAGCGCCGCTCCTTTACTTGCATGAGGATGTCCAATCTCAATTTTCGTCCAACCCGCTGTCGTGATCAAAATGTCGTTCCGTGGTTCATAAACTTTGCGCAAGCGGTGTAGTTTTCGGCGATCGAACGAGTAGACAAACACCTTGTACACTTCATCTCGTTCAAAGTCGATGTCTTCCATCGAGTCCATGTACGTCAGACCAAACTGTTCATTTTGAATTTCAATCTCACGTTCTGCCCATTCCCGACTAAATGATTGATCGTGCGGCAACACTTCATCGAGTTCCCGCTTTAATAAATCGCTTCCCGAACGAAGCACCTTCACTCCCGCATTCGTATAAAATTCGACGTACGCATCGTCCGCTTTTGCGATTTCCCATAGTTCATTTACAATTGTCTGGTCCATCGCATGATAGTAAATTCGCTCGTTCTCATAAAAGCCGATTGCTCCGTTACCTGACAAAATCGGACAGACGAGGTCACTTCGCTTCAACAGTTCTTCGATATCATGAATCGAACGTCCTGAACAAATGGCGACGATATCATCATTTTCTTGTCGACGACGAATCGCTTCCTGGTTCGCCTCTGTAATCACACCCGTGCGCGATAACAGCGTCCCGTCTAAATCAATCGCAATCAATTTCATAGCATTTCCTCCTCTTTGGTTCTTTTCCCGATTCAACTATACAAAACACGATAAAACGCGCTTCCTGTTTGCAACGTGAAGATTAGGGAATCGTTTATTAGTCCTACATAATATTTTTTGAAAGGAGACATCTATGAAAGATTCTACACAAAAGCCACGTTTGAATCGCGTCTTTTACATTTCAGCAAGTTTGATCGCCTTACTCGTTCTATTCGGAGCGATTGCACCAACGACATTCGCTTCAATCGCAGGATCCATTTTTAACTTTACGACTCGCTCGTTCGGTTGGTTCTATTTACTTTCCGTGTTCTTGTTTGTGCTCTTTTTAGTCTTTTTAGCGTTTAGTAAATACGGAAAAATTCGTCTCGGGAAAGATGACGATCGCCCTCAATATCCGTTCTTCACTTGGATCGGCATGTTATTCTCCGCCGGATTCGGTGTCGGACTCGTCTTTTGGGGTGTTGCCGAGCCGATGAGTCATTTCTTCACGCCACCGTACGCGGATACGGAGCCACTGACGGTTGAGGGAGCACGTCTTGCGATGGCCTATTCGTTCTTCCATTGGGGTGTCAGTCAGTGGTCTGTTTTTGCGATTGTCGGACTGATCATCGCCTACTTCCAGTTCCGTCGTAATGCGGACGGACTCATCTCGACTAGCCTTTCACCGCTTATAAAAGAGCGACCGTACAAACAACCGTTGAACCAGACGATTGATATTTTAGCGGTCATCGCCACTGTCATGGGTGTCGCGACGTCACTTGGTTTAGGTGTTCTTCAAATCAATGGCGGACTGAACAGTGTATTCGGGCTCCCGAACACCGCTTGGATGCAAGTCGCCATCATCGTCGTCTTGACAGCCCTCTTTTTAACATCGACGACGACAGGGCTCGATCGCGGCATCAAGTGGTTGAGTAATATTAATTTAGGGACCGCACTCGTGTTGATGGTGTTTGTCTTCTTTGCCGGTCCAACCATCTTCATCCTAGAGACCCTCACCCTTGGCTTAGGTGACTACTTACAAAATTTCATTCGCTATAGTCTGCGTCTACAACCGTATCAGCAAGGGACGTGGGTCCGAGATTGGACGATCTTTTATTGGGCGTGGGCCATCGCTTGGTCACCGTTCGTCGGAGCATTCGTCGCACGTGTCTCACGAGGACGCACCATTCGTGAGTTCATCGTCGGGGTCCTCATCGTTCCTCCGTTCATCGCACTCTTATGGATTGCCGTGTTTGGCGGCACTGCCCTCCATTTAGATTTGTTCGAAGGAACTTCCATCGCCGAAGCCGTCAATGCGGACGTGACGAGCGCGTTGTTTGTGACGTTTGCCGAGCTGCCGTTCAGCTTCATCCTGTCCGTCTTGTCGATTCTCTTGATTTTGACGTTCTTGATCACGTCGGCCGATTCTGCTACCTATATCATCAGTAGTATGACGACAAACGGAAGCTTGAATCCTCCCCTCCCCGTTCGAATCGCCTGGGGTGTTCTGTTAGGAGGAATCGCCGCCGTCCTGTTGATCGCGAGCGGCTTAGAAGGACTTCAAACCGCATCGTTGATTTCCGCCTTGCCGTTTACCATCATCCTTTTGTTGATGGTCTTCACACTATTCAAGTTACTCCGACAAGAGAATGTTCGAAAAATAAAATAAGCTACACTCCTAAACGCTCAAGATTACGCTTGAGCGTTTTTTAGTTTGACTCGCCGACACCTCGTTGTTTGTTGACTTCCTCATGACCGATTGCTACGATTTTGACAACGTACACAGCATGAAGGGGGAAATGGGGATATGAACGATTTCACACGTGCTTACGCACAACAACTAGACAAACAAGACCCGCTCGCATCTTATCGGGAAGAATTTTATTTACCGGGAGACGGGATTTATATGGATGGGAATTCACTCGGTCTCTTATCGAAACGAGCCGAGCGCACGCTCCTTGAATCACTTGCGGACTGGAAAGAGCTCGGGATTGACGGCTGGATGTCCGGTCGTCATCCTTGGTTCAACTTGTCCGAAGAGTTGGCCGCACTGAATGCGCCGCTCATCGGTGGAAAGCCAGAAGAAGTGATGGTCACCGGCTCGACGACGGTGAACTTGCATCAACTCGTTGCTTCGTTCTTTAAACCAGAAGGAAAACGCACGAAAATTTTGGCAGATGCCCTCACATTTCCGTCTGACATTTACGCTTTGAAAAGTCAGCTCGAACTGCGCGGACTCGACCCTTCGGAGCACCTCGTTCAAGTAGGCAGTCCGGATGGGCGCTTCTTAGTAGAAAACGACTTGATTGCTGCGATGACCGACGAGATTGCCCTGATCGTATTGCCGACTGTCCTCTATCGGAGCGGTCAGATTTTAGACATGCCGCGCCTGACGAAAGCGGCGCACGAGCGTGGTATTTTAATCGGATTTGATGCTTGTCATTCCGTCGGTGCCATCCCTCACGACTTCCACGACTGGGGTGTCGACTTCGCTTACTGGTGCAACTATAAACATTTGAACGGTGGTCCGGGAACGGTCGGCGGCTTATTCGTACATGAACGTCACTTCGGCACGACACCAGGACTCGCTGGATGGTTCGGTTCACGCAAAGACAAACAGTTCGATATGGACCATACGATGACACCGGCTGAACATGCCGGTGCTTTCCAAATCGGGACGCCACATGTCATGAGCCTCGCTCCGCAGCTTGGTGCCCTCGAGATGTTTAACGAGGTCGGGATGGAAGCGATTCGTCAAAAATCACTCACGCTCACGACATATATGATGGAGTTGATTGAAGACATGCTTGCACCACACGGGTTCTTCATCGGAAGCCCGACAGACACACGTCAACGCGGTGCCCACTTGAGCCTCGAGCACCCTGAGGCGGCACGCATCTGTAAAGCATTGAAAAAACATCACATCATCCCTGACTTCCGGGCACCGAACATCATCCGTCTCGCACCGGTCGCATTGTATAACACGTTTACCGACGTGTATGACGTGATTGTGACGTTGAAGAAAATCATGGATGACAAAGAATATGAGGCGTTCGAGAACGTCCGCGAAGTGGTCGCATAAGGGGGAATTGTCATGAGTGAACGTATGGAACATAAAGTGGAAAAAACGATTCAAACCGACTTCTCTAAAGATATGTCGTACGGGGACTATCTCCAGCTCGACCCGATTTTATCGAGCCAGCATCGCCTTTCCGACCATCACGATGAGATGCTCTTTATCATCATCCATCAGACGAGCGAGTTGTGGATGAAGCTCATCTTGCATGAATTGACGGCAGCCACGACGGCCATCACGAACGGGGAACTCGAGCGCTCATTCAAGATGCTCGCTCGCGTCTCAAAGATTCAGCAACAACTCATCCAGTCGTGGGGCGTCCTCGCTACGTTGACACCGGCCGAGTATTTAGAGTTCCGAGACCAACTCGGCTCTTCATCTGGTTTTCAGTCTTACCAAAACCGACAGATTGAATTCGCGCTCGGCTTCAAAAACGCACGGACGCTCAGCGTCTATGCGCATGATGAAAAACTATATCCACTGCTCGAAGGGTCGCTTCAAGCACCTAGCATTTATGACGTGACCGTCCGTGAGATGCATCGCCGTGGTCTTCCGATTGATGCGAGCGTGCTCGAACGAGATGTCACGCAGGACTGGGAATGGAACGAGAGTGTCGAGAAGGCATGGGTCGAGGTCTATCGCGACGTCGACACGTATTGGGATTTGTATGAGCTCGGTGAAAAGCTACTCGATATCGGAAGCCAGCAACAGATGTGGCGCTTCAACCATATGAGTACCGTAGAACGCATCATCGGACAGAAGATGGGAACAGGCGGCTCGTCTGGCGTGAACTATTTGCGCCGCGTGCTCGATCATCGTTTCTTCCCAGAGCTTTGGACGGTCCGAACATCATTATAAGAGGAGCTGAACGAAATGACATGGATTGATGTATCCCAACCGCTTCATGCCGATGTGACGACATGGCCGGGAGACACGAAGTTTTCGTACGAGATCGCTTGGCCGATGGCACAGAGCGGTTCAGTGAATGTCGGGAAAGTGACGATGAGTTTACATGTCGGGACGCATATCGATGCCCCGTTTCACTTTGACGACCACGGGAAGCGCGTCATCGACCTCGACCCTTCCCTTTATATCGGTCCAGCCCGTGTCATTCATATGCCACATAAGACAAAAATTGAAGCATCTGATTTGGACGCTCATGACTTGACCGGGGTCGAACGCCTCATTTTGAAGACGGATGGTTGGCCAGATAAGAGCGTCTTCCCAGAGACAATTCCTGAACTGACGCCGTCTCTTGCCGATCGTCTCGGAGAACTTGGGATTTTCTTGATCGGGCTCGACTTGCCGTCCGTTGATGCGATTGACAGTAAAGAGATGGGTGCTCATCATGCGTTAGCACGAAATGGTGTCCATATATTAGAAGGGCTCGTCCTAGACGATATTTTGCCGGGGGATTATGACTTAAATGCCGTCCCGCTCCCAATCGTCGAAGGTGACGGAAGCCCCGTTCGTGCACTGCTTCGCCCCATGTCGTAAAGAGATAGCCGGAATCGGCTGTCTCTTTTTTGATTAGACAGGGATAGTTCGACGTTTGGCGAAATAGATGACATACGTGATGAAAGGAGGCAGATCGGATTTGCAACGCATCTTATCTACACTACGAAACGGTCTGCATACGTACCGTTACGACCTCATCGCCTTGACGATTATGTTGTCATGTATCCTCGCCTATGCGTACCCACTCTTTTCGTCGGGGATGGTCGTCTTTAGTGATATCGCATTCGGTCTATCGTCCGACCGTTATATCGAAGAGATTTTTGGTGCCTGGAATGAACGATGGAGCACGACAACATTGTTGAATGTGCCTCGACTCGTCTTCATCGCACCACTGTATGGATTAAGTTTATTGTTCGGTGCATCTGGACCATTCTTAATCAAATCATTCATCTTGACGTTGCTCATCGTTTCGGCACTCAGCATGTATGCGCTCGTCAAACGACTTCATTCGATTTATATCACGAAACACTTTCAGTTGATGACACTCATGACATTCACGCTTGCCGGGCTCTTTTACGCGTTGAACCCGTGGATCATCACACGCATTCAACATATTTATCTCCTGTGCGGCTATGCGCTGTTCCCGTTCGCACTTCTACTCTTCTTTAACTTGTTCGACCCGAAATTCCGACGTCAGTTGGATCCAGACTTTTCGTTTAACAAACGACTCTCACCGAGAATCTGGATTGATGCCATCGGGTTGTCCGTTGTGTTCATGTTCATGTCTGCCGGAATCCATTACTTTTTCTTCTCAGCCATTTATATGGGCATCATGCTCGGACTGATCGTGCTCAAAACGCTTTGGACCGAACGGAAGACGCTATTGTTCAAATCGTATTTCTTCTATTACGTCCGCCTGATCACAGCGGTCGGGTTCGTGTTCATCTTGTTCAACGGCTACTGGTTCTTTATGTATGTCGGTTCTATCCTGTTCGGGGCGCAGGCATCCCAACATAATATTAACGTCACCGAGACGTTGATGCTGTTCAGTCGAAACTCGTCGATTGAGAACGTGTTGTATACCATCAGTTATTGGTGGCCGATGTTTGACTTGCATACACTTCCACTGACGTTTTGGGTGGCCGGTGGAATCTTGCTCTTCTTCATCGGAATCGGTCTTCTCGGAAGCTACAAACGACCGATTCACCTGTTCTTCGGCTTACTCGGCATCGGTTTGATCATCTTTGCGACTGGAACGTATGAATGGGTCGCGACGGCGTTCGTCGCGCTCGTCACGTACACACCGTTGATTGGTCCGATGTTCCGCGACCCGAATAAGCTCGTCGGCCTATTGATTGTCAGTTACAGCTTGCTGCTCTCTCTCGGTATCGGGATTGTTGATGCCAGACAATCTAAAGCGATACCACGTCCGCTTTATCGCGGTATCCTTTTTATCGGTAGTTTTGTCGCGTTGACGCTCTTTATTTATCCGTATCGCACCGTGTATATGGAGGGTTTTTATAAACCGGTCGACGTTCCTGAAGAATACGCGACCGTACAACAAGAAATCGATGGGAAGTGGCTACAGTTCCCCGTTGCCGATGAGATGACCCAGCCGATTACCGGGGTGGCGACACCGAGATGGAACGAAAATCCCGCACTCGGCGAGACGGTCAAACCGACCGGGGACTTCCACGTGTACAGTTCGCTTGAAAATACAGTGTTCCATCATGAAGGGTCGACGCCTGCGATTCGTTATCTGTTTTCACTCTTACAATACTTGCTCGATACAGGACGTTCAGACGAGGCGAGTAACTTGATTAAAGTGTTCGGTGTCGACCAGTTCGCATATCGGGATGAATATTTAGGGATGGAAGAGCGACAGCAGTTCAACTTAGAGGTCCTTGACTCGCAACGTGATTTACTGCGGACGAAGCAAGTCGGTCTATTCACTTTATTCGATGTCGTCGCACCGCTCACCGATCGAACCGTCCCACAGCTTATCGTAACGCCTTACGGAATCGACCGTTCCATCACATATGGAACGATTCCTGAATATGAGCAAGGGAAGCAATCCATTTTATTCACGACACAGCGACATAGTGACGATTTTGATTGGATTCGTTCAGGTGATGCGATTGAGATGATCGAACAAAAAGACATGCTGCTCAGTCAGGTCCCCGATGACTATTACTGGAAGCCGTTTGAGGCAATCGATTCCGCCAACCCGTTCCTCACATGGGGCAAGACCCTTTTCGCGAACAGTGACTGGCGTTGGTATCAACAAACGCAAGGTGTGAAAGATCCTGCATTCGATCTTGATTTCGGAGACGGTGTCGGACTTTCCTTCGCTTCTGCCCGAATCGATGCCCCCCCTTACGAGCTCGATGATTTGTCGACGAAACAAGTCGCATCGTTCAATTCGATGCTTGAGGATGAAACGTTCTTCAAAGCCGATAACCCGGACATCGTCGATCTGTCACCTAACCCGTTGTCTTCAACGAACGACTTGCCCCTTCTTCAAGCGGAAGTCGCCAAAGGAGACCCGAACTACATTTGGCAAGTCGCGAAGTCCGGTCTCTTACCGGCACTCCCGAATAACGCCTATCGGTTCGATATCGTCGCATCGGGTCGAGGGGTCGACCGCTTGCACGTGAAAGTCCGCTTTTTCGATGCATCCGGGGAAGAAATCGACCAGACTTACGTCGTCGCCCCGAGAGATTCCGGGAATTTAGACGGGATTCACCTTCGTGGGGAATACGTGACGCCACGGGCTGCCGAGACGATGCGCATCGACTTACTAAGTTATCAAAAACCAGAACGGAAGACATATTGGTGGATTCACGATGTTCAAATCGAGAGTTTCGAGTCACACATGGTACCGAACACGTTCTCCATCACGAAAGAGACACCTCCGGACCGCTACATCGGATTCGCGCGTGTCTTGATGAATCAAAGTGGCGGACAGCTTGACGTTACGATCAATGATGACGAGCAAAACGTCGAAACGACCCGACAAACGGGGGCACGGCTCGAGTGGGTACCGCTCGGAATACACGATGTTGATACGAGTGAAACGACCATCACTGTCGAGAATACGGTCGGTTTCAATGCCATTCAAAACATCGTCTTCTTACCAGAGGAAGAATGGAAGACGTTACAACAGTCACTCCAAAAGGTATTAGAACCCACGAACACCTTCATGGTTCTCGAAGGTGAACAAGATTTCGATTATAGCGGGACGATCCAGTCTGAGCGCAACTACCCGTCTCTCAGTTTCGGGAAAGGCGTCTCACTCACATCCGGTACGTTGTCTCGTACAATCGATGTGGCAGAGCCTGGTGATTACCGTTTCCACATCAACTTGACACCTCCTGTTTCGACAGATGGGACGATTCGCTTACGCCTCCTGCAGGACGAAGAAGTTGTCCAAGAAGAGACGATTGGCGTCACGGCGATGCAGCGACTGCCTGATGTGAAAACGGATATCGGTACACAGACGGTCACGTATGACTCCTTGCGTCGCGATTTTCCATACCAACTTCAATCACTCGAAGATGTCCATCCGACATTGAAACGGTGGACACCGAATACATTCGAGATGGAGCCGGGATCATACACGCTCGAATTGACCGTAGACAGTAACGTGCCGTCACGAATCGAGTTGGAGGATTTACGGAAGTTCGACCCGAATGAGATTGTCGTGACTGAACCACTCGCGACACCTGAAGCTGCCGCGACGTGCGCGACTTGTGTATCCATTACAGACGATATGTTCGAGTCCACGGTAGAAGATGACACGTTTATCGCATCTTACGAATCGACCTGTTCCTGTGACTGGTATATCTTCGCGTCGGATCAAATCGAAGCACTCCCCGACCGAGAATATTTGGTCGCTTTTGACGCAAGGAGCGAACAGATTCGAAATCGCCATGTGAAGATGTACTATCTTGACGAGGAACGTCGCGTGATCGGGACCGACTTCATCAGCGAAGTGGAAGAGTATCGTAAATCGACATGGAACCACTACGAACAGATTTTGATCCCACCGAAGGGAACCGACTCGATGCAGCTTCATATTTGGGCACGTGGAAATGTTGAAAATGCAGGACGACTGGAGATGAAGAACTTGAACGTCGTCCGCTACGACCACCTTCTCCTGACCGACCAAGTGACCGTCGAGGAAGTGACAGAACGTCCGCTACTCACTACAACAGACGCCGAATCTCTTGATGTGACGCGAAGTGTCATGAAACGGACGGTCTCTCACGAAGATTCACTCGGCCGCTTCACGTTAAACGACTCCCCATCTCCGTTATTCGAGCTTTCGACCAGTGAAGGGGCACAGCGCGGTGAAGTCGCATTGAATGGCGTGACACAACTGTACATGTCCTCTGAAAGTGACGTACAGGTGAATGCCGTCTTACGTCTCGTCTACTTCGCCGGCATGACCCTTTTGTTACTCGCCACACCTGTCTCGTTCTTCTTCTATTGGAATGCGCGGCAGGAAGAGCCGCTCCTCCGCCGAGTACGACAACGATTGAAGAAAGGGTGACGGCTCATGCTTCGGACTTTACTGCTCACTACTTTTTTGGGCTGCATGATGATTCTTAGCGCTTGTACGATGGGTGACGAAGACAGTGTGATTGAAGACCGACAAGGCAACACCCTATGGATTGCGCCATCTCATCAAGACCCTGAGGAACAGTATGCGCTACGGGAGGTGACACTTACTTCGTCGACGATTGTCGACGGGAAACCCAACCACCTCGATACACTGAACGTCGGAGATGTTATCACGATTGAATATACAGAGACGGACTCTTCAATCGCTGAATCAATCACCCACGAATAAGCCCAAACAAAAGCCCACGTCCAATAAACGACGTGGGCTTTATGCGTGATGTGCGTTTATCGTCTTGCCCGACTGACAGCTCGCTGTCGTCGTAAAAGAAGGACCATCGTCTTAAGGAACGCAATCGAGTCTTTCACGAGGTCAACGTGAGACCCTTCCCGCTCGATACAAGTCACCGGCTGCTGATAGACACGGAGACGCTCTTTTTTTGCGGCGTACATCATCTCTAAATCGATGGCAAACCCGCTCGTCGCGCTCAAATACGGAAGTAACCGTGGAATCGCCCGACGATTGATGATTTTAAGACCCGTCTGAGAATCCGACACACCTTCTGGTAGGAACGGTTTTGTGATGGTTCGTTTTGCAAAACTCACAAACTTTCGGACAAAGCTTCGGTCTTCAATCGTCAAATCTTTCGTCCCGATGACGATATCGTAATAATCATTTTCCGCAATACTCAGCAGTTGAGCGATGTCATCGACTTTGAACGAATTGTCCGCATCAACGAACACATAATATTCGCTCGAGATATGCGTCATCCCTTCGATAAAGAGACCCGCTTTTTTCGTATTCTGCTTCAACTCATACATCTTTAAATAATCAATTTTGAACAACGTGTCTGTCGCGTTCATGACGATGTCCCGATACTCCTGTAACAGGTGTTTCGACTGATCGGAGGAGGCATCGTCCACAAAGTAGATGGACCCGTGCAAATAGTTCCGTTCAATCATTTTGGTAAGGGATGTCAAAAAAGCATGAATGTGTGAAAACCGTTTCTCTTCGTTGAAAATTGGTAATATAAAGGCTACAGTCCCTTTTTTCACAGCATATTCTGGATGAATGATATTTTGAATTTCAGCTAAAAGTTCATCTGTGTATTCTTCTCTATAATAAAATATTCTAAATATCCCATTCCCTAACAATTGTTTGAAGGGGAAGTTTCCTTTATGTCGAATAACGTCATCAACCCACAGAATCGACGACTGGGGATGATACGTCCGTAACGTTGCCGCTACGTTTAAACCCGTTTCATAGTCGATATAGTCAATCACATACACTTTAATTTGCTCTTTCATGGCACGAATGTCTGGTGAAATTTTCGGTTCAGATGATATACCTGATTCAGAAATGATAAGTTCGTAGTGCGGAATAGACGAAGCATAAGGAATTTGCCGTTGTTGATCTGTAAAAATCACTACTTTACCTTTATCCATCACATTGTCCTCCTTTTAAGATTGACGACCTGAAAGAGGTGATTGTATGAAAGCTGTCATGAGCCGTTATTCGATCTTACTCATCTTCCCTGTTCTTGATGCGTTACTAAATATCATCAACTATTCATATCATTTCTTCTTAGCCCGCGGGTTAACGAGTCAAGATTATGGTCTCTTAAACGCATATCTCGCCCTTCTCGGACTGTTACTCATCATCGGGAGCGCCGTCCAATGGATTGTCACCCGAAACTTAGGACAACAAATCGCGACCGACTATCGGTATATCGAACGGATCATCTTACTCGTCGCGATGGGTTTATCCAGTGTACTCTTTATACTTATCCCATATATTCTTCCTTTATCTAGGATTAACCTCTTTTTACTTGCAGTTACAGTATTTTTCCATATTCTCGTATCATTCCGGCGTGGGGTCTTGCAGGCAAATGAACGATTTTATGCCCTCACCCTTTCTTATTACGTTGAAGCGATTGTGAAAGTGGGGGTCACGTGGATTTTTCTCGAACAGCTTGATATCACGCTCGCTTTGATTGGGATTTTGATCGGCATGATTCTCACATATGGACTCAGTATATGGCAAACTCACTTCCCGGAAACGGCTGGTGACAAACAGTTCCATGGTTTGTTCCAACTCATCCATGTGCAGATTGTCATGACACTCTTCTTCTCGGTCGACAGCTTACTCGTCACCTTATTCTTTCCATCGTTAGTCGGAGATTATTCCGTCAGCCTACGCTTTAGTCAGCTCGTCTTGTTCGTCTGTCTGTCGATTTTCCAAGTCCTTTTGCCACGTCTGAGCCGGGCGGCCGAGACGGATTCATTCCTATCGTTTGAGCGCACCGTATTCCGATTATTATTGGCTGCTCTCGGAATCATCACCATCGTCTATTATTTTGTCATTCCGTCGGTTGTACCGATTTTCTTCGGTCAAGGATATGACGAGGCAGGTTATTTCGTACGCTATATGATTTTCACCTATATCGGCATCATCATTGTGCAATATGAGGCGATGTTGCAATTCATCTTACGAAACAATCGGTACTTGCGTTGGTATTGGGCGCTACTCTTCGTCTTTCTCGTTGCCTTATTCCTATTCCGGCAATCGATGGAGATGTGGCTATTCGCTCAAGCGGTCGTCTTACTCGGAGGGTCTCTACTTCTTCGTTTCCGCTTTCATTCTGAGCGACGCCAACAATTAAAGGAGGAATCGTGATGAAACCCACTTTATTATGTCTCTCTTGGCGAGACATCAAACATCCGAAAGCAGGAGGAGCCGAAGTATTCACGCATGAGATGCTAGCTTACGTTTCTCCTCGTTACAATATTATCCATCTGTCCCCTCATATCGAAGGATGTGAGGACGAGGAATGGATTGATGGTGTTCGGTATATTCGCTCCGGTACAGACATGACGAGCATCTTAGAGGCACGGCGCTACTACAAAGCGCACGAAGAAGAAATCGATCTCGTCCTCGACCAAATGAATACACACCATTACTTCACGCCATTCTATGTGCCGGCACATAAACGTGTTCTCTTCATCCACCAATTGACGCGTGAGATTTGGCGAATCAACCTACCACCTCCCGTGTCATGGGTCGGGGCATGGACGGAAACGAGTCGTCTGCGGCTCTATCGGCAAAGCGATGTCTTGACCGTCAGCCAGTCGACGGCAGATGACCTCGTCGCCGTCGGAATTCCTGAGTCTCATGTCACGATTTTGCCGGAAGGACTCAACTTCACACCTTGGCCAGAAGAAGAATGGTTTGAGAAAGAAGAGCATCCCACGTTCTTATACGTCGGACGCATGTCCGCCTATAAAGGGATCAATGATGCCGTCAAGGCGTTCGTATCGATCAAGCGCGATTTCCCGACCGCACAACTGTGGATCATCGGGAAGAAGAACGAGGCGTACATCGCCGAACAACTTGATCCGATCACGCCTGAGGATGTACGGTCGGATATTCATTACTTCGGATTCGTCAGTGAAGAAGAGAAACTCGAACGCATGAGTCGGGCGACAGCCCTCCTCTTTCCGTCCCGTCGTGAAGGATGGGGTTTGACCGTCAGCGAGGCCGCTGCTGTCGGGACACCGACCATCGTGTACGATGCGCCGGGACTTCGGGACGCGGTTCAATATGGAAAACTTGGTTACATGACGATGGCACAGACCGCAGAGGCACTCGCGCTCGAGATGAGACGCTGTTTGAACGATCAAGATCATTATGAGGTCGTGCGACGTGATGCCCATGCATTTTCAAAAACACTGCAATGGAGTCGCACCGGCGCGGCATTTGAACAATGGTTGAATCAAAAGTTAGGAATCTTGATTCAGGAAGGGAGAACATCATGATTGGAATCGCGATGTCTACGTATTGTAACGAGGAAATCATTCGGGAAACGATTCAGTCCATCCAACAGCAAACGGCCGAGTTTGTCTGTGTGATCGCGGATGACGGCTCGACCGATCGAACCGTCGAGGTCATGCGAGAGTTGACTGTAGACGATGACCGCTTCATCATTCTTTCCCTCCCACATGGGGAGCGTGGCATCGCCCGTAAAGAGGCAATCGGTCGACTTCGTGAACTCCACGTCGATGTCTTGTATGTCATCGACTCGGACATGGTGTTGACCGAGGGACTGTTGACGAGTTGCCTGCTTTACCTTAAGCATCACGAAGAGGTCGGGGCGCTCGTCATCCCAGAAGAGGCCTATAGCACGTACACCAACTTTTTCTCCAAAGTAAAGGTGTTTGAACGGAATCTATTCCAAATCCCAGAAGAACGGATTGATGACCGCTCCATCGAGGCGGCACGGTTTTGGCGGATGGAAGCGTACGAGGCATCAGGCGGGATCAACCCTGCTCAAATCAGTTTTGAAGAGACCCAACCGACCATTCGTTACATCCAACAAGGCGGGATCATCCGTCGCGCCACCTTCACTGCGGTGAAACATAACGAGAAGGAAGTGACGCTCCAAAATCTGCTCGAGAAGAAGCGCTATTACTTCCAAGTGATGCCGCAAACGCTCGAGACAGAGGAAGGCGGCTTCCGAAAGGCACTCGCTCGCTGGTATTTCTTCAGACCGGTGCTCTATCATCCGTCCAACCTCAAAAAATATAGACGACACCCTGTATTAACATTAGGGGTCGCCTACATGTACCTTCGATTAACGATGATCGGAGTATCGCAACTCTTTACCCACAAGTTCGGGAAGAACGATCCCGTGACTGATACAAAATAAATTCTCCATATTGCGTCGGAATGACGAACCGTTTCAGCTCGCTCGTCTCCCCCGATTCGAACGGGACGACAAGATTTTCCGAGCTGACCAAGTCTCCGCTCTCATAAAACAGACAGTATGCCTGTCCAAGATCGTCTAGAAACTCCGTCAACATGTCTGCGACTCGATACTTATTCGTCTTCATGTTGACGGCTTCTTGACCGACATCCTTGATGACGCGAATCACATACTCATCGATTTTCATCGGTTTTGTCATGATGCGCTTGACGTTTCCATAATTGACGGCCGCGATCAACGTATGGGTATGCGTGTAATCCGTCAATACGATTTGATGAATGAGCGGGAACTTTTTCTTCACATACGATAACAGTTCGACCCCGTCCGTATGGGGGAGTCTTAATTCGGTGATGACGACGTCGATGTCGCTCGATTCTAAAATCTCAATCGCTTCCGTCGCTTCCGTCGCTTCAAAAATGAGTTCTCCTTCTTTCATCAACAGACGAGCCAACGTCTTGCGCGTATGCTCGTGCGGTTCGACGAGTAAGTAATTTGCCATGTTGTGTACCTCCGAAATTTTAATCGAGAAAGGGTGTCACGAAATGAAACTACTCTTACTATCAGGTGGATCAGGAAAGCGTCTTTGGCCACTTTCGAACGATATCAACTCGAAACAGTTCATTCGATTACTTGATGACGGTCAAGGTGCCAAACAATCGATGATTGAACGGGTCTTCTCCCAACTAAGTGACATGCAATTAGATCGAGATGCCTTTATTTTAACAAACGCGCTTCAACGCGATGCCATCGTTTATCAAATCGGGACCGAGGCCAATATCATCACCGAACCGAGTCGTCGAGATACATTCCCTGCCATCGTGCTCGGTGCTAGTTATTTGAACGAACAACGTGTCGACCCGGATGAGACAGTACTCGTGATGCCGGTCGATGCTTATGTCGACCTTCGCTTCTTTGAATATTTCCCTCAAGTAGATGAAGCGGTACAAGCGAGTGACGATGCCTTGCATCTGATTGGGGTCACGCCCCTCCACCCGACATCGAAATACGGATACATCGTCCCAGACGAAACGGCTCAAGTCTCCTCCGTCCGGTTGTTCCAAGAGAAACCGACCGTCGATGTGGCGGAACAGTTGATTGAACAAGGCGCATTATGGAACTGTGGAATCTTCGCTTGTAAGTTGCACTTGTTGCTCGATGAACTGACGGAGCGAAACTTACCGACGACATATTCAGAGCTCACGACCCGCTACGATGATTTAGAAAAAACGTCGTTCGACTATGCCGTTGTCGAACATGCGGAGTCCGTGTTCGTCCATCGCTACGATGGGGACTGGAAGGACTTAGGGACATGGAATACCTTGACCGAAGAAATGACGTCCACCACGCACGGTCAGGTTGAGTTGTTCGAGTCGACGAACACCCATGTCATCAATGAATTGAATCTTCCGTTGATTGGAATCGGGCTCGAAGATCTCGTTGTCGCCGTCAACGCGGACGGGATTCTCGTCTCGACGAAAGATGCGACGCCGCAGTTAAAAGATTATCTAGCCTCCTCTGACGACTATCCAAAGTTCAAATGGAAGCGCTGGGGACAATCCGAAGTGATTCATCACGAGACGCTCGCGGACGGTCATCACAGTGTGACGCGACGGATGCTCGTCCAGGTCGGAAAAGAACTCAGCTATCATTATCACGAAGCGACCGATACGATTTGGACGATGCTTCAAGGAACGGCGACCGTAACAATTGACGGACAATCATTTGAGGCGAAGCCGACCGACGTCATCTCGATTCAACGCGGTGCGGCTCACACGCTCAAAGCTCACGAAGACGTCGTGTTCATCGAGGTTCAGTATTCAAACGATTGGACACTCGACGATGCTTGTCCTGTGCCGTCTCCACTTGATAAACAGTATTGACGCGATGCGTTGTTGGAACAGGGACTTCACTTGTGACGATTTCCACCTTTCCGGTGAACAAGTGAGGTCCTTTTCCTTTTGGAACGAAATAGTGATCTCCTGCCCGGATGGCTTGAACGCCGTCTTCACCTTGCACGAAGCCTTCTCCCGAAACGACCGAGATCAATCGGAACGTTTCCGACTTCTCTAAAATCGCTGGCGTTCCATTCACTTGGTGTCGCATGATTTTAAAAGATGGTTTTGAAATCAATTCGGTCGTCAACGCATCTTTTAAATCTGTCCGTACGAGTTCGTCTGTCCGACGATCCGGAATGTTCATCACTTCCACGGCTTTCTCGATATGAAGGTCACGAAGACGACCCGTGTCATCCACTCGATCAAAATCGTAAAGACGATATGTCCGGTCACTCGTCTGTTGAATTTCAAGCAACACGACACCCGGACCAAGAGCGTGAACGGTTCCGCTCGGGATGTAAATGAAGTCACCTTTTTTCACGGTTTGCGTCTTTAGACGAGTCGCCCATTCTTTTTGTTGCACACATGTATATACCTCTTGTTTCGTTCGGAACGTATGGCCGACGATAATCTCGGCATTCGGTTCTGCGTCTAACACGTACCAGCACTCTTCTTTCCCAAACTCTTCTTGTTCGAGACGTTGCGCCTGCTCATCGTTCGGGTGAACTTGCACTGATAAATAGGCACGCGCGTCGAGTAGTTTGACGTGTAACGGAAATATCGCGAATGGATACGGACCGAATAGCTCTAAACGGTGGGCATCCCATAAATCCGCGAGCGTCTGTCCTACATATGGTCCATTTTCAAATTTTGTCATTCCACTCGGATGTGCGGATGCCGCCCAACACTCGCCAATCTTCCCTTCCGGTAACGAAAGATGAAATAACGTCTCTAGCTGACGGCCACCCCAAATACGTTCTTTAAACACCGGTTTGAGTTTATACATATGTGCTGCGTTTCTCAAAAAGAAGAAACGACTCCCCCCTTCCTGTATTTTACCTAGATATACCCTTAAAAAGGGAGGAACTATCCAATTTTTGAAGAGGGATATGTAAACATTTAAAAACCTCACGAGTTCTACCCGAAATCGAGGCATCGTGAGGTTTCATCTTCCTTATTTGATTAATTCGAGTTCGACCGGGATGTTTTCTTCCACCGTTTCACCCTTCAAATGGTTGATTGCCGCTTCTACACCCAATTTTCCAATCTCAGCTGGTTTTTGGGCAACCGTTGCTGCCATCGTCCCACCTTCGACCGCTTTGACCGCATCGTCTGTTGCATCGAATCCGATGACTTTCACGTCACTCATTCCAGCCGCTTCAAGTGCTTGAACGGCACCGAGTGCCATCTCATCGTTATGTGCGAATACAGCGACGATGTCTTTATTGTCTTGTAAAATATTCTCCATGACCGTTAATCCTTCTGCACGGTCAAAGTTTGCAGATTGTTTTGCCACGACTTCCAATTTCCCATCGATTGCTTCGTTGAATCCTTGTCCACGGTCACGTGTCGCTGACGCTCCCGGAATCCCTTCGAGTTCGACGACTTTTTGACCTTCGCCTACGAGTTCAACCATATAATCACCCGCCAACTGTCCACCCGCGACGTTGTCTGAAGCGACGTGTGCGACCACTTCACCAGTCTCTGCGTTACGGTCTACCGTAATGACCGGAATGCCTGCATCATTTGCTGCTTGTACCGCTGCGCCGACTGCTTCTGAATCTGTCGGGTTGATGAGAATCAAATCCATTCCTTTTTGAATCATGTCTTCAACGTCATTCACTTGTTTCGCGGCATCGTTTTGCGCGTCCGCCACTGTCAATGTCGCATCCATTTCGTTCGCCTGTTCTTCCGCGCCTTCTTTCAATGCGACGAAGAACGGGTTGTTCAATGTCGAGATGGATAAGCCGATTTCATAATCCCCATCTTTCGTTTCCGTCTCAGACGTAGACCCCGGTTGTTCAGTCGAGCAAGCTGCCATCAGTACCATAGTCAGTGCGAGTAGCCAAGCTGTCCATTTTTTCATGTTCCGTTTTCCCCTTTCGCGTGTTACGCGTTTTGTCGACGATCAAGCAATACTGCAAACAATATAACTGCACCTTTTACGACGAGTTGGAAGAAAGATGATACGCCGAGAAGGTTCAATCCGTTGTTCAACGTTCCGATGATCAGTGCCCCAATCAATGTTCCGACAATCCAACCTCGACCACCTGCAAGGCTCGTTCCCCCGAGAACGACCGCCGCGATAGCATCGAGTTCATATGACGTTCCTGCCGTCGGTTGTGCGGAGTTGAGACGTGATGTCAAGATGATGCCCGCGAGTGCAGCAAGCATACCCGATAGCGAATAAATCATAATTTTGACTTTATTGACGCCAATCCCCATCAATTTTGCTGCTTCTTCATTTCCACCGATTGCGTACGTGTGACGACCAAATGTCGTCTTTTTCAAAATGAAATAAAGAACACCGAACGCGAGTAACATCGTCAATGCCGGCACCGGGATAATCCAGAAGTAGCCACGTCCCAGCATCTCGAACCACCCAGAATTTCCGAGACCAGTAATCGGTCGCCCGTCCGTATAGACGAGCGTCAAACCTCGGTAAATCGTCATCGTGGCCAATGTCGCGATGAACGGCGCCACTTTCCCGTATGTGATGACCGCCCCGTTAAAGGCCCCGAGAACGGCACCCGCAATCAAGCCAAGTGCAACGGCCATGACCGCATGTTGACCGTCCACCATCATGCCTGCCACTAGTGCAGAGGCGAGCGCTAAAATCGAGCCGACCGATAAATCAATCCCGCCTGTCAAGATGACGAATGTCATCCCGAAGGCAATCAAGGCATTGATGGAAACTTGTCGAAGTACGTTAAAGATATTATTTAATGATAAAAATCCAGGTTCGAGCGCGGTCACAACGACGACGATGACAAGTAGACCAAACAGCGGTCCTAATTTTTGTCCCCATCCAAGTCGACCCGGGCGCTTCAGTGCAGTCGTTGCTTTCAATTCCATATCATTGCCCTCCTGTCGCATACGTCATTACTTTTTCTTGCGTCGCCTCTTCTTTCGTGAGCGTTCCGGTCACAACACCTTCCCGCATGACGACGATTCGGTCACTCATCCCGAGCACTTCCGGTAAATCGGAGGAGACCATGATGATGGCAACACCTGACTCCGCAAGATCACTCATGATGTTGTAAATTTCTTTCTTGGCACCGACGTCGACTCCACGGGTCGGTTCATCCAAAATCAAGACGTCCGGTTCGACACCTAACCATTTACCGAGCACAATCTTCTGTTGGTTCCCACCGGATAACGACTTCACTTTTTGCTCCATCGAATGATGCTTGACCCGCAGTTTTTGTAAGTATGTCTCGGCGAACGTCGCTTCTTGCTGCTTCGAGATGACTGACCCTTTCGCCCGTTTATCGAGTGTCGGGAGTGATAAGTTTTCTCTTAGCGAGAAGTCGAGAAGCAAGCCCTCGCCTTTTCGGTCTTCTGTCAAAAAGGCGATGCCATGTTTGATGGCGTCTGCCGGAGTCTTGATTCGAATCGGTTTCCCGTTCAGCTTGATGACTCCCCCTTTGTGGGTGTCTGCTCCGAACAAAGCACGCATCACTTCAGTCCGTCCTGCTCCCATCAATCCGGAGAATCCGACGATTTCACCAGCTCGAACGTTGAATGATACGTTGTGGAACCGGTTACCTATTAAATCATCTACTTCAAGAACGACCTCCCCGAGCGTCGCCGTGCGCGTCGGATAACGTTCACCGATCTCACGTCCGACCATGTCGCGCACGGTTTCTTCAAAAGAAGTGTCCGAAATCATACGGGTCGAGATGGACTGTCCATCCCGAAGCACGGTGATCCGATCACACAAGTCGAAAATTTCTTCCATGCGGTGAGAGATATAGATGATTGACACACCTTGATCCCGTAGAGCTCGCGATACGGCAAAGAGTGCCTGAATTTCCCGGTCCGTCAAGGCGGCCGTCGGTTCGTCCATGACGATGACTTTCGCATCTGTCATGAGGGCCTTGGCAATCTCAATCATCTGTTGCTGTCCGACCGATAAGTTGCGTGCCACTTCATCGACATCCATGAAGACGTTCAATTCTGCCAAATATTCACGAGCGCGTCGTGTCATTTCCTGTTGTTTGACCATCCCGAACGGTCCCGTCAGCTCTCGACCTAAAAATAAGTTTTCCGTTACCGTCATCTCCGGTAAAATGTTGAGCTCCTGATGGATGAAGGCAATGCCTTCTTGCTCCGCTTCTTTTGGGTGTTTGAATTGACGTTTCTTCTCGTCGATGAGGATGTCTCCTTCATCTTGAGCGTGAAGACCGGTCATTACTTTCATCAACGTCGACTTGCCCGCTCCGTTTTCTCCCATGAGCGCATGAATCTCTCCAGGCAACAGGTCGAAGTCGACTCCTTTCAAGACGGAGACCGGACCGAACGACTTATGGATGCCTTTCAACTGAATATGCATCGAAATCCCCCCTTAAAAAATGACCCCGGCGTGTAAGATGACGTTCGCGTAAGGTGTCGCTTCCCCAGTTCGAATGACCACTTTTGCTTTTGCGACCTCCCGTTTGAAGTCTTCATGCGAACACATGTCGATGCTTGTGTATCGTTCTTTCAGTGAATCTGCAATCGTCGGGTTGTGTGTGAGGATTTCCTCGGCAATCGTGATGCGCTCTACGACCAAATCCGATTCGACGACATCAAGTACTTCAAGAAAGGAAGGTTCCCCGATTCGGAGGCTAAGGTCGACACGCTTCACCCCGTCCGGAATCGGGAGTCCGCAGTCTGCGATGACGATGCGATCCGTATGCCCGAGATCGGCAAAGATTTTTGCTAGATGACTATTTAATATCCCTTGTTTTTTCATCACACGCGCTCCAATCGTTGTTGTACATCTTCTCGTGTCGGCATACCACCTTGTGCACCAAAGCCTTCGACGCTCATGCCGGATGCGACCACGGCAAACCGTACGGCCGTCTCCAAATCATCTTGTTCGATGAGGGAGACAGCGAGCGCACCGTTGAACGTGTCACCGGCTCCTGTCGTGTCGACGACGTTCGCTCGGATAGCTGGCACATGCCGCACTTCTCGTCCGTCATGGAATCGAACACCTCGGACGCCTTCTGTCACGAGTAACTTGTTCGGATATCGTTCAAGCACTTCGTCCACGGACAATCCCTTAAATAAATCCCGGCATTCATGTTCATTCGGCGTCAAGTACGTGACGTCTTCAATCACTTCTGGCGGGAGTGGTTGCGACGGTGCCGGATTGAGTAGTACCGGAATCCCTTTCGCTTTACAGTAAGCGGTCACTTGCTGAACGATCTCGATCGGAATCTCGAGCTGTAAGAGTACGAACGACTGCTCATCGAGAAGCTGATCTAGTTCCTCGTCCTTGAAGAAGACCTGCTTGTTCGCCGATTGAACGACGACAATCGAATTATCTGCTTCCGCCAATACGATGTGTGCCGTCCCCGTCACTTCATTCGGTATGACCCGAACGTGCGCAACATCGACACCATGCTGTTTGAAGTTCTCAACAATCTGCTGACCGAACGGATCGTTCCCTACACAACCGACCATCTGCACGGCACTCCCTAACTTAGAAGCAGCGACCGCTTGGTTCGCACCTTTCCCCCCTGGAACGGTACGGAACGACTCGCCGATGACGGTTTCCCCTGCTTGCGGACGTTTGTCGGACGTGACGACAAGGTCCATCGATATACTGCCAATGACAACAATGCGTTTCATTCTTTATTTCTCCTTCCGCTTTGTCGTTTGTCTTTCAAGTAACGTGACCGGTAACAGCATCTCTCTCGGTCGTGTATCTTTTTTCTCAATCAAATCGAGCAATCGTTCTGTCGCCACTCGCCCCATCTCATAAATCGGTTGAACGATGGTCGTCAGCGGCGGAGACGTCATCTCCCCTAGCTCGATCCCGTCATATCCGATGACCTGTAGTTCTTCTGGGACACGAATGTTTCGACGAACTGCTTCCTGCAATACGGCGGCTGCAATCACATCGTTTGCTGCAAAGATGCCGTCGAACGGCCACGCATGATCGAACAGCTCTTGGGACGCTTTCAAGGCGTCTTTGAACGTGAACGTGGACTCGGTCATCCCGACGAGCTTGTCTCCCGCTACTTCGACAAATCCTTCGGTCCGACGCTTGACCGTCTTGAGATGATCAGGTCCGGCAATATGAGCCAGACGTGTCGCACCGTGTTGTAACAATGTGTCAGCTGCCAACTTTCCGCCCTCATAACCGTCCGATACAACGGCGTCGATTCCCGCCTTCACGATTCGGTCGAGCGCGACCATCGGTAAATCCAACGTCTCGTAATTCGGGTTGTGCGAATGGTTCGTCGTGATGATCAGCCCGTCGACATGCATCGTCTGCAAGGCGACCAAATATGTCTGCTCTTTTTCGAGCTGTTCGTCTGTGTTGCATAAGACGACTTGATACCCATGCTGATTGGCGACATCCTCAATCGCCCGAGCCAGCTGTGGAAAGAACGGGTTTGTGATGTCTGGCATGATGAGTCCAATCAAATTCGACGATTTTTTATAGAGCGAACGAGCGACTCGGTTCGGTGCGTAATTCAGTTCCGCAATCGCCTTTTCGACCGCTTCTTTCGCCTCTTCGCTCACATATCCGCTCTTATTCATGACACGTGATACGGTCGCCACTGAGACGTTCGCATGTTTTGCCACTTGTTTGATGGTCGCCATTTGACATCCTCCGTTCTGGAAACGCTTACAAACCCATCTTAATGTGTAACCGGTTACATATCAAGGGGTTTTTATGATTTCATGAAAAAACACATTGAAACAGCGCTTCAATGTGTAGAGAATGTCGGATTGAGTTGGACATAGACGAGACATTCTACCGTCCGTCCATCGAGTCGGGTCAATTCTTGCGTCTTCGTGAACGCATAGGTGAACCCACATTTCTCAACGACGCGTCGGGATTGGTCATTGAAGCTGAAATAGCCGCACCAAATTCGCTCCAGCCCTAATGCTTCGAATCCAAATCGAATCATCGCCTGAACGGCTTCCGGCACATAGCCGTTCCCCCAATAATCGGGGCTGAGCACATAACCGATTTCACGTTGAGCCTCATGTTGAATCGTAGGGTCCGGTCTTCGGTCGTGTAATCCGATGCTGCCAATCACTTGCCCGGTTTCTTTCAACACGATCGCCCACACGTCTTTTTCCTCAACAAACAGTCGAATGACATCTTTCGTCTCTTCAACGGATTCATGTGGCGCCCAACCTGCCATCGGTCCGACACGTTCGTCTTTGGCGTAACGATACATATCCTCTGCGTCTTCTAGCGTAAATGCTCTTAAGATCAATCGTTCTGTCTCCATCTTGATCATACAAACCCATCCTTTTCCTTCAAGTTGTTTCTTTCCCCGACCTAATGGGAAAACGTTAGGCGAGGAGGAATGAACATGCCATTTGACTATGATTTAAATTTTGATGAAATCGACTTCCGAAAACAACCCGAACTGTACCGAGTCGGGCGTGGTGAACAAGGGGTACTACTTGTCGAACCGTATAAAAGTGAGATTTTGCCACATTGGCGATTTAAAACGCCAGAGATCGCCAAGCAATCCGCTGAAGAAATCATGGAATTGTTTGAAGCGTATCGCGCAAACGATGATTTCATCGGAATGGACATGGCCCGAAAGTTCATCCAAATGGGCTACACGCGAGCCCGACGCTACGCCAATTATAAAGGAGGACGTAAATATAAAGAAGATGGTGACATCCACGAGCGCGAAATCGACGAAGAAAAAGCAGAGTCTGCCCGCATCTTCAAAACGTATTGGGATCAACTCCGTGCCGATGAGGATTATTTAAGACGTAAAAAGGCACATCAGAAACAATATGGTTAATCGCGCACCATCACTTGAAACGGAACCTCATTCCGCTCAAACGATGTGATGGTATGAAATCCAAGCGTTTCATATAGGTGAATCGCACGCTCGTTGAAAGAGGCAACAGTTAGACGGAGCGGTTTCCCCTGTTCCACCGCTCTCTCCATGACGTATGTCACGAACGATTTCCCATATCCTTTTCCTGTCAAATCAGGTCGCATCCCAAGCCCAATGTCCGCGAAGTCTGACGAATACGGATATGTCGAATTGGGTACTTGAGCCGGTGAACCGATGCAATAAAATCCAATCAGCTCATGATCCTCTAACATCGCCTGATATGTCATCAACTCGTCAATCCCCTCTTCAGAAGGCGACTGATTATAAAAGTCATAAGGAACTCCGTATGTCCATTCTTGAATTTGACTTGCCCATTCACGCTTCATCGGTCGGTGATGCATTCGTCTCCCCTCCGTACTCTTTTCACGATTACTATGTAAAAAAGATGAGGTCGCCCCCATCTTTATTTTCGAGTCCATTCTGCCGTCATCGCCACGTCTGCTGCATGCATCAGATTATGAATCGGACAGCGTGCTTCGACAGCCTTCCTTAATGCTTCGATTCGCTCATCCGATTCGGTCGTGTCCAATACAACTTTCATATGAGTCGACTCGAAATAAGTTCGGACACCTTCCATCCCTTGGAATCCTCGTGGATCGAGCGTTCCTTCTGTTACGAACTCGACCCCTTCGTAATCAAAGTTTAAGTCCTGTGCGGCATACGCAATCATGATGGTCGTACAGGACGACTGGGCACCGAGAAGATACTCAAGCGGGTTCGGTCCTTTGTTCGTTCCACCGAGTCGTTCCGGCTCATCTACGATAAATGGGGTGTGCTCACCTACACGTACAGTCGTCTTGACGCCTCCGGCTTCTCCCTCGGCGCGCATCGTCACTAACGGTCTTTCTGACATGTTCCATCCTCCTCTCCATAATCAAACACTTCTATGTTCCCTTTATTTCGGGCCATGTAACGCCTCGTCATAAATCGCATAATCATTTTTTCCGTCCTGCTTGATTTGGTACATCGCTTGGTCCGCTTTATGAATCAGCGTATCCAAGTCCGTCCCTTGGTCCGGCGCATGACTGACCCCAATACTTGCCCGGATTGGTATCGTCACATCCGACGTTCTGTATGGATTCCGATTCAACGTCATTTGAAGTTCGTGAATAAATGCGAGTACTTCAGATTCCGTCAGATTGACTAAGTAGATATAAAACTCATCGCCTCCGACACGAGAAGCCAAGCCGACGTCTCGCGTTGATGCTTCTAACAATCCACCTAAATGCGTTAAGAAATGATCGCCCTCTTGGTGACCATACGTATCGTTGACCGCTTTGAAACCGTCCAAATCAATAATCAATAAAGATAATCTTGAGGAACTTAGTAACGCATGGTCTGCCTGTTCATAAAACGCACGTCGATTGGTCAACTTCGTCAGTGGGTCATGATAGGCAAAGAAACGGATTGTTTGCTCGGCTTCTTTGAACGAATGCACGTCCCGAATGATGATCATCCCATGAATTGTTCGATCGATATCAACAAAGTCCCCATCAATGACGACATATCGCTCTTGGCCGGATTTCGTCATAATCTTCGTCTCGAACTCTAAAAACTTTTTGCGAGTCTGGAAATGTTGATGATAATGTTCCATCCACTCCGCCTTTTTCTTTTCCGGTAATAAATCGACAAAGCGTTCATTTACGACCCGGACCGTATGAAATAGCGTTCGTGCAGCCGGATTCGCACTTTCCACTTTTCCATCGGGATCAATCAACAAGATGGCAGATGGATTCAAGTTATATAGTGTCCCGTATCGCTTCACGTAAGAGGTCAAGAAATCCAAACGATTCATTGCGATGACGAGCGCCACTGCCCATACGAGCCCTCCATACATATAAGAGTACGGCGGAATGAACCCACGGAATTGAAAATAACCGAAGACAACATCCCATAACAATACGACATTCGCCGTCCAAAAAAGCATGCGCAACACGCGTTGGTGTTCTCTTCGTTCCGCACGTTTGAGAGCATAAAAAATGAGACCGATGATCAATATGTGAAAGATGTTCCCGACGGTCAGCGTAATCAAATAAGAAGCATTGAATTCGGGATAAATCCAGATCCCCACTTGCTCAAACTGCTGACTGTTGATGATGTTCTCTCGCCGGATATACGTCAGTATGACGGGAATCAGCGGCAAATAGACGACCCAAGGATACAACCACTTCGGTGCCTTTGCTCCGACGCCTGTGATACTTAATATGAAATGAACAGAAAAGATAAAGATGAAGATGCCGGCATTCCCAAACCAATACGCAATGAGTGCCGGACTGTATTCAATCGGAGAAAGATGGCGGACAAATTCAGCCAAGAAGAGCATCGAATAACCGAACACAAACAGGCTCAGCAAACGATGCTCTACTTTATTCGGATTTCGTTGAAAGACATCGATTGCTAAAAAGCCGAGCAAAAATGACGGTAACAAATAGACCGCCAGATAAATAAACATCTCGGTCATGCGGGACCTCCTCACCTGTTCGTATTCTTCTATTATTTCGTTATTCTGCGTTCTTTTCCCTCTTTAACGCGACAAAAAACGGGATGGTTCACATCCCGTTCTTGATGTTACATACTTATAGCGTTTCTTCGATTGGGGTATCCCCCTTAATTAAATCGATTGCTTTGTTCTGCGCGTTTGAATGGTTATGAAGGACATGCACCAAGAATGATGCCACGTCTTCGCGTGGAATCTCTCCACTTCCCTCAAATTGCGTGTTCACTTTGCCCGTTCCCGCATCATCTGTCAACGCGCCCGGACGAACAATCGTGTATGTGAGTCCACTCTGTTCGAGTAAGCGATCGGCATGATGCTTCGCTACATAGTACGGCTTCATCGAATCTGGCCAAGCTGAGCGATCCTCTGCTTTCAAGGCGCTGACCATGACGAAGTGTTTGATGTTCCCGTTCGCTTGTGCTGCTTCGATACTCTTCGCTGCACCATCTAGGTCAATTAAGAGTGTCTTGTCTGCTCCAGTGCTTCCACCAGAACCGGCTGCGAACACGATGACATCCATTCCGTCGATTGCCTTTTCCAAGTCTGCCACTGAACCTTCGAGATCACCGAGTACGGCGTTGTATCCTTTTGACTTGAAGTCATTGAGTTGTTCTTCTTTACGCACCATCGCCGTGACGTGATGCTTTCCTTCATTGTGTAACTTTTCCACCAATTGATGGCCAATCTGGCCGTTTGCACCGATTACAAATACGTTCATCTGTCTTCCTCCTCAAGCATTAAATTCAGAGACAAGCGAAACGCCGGGTAGCCATTGCTACGTCCGGTGCAGAAGCAATGGCAGAGATGACGGCAACGCCGTCTGCCCCGTCAGAAATGATTGAAGGAACATGCTCCGGAAGAATACCTCCAATCCCCACAATCGGAAGCCGCGGATATCGCTGACGAACTTGCTGAATCAGTTCCGTCCCGCGCACACGTCCCGCGTCTAACTTGCTCTTCGTCGCGTGAATCGGGCCAATCCCGACATAATCTGCGAATGGAAGAGCTGCACGCACTTCCTCCATCGTATGGACCGACACCCCTAACCATTTGTCAGGTCCTAACTTTGCACGGACCCATTCGGCAGGCAAGTCGTCTTGTCCGACATGCACACCGTCTGCATCAATCGAGATTGCCAAGTCCACATCGTCATTGATGATGAATGGAACATTCGCTTGTCGACATACCTGTTGGAGCGCCTTCGCCATTGCTTCTTTTTCATCTCCATACAATGCATCTTTACCTTTTTCGCGAAATTGAAAACATGTCACACCACATCGAAGTGCCGCTTCGAGTGTCCCCACCAAATCAGATGTATCCGTCGTCCCACACACAAAATAAAGACAAAGTTGCTTAGTAAGTGCTTGTTTCGTACATGACGTCAACGGTAACCACCTCTTCTTTCGCTAAACGATGTCCCCAATGATTTGTCGGGCCATGCCCCTGTCCAATCGATAATCCATGCGTGATCGCCTGATGGATAAATTGCTTCGCGTCCACGACAGCTTGACGAAGTGTCTTTCCGTATGCCAGCTCAGCCGTCAAAGCTGCAGAGAACGTACATCCCGTTCCATGTGTGTCTTTCGTCCGAACGCGGGGTGCGCTCACTTGAAACACTTCAGATTCGGACACAATCAAATCGACGGCCTTCACACCTTCCATATGTCCACCTTTGATGATGACGACTTCGACTCCGAGTGCCCGAATCAATTGAGCGGCCTTCATCTGATCTGCCTCTGTTCGAATCTCGAGTCCGGCCAATACCTCTGCCTCAGGGATATTTGGCGTCACGACCGTCGCATGTGGCAACAGCTTCGTCCGAAGTGCCTCGACCGCGCTATCTTGCAACAGAGAAGCGCCCCCTTTCGCCACCATGACAGGATCGACGACAACGTGTTGGAAACGATGACGTTCAAGTGCTACGGCTACCGCTTCAATCCGCTCCGCATCTACCAACATGCCGGTCTTACATGCTGTAATCTGAAAGTCATTGGCCACTGCATCGATTTGTCCGGTGATCATTTCCGGGGAAATCGCTTCAATCCCATGCACACCGAGTGTATTCTGGGCTGTGATGGCGGTAAGTACACTTGTCCCGAACGCACCGAGCTCTTGAAACGTTTTTAAGTCGGCTTGAATACCGGCGCCGCCCCCTGAATCAGATCCTGCAATCGTCAATACTTGTGGTCTCATGAGGTCGACACCTCGATTCGATTCGTCGGGATTGTATATTGCGTCAATTGATGGAGGGAATTTAAAAAATGAATCGGAAAATCTCCTGGTCCTTCTGCCCGTTCACTCGCCAACTCTCCGCAATAGGCATATCCCGACACGGCTGTCACCGTCGCTTTGAGTGCATTCTTTTCGACCGCTAGACATGCTCCGACGACCGCACTGAGTAAACAGCCTGTACCGGTCGTTTTAGTCATCCGTTTTGTCCCTCCATGAACTTCTATGACGATACTTCCATCGCTGACCTGATCTTCTTTTCCTGTCACGGCCACGACACATCCATATCGTTTCGCCGCTTCGAGTGCCAATTGATTTGGTTCATACGCCCCGTCACCCGCATCGACACCTCGCGCTGTCCAATCAACGCCGATCAATGTGGCAATTTCTCCTGCATTTCCACGAATGACTGACACGCGGACGTGACGAAGGATCCGCTCGACGACATCTCGACGGAACGACGTGGCCCCGACACCGACGGGATCGAGCACGACCGGACATCCCGCTTCATTTGCAGCTTGCCCCGCACGAATCATCGTCGCTTCCGTCATCGTCCCAAGTGTTCCGATGTTTAACACGAGCGCATCGCTCACAAATGTCATCTCTGCCACTTCTTCAATCGCATCTGCCATGACGGGAGAGGCACCGATGGCGAGCAGTCCATTCGCCGAAAAGTTGGCGACGACCGTGTTTGTGATGTTGTGAATCAACGGTTCCTGCTTTCGAATCTCACTCCAAATCTCATGTCTCATTGGTTGACCTCCTGTGACAACGTCCAAGATTCAAGCGTCCATGCCATTTCCCAGAAGGCGACTTCGTAATAGCAACTCTTCAAGAAGAGTTTTGTGTAACGAAGCCGTTCTTCTTCTGTCGCTTGTCCAGCCAATTCATCCAACCGATCAATCTGTTCTTCCACCAACTCACGGAACCACTCCGAACCGTACGTCGCAATCCAAGCTGAATAAATCGGATGGTCGGGTCGTTTATCTTTTAAACGTTCACCGATTTCGTAATACACCCAATAACACGGAAGGATTGACGCCAATACGTCACCGAGTGTCGGTCCTGCCTGTTGCATATGAAGCGCATACGCGTAAGCGGTTGGTGCCGGCTCGAATGTCGCCAGTTCAACATCCGTCACGTTGAGCATCGTAAAGAACTCACGATGAAGTGAGAGTTCCGCCTCAATCGTGTGCAACGCATGTGTCAAAAAGCGACTCGATAGTTCCATCGTCGGTGCGAGCGTCGCCCCTTTGGCCTGGACTTTCGAGAATTGATTCAAGTAATACGAATCTTGCATGACGTAATGTCTAAACTTTTTCTCATCGAGCGTTCCTTCTCCGAGTGAACGAACGAACGGATGATGAAAGCTTGCTTCAAACAATCCATCCGCTTCCTGACGTAAGTGATCTGTAAATTTCATAATAACTCCCCCTTATAACAGATAAAAAGACGCCGCCTCCCATAACGGAAGCGGCGTCTCGAACAGTCATATCTAGGTGAAGCCATATGAGTCGTCTCGCCCACTTCCCTACGCTAGCGTGAACTAGATCAGGTTCGAAGGGTCTGGACCTTGTCCATCTCAGCCGCGTGACGCGACTCCCCTAGTGGCAAACATTATGAAATTCAGTCGTCTTCGACCACATTCTATCAATCTTTTCATCAATTGCAAACCTTTTCCGATTCTGTTTTTCATTCTTCGCTTCGGGAATGAATAAATGAACTCATTTACATGAAAAGGATGTGTCCGGATTGAATACGATTTTATTAACCATTGCATTACTCTTCATCAGTTTGAACGTATTTTGGTTTTTCAAACGTCAAACGTACAAGCAAACAGGATTTGACGGGAGATTGTTCGCTCAGTTGTTCGTTAGCCTACTTGGTGTCATGTTAGGATTCACATTGATTTATTATGCTTTATCTCGTGATTCAGTCATTCTTGTGACTTCACTCGAATCCATGAATGCCGTTGAACCGACTTGGGAAAACCTCCTGTATTTCAGCGGGGTCACTTTATTATCAATCGGATTTGGTGATTTGTTGCCGATTGGTTTGACCCGATTATTCGCCATCATCGAAGGCGCCATCGGCATTTTGTTACCGAGTGCCTTCTTCATCAAATCGATGTATCAAAAAGACAAGTGAACATGTCCTAGCGCCCCGTGATGAGTAAGAACATATTAAATGCGACGAGACCAAGGGGGAGCATCGCAACCAAAATGATTGGCCATTTTTTTAAGCGAATGCCGACAAAGAGGACAAGACTTCCGACTAGAAGAGCAATAAATGTCGTATATGGGTTCATGAAAAAACGCTCCTTTCTCTATAAGGAGCGTTTCCCGGCTCACGGCCTCATTAATCGTTCGAATGTCGAAGTGTTGCACATGCGGCACGGACGCGTCTGGCTTCTTCTTCCTGGAAGACGAAATCACCTTGTTCCGCGACACGCTGCGCGCAAAAGAAGAAGAGTGATTGCAGGCGGTCATGCGTGTCTTCAATCGCGCTCAGCTCAGCCGAGGCATACGTCGCCGTGAGCATCTCCCACAACTCTTCCGGTAAATGCTCTCGCATCCCGTCGCCCGATTTTCCGAGATTCACAGAAAAGTTCGTCGCATAGCCGATATTCCATTGCATCATCTGACGGAGCATATTTCGCATGATGTCGAGATGATCGAGCGCGTATAACACCTGGTGTCGTTTGATTCCTTTGACAACATAAAGTGACACCCACCAAAATTCATTCCAACAAGACGCATACTCATCAGCAGACGGGCGTGTCACACGGTATGTGTCGTCTGACGGTGTCACACTCGGATGATGGTCTCGGTCGAACATAATCTGACTGAGCGAATCGGCTTCGAGCATCTCATCAAGTTGCTCGATGCTTCGAATCGTCAAATCAATACGATGTCCGTCTACATACTGCACCAAAAATGCCACATGTCGTTCGGGATCAGACGTTTCAGGTGTCTGCATGATCAAGACTTCTCCAAACATATCGATCCATGAGCGATCGGTCGCAACCGCTTTTACATCTTCTACGTAAAAAACAAGGTCGACATCTTGGTATGGGTCTGGTCGGATGTTCGGATTGACGAGCGAACCGTTTAAGACGACCGTTCGGATGTATTCACGTTCTTTCGCGAACGCAATCAACTGTTCAATAATTTGTTCCGGTTTCATTCTATAATCGCCCCCAATGAGCGCGCGACTTGGATTGCCTGCATCGCGTCTAGTTTTGTTTGTTGTAACGTCACGTTCGAAAAATCAACCCCGTCGACAAGTGCTCCTCTGAAGTCAGCACCACGGCACACCGCATGTTGAAGTGTCGCTCGTGACAAGTCCGCCTGATGCCAAACCGTCTCGGTCAAATCAGCACCGTATAGGTCCGCCTCAACCAAACGAACGTGGGACCAATCCATTTTCTTAAGAGACACGTGACGAAGGTTGACGAATGACCAGTCCCCTTCTGTGACATGGACGCCTTCAAACTGGCTCTCCTCAAAGGAAGACCCCGTCATTTTACATTGCTCAAACTCACTCGTGAACAAATTGGCACCATGGAACTGACAGTTCAAAAATGAGCTGCCAATATGACGGGACGCATTCCATTTCGAATCGGTAAAATCACAGTTGATGAACTGACAGCGTTCCGTTTGTAGTTCCGTCGCATCGACGTATGTGAAGCGACAGTTCTCGAACGTGACGTGTGACAGCTCTTCGTCACGGAGTGTCACGTCGCGGAAATCTTCATCTCGATATTGCGTATGTGGTTGAAACATAATATCCCTCCTTCAGGTATACTAGAACATATGACAAAGATTGGAAGTGATATAGATGGACCTCGTATTCCCGACTGAACAAGGCGTCTTCAATTACCGCGTCGCCGGTATTTTCGTGAAAGACGGACACGTATTGATTCACCGAAATATCCGAGATGACTTTTGGGCACTGCCTGGTGGTCGCGTGACGCTCGGTGAAGAAGCCGCAACCGCCCTCGCACGCGAGCTACATGAAGAATTGGATATGCGCGTGACCGATACCACGTTCGCCTTCGTCCACGAGAACTTGTTTACCTACAACGACCAACCGTTTCATGAAATCGGTCTCTATTTTTATGTAGACGGTGACCTCCCGCTCCAAGAAGGGGACTTTTACGGACCTGAAGGAGACCACCTCATCTATCGTTGGCAAAAACTTGACCGTCTTCGAGACGTCACACTCTATCCAGAAGTACTCGCGCAACTACCGAATCGCTTGCCGTCTCATTCACTAAATCCGGCTTGAACTTAGAGAAGTGATTTCAACTCGTTTAAGTGTCGAATCTCGTACGTCGACTCCATCGTCGCGGCCACTTCATTCGGATTGAACCAACATGTATCTAGGCCGTACATCCGCCCACCTGCGATGTCTGCCGTGACTGAGTCGCCAATGATTAAGCCCTTCTCTGGCTTTACGTTCGGGATTCGATCAAAGACGTAGTCAAAGAACGGCTTCATCGGTTTTTGTGAGCCGGTCGCATCCGATACGAAGACGTCTTGGAAGTACGGCAATAGTCCCGATGACTCTAACCGTTTGAATTGCGTCTCCGTCACACCGTTTGTGACGATATAGAGCGGATAGTCCGCGCTCAGCGTTTGGACAATCTCTAACGCGCCGTCGACCATGTGTACGCCTGCATGTAAGTAGTCCCGATACTGCTGTTCGACCTGCGGACCGTCGACCGTGAGTCCGAGCGAATCGAACAGTTTCGTGTGACGACCGACGAGTACTTCTTCACGGTCTACTTCGCCGCGCTCAAATGCGCGCCATAGGCCGCTGTTAATGTCGACGTACCGCGCCTTCACTTCATCCGTCATCCGGACATTGTAGAATGCGAGTAATTGTTCTAAGGCGACGTGCTCACTTTGCTTAAAATCTAACAACGTGTCATCAATATCAAATAAAATCGCTTCATATCGTTTCATGTTTCTTTCTAACCCCTCTCTTCGTCTAACTGTACAGGAAGTATTCAGGAACTTCAAAAGGAGTGGTGATGGACGAACCCACACTTGAGTTCTAGTAATGGAATGTTTCTACTCTTGCTAACAGACCTCCCCACTTCCCTTATCCGTCTCAAACGTCATGCTTCAAGTCTGATCGCTCGACCGATTAAGATGTTTATTTTTATAAAATAAGTGAATACTTCCTATGGTGAAGAAAAACAAAGGAGTGTTCTATATGCATACAGATTTTACGAAAATGCACATCAATGGTGAGTGGGTAAGCGGATCAAGTGAGAAGTTGATCGACAACGTCAATCCGTTCTCGAACGAAACACTGTTCTCGATTCAATCAGCGGATGAAGATGATTTGAATCGTGCTTATGAAGCAGCCAAAGCGTCTCAGACGGACTGGGCTGACATGCTTCCGCAAGCACGACGGGAATTAATCGAGAAGTTTGCTCAGGTGACGATGGACAACAAGGACTACATCGTCGACTGGCTCGTGAAAGAGTCTGGCAGTACACGGATCAAGGCAGAAGGCGAATTTGCCGCATCAATGGCTATCATCAAGGAAGCCGCGACATTCCCATTCCGTATGGACGGACTCATCAAACCTTCGGTCGTGCCGAACAAAGAGAACCGGGTTTATCGGAAACCACTCGGGGTCATCGGAATCATCAGTCCTTGGAATTTCCCGTTCCATTTGGCTGTTCGTTCAATCGTGACAGCTCTCGCGACCGGGAATGCGGTCGTCGTCAAACCAGCTACCGCGACACCGGTCACAGGTGGTCTTCTGTTCGCATCGCTCTTTGAAGAAGCAGGACTTCCAAAAGGCGTACTTAATGTCGTCGTCGGACGAGGGTCTGAAATCGGCGACGCCATCGTCGAACATCCGATTCCGCGTCTCATCTCGTTCACAGGTTCGACCGAGGTCGGTCAAGGAATCGCAGAGAAAGCCGGTCGTCTATTGAAAAAGACGGCTCTTGAACTCGGTGGGAATAACGTGTTTGTCGTGCTCGATGATGCTGACCTCGACCGTGCCGTCGAATCTGCGGTATACAGCAAGTTCTACCATCAAGGGCAAATTTGTATGTCGACGAACCGAATCCTCGTCGCTGAATCGATTCATGACGAGTTCGTGAAACGTTACGTCGAGCGTGTTAAACAGTTAAAAGCGGGTGACCCGAACGAAAAAGACACGCAAGTCGGTCCGCTCATCGACCACGATCAAATCGATCGTATCTTAGAGCAAATCGAGAAAACCGTCGATGCAGGTGCGACCGTTCATACTGGTGGAACAGCCGACGGCAACGTTCTCGAACCGACCGTCCTCAGTGGTGTCACGAATGACATGCCACTTGCGAAAAATGAAATCTTTGGACCGGTTGCGGTCATCCTGTCGTTTAAAGATGACGAAGAGGCACTCCGTCTCTCGAATGAATTGCCGTATGGATTGAGCGGTGCCGTCCACGGTTCGGTTTACCGTGCGACCAATTTCGCACGAAAAGTCGAAACCGGCATGATTCACGTCAACGACCAGTCGGTCAACGATGAACCGCACATGCCGTTCGGAGGCGAGAAAAACTCTGGTCTCGGACGTTTCAACGGCGAATGGGTACTCGAAGAGTTCACGACTCTCCAATGGGTGTCGGTCATGCATGAACGTCGCGAGTATAAACCATTCTTCTCATAATACGGCCATACAAAAAACCAGGCTGATCAGCTTGGTTTTTTGTATGAATTCTATACTCCACGATTTCACGAAGTCGATTTCGGCTTCTCAATGACGACTTTTCCATGTTCATCTAAGAGAGGCGTCATTCCACTCAATCCTAAGCCGCTAGTCATCAAGTAGTGAACGCCTGTATAGCTATCCACGACAATTTTTATAATTCCACCACTCATATGCTGTTTTGACTTCAATACAAATCGTTGTCCCACGAATGTCTTCCTCCTCTTTTTCGATTTAGAATGCCTTCATCATCTCATATCTACATAAGGCACATACTATTTTTTACCATTCCAATCACTCTAAGAGTTCATTTACATCATTACGATAAACAAAAGTTTACAAAAAAGACGAACCAAGGCGCATTTCACGCCCCAATTCGTCGACAGTCTGACGTTATGTTAGATTTTCTTCACAAACTCTGACTTCAGTTTCATCGCACCTAGACCGTCGATTTTACAGTCGATATCATGGTCACCGTCCACAAGTCGAATCCCTTTTACTTTCGTTCCTTGTTTGACGACAAGCGATGTGCCTTTCACTTTCAAATCCTTGATGACAGTGACAGTATCTCCATCTTGAAGTGGATTTCCGTTCACGTCTTTGATTTGAGACGCGGCTTCCGCTTCGGCTGCCTCGCTCGGTGACCACTCATAGGCGCACTCCGGGCAGACGAGCAGTGGACCGTCCTCATATACATAAGACGATTGGCATTTTGGGCAATTCGGGTACTCGTTCATACATTTTCCTCCATTCGATTCACTCGTTTCAGTATATCGTATGGAGTGGCACCCTTTCTAGACGGTTCATCCTTCCGTGGGTGACGCAGGACCTTCTAAATCCAGTTGATAAAACGATAAATCGAGCCATTTTCCGAATTTATACCCGGCATTTCGAATCGTTCCTGAATGTACGAATCCCACTTTTTCATGGGCACGGATACTCGTCACGTTCGACGCGTCAATTCCACCAATCACAGTCTTCATCCCTCTCGCTTCTGCGATACGGATGATTTCCTTTAATAATTTATTGCCAATCCCTTTCCCGCGATAGCCAGGGTGTACGTACACGGAATGCTCGACCGTGTAGTGGTATGCAGGCCACGGGCGGAATGGCCCGAACGTCGCAAATCCCATGACGACATCATCCTCAACCCACACGATGATCGGACAGTCTTGTTCTTTCTTCTCTTCATACCAGGCGACCCTGTTCTCGAGCGTTACCGGTTCATAATGATAGACGGCCGTACTGTTCACGATTGCGTCATTATAAATATGTAAAATCATTTGAAGATCGTCTCGCCGACAGTTGCGAATCATACAAACACCTACTTCTCGTTTTTTTCATTATACGAATCCCCTCTTCAAAAGACACGAAAAAAGTGACCGGTCCCATCGACCAGTCACTCAGATTATGCTGCTAAGCGGTCACACATCGAGGCGCATTCTGCACAGACGCGTGCACATTCCTGACAATGCGCGTGTTTATGTTTCCCACACTCTTGTGCACAGGCTTTGCAGATGACCGCACACGCTCGAGCAAGTTCTGGGACAAATGCCGAATCACGCGTCATCGCCTCAGCGAGAAATGCACAGGCCGCGGCACATTCACGGTCGAGCCGGATACAATCGACCATCATCTGTACATCTTTTTCCTCTAGACAGGATTCCAAGCAATAATTACATGTCTCCACGCATTCGTGGAGTGTTTCGAGTTCATTCGCATAGATTCGATGAGCCATTCGTCATTCTCCTTTCACTTCTCCTTTGGATTTGGACACGTTACTCATGTTCCCTAATCGACAAAAGAAAAACGACCCAGATTAAACATCCGGATCGTTCACGAGTTTACGGTACAAATAAGCGATTCGATTAAGTAAGGCCTCATTATACTGTTTCGGCATGAAACGATAACGATAGAGACGATACATTCGCTTCAAGTCTTCCCATTGATGGTCGATTTGTTGTCCTTGTCTAAAGCGTGCCAAATCAATCAAGAAAACTTGTCCGTTCGGTGTCAAAATAATGTTTCGCAAATGGACGTCCGATGGGGTCAATCCTAACAACCGTGCTTGACGAAGTGCTTCGTCCACGATTTCGATATAAGACGGGTCAATCCAGATGCCCTCTGTCAGACACTCAAACAGCGTCTTCCCTTCGATGTAATCCATGACTAAATAAGAGTCACCCGCTTCATAACAAGTCGGAAAATAAGGAAGCTCTTTTAGCTTTTCATAGATGGCTGCCTCTTCGATTGCGATTTGTTCGTATCCCGGAAAGAACACTTTAATGACGCGGTCCCTTTCTTTTAAACGAAACACGGCCGCACTGCGTCCAATCCCGTGTAACTGAAGATCGGGGTGCATCGCCATTACCTGAAACGAGTCGCCCACCCGCTCGAAGGTGACGTCCGCATATGGTTTATAGTCACTCATCTGTCACGCCTCTTTCCTGTTTCTCTTCTTTATCATCATAGCGCATACAAGCTCATTTGACGCTAAAACTGCTCGAGGGGGTGACAAGTGACGCGCTTTCTTTGAAGACGTATAATGAAAAGCGACTGACAACCAAGGAGGAGTTATTATGCAACGCATCGCTTTAACAGAAGAACTATCATTCTCACGCGTCATCCATGGAATGTGGCGACTCGCTGATTGGGACATGACCCCACAGGAACGTCTCACGTTCATCGAACAATGTCTCGAACTCGGCATCACGACGTTTGACCATGCGGATATTTATGGTGGTTATACATGTGAAGGATTATTTGGGGAAGCGTTAAAACTAAAGCCTGAACTCCGTGACCAAATGGAGATCGTCACAAAAACAGGCATCAAATTGACAGGATCATTCAATCCGGGTCAAACGCTCAACTATTATGACACGACAAAAGAACATATCATCGCGCAAGCGGAGCGTTCGTTAAAAGAACTTGCCATCGATCACATTGATACATTATTGATTCACCGCCCAGACCCACTCATGAACCCGGATGAAGTGGCCGAGGCCTTCATTACGTTACGTGATAGCGGGAAAGTACGTGAATTCGGTGTATCCAACCACGTGCCGGCCACACAAAACTTGCTTCAATCACGTCTCCCGTTCCAACTCGTGACGAACCAACTTGAACTCTCTCCAATGCAATTGAAGCATTTCGAAGATGGGTCGGTTGACCTTTGTCACGAAAAACGGATGCCACTCATGGCTTGGAGCCCACTCGCAGGAGGGCAGCTTTTCAAAGACGAACAGTACGCACCTCTTCGTGAAAAACTCGAGGAGATTCGCGCACGTCACAATGCGAGCGGAATCGACTCGATTGTGTATGCATGGCTCATCAAACACCCTGCGAACATCATGCCAATCATCGGATCAGGAAAAATCGAGCGCGTTCAAACAGGTGTCGACGCACTTCAAATCGATCTCACGCGTGAAGAATGGTTCGAAATTTTGAAGGCAGCACGCGGTCGAGATGTTGATTGAAGGGAACTTCATCAAATAAATTCCATCGGATTCTAATCTGATGATTTAGACGAAAAATTGCTATTTTTCGAATCTGCTTCAAATCAACGTTTTTTCGTCAAAAATCGACACGGCAAAAAAGGTTAAAAGTAAAAATAAAACATAAATGGTTTTATCCCCCGTCCAGTTCAAGTTGGACGGGTTTTTTAATTTTTTTTTAAAATAACACATTAATTTTCCTAAGACTAAAGTCACAAAAAAATGGTGCTAGAATGGTGAAAGTGATTCATCGAAGGAGAGTACCGATGTGAAAAAGTACCTGATTTTCAGTACCCTCGTCATCCTATTTTTCTTATTCGGGTGCGAGGAAGAACGCGCACTCCGACTCCAACCTGCCCCAGAATATTATCAAGGACGTGCCTTGTTACCGAATGGACAACAAATCGAAATGCCAGAATCCGATCGCGCATTGATCATCGAATTGTGTCAACCAGACAATGCAGTTTCGACAATCCCGAGCGGCGAGAGACATTGGCTTGGAACGGTCACGCTGACACAGCCCTTAACAGATGTCGCCACGTCATCCGCGTTCCCGACGGCCACATTGTTTACAGTCAATAATGAATCGTACGTACAATGTCAGCTAGACTCGATTATGTATGTCACCAAAACAAACAATCTTCCTGAAAGCTTACATGATGTCCAATATACAGCAGACTCTTATCCAGATATCGCGAAGATTCGCTCTGCCGAACCACATGAATATGATCACTTTGCTGAAGAGATGAAAAAGTCGATAGGTAATGAGCCCTATCCAGAACGAACCGGAATCGAACATACCCTCTTCCATATCACGATGCCGTTTAACGGAGAATTTGAACTGACATTGAAATCATCAGAAGGAGAAGAGCGTCTGATGATTTCAATTGATGCATCGCGTCATCCTTATCTGTCAGTAGGGCTCGGGACAGAGCAATCGGATGATACGTTACAATATGCGATTTACACCAGTTCAGATCAAAACGATTATCAAACGGTCTTACGACCGAAAGATGGTCATATGTCACAGGTATTCGGTGCGAAGGCAGCATCTCAATTGCCATCCGTTCTTATACCCGGACACAGCTATCCACTGTATAGTTTTACGTACATGAAAGACGGAACGGCGCACCGTCAGCTCGTCTCCATCACGTATCATCAACCAGAATTAATGGATGGAGAGGAATTGAATAAACAGATTCATGAAACGTTAAGCAGTGAGCGGCATGCCCTGTTTCATGAGTTAGCGCTTCTCGGTACAGAGTCAAAAGACGCCTCGTTTTTACAGCATGTCGGAACAGAAGAAGTAGACTTTCTCTTCCGTGCGATTGAACAGGCGAATGCGACATCTCACGCAGGAACACCTGCACCCGTTCCTTATTTGACACTGTTTCAAGGTGTATGTGCCCAAACGTTTGACGTGAGTTATGACGGGAACGATGTCTACGTAACGAATGCGGAGACGGGGGCCCACTTTAAACTGTTACGTGAGGACGCCATCAAGTGGCATAACCTATTTAAAGACAATAGTTGATTCGGCAGATGCCAAGCGCATCTGCCTTTTTTGTATATCCATGAAGCAAATTAGACCCTAACGAAAACGTTTTTTGGGAAGATAAAAAGAGAAAGGAGTGAAGTGTTGTGACCAATTCATTTGTTAGAGATGTCGACAAGCATTGGCGCGTCAGTTATCGCCAAAACGGATATCCGCACGTTCAACAAGGTTGGGTATTACCACCTGAACAAAAAGAAGCGTTCGACCCCTTCATTTTGATGGCCGAAGACTGGTTCAAACGAGGAACGTTTTCCGATCATCCACATCGTGGGTTCCAGACGATCACATATGTCATCGACGGGCGTCTCGAACACATTGACAATCATGGAGGACATTCGATTTTAGATGCCGGTGATGTCCAATATATGAACGCCGGATGGGCGGCTCGCCACGCTGAGGAAGCCGTCGATGATGACCTCATCCATACCCTTCAATTGTGGTTGAATTTGCCGAAGTCACTAAAAACAACGACGACCTCTTATCAAAATGTGTATGTCGAAGACGCGCCGGTTGTTCTGATTGACGGTGGGCAGCTTCGTGTCTACTCTGGCGAAATTGCCGGTATGAAAGGACCGATGGAGAGTCTCGTTCCAATCACAATGACCGAAATATGGTTGAAAGAAGGGAGTGCGTACGAACATGTCCTTCCTGCGAATCATAACAGCTTCCTGTATGTCCTAGCAGGATCTGTTGAAGTCGGGACGTCCAGTATCCCGCTCGATAAGACGTATGTGGCGACACTGACGTTTGATGAAACATCCGATGCGATGAGTACCCTTCACCTCCAAGCGACAAGCCGCACACGCGTCCTCATCTATTCGGGAAAACCGATTCGGGAAGAGTATATCGCGCACGGTCCTTTCGTGATGAATACCGAAGAAGAAATTCGACAAGCCTTCCGCGACTACCACAGCGGCGGCTTCGGCCCTCCAGCCGTCAAATAAACAAAGGGAGCATCTCATTCGCGAGAGCTCCCTTCCGTTCATTTTTCCGGTTGTAATACGGTTTGTTGTGTCGGAACGTGACCGATTGGTACAGTACGCTCCACGAGGACGTAACGTTTGCCTTCGACTTCGAACTTGCGGTCCCCAAGGTAGTGGGCAGCCTTGCCGTCTTCATATAGCTTCGCCAAAATGGCAGGCACGTATTCTTCTAACTTCGTGTAATGCTCATCGAGGGTCATGACAATATTGCCCCCTTTATATCCGAGCCAGTAACTATAAAAGAACCAACCCAATGAAAGTACCCCGAGAATTCCTAATCCAATTGCGAACAATTCCATTTGCTCATTCCCCCAATGTTTTGATGACAATCTGACGTTTCGGAGCGAATCCGATTTCGTCGTAAAAAGAGGCCGCTTCGCTGTTGATCATCCAATAGTCCAACTCAATCGACTTGAATTGGTGATCACGTGCCCATTGCTCGATCCACTCCATCATGCGGCGTCCATATCCTTTGCGCTGATACATCGTATCGATGCTGATGTGATGCACATACACCGTTCGGACGGCTTGACGAAACGCGGTCGCCTCACTCACTTTCTCCTCGAACCATATGTAGCCGACAGGGGTTGCCTCTACTTCCATCACCATGAAATGATGATTCGATCTCCCTATCAGCGTCAAAAAGGCTTCATACATCTTCTCTTCCTCATACTCTGCAAAGTAATCTGAATTCATTCGGACGTGATGCTCATGAATGGAACGATTCAATCGTGCGATGAGTCGGGCATCTGTTGTCGAGACAAACACGCTGTCCATCAACCGTTAAATCCTGTGTGATTCCGATCTTCTATCACACCATGTGGTTTTTCAGTCCCATGCAACGTATGCTCTTTCGAAGTCGAAGTCCCTTTCCCTTCTAGGCGACGTTGAAGCGGACGGGCCAAGAAGTAACCCATAAGAAGCGAAATCGGCAACACAAGAAAAAATGAACCGAGTACCGTCAACATATACCCTTTATCTGTATCCCCAGCGATCATCCGGAGGACGAAGAATAACCCGACGAATACGAGTGCAGCCAAGGAGTATTCTACGCATTTTCCAAAAAACCATTTCATATGAGATCTCCCCCCCTCAAGGTTTGATGTATTATACGACGATTCCCACAAAAAGGTTTCACACGCCATGATTTTCTTTATACCACTTCGTCGCCAGTCGTTCCGTTTCGATGATCCACCCATGTTTTCCTTGGATGTAGCCTTCCATATCTTCCGGGTGTTGCGCTGCGAGCTGCAATTTCAATTCTCCATACGCATCGCGCACCTCAGGGAATGTACGCAAGTAATCCCGGAAGGCAAGGTGTCTCAAGACATCTGGGTTCCCTTCTTCAAACACATGTACGTGAACCGTCCGCTCCTCTTCCCCTTTCCGGAAATAGCGACGCTTTGGAATACCGTATTCACCGAGCCCTCGATACCCAAGCGCTTCCATCCGTTCCGTATACGCATCAACTCGTTCGATGTCCCGTACGACAGGCATCATATCGATGATTGGCTTCGCCGCGAGTCCTTCGACCGAGGTGCTCCCGATATGATGAATCGCGACGAGCTCTCCTTCAAACAATCGGCGCAATTTCCCTGCCTCTTCTTCAAATCGGTGCTTCCATTCCGGATGATATGCGACCACTTCAACTTTTCGCATGATTCGTTCCTCCTCACTAAAATCCATATGCTCTATTGTCATCATACCCTTTTCCCCTCTCGACATAATGGATTCCACTTCAAAAGGTTTGTGCGCATATAAAATGGGAAACCTTATATTAATGACTTGAGAACTGGAGAGTGAATCAATATGTTGACTGCAGAACAAATCGAAACGTTTAAAAAACGTCTGTTGAAAGAAAAAGCAAAAACAGAAGGTTACATGGATAGCCGAGAAGAGACGTATGATGAAGGCGAGCTCTCTCATTACGATAATCACCCGGCCGATTCCGGTGAAGAACTCTTTTTACGGGAACGCGATCAAGCGCTCAACGAGCTCGACGAAGAGTTTTTGAGCGATGTCGATAAAGCACTACTCGCCATCCAGAATGGTACGTATGGCAAATGTGAAGTGTGCGGGAAAGACATTGAACTGGACCGGCTTGAAGTCATCCCAGAAGCTACACTTTGCATCGAACATGCTCGTGCACAGGAAGAAGAAGAGCACGAACATGAACTCGATCGACCGGTCGAAGAAGACGTATTGAACCCGAACGAGACGGCCCGTCGCAAAGAACTGGACGGAACGGATGAACCCGGTCAAAAAACGGATGCCTTTTCACAAGTTGAAGATTACGGCAGTTCGGATACGATTGCCGATAGTGAAGGCAACCACGACCCGACACGCGAACAATGAAAAATGCCCTGACCTCGTTTACGAGGCTCAGGGCATCTGTCTGATTAAAACGTTGCTTTCACTGGAGAAGCACCACCAAGGCGCTCTGCCACTTTCATCGGGTTGACGGCATTTCCAGCTGAACTAGCTGAGAAATTGTAGTTCCCTTTATGAATTTCAAAGTGTAAGTGTGGACCTGACGAGTTGCCCGTGTTTCCGATTTGACCAATCGGTTCACCTTGGCGCACCGTCTGACCTTTTTTCACATCGACTTTATGCATATGGGCATAGACCGTCGTCCATTTCTGGCCATCTACGTTATGCTCAATTTGAATATGGTTTCCATAAGGTCCACTTGAGCTAACTTTTGTGACTTTTCCAGCTTCTGCGGCGTAAATCGGTGTACCTGTTTTAGCGGCAATATCAAGACCGTTGTGGAACGTGTATCCGAACTGTCCGCTTGCTGCACCGAACCCTTGTGAGAGACGTCCTTCTGCAGGCATCAAGAACCGATCAGGCGCCATCGCTTCGTACTGTTTTTTCAAATCACTTAACTGGTTCGTTTGTTTCTTATATTGTTTCGATTTCTCGTCATATGCCGTCTTCACGTCTTGACGTGTCGCTTCAATCTGTTGTTGTTCTTCTTTTAATTGTTTCAGCGATTCATTCGCTTTTTCTTTCTTCTCAATGAGTGCTTGATGCGCTTCCTCGGCCTCAGCAGCCTCCGCTTTCGCACTCGGTAGAACAGAAGATACGACTTTCGCAAAGAGCGACTGTTCTGTCGGAACGAGTTCCTCTTCGACCGCTTCTAATTCTTCAGAAGTGCCTTCAATCTTGTCACGCAATACTTCCGCGTTTTGATTGACTTCATCCAACTTTGACTGGATTTTTTGAATGGCTTGTTTCGTTTCTTTGACTTGTTTCGTAGTTTGTTGGACAGATTTCTCCGTTTGAACGAGGTCTTGCGGGGTCATTTCGTTAGCGGATGCGGTTTGTCCTTGGAACAAGAGTACGCCGACACCTGCTGTCATGATCAGTTGTTTCCACATATATATAATAAACCCTCCAAATTGATACATTCATGAACTTCAAAAAAGCTACATATGCGAATATACCACTGGGGGTTAAACATTTCAATAAATGAAGTTTTTCATTTTCATGTCATTCATGACAGGACAATGTGATATTTTCAAGCATTACTTCACAAGGATTTCACTTGCGTTTTCTCGTATAATATCCGGCAAGGACGATGCCGAGGACTGACAGGATGGTCAGTCCAACCCCACCTGTTAGCAACAGATTCGCCGTTCCTGGCGAGAGATTTGTCGTCAGCGCGATGATGGTCGCTGTATTTCCTAACATCAATCCGATGATACAGACAAGTAACAATCGCTTCATCGTTCGTCCTTCACCATTTCAAACTGCGAAATGTCGTCTTGTACAAATCCTAATCGTCGTGCTGCGTCAATCCATTCAGGACGGTCGGACGTCAAAGTGAGGTAAAGCGGAGATCGACTCGCAGCCGCGCGCAATAGCCATTCTGCATCTTCAGCGTGACCAAAAACATCGAGCAGTACATGATCGCGGTATAACAAAAATCCTTCTTGTTTATTTTCTACCACTTTCACAAGTTCCGCCTCCTGTTGAGTCACGCGCACATCGCGTTGCCAAATCGGAACATGCTGAGCTGTCGGGTATAGTCGGTCGAACAACGTTTGAATCGGTTCCGAAGTCATGTGAGCAGTCGTTTCAAGTGGTACCGCCTGAAAGTAATAGATTTCACGTGTCGTCTTATATCCAAGTTGATGATAAAGCGACAACGCTGCATCGTTCCCTTGAATTACTTCAAGCAAACGAGTTCCTTTGGCGTCCTCTTCAAATCGTTGCATCAACTCGGTCGCAACGCCTAATTTCCGAGCGTGCGGGGCGACAGCAAGTCCGCCGCAACGTGTCTGCCATCCCGAATCGAGATATGCAATCCCACTCAATACGACGCCGACCGGCTCTTCCCCGTCATAAGCGACGATTGAACGAGACGGCTGATTTTGGTCTCGTACGAGAAAGACGTCTTCAAACGTCTGCTCATCGAATTGGAACGGAATGATATAATCAGAAAAACCAGTCATAAACGCCCGATATAGATCTTGTACAGGCGGATTTTGACGATATGTAACTTGTGTAGTCATATAATTCCCCTTTTCTGAATGAAATCAATAAAGCCAGAAGGAGACGCCTTATGAACATCTCATTAGAATATCGAAATGATACGCATCGACCGATTCTCGATACGTTCACGTTGCCGACGGACCAAGAAAAGTATACAACCCTTCCAAAAGACATGGACGACCCACTTCCTGAAGGCGTTCATCCGATTGTTGTCGTCGAGCAGAAGCCAGTCGGAATGTTTTTACTACATGACAACGAACGAGTCGCTTCTTATACGGATGAACCACATGCGCTGCTCTTCTCGGCTTTTGCCATCAATGAGGCAGATCAAGGCAAGGGGTACGCAAAAGCGGCACTCCAAGAACTTCCGAAGTTCGTGCGTCAACATTTCCCTCATATCCGTGAAGTCGTATTGTCCGTCAACCTGAAAAATGATGTGGCGTTTACACTTTATACGACAAACGGATGGGTCGATACCGGACGTCGAATCGGTGGACCGATCGGCGAGCAGAGAATTCTCTCTTTATCGATTTGACGCATCGATTCGTGCCAATCCCTCACATATACGGTGCCAATACGTCAGACGATGCGGAACTAAATCGGCTTGTGTGATTTGAACGAGATGGTTCGTCAGGATGGAGTTTCCTTCAATCGTACGCAATCGTCCTTCCGTGAGCGCCATCAGCTCGTCCCTGTACACAGCTACCACGTCCATCACTTCCTGGTCGTCAAAACGGAGCGGTTCGTCTTGATAAGCGTAGCTATACGTATGTGCAAACTCGCGATCGAGGAAACCGTTCAGTTCAATCACGTCTTCAAATATTCCAAGAGCTGTGAGCTGTTCGAACGTCAATGACAGTCCGAGCTCTTCTTCAATTTCACGAATACCATCAATGAACGTCTCGTTTGAAGAGAGATGTCCCGCTGCGGTGATGTCATATTTCCCGGGAAAATCCTGTTTCTCCATACTTCTACGCTGTAGATAGACAAATTGGTCTTTCCAGAACCAGCAGTGGAACGTCTCATGCCAATCTCCGTCTACATGAACCTGTCCCCGCTCTTTCTCTCCTATTTTTTGATGATTTTCGTCAAATATCGTGAGGTATTCTTTCATGCTGACACCCCATCTTCTAAAAACCGGATGGTTCCATTCGTCGCATCCAATTCGACCTGAATGCCAATCGGGAAGACGTGTGACGGGAACGTATGACCAATATCGACATTCGTCAAAATAGGGATGTCCGTGTCGCCGACGACTTCAAGCAACAAGTCGTTGAACGAGAACGGAGCTGATTGATCTTGGAAATGTTCGTGCTTGCCGATGACCAGACCCGAAATCTCATCAAATACACCAGCCAATTTCAACATGCTAAGCGAACGTTCTTCTTCAGCCATCGTTTTGAACGAGTCTTCCAGGAAAAGAATCGCCCCCTTCAAATCGGGATAATAGTCCGATTTGAAGAAACCTGACATCGTATTCAAATTCCCGCCAATCAATGTGCCTTGTGCCTTTCCATCCCTTAATGGTACCCATCCTTCATTCGGTTGGAAGGTTTTGATACGTTGCTGCGTCGACCAATCGAGCATCTCTTCGGTCCACTCTTTCGGCACGTCCAAATCGAACGGGGCAGTTTTCTCCAAACTGAGGATATCTCGTACGTACTGGGACCCTTTCTCGAACATCCCACCATACTCGCCGAATGATGGTACGACAGCCGGTCCGTAAAACGTGACAACTTCCGTTTTGGCGTAACACGCCATCAAAATTGCTGTCACATCACTATAGCCCATAATGATTTTGGGGTGGCGTCGCAATTGTTCATAGTCGATATATGGGAGCAATGAGTTCGAATTCGTTCCTCCAATCGTACTGATAATCGCATTCACTTCAGAGTCATGCAAAAACGCATTCAGTTCGTTCACTCGATTCTGAATGGAGGATGACCGATACCCTTCTGATTCATATGTACATGTGCCTTCTTTCACCTTGAACCCCATACGCTTAAGCTGATTGATCCCTCGTTGATAGCGCTCCTCAAACTGCACGGGTGCTGGAAAAGAAGGCGTGATGATCCCAATTGTATCTCCGTTCTTTAACTGTGGTGGTGCAATCATCATTTCCACTCCATTTCCTGTAAACATCGTTATGACCGCATTATACCGTAGGAGTGGTAAGTCAGGCTTCAAAATAAATCAGGGTCTTCCGATAGCGTTCTTACTTTTCGGACTTTCGTCGGTCGCCCCGTCCAGCCGAGCGCAACGAAGAAAAAAGCACCCGCTAGTAAACCAAATAAGACGGTCAGCCCTACTTGAACCCCGATAAATCCGTACTGTTCTCCTAGTTTCACAAGTAAGAGTGGCGCGAACAAACAAGTCAGACTCAGCGAAAAGAGCCCTCCACGTACTCGTCGCCTTGCATTACCGATTGTAAACCAACCAAACGCGATCCATACACAAGCAACAAATCCTAGCGCCGCAACCATCATCCACATTCGCCCGCACCTCACCTTTTCGTTTTTCTTTCTATTCCCCATTTTTCTTGAGATTCCTACTATTTTTTCAAGTAATGAGAGAATTTCCGGGTAAAGGTAAATTAGACAAGATGCGATGCCGGACAATGAAGGAGTGGGTTGCGCATGAGTGCAAGGTTAACCTTTGCCCTAGTCTTTCTCGGTCTTTTTTTAATCGTCATGTATTGGATGAGTACATGGAATGACAATGTGGTCGAAGGCCAAATTGAACGGGTCGACATTCCTCAGCTATTGATTGAATCCACTGAATCCTCAGAAGAGGTCACGTTGCGCGTCATTTTAATCAACGACCAAACCGAAGTGACTGGCATCGTCAATAGCGTACAAGGATTACAAAGCGGTCAGCTCGTCACCATCGAGGTCATCCCCACGGAGTCCAACTTGAACATCGCACGGACGATTGAAGTCACATCACCATGATTTTCTGAAATGAAGCGTAACTTTTCCAGAACTGTGGAATATGAGAAAGAGTCATGATAAAGGAGTGATCGGATTGATTTCAAATAAATTACTATCTGGAAAAGTAGCGCTCGTCACTGGAGCAGCCTCCGGTATCGGACGTGCCGCCGTCATCCGTTTCATTCAAGCGGGTGCGAAAGTTGCCATTCTCGATTTGAACGAAGAGGACGCCATGCGTCTCGCTAGTCTCGTCGGAGAGGAACGGGCCATCGGGATCAGCGCCGATGTTGCGGATGAAGCAGCAATGAAAGAAGCGTATGCACGGACGATTGAGCGATTCGGACAAATCGATATCGTCTTCGCCAACGCCGGACGGAACGGGACCATCACACCAATTGAACACTTGTCCATTGAAGACTGGAATGGTGTCGTGGAGACGAATCTGACGGGAACGTTTTTGACCGTCAAACATGCCATTCCTCATTTGAAAGAGAATGGTGGCAGTATCATCATCACCTCGTCAATCAACGGCAATCGATACTTTAAAAACTTTGGTTTCAGTGGCTATGCGACGACGAAAGCAGGTCAGACCGGATTTGCGAAAATGGCAGCTGCGGAGCTCGCGCAATTCGGAATTCGCGTAAATTCGATTTGTCCTGGAGCCATTGATACGAATATCGATGATTCGACCAATCGAGATGACGCATTGCTCGAAGAAATCGTCATCCCTATCGAGTATCCGCTCGGCAACCAACCGCTTGCTGGAAAGTCCGGTGCTGCGAAACAAGTCGCTGACGTCGTTTTATTCTTTGCGAGCAACATGTCAAGCCACGTCACCGGTTCTGAAGTGTACGTTGACGGTGCTGAATCTCTCTTGTAATCAAAAAGTAGACCATTTCATACGAAATGGTCTACTTTTATTTGAGAATCGGACTTTTCATGACCGCTTTTTGGTAAAACGGTTGAAACCCGAGTCGTTCCATATTTCGCCCTGAAGCTGAGTCGACCTTCGTCGTGACGGTCAGAACGTCACAGCCAAGCGCTTTCGCCTCGGCGATTCGTTCTAAGATGAGTTGGGTTTGATAGCCTTTTTGACGGTAAGACGGTACGGTACTCGTTAGAAACAATTCCCCGATTCCGTCTTGCGTGGCGAGAATCCCACCCGCTACGACGGCATCTTTTTCCCGAACGAGATAAGCATGATTACTCGGCATCGCATAAAATCCTTTCGCCGTATCGACCGTCTCTTGAAGAATTGTTCCAGATTCGGCAAATCCAGCCGCAATCGCGTGCGCCCATTCATGGAGCGTCTCATCTTGTACCTTTTCCACTTGATTCGAAGCCGGCGGTCCATCATATTGCGTCACATCTAACGTCCATACGTCTAAAAAGTGATCGAGCGTATAGTTACGTTCTTGCAGTAAGCGTAGTAAGGAATCGTCCGCTAACGGACAAACTTCGATATGTAGTCGGGACACATTTTTTCCACGCACCCACTTTTCCATCTGGTGCAGGTCGTAAAAGCTTGTCGGTCGATTGAGTCCGAATCCGACTGCAAAGCTCATATTCCCCATTTTGAACACGTGCCCCTTACCTTCTACGTGTAATTCCGCACCTTCATAGGGAGGGGTTTGTTTGCGGTGTCGAATATAAGCAGACGTTCCCTCTGCTTTAATGCTTTCGATGCGTCGTGCCAATTCTAAACGTTTCACTTTGTTCCCTCCCTTGCTTTTCATGTTGAGTGTAGCATATCACGTTCGAATCAAGTGACCGTACTGGATTAACCGTTCTTTGACATTAGGCACGAGTTCAACAGAATCGAGCACCGTGTCCCACTCCTCTAATCTCACATCGACCACTTCATCGATTTGTAAGGAAAGTTGATTTACATCAATCGGCCGCTCGCTCGTGTAGACATACACATCTAAGAAGTACGTCCCGCGCTTGATTGTCGTCACGAAACGCAACTGTTCGGGGTCGACGTTTAGTCCTAATTCTTCTTGGAGTTCACGGACCGCACCTTGCCGACTCGTCTCGCCCGTTAAAATCGAGCCGCCTGTCCCTTCCCAAAGAAGAGGATACTTCTTATCAGGATGACGCTTCGAGAGTAACAATTTGCCATTCGGATCAAATGTGAATACTTCGATGACTGTGTGAAACGTATTCGGATCCAGTTCATCTCCACGAAGATGCGTTCGACCGAGCGGTTGCCGATTTTCGTCTAGTAAATCCCACATTTCCCGGCTCATGGACGAATCTCATCAATCGTGAAAGAAGATGAACCTTGAATCTCTTCGATGAAATGTGATCCAAACAACATGGCCGGCGTGAAACTGCCTGCAAGCATCCGACCGGAACCGAGCAATCGATTGACGACGGCGAGTGCACCGTATACGGTGAAAGCATACGTGCTCGCCGTTTGGATGCGAACGACGATTTTGCGCCCCTCCTCATTTGTCGCCTCTCCCCATACATACGTCGAGGTTTTTTCACGTTCTGCTTCATTCGGTCCCGATACGTTCTCATCAACATAACGCAGCAATCGCTGCTGCACAGCAACTTTCCCAAGAATGGGACTGAACCAAGACAAGGCGCGTGCCACATAGGCTGCCGCTGTCGGCACTGGCACCCACGTCGTAATATTCGGGATCTCCGTCGTATAGTAGGCGGTCGAAACGTCTCCCCACGGAATCGCAATCGCGGTGCGGCTTCCTCGTCCAAAATCAATCGTTCTGCGTTTTGCCCCGATTGGGAACGGTGATAACTTTCCGTTCACACGTTCCACGCTACTCGATCCAAGTCCACGAACAGCTGTCTTCATCGTTCCTGGTGAGATGCCACCTGCCGCCGAAAATCCGAGAGCGAGTGATGTCGCATCGGGTAAGAGTTCCTTTAATTTTCGTGCGACACAGTCGGTCGGGATGACGTCAAATCCAACGCCAGAACATAGAATGACACCACGTGCCTTCGCCTGAGCCGCCCGTTGTTTAGAATGAACATATTCGAACACATCGATTTCCCCGGTAATATCCAAGTAATGCGTACCCGTTTCCAGACATGCCTCGATCATCACTTGACTCGTATCCGTGAACGGACCCGCACAGTGAAGGACTAGATCTATATCGCGAAGCGCCTTGATTGCCGCCTCACGACTTAATGCGAAAATCGATGTCTCGCAGTCGAGCTCGTCTCCGAGTCGATGAATCTCACGACCAGTGCGACCCGCAAGAATCGGACGCAATCCGTCATTGACGGCCTGACGGGCAATCAGTTCCCCTGTATATCCATTCGCCCCGTAAATCATCCATCTCATGGTTACCCCTCCTTATGTAAGGTTGTCCTTGTTCGTTTCCCTAAATGGAGTTGAATCGAACGAAAAAATCTTGAACGACCCCAATCAGATACACACTTCCCATCACGACAAGCAAACACCCGATCGGGATGAAAACACTTCTGATTGCAGCTCGTTTCGTCACGTCCATCCGATTGATCAGTCGACGATCGATGAAGAAAAACAGAATGGCTGCGAGAAGACTCAGCCATGACAAGACGAGTCCAAATAAAATATGTAAAGCGAACGAAATGAACCACTGCACGCGATCCGAATTGAATCGCTTCGCTAACCAATCGCTCAACCATGATGTCACGACGCCATATGTCAAAATGACAGGGAAACTATATGCCATGTAAATCGTACACAATAAAAGAAACCCAGATACGCTCTCCAAAAATGAAGTTTCCACAAGGGTTTGTTGCGAAAATTCAACGATGCTTAACACAAACGCATAGATGGGTACGGTCCAGGAAGCCGCGATAATTTTTCGTGTCATCATCGAACCCCTCCTTTCTTTTCCATTCTCCTCCACTTTAGCGTAATCAACTTGAAAACGCACAAAAACCAGCCTGAATTCAGGCTGGCTTCGCGATTTGTTAATTGTTTGCAACTTCTCCGGCTTTTGTACGGACCGATTGCATCGCTTCTGTCCACGGAAGGAGTTGGTCGAGCATGTCGTTAACCGATTGTGCTTGCACATCTTTCGGTGCGAAATGCGTGCCGTTCTCGAAGTCCGTGAAGAGTGAGAGAGCAGGATGGACACGTACGTGAGCGATTGACAATTCACTCAAGATGCCACGTAAATGTTCCGTCGCCCGTGCTCCACCGACAGAACCGTATGAGACGATTCCAGCTGCTTTATTCGTCCACTCAAGACGTAAGTAGTCGAGTGCGTTTTTAAGAGATGCTGCGATGGAATGGTTGTATTCTTGGACGATGAAGATGAATCCGTCCATTTGCGCAATTTTCTCCGACCAGGCTGCTGCGCCTGATGCGTCTTGTCCGGGCTCACCGAGGAGCGGTAAGTTGTAGTCTGCGATATCGATGACTTCATAGTTGGCATCGCCACGTTTGTCGGCGAGTTCCTTCACCCATTCTCCGACTTGCGGGCTGACGCGACCTTCACGAGTTGATCCGAGTACGATTCCGATGTTTAACATAGTAGTTCCTCCTTGGTTATGTTGTGATGCATCTGATTTTCCAAACAAACGATTTAAGAAACTCATTTCATGCCCTCATATTCTTTCTCAAATGTTTTCGTGCTTCTGACCGTATCGATTGGTCGTACCATCGCCTCGATTTGCGAACGTTTCGCTTCGAGGAACGGCGGGAGTGACAATTTCTCACCAACCGTCTCATACGGCTCATCTCCCATGAATCCAGGTCCGTCCGTCGCCCACTCAAACAAGATTTGCGGCGCGACACGCGCATAAGACGATTCAAAGAAGAAGCGGTCGACATAGCCAGAAGTCGGTAAACCGAACTGCTGGAGACGTGCTGTCCATTCATCGAGGACGCTGCGGTCTTCGACACGGAATGCGACGTGATGCACGGTACCGAACCCTTGACGCGCTTGTGGAGATGTCTCGTCATGAATGACGATCACTTGCGCTCCGTTTCCACCTTCACCTCCTTCAAAGAGATAAACATCGTTCTCTCTCCTAATCTCTTTAAATAGCATCACTTGCTCCATCACTTGTTTGAAATACGTGATGTCAGCAATTCGAATAAAGATGGGACCGAGTCCTGTAATGGCGTACTCAAGCGGGATTGGACCGTTCTTCCACGGCTCTCCTGATGCTATCCCTTCATTGAACTCATCCGAGATGAGTTGATACGCCTGTTCGTCGAAATCAATGAACGAGAGCGTCTTTTTCCCAAACTGTTCTTGAATCCCTTCATGTTCGACACCGAGACGGTCGAAGCGACGGACCCAATACGTCAACGCTTCATCGGTCGGCACGCGGAACGACGTCTTCGCGATTTCATTTGTTCCGTGCTTACCTTTCGGGATACCCGGGAAGTCGAAGAACGTCATGTCTGTACCGGCATTCCCTTTATCGTCTGCAAAAAATAAGTGATACGTTTGAATGTCGTCCTGGTTGACTGTTTTCTTCACTAAGCGCATTCCAAGAATATGGGTGAAGAAGTCATAGTTTTTTTCGGCACTACTTGTAATCGCCGTGACGTGGTGAATTCCTTTTACGTGGTTCATCGTTCTCTCTCCTTTTATATCTTGATTTCAAGATACATGATTAAAATTTTTTGCGGCTTCTGCCCGCTTCCCAATTTGTTTCAACTGTTCAATCGTTTCTGTCAGAGATAATCCTTCAAATAATGCATTCATATGCTCCGTATGCTTTGGAAAAATTTCTTGCATCAAATGCTCTCCGTCATTCGTTAACGCGGCATATGTGATGCGGCGATCGCTCGGACAAGCTTTTCGGACGAGATACCCTTTCTCTTCTAACCGGTCCACGACATACGTCATACTCCCGCTCGAGAGGAGGATCTTCTTTCCGATGACTTGAATCGGTTGATCTCCTTTATGATATAAAAACTCCAGAACCGCAAACTCGGTCGCGTTCAACCCGTAAGACGCCACTTCCTGTTTCACCAGGTCCTGTAACGACTGAGAGGCACGCAAGAGCACGGTGATTGTTTTTAATGCATCAGATGGTTCCATCTGTCTCCCTCCTTTGTCCAAGAGAGTCATTAACTCAAATTCAAATATCTTTAATTCGAGATAAATATATCATGTGATGATTTTGCCGTCAATCGATTTGATTCAAAAAAATAAGACGGGATTCCCCCCGCCTTATTCTCCTCGACGAATCACTGCCATCTCACGACCGAATCGATGTCCTTCATCAACGAATCCTAAGCTTTCGTATAAGTGATGGGCCGCCTCGTTCTCAGGATGATACCCGACAACGATTGATTTCCCCTCTCCGATTTCTTCAAGCATCAGCTCTGTCGCGTGTCGGCCGATTCCTTTACCTTGATGAGCGTGGTCGATCATGATTCGGTAAATCCACCATGCATCCAACTCTTCCGGCTCCGTATTGTACATGAGGAAGCCGACCATCGTCTCTTCCTCATAAATCGCGCGTGGGCGTAACGTCGGTTCGTACATCGCTTGAAGTAACGAAATCGCATTCGGCTCCATGTATGTTTGCTGTTGTTCACTCAGTACCAAGTGACAGCATGTATACCAATTTTGTGCATCGATCGGACGTAATGAAATCATGTCATTCTCCTTTACTCATACGTTTCGTTTAAATTCCGTGCGTAGAACGCGATGGCACGACGGTACCTTGCGATGCTTTCATCCGGTTTTGGACTGGCAAGCAGCTCGAGTAACGCGCCCGTCGCCTCTTCATGACGGCCGACGTTATAGTGGGTCATCGCCTGAAACACTTTGAGCGCCCCATGATTCGGGAAATGTTCGATTGCCTCTGCAAATAACTGTTCCGCTTCCGCGTATCGACCGAGTGCCCGATACGTACTGCCGAGTCCAAGATACGATTCGGCCAACTCCTCTCCCGTCAACCCGAGTCGGATGGCCCGCTCATAATGCGGTACCGCTTGACGTTCTTCACCGAGCGAGTCATAACACCATGCACAGTATGCATGAAGTCTAGGATTCTTCTCATCCTTCCGTAAGAGCGATAAGAACAGTTGCTTCGCCTGCTCGAGCTGTCCCTCTTCACGGAGACGTACTGCTCGGTTAAATTCATTTTCTTCTGTCACGTCGGTCACCTCCTGTGCGAAATCTTGGTCTAACCATGCTTGGAGCGCTTCGTAATACTTGCCGATATGTACCCCATCGACGAGTGCGTGGTGGGCTTGAACGGATAACGGCATCCTTAGACGCTCTCCTTGACGCTCAAACTTGCCCCAGGCGATGCGCGGGACGCTGTCATGTTGTTGCTGATGCGTCGGGTGCATGATGCTTGTGAACGTGACCCATGGCACACTCGTGATATACAGTAAGTCGTCGGGCTCGTCATCCCCAACCACGACTTCGTCAGCAGCTTGCTCCATCCGCGTCGTCACTTCCTGTAAGAACGTCGGTAAATCTTCACTGAACGTGGCCGCACAAAAGTTGAAGACATCTTCGTCTAACATGACCGTGAACGACGGGTGTACCACTTCGTGTTCGACGACCGCTTCACCACGGATCCGATAGCGCAATTCCGGAATCGCGTTCGCCGCTTTCACCGCACCGTATAAAAAGAGTTTGAAGAACGATTGATCGCTCGCTTTCGCATATGTATAGAGATTTGTCACATCCACGTTCGCCGTCACGTTAACATGCGGTGCGTCAAACGCTTTGAAAAACTCAAAGTGTTTTCGTCGTGCCCACGTCTCGATTTCAATTTCTTTCATAAAAAACTCCCCCTCCTACGCTCTTACTGTAGCAGAGAGAGTGAATCCACTCATAGCTTTTGTTTTAACTGTTCGTAATGTCCTTTTGCCAAATCAAAGTAGACGAAGTCTCCACGTTTGATCCGTTCGAGCGTCGCTTCAAACTCACGCCATCCCCGCTCGACTTGTTCAGGTGTCAATTCGCCGTTCTCGGTCGCCTCTTCGAACTCATCTTCATCCTTTTTGACGATGTCCCCATTCGGAAACACGAGAATATCGAGCAACAAGTCGTCCATATACGGGATGCCATCCTCTTCTCCGATCCGGTCGACGAGGTCGATATACCACTGCACGATTTCACCTTCCGGATTGATCATCGCCGTCACACCGAACGGTTCATTGTCCGGGAAATATTGGAGCCAACTAAAACCGGCATCAGCCACAATAAATTCTTCCCCTTTATGTTTTTTATATAGTGGCGCTCGAACCTCATCGATTTGGAATAAGGCAACCACCCCTGAAAATTGTTCCGTCTGAACGCGTTCTTGCGCATAACGGTTCTTTAAAATTCGCTCCCAGTCTCGTCGATTCGCATACTTCCGTTTTGCCATATGGATCTCTCCCTTTCGGTCATCTCTGTATGATACAGTTCGCCAGAAGAAGGAAAGTTCCTTGTTAGTCGTACAGGTTATGCTGATTGAACCAGACGAGATGGCTTTGTTTCAAACGTTTCCGTTCAACCATTCGGACGAACGCGTCTGTCGAGATGAAGCGGTTTCCGGGATGAAGGTCGGCCAGCAACATGAGAATGATCCGTGTCCCTCGTTCTCCTTCCTGAAGGGAGATATGCTCCATCTTCCCTTCACCATTGAAACGGTTGATGAACAGCTCGACTTTACACTCTTCTTTTAAGAGTCGGGTCGTCACGTACGCGACTTGGCTAATGATCGACTCGAAGTCATGATGAAGCGTGTAGCCGGACGGCCCACTCAAATCCACTGCGAACGTGAACGTATCGAGGGATGTCTTTTGAAAGACTTTGGACTGGACCCGACCAAGTTTTGCCGTCGCGACCCAGTCGATCTCCTTGACCGGTTCCCCTTCGTAAGGCTTCGAACCTAGCACCTGAAGTGGATTCCGTAGAGGCGATGCGGTCAAAGGACGGTCCCCGAGTGCCAATCGTTTCGTGCCGACCGGTGGATGTAACGTGAGGGACGGCAACACCGTCCATCGTTTCTCGATGGGACACTCAAGAAGATACGTCCCGAGATGAAACGGGAGCGTCACAGCGAGTACACACTCTTCGATATAAGCCGGTCCCCGAAATTCGGCCTGAACGCGAAGCACGTGACGGGCCTGATCCGTCCGTAACGTCATATCTAAACTATTCGGGGAGCGATCGTGGTCTGGAAAGCTGAGCGCTGTATTGGATTTCAGACGAACGCGAACCGGAAGCCCGAGTCGTTCGAGGGTTTCACTCCCATCTAAAATCACCTGCACTTCCGTCTCATCCCCGACGAACAGAAGAGACTCGTGCGTATGTATATGAAGACGAAGGGCTCGTTCCAACTGTTTCCGCGTCCGTTCAAAGAACCAGACGATGCACGAAAGTAAACAAAGCGCATAACCGAAAATCTCCATGTACGGGACGAATACGAGAATCACTCCGGCGAATCCGTAGACCGGGATCCATTGTTTCTGTAGAGCGTTATGTGTCGAGAACGTCATCATCAACCCTCGACCGGAACAGAAACGGTGTCTAAGATGTAACGGATGATGTCCTGTTTCGTTGATTTGATGCCTCCTTCAAGCGTCAACGTCAGGCGATGTGCCAATACATAAGGTGCCACGGCTTTCACATCTTCCGGAATGACATACAATCGATCGTGGAGATAGGCGTAACTTTGAGAAGCCCGCATTAGCGCAATGGCTCCTCGTGGACTGACACCGACCTCGACAGATTGGTGTTCTCGTGTCGCATGGACGAGCCCGAGTAAATAATCGAGGACGTCATCTTGAATCGATACTTGCTTCACTTCCTCCTGGGCATAGCGTAACTTGTCTAACGTCGCGACCGCCTCCACGGTTTTCCGTGTTTGACGCATGACTTGCAAGAGGAGCTCCCGTTCTTCCGCGACATCAGGGTAACCGACCGGAATTGAAATCAAGAAGCGATCGAGCTGGGCATCCGGTAATGGGAACGTCCCGGTCGATTCGATCGGGTTTTGCGTCGCGATGACGAAAAATGGTTTCTGCATCGGATATGTCTCTCCCCCGATGGAGACTTGCCGCTCTTCCATCGCCTCGAGCAAGGCAGACTGCGTCCGTGGAACCGCTCGGTTAATTTCATCGATCAAGACGATATTCGCAAAGATTGGTCCTTGTCGATGGTCGAACGTCTGCGTCTGCATGTTGAAATAATCTGCACCGATCACGTCAGACGGTAACAAGTCGGCCGTGAACTGAATCCGAGAAAATGCCCCGTCGAAGCTAGCTGCAATCGTTTTGACAAGTAACGTTTTCCCCGTACCCGGAACATCTTCTAACAAAATATGTCCTTCCGCGAGTAACGCGGTACAACAGAGGCGTACGACATCCTCTTTGCCTAAATACACCTCGTTCAACTGTTTGATGACCTGCTCCATGCCCATATGACGACCTCCATTTTTTGTCTTAATCAAACTTTACCTTTTTATGGTAAGATAAACAACAAATAGTCTGAAAATTCAAAAGGAGGTGTCTTCTTGCGCTGGACGAACAAGTTTCTTCTCCTGATTGCCACCACACTTCTTGGCACGTTCACGATGATAGTGATTGCGACGAGTGTATTCGAGTGGCTCTATAACCCGGAAACGATACCGGTCGAGGAAAATAATAGTCCTCCGACTGATCTCTTATCGGATGAAGATGATGGAATTTTAATTGGTGAATCCAAAGCAGATTACCCGTTTGAATTGGATCCTCAAGAAGGAAAACATAACTTTTTTGAGGGAATCACGGGATCTGGAGAATCCACACGACGAAATCTCGGGTTATTCGTCGCTTTGCTTGCGCTCGGTTGCCTGTCCTTTTATATCTATCTAAAACGGAAACGACGTGTGGTTCGCGCACGAGATCATGTTGATTCAAACACAGACCCGCTTGTCGAATCGCTACAACACGAAAACGCTTCGTCCGTTTCGACGCTCACAGCGTTCACGAACGTCCCGATTCGCGATGCACTGATCGCATTCAACCAATCTCTCGTACCAGCCAAGCGATTGCGTGCTCATGAGACACTGCAAGAGTGGTTCCAACGCATCGATTTACCGATGAACCCGTCCGTTTATCATGCGGTCCGCTACGGCACATCCTCAGGAGTAACGATTTCTGAAGAAGACACACTCCACTTTAAGAATACACTCGATTCCTACACAACACGCCCTCACCCCGAGTGAGAATGTGCACAGGTTCTGCTTTTTCGTCATGAATGATAAAATGGGGGAAAATGTAAGTTTAGGGGATGAAATCATGAGACGATGGGCGATATTCGGATTAAGTGCACTTTTACTGACGGGTTGTACGGATACGGTGGCAGACAATCCGATCCCGATCGAATCACCCGATGAACCCATCACTGAATGGACGCGCGAAGACTTTAAAGACGTCTATGACCAATATGAACAAACACAACCGCTCCTCGCTGCGCTTGAGCAACAAGGCATCGAACCGTTCCGCGAGACGTTTGAACGCGTCATCATCGCCGGTAATGGTCTCGAGCACACATATGCGGATATTTATCCGTTCAAGCTTGATGACGGGACGTACGCCACGGTATTCGACAGTCAGGACGGGACGTTGATCAACGGTTCCGAGTCGCTCGCACCACTCTTTTGGCAAGAGGAATCTTTCCTTCAGTATGTCGAAGAGATAGAGAATCGAAAATTCGGAACGAGTGCCCCACCTACCGATGTCGTCCTCACGCAGGATGAATTCCAAACGGTCTATGACCGCCATGCCTACACGTCAGCCCTCCTCGTCGAACTCGATGAAGCAGGTGTCGAACTGGCGCGGGAGCCGATTGACGATGTGATTATTGCCGGGAATGGCGTGACCGAAGTCACTGCCGACTTGTTCGTGTTCGATGTCGAGAGCGGGTATGCCATCGTATATGACCAGGATGGAGAAATTTTAAAAGGTCCCGAGTCCATCTCACCGCTCTTTTGGAGCGAGAAGGACTATGAGGACCTGTTAGCCAAGAATGAGGGATAATTCCGTCCCTTCTTTCCGATTTTAGTTATGCTATACTCAAATCAATAAACGACCACTAGGGGAGCCTTCGGGCTGAGACGGCATGTTGCCGGACCCTTCGAACCTGATCTGGCTCATACCAGCGTAGGGAAGTGGCTTGGGATACGCCTCTGTATATCCACGCCATTTTTCCGTCTGGAAACGTGGCGTTTTTATTTTGAAAGGAGATTATTCATGCGTATTCAACAACTCACTTGGATGGCGATGCTCGTCGCCATCGCCGTCGTCGGGTCGATGTTCATCTCGATTCCCACAGGTGTCGCCCGCGCTTATCCGATTCAACATATGGTGAACGTGATTGCCGCAGTTACCGTCGGCCCAATCGGAGCCGTTCTCGTCGCTTTCGTGACCGGGCTCATTCGTGTCATGACTGGCACGGGGTCACTGCTCGCATTCCCCGGTGGCATGATTGGTGCATTTCTTGCCGGCATTTTCTTCGTACGCACGAACCGCGTCTATGCGGCCGCTCTCGGAGAAATCATCGGGACTGGGGTTATCGCTTCGTTGATTGCCGTCCCGTACGCAAAACTGTTGATGGGTTCGACGTTCGGTGCATTTTTCTTTTTCCCGGCGTTCCTTGCCTCTAGTTTGACGGGCGCGCTTCTCGGTTGGCTCGTCTTGTCGCGTGTCAAACAGTTGCGACCGAGCATACTCAAATAACGTATTTTGATTTAGGAATCCGACCGACTCATGACGGTCGGGTTTTTGTGTGATAAACCCAGATTGCTTCGCCGTTCCATTCATCGATCAAGCCGCTGTCGATAAACCCGTTCTTCGCATAAAATTGTTTCGCGGCTTCATTCTCTTGATGGAGGCTCAGAATGATATCATTCACATCGTATTGTGTCTGGATAAATTCCACTGCGATGCGTAGACACTTCGTCCCGACGCCTTTCCCCTGTTCGTGTTGATCAATCATGAAACGGTCGAGCCATACGTAACGTTCTGACTGGTTCTCCGCTCCGACCATCATAAAGCCAACCGCTCGCTCGCCTTCATAAAATGCAAAGCTCTGCCAATTGTATTTCGTATCCTCGACCATCTCTTGAAGCGATTCGGCATTCGTCTCGATGAATCGAGATTGTTTCTCGTCCACTGTCAGGGCGATGACCGCCTCTCGATTGACTGCATCAACCGGTTGAATCGTGATTTCGTTTACTTTCATACATTCACCTCATTGATTTTCTCTCTCTTTCATACGCTTTCTCCCGTAAAAAGTTTCTTCCCCCGTATCTTCGAAAGCATGCATTCGCTACACTAATAAGAGAAAAGGAGGTTATCACATGTTCCGAATCGGAAGTATCTTCATTCCCGTATCAGATGTAGAACGGTCCCTACACTGGTATACCACTTATTTTGATGCTCAAGAAATTGGTCGCTGGGAAGGAGGCATCGGTTTGTGTCTACCAGACGGTTCGACTCAGCTCGGATTGATCCAGACCTCGTCACCGCAAGCCGCAACGTTCAAAGATGCGTCAGGACAAGCCCATGTCTATTTCAACGTCATTTGTGAAGACATCCAGTTCGCGTATCAATCGTTCGAACAAGCAGGGTTGATTGCGACACCGCTTCACGATTTCGGAGGCATGTCCTGTTTTGACGTAGTGGACCCGGATGGCCATACGATCAGTCTTATCTCGGAAGATATGACTTCCCCGTTCCACCGCAATCGCGTGAACGACCTACAAACGAAAGGAAAGTCTTAATGAAACAAATTCACCATATCTGTATCCAAACCCCAGATTATGCCGCATCAAAGTCATTTTACGAAGCGCTCGGTTTTGAGCTCGTCCAAGAATCGCCAAACTTCCACACACGTGACTTCAATAGTTGGCTCAAACTCGGGGATTTTTATATCGAGCTCCAGACCGCCAAAGTCGATGAAACGTTACAAGACTATTCGAAACATGCGGCCGGTCCCGTCCATTTCGCCCTCTATGTGGATGATCTCGAAGCGGAAGTCGCTCGACTCGAACAGCTCGGTGTCACGTTCTTGCCGAAGCACGGTGGCAACATCTACTTCGTCGTCGACGGTCATTTAAGTAAACTAAAAGCACCGGAAGGAACCATCATCGAATTGCGCGATACGTTTCTGATTAACTGAGGCCCCGTGCCTCTTTTTTTGTTGGACACATCTTCACGTTTCCCTCACTCACCTCATCGGGAATGGGTATGAAAAGGATGTGTTGTTCATGATCAAATATCTCGATTATTGGATCTACTTGTCACTCTCCCTGGTAAAGCTCTTCTTTTTTAGCTGGTTGACCGCGACGGCGTTCGACTTCTCGTTTTTCCTCATCAATTTGGCGACGATTCTGCTCCTGACGAGCTGGGCACTTGCCGTGTCTTATCCGATCCGCCGATGGATTTTATACGTTTCTTTATTCCTGCATAGTACCCTACTCGTCTCGGACGTCTGGTACTATCGCTATTTTGAAGACTTATTATCTGTCGCCTTACTGTCTGATATCGGACAGATGGGAGATGTCGGGGGTGGCTTCTTGACGCTCATCCGCCCGATTGATGCGTTCTTCTTCATCGACCTCATCATTTACGGTTTAATTTTACGTTACATCAAACGGCATCCTGTCCGTGAAGCGAAGCGGAACGGAAGACGATTGGCGCTCGCCGGCTTCACTCTCGGATTTCTTCTCTTCACGATTCCACTCACCCTCAGTTATCAGCGCGGGGAAAAATGGATCGCAGACGACCCAATCTCGAATATGCGTGAATATTATCATCTCGGTTTTTGGGGCTATCACGCGATGGATGTCGCCCGAGGCGTCGAACGTGCCATGGGATGGAACGAAGCCCTGACAGACGAGGAGCGTTCTCAAATCCAAGCACTCTCTTATCAGGAATTAAGTGCCCCGAGTCCGGATACGAACGTCATCGTGCTACAACTCGAATCGTTCCAAACTTCCGTCATCGATCAACGCATCAATGGACAGGAATTGACACCGAACTTAAATCGATTGCGACGTGACATGCTTTACTTCCCGAACGTGTATCATCAGACGCATGAGGGGCGGACATCCGATGCGGAGTTCATCGTCAACACGTCACTCTACCCTGTCAAATCCGGTTCGGTGTACACACGTTTCCCGGGAAATCAATTTAGCGCGCTCTCACAGTCCTTGAACGAGGCAGGCTACGATACGGCAGCCATGCACTCCTTCCGTAAAGACTTTTGGAATCGGGATGATTTTTATGAGAACATCGGGTTCAATCATTTCTTTAGCGACAAAGACTACCCCGACCAAGGCATCATCGGGATGGCACTCAACGACCAGGAATTCTTGAATACGTCCGTCGGATTCATGGAAGAGTTGGATGAACCGTTTTATGCGTTTTTAGTCGCATTGACGAGCCATACACCGTACGACATTCCGGAGGACGAGAAGCGATTGGACCTGTCGGAAATTGAGGACCCGCTTCTCGAAAACTATTACCATACCGTTCATTTCGTCGATGCGGCGGTCGGTCAGTTCATCGAACGATTGAAACAAGATGGGCTGTGGGATGAGACGCTTCTCGTCATGTATGGTGACCACGATAGCGGTCTGACGGCACCTGGAGAAGAAATGGCTACCATCGAAGAAGTGGACTCAACGGTTGACGCATTCCAACTTGACCGTGCTGTCCCTCTCTTCATCAAACCACCTGGATTGATGACAGGAGAAGTCATGGAGGCAAGTGGCGGTCAAATCGATATCGCACCGACGATTCTTGATGTACTTGGGATCTCTCCGGCATATATGCTTGGCGACTCTCTCTTGAATGATACGCCGAATTTGACCGTCTTTCGGACGGGCGCTTTCCGATATGAAGACCATTACTATGAACCAGACTTGACCGAACGAGCAGGTAACGGCACGTGCTATTCCGTCGAGACGGAAGAACCGGTCGCATTCGATCGATGCGCTCCATATATCGACCGTGCGGCCAGTCAGCTCCGTCTCTCGGATACCATCATAGAGAAGGATGCCCTCTCACAAATGAGTCCATGAAAAACCTCCCGAGCTATTTGTCTCGGGAGGTTTGTTTAATAGGCTTTACGCAACGTCGCGATATCGAGTTTTTTCATGGGCAGACACGCCTGTACGACTTGTTCAATCTGCTCTTGCGAACCGACCGTCATCATCTCTTCCATTTCCCACGGAATGATTTGCCACGAGACGCCGTATCGATCTTTCAGCCAACCGCATTCCTCTGCTTCCGGTACAGCCGATAACCGCTGCCAGTACGTATCGACTTCGTCTTGTGTCTCACAAAAAGCGATGAGCGACTGTGTTTCATCAAATGAAAACATATGATTTTCATTACTGTCCATCACGACAAATTCTCGACCGGATAAGACGAAACGGGCATAGTTGATTTTCCCGTCGAGCTCGTCGCCATCTTCTTCCGTGTATCGTACCGTATGTCCGTCCAGTACATACGAATCTTTGAAAATGGAAATCCAATCATTCATCGCCGCCTCGGCGCGACCGAATGCTTCCTGGACAAACAAGAGGCATGGCGTCACGAGCTGAATGTCCATCCCCCCATCATGCATGACTTGCCAAGAAACCCCGTAGCGGTCCTTCAACCACCCATAACGCTGGCTGAAGTCGTACGTATCTAATGGAATCAAGATTTCCGCTCCGTCAGATAATCGTTCCCACAGCGCATTGATTTCTTCTGTCGTCGGGAGGGATACCATATAAGAAACGGACGGATTTCGTTCTTTTGTGGTACCTCCCCCGAGTAACTGAAAGAACTGTCCAGCAAGTGATAACGTCACAATCGTCGTCTCGCCCGCTGGCGAGCTTGAAAATTTCGTCGTATAGTCGACAAACGAATCTGGAAAGATGGATACATACAACTCGGCGATTTCCTCGACGTTCCCCTCAAACCAAATACACGGGATCACAGGTTGCGTAATCAAGAGAAAGTCTCCTTTCAGACTTCATGCAAACGATAGACGTCACGCACGGCGAGAAGCTCCCCGGCTTCGTCACGATATGCCTGATAATGCGACGAATGGATGTGGTGATCGAGCGCCTCTTCGTCTTTGTACTTTTCATAGAAGACAAACGTTCCTGGTGCATCGATTGCTTCGTGAAGAACGTACGCAAGACATCCGTCTTCCGCTCGTGACGGTGGAATCACACGATGCAATGCCTCACGTAACGCTTCTTCTTTACCAGGATGGGCTTTCAAGATTGCAGTAATGACGATTTCCATACAGTATTCCTCCTTCGATAATGGACCTGCCTTTCTGTTCCCGAATCTACCGCAATCTATCCCAAAAAACGGATATCTCATCGTACGAGACATCCGTTTCTGTTTATGACTTTTTCTTTTGTCGGAACGGCCACCAAACACCGTCACCGAACGAAATCGTAATGGCTGGAATCAAGAGTGGCAATACAATCAATCCGTATAGCAACAGACCAGTAATGACGATGGTCGCAATCTGAACGAGACTGAGCACGCCTGACGGAATCATGGCGCCGAACGTCCCGGCTAGAATGACTGCGGCGGTCATAATGACGGTACCCATCTTCGTCATCGAATAGACGAGCGCATCACGGACCGTCTTCCCATTGATTGTCTCTTCCCGGAATCGATCCAGTAGGAAGATGGAATAGTCGATTCCAAGTGCAATCAACATGACGAATCCGAAGAACGGAACGGCCCAGCTGATTCCGTCATAGCCAAGACCTTCCACAAAGATCAGCTCTGTGATCGCTGCTGACGTATAGTACGTCAAGAGAAGCGAAGCAATCATATAGAGCGGCATGATCATCGAGCGGAACAATGCCGTCAAGACGATGAACAACGTCACGAGCATGATGGCTACCGTCCGATTGAAGTCGTTCGTTGACGTTTCATTCAAATCGCTGTTGATGCTTGAGATACCTGCGTATCCGATGGTCGCATCTGCATATGGTGTCCCCTTAACAGAGCGATCCATCGTCTCTTTAATCGTCTCGACGACATCAATCGCTTCTGGTGAGTATGGATCCATCTCCAGTATCACCTCGAGCTGAGTCGCTGTCTCTTCATCAAAGACATAGCGTTCGACGGCAGGGGAGAACTCATCTGATGTGAGTGTCCCTTCAGGAAGATAGACACCTGTCTCACGGAGCGAATCTGCTTCACTCAACTGTTGCAAGAACGAAACCGCTTCGCCAAGGCCCGACTCGATTTGTCCTAATCCGTCGTTCGCTTCGCCAACACCTGTCGCGAGTTGCGATAGTCCGGTGCTAAGTTCACCAACCTGAGACCCTTGCGCATTCAATGCGGAGGCGGCTTCACTGATGCCCGATTCGATTTGTGTGAGCCCTGCCGACACTTGACCGAGCTGTCCGACTGCAGCAGGGATGTTTTGAGTCGCTGTCAATCCTTGGCCAATGAGTCCAAGCTGACCATTCAACTGATTCAGCCCAGCTGCTGCTTCAGTAAGTGGCGCCCCTGCATCGGTTGAACCGCTTGGCAATTGTCCGACGACCGCGTTCAGCCCTTGCTCAATTTCATCTAATCCGGCCTGGACATCACCGAGACCCGTCTGTGCGTCAGACAAGCCTTCACTGAGTTCACCGAGTTGCGTGTCGACATAGAAATCGTCGATGACTTCACCAGTCGGGCGTGTGAGCGCACGCACACCGCTCACTCCATCGACTTTTTCGAGCTCACTTGCGAACATTTCAATGTACGGAACTTCCGATTCTATAATGGCTTGATCTTGTTTCAAAATGATTTGTACCGGAAGGGATTCCCCTTGACCGAACCCTTCTGAAATCAAATTCAATCCACGAACCGAATCGTACCCGTCTCCAATCTCATCGACCGTATTGAACGAACGGGCATCGTCATACGTGAACAGGACTGGCACCGTAATCAATCCAACGACCAAAATCGATACGAACGGGCGATTGACCGACAATCGACTCAATCCAGCCCAGAGCTTGCTATCATGATGCTCGCCTGCTTTCTTCGATGGCCAGAACAGTCGTTGCTTGAGCGTCGCCATAAAGAATGGGACGACCGTGAAGAGAATCAACAGTAACACCGCAATCCCGACTGCGACGGCGACGGCTGATTTGAAGATCGGAAAATCTGCAAATCCGATGGCCGCAAAACCGACGAAGACCGCGAGCCCACTGATCAAGACCGTCCGTCCTGCCGTCTTATATGTGTTGACGATTGCGTCTTCAATCGCATGCCCCGCACTCAGCTCCTCTTTGTAACGGCTAAGAAGTAGGATACAGTAGTCTGTCCCAATCCCGAACAAGATGGCCACGAGGAATATTTGTGTGTAGTTCGATACCGGGAATCCGAACCAATCCACAAAGAACGCGACAAACGATTGGCTCAATAAATACGTGAAGCCGACCGCGATGAGTGGAATGAACGGTGTCACGATAGAACGGAACACGAGGAGCAACAATCCAAAAATCAATACGACCGTGATGATTTCCGTCTTTTTCAATCCTTCTTGGGCACTCAAGTTCACATCATTGTTAATGATTTCTTCCCCAGTGATATATACTGTTTCCTCTTGAGGAAGCACGTTTTCACGGACATCATCAGCAAACGCATTGATTTCTTCTGTCGTACCTTCGACCGTGATCGGGACGAGGACGATGCGTCCGTCTTCTGAGACGAGCTGTGCCTCTGTCTCCTCACTTTCAAACGGATCGAGAACATCCGTCACGACCGTTTCATTCTGTCTAAGCTCTTCGATGACACGAGCGACATCCGTTCGCTCGGTTTCGCCAATCGACTCGAACTCGTAGACGAACGAGATGGTTTTATCACTTTTCCCGGCCTCATCTAAAATCGCTTGTGCACGCTGAGAGTCCATATCGTCCGCTAGCTGAAAACTACCAGCTTCTTCTGCTTGCTTTGTTAAGTTCGGCGCTACGACAAATAGTACCGCCGTCAATACGATGAGGGAAATGAGGATTCCCCAACGCCATTGAATGATTTTATGCACGTATTATTCCTCCCCGATTCGGAGCAATTGTTTTATTTTCCGGAACGTCCGGACAAATTGCTCAATTTCAATTTCGTCTACTTCTCCATCGATGAGGGATTCTACATATCGATAGACGGCACCGTCCACTTCCTCGACGAGCCGCTTTCCTTCTGAGGTCAATTCAATCAAACGTTCGCGCTGATCCTTGCCACGTCGACTCGTGACAAGTTCTTTTTCGACCAGTTTTTTGAGTCGATTCGAGACCGCACTTTTATGGACACCTTGCTTTTGTGCCAATTGCCCAGCAGGGGTCGGTCCAAATTGATCAAGCAACTTCAACAGTTGGAGTTGTTCACGCGAATACTCACGCCAGACATCCCCTTCCATCGCTTCGATAACATGTTCCGTCCCATGGAACATCACTTCTTCAAATAACTGCACGGCTTCGCGCATCAATGCTTTCATTTTTAGTTTACCCCCTAAACTAGATGGTTATAGTTTATGCCCTAAACTAAATGACGTCAAATAAAAAGACCGATAAGGAGAATCCTATCGGCGCAACATATCAGTCGTATTTTATCCGATCCATGTAATCAACCCTTCTTGCTTTTGTGACGCGGATGAAAAAATCGCTTTCAATTCCTCGAACTGTTCGAGCAAGTATTGCTTCTCCTCACTTCCCCACCCTCTCTCGAATGGGTAAAGTTCATGCGCATTCATCCTCGTCGCCTCATAACGTGATTCAAGGGCATCTCGTTCAATATAGTGAAGTCGGGTCGCTAAGTCTTTCACTTCTGATGAAGTCAAATAGGCCGTCCCTGTCTCCTCTTCGATTACCATTCCGCCGAAAATCGTTCTACCGAGGGAGTGACGATCAATGTCGTCCAAGTCCGCTTCTCCGGTCAGCAAAAAGTACAGTCCGTGCCACGCTTTATCGATATCCGATTGTCTTTCCTCGTACGTGTACAATTCCTCGAAATAATCAGGTTCATCAAGTAACCGCGCCAACTCATCATCTGTTACTCGCAAGTAAGTTCCAATCATCCCCATATGAGTGCCCCTCTCCAGTTCGTTTGTCTGTCTATTCGTCATCAAAACGAAAAAACCTTCCGTAGAAGGTTTAAACGATTGCCTTGGCGACACGTAGACCAGATAAATAGGCACTCTCAAATCGAGTACGTCCGGATGGATCATCCGCTTCAAGAAAGATATCGCCAGCTAAATAGATGGGATGATGGCTTACCCGATAAAACGGTTCATGCCACACGTCTTTCGCTTGCGCATAGCGCCACCGTTTCAATTGCCGTGACACGATGTCGATATCGCCAACTTCCTCTCGGAATAACCGCTCAATCTCTACAAGTGTCTCCTCTTCCGGTCGCTCATACCACTCCTCACTCCACGCTTCTTCCATATAGACGCTGATGAGCGAGGTCGCAGTAATTCCTTTTTGCTGATTATTGATCACCTTCAACAATCCAGGTGTCAGGTCATAATCGAGAATCCCATCTTCCCCAATCTGTACACCACCTGTACATTCGAAAAGACCGACGAACGTCGGCGCATACACGAGACGTCGCAAGGAAGGTTCAACCTGATCAACTAAACTCCCGAGTAATTCGAACGATTGCGAAAGCGGTGCCGTCATCACGATTTGGTCGTATGAACGTTCCGTCACGTCAGTCTTTACGGTAACGGCGCCACCCTCCTCCATATGGACGTACTCCACATGCTCATTCAAGTGTACCGTCAATCCTTCTGCCAAATGCTTTGCAAGTCCATTCATCCCTTTTGTCCCCACGTATCGCGGATAAGGGTCCGCGTACCAGACACGCACCCAGTTCGCACTCATCCACGACTGTACCTCGCGTTTGAGCTCTTCCCCACGTACGGTGAAATAGACGGCCCCGTGATCCGCTTGTCCGTCACCGATTCGGCGAGTTGCCAAACGTCCCCCGACGCTTTGGCTCTTTTCGATCAATTCAACCGTATTACCTCGACGTGCGAGTTCACGCGCTGCGATGATTCCGCTCAGACCAGCCCCAATGATTCCAATCTTCATTCAGCATTTCCCCTTTCCTTCATGAAGATTGTAGCATGCTCATTCCTTTCAACCTCTATTTGATATGCTTCAGGCTGGTTTGTTCCATTGTTCGTCGTACGCCCGACGCGAATCTTCATACATAACAGCGAAACGCGCAACTACCAACGGACGAACAAGTGAAGTTGCAACCAATAGAGACCAGGATGACAGAATCGGTAATTTGAAAACAATACTTAACGTGAGACCCGTCAGAAAGACCGGAATCATTGGCAAGATTAATTTAAATGCTTCCCATTTCTGTCCACGCATCATCCCACGAGATTTTGTAATCGCTTCTATAGGGGACAAATGAGGCTCATCTCGCAATATAAAGAAAGTGAATGCATAAGAAAAATACTTTATGATTCCTGGAACGATTAGAAGCAGTCCCCATAATAGTTGGAAAAGAACCGTGAGTAGGAACGTGGCCAAATTTAAGCGGTAGCCCTTTCGGAACGGTTTAAATACATTTTGAAAGTGCAATTCCTTATTTCGCACCGTATCTAAAATGACCCAATTGTATCCGATATACATTGGCAAAGACATCACATACAGGATGAGTCCAATCACACTAATCGTCATAAGAATAGTAGAACTGTGTTGGATTCCGTAATACGTTGGATCTATCATAAGCCACAATTCCACTAAAATCGCCATTGCAAAAGACCAACCGATAAGTTTTCCGATTTTTCCTTTTAAGGCTTCATGGGTCCGTTCTGTCCATGTTTGAACCATTTTCTAGTCTCCCTCTGAATGATTTATCTTATATACGCTATATCGTTCAAATACGTTTCATGTTCACACAAAAAAAGCAGAGATTCACTCTGCTCGTTCGTCCGCTCGATATTCTAGTATGTCCCCCGGTTGACAGTCGAGCGCTTCACAAATCGCTTCGAGCGTCGAAAAACGAATCGCTTTCGCTTTTCCATTCTTTAAAATCGACAAGTTTGCCATGGTGATCCCGACCCGCTCCGATAGTTCTGTCACACTCATTTTCCGCTTCGCTAACATCACATCTAGATTCACAATCATCGCCATGTTCTCACCTCAGACCGTCAAATCGATTTCTTGTTTCATATCAATGGCTCGCTTTAATAATTTCTGTAACAACTCAGCAAAGACGGCGATGACAAATGCCGCGAACACGAAGATGAACCCTAGAACGAAGAAACCTGGGGAATCATCGCGTTCGGCGAACCAATAGAAGAAGGGAAGCAACGCCGTATAGATGACCGTGATGGTCAATGCACAATACTTGATCACTCGAAGTACTTTCACCGCTCCATAGGAGAACGCCTCATTCCGATCAATCAATCCTAGCAAGGTAAACGTCTGGAACAGAGCTATGAAATATGGGACTGCTGCCACATACATCCCCACGACAATCGGACGCATCGAATTCGCAATCCATCCCCCGCTCTCGGTTGCGTCTCGCCAAAGAAACGGAAGTAAAAAGATACAGGCTGCAAGAATCGGAATGGCTAAGACAATCACCGATAGTTTCAAGAAGACGGTTTCTCGTTTCACCTGTCATACACCTCACTCATTTTATTTCCTTTATCATACGCCCTTATTTATCGTTTATCAATAAATATTTATCGAAAAAAATAGACCTCGAGATGTACTCGAGGTCTACTTCATTCATTTCATCGCTTCTAGTTCACTTTCGGTCACCCATTTATGGTTTGTGACCTCTTCTCCATCTTCCGTCGTGTAATCCACCATATAAACCGTCGTCTCTTCAGCCATATCAATTGTCGCTTCTGCGCCATCCATGCCCTCCATGTGATCAGCGGCCAAAACGACTTGTTCACCTTCTGCTAATGGCGTGTCGCCCGGATTCTCGAGCTCCTCATGAATCACCCATTTGTGATTCTGTACCGGATCACCGCCTGTCGTCGGTGTATAACTGACTGCGTATACAGTCGTATCATACGCACCGACAATCGTGGCTTCGACACCTTCCATCCCCGGCATATGATCCGCTGTCATCATCGCTGTCGACCCGACCGGATATGTCGGATCATTCGTTTCCATCAGTCCGTCTGGTATCTCTCCAGACCCCGAGTGGTCCATTGCCGAATGATCCATGCTTTGTTCTTCTGACATCTCCATCGATGTATCGTCCGCCGTATCCCCGCATGCGGCTAACGATGTAGCGAGCACGATGACACCTAAGCCCGTCATCCATTTCTTCTGTTTCATCGAATCTCTCCTTTTATTCATACTCACGTTGAGTGTACCCGCTCTATCGGGGAAACAGACATTTTTGAGAACGTTCCGATGATTTGTTAACTGACTGAAACAAAAAAGGCCAAAATCCCGAAAGATTCTGGCCATGGAAGATTATTCAACTGTTACAGACTTCGCCAAGTTACGTGGCTTGTCGACATCACAGTCGCGGGCAAGTGCCGCATAGTACGAGATGAGTTGAAGTGGAAGAACCGTCACGAGTGGCGTGAGAAGTGGTTCAACACGTGGAAGAACGAATGCATCGTTTTCATGCTCCATGCCTTCCATTGAAATCGTACAAGCTACTGCACCACGCGCCACAACTTCTTTGATGTTTCCACGAATGTTGAGGTGTGTGTTCGGTTGAGACACAAGCGTGATGACCGGTGTCCCATCTTCAATCAACGCGATCGGTCCGTGTTTGAGTTCCCCACCTGGGTATCCTTCTGCTTGGATGTATGAGATCTCTTTGAGCTTCAATGCGCCTTCAAGACCTACATATGAATCCAATCCACGTCCGAGGAAGAATGCGTTACGTGATTCTTTCAAGAACTTATCAGCAAGCTCTTCAAAGATTTCTTTTTGTGCCATAATCGAGTCCATCGTTGTTGCAACGAGTGCGAGCTCTTGCATCAAATCAAACGGAAGTTTCTTCCCGTTCGCACGAGCGATGTCGTACGCGAGAATCGCGAGGACGGCGATCTGTGCCGTGTACGCTTTCGTCGACGCGACCGCGATCTCCGGTCCTGCGTGGAGGAGCATCGTCTCGTTCGCTTCACGCGAGAGTGTCGATCCCGCTACGTTTGTTAACGTGAGCGCTTTATGGCCAAGCTTTTTCACTTCGACGAGAACGGCACGGCTGTCCGCTGTCTCACCTGATTGTGAGATGAAGAGGAAGAGTGGCTTCTCTGTCAAAAGTGGCATGTTGTAACCGAACTCTGACGCGACGTGTACTTCAGTCGGTACACCTGCGACGCGCTCGATCAATTGCTTCCCAACAAGACCAGCGTGGTAACTTGTACCACACGCGACGATATAGACGCGGTCTGCTTCCGAGACGAGTTCACGCACGCCGTCCGTGAGTTCGATGTCGCCGTTCTCGTTCTGGTAGTGCTGGATGATGTTGCGGATGACGGCCGGCTGCTCGTCCATCTCCTTCAACATGTAGTGCGCGTACGTGCCCTTCTC
>NZ_JACSKK010000011.1:0-43850 GCF_018617575.1 Exiguobacterium sp. s160
CCATGCCGAACACGGAAGTTAAGCGTCTCAGCGCCGAAAGTAGTTGGGGGATCTCCCCCTGTGAGGATAGGACGTTGCCAGGCAACAACGCAGTAGACGATCAAGCATATGCTTGATCGTCTTTTTTTCATAGTCAATAGTTAAGGAGGAATAACAGATGGCTCCTTCTCGGAAAAATCCTTTTACATTTCTAGAGTCTCTAGAACAGCATGTGAGTGAACATCGCGTATCCTTTCACGTCCCTGGGCATCATAATGGTACCGTGACTGATCATACGTTACCGAGCGCATTTGCCAAGGTGATGCCATATGACCTGACAGAACTAGCGCATTTAGATGATTTGCATGACGCTTCTGGGATTATCGATCAAGCAGAAAAAGCATTGGGTGAACTGTATGAAAGTAAAAGTAAGTGGCTCGTCAATGGTTCAACTGTTGGAAATTGGAGCATGCTTGCGGCAACTGTAAAACGTGGTGAGCGAGTATACGTTCAACGAAACTCACATAAGTCGGTCTGGAACGCAATTGAATGGTTAGGGTTAAAACCAATCCTATTAACACCTACAATTGAACGTGGTACAGGAATTCCAACCGTGGTGACATTAGAAACGATTGAACAGGCTGTTCAAGAATTCCCGGGAGGACGAGCCGTCATGTTAACGTCTCCTACGTACTATGGAGACATGGCCGATATTCGTGCGATTTCAAATTATTTGTCTTCACTTGAGATTCCATTACTCGTCGATGAAGCACATGGTGCCCATTTAATTCATCCTAAATTGCTTCAGCGTTCTGCGATTTTTGAGGGAGCGAGTGCAGTTGTACAGTCTGCACATAAAACGCTACCTGCATTGACGATGGGAGCTTGGATTCACTATAAAAAAGACATCGATGAAATTCGGTTAAAGCATGCATTATCTTCATTTCAGACATCAAGTCCTTCTTATCTTATTATGGCTTCATTAGACTATGCACGGTCCTATTTAGAAAGTCTAACGGACGAAGCATGGTCTTCTATTCAAAAAAATCATGCTCATTTTGTACTTGAGCTGAAGCGTGCAGGTTTCACTGTCAAAGTGGGGGACGATTTTACAAAAGTAACGGTCATGACGTATCCGAAAAATGGATTAGTCTTTAGTGAACATCTTGCATCAATCGGAATCGATATTGAATTAGCTGCAGTGGATCATGTGTTATTCTGTTTGCCATTAAGGGAAATAACAAAGCAGGAAATTGAGCATTGGATTAAATTGATTAAAAAGGCCGCTACACATGTCCCGATCATTGATGAGGATGAAACGATTTTTCCTTTCCCTCAAACAGAACGTGTATCTGAACTCTATACGTTAGTTGGGAATGAACAAGTGCAACGTTTATCCTTCAAACAAGCAATCGGATTTGTTTCAGCAGAAACGGTGATTCCATATCCACCAGGGATTCCATGGATTCTAAAAGGAGAGCGGATTACCGAGGAAAAAATACGAGTGCTCATGGAATGGATTTCTTTAGGGAGGAAGCTTCAAGCAAGTAAGCATGTTATGATAGAGCAAATTGATGTTATTGTAGAGGAGTTTTAAAAAGTGAGCGGAATGTTTATAACGGTTGAAGGACCAGATGGATCAGGTAAGTCTACGCAACTTCAACTATTAGTCGAGAGTCTTAAACAAAAAGGATATGACATCGTTGTAACCCGTGAACCCGGAGGAACAACTGTGGGCAATCAAATCCGCGAAGTCTTATTATCCCCGGATCATCATGAGATGACGCCACGAGTGGAAATGATGCTTTATGCTGCTTCACGAGCACAGAATGTGGAACAAGTGATTCGTCCAGCATTGGAGCGAGGAGCAATTGTTCTGTGTGATCGATTCATCGATGCATCTATTGCTTATCAAGGATACGGTTTACAATATAATCTTGATCAAATACAGTCGCTGAATGAATGGGCAACGAATGGTTTAACACCGGATTTGACTTTCTTGTTTGATTTAAGCCCTGAAAGAGCTAGTGCACGAATGAAAGATCGAGGGCAACTCGATCGGATTGAAAGTCGTGATCAAGCGTTTCATGAGCGTGTTTACGAAGGATTTCAAACGTTACTTAAACAGTACCCAGAACGAATCATCCGAATTGATGCCGATCAATCGATTGAATGTATTCAAGATGAGGTACTCGATTATACAATAGAACGAATACAACAAGGAGGCGTACAACAATGATGAAAATGGTGATTGCAATTGTACATGATAAGGATAGCGCACGTTTGTCTGACGCATTGGTCGAACAAGATTTTCGTGCAACGAAATTAGCTACAACAGGCGGATTTTTAAAAGAGGGGAATACAACGTTTATGATGGGTATTCCACAGGAACGCCTCGATGATTTAATGGATGTGATTCAATCGAACTGTTCGAGTCGTGATCAAATGATTACGCCAATCTCTCCAATGGGAGGACATGCTGATTCGTATATTCCTTACCCAGTCGAAGTACAAGTTGGAGGTGCGACTGTATTCGTCTTGCCGATTGAAGGATTCCATCAGTTTTAATGGGAGTTGGGCATATGCGTTTTCAGGAATTAAATGAGTCGCAAACAGTGGTTGCTCGAATCATTCAAAATTCAATCATTTCGAATAAAGTTGGGCATGCGTACATCTTTTCGGGCGATTATGAACCCTACTTAATTGAAACAGCCACATTGTTTGCGAAAGCCTTGTTTTGTGAATCACCACAGGGAGCAGAACCGTGTGGAGTGTGTCGAAACTGTCGACGCATGGATTCAAAAAACATTGTTGACTATATCGAAGTGGAGCCGGATGGGGCTAGCATCAAAAAAGAACAGATTCAACAATTACTCAGTGACCTATCGTTACGAGGTGCTGAAGGAGATCGCCAAGTGTATGTCATCCATCAAGCTCATAAGATGACGACTCAAGCGGCAAATAGTTTATTGAAGTTCTTTGAAGAACCAGGTGTGGGGAAACTTGCTATTTTGGTGACGACACAACCACAGTTACTTCTTCCGACGATTCGTTCGCGAGCTCAACAACTTGCTTTTCGCCCGATTGACCGCGCGAAGTTAGCACAAACGATGTCAGAAGAATTGTCATGTACGTACGATATGGCTTATCTTGCTTTGACCGTTTATCCAAAATGGGATGATGCGAAAGAAGCAGTTGAGCAGGAGTGGTTTGTACAGGCGTATGGGCTAGTGGTACAATTAATTGAAGTATTGACGAAACGACCTCAAGAGTTGCTCTTGTTCGCCCAGGAAAAATGGTTAGGACATTTCAAAGGACGAAATGAGTTACGAGTTGGCCTTGAATTATTCGAACATTGGCTAGAGGAGGCACTTCACCTAAAAGTGCGAGATACGTATACTCCAAAGCTATTTAAGAACGAGGCTGCTTTATATAACGCATTTATTCAGAATCGATCTGTCTCTAAACTCACACATGCAATTGAAAGTGTGCATGCGGCAATTCGACGACTCGAGGCAAACGTCAATCCTCAATTAACTTTCGAACGACTTTCGTTCGATTTGCAGAAAGGATAGAAGCGCGTGCTTGAAGTAGTTGGAGTCCGCTTTAAAGAAGCGGGAAAAATCTATTACTTTTCACCAGGCGATGCAACGCTTAAACGTGGGGAACATGTCATCGTTGAAACGGTACGTGGCATTGAGTATGGCGAAGTCGTCCAAGTCGATAAAAAGCTCGGCGAAGATGAAGTCGTCATGCCGTTGAAGACAATCCTTCGCGTCGCGGACCAAAAGGATGCGGATATCGTACGCGATAATCGACTGGCAGCCGTTGATGCTCACGCCGTCTGTGAAGAAAAAATTCGAGAACATCAATTAGACATGAAGTTAGTCGATGTTGAGTATACATTTGATCGCAATAAAGTGATCTTTTATTTTACTGCCGAGGGTCGCGTCGACTTTCGAGAATTGGTAAAGGACTTGGCTAGCGTGTTTCGGACACGAATCGAACTCCGACAAATCGGTGTTCGTGACGAAGCGAAGCTACTAAGTGGGATTGGACCATGTGGTCGAGTTCTTTGTTGTTCGTCATTTCTTGGGGAGTTTGAACCAGTCTCCATCAAAATGGCCAAAGACCAGAATCTTTCGTTAAATCCGAATAAAATTTCTGGAGTGTGTGGTCGTTTGATGTGCTGTTTAAAATATGAGAATGACACATACGAAGAATTAAAACGCGATTTACCAGACGTCGGCAAGCGAATCAAAATTCCAGAAGGTGATGGTCGTGTAATCGGTCTCAACATTTTGGACCAACTTATTCAAGTTGAACTCCACGATCGGACGCGTGTCGTCACATATACGATTGATGAACTTGTTGAAGTGGGTGCGATTAAACGAAAACCGTCAAAACAGTGATGGGGTGCTGAGCAGTGGAAAGAATGGACAAAAAAGAAGTGATGATGCGTGTAGATGCGATCGAGCAACAGATGCAACTCTTGACGGAGCACTTAGGCGTATTAAAAGAACAGCTCGCCTATTTGCTTGAAGAGAATCAGCATATGTATCTAGAGAATCATCACTTGCGCGAAAAAGTCGAACAATTGGCAGAAGTTGATACGACAAATGGTGATTCACAAATCGCATTGTCTGGAAAAGGGCAGAACAATTTGGCTGCGCTGTATCAAGAAGGATTCCATATTTGTAACCTCCATTACGGACAGGTACGAAAAGATGGGGATTGTCTCTTCTGTTTGTCGATGCTCAATAAACATTAATACGGGGCGATAGATAGGGATTCCCTATCCGTCGCCTTTCTTTTATAGAAGGAGGAAACAATGGTAACGGTAAAGGATGGAGAGCGCCTCGATGATTTGCTTGGACGCCCTGGCAAGATTATTCAAAGTGACGATGTGTTCTCGTTTTCATTAGATGCGGTACTACTGGCAGAGTTTGTATGGGTACCGATTCAAAAAGGGCAATTGGTCGATTTGTGCGCCGGTACGGGAGCAATTCCACTTTTCTTGTCGTATCGTACAAAAGGAACGATTACAGGTGTAGAGATTCAATCGAAACTCGTTGATATGGCGAATCGAAGCATGGCGGTCAATCGCCTCGAGAATCGCATTCAAGTTGTAGAGGGGGACGTCAAAGCGGCAGCGGCACAACTCGGGCACGCTCGTTATGATGTGGTCACGTGTAATCCCCCGTATTTTCTAGCAAATGAAACGTCATTGCGGAATCAAAACGAACATCATACCATTGCACGCCATGAGGTGTTGTGCACGCTAGAAGATTGTATTAAAACGGCTAGTCAACTCGTCAAACCAGGAGGGAAAGTGGCGTTCGTGCATCGGCCAGAACGTTTACTCGATATCCTGACATTGATGCGTACCTACCGAATTGAACCGAAGCGAATGCAGCTCGTATATCCGAAAGCTGGACGCGAAGCGAATACGTTATTAATCGAGGGATCGAAAGATGGAAAAGCAGGTCTTAAAATTTTACCACCATTTGTTGTATATGAAGAAGACGATACGTATACGGAAGCGATGCGAGCCATTCTCGATGCCTAAACATTATACGTATATCGTGGAATGTCAGGACGGGACGTATTATACAGGCTATACAACGAACGTGGAAAAGCGAATCATTGCACATAATGCCGGGAAAGGGGCGAAGTATACGAAAGCTCGACTTCCCGTACGACTTCGGTATGTGCAATCGTTCGATACGAAACGGGAGGCCATGCAATACGAATGGTCCATTAAACAATTGACCCGCGCGCAAAAAGAGAAGTTGATGGAGGGGACGACTAATGAATTCACAGAAGAGTTATCAAACTGAACAACCAACGTTGTATGTCGTACCAACGCCAATCGGCAATTTGGAAGATATGACATATCGAGCGGTGCGAACGCTTCAAGAAGTGGATTTAATCGCAGCGGAAGACACTCGCCAAACGATGAAGCTTTGTCGCCACTTTGAAATTCCAACAAAACTGATTAGCTATCATGAACACAACAAAGAAGTAAGTGGACCGAGACTGATTGAAGATCTTTTGGCTGGAAAGTCGGTTGCGGTTGTTTCGGATGCTGGAATGCCTGGTATTTCAGATCCGGGGAGTGATCTCGTACGGTTAGCCATCGAGGCAAACATTCCGGTAGTCGTCTTACCAGGTGCCAATGCAGCACTTACGGCGTTGGTTGCTTCAGGTCTTCCGACAGAACGTTTCCTCTATTACGGTTTTTTGCCACGTAAAAAGAAAGATCGCGTCGATGTCCTCGAATCGATTCAATATGAGCCGGGCACGATTGTTTTTTATGAAGCCCCTCATCGATTGAAGGAAATGTTAACGGCGATTCGACAAGTGTTTGGTAACCGTCAGCTCGTATTAGGTAGAGAGTTAACCAAAACGTTCGAAGAGTTTTTGAGAGGATCAGTCGATGAAGCGTTACAGTGGTGCGAAGGTGAAGTACGCGGAGAGTTCGTCGTTCTTGTGAGCGGTGCGACAGAAGCGGCACCTACGACAATGTGGTGGGAAGCGCTCTCTGTCTATGAACATGTTGTTCATTATATAGAAGAGGGACTGAAGCCGAACGCGGCCATTAAGCAGACCGCAAAAGACCGTGGTGAATCACGAAACGATGTATATGATGCGTATCATCAACTGCACAAAAAAGAGTAAGCAAGGAAATCCTTGCTTACTCTTCGCTGTAGTAGTTTTCGAGCATGTTCTTCAATTCAACGAGAACACGTTGTGCACCTTCTGGTGACAAGATGAGTTTGCCATCTGCCAATTTGAAGTTATCGTCTGATACTTCACCAGTAACTTGGCAAGTCATGTTTGGCTTATATTTTTTCAAAACGATTTGATCGTTGTCGACGTAAATCTCGAGAGCATCTTTCTCTGCGATCCCAAGTGTACGGCGCAATTCGATTGGAATAACGACACGACCAAGCTCATCAACCTTACGAACAATACCTGTAGATTTCATTTGTGTTTCCTCCTCCAATGGTGTCGAAATCTCATGGTGACATGAATCGTCAAAATTCGACAATGTGACTACAGCAAAAAGCATACTAAACTTTCCAATTGCAGTCAACTGCTTACTATCTGGAAAAGCAATTTTTCGAAATTTGTCGAATCAAGAGCGATATATACCTAAATTTCCCCGATAGTTTGAACTTGAAACAAAGAAAGGGTATTTTTGGAACATTTATGACGAACTAAACGCAAAATAATTCCAAACAATTAGGTTTGGAAATTCTTTTGTCGAACCGTGTATAATGAGAATTGCATATGTCGAAAGGATGGAGAATAAATCATGGCGAAGCCGACTTTTTATATTACAACCCCAATTTATTATCCGAGTGCAAAATTGCATATCGGACACGCATATACCACGGTAGCAGGTGATGCGGTTGCTCGCTACAAACGTTTAAAAGGATTTGACGTCCGCTATTTGACGGGAACGGATGAGCACGGTCAAAAAATTCAAGAAAAGGCGAAAGAAGCAGGCGTGACGCCACAAGCTTTCGTCGATGAAGTTGTCGAAGAAATCAAAGTCCTATGGGACCGTCTTGAGATCTCATACGATGATTACATCCGTACGACAGAAGAACGTCATAAGAAGGTTGTCGAACACGTCTTTGAAACGTTACTTAAAAATGGAGACATTTATCTTGGTGAATACGAAGGATGGTATTCTGTACCAGATGAGACGTACTATACAGAGTCCCAGCTTGTCGATGGAAAAAGTCCTGACAGCGGACATCCGGTCGAGCTCGTGCGCGAAGAGTGCTATTTCTTCCGTCTCAGCAAATATGCGGATCGCTTGATTGAATATTTCGAGTCACATCCTGATTTCATCTTGCCAGAATCTCGTAAGACAGAGATGATCAATAACTTCTTGAAGCCAGGTCTTCAAGATTTAGCTGTATCACGTACAACGTTTGATTGGGGCGTACAAGTCCCATCGAACCCAATACACGTCGTTTACGTATGGGTCGACGCGCTCACGAACTATATCTCGTCACTCGGGTACGGGACAGACAACGACGAGCTCTTCAATCGCTATTGGCCGGCAGATGTCCATTTAGTCGGAAAGGAAATCGTTCGTTTCCATACGATTATTTGGCCAGCTCTCTTGATGGCGCTTGACCTTCCATTACCAAAACAAGTGTTTGCGCATGGTTGGTTGCTCATGAAAGACGGGAAGATGTCGAAATCAAAAGGAAACGTGGTAGATCCGATTCCGTTGATTGACCGCTACGGATTGGATTCTGTTCGTTACTACCTTCTTCGTGAAGTACCATTCGGAGCAGACGGTACGTTCACACCGGAAGCGTTCGTCGATCGCTTGAACTTTGATTTAGCGAACGATCTCGGGAACTTATTGAATCGTACCATCGCGATGATTAAAAAGTATTTCGATGGGAATATCCCGGCGTACAACGGAAATGTCACAGCGTTTGATGACGCGTTATTGAGCATGGTGAAAGAAACGACTCGTAAAACAGAAGAAGCCATGGAACACATGGAGTTTTCGGTCGCCCTCACAAACATCTGGCAGCTCGTCAGCCGTGCGAATAAATATATTGATGAGACGCAGCCGTGGGTACTCGTGAAAGATGAATCGAAACGCGAAGAACTCGCTTCTGTCATGACACACCTCGCGGGCGTACTTCGTCACGTTGCCATCATGATTCAACCGTTCATGACACGTGCACCGAAAGAAATGTTCCGTCAACTCGGACTCGAAGGGGAAGACATGTCTTGGGAAGCGTTAGAGACGTTTGCCGACTTCAATAACGCTGTCGTAACAGACGGGACACCAATCTTCCCACGTCGTGACGTGAAGGAAGAAGTGGATGCGATCCAAGAAATGATGCGTCAAGCGTCGAAAGCGCGGATTGAGGAAACGGAGACAGCGACAGAAGAAGTCGATGAAGACGTTCGTCCTGAAATCACGATCGATGTCTTTGATCAGGTCGAATTCCGTGTCGGTCAAATCGTAGAAGCCGATAAGATCAAAAAAGCGAAAAAACTGTTGAAACTTCAAGTCGATCTCGGGAAAGAGACGCGTCAAATCGTGTCAGGTATTGCTGAATGGTATGCCCCTGAAGATTTAGTTGGCAAGAAAGTGATCGTTGTCGCAAACTTGAAACCAGTCAAGCTCCGTGGAGAATTATCACAAGGGATGATTTTAGCTGCGGACCGTGACGGCAAGTTAGAACTTGCGACAGTCTCTGATCAAATGCCGAACGGTGCCATCGTCAAATAATGAAATGGGGGAGACCACGGTCTCCCTCTCTTTTTCTAAGGAGGAACCAAGATGTTGATTGATACACACACGCACATTAATGCGGAGCAGTTCAATGAAGATGTGGAGGAGACGATTGAGCGGGCAAGAGAAGCTGGCGTTTCTCCGCTACTCGTCGTCGGATTTGATACGCCGACCATCGACCGAGCCATCGAGCTAGCCGAAACATATGAAGACATCTATGCCATCGTCGGATGGCACCCGGTCGATGCGATCGACTGTACGGATGCAGATTTAGAACGGATCGAGACACTCATGAGTCACCCAAAAGTGATGGCACTCGGTGAAGTCGGTCTCGACTATCATTGGGATAAGTCACCGAAAGATGTACAACAGCGCCTACTCCGTCAACAGATTGCCATCGCGAAACGGACAAATATGCCAATCGTCATCCATAACCGCGAAGCAACGGCAGACGTGCTCGATATTTTGGAAGAAGAACATGCAGAGGAAGTCGGTGGGGTCTTCCATAGTTACAGCATGTCAGTAGAACTTCTCCCTCGTTGCCTAGACTTGAACTTCTATATTTCTTTAGGAGGACCGGTCACGTTTAAAAATGCGAAAGTTCCAAAGTTAGTCGCACAAGAAGTACCGTTAGATCGTCTTCTTGTCGAAACGGACTGCCCATACTTGACGCCGACTCCGTTCCGCGGAAAACGAAACGAACCGGCCTATGTGAAGTACGTTGCGGAAGAAATCGCGTCACTTCGAGACATCTCGTATGAGGAATTGGCAGGAGCGACGACAGCCAACGCGAAGAAACTGTTCCGCCTCCCATGATCAAGCGTGTATTCGCCAGTATAGGCGTGATTGTGACTGCGTCTGTCGCATACGTCATGTTGCAACCTGAACCGATCAAGGTCATCGATGATGGCGTGGTAATCGAGCATGAGACACGGGCTGATTCCGTCCTCGAGGTACTCGAGGAATTGAATATCACATTAGACGAAACGGATTACGTTACTCCGGCATTGAGTGAGGACGTTCCGGAAGATCGACTCATTCGAATCGAACGTTCACATGAGGTTTCGCTTCAAATCGGATACGGACAAACAGAAGTCATTCAAACGAGAGAGCGGACCGTAGAGGACGTCTTATTGCGGTACGGGGTGACTGTACGAGACGGAGATACGGTTTATCCGTCTGTGCGTACTGCCGTCACGAATGGGATGACAATTCGCTACCAGCCGGTTGTTGCCGTCAATTTAATCGTCGGGCAAGATGCGTCGACCATCTATACGATGGCAACGGATGTAGCGCAATTATTAAGAGAAGCGAATGTTGACGTGACAGAACGTGACACAGTGCTACCAGACGCATCGACACCGATACGGGATGGCCTGACAATCACGGTCAATACGAATCGTGACGTCGTTCAATACGAGAGTCAATTGATTCCGTACGATATGGTCGAGGAAGAGGATGACACGCTAGAAGAAGGTGTGAAGCAAACCGTGCAGGTCGGAGTTCCTGGACTCGAACGGACAAGGTATGCACTTACTGTGGAAAATGGTACAATTACAAATCGTACGAAAACGGAAGTCGAGACGTTACGTAAAGCAATGCCGCAGATCATCAAAGTCGGGACGAAAAAGGTCACAGAGCCCGTTACAGAGCCTACGACAGCGGACGAATCGAGCCCATTCATCCCGGAAGCTGAAGTCGAGATAGCAGAGCCACCGAAAACGGACGATGTGTTAGATTTCTCATCCGCGAAACAGTTACTCGTAGAAGCAACAGCTTATACGAACAATCCAGAAGATACGGTGACGTATGACGGACGAGTACTGACAAGAAGTGGTTATGATGTGACGGATACGATTCTCTTCGAGGGTATGCGTATCATTGCCGTCGACCCGGCAATCATTCCTCTCGGTACCCGCGTGTATGTGGAAGGGATTGGCATGGCGATTGCGCTAGATACGGGAAGTGCGATCAAAGGTCAAAAAATCGACATCATGATGGATGAGTTGGAGGAGGCTGTGACGTTTGGTCGCAAGCCGCTTACCATTTGGGTCATTCCAAAGCAGGAAGAAGAGAAAGAAGGAACAGACAATGCGTGAGAAAATACAAGAAATTATCGTCGTAGAAGGGCGTGACGACACGGCACGACTTCAGGAAGTGTTTGAGGTCGATACGATTGAGACGAATGGCTCTGCCGTATCCGATCAGACGATTGAACGAATTCGCCGTGCGCAAGAGAAGCGTGGGGTCATCATTTTGACCGATCCGGATTATCCGGGAGACCGTATTCGAGCAATCGTCGAAGAGCGGGTCAAAGGGTGTAAGCATGCCCATCTGCCACGTGCTGAGGCAAAAGGGAAACGTGGGAAAATCGGAGTGGAACATGCGACCCCGGAATCGCTTCGTCGTGTCTTACGCGCCGTATTTGAACCACGTGTTGAAACGAACCAGCCGATTGTCACGCGGAAAATGGTGTTAGACGCGGATTTGATCGGTGGAGAAGCGGCAGCGAAACGTCGAAAGCGACTCGGTGTATTGCTTCGAATCGGTGAGCCGAATGCGAAACAATTCGTGAAACGAGTCGAGGCGCTCGGCGTCACAGTCGAAGAGTGGGAGCAAGCACTTGCTCAATTAGAGGAGGAACAGGGTTGAAAGATATTGCAACAATCCAACGAACGAAAGCCATTTTAGAGCGACATGGTTTTTCATTTAAAAAATCGCTCGGTCAAAACTTTTTAATCGATTTAAACATTTTAAGTAAGATTGTCGGTGCGGCGGAACTTAGTGAATCGAGTGGTGTCCTCGAAATCGGACCAGGGATCGGTTCGTTGACTGAGCAATCGGCCAAGCGCGCCAAGAAAGTCGTGGCACTTGAGATTGATCAGCGTCTTTTACCGATTCTGGAAGATACGATGTCTCCGTATCCTCACGTGAAAGTCATCCATGGAGATGCTTTAGAATTAAATTTACGTGAGATTGTAGAGCAAGAATTTTTGAAAGAAGGCATTGAAGACATCTCGGTTGTTGCCAACTTACCATACTATGTCACCACACCGATTATCATGCGATTACTTGAAAGTGGTGTGAAATTCCGCGCGCTCGTGATGATGATTCAAAAAGAAGTGGCAGAGCGGATTGGGGCGAAACCTGGGACGAAGGCATACGGTTCGCTATCGATTGCGATTCAGTATTATGCAGAGGCCGAAGTCAGTTTTGTCGTTCCAAAGAACGTGTTTATTCCGGCGCCGAACGTCGATTCGGCAGTCATTACACTCCGTATGCGCAAAGAGCCGGCGGTGCAGGTGAAAGACGAAGCCTTTTTCTTTGATATCGCACGCGCAAGCTTCGCACAACGCCGTAAAACCATTCTGAACAACTTAACAAACTATATTGGAAAAGAACACAAAGTCGAACTTGAACGCGCGCTTCATGAGGCAGGAATCGATCCGAAACGTCGGGGAGAGACGTTAAGCCTAGAAGAATTCGCACGATTGTCTGACACAATTTTACCACTTAAAAATAGTTGACGACCTTAAAACGAGTCGTTATAATATTAAACTTTATTTTCATATTCAATTATGCTATACTTGTAACAGTGAGGTGAAGCGTATGCCAAAGACGTTACAAGAAATCAGACAGAAACTCGAATCGCATGTTGGTGAACGATTGACGTTGAAAGCAAACGGCGGTCGTAAGAAAGTCGTTACTCGGTTTGGAACGCTCGTTGAGACATATCCTGCGGTGTTCGTTGTGAAATTGGATGAAGACCTGCATAATGTGGAACGTGTCTCGTATAGCTACGCTGATGTCCTAACGGATACAGTTAAAATTGAATTCGGCAATTGATTTATAAATGAGGGGCGGATGCATTGGCAGCTGCTTCTTTTTTTGTGCGCCTGTTTACGGTACAATGTCGAACAGGAGACAAATGGGAAGGGTGAACGTGATGCGCACGATCAGTGTGAAAGCGCCGGCAAAAATTAATTTGACGCTCGATGTCCTCGGAAAGCGTCCGGACGGCTATCATGAAGTAGAAATGGTAATGACGACAGTCGATTTAGCAGACCGTTTAGAGTTGACGATTTTAGATTCGAATGAGATTCGGATTCAATCAGAGCACGCCTACGTGCCAAATGATCATCGAAACTTGGCATATCGTGCAGCAGAGTTGTTGCGGGAGCGTTTTAATATTCAACAAGGTGTGGAGATTGTACTCGATAAACAAATTCCAGTGGCAGCTGGGCTTGCTGGAGGCTCGAGTGATGCAGCGGCGACGCTTCGTGGGATGAACGATTTATTCTCGTTAAACTTGTCATTAGAGGAGCTAGCAGAGCTCGGTGCGGAGATCGGGTCTGACGTTTCATTTTGTGTCATCGGTGGCACAGCCATTGCAAGAGGTCGTGGTGAACAGTTAGAAATGATTCCGGCACCGCCGCCATGCTACGTCGTACTCGGAAAGCCCAAGCTAGGAGTATCGACTGCAGATGTGTATCGCGCCGTGCGCATGGATGAGGTTCATCATCCGAACACAGGTGCCATGGTGGAAGCGATTCGTCAAAAAGATTTTCATGGGATTTGCGAAAATCTTGGAAACTCACTCGAGAGTGTGACGCTCAAGCTTCATCCGGAAGTAAAACAAATCAAAGAAACGATGCGGCATTGTGGGGCAGAAGGTGTTCTCATGAGCGGTAGTGGACCGACTGTCTTTGCGCTCATTGAGCATGAGCAAAAGGCGCATCGCATCTATAACGGTCTAAAAGGATTTTGCCCAGAAGTGTTCGTCGTTCGGATTCTCGGCAAAAGACATTGAACAAAAACGAATGAAAGTGATATATTCTCAATAGAACATTCGTTTATTATCGAAGATGTGAAGGAGAATCCGTATGAAAATTCGTAGAAGTGGTCGTCTCGTCGATATGACCCGTTATTTGCTTGACCATCCGCATCAGCTTGTCTCGTTGTCGATGTTTTCAAGTCGCTATAAAGCCGCAAAGTCGTCGATCAGTGAAGACCTTGTCATCGTAAGTGAAATGCTGTCTCATGACGGGATCGGAAAGCTTGTGACCGTTCCTGGTGCAGCGGGCGGCGTCATGTTTATCCCAGGCTGGAGTAAAGAAAAATCCCTTGAGATGATTGATACGCTCTGTGAGCAATTATCAAAACCTGAGCGGCTCTTACCAGGAGGCTATCTCTACCTCACGGATGTACTTGGCAATCCGAGTCAGGTGAAACCGATGGGACAAGTCTTTGCGTCCGTATTCGCCGATCGTAAAGTCGACGTGGTCATGACGATTGCGACGAAAGGGATCCCTCTTGCCTATGCTGTCGCAGAACAATTAGGTGTACCATTCGTCATCGTTCGTTCAGATAGTCGTGTAACAGAAGGATCGACCGTCAGTATCAATTATGTATCAGGTTCTTCGAAGGCGATTCGCACAATGGCGCTTGCACGTCGTAGCCTGCCGCGTGGGGCGAACGTGCTCTTGATCGATGACTTCATGAAAGCGGGGGGGACGATTCGTGGGATGATGAGTCTCTTAAACGAATTCGAAGCAAACCTTGCGGGTGTTGGTGTCTTGATGGAAGCAGAGGGCGCCGAGAAGAAGATGGTCAGCGAATACGTCAGCTTAATGAAATTGACGAACGTCGACCCAGATGAAGGTCTTGTCACCATTTCACGGGGGAATGTGGAACAGTTCCTAAAATGATTGGCAAAATTTTGATTTCGATTTATGATTAGAGGGTATAGAGTTATCAATATCGAGTCATGACGTTCGTTCGAAACCAACTGAACCTTACAGAAGACCACACCATGGCATAGACAACGATGAAAAAGGGGATGCGAAACATGCAGATCACAGACGTAAAAATTCGCAAAGTCGCGACAGAAGGCAGAATGAAAGCGTTGGCCTCAATCACACTTGACCATGAATTCGTTGTACATGACCTTCGAATCATCGAAGGGAGTAGCGGTCTATTTGTCGCCATGCCGAGCAAACGGACACCAGAAGGTATTTTTCGGGACATCGCGCATCCGATTAACGGGGAGATGCGACAGAAAGTTGAAGCGGCTGTATTGGAAACCTATTCCAAAATGGAAGTGGATGTACTGGACCCCCAGCACGTGTCTTACGGAACGAGTGAATGATATCAAACAGCGGTTAGGTTACCTACCGCTGTTTTTTTGCGTTTCATTGGTTAAGGAATGGTACAACTATTGAAACGAAGGCATGGTTTCGATATAGTAGAAACGGTGTAAATAGGATTTAGTTGCAGAAAAGCCGAACTATACAGACCAATCACAGCTGTTGTGAGATAGGAGCGAATGAAGAATGGAGCGTTTTGCAGTCATTTTGGCAGCAGGAAAAGGGACGCGAATGAAGTCGAAGCTTTATAAAGTACTTCATCCGGTTCTAGGAAAACCGATGGTCGAGCACGTTGTCGACCAGTTAGACCAAATCGGTGTCAGTCGTCAAATCGTAATCGTTGGCCATGGGGCGGAAGCGGTACAAGATACGCTCGGCACACGAGTGGAATATGCGGTCCAAGAAGAACAACTTGGAACAGGGCATGCTGTTCAAATGGCAGAAGCAGAGCTTGCGGGTAAAGCAGGGTCGACACTTGTCGTCTGCGGAGATACACCGTTACTAACGGCAGAAACGTTGGAAGCCCTTCTCGCTCATCATGAGGCGCAACAAGCGAAAGTTACTGTGTTGACTGCGATTGCAGACGATGCGACAGGATACGGTCGTGTCGTTCGTGGTGAAGATGGGAACGTGACGAAAGTCGTTGAGCATAAAGATGCTTCTGAGACAGAACTTGCCATCAATGAAATCAATACGGGAACGTACGTGTTCGATAACGAGTTATTGTTCGACGCGCTCAAACAAGTCGGAAACAATAACGCGCAAGGCGAATACTACTTGCCTGACGTCATCTCGATTGCAAAAGAAGCTGGCGAAGTCGTCGCAGCACATACAGCGCCAACGTTTGATGAGACAATCGGAGTCAATGACCGCGTTGCCTTGTCACAGGCGGAAGCAATCATGCGTAAACGCACGAACGAACGTCTCATGCGTGAAGGCGTCACATTCATGGACCCGGCATCGACGTACATTTCTCCAGATGTGGTGATTGGTTCGGATACGATCATCTATCCGGGTACGGTCATCCTTGGGAAGACGACAATTGGTTCGGAATGTGTCATCGGACCGAACTCAGATATCCGCAACAGTGTGATTGAAGATCATGCTGTCGTGCGCCAGTCTGTCGTGACAGATAGCAAAATCGGTGAAGCGGCTCAAGTCGGACCGTTCGCTCACTTGCGCCAACAAGCTGTACTTGGTGCGAACACACGCGTCGGAAACTTCGTCGAGATTAAAAAATCGTCGGTTGGTGACGGTGCGAAAGCTTCGCACTTGAGCTACATCGGAGATGCGTCAATCGGCGAACGTGTCAACTTAGGTTGTGGATCAATCACGGTAAACTATGACGGCAAGAACAAGTTCGAGACAGTGGTAGAAGACGATGCGTTCGTCGGCTGTAACGTCAACTTGATTGCCCCGGTAAAAGTCGGAAAAGGTGCGATTGTCGCAGCCGGTTCGACAATTACGAATGACGTACCGGAAGAGGCGCTCGCGATTGCACGTGAACGCCAAACGAATAAAGAAGGTTACACAAAACGATAACTTGCTGCCAATCACTATGGAAAACGATGGAGGAGAATCCTAAACATGTCTACTGTATACGAACGAGAAATTCGTCTATTTAGCTTAAACTCGAACCGCCCGCTTGCTGAAGAAATCGCGAAAGAAATTGGTGTCCCGCTCAGTGATTGCCAAGTCAAACGTTTCAGCGACGGTGAACTCTATATCAACATCGAGGAAAGTGTTCGTGGAGATGATGTGTATGTCATCCAATCAACAAGCTCACCTGTAAACGAAACGCTCATGGAATTGCTCGTCATGATTGATGCACTCAAACGTGCTTCTGTCCGTACGATCAACATCGTGATGCCGTATTACGGGTATGCACGTCAAGACCGTAAAGCGCGTTCGCGTGAGCCGATCACGGCGAAACTTGTCGCTGACCTTCTGACGGTAGCAGGTGCGACACGCGTCATCACAATGGACTTGCATGCAGCGCAAATCCAAGGATTCTTCAATATTCCGGTTGATCAATTACTCGGTGTGCCGCTCATCTCGACGTACTTTGAAACAGAAGAGTTTCAAGCGAAGGATATCGTGGTTGTCTCTCCAGACCACGGTGGCGTGACACGTGCGCGTAAATTGGCAGAACGTTTGAAAGCTCCGATTGCCATCATTGATAAGCGTCGTCCGAAAGCGAACGTCGCTGAAGTGATGAACATCGTCGGAAGCGTTGAAGGGAAAACAGCAATTTTGATTGATGATATCATCGATACAGCGGGAACGATCACGCTTGCAGCGGATGCAATCGTCCAAGCTGGCGCGAAAGAAGTATATGCGTCTTGTACGCACCCAGTCCTTTCTGGTCCAGCGATGGAGCGTATCGACAACTCATCAATCAAAGAATTGGTTGTTTTAAATACAATCGATTTGACGGGTCGTCCATGCTCGAGCAAAATCAGACAGATGTCGGTTGCCCATTTGCTTGGGGAAGCGATCATGCGTGTCCACGAGCACAAATCGGTCAGCACCCTATTCGATTAAAAAACGAGGCCCGGAGGCATTCGCCTTTGGGCTTTTTTGTTCAGGAGGAAATGATATGAAATGCATCGTCGGTCTTGGAAACCCTGGTAAAAAGTTTGAGATGACCCGACATAACATTGGTTTTTTGGCAATTGATCGCCTCGCTGAAAAGCATGGGATCTCGCTGAATGAAGCGAAGTTTAATGCCCTTATGGGAACGGGAAGAATCAATGGTGAACGCGTTGTACTTGTTAAACCCCTTACGTATATGAACTTATCGGGTGAAGCCGTCCGTCCAATTTTAGATTATTATAAGATTGAGATTGACGATTTACTTGTCATCTATGACGATTTGGATATGGTGCCGGGAAAACTGCGCTTCCGTCCGAAAGGGAGTGCGGGTGGTCATAACGGAATCAAATCGCTCATTCAGCACTTAGGGACCGCAGAATTCAAGCGATTGAAACTTGGGATTGGACGTCCTCCTCACCCGATCAAAGTCGTCGACTGGGTGTTGATGAACTATCGGAAAGAGGACTTGCCTGAGTTGAACGAAACACTCGACAACGCCGTAACCGCAGCCACTGATTTCGTAGATACAGATTGGCTAGCGCTGATGAATCGATACAACTAAAGGGTCATAGCACCCTTTTTTGTCGTATGAGTTGGAGGAAAACAAATGAATGCTTTAGAGAGATTTATGGTGGCGCTCCCGGAGACGAACGTGATTCGTGAGCGGCTACAAAAAGTAGACCGTCAATTGGTGACGGGACTGACGACAAGCGCGAAAGCTCTCGTCCTCGCAGGACTTGTGAAATCGTCATCGAGACGTCTCGTCGTCGTGACGCATAACATGTATCAAGCACAAAAAATATTCGATCAACTCGAATCACTCATCGGACCGGAAAAAACATTGCTTTATCCGATTGATGAGACGCTGGCCGCTGAACTGTCGCTGACGTCTAGTCCTGAGCTGTTGGCCGCTCGAATCGATGCCCGTACTCGTCTCCTTGACCAAACAGGAGGCGTCGTTGTCGTGCCGCTCGGTGGATTACGACGCTATATGCCGAGCCCGGAAGCGTGGCAACATAGTCGTGTCATGCTAAAGCCGGGAAGTGATCTTGAGTTGGCAGACTTTGCGAAGCAATTGACAGGTATGGGGTATGAACGAACAGCGACCGTGACGACGCCAGGCGAGTTTTCAGTACGAGGCAGTATTTTGGATGTCTACCCGCTTACGGAAGCGCGTCCGTATCGGATTGATTTATTTGATACCGAAATCGATTCCATTTTCACGTTCGATGCCGAGACGCAACGTTCGCTCGGTGTGGTAGGGGAAGTGTGCATCACACCTGCCACCGAGTTCATCGCTACTGACGATCAGTTGAAACAAGCCGGGCGTTCACTCCGGAAACAATATGACCGGACCGTCGAGTTGATTGAGAACGAAGTGATTCGTCAAGCGCTTGAGGAAGGAGTCGTAACGGACATCGAGCGTTTAGAGCGTGGTGATTTCCCAGATAAAGTTGGAAAGTATTCGCCACTCCTTTATACGTCCACGCTCTTAGACTACGTAGGCAAAGACGCTGTACTCATTTTAGATGAAGTGGCACGAATCGATGATGCCGCGGACGTACAGGAGCGGGAAGAGGCGGAATGGTTCTCTTCACTCATCGAAAAAGGAGAGGCGGTCAGCAATTACACGCTTGCTGTCCCGATGCACAAAGTGTTTCGTGACTTGAAACAAGTGGCATTCTCGCTACTTCCATCTCGTCGCTCAGGGATTCCGGAAACCGCGACGGTACATTTGAGCTGTCGTCCACTCCCCGCATTTCATGGGCAGATGCACCTGTTAAAGCAAGAAGTGGAACGCTGGCAACAAGGGGATCAACGCATTGTCGTGCTTGCGGGGGATAAGTCACGCGCGGACAAGATTGAAGCGCTCCTTTCGGACTACGGCATTCATTCAACGTTCACGAATGTCGATGGAGAATTAGAACCGAGACGCGTATCCGTCATCATCGGTCAAATCGAAGGTGGATTTGAATTGTCGACGAGTCGCCTCGTCGTCGTATCAGAAGAGGAATTGTTTAAACGTGTGACGAAGCGCAAGCGTCAGACGAAAAACTTAACGAACGCAGAACGGATTAAGAGTTATCAAGAGTTGAAGCCGAACGACTATGTCGTCCATGTGCATCATGGGATTGGGAAGTATTTAGGCATTAAAACCATCGAGGTCGGAGGGATTCATCAGGACTATCTCCATCTCGTGTATGCCGGTGATGATGCGCTCTATGTGCCGGTCGATCAAATTGATCTCGTTCAAAAATATGTCGGCGCCGAAGGGAAAGAACCGAAGATTTATAAACTCGGAGGCACCGAGTGGAAGAAAGTTAAATCGAAAGTCGCCAAGTCGGTTGAAGATATCGCAGATGAGCTCATTAAATTATATGCGGCACGAGAAGCTTCGGTCGGATTTGCGTTTCCACCGGATGATGAAGAGATGGGGCAATTTGAATCCTCCTTCCCTTATGCGGAGACAGAGGACCAGGTCCGCTCAATTGCTGAGATTAAAGCAGACATGGAACGTTCACGTCCGATGGATCGACTTTTATGTGGGGATGTTGGCTATGGGAAAACGGAAGTGGCAATCCGAGCGGCATTCAAGGCGGTGCTCGCTGGAAAACAAGTCGCATTTCTCGTCCCGACGACCGTCCTCGCCCAACAACATTATGAAACGATGCTCGAGCGATTCAGTGAATTTCCGATTAACGTTTCTGTCATGAGTCGTTTCCGCTCAAAGAGTGAGATGGCTGCGACGAAGAAGGGCTTGAAGGAAGGGACGATTGATATCGTCGTCGGGACACACCGAGTGTTGTCAAAAGACGTGACGTTCGCGAACCTCGGTCTCGTCATCATCGACGAAGAGCAACGATTCGGCGTCAAACATAAAGAACGTTTGAAGCAATTGAAGACGAACATCGACGTACTCACGTTGACGGCCACACCGATTCCACGAACGCTTCATATGTCGATGATTGGAATCCGCGACTTATCTGTGTTAGAAACACCGCCAGAGAACCGCTACCCGGTTCAGACGTATGTCATGGAATATGACGGCATCGTCTTACGTGAAGCGTTAGAGCGTGAACTTGCGCGTGGAGGACAGGCGTTCTTCCTCTACAACCGTGTCGAAGGCATCGAGCGGAAAGCGGAAGAGATTCGGGCCCTGTTGCCTGAAGCGCGTATCGCGACGGCGCACGGTCGCATGACCGAGAGCGAACTCGAGAGCCAGTTAATCAGTTTCCTCGAAGGGGAGGCGGATATTTTAGTCTCGACGACGATTATCGAGACGGGAATCGACATTCCAAACGTCAATACACTCATTGTCCATGATGCTGACAAAATGGGACTTTCCCAACTGTATCAACTTCGTGGTCGAGTTGGACGTTCGAATCGAATTGCGTATGCTTACTTCACGTATCGAAAAGATAAGCGCTTGACCGAAGTAGCAGAAAGTCGTCTTCAAGCCATTAAAGAATTCACCGAACTCGGAAGCGGCTTTAAGATCGCGATGCGCGACTTGTCGATTCGAGGTGCTGGTAACTTGCTAGGTGCACAACAATCTGGATTCATCGATTCAGTCGGCTTCGACCTGTATTCTCAAATGCTCTCCGAAGCGATTGAGGAACGGAAAGACCGAATGCGTGGACAAGCGAAACAAGTCGTCTTCAAGCCAGAAATCGCCTTCCAAGCGGATGCCTACATCCCGGACGACTATTTGTCGGATAGTGAGCTGAAGATTGAGATGTATAAGCGTTTCAAATACGTCGATACACCAAACGCATTGTTCGCCTTACAAGACGAATTGATTGAGCGATTTGGGGAATTCCCAGAACCAGTCGCCCTTCTCATTCAGCTGACACGTCTACGGATTTACGGAGAACTGGCGAAAGTGAGCCGAATCAAACAAACGCCTGGACGGATTGAAATTGTCTTATCGAAAGATTCGACGACAGCCCTCGATGTACCATCCTTTATGGAATGGACGATGCCGCTCGGTCGTAAACTAGGAATCGGTCAAGAAGACGGAGCCTTGAAATTGTCACTCAGTGGTCGAATGCCACTCACAGAGCTCTTGAATGATGCCGATACTGTATTAGAAGAACTGACGAAGCGGTTGGTGGGCGATGCGGTCGCCAAGTAAGTTTGCGCAAGGTGTCGTCCTGTTCGCCCTTGCCGGTTATGTCTCTAAACTGATCAGCTTCGCATATCGCGTCCCATATCAAAACTTGGCGGGTGACTTTGGACTCTATGCTTATCAAACCGTCTATCCGTTCGCTGCGATTGTCGCATCGCTCGGAATTTATGCGATGCCGGTAGTTATTGCGAAAATAGGAGTCGGCGCGAAGGGGTCGAACCAGAAGCTAGAAGTGTTATGGAGCAGTTTTTATGCGTTGCTTCTTCTTTCTATCACGCTTGTTGTCACGATGTGGATCTTCGCCCCGACACTCGCAATGTGGCTCGGGGATGAACAGTTGGCCCCGGCGCTTCGCGTAATCAGTTTGAGTTACTTACTCATGCCGGCGTCCGCCGTGTTACGTGGTGCCTTTCAATCGAGGGATGATTTACGACCGAGCGCATGGTCGCAAGTGTTAGAGAATTTTGTACGTGTGACGGTCATGCTTTCGCTATTATGGATTGGCGTGCGTCTTGGAAAAGATGCATACACGCTAAGTCAATACGCATATGGTGCGACGCTTATCGGTGGGGTTGTGGCGATTGCCTTTTTAATCTATCAGGCGCGCGGCTTACGAATCGTAAAAGTACGACGTGTCACGTTTCAACATGGATTGCGTCTATTGTTGACGACAGGGCTCGCGGTCGGATTTGCCTCGCTTGGAATCTTATGGATGCAACTCGTCGACTCCTTTACAATCGTCAATTTAATGGGGGGGACGTACGAGGCGAAAGTGAGCAAAGGCGTGTTCGACCGGGGATACCCACTTGTCCAATTTGCAATCCTGTTCGCAACGACCATCGGTATGGCCAACGTCCCAACACTCGTCCGACACTATCGAGCGGGACATCTGCAAAAAACGACACAAGGGCTCCGTTCGATGATTCGGGTGACAACAGCCATTGCGGGTGCTGCGACCGTCGGATTGATGGGAGTGATGTTTTTCTTAAACGTTGCCTTGTTTGAAGATGGGTCAGGTACGCGGGCGCTCGTGTTATTGGCAACGAGTACGTTTGCGGCATCGTTAGCGATTGCAAGCATGACTTGCCTTCAAGCAATCGACCGTGAATGGATTGCGGCTCGCAGTATGATTGTCGCGATTTTGGCAAAAGGTGTCGTAAACGTGGGGCTTGTCCCCTTCTATGGGATTGAAGGGGCGGCCATCGGTACCTCACTCGGCTTTTTGGCGATGGCGTTCTATAACTTTCGGGCGCTCGACCGTTCGATTCCACTCGGGTCGTTTCGGTCGAAGCATTACAAATCGCTATCGAAAGCGCTGGTGCCCATGTTATTACTCGTTGCCGTGTTAAACTGGGTTGGTCAGATGTGGGTCGATTCGCGAATCGCAGCCTTCGGATGGTTAATCGGGATGGTATGTAGCGGAGCCGTCCTTTATATATGGAGATTATGGAGCACGCGAATGCTATCACTTGCGGAATGGGAGTTCATCCCGTTCGGTGGTCGCCTCCTCGATGTGCTCGAAAAAAAGGAGAACTAGTATGGGTTATACAATCACGGTGGTCGGTCTTGGATCTGGTGAGCTGAATCAATTGCCACTCGGGGTGTACCGTCATTTGAAGCAGCAACCGCTCGTCTGGTTACGGACGAAAGAACACCCTGTCGTACGTGAGTTAGAGTCAGAAGGGCTCGCATTCGAGTCATTTGATTCGATTTATGAATCGAGTGATACGTTTGAAGAGGTGTACGATCAAATTGTCGAGACGTTGATGAACAAAAGTGAAGAGATGGCTATCACGTATGCTGTACCCGGTCACCCGTTCGTCGCCGAGCGAACTGTCGAGCTTTTAGTGGAACGTGGAGCGAACCTTCACGTACTCGGCGGGCAAAGCTTCTTAGATGCGATGTTCCAGGCACTGCAAATCGATCCAATCAACGGCTTTCAGTTGTTGGATGCGACGGCGCTCGACCTTGAACGCCTGCAGGTGACGCAACATGTGTTGATTGGCCAAGTGTACGATGGATTTGTAGCGGGAGACGTAAAAGTGCAACTGATGGAACGTTATCCGGATGAGCACCCTGTTACACTTGTGACAGCTGCGGGTACCACGCAAGAACGAATCGAACACATTCCGTTGTTCGAGATGGACCGCATGGCGGAAGTGAACAACTTGACGACCCTCTATGTCCCGCCACTCACGGATGAAGCTTATTTGGCGAAAGATTTTGCAACGCTCAAACAAATCATCGCCACGCTTCGTGGACCGGACGGTTGCCCGTGGGATCGCAAACAAACGCATGAGTCGCTTCGGAAGTATTTATTAGAAGAAGCGTATGAACTCATTGAAGCCATCAACGCAGAAGATGACGATGCCATCATCGAAGAACTCGGCGACGTGTTGCTTCAAGTCATGTTACATGCCCAAATCGGTGCAGACGAAGGATATTTCGATATTCGTGATGTCATCGGGGCAATCAGTGAAAAGATGGTCCGCCGTCATCCGCACGTCTTCGGAGATGTCACCGTCGAAGATGCCTCTGATGTGGTAAAAAATTGGAATACGATTAAACAAGCGGAAAAAGGGGAAAAGAAACAATCGCAACTCGATGGTGTACTCGTCGACCAACCTTCATTGATGCGTGCTGAACAACTTCAAAAGAAAGCCGGCCAAATCGGATTCGAATGGGATGACGTGTCGGGCGCTTTCGAAAAATTGGAAGAAGAACTGCACGAGTGGCGTGAAGAGTTGAGTGACGAATCAGAACTTGGCGATGTATTATTCTCCATCGTCAACATCGCGCGATACGTTGGGCTAAATGCCGAGCAAGCGTTAGAACAGACGAACCGAAAGTTCAAACGTCGATTCGAGTATATAGAAGCGAATGGTGATCTTCAGCAGATGACGCTCGAACAGATGGATGCTCTTTGGAACGAGGCAAAGGAGAAAGGGTTATGAGATTAGATAAATTTTTGAAAGTATCCCGCTTGATCAAGCGACGCACGCTCGCAAAAGAAGTGGCAGATCAAGGGCGGATTCAGCTAAATGGGCAAGTGGCGAAGGCGAGTACCGATGTTAAAGTCGGAGACGAGCTGCAAATTCGATTCGGAAACAAGCTCGTCACGGTCGTCATTGACTCAATTGCGGAACATGCGCGCAAAGAAGATGCGAAAGAAATGTATCGTTTACTTAAAGAAGAGAAGATGGACGGTAGTATCGACTCGTAAAAAAAAGTATACTTAATGTATTAAGAGGAGGGGGATGAGGCGATGAACGGACGTAATCCGATGGATCGACAACGGCGCATTCGAGCGCTAGATGAGCGTAGAGAACAGCTGGAAAAAGACACACATCGCCGAAGAGTTCATCTTCGACGTCGTTTGGCGGCAGCCTCACTCCTATTTTTATTCGTAATGGTATTGATTGGACAGAGTTACTTTTCAAAGGTAGGCTATGTATCGGACCAACAACAAGCTTACGCACAAGCGAAAGTGGAGTTGCAAGAGCAGAAAGCCGAGCAAGATGAGTTGAAGGAACAAGTGGAACGTTTGCAGGATGAGGATTATATCGCGAACTTAGCGCGAAACGAGCTCCTCTTCTCCAAAGATGGAGAGATTATTTTCTACTTCTCCCCAGAGGAATAAGTCGGTTCGTTGACCGTTGAGGAAACGACTCGTATAATTGAAAAGAATCAATCAAAAAAGGAGTACATTATTTTATGTCAATTGAAGTAGGAAGCAAGGTACAAGGTAAGGTTACAGGGATTACGCATTTCGGAGCGTTCGTCGAGCTCCCAAACGGCAAGACAGGATTAGTACACATCAGTGAAGTGGCGGACTCTTACGTCAAAGACATTAACGAAGTGTTGACAGTCGGTCAAGAAGTCACGGTAAAAGTGTTGAACGTCGAAAATGATGGGAAAATCGGGTTATCCATCAAGAAAGCAGTCGATCGTCCTGTAAGTGAACGCCCTGAACGTCCAGAGCGTCCAGCCGGTGAGCGTTTCTCTCGTGGCCCACGCCCAGGTGGCCCAGGTCAAGGTGGTCCGCGCGGTGGCGGTCCACGCGGTGGCGGCGGCCCACGTGGCGGCGGTCGTCGTGGTGAACAACGTCGTGAACCAGAAACATTCGATACGTTGATGAGCAAATTCTTGAAAGACAGCGACGAGCGTCTTTCGACGTTGAAACGTCAAACAGATTCGAAACGCGGTGGACGTGGAGCCAAACGCGGGTAATCCTTTGATACCAATTAGCTTCTACTCGTAACCATATAGGTCTTGTAACAAGACAAGTCGTGAACATTTTTGTTCACGACTTTTTTTGTTTTAAAAAATTTATAAAAAATAACTAAATATAGTTGATTTTTTTCGAGGAAGAGAGCAAAATAGGGAACATGAAAAAATAGTTATGTTTTATAAGTGAAGGTGGAGAGAAAAAATGAATGGATGGAAACTATGGACGGCGGAGTGGCGGAGTATCTTTAAGAACCCACGTGTGTTGGTTCCGATTCTCGCAGTCGCACTCGTACCGTTAATGTATGCCGGTATGTTTTTGTGGGCTTTCTGGGATCCGTATGGACAGATGAAAGATTTACCGGTCGCCATCGTCAACGAAGACAAAGGGGCATCATTTAAAGGGGAGTCACTTGAAATCGGGAACGATCTGATTGATAAGTTGTTAGATTCGGAAGCCTTTGAGTTTGTCGAGACGACAAAGAAGGAAGCAGAATCTGGATTGAAAGACCATGATTATTACATGGCAATCGAGATTCCAGAAGACTTTTCGGAGAAGGCGACGACCGCTCTAGATGAAAATCCAGAGCAACTTGAATTGAAGTACATTGCGAATGAATCGTATAACTTCTTAGCCGCACAAATCGGTGGCTCCGCAATGGAGCAAGTGAAAGCAGAGCTTTCGACCGAGGTATCGAAACAGTACGTCAGTGCATTGAAAGATGGATTAAATGACGTGGCGGACGGACTTGGTGAAGCCGCGGATGGTGCGACAAAACTTGCCGACGGTTCTACGTCAGCGAAAGATGGTGCCGTCAAATTGGCGGATGGAACAGAACTTCTCGCCACAAAACAACGCGAACTTGCAGATGGTGCAAGTGAGTTAAATGACGGAATCGCTCAGTTGTCCGACGGTTCATCTGAACTCGCGGACGGGACGAAACTACTCGCCTCGAAACAGCGTGAACTCGCTAACGGTGCAAGCCAGTTAAACGATGGTGTGACTCAGTTGGCAGAAGGTTCATCGGTACTCGCGGATGGAAGTCAGCAAGTGTACGACGGGTCAACTGCTTTGTCAGACGGGGTACACCGCGTGAATGATGGCGCATCCGCCTTACAAGACGGAACGAGCCAGCTCGTCGAAGGAACAGGGGCATTCGCGTCCAAATTAGATGAGCTTCACACGGGTGCGAAAACGTTGAATCAAGGCGTTCAAGACCTTGCTGCTGGCATCGAGCGTTCAAAAGAAGGGGCATCTGCACTGAATGACGGCGCAAACCAACTAGCAGGTGCATTGACGAAAGCGAAAGAAGGGAACACTGCTCTCATCGCGGGTCAAACCGAAGTGGTCAATGGAATCGGACAAATGAAATCTGAATTGACGGCGAAACAGGATGAGTTGATTGGACAATTAACGGCACTTGCTGAGTCCGGTCAATCTGCGTCACCTGAAATGCTTCAAGCCATCGCAGCACAACTCAGTGAAGGAAAACAAGCGACATCGGCTGGGTTTGATCAATTAGCTGCAGGGGCGACGCAAGTGAAAGAGGGACAAACCTCATTGGCGGCAGGTCTTGCGCAAGCGGAAACAGGTGCAGGACAACTTTCGTCAGGACTTTCTGAATTGAACACGGGTCAAACGAAGTTAGCGGAAGGTGCTCAGGCGTTAGCAAGTGGTTCGAGTCAAATCGAGCAAGGGACACAAACTGCAGCTGACCGTTCACAAGAACTCGTGTCAGCGAGTTCAAAACTCAATCAAGGTGCAACACAACTTCAAGACGGGACAACTGAACTTACGGCAGGCAGTGACAAACTCGTAGCCGCGACTGAACAGTTGTCTGAAGGTAGCGTGAAGCTTGCCGATGGTGCGAAAAGCGCAAGTTCGGGAACGAGTGAGTTGGCGAGTGGTGCTACTCAATTAGCGGACGGTGGACAAAAACTTCAAGAAGGTAGTCGTGAACTTGCTGATGGCGCGAAGGCTGCCGGGGCAGGAACAAGCAAGTTGACGGACGGCGCGAATCAGCTCGCGGACGGCGGACGAGAACTTTCAGATGGTAGCGGAGAACTCGCAGATGGAATGACAGATCTCGCATCAGGTAGCGATGAACTTCGTGACGCTCTAGTCAAAGGTGCAAAAGATGCAGACATCGGCTTGAACGATGAAAATGTCGAGATGATGGCAGGACCAGTGTCACTCGTTGATAACTCGATTCACGAGGTACCGAACTATGGTACAGGGTTCGCTCCATACTTCATGTCACTCGGACTCTTTGTCGGGGCACTTCTCTTATCGATCGTCTATCCATTGTACGATCCAGCTGGATGTCCGAAACGTAGTCTATCATGGGTATTGTCGAAGTCTGGTGTTCTCATGGTTGTCGGATTCCTTCAAGCGCTCATTTTAGACGTGGCGATGGTGCAGCTGTTAGGACTTGAAGTAAGCGAACCATTGAAGTTCTTTGGATTCAGTTGGTTGACGAGCATCACATTCCTCTTTATTGTGCAGTTACTCGTCACCACACTCGGGAACCCAGGACGTTTTGTAGCAATCGTCTTATTGATCTTGCAATTGACGACTTCTGCTGGAACGTTCCCGCTCGAGTTGATTCCACGAGCGTTGCAACCGTTCAATGCGCTCCTTCCAATGACGTATACGGTTGCCGGATATAAAGAAATCTTGTCAGCTGACGGTGCACAGTATTTGCAGACGGCGACAACGTATTTAGTATTTGTGGCTGCTGGATGTTTTGCATTACTGTGGGCATACTTCCGAATCGCATGGAAGAAAAAATATCGTCAAGTTTTATCAGAAGCATGATGTAAAAACGTAATGAAATCGTGTATAGTGATGAAGATGACACTATGCACGATTTTTTTTATTAAAAAAATTTCAAAAAAGAATTGACACTCGAATGGTGACTGGTTATTATAGAAAATGTGCTTAGGACACAACAATAACATGGCGGTGTAGCTCAGCTGGCTAGAGCGTACGGTTCATACCCGTGAGGTCGTGGGTTCGACTCCCTCCGCCGCTACCATTTTATTTAGGCCCGTTGGTCAAGTGGTTAAGACACCGCCCTTTCACGGCGGTAACACGGGTTCGAATCCCGTACGGGTCACTTAGCCTAAGCGAAAAGAAGCCATCTCAATCGAGATGGCTTCTTTTGTTATACCAAGGAGGGAATTCATGAAAAAAGTGCTCGTCGCAGTGTCTGGTGGGGTGGATTCCATTGTCCTATTGGATCGTCTCGTCAAAGAGGGCTGGAATGTGGCGGTGGCGCATGTCCATCATGGCGTACGAGAAGCTTCAGACGAAGAGTATATGTTCGTTGCCCATGTCGCGGCAACCTACCATATTCCGTTTCATGGAACGCATCTCTGCTTTCAAGATGGAGGATCACAAGCCCGCTATCGTGAAGCCCGCTATCGATTTTTTGAAGACGTCATGAACAAATATGGATATGACACATTGGCCACGGCGCATCATGCGGATGACGAGTTAGAAACAGTGCTCATTCAGCTACATCGAAACGTGGTCGAAGTAAAAGGGATTCCCGAAAGCCGGCAATTTGGTAACGGGAGGCTCATCCGTCCGTTGTTATATGAGTCGAAAGCTCAACTGATCGAGTATGCACGACAGAATGAATTAGAGTGGCGCGAAGACGCAACGAACCAAGAACGTACTTACTTAAGGAATCAAATTCGCTACGAGATCGTGCCACGACTGAAACAGATGCGGCCATCGATTGTGAGAGAAGTCAGCGAAGCGGCAAAAGTGGCCCGTGCTGATTGGGATAGCAGGTATCGATCGTGCGAACAATGGGTGGAGGCATATGTCGAACTTGAAATGAAAGCGTTTCATGTGAAACTCGAGAATTTCGAGCGCTTATCATTCCTTGAACGGTATACGGTCGGTCGATTGCTGTCCTCTCGTTACGAGGTGAATGTGAACGAGGCGGTGGAGAAGCTACTCCAGAGTCAAAAGGATACAGGAACCTATCATCTGACAGGCGAGTGGTTCATGACGAAGCAGAATAGGGTACTGAATCTTGTACAGCGTTCTGCGCCAGATTCACTTCATCCCATTCAAATTGATTCGTTGCCGACCGTTGTTGAATTCGGAGACCGAACCATCTCTTTATCCGTCGAGGAGGGGAGAGAGGGCATTCCGTTACATGAGATCACTTATCCGCTTACGATTCGGACAAGTGCACCAGGTGACCGAATGCGATTGGCCGTGGGGACAAAGAAAGTGTCCCGTATCCTGATAGATGAAAAGATTGAACGGATGGTTCGCCCGACGCTACCCCTGCTTGAGGACGCCTCAGGACGAATTCTCGCGATTGTCGGGGTACGAGTTTCAGAATTTCTAGACAAGTCGGATGCGATTTGCCTACGATTAATGGTAAAATGATGATTGTGTCGAAACAGAAAGAGGAGGATTTCAAGATGTCATTAATGAACGATATGGAGAAAATTTTAATCTCACGTGAAGAGATTCAAGAAAAGGTGAAAGAGCTCGCTGGAACGCTTAGCGAAGACTATAAAGAAGAGTTTCCGCTTCTCGTGTGTGTATTGAAAGGCGCGATGCCATTTATGTCTGACCTCGTCAAAGAAATGGATATCCATTTAGAAATGGATTTCATGGACGTGTCGACGTATCACGGAGGTACTTCTTCAACAGGTGAAGTGAAAATCGAGAAAGATTTAAATACATCTGTAGAAGGACGCGACATCTTGATTGTAGAAGATATTATTGATAGTGGATTGACGCTTGGCTATCTCGTCGATCTTCTTAAATACCGTAAAGCGAAGTCTGTGAAGATTGTCACGCTTCTCGACAAACCGACAGGACGCAAAAATGGTTTATCAGCAGACTATAGCGGTTTCGTGATTCCACACGAATTCGTTGTCGGTTACGGTCTCGATTATGAAGAGAAATATCGTAACCTTCCTTACGTCGGTGTGCTCAAACCGAGCGTTTACGGGGGCTAACGTTTTTCTTTTGAAAATGTGACGTGGTAAGATAAAAGAAATCCCCAAAGTATAGGCATATACTGAATGGGCGAGAACATCGTTTCTCGGAATAGGAGGCAGAGAATGAATCGTGCAGTGAAAAACACATTGGTTTTTGGTGTGATTTTCCTAGCCTTGATCTTGTTCCTTCAATATTTGCAGAATCCGAATAGTCAGAGTGAAACGCTCTCGTATTCGAAATTCCTAGAATATGTGGAAGATGATCGGATTGAGACGGCAACCGTACAAGAAATCCCGGGGGCTATCTCGATTACAGGCGACCTTACAGGAGATGACGACCAGCGTTACGAAACAAACATTCCAGCGAACGAAGCTGAATATGCAGATGTATTAACGCAGCTTCGAGCGAATACGGATATTCAAATCGAGGAGGCTGAATCGAACAGTAGCTGGTTCAGCATCGTCTTCGCGATTTTACCGTTCATTATCATCTTCATCTTGTTCTTCTTCTTGTTGAACCAGGCGCAAGGTGGTGGCGGTGGTGGTCGTGTGATGAACTTCGGGAAATCGAAGGCGAAACTATACGACCAAGAAAAACGTCGCGTCACATTCAAAGACGTGGCCGGAGCAGACGAAGAGAAACAAGAACTCATCGAAGTTGTTGAATTCTTGAAAGACCCTCGTAAGTTCTCGAAACTCGGTGCGCGTATTCCGAAAGGGGTCTTACTCGTTGGTCCTCCAGGGACAGGTAAAACACTTTTGGCCCGTGCAGTAGCCGGAGAAGCCGGAGTACCATTCTTCTCGATCTCAGGTTCTGATTTCGTTGAGATGTTCGTCGGGGTCGGTGCGTCACGTGTCCGTGACTTGTTCGAAAACGCGAAAAAGAATGCTCCATGTATCATCTTCATCGATGAAATCGATGCGGTCGGACGCCAACGTGGTGCCGGTCTCGGCGGTGGTCACGATGAGCGTGAACAAACATTGAACCAATTGCTCGTTGAAATGGATGGATTCAGTGACAATGAAGGGATTATCATGGTCGCGGCGACAAACCGTCCGGATATCCTTGACCCAGCCCTCCTTCGTCCAGGTCGTTTTGACCGTCAAATCACGGTCGATCGTCCAGATGTAAAAGGGCGCGAAGAAGTGTTGAAAGTCCATGCACGCAACAAGCCACTTGACTCAACTGTAGACTTGAAGTCAATCGCACAACGTACACCTGGTTTCTCTGGGGCTGACTTGGAAAACCTCTTGAACGAAGCAGCACTCGTTGCGGCACGTTCAAACCGTACGGCAGTATCGGTTGTCGATGTCGAAGAAGCAATTGACCGTGTCATTGCAGGACCTTCGAAGAAGAGCCGAATCATTTCTGAAAAAGAACGTAACATTGTCGCTTATCACGAAGCGGGTCACACAATCATCGGTCTCGAGCTTGAGAATGCGGATGAAGTACACAAAGTGACGATTGTTCCACGCGGTAACGCTGGAGGATACGTCGTCATGCTTCCAAAAGAAGATCGTTACTTCATGACAAAACCTGAACTCGAAGATAAGATTGTCGGACTTCTTGGTGGACGCGTCGCCGAAGATGTCATCTTTGGTGAAGTGTCAACAGGAGCGAGCAACGACTTCCAACGTGCAACAGGGATTGCGCGGAAGATGGTCATGGATTACGGGATGAGCGATAAGCTCGGGCCGCTCCAGCTCGGTTCAAACCATGGCGGACAAGTCTTCCTTGGCCGTGACTTCCAGACAGAGCAGAACTACTCTGATGCGATCGCTCAAGAGATCGATTTAGAGATTCGCGACATCATCAACCGCTGTTACGCGAAAGCGAAACAGATTTTGACAGAACGTCGCGAAGACCTCGAACTCGTTGCGAAGACATTGCTTGATGTAGAAACGCTCGACTCGAAACAGATTCGTCACTTGATCAAGACACGCGAATATCTCCCGCATGAGCCGGAAGAAGACGTGGATGCATCAACGGACTCGGACGACGCAGCGAAGAAAGATGATGCGGCCGTGCAACACGGACAAATCGTCGATCAACCTGAAGTTGTTCAAGACAGCCAACTGGATGTCGTACCTGAAGGCGATAAGCCAGAGGCGACTCCTACGGAACGTCCGAACAACGAATCACGTTAATGAATGAGACGAATGCCCTTGACGAGGCATTCGTCTTTTTTCGTGTTATAATTCGAGCGAACTGCAATTGACAACAAAGTGAGGAACTATATCATGATTTTAGTGATTGATGTTGGAAATACAAATATTGTTCTAGGGATGTACGATGGAGACAATCTCGTACACCATTGGCGAATTTCAACGGACCGGACGAAAACGACGGATGAGTATGGCATGCTAGTGAAATCGCTCTTTGACCATTCGGACGTCTCGTTCGATCAAGTCGACGGTGTCATTTTGTCCTCTGTCGTACCTCCTGTTATTTTCCCACTTGAACAAATGTCACAACGATACTTCAATGTACGTCCAATCGTTGTGGGCCCAGGTGTGAAGACGGGATTAGACATTCACGTCGAGAATCCCCGCGAAGTCGGGGCCGACCGAATTGTCAACGCGGTGGCAGGAATCGCCAAGTATGACGGTCCGCTCATAATTGTTGATTTTGGAACGGCAACCACGTATTGTTACATCGATGAGAAACGTCGCTACCATGGCGGCATCATCTCACCAGGTATCATGATTTCAGTGGAAGCACTTTATCAACGTGCTGCGAAATTACCACGGATTGAACTGGCAACCCCACCAACGGTTATCGGGAAAAATACGATTCAAGCGATGCAATCGGGGACGTATTATGGCTATGTCGCCCAAGTGGATGGCATCGTGAATCGGATGAAACGTGAAGTTGGTGAAGCGACCGTCATTGCGACTGGAGGATTGGCACGATTGATCAGTGAACATGCAGAAACGATTGACCATGTGGATTCGTTCCTGACACTCGAAGGCCTCCGCCTCATTTACGAGCGCAATCAAAAGTAAACTAAAGGAGTTAACTCATATGATTCATTCAGAACAACAAGTATTACTCGATCAAATGAAAGATGATTATCTCGTTCGGGCCCTCGGCTTTAATGGAGAGGTGCGTGCATTTGCAGCCCGTACGACAAAAACAGTATACGAAACACAACTTCGTCATCAGACGACACCGGTTGCCTCAGCGGCCCTCGGACGGACGATGACAATAGGTTCGATGATCGGAGCCATGCAAAAAGGTGCGGCACGCGTCACACTTAAAGTGGAAGGTGATGGTCCAATCGGGAAAATCATCGTAGACGCAGATACAGCAGGAGATGTCCGTGGATACGTATCTTACCCTCGTGTCGATGGTGGGACGTTCGTCAACGAGCAAGGATTGACGAAGTTGAAAGTCGGCGAAGCGGTCGGAAAAGGAACGGTCTCGGTCATTAAAGACTTAGGCTTGAAAGATTATGTCGGTGGTTCTTCAGAGATTCAAACAGGTGAAATCAGTGAAGACTTCACATATTACTTCGCGACATCTGAACAAGTACCATCAGTCGTCGGAGCAGGTGTTCTCGTCTTACCAGAAGATGAATCGATTCTTGCTGCAGGTGGTGTCATCGTTCAGTTGCTGCCGAACGCTTCTGAAGAGACGGTACAAGCGCTTGAAAAAGCACTTCAGACGTTCCCGCCGGTATCTGTTTTAATCGGTGAAGAAAAAACACCGGAAGAAATGCTGCAATTACTTCTCGGCGATAGCCTTGATGTCCTCGATACGAACCCAATTCAGTTCAATTGCACATGCAGTCGTGAACGAATGGAAAGCGCCATTATCGGTCTTGGAAAAGAAGAGATTCGCCAAATGATCGAAGAAGACGGCGGAGCCGAAGCAGTTTGCCATTTCTGTGGTGAAAAGTATCATTTCTCGGCTGAACAGTTGGAAACGATGAAAGAACAGGCACAATCGTAAGCAACGTTCCAAATTGCATATTTTCAATTCGATAGGGTATGATAACAATATCGGAATAGTCGGAATTATGAAGGAGGAAATGTAATGCGAATCGTAAACTCAGTGACAGACTTGATTGGTAAGACTCCGATTGTGAAATTGAACGGAATGACTGGACCAGAAGATGCCGATGTGTATCTCAAGCTTGAATATATGAACCCAGGGTCAAGTGTCAAAGACCGGATTGCTCTCGCCATGATCGAAGCGGCGGAAAAAGACGGAACCTTGAAGCCTGGTGATACCATCATCGAGCCGACGAGCGGGAACACGGGAATCGGTTTGGCGATGGTCAGTGCCGCGAAAGGATATAAAGCCATTCTCGTCATGCCTGAGACGATGAGCATGGAGCGTCGTAACCTTCTTCGTGGATACGGAGCCGAGTTGATCTTGACGCCAGGGCCAGAAGGAATGGGTGGAGCGATTCGTCGTGCTACTGAAGAAGCTGAGAAAAACGGCTACTTCCTTCCGCAACAATTCAACAACGCAGCGAACCCGAACGTGCATGAAATGACGACGGGACCTGAAATTGTCGAGGCGTTCGAAGAGTCAGGACTTTCGGTGGATGCTCTCATCGCGGGAGTCGGTACAGGTGGTACGATCACCGGTGCAGGAAAAGTCGTGAAAACGAAATATCCAGACGTGAAAATTTTGGCGGTTGAACCGGTTGATTCCCCAGTCTTGTCGGGTGGGAAGCCAGGACCTCATAAGATTCAAGGAATCGGTGCTGGCTTTGTCCCATCCATTCTGGATACTGAGATTTATGAGGGTGTCCTTCAAATCACGACAGACCAGGCGTTTGAATACGCGCGCCAAGCGGCACGCACGAACGGTGTCCTCGGTGGGATTTCTTCAGGGGCTGCCATTGCAGCGGCACTTGATACGGCGAAACGTCTCGGTAAAGGGAAAAACGTATTGGCGATTATCCCGTCAAACGGAGAACGTTACTTGAGCACACCGCTTTATCAATTTGATGAAGAATCAAATGAGAGTCGCGTATAACATTTCAGGCAGTAATCGAGAGACATTCTCTTTCGGTTGCTGCCTTTTCTTGTGTACAATAAAAGGCATGAATGAATAGACGGAGGAATGACAAGTGAGATCGACAGCGTTCAGAACGAAGCGGATGACGAAAGAAAAGATGTATGAGGCATACATGACGTTGACAGCAGACCAGCCGTACCACGCATGGCTAGAAAGTGGAAGGGCAGGACGGTATACGATTGCGGGAATCGAACCGTTCGGTCGCTTCCATGTAAAAGACGGTGTCGGTCTCTTACAAATAGGGGAAACGACTGAAACGATGTATGGGAAACCGCTCGAGATGGTTAGTGAAGTGCGGAAACGATTTGAAGCTGAGCGTCCGGAAGGGGCACCTCCCTTCTTCGGTGGCATGATTGGTTATGTCAGCTATGACGTTTCTCGAACGATTGAGCGACTCCCTAGCCAGGCAGAAGATGATTTAGCGACGCCGGACGTCTCGTTTCTGTTGTTTGATGAAGTGGCTGTGTTCGACGAAGAGAGTTCGACTCTCTATTTGATGGTCACAGCAGAAGGCAATGCCGAACGTAAAGCGGATCGCTTAGCGGCCATGTGGAACGTCGAATCACACTACGCATTCAAACCGACTGAACAATTGCCTGTCGAGCGTTCGCGCTCCATGTCTCAGGACGAATTTGTGGAGGCGGTCAAACGAATTCAGTCTTATATCGTGGAAGGCGACGTGTTCCAAGTGAATTTGAGTGTTCGTCAATCCGAACCGTTACGCGCCGACCCACGTCGTGTTTACGATACGCTTCGTCAAATGAATCCATCTCCGTACATGGGATACTTTGTGGATGACGCACTGACAATGGTCTCCGCTTCACCGGAACTATTGCTTGAAAAACACGGGTCTGACATTTCGACGCGACCGATCGCGGGTACGCGTCCACGTGGAAAAGACGATGTTGAGGACTTGGAATTGGCGAACACGCTACTTGAAAATGAGAAGGAGCGAGCGGAACACGTCATGCTCGTCGACTTGGAACGGAACGACCTCGGGAAAGTCGCAACATACGGTAGTGTTCATGTGGACGAATTGATGGTGATTGAAAAGTATTCACATGTTCAGCATATCGTCTCGAACGTACGGGGTACGATTCGTGATGAAGTATCAGGAGCGGAGGCGCTAGCAGCGATGTTCCCTGGTGGTACGATTACCGGTGCACCGAAAATTCGGACGATGGAAATTATCGAAGAACTTGAACCAGTTCGCCGGGGATTATACACCGGGTCATATGGATGGTTAAGTTGGGACGATGATCTCGTCTTCAACATCACCATTCGAACGATGGTCGTGAAAGATGGGATTGCATACGTTCAAGCGGGAGCGGGCATCGTCATCGATTCGGATCCGGTCTCAGAATATGAAGAATCTTTGTCCAAAGCGAAGGCGCTATGGGCGGCGAAGCAAATGACGGAGGAGACAACATGATTGTACTAATCGACAACTATGACTCATTCACATACAACTTAGTGCAGTATTTTGGAGAACTCGGTGAAGAACTGGTCGTTTATCGAAACGATGAAGTGACGATTCAAGACATTGAGAAACTTGCTCCGAGCTACCTGGTCATTTCCCCTGGACCTTGTACACCGAACGAAGCCGGGATTAGTGTCGAAGCGATTCAAGCGTTCGCAGGGCGTATTCCAATTTTAGGTGTTTGTCTCGGTCATCAAGCGATTGCGCAAGCGTTCGGAGGAGACGTCGTTCATGCGGAGCGGCTGATGCATGGGAAAACGTCGAAGATTCAACATGACGGGAAGTCGATTTTCAAAGATATTCCTCAACAGACGGTCGTGACCCGTTATCACTCGTTATCTGTGGAGCGTTCTACCTTACCGGAATGTTTGATGGTCACAGCAGAAACAGAAACGAAAGAAATCATGGCACTCCGGCATCGGACACTTCCGATTGAAGGGGTTCAGTATCACCCTGAAGCGATTTTGACCGAGCATGGAAAAGAGATGATTCGAAACTTTATCGAGGAGTACCGCCATGTGGTATTGGCATAACGGGGACCTTGTTGAGCGAGAGGATGCATGGATTCCTGTCGAGGACCATGGATTCTTATATGGGATGGGTCTATTCGAGACGTTTCGAACGTATGATTTCATTCCGTTCTTGTTCGATGCGCATTGGGAACGATTGATGAAGAGTCTAGATGAGCTGTGGATTGATTTTCCGTACACAAAGGAAGAAATCGAGACGGCGATTCAGCAATTGTGTCGTCAAAATGAAGCTCCTGACTTGTATATCCGATTGAATGTATCGGCAGGAGTCGCACCGCTCGGTCTGTATGCCGGACGATATGAAAAACCGAACGTCACGTTGATTGCCAAACCGCTCTCCTCAGAAGTTGTGCCACAGGAGAAGCGAGTCGAACCGATCCCTTTCCCAAGAAGTCGTCCTGAAGCGGCTTTTCGATTAAAGTCGCATCATTACATGAACAATATCCTCGGAAAACGCACCTTGCAAGACCAGGATGCTGAAGGATTGTTTGCGGACGAACAGGGCTATGTGGTGGAAGGACTCGTGTCGAACATCTTTTGGGTCGGGTCTGATGATGTGTTGTATACGACACCACTTTCGAGCGGAGCACTCGCGGGCGTGACGCGACAGTGGGTGATCGATTGCTTTCCTGTAGTGGAGCAATCGGTGACATTTGATGAATTAACCGCAGCGAAAGAGATTTGGATGACGAACTCGATTCAGCAAGTCGCTCCGGTGACGCATTATAGAAATCTGAGATACCCCGGGAAAGACGGAGAACGATTTAACGAAGTGTGGGCGGAGCTCGTTCGTTCACTTGGATAGGAGGCTGAAACATGACAAAGATCATGGGTATTTTAAACGTGACCCCGGACTCATTTTCAGACGGAGGACGGTATACAGCGGTCGAAGAAGCCGTACGTCATGCAAAGGAACTCGTACGAGAAGGTGCGGATGCGATTGATGTCGGTGGTGAATCGACGCGACCTGGAGCGACGCTTGTTTCTGCAGAAGAAGAAATTGAACGTGTCGTCCCGATCATCGAACGATTGGTACAAGAAATAGATGTGCCGATCTCGATTGATACGTATAAACCTGCTGTTGCGAGAGCGGCATTAGAAGCGGGTGCGACAATCATCAATGACGTGTGGGGCTCGAAGTGGGGAGATCAGTCGATGGCGCGTGTCGCCTTTGAATATGGCGTCCCCATCATTTTGATGCATAACCGAGAGAATCGAGACTATCATCATTTTATTGAGGATGTGGTGAGAGATTTGCAGGAATCGATTGAGATTGCTCATGCAGCGGGTGTGAAAGATGAGCATATTTGGCTAGACCCAGGAATCGGTTTCGCAAAAGACGTGGCGCAAAATCTAGAGCTCATGAATCACCTCGATGTGATCACGCGTCTTGGCTATCCGGTGTTACTGGGTACGTCCCGTAAATCGTTTATCGGCCAAACGCTCGATTTACCAACCGAAGAACGCGTGGAAGGAACGATTGCGACGACGTGTTTAGGCATCATGAAAGGGTGCGATTGGGTACGCGTCCATGACGTGAAAGAGAATATGCGTGCAGCGAAGATGATGGATGCGATGATGAGGGGGAACGGACATGGATAAGATTTTTGTGAACGGTATGCGCTTCTATGGATACCATGGTGTATTTGAAGAGGAGAACCGTCTCGGTCAACGGTTTCACGTGGATTTAATGTGTGAATTGGACCTTGCACCTGCTGGGAAGTCAGATGATTTACAGGATGGAGTCAGCTACGCGGGATTATATCAAGTCACAGAAGACATTGTAACGGGGGAACCGGTCAATTTACTCGAAACACTCGGAGAACGCATCACGACGGCCATTTTGGCACATCATGATTTGATTCAAAGCGTGACAGTAAAAGTAATCAAGCCGGACCCACCAATCCCAGGACATTACGACTCGGTGGCGATCGAGATGACAAGGAGACGCACGTCATGATTTTTATCGCATTAGGAGCAAACATCGGGGAGCGGGCCGCACAATTGTCTGACGCGATTGATGAAATGGGAAAAATGGGTGTTACGGTCACGAAACAATCATCGGTTTATGAGACAGCCCCTGTCGGTTATACCAATCAACCATCATTTTATAATATGGTGGTCGAAGTGGAGACGCATCAATCTGTAACGGACTTATTAGACACCCTTCAACAAATTGAACGGCAGTTAGGTCGAGAGCGTCTCTTTAAGAACGGTCCGCGCACCATCGACCTTGACATCCTCTATTATAATGGGGAAGATATACAATCAGAACACTTGACGGTACCACATCCGCGGATGCAGGAACGTGCGTTTGTGCTCGCTCCGTTAGCTGAGATTGCGCCAGAACTCATCGTCCGCGGACGAACGGTCGCATCATGGCTAGCAGATTTACCGATGGCAGACCGCCAAGATGTCGTTCGGTTACAGTTGCTAACGAATTTGGTGAAATGAAGGATGTGTTGTCTTGACAGGCTTTAAGATTGGAAATATAGATATTAAAAACCGTGCAGTCCTTGCACCGATGGCTGGCGTGACCAACCCGGCATTCCGATTGATTGCAAAAGAATTCGGGGCGGGACTCGTCTGTGCTGAAATGGTCAGTGATAAAGGGATTTTGCTGGAGAACGCGCGGACGATGCGCATGCTATATGTCGATGAACGAGAAAAACCGCTCAGCTTGCAGATTTTTGGTGGTTCTAAAGATACACTCGTCAAAGCGGCGCAGTACGTCGATCAAAATACGAATGCCGACATCATTGATATCAACATGGGTTGTCCTGTGCCGAAAGTAACGAAATGTGACGCAGGTGCAAAGTGGTTACTTGATCCAGATAAAGTGTATGAGATGGTCAATGCCGTCACGAATGTAGTCGAAAAACCGGTCACGGTGAAAATGCGCCTTGGTTGGGACGATGATCACATCTTTATTTTGGACAATGTCAAAGCGGCTCAGACAGGTGGAGCGGCAGCCATTGCCATTCATGGACGTACGCGAGCCCAACAATATGAAGGAACTGCGAACTGGGATTGGATCGGTGAAGCGAAGAAAGTCGCGACCGTACCGATTATCGGGAACGGGGACATTGCCACACCACAAGACGCGAAGCGTGTCATTGACCAATATGGTGTGGATGCCGTCATGATCGGGCGCGCTGCACTTGGAAACCCGTGGATGCTCTATCAGACGGTTCAGTACCTCGAAACAGGAGAACTTCCACCGGAACCAGCAGCTCGTGAAAAAATTGATATTTGCATGTTGCACCTCGACCGATTGAGCGCAATTAAAGGTGAGCTGACGGCCGTTCGTGAAATGCGTCAACATGCGGCTTGGTATTTGAAAGGATTAAAGGGCAGTGGTCCGATTCGCAAACAAATCAATGAAACGGAATCGCGTGAGGCTTTCGCAGCGGTCCTGTATGGATTTGTTGATCAACTCGAGCGACAACTGTCAGAAGTGTGAACTAGAGAAAAGAACTAATTTATGGTAAGCTTGTTTGGCGAAAAAGTGCACCACAACGAATGAACGGCTTCGGCTGTGCTGTTGGCCATCGGGTCGACAGTTTTTTGTTAGGGATAAACCCAATATGGATAGAGGAGTGAATGGAATAGTGAGCCACGAGTTAGAAATGAATGATCAAATGCAGGTTCGTTTTGAGAAGATGACCGATATGCGCGAACGCGGTCTCGACCCGTTCGGTCAACGCTTTGATCGTTCTGCACACGCAGGTGAATTACATGAGCAGTATGAATCAATTGAAAAAGAGGCTTTAGCAGAGCAGGACGTAGAAGTCACGCTAGCGGGTCGCATCATGACGAAACGCGGGAAAGGGAAAGTGTTTTTTGCCCACATTCAAGATGTGACAGGCCAGATTCAAATTTACGTTCGTAAAAACGATGTCGGGGATGAGCCGTTTGACTTGTTCAAATCATCAGACCTCGGTGATATCGTTGGTGTCAAAGGAAAGCTCTTTAAAACAAATGTAGGTGAACTCTCGATTCATGTGGAAGAGTTTGAGCTCTTGACGAAAGCACTTCGCCCGCTTCCGGACAAATATCATGGATTGAAAGATGTGGAACAGCGCTATCGCCAACGTTATCTTGATTTGATCACAAACCAAGATTCACGCCAGACATTCATTTTGCGTAGCCGCATCATTTCTGAGATTCGCAACTTCTTAAATCAAAAAGGATATTTAGAAGTGGAAACACCGATGTTACACACGATTGCGGGTGGAGCAGCGGCGCGTCCGTTCTTAACGCATCATAATGCGTTGGATATGGAACTTTATATGCGTATTGCCATCGAACTTCACTTGAAACGTCTAATCGTTGGCGGACTCGAGCGCGTTTATGAAATCGGACGTGTATTCCGTAACGAAGGAATCTCGACACGCCACAACCCTGAATTCACAATGATTGAATTGTATGAGGCGTATGCGGATTACAACGACATCATGGATTTGACGGAAGAATTGGTTGCGCACGTAGCGAAAGAAGTACTCGGTACAACAGATGTACAATATGGTGAAGATACAATTCACCTTGGCATCGGTTGGAAACGTGCACACATGGTCGACCTTGTTAAAGAAGAGACAGGTGTAGACTTTTGGCAACAAATGTCCGACGAAGAAGCACGTGCCCTTGCGAAAGAGCATGGTGTGGAAGTTCAGGACCATATGACGTTCGGTCATATCGTCAACGAGTTCTTTGAGCAAAAGGTCGAAGAGACATTGCTTCAACCAACATTCGTGACAGGACACCCAGTTGAAGTGTCGCCGTTAGCGAAGAAAAACGAAACGGATCCACGCTTCACAGATCGTTTTGAATTGTTCATCGTTCGTCGTGAACACGCGAATGCCTTCACGGAGTTGAACGATCCAATCGATCAACGTGAGCGTTTCGAAGCACAATTGCTTGAAAAAGAGGCAGGTAACGACGAGGCGCATGAACTCGATAACGATTTCCTTGAGGCGCTTGAGTACGGTATGCCACCAACAGGTGGACTTGGAATCGGGATTGACCGTCTTGTCATGTTATTGACGAACGCACCATCAATCCGCGACGTTCTTCTTTTCCCTACAATGCGTCATCAACAGTAAATAATAGTAGAGAAGCTGGTTTGTACGTAGGTGCAATCCAGTTTCTCTTTTTTTATTTTTCCGGATGAACGCTGGCAAACAAGCCGTTGAATAAAGGGTAAACTCTAACGAAAAAACTTTTTTAAAAAAACTTTATAAAAAACCCTTGCGTTAATTAAAGGTGTGCGGTAAAGTAATAAACGTTGCCGCTGATGGCAGCGGAAAGAAATAAAAAAAGTGGTTGACAACTGTGTCGATGACTTGTATTATTTTAAGAGTCGCCAAGAGCGGCAGACGAACTTTGAAAACTGAACGATGAGGCAAAAATAAGTTTTACAATTTTTGAATGAAGCGCAAGCTTCGTCAATTTAAGAGCTATATCAAATTC
>NZ_JACSKK010000012.1:0-38603 GCF_018617575.1 Exiguobacterium sp. s160
GACGAAGCTTGCGCTTCATTCAAAAATTGTAAAACTTATTTTTGCCTCATCGTTCAGTTTTCAAAGTTCGTCTGCCGCTCTTGGCGACTAAATGATAATAACATTTAATTCTTTTTGATGTCAACAACTTTTTTGTTTGTTCAACGTTTGTCGCTGGCAACAGAGATAACTATATCACCTGCTTTTTAATCTTGCAAGCATTATTCTAAAAAAACTTTTGATTATTTTTCGTATCTTTATAAAGTTTGAATCTCAACTTCTAAAAGGAAGAACAGATCACTTCAAAGAATACACTTATATCTAATAACGACTATCAACCGATAAGGAGACACATTCATGATCCAAACCGATTTACAAAAACCAAAAAAGCGTTCACCGTTTAGAATCTGGTCCGGTACACAAGTATACACAATGAAACGACGATTGGAATGGATGACAGACAAACGACAATACGTCTCGAAACAAAACATTGAACCAATGCCTTATCTCATTTTTACACACCGAACTCCCCTCTATCGACAACTACGAGATGTAGACATGGAAGTTCAACATAATAAAGTCACGAATCTAAAGATCGCAATCGCAAACCTAAACGGAGCCATCCTAACACCGAACGACGTCTTTTCTTATTGGAAGATGATTGGCAAGCCTACTAAACGAAAAGGCTATGTCGATGGCATGATTCTGCATTACGGAAAGGTCACCTCAGGAATCGGCGGTGGCTTATGCCAACTATCTAACCTCATTTATTGGATTACACTTCATAGCCCATTGACTGTAACTGAGCGTTATCGTCATAGCTACGACGTGTTTCCTGACTATCGAAGAGACCAACCATTCGGAAGTGGCGCAACATGCTCTTACAATTATCTCGATTTACAAATTACAAATCAAACCGCACAAACGTATCAACTCCTTCTATATATAGAGGGAGATTATCTCGTAGGTGAATGGCGCTCTACCATCCCGAATAAAGAGCAGTATCGTATATATGAAGAAAACCATCATTTCACCCGTGAGTGGTGGGGAGGGACAATACGACATAATCAGATTTTTAGAGAAGTAACTTCAATGAATGGCACTCATCTCCGGAATGAATTCATTACAGAGAACCATGCCATCACGATGTATGACCCTTTCCTACCTGAAAATACCGCATACAAAAAAGCCGACTCTTAATGAAAGAGCCGGCTTTTCAAATGAACTTATGCGTGTGGTAAGAACATGAAGTATGCCAAGAAGATGATTAACATCCCATACATGATTGGATGAATTTCTTTTGTCTTTCCTTTCGCAATCATCATAAGTGGGTAAAGGATGAACCCAAGTCCAATTCCTGTTGCGATTGAAGATGTCAATGGCATCATAATGATCGTCAAGAAAGCCGGTACTGCGATTTCGATTTTCTTCCAATCGATATCAAGAAGAGCCGAAGCCATGAGCACACCGACAATGATTAATGCAGGAGCCGTAACCGGCGCTGTTACAACCGCCAAGAGAGGTGAGAAGAACAATGCCAAACCGAAGAACAATCCTGCGAACACCGCCGTCAAACCTGTACGTCCACCTGCAGCAACACCAGCTGACGATTCAACATATGAAGTCGCTGTAGATGTTCCGAAGATCGCACCCGCTACCGTTGCTGTCGAATCAGCCATTAACGCCTTACTTGCGCGCGGTACTTTGTTTTCTTTCATGATTCCTGCTTGACGCGCCACGGCAACAAGCGTACCAGCCGTATCAAAGAAATCGATGAAGAAGAACGTTAAGATGACAATCAGCATTTGGAGCGTGAATACGTCACTAAAGTTGATGAACGCTTGACCAAATGTTGATGACATGCTCGGTGGCATTGACACAACATCAGAGATTGCCGTCGGTGTCGGAACGAGACCGAAGATCATACCAACGATTGCCGTCAACAACATCCCGATGAAGATTCCACCTTTTACATCACGCGCCATGAGTAACGCACTGACAACAAGTCCGAATACAGCAAGAAGTGTCGTTCCCGTTCCAAGTGAACCGAGACTTACGAGTGTCGCTTCGTTCGCTACGACAATTCCTGCGTTTTTCAATCCGATGAAAGCGATAAAGAAACCAATCCCTGCCGCGACTGCCATTTTAAGTGGAGCTGGAATCGCGTTAACAATTGTTTCGCGAATACCTGATAGCGTCAATACGATGAAGAAGAGACCCGATACGAGTACACCCGACAAAGCCGTTTGCCACGGTACACCCATTCCGATAACAACGCTATATGCGAAGAACGCGTTGAGGCCCATGCCCGGCGCAATCGCAATTGGATAGTTCGCTAAAAGTCCCATTGTCAATGAACCGACTACCGCAACAAGTCCAGTTGCGACGAAGACCGCGCCTGTATCCATCCCCGCTGCCCCGAGAACGTTTGGGTTCACGAAAAGGATGTACGCCATTGCGAGGAACGTTGTGAATCCTGCAATCAATTCAGTGCGGACACTCGTTCCAAGTGCTGTGAGTTGGAAGTAACGATCAATCCGACTCGTTGTAGGTTGTTGCTGTTCTTGCTTGAGCTGTGTGCTCATTTGTTTTCCTCCTTGTACTCGCCGTAAAACGAGAAAAGGTCCCCGGCAAATGACCGAGGACCCCACGCGAAACATACGAGGGCATACACCCTCATCTATGTCTCGCCGTAGTGAAATCATTTAAGGTGATTTCGTAGAGACTCTCGGGCCATATTCCCGACATTATACGGCAAAATATTTTATGATTGTTCGGTTATAATAAGAACGTTCTTATCGTATCAGCGTGAAAATAGAATGTCAACTAAATTCACGGATTTTATATATTAAAAAAACGTTAATGTTCGGTTTTAAGACAAAACAGAGGGTATGCCCCCTCTGTTTTGCTTATTCCCATTCGATTGTTGCAGGCGGCTTCGACGTAATATCATACAGCACACGGTTAACGTGGCTGACATTACTAGCTTCAACGGTATATCCAAATCAATTATCGCTCAATTTTATCAGTTATTTGTTTGTACAATTGTAGCAGGTGAATATTTAGTAATCAATGCTTTAGTAATCCAAATCCATATTTAAAAAACCTAAGCTTTAAGACACCTACATTATTAAAGAACGAAACTTAATAAAATTTCTTAGCACAAGCAATATTAGAAGATAAGTATATATTATCCATTCACTTGATGTTTCAATTTCAGTATTTATAAACAAAAGCTTAATTAGAGCTATAATTACCACCCATAAAGACACTTCAAAAACAGAAACATAAATATTGTATGTTTTCCGATTGAAATGTTCTCCGGCTAAAACCTCCTTCATAAACGGTACAAATATTGTATACGTTATAAAAGAAAACAAAATAAAAGTTAATCCCCATGATAGATCTGTAAAGAATGCAGTTATTAACGTACCGACAATAATATATAAACCAGCAAATAACAGTAAAATTAATTGGCTGTTTTGATTTACTCTAGTGCTTTTGAATGTTCGTCCGCTATGAGACTCGATTTTCACCCTTTCCCACTCTTCTTTAAGATACATACCAGCTAATTCTACTAATTCATTTGACCAATCCAATAAATCTTGTCTCCCTTTATTACCTAATTCCCTTCTAATTAACTCTTTTATTTTATCAATCATTTCTAAATATAATTTTATTTTCGATTCCTCATCAAATTCCTCATCAAATTCCTCATCAGATTCCTCATCATTTTTTCTAGCATTTTCAAACCACTCAAGTTCTTCTTGTAATTCTTGTAAATGTTCTTTATCTAATAATGAAACCATGCTGTCAATTCTTTCTATGTATTCAGCTTCTGTCTTAATTTCACCTCTGGTGGATTTGTAAAAATCATAGATCAATATATATTTTTTGTTTATTTTATCAATTAATGAAACAATTTTTTTATCCTTTTCACCAACCGGATTTAAATGTAGTTTAATTCGGTGTCTTAAATAACTCAGCTTCTCGATATAAGCATTTAATTCAGCGCCTTCTAATATCTTTTTTTGTTTGTAAAAGTAAGTCAGCGATGAGTATTCCGCCAACAAATCCTTTAACTGCCCTATCCACTTTACCCTTTCACTGGTTACCGCATTTACATAGAGAGTTCTTTTATTAGTTACTAAGCTATTGATCAAATTAGCTACCCCAACAATTAATGTGATCCCTATACCAATCAGTGTTATAAGATCTTTAGTGTCCAAATTCCACCGCCTCCTCTAATAGTATTTCCTAACTCTAAAGCAATCTGACCTATAGAATTTTGCACCCGAATTTCATACGTCGAATTTTTATAGAATTTAGAATGTGTGTTTTCACCTACTAATCATTATATACGCTAAAATTGATGATATTTATGTGTATAATAACCCCCGCCTTCGTTTTTTAAAACGAAACAAATTAATGTATTTTGATTCATAATCTTACTCTTTGTTTATACGCCTCTTATTTTCCTTAATTATTTTATAGACAGTTGCTCTTCCTATACCATATTCTTTAGCGATATCTTTCGCGCTCTCGCCACTTGTGAACAATGCACAAACATGCTTTCTAACTTTCTCATCTACAGTTGGTCTTCCTCCAATTCTACCTCTCTTACGAGCCGCTTCTAATCCCGCTCTTGTACGTTGCTGGATAATATCACGCTCAAACTCAGCAAAAACAGCTAACATACCAAACATAGCTTTTCCTGTTGGGGTAGATGTGTCAAAAGCATCACTTATCGATACAAAATCAACTTGCTTTTCTTTCAATTGCTCTGTCAATTCATATAACTCCTTAGTACTTCTAGCTAAACGATCTAGTTTATACACTACGAAAAGATCTCCTTGCGTAGAAGCTTTCAATGCATTATTCAATTCAACTCTTTCACTCTTTCGGCTTGATATTTTTTCAACATACATAACTAGCCTAAACCCTTTTTCTTCTGCGTACTTCTTAATAGCTCTTTCTTGCACATCTAAGTTCTGTTCTTCAGTACTAACACGACAGTAACCAATGATTCGATTCATTTATACACCAACTTTCTATTTACCATACGTTTTATACACTTTTGATAATAGACGAGTTTATAGACGAAAACAATGAAAAAGAGCGCGTATAAATGTTAATTTATACGCGCTCAAAAACGATCTAGAAAACGATGGTTTAATAGACAAAATATTATTTGATTTTTATTTCAAATTCTTGTTTTAAAATTTCTATCGTATGGTGTTCAACACCATCATTTGTACCAAGTTTACCACGGAAAGCTCTGATTAAGATAGATTCTCTGATACCTTCCAATTTTAGAGTAGTATCTTTTATCAGTTTCAGCACTTCTCTTTCCTTGTGTAGCATTTTTTCAATCTTATTCACTACTTGCTTTTGCTCTTCAATTGGGGGAACAGGAACAGGTATACGACTTAATTCTTTTTGGTTTATTTTAGGAAGTACTGATCTTGATCCAGCTGTAGATGCTTTTTCAACAAAAACTGGAGAAAGCATATACCAGTAAAGATATTTAGTCTCTAAACAAGTATTAATTGGATACATATCAGCGCTACACAAACCTTCAAACGGTGCAATGATGACTTTCGATAAGTATGGTCGTATTTTAGAATATAGAATCTGCTCCTTATAAAAATAATGTTTCGGACTTTTCACTTGCGATTCTTGTATTGTTTGATAGTTTAAAAGCTCTCCTGTATACTTCCTGATATTATCGGGAGCAATATGAGGAAATTCTTGATACAGGCTTGGATCCACTAAATTTGAATTAACTTTTGCCACTTCGCCAAATGTTCTCCATTCCCATTTGCTTGGAAGAGAATCTTGATTCCCAATTATACTGTAGTGTTCACCCTTTACTTTATGAAGTTCACCACGAAAAGCTTTTTTTAACAATGCATCTCTTCGTAACGTCGAAGCTTCTTGAACTTCCTCAAGTATTTCTTCAATCTGATCAAGCTTACACAAAAGTTGCTCAATTTTTTCAACAATCCTTTTTTGTTCTTTTACGGGAGGTAAAGGTAACGGATAAGCTTCCAAATATTTTTTAGGAACGCGTTGTTGACCAACAGCGCCAGTCATTTTCATTTTAGCCTGTTTTCTAAAACTCTCTGTTCTCAGTAAATAAAAAAGATACTTTTCATCAACAGCTTTTGTTGCACGAAGAACATGAAACTCAGTTGAACCAAATCCAAATTTATTCTTCAGATCTTTAGCTATAACAACGTTACCATTTTCCATACATGGAGTAATTTTAGCAAAAAGAACATCGTTTTCTTCAAAATAAGTATATCCTTTTTTAACTTTTTGAAATTCTCGTTCTTCTAATCTCTCTATCCTTCCTTTTTTTGCACTTACCATACCCATCGGTAAAAAACTGCAATATTGCTCATCTGGAACCTCTAATTTTGGTTTAGTTGGATTTATAGTAACTACTTGACCTAGATTTACAAATATCCAATTGTTCGGTATTTGAAATGGATGGTCGTTCAAAGGTAAACACAATTCTTCCACTAATTCATTTATTTTTTTTCTACTCTTACTCAATTTTTAATTACCTCATTTTTTTCAACAGTACTTAATTCGTCAACGATTTCACTTAACAAGGTTATTGCACTTTGAAGCTTGAAGACTGTATCTTCTGCTGACTCAAGCGGATCTGGTAAAGTATCGTATTTTGAAAATGAATCGTCTATTATAAGACCAACATCTAAACTATCATTATTTTCGGCGATAGATTCTCTTGTGAAGACATTCCATCGAGGGTCATTTACTTTAGAGCGGTCTGGAGCAATGTACGCTTTCATGAAGTTTTCGAAATGAGACATTTCAAGTTGATTTCGTTTCCCAAAAGTATTCATATTTGTTCGAAGATCATAAACCCAAACGCCTTCTGTATTGTCTCGCTCAGTTTTACCTTTAGTAAAGAATAGAACGTTGGTTTTAACACTTTGAGCGTAAAAAATACCTGTTGGTAAACGAAGGATAGTATGCAAATCACACTTGTTCATTAAGTCTCTTCTAATTTGAGTTCCTGCACCACCTTCAAATAGTACGTTATCTGGTACAATAACCGCAGCCCTAGCTTGACCATCTTTATTCAATCCATTATAAATTAATTGTAAAAAATTTAGTTGTTTATTCGGTGTGTCATATGTCAAATCGTCCCTTGTTACTCGTTCACCCCCTTTTTTTGTTCCAAAAGGAGGGTTTGTAAGAATGACATCAAAATTTTTCATCCATTTGCCGTTACTTGATAAAGTATCACCTTGTTCTATACGACCTTCAATATCATGTAACAATGCATTCATTAATGCCAAACGGTGTGTATCCTTTACAAGTTCCATTCCTGCAAAAGCTTCATGCTTTTGAAACTCCACTTCCTCTACACTTAAATTGAAATGATTATCCGTTTTTTCTTTCACATGCCGATCTGCTGCAATCATAAAACCAAAGGTTCCAGCAGCAGGATCAGCACAACGTTCTCCTGGTTTTGGATCAATCAATTGCACCATTACATCAATCAAAGGACGAGGTGTAAAATATTGACCTGCTCCTGATTTTGTCTCACTCGCATTTTTTTCAAGCAAACCTTCATAAAGATCCCCTAATCCTTCTTGTTTAGCATTGTACCAATCAAGTGCATCAATAGACTTGATAATTTTTTCTAAATTTTTTGGTTCTTCAATGCTAGTAGAAGCATCACTGTAAACGAGACGCAATTTATCATTTTCGTTGCTACCTAAATCAAGAAGAAGTTTTTGATAAAATTGTTTCAATAGTAAGCCTTCTTTTTCAATAAGATCATTCCAACGATATCCTTCTGGAATGATCACTTCAGTCTCTTGCTCCTTCATCATTTTTAAGAACAGTAGATACGTTAATTCTGTTACATATTGTTGATAATTAATTCCGTCATCCCGTAATACATTACATAGATTCCATAATTTTTTTACAATTTCTTGGTTCGTCATTTTACTCCTCCAAATTTCCTATTTATACGATTAGTTTATAATTAACTAACTAATTAGCAAGTCAATTTTATTATTATAACGCAAAAAGTGCTGCTAAATTAAGTCAGCAGCACTATAACTATACTATCCTACATACAAGTTATCATTAATTGTCGCCACAATAGGATCAATTAAATCTCCAAATTCTCTTTGCAATGTTCTAAATCCACCACTACTCTTAAATGGTTCTTCCAAAAACGCATCTTCTGGTGTAGGCGCTAAAACAGGGAATAGTAACAATTGTTTTTCAATCCGTTCTAACCATTTTCTCTGCCTTGGTGTCCAATCATGAAGTACATGTACCTTTTGCATCGCATACTTAATGCGTGTTTCATGATCAACTAACGCTACACCAAGAGCGGCTTGGCGAATAAAGCTAATAATATCTGCAGCAATCTCTTCATTCTTCGCTTGCTTCCAAGCAATTTGCAAATGTGATTGCTTAAAGCCTTTCGTCTCCAAAATTGTAATAAGTTCTCGCAGATCCTTTCTGGTTAAATCTTTTGGACGAGTACAAATTAACTGAAGAGCTGGTATTTCATTCATATTGTCTTTAACGAATTGAACAAAACCATCTAAGTAGTCTTCAGGGCGCTCATTCCCCTCTCCATATCCTCGACTCACTTCTGTAACTTCATCTTCATGAGTAGAGATATATCGACGACCTGCTTGGGCTTTGTACTCTCCCACGTATTCGAACAAGATTGAATGATCGATAGCTTCTTGAGGTGAATAGTTCTTCACTTCACTAATCCAATCATCAATGCTTTTTCCATTAGACAGTTCTTCAAATTTCTTTTTGTCTTCTTCGCTCAGTCTTTGTTTACGACGTTGTAGCTTAGCGGTTAATTGTTCACTAAAGAAACTCACTTCTTCTTCTGTTTCTGCGTTAGCTAACCGCTCATGCAATTCTCGAATACTGTGATTTTGACTTTTCACAACAGGCTTCATTTCTGTATATTTCTGAAGTTTATCATATATCCCAACGGCATCATAAATATTAAAATGGGTTTTATTGATCTCAGGACAAAGTCGCGTCGCACGACCAAGCATTTGGTCGTAAAGAATCCGAGACTGCACACGTCGCATGAAAACAATATTCGTAATACTTGGCACATCAATACCTGTAGTAAGAAGATCAACCGTAACAACTACATTTGGCAAGCGTTCATTCTTGAAGCGTTTAATCGCTTCAAGCGGTTTGTAAATAGAACCCGTGATTTTTACAATCGAATCGTCTTCAACCTCATCACCACGATCTTTAAAAGCCTCTTTTAACAACCGCACAATTAAATCGGCATGCTGATCTGTGGCAGCAAAAATAAGTGTCTTTTCTTTACCCATGGGATCAATGTACTCTACAAGCTTGTTTAATATAGCCCTGTTAAATGGTTCGGTAATAACTCGCTTGTTGAACTGTTCAACTTCAAAATGAAGAGTATCTTCTACTTTTTCTAATTGAACTTCATTGTTCTCAGCATCGTATACTTCTACTTCAGTGTCTTTTTCAAAAGTAATCCCTAACGTCGATAATTCGGTTTTAAATACATATGGAGGTTCATGATCAGTTAAAAACCCATCCAAAACCGCTTCACTATATGAATACTTAAAGATTGGCATCCCAAATATCTCCGTTGTATGAAGAGCCGGCGTTGCTGTAAGCCCTAAACAGGTTGCATCAAAGTAGTCAATAACACGTCTGTACTGGCTAATGTAGTCGTTCTGGTCTTCAAACAATAGTTCATCATCTGTCATTTCTCGATCGCTAGTATACCCTCTGTGAGCTTCGTCCACGATAATGAAATCATATTGCCCTACACTTGGTGTACGGTTTTGATCGCTATAAAACAATCGATGTACCATCCCCTGGACAGTGGCTATATGAACTCGAGTCATAATTTCAGGTGTTAAATCATCTAAAGATTTAACATCGTAAATACTTGAAAACGGCAATCCTTCTATTTCTGTATCTTTTAATGCGTTTTCTGTTTGAATACCAAGAGATTTACGATCGACTAAAAATAGAATCCTTCGACTCTTTTTCGCTTTAATCAAACGATACATAAGTGCAAGTGCAGTTCTTGTTTTCCCCGTACCAGTCGCCATTGCGACGAGCATTTTACGTTGTCCTTCCTGCATTGCTTTTTCAGCTGCTAATACAGCGTTTTGCTGGTAATATCGTAATCCAAATTTCGTAATATCCTCTTCCTGCAACTTTTCATTTGCTACTTCATCGTTTTGACTCAAAAGTAATTGCAAATCTTCTGGTGAATGCCAACCTTCAAGTGGACGGGCATGATCCGTTGGTTTACGAGCATCCCAAAACCATATTCCTGACTCTTCGTGTAACTGTCTTAAGAACGGTCTACCATTAGTCGCATACAGAAACGGTACTTTATAATCACCTTGTAGATCTAATAACTTTTCATCTTCCATTGAAACTGCATTTCTAGCATATGTTTTAGTCTGACTCTCTAAAACAGAAGGTATATTTTTATGCTTTGCTTTAGCCTCAATTAACCCCACAAGTTGCAAGCCAACAAAGAGTGCATAATCAACTCGCCCTCTCCCAACTTTCCATTCAGCTATAGCCATGTTCTTATTTTTTTCTGGTTTTGTTTTATTTGTATAAGCATTTAAATTAAGAGTGTCAGCCTCCCAACCTACAGAGCGTAGCTTTTCATCGATAATCATTCTTGTTTCAGCTTCTGTTAGGTATTGATTTCGACTATTATTTTTAGCTCTCTGTCTACGTTCCTTTTTCAAATCAGAAGTTACTAATTTTGCATCTTTGCGAATAGTATTTAACTCTTCTTCTAAATGTTTGACTTTAAGATCATATTCGTTTTGTAACTTATCCAGTTCTAATCTTTCTTCTTTTTCTATCGGCTCACAATAAGCAGAAGCTTCAAAGTTCCATTCTCCGTATACTTCCATAAACCAGACAGATATACGATATGCAAGATGGAGCGTCGCTTTTGCCTCTTCAACTTCTCCATATTCCGCTCCATGCACAGCTTTGTTACCCTTTTTACGTATCGTCTCAAATAACTCAATTAACTCTGAGTGAAGAATACCTTCTTTCCTCAATTTATTAATTCGATCGACTTGTTTTGTATCATAAGTTTCTTGAAAATTTTCAAGAGCAAAAATATATTTCGTCATCGTCTCAGCAAATAAACGCAACTTCATTAATGTTGTATGGGGATCAATGTAAATATTTCGTTCTGCTGATTCTCCTAAGTTAGCTAGAACCGACCATTTATCATTTAAAAAGGAAAAGTTGCTTCCCATAGTCACCACCACTTTATCAAGTATTTGTAACTATTATACCATCTAATTGTATAAGGTTTACAGAAGGTATACCGTAATGAGCTTTTAGCAAATTCATTGTGATAACTCTAATTTAGTCCTAATCTAAGTAACATAATTTAATTTCGATAAAATAAATATTTTATTCAATAAAAGAGCAGCTTATTTTATGAAGCTACTCTCTCGTCACACACACCTATTGCACCACCTTTAAACTTTTCACGATTGGTTTTGTATTGATCTTCTGCTTCTTCTATTCCCCATAGACTGGTATATTTCTTATGAACCCATCTCGTATAGTAATTCTTTGAAACCGTATTATTTACATTGAAGTGTACGCAATATAAAACTTCATTTTCAAACAGGACTCTAAGATAATCTACAACGGATTTTCTAGCTATTTTTGTATTTTTGACAATGGTATCTATTTTTATATATGAGATCGGGTAGGATGTTGAAGAATAAAACAAGTAACCTACTACGTTAAGATATGTTGCGAATATCTTTGGTTTATAGTTACTTTTCAAATTAATAATTTTTTTTACGTCTTCGTAGAAAACCTTTGCAAATCCATACCTTTCATCTTTCCCCGTAGGTCTAATAAAGTAATTGTTGGCATGTTTGAGTTGGTACACACGTTTTATCATCGAAATATCTTCATAAATTTCTATATGACCTTCACTTTGTAATCTAAGAAGCGATTGATTGGTACGTAATTTAGTTGAACTCTGTTCTAAATCCATTCCAATATACTTCATCAAATGATTAACACCTGTAAGTGCAACTCCTTGAAAATTGTTAGCAAGTGTTTTTATAATCACTAAATGATATACATCTAAATCACCGTGCTTCCCTAAATGTCTTGTTTCAACCAATGACTTAGAAAGCATGATGAACGATTCTTTATTCTCTTCCTGTAATGAAACTGTTGACTTATTTCTACTCAATTATATTTACTCCATTTCTTTTATTAAAATTCATTAGAAGCAATAGACAAATGATAATTTACTAATGTCGAGAGAATGAGGCGTAGCCGAATGCTGGGCATATTTATCTCTACTTATATTTTTGTATCTATTATTCTTCTATCTATTCTTCTGAAAAATCACCAAATCCACTATATTTTTTCATCACTTTTTAACCTCAGGGGTATACCCGACTTTCGGGTGGTATTATTATCTCCACCACCAATATATTAGGTGTAGTTTTTGAACTTCTTGTAAAACTACACCTTAAATATCGGTAAGTTTACTCAAAAAGGGATTTACATTTCAAAAATCAGTTGATTTAGGTGATTATAATCTCGGTAAATAGTTTGTCTCCAACCTTGCTCTTCTTTTCAATAAAATTCGTACCCATGATTCGTTGCTGTAAACTATTCAACAACATAGGTCCTAATATGTCTCTAGGTACTACTTTTATTACCTCAATTAATATTTTCGTACCTTTAGCGACATTGCATGTCTTACACAGTACCCAAGCGTTTTCAGTAACACTAGAAGTTTTCGGATTACATATATGTTGAGGAAATCTATGATCTACTTGTAAATTCGATGTGCCATTACAAATTTGACAAAACTGACCGTACTGTTTAAAAATCATTTCCTTTTGCTCTTGAGAAAAATCACCACCATTTGTTCTTCGTTTTTTATTACGCATTCTATTGCATTCTTTACAAGCACTAGTTAACCCATCTTTTTTACTTTTATCTTTGCTAAATTCAACATTGTTTTTATACTGCGAACACTTTGTACATCTTTTCATTATTTAGTATTTAGTAGCATTTTTATAAAACCCTACTTTTTCAATCCTCACTCTCTATTCTTTGTATTCTTAAAACTATGTATTTCCATTATACAAAATCCAAAATCAGCGAATTTCGAAAGAAATGTTATAAAAACATTGACAAAAGTCTTAAAAACCGTGTCAAGTACTTTTTTTATTTTTTTCAAAAAAATTGACTCTTTTTTTTGCACTAGCGATAAATATTAAGAATTTATTGCCTAATTGGAGATGATTTGACAGAAGTGTTTCGTATCGATATTTTTTACTTCTTCCAAATGTGTGTCTACAGTACCTCTGAGAGAAGAAAGAAGGTATGTAGTAAATTAAAAAAGCAGCTACATGATAGCTGCCTAGAACGTTGGTATCAAATTAATTACTTATGCTTAACGAAAAAATCGGATTTTTTCTTATCTGATATTAAAATCGTTTAAAGGACTATAACATTTTCCGATTTCTAATATACTCTCTTGCTCTAGTCCTCTTAAATATTTGACTGTCATTTGTGTATCATAGTGTCCGAGTAATCTACTTAAACTGTATACGTCAATTCCGTTTCGTAATTGCTTCTGAGCAAAATAGTGGCGACAGTCGTGGGGAGAACACCTTACTTCGGCTCTTACTCCTACATTTTTGCAATGTCTTCTTAAAATCTTATTTATGGTAGAGCGGTGTAGTCGAAGAGCAGATTGATCTAAAAAGTAATAGCTCTCTATTTCTTCAATATTTTTATGCTCAAAACGTTTCTTTCTTTCTACTTCATATTTCCTCATATACCTACGCATCGTTTTACTAATATATACTAAGCGCTGTTTAGAACCCTTTCCATGAATCAAAATACTCTTTGAAGAAATATCATTCGTTGTAATTGATATTAGCTCTGAAACACGAATTCCTGTATCAAAGAGTGTTATTAACATGAGTTTGTCTCGTATGTTTGAATACGTTGCTTCTGGTACATCACTGATAATCCTTCTAACTTCATCGTCATTAAAAGTTGTTATAACTCGCTTTTCCTCTTTGAGATTTTTAATTTTTCTCATGGGATTATCTAATTCATCTATGAATTCCTCATCAATCAAGTAGTTAAAGAATACTTTTAAAGTGGCAATATTGTTATTGATCGTTGCCGCTCGCTCACACCCTAATTGCTGATGATGTTGGATATACTTTTTTACATGAATAGCTTTAACATCTTCAACATACTCTACCGCCATATGAAGTTTCATAAATTCTTGCCATTTGGTTAATCTCCATACACACATCTCAATATATTTGGATTGTCTTCCTTGAATTTGTTGATTAAGTTTAAAATCATCCATCAACACTAGAATTTCATTCATAAAATCAGCCCCCTTTTATTCACAAATAACGTGAGTAAAAGAGAGCTGATTTTGAAATAGAATTGTTGCAGGTGATTGGGTTTATCATTCATCTACAACTAGAAACCGTTGATACAGAAGCGTTCAAACGCCCTTACCCTAACATCGTCAAACCGCTTATTCCCATTCGATTGTTGCAGGCGGCTTCGACGTAATATCATACAGCACACGGTTAACGTGGCTGACTTCATTGACGATACGGACAGAGATTTTCTCAAGTACATCCCATGGAATGCGCGCCCAATCAGACGTCATCCCATCAATTGATGTAACTGCACGGACGCCGACTGCATAGTCGTACGTACGCTCGTCACCCATAACTCCAACTGAGCGAATCGGTGTGAGTACCGTGAAGTATTGCCAGATATCTCGTTCAAGACCTGCTTTCTTCACTTCTTCACGCAAAATTGCATCTGATTCACGGACAATTTCGAGTTTCTCTTCCGTGATTTCACCAAGTACACGAATTCCTAGACCCGGGCCTGGGAATGGCTGGCGCCAAACGATATAGTCAGGAAGACCGAGCTCAGTACCGAGCGCACGGACTTCATCTTTAAAGAGCGTGTTGAGCGGCTCGATCAACGTGAAGTTCATATCTTCTGGCAATCCACCGACATTATGGTGTGATTTGATCGTTTGCGCTGTATCTGTTCCACTCTCGATAATGTCTGTGTAGAGCGTTCCTTGTGCGAGGAAGTCCATATCGACAAGTTTCGATGCTTCTTCATCAAATACATAGATGAACTCGTTTCCGATAATTTTACGTTTTTGTTCAGGGTCCGACACACCAGCCAACTTCGTCAAGAAACGTTCTTGCGCATCGATTTTGATGACCTTCATGTTAAATCCGTCAGCGAACGTCTTCATGACGCTATCTGCTTCTCCTTTACGAAGGAGACCGTGGTCGACGAACATACATGTCAATTGATCACCGATGGCGCGATGCACGAGTGCCGCAACGACAGAAGAGTCGACGCCACCTGAAAGGGCACAGAGCACTTGCTTGTCACCAACGATTTCACGGATCTTTTCGACTTCGAGGTCAATAAAGTTCTCCATTGACCATTCACCTTTAGCACCACACACTTCATAGATGAAGTTTTTCAAGATGTCGTTCCCATACTCCGAGTGACGAACCTCTGGGTGATATTGAACACCATACATTTTCAACTCATCGTTTTTAATCGAAGCGACCGGGCAAGATGGGTTCGTTCCGTCGACAATGAATCCTTCCGGCGCTTCCATGACGAGGTCGCCGTGGCTCATCCATACTGTATGTTCAACAGGAAGTCCATTGTAGATAGCTGATGCTTCCGGTGTTGAGAACAATGTCGCTTTTCCGTACTCACGGTGTGCGGCACGTTCGACACGACCACCGAAATGATGCGTCATGAGCTGCATACCGTAGCAAATTCCGAAGATTGGAATACCTAATTCGAAAATTTCTGGGTCACAACGATATGCGCCTTCCGCGTATACGCTGTTCGGTCCACCAGAGAAGATGATGCCGACTGGGTTCAATTCGCGAATCTCCGCTGCAGTCATTTTATGTGAATGCAACTCACTGTATACGCCAAGGTCACGGACACGACGCGTGATCAACTGGTTATACTGTCCACCAAAATCGAGCACCAAAATCATTTCTTGTTCTACTTTCACGAAATCTCCACCTTTCTGCCTTCTCCTCAAAAAAAGGACGAGCCTCTCCCCAGATTATCCAAACCGAAGAAGAAGCACGCCCTTTTCTTTGTATGCGAAACGTGCTCCTTCATAGTCGGTCCATTTACGGTGGTCCGGTAGAGACTCTCGCGCCAATTCACGAGTATATACGAAGGAATGCCATGTTCAATTATCTAACTAATGCGTCTATCTTACTTGATGCATCCCGTCACTTCAACTCATAATTCTACGAATCATGATTTTCCAATATTCTTTATATTTTGAATTCGGTTCTTGTTCGGCGTAAACTGCTTGCTCGAACAAGGCCGTCAAGCGCGTCATGTCGTTCGTTTCGTAATAGGCATCGACTTCTTTGGCAAGCTCCGACGGTGTACGCCCTTCGACTTTAAATCCGTTCGCGCGAAGTCGCTTCACTAAATAGCGATGCATCGATACGAGACTACCGTCTGTGAGCGGACGGCTCATCCACCAGACGTACATGATTTGCCGCTCAATGATTTTCCGGTTCCAAATGACAACGGCCACAAGGAAAAGAATGACAATCCACCCCCATACCGGGATACTGCGAGACTCTTCTTGTGCATCACCTGTTGTGACATCATCGATCAACAAATCTTCTTGTGGACGATTTTGCGCATTGTTGTCTTGCGTTGCCTGCGGATCATTCGTTGCCGGTGTCGTATCATCTGTATTCGTTTCCCGTTCCATCTGTAGTAAGTTCGCATCTGAGAAGCTGATCGTCGCCTCTAACGGGACCCAACCTGCTCCTTCGATAAAATACTCGACCCATGAATGGGCGTGACGGTTACGAATCGTATACTCTTCCTCACCTTGAACAACTCCTCGCGTATCACCCATTGTAAATCCTTTTACCCAACGTGTCGGGATTCCATTCGCACGTAATAAGACGGCTGCTGACGTAGAGAAGTTATCACAATATCCAATCTGCGTGTCGAACAAGAATTGGTCTACATAATCGGTTTCCCCTTCTGGTTGCGCGACATTTTCCGTATCGTATTGAAATTCTCCGTTTCGGAAATACGCTTCTACCGCTTCTGCTTTCTCATTTGGAGTTTCACTTTCAGCGGTAATCTCCGTAGCCAAGTCACGTACACGATCCGGTAAGGAATCCGGTAGTTGTAAATAGACCCGTTCTTCCTCTTCTGTCAGCGAGCTCACTTCTTCATTTAAAGCAAGCTGTTCTTCCGAGAAAGCTGGTACACTGTAGCGAAGTTGAATCGTTCGCGGTGTGGCTTGGTTTTCGTTTTCAAACACAATTTTCCCAGAAGGTTGAATTGTGATGGTCTCGTTCGGAAAAGCTTGTTCGATATCTCCGACCCGAAATTCAGTGCCTGACTCTGTTTCCGTCGCTTGAGGATACTCCCCCCCATACGGAACGAATGTTTGACGACGATCAAAGCGCAAAAGCGCCTGTTCCGGGGTTGTATCCACTTCAGAGTCGACCAATTGCCCACGATTATAGTTAGAATCTAAAACAGGTGCCTCAATCCAACCTTTTCCTGTATAGATGGCTTTTGATTCGATTCGCCAGTAACGAGCCGGGACGCCTCGCGCGATAAAGACAATGCTATCATCCTGTTCAAACGGACCGCCTAGCGCCTCATCGTTCACACCATATCCGACCCGACCTGGTCCGTTCCCATCACCTTCTGTTGTCGCATTTCGGAAACTCGTTGTGATGCGGTCGGACCAATCTCCTTCCAATGTCGGGGAGGCACTCGCAAGCGCAACGACGACACTGAGTAGCAAGCCGATGCTGACAAAGCGTACGAGCGATTGACTTGGTCGCTTCGCTAAATCCGTGACAAATAGTAATAGAAGTGACGTGACGATGGCATAAAGGATATTGCCCTCTCCATCATATAGTGTCCACGTATCGAAATAAGCCATGACACCGAGCGTTGAAACAATCATCCCAAGTGCGAATCCGTAACTCGGGTATGTTCGTCCAACAAGGATGGCAAATAGTAGACCGATGAGCGCCATTGCAGAGAAGAAAATCGCCTCGTTTGGTAACTCACCGCTTATGACGCCCATAAAATCTTCCATCCATATGCCAAACCAGTCGAAAATACTTCCGTGATAGACGTATAACACAACTAGGAAATTGAGAAGGGAGATTCCAAGAAATGCACCCCACGGAAGAAGACTGACGAACATCGGGACGATCAGAAGGAAATAAAACGGCCAACTTACATCGAACGTTGTACTTCCAACAATCGGCTCAATCCAAAAAGACAATAAATAGGCGGCGAGCGCTGTATATATGATTCGCGTGATCCATGTCTTCATCCCGTCACCTCATTTACCGCTGTGTACAGGTGATAACTGCCCTGCGTCTCATGCATGAGTTCACGAATCGAGGTCGTTTCAAACGGACTGATCAGAATCAAGTCCCCTGTTTGTTGAGGCAGGTTCTGTTTCACCCGCTCGACAAGACGCCCCTCCGCTTCTGGAGTCGCAGTCAACAGATAGTGTCCGACTTCTGCACTTTGATCCGGAAGATGGAACAGACGTACCTGTTCTTCAATGACATATAGTTCAAACGGCAAATTCTTTCGTTCCAACTGTCGAATCGCACCAACGAGCAAAGACAACGAACGTTCAAACGCCTCCTCATACCCGGCAGAGACAGCCGGTACGAATACGAGTGAAAGTTTCTTTTCTTGCTCTTGGTCAAATGTTTTTGTCATCAAGTTCCCTCGTCGAGCAGAAGCTTTCCAGTCAATCCGTCCAATTCGGTCCCCTGCCGCGTATTCACGGACACCGCTCGTCGTATTGGCCACTTCCGTGTAAGTACGCATTTGACGATATTGTTCGCCGCGTCCTCCGACATGTTCATCTCGAGGAAGGTCAAACGGAAGTTCGGCAGGTGACACTTCTACAACTGTCTCGATTCGCAACGTCCGCTTCCGATCAAATAAACCGAACACGTCGCGCACATGAAGAACCGTTCGGTCAAAGACATGAATCCCCCGCTTAATCGCATTGACCTCGTAATGGACCTCTTCGGCGCGTCGAAAGAAACGGTCTACCGGTACGATGATTGTCCTGTCTTCATCAATCAATCGTTGTGGCAATCGTTCTTCTAACGTCACCATTCCAATCAAAAAAGGATATTTTCGTTCGATTCGTAACTCGACGTCCATTGATTGACCCGAGACGAGACGTTTCGTCGTGACTCGTCGTGACACATTTGCCGCAGTGACCGGATAAATCATAAAGAGCGTCCAATAAACCGTCAACACCACGAACGACCACCATAATGTCGAAGCAACGATACTCCCTTCGATACGGGCAAATGCGTACAACCCGAATGCCGCCGCCCATACAACGAACAGCTTCATCCAGTTTTTCATACCTCGTTGACCTCACGATCCATCGGGACAGGCAACGTATCAAGCCAACCTTGAATCAATTGATTTGGTGTTTTTCCTTTATATCGCGCTTCAGCCGTTAACAAGATACGATGTCCGAGCACACTCGCCGCCATCGCCTTGACGTCATCCGGTAACACGAAGTCACGATTATGAATATACGCCCATGCCTGCGCCGCTTTCATCAACGCAAGCGTAGCTCGTGGACTGCCTCCTAAATACGTATGGGGATCCTTCCGTGACTCATGCACCAATCTTACGATGTATTGTTTGACGGCACTCGATACATGGACCTCTCTCACTTCACGTTGCATGAGTTCTACTTCTTGTTTTGTAATGACACTATGAAGCGCCTCAAGCGGCTCTTCCTTTTCAAAACGACTTAAGAGTGCGATTTCTTCATTGAATGTCGGATAACCCATCTCGATTTTGAGTAAGAAGCGGTCCAACTGTGCTTCCGGTAATGGATATGTCCCTTCATGCTCAATCGGGTTTTGTGTCGCCATGACGAAAAATGGTGAAGGTAACACTTTCAACTCACCGTCTACCGTTACACTCCGCTCGGCCATTGCCTCGAGAAGAGCGGACTGCGTTTTTGGTGAAGTTCGGTTAATCTCATCCGCCAAAATAATATTGCCCATGAGCGGTCCCGGACGATATTCGAACTCTCTCGTTTTTTGGTTATACATCGAGATTCCCGTCAAGTCTGACGGCAACATGTCTGGCGTGAATTGAATCCGTTTAAAATCTAAGTCGATTGCCCGGCTAAACGTACGAACGAGCATGGTCTTCCCGACGCCAGGTACGTCTTCTAAAAGAACATGCCCGCCTGCCAACAAGGCAGTCAGGCTCTTTGCGATGACTTCTTCTTTTCCGACAATCACAGTTTCAATGGCAGTTATAATCGATTGGACAGTTGGACGGTACATGACGGATTCCCCTTTTTCTCTGAATCTAGGATGACTTGAAGTTAGAATGTTCTGACTTTATTGTGACATAAGAGCGTTCCGAAATGAAAGAAATACTACATGCAAATACGCTCCTTATTCCTTTACCCAAAAAACGTGCTCGTTCTTTAGAAAAACGGGCACGTTTGTGGATTATTCAGGACGCTTCACATCAAAAAGTTCACCGAGTGTTGCATAACTATTCCCGGCCATACGGCTGACCGGCGCCAACTGTCTCGCATCGATTCGTCCATGTTCATATATTTCTCGCTCAATGTGAAAGCGGACAACCCTTGCAATCAACAAGTCTGCTGTCGTTTGTCCTTCATGTTCGATTGGTACATGTTGATGTAAGACGCACTCGAATCGAATTTTTGCTTCTTTGATCCCTGGAGTCGCAATCACGTCGCTCGGTTGAATTGTGAACGTTGTACGTGACAGTTCACTCTCATCAGCGTCAAGATTCGCAGCCGTCTCATTCACATCGTGAACATTCGTTTCGTCAACAACATGGATGACAAGTTCTTTAGTCGTGATTGCGTTTCGTGCTGTATCTTTCATCACGCCATTTTTTCGTTGAATAGAAACGGAAACGAGAGGCGGATTGGAAGCGACTACGTTGAAATAACTGAATGGAGCAGCGTTGATCACGTCCCCATTACGTGTCGTTACAAAGGCGATTGGTCGCGGCACAATACTGCCAATCAAAAACTTATACGCGTCTCGCTCAGTTAAGGCGGACGGTTCAATGGATAACATTTAGTCACACTCCTTGGTTTTTTATCTTAAATTCAAGATAATAATTATTGATGATCTTGTCAACGACTAGAAGATTCGGACGTGTATATTTCAATCATTTCGGGTAAATCGCTTTATGTGCTAGATATATACATTACGTAAGCAAATTAATTCAATTTCCTTTCCCTTTTTCATAAAATGCAGGACAAGGAAAAGATGACCTATCGTTTTTTATGTTCAAGGAAGGAAGTAGAACGAATGATCAGCAAGTGGATTGAACAACTAAACAGTCGTCAAATACTCAGTATTTTATATAGCGTATGCGGATTTAGTATTATTTTGACTTTAATCGGGGTTTGGTTTATTCGAGATGAAAATGTATCCTCATTCGAACTTACCGCCCTTCGATGGATTTGGATGATTGGTCTCATTATGTTTATCAGCGCCATTCTATTGATTGGTCGCCCACTCATCAAACGAATGGCCGATCAAAACAGTAGACTCAAAATGAAAAAAGAAAAGCTCGAAAACGTGATTAAAGAATCAAAGTTAAATGAAACGAACCTCCAATATCGTAATGAATTGATTGAAGTATTAGCGTCGAAAGAATCTTTATTTGATTACTCATCCGTCATCGAAAAAATTGTTTTACTCACAAAGTCTGAATTTGGTGCTTTGCTACTCACAAAAGACGGAGAAATCACATCTGTCGTACCAAAAGAAATGACGGAAGATCAGCAAGAGAGTCTTAAAAAGGAATCACTGCTCCTGAAACGTGTCATGATTTCTAAATCTCCTGCAGCTACGTCAAAACGGGTCGTCGATGCTTTGCACACCTATCCGTATTATATTTATGAAACGGTCATCCCGATTATGGACCCGTCAGATAACAGCCTGATTGGTTGCCTATATTTAGCTCGTTACGATGAACAATATGACGCAAGTGAAAAGTCTGAACTGAATGCGTTCGCTAGTCAGCTCGCCATTTCACTGCTTCGGATGCAGCTTTATCGTCAGATGCAACAAGATCGAAAAGAAACCGCTCAATTGATCAACTCCGTGCGCGAAGCCATTTTATACGTGAACTATGAAGACGACACTGTCGTTGGAAATCGCGCGTTTATTCGCATGTTTGACGACCTTCACTTTGACTACAAAGGGTATGAAGAGTTGTCAGCGATTGATATCGATATCGAGCAACTCGCAGAACGTGTGGATCAGCATGAACAATTCGTTCGTTACTTCGAACGCGTCTTTTTACAAGATACGCCCGAAGACGGACTTACAATTTCAATCGATCAAGGTGATTGTTTCATTCAGCTTTATGCCGAAAGCGTCTATCGTGATCGTCGACTTCGCGGAACGATGCTTGTGCTACGCGACGTCACTGCCGAGACCGAGGTAGATCGAATGAAGTCAGAGCTCGTTTCGACCGTATCACATGAGTTGCGAACGCCCCTTTCGTCAATCTATGGCTTTACGGAGCTCATGTTGTCACGTGATTTGAAAGAAAATCGCCGAGAGCTTTATCTAAAAACGATTCATGATGAGGCGAAGCGATTATCTTATCTCGTTAATGATTTCTTGGACCTTCAAAAAATGGAGTCTGGGAAACAAACGTTTGAATGGGAGCCGGTCGATTTGTATAAACTCGCTACTGACAGTGTAACGTTTTATCAAGAAACGACCGATCAACATGAATTGTTCATCGATGCCGATGCTGAAGAGAATTTTATAATCGATGCAGACTTAGAAGGAATGCGTCAGTTACTCGGAAACTTATTAAGTAACGCCATTAAGTACTCACCAGACGGGGGGAACATCCTCGTGTCACTCGAACGAGTAGACGAACAAGTCGTGATGAAGGTGCGAGATCACGGAATGGGTATTCCTAGCGCCTCACTCCCTCATCTCTTTGGAAAGTTTTATCGTGTCGACAACTCAGATCGTCGTAAAATCGGCGGTACTGGACTCGGGCTCGCAATCTGTAAGGAAATCGCTAAAGCACACGATGGTCAACTTCATGTGGAGTCGGTTTATGGGGAAGGAAGTACCTTCATCTGTGAGTTACCTACTTCAAAAGAGCACATCATGCAATAACACGGTCAATCCGACCGTGTTATTTTTGTCTCTTTTCAAAAACGAAAGGATTTCTTTTACAAAATATAGAAAACCATAAAAGTGAATTAAGAGTATAGATTGAGCCATACCCTATGTATTTATTTTTGCACGTTTTAAAGTGAAAACAAGATATACTGAATGTAAAGAGATTGTTAGATCGGAGGGCTTGCCATTGGATCATCGTGACCCACCTTTTTCAGAAATTGGAGACTTTAAACAATGGGGGCGTTTTGAAATCGATGTGCCTCACATAGGGGAGCAGGCGAAGTTCCAAACGGCTGCCGCATTAGTTCGAAAACATATTCCATTGCGACTTGGTGGATTTTATATTATTGCGAGCGAAGAGCAAATTTTGCACAGTGGCTCATATGAAGGAAATCTCCAAAAACACTTAATTCATTTATTGCAGCAAGTCCATAACGGTCATTTAACAGATGAGCGTCTTGTTCAAGAACAAGTCTGGACGGTGCATTATTTTACAACGCCATAAAAAAGAACTCGAAATCGGTACGCTTACTGATTTCGAGTTCTTTTTTATTTATTCCCAGCGTGACATCATCGAGATTGTTTTCTCGTAATATTCCGTAGCTAGTTTATATTTACCTGTGTTTCTTAATTCTCTTGATAACCACAACGCGTATTTATGCGTATAGTATTCATCGTACGCTTCAAAATAATCCACTGCTTTTTTTAAACTTTCAATAAATGCGTTGTGATCTTCAAATTTATACTTATTCAAGTAAATATCAAAATGATAACGAAATTCTACCAAATCTTCTTCGTTTCCTTTTAACTCATAACCCGTTTCTAACCATTTCATGATTCCTTCGATATTTTGTTGTGCCACATTTACCTCAAGAAGTGACATGACACTAAATAATTTACTTTTTGTATCCTCTTTTAAATGAAAACCATCAAGGAAGTATTTTTGAGCTTTTTCTTGGTCCCCAATAAGAAAATGAATATCTCCTATGTTATTATACAGCATCCCAAAATAATTATTTAATCTCGCGGTCTCAGCGACTTTTGCAGCTTTTTCATAGTGTTCAAGAGCTGTAGTGTAACGTTTACGACGCTTAAATGAAAGACCAATAATCATGTGTGACTCGATGATTCTTTCTAAACAAAAATTGTCCTGAAAATATCCTAATGAAGCTCGTACATTTTCAATAGCTTGCAAATAATCAGTAAATCGATGATGTAAGGCACCGATGATGTAATGCATGTCTGCAAGTTCCCAATCGGGCATATTAGTATTTTTCAACCTTTGCCCAACTTGTTCTAATAAATCTATTGTCGTTTCCCGATCGGCTGTTTGATATTGAAACATATACAGACAGTGTAAAATGTCATATCTTAATCTATTATCAAAGTCTAATTGATCCGCAATCCATCCTACTTCAATCAAATAGTTTGTATTACCTTTCGGCATCATACCAAATCGGGCCAATGTCACCATTAACGTCATATATAACTCTTTTGATTGTAGTACTACGGGATTCGTTTTATATCCTTCTATTCGTTGTATATAGTTTTCATCTTTCCGAGACAAAATTGCTTCTTTTAATATTTCTCTGATTTCAAACTTTATCTCATGTACTTTCTCGCTAAAATCGTAATAAAGGGGGATGTCTATTTCTAATCTTTCAAAGATTAACTCTAATACGGTTTCACTTGGAGTAGTTTGATTGTTCTCGATTTTACTTAAATAGGAAATAGAGCATATACCTCTAGCGAGAACGGACTGCTTCATATTTTTTCTCATACGCTCTACTTTAATAACGTTTCCATAATTATGCTCCATATCAATTAGTAACTCCCTTAGTACTAAAGTATTTTAAGTTTCTTTAATAATAGGCTTTTTGTCACGTATTGAAGAAACTGATTAGAAAAAGGTCTAAATAAAGGTACTTTTTGGCGACAATTTTCCCAACCTATTCGTCCCCTTCATTATTAGAAAGCATGATAATATTGAACTAGTTAATAAAGTTCAACCAATGAATTAGTATTTTTTTACTAGTTAAATAATGTTTATCATAAGAATTAAGGGGTGAAATCACAAATGGGAAAATTAAGTTTCTTACTAGCTGAAGACTACATTAAACCCAAAATCTACTTCAAGTCAAAACAAGCTTCAACTATAAATGATATATTTACTTCAGAAGACAAAGGGTGCTTTTCAGGTTTAGAAAACCTAACCCACTTGTTGAATGCTCCTAGAGGCTTTATTGTAAACGCTTTTCAAATTGATTACTATCAATCTTTACCCCGACTTATCGCTAGATCTTTAAAAAAAACCCACTCCTTTAAAAAGCTATACATTTTAGGACCAGAACTATCTCTTTCTATTTTAAAAAGAAGTACTAAAACCATTTATGAAACGCAGTATAATGACTATGAGTATATTAATGTAGAGCAAGACACTGACTTCGTTACAAGCCAATGCAAAAAACTGATTCAAGAAGGTCATATTTTATACATCCTTCCTGAAACAAATGTTTGTTGGAAACCGCAACATAAAACCGATTCTGCTGATCTTTCTCATTCACTTTGCAGCACATTATTGAGCCAACAACTACAAGTCCCTATCTTAGCAACGGCTCATGAGAATGGATCTGATAAGATTATAATTTTTCCATCAGACTCTCCTGATTCATATAGTGGTGAGCTAGAAAGTCGTGTCTATGAACAATCCGAAGCTTTATGTCACTTACTGGAATCTACAAAAATATAATTCACATGCACCTTCAAACACACTAGGAATTACAGCTTCATCAAATAAACAACTAATCTAATGGAGGTTATTCAAATGAAAAAAATTACAGGAGTATTATTCTTAGCAACGGCTGTTTTACTTTTAGGAAGCACAGTGAAACCGTTGGCTGATGAAATGCCACGTATCGGGAAAGTCGAGCAACCAATTAAATCATATGCAGATGAGATGCCACGCATTGGTAAGGTGGAACAACCAGTAAAATCATATGCAGACGAAATGCCACGCATCGGTAAAGTTGATGCTCCCGTCATTCTCTTTGCAGATGAAATGCCGCGCATTGGGTAATTCATTTAAAAGTTTTAATTAGGAATCAAAACTTCTCTCAAAGACGCCTCGTGCGTCTTTTTTATTTGTAATAGTCCTTTATATTTCAAAAAAAGATAAATAAATTAAATATTAATGCCCATTTTTTTCTTTATTATCTATATAATAATAGTGATTTGTTGATCGAATAATGAAAAGTTCAACTATTATTCTGCAAAGGAGTCACTATTTTGAAAATGTTAAAGTCTAAATTACATACAAAATTGTTTATCAGCTCGACACTCATCGTCTCGGCTGTTACATTTACACCATTTGATTTCCAATCTCCATCTTCTCTTAATCATCGTGTTGAAGCAGCAACGAAATATTACACAACGACAGTCAATTTAAATCTTCGTAAGATGGCATCGACTTCGGGAACGATTTTGACGACGATTCCTTCTGGAAAAACCGTCACGTATATCAGTACATACGGATCATGGTATCGTGTTTCCTATAACGGAACTGTCGGATATGTGTCTTCTCAATATCTTAAAACATATCAGCCGACCACTGTGAAAACCTACACGACAACAGCAAATTTGAATCTTCGTAAAATGGCATCGACTTCAGGCACGATTTTAACGACGATTCCGAGTGGAAAAGAAGTGATTTATCTCAGTACATATGGCTCGTGGTATCGCGTGTCTTACAACGGAACAATTGGGTATGTGTCTTCCCAGTATGTCAAAGTCACATCTTCCTCTACGATTACGCCAGATTCAACAGCAACCTACTATACTACCGCAAACTTGAATCTTCGCAAGATGGCATCGACTTCAGGTACGATTTTACTAACCATTCCTTCAGGCAGTGCTGTGACGTATCTGAGCACGTATGGTTCTTGGTATCGCGTTACTTATAAAGGTGTCACGGGCTATGTTTCTTCCCAGTATGTAACAACATCTAGCGGAGGGGATACGGATACGTCTCAAAAAACGGTCGTTATCGATGCGGGGCATGGTGGGAATGACCCTGGTGCTGTATATGGATCGGTATACGAGAAAGTCATTGCTCTTGATATGGCGAAGCGATTAATGAGCACGTTGACGAACACCTATGACTACAACGTCAAATTGACCCGCTCGACCGATACGTATCTTTCCTTATCAGAACGCGTCTCATTGAGTAAATCATATAAAGCGGATGTTTTCGTTAGTCTCCATGCAAACTCATCTGTGTACAGCTCTGCACATGGACATGAGGTGCTCGTGCCGACAACGGAAAGCTACACGACAAATCCATACGTTTCTGCGAGTCGATCGCTTGGTTCTTCGATTAATCAAGAGATTGGTTCACGTATTTCGGCCGTTCAAAACCGTGGCGTAAAATACCAAAATGTATATGTTGTCGGAAAAAATGTCGTTCCTTCTACACTTGTGGAGTATGGCTTTATCAGTAACTCAAATGATCGTGCCTATTTGACGAATGCGACGAACCGCCAACAGATGGCGAATGCGACAGCGACCGGTATTCATCAGTTCATGCGTTCTTATTATTAACAAATAAGGAACTTAGCTTTCATCGCTAAGTTCCTTATTTTATGTTCACTTCCCATATCATGTGGGGTGCACCAGGACCCCAGTAATGGTCGAGAATCAATGAAGGTTCACCCAATTGTTTTTGCCAATAGGTCTGAGCACTGGGAAAGCCCGCATCTAAGTAGAAGACGTGTTGCTTTCTCGCAAGGATTTCTCGTTTCATTTCTTCTAATAGAAAATACCCGACTCCTTGACGCTGCATACGAGGAAGAACGTAGACGCTCCCGAGTTCGATGGCACCACGCTTTATTTCCAAGTTGCCCGATATAATATCGTTTGGAGGTAACAAGGCTCCTGCTCCAATAAGGATTCCTTCGCGCTCAACCACATACAATTGAACATGATCGTCGTCAAAATGATCCTGAATGGTCGTATTTAGGCGTACCACTTCTTCATCAAGCAAATCAGCGTCTTCAAAACGTTCTCGTCGAATCAAGTCACTCAAACTCTCCATAAATAAGCGTTGCAAAGATTTTACGTCTGATTGTTCGAGTGCGCGAAAGTTCAAGACGTCCACTTCCTTTTCTCTTTTTTGTTTTTACTCTTTACCCTCGCGAATCCGATGCATAACACTCGGGTAAGATGGGATCATTTCTTCGAGTGGCTCGTAATTCAACTTCCCATAGGTTTTCCATAACACTAAAATCGCTACGGTCCATAACGTGATCATTAAATGAATCAAGCCAATCGGATACCCTTCTTCTGCTTCGAAGCCTACCATCACGAACATGACGTTGAACATCGTATGCATGAGAAATGCGGACCACAAATTGCGCGATGATCCATTGTATACCCAGCTAATCAGAATCGAATAGGCCATGACAGACAACCCATATGCCCAAAACGGCATATTTGCCTGACCGGTACCAGCCATAAGAAAGAGCGGTGTATGCCAAATCGCCCAAATTCCCCCTAGCACTAAACTTGCCAATAATGGGGACAATCTCGACTGCAACGCATCAAGCAAATAACCTCGCCAGCCGTATTCTTCTTGTAGCGTCCCACCGAGGAAGAGCATATATAAAAAGTAAGGAGCAATCCACCACGGTTCACGAGCGATTAACGCACCACTCCGGTCCGTCCACCAATACGCGACAAGGAATATGAATGGAATCAATCCGAACGGGATTGCGTACGTTTTCCAATTCATTCTCACTTGAATACTTTTTTGAAGAATATGCCTGACCCCTGCTACACCTCGAAGTCGATACATCGTCAACACACCGGAAAGACTCGGTCCAAACGCTCCGATAATGACGATTGCCATAATCGGTAAATCGGTCCACCAATAGAGGCTCGCCCAGACAATCCATGAATAGCTGAACGCAATCAATAAAAAGTAAAGAATGTATTTGTTTTTATACATCGTCAGCACCCCTTCAGCAACTTAGTACCCGTTATTTAACGCAAAGAATAGCATTTCAATATTTTTATATGTAATTGACACGATTCCGCATATAATAAACTGAACGTACTACAAATAAACCCTACGAGGTATGGATACTATGGAAGAGATTAGCACACAGACCATGAGTCACAACGGATTTCTAATGACGCTCGCCTTTATCATCGCTAGCGTATCTGCCTTAATGGCACTCGAGTTAGCGAAACGGGTCACGGGAGGATCGACCTCATCCAACCGAATTTGGATCTTGTTTGGCGGCACTATATTAGGACTTGGAATCTGGTCCATGCATTTTGTCGCCATGCTTGGTCATGCTTCTCTGCACGAAAGTACTTATTCCATCTGGCTCATTATCGGATCTATGATGCCTGCAATTGTTGGATGTATTCTGTCATTCGGATTAATTGCGCGTAACACGACATGGATGACATTGCTTCAGTCTTCCGGGTTGATGGGATTGGGCATTGTCAGTATGCATTATATCGGGACTGCAGCCATTCAAGGCGTTCAACTGACTTTCGACTATCTTTGGGTTCTCTTATCACTCGGCATCGCATGGGGAGCCTCGCTTCTTGCTTTATGGGTAGGTTTCTTTTCTTCCTACTCGACAACACGCGTCACCTTTTCCGTGAAGCTGATGTTCTCACTATTAATGGGAGCAGCCATTTTTAGTATGCATGTCGTTGGGATGAAAGCCACGACGATTACACCAGACGGTTCCGTAATGAGTCGAATCCCAATCGACCCGACTATACTTGCTTGGCTCGTCACGGGCATCGTGTTCCTCTTGTTCGGGATGTACTTTATCGCTTATACGTTAGATCAACAAATTCAGAAACGTGACCTCTTTCAAGCGACCATATTAGAATCGACGACGGATGCCGTAGTGACGACGACAAACGATGGGGAAATCCAATATCAAAATCGAGCGTTCGTTCACTTATTCGAGGGACATCCGATAGAACCTTTTTTTCAAGACTATCATCCGTCGTTATCGGCTCAACAACTGTTCTACCAACCGATTCAGATTGAGACAAATGATCGAGTGTTAGAAGTAACATCGTATCCGCTCCAAGATGGTTCGAATCATCAAGTACTTTGGTTCATCCGAGATGTGACGAAAACGGTAGCTTCACAGCGCTTAGTCGAACATATGGCGTTCCATGATGCATTGACCGATTTGCCAAACCGTCATAAACTCGATTCGCTTCTTCAAGAGAGCATCTCACAAGAGCGTTCTGTTGCCTGCTTGTATATCGATGTGAACCGCTGGCGTTTTTTAAGTGATATTCTTGGTCATCATGGAGCTGATGAATTAATCATCCAAGTCGCTGATCGTCTGCGACTTACGATTCATCCAGATGACGTGCTGACGCGAATCGGACCATCCGAGTTCATCATTTTATTATTCGCTCAACGCAGCTCGCTCGCTCATCAAAAAGCTGAAAAATGTATGAAAGCCATCTCCTCTACGTTTGATGTCGACGGGACGACAATCGAACTAACGATGAGTGCAGGAATTAGTCATTATCCAAAAGATACACATTCTCCGAATGAACTGATTCAGTTCGCTCGTCTAGCTGCGCACGAATCAAAAAGGGACGGGAAGAATAAGATCAAGACGTTTGAAGAATCGTCACGTCCTCAAATTTTACGCAATATCGAGATTGAAAAAGCGCTCGTCACCGCATTAAGTAAAGATGAACTCACACTCGTCTATCAACCAAAAATTGATTTGAAGCGGAATCGATTAGAAGGTGTCGAAGCGTTACTTCGTTGGCATCATCCCCGCATCGGAAACATCGCGCCTTCTGACTTTATCCCGATTGCCGAGAACACAGGGTTGATTCATTCAATCGGCAATTGGGTGATTCGGGAAGGCTGTCGTACTTGGGTGCGCTGGCAACGGAGTGGGATTGATCCATTCACGCTATCTCTCAACGTCTCACCGCTTCAATTTGCACGTGAAGATTTCGTTGATACCTTGCGATCCATTCTTTTAGAAACCGGGATGGACCCCATGTATCTAGAATTAGAAGTGACAGAGTCCTCGATGCTCTCTTACGAAGCCTCAACCCGTGAAAAATTGACACAGTTGCATCAATTAGGGATTCTCATTTCCCTTGACGATTTTGGTACGGGTTATTCTTCGTTCAGTCAACTTCGAGAACTTCCGGTGCAAGTACTTAAAATCGATCGGTCGTTCATCGTGAACTTGTTTACCGACCGTAATCAAGAGGCCATCGTTCGCTCGATGATTCAACTCGGTCACAATTTGGGCATGAAAGTTCTGATGGAAGGTGTCGAAACATCCGCACAATTGGAATGGCTTCTAAAAGAGTCATGCGATTTTGTTCAAGGGTATTATTTTAGTCGCCCGTTAGCCGAGACAGACGTTCCACTTCACGTAAAACAAACAACGACCTATCTCGAATTTGGGAAACACTAAAAAAACCGCTTCTGTCACCTGACAGAAGCGGTTTTTGGTTAAGACACGCGTTCTTTCTCTTCTTCCCGAATCAAATGATATTGGTCGAGAATCAATTGCGTCAATGTGTCTCCCTCATGGAGCTGCAAATATTTTTCAATCGTTGATGAGATGCCGTGCTCTTCAATCGACAAATTGAGTTCTGACGATTCCGAATCCTCCGGGTTGTGATAATGGAGGGCCGCTGCAATCCCGTAAGCGAGTTCGTTCGGCTCGATCCCATTATCCATCAACTCACGCGCTGGTTTGACGAGACGGTCGCTCGGTCCAAGTTTACGAATCGGCGAACGTGCCACTCGTGACACTTCATCCTTCAATTTTGGATTCTCAAAACGCTTGATAATTTTTTGGATGTATTGGCTATGCTCTTTCGCCTCGAAGCCATATTTCTCAAGCAATAACCAACCTGTCTCATACAAGGCGCCTTGAACGACTTGACGTACGCGGCGATCTTGTAGCGCCTCGTCAATCGTCGCCTTCCCGAACAACGAACCGATGTAAGAAGCGATGGCGTGCCCTGTATTGACCGTGAACAATTTACGTTCAATGTACGGTCCGATTTCCTCGACCCAAGTCACACCTTGAATCGGTGGTTGCTCGTTCAGTCCTTGCGTCTCAATGACCCATTCATAGAACGTCTCGACTTCCACGTAAAGTGGGTCTTCATGCTGTTGAAGGGGAACGATACGGTCGACCGCCGCATTCGGGAAGAAGACGTTCGCCTCCCCGACACCGCCACGTGCATCTACTTCTTGACGAAGAATGGCACTCCCACCAATCATGTTCTCACATGCGATGACATAGACCGGCGCGTCCTCAACTTCACGCGCACGGAGACCTTCACTGATCAATGGCGCTACTTTTGAAAGAAGTGAGGGTCCGACAGCCGTCGTCACGAGATCCGCTTCTGCAATCAAAGCCGCGACACGGGCTGGCTCTTTCAAACTGTTGACCCCGCGTACTCGGTCGACGACGATTCGATCGACACCGTCTTCCGCGAACCCGACCTCATAGTGACGTTTTGCTTCGAGTGCTTCGATGACCGTGTCGTTAATGTCGACGAACGTCACCTCATAACCACTTTGATTGAGCAACAATCCGATAAATCCGCGTCCGATGTTTCCTGCTCCAAAATGAACAGCTTTCATTTATGCCACCTCTTCCATGAAGAGCGCCAAGATTTCTTCTTTCGTCTTCGCCTGAACAAGACGCTCCACGTTTTCTTCGTCCGAGCAGAGAATCGCGATTTGCGAAAGGAGCTCTAAATGTTCATCATTCACGCCCGCAATCCCGATGACGAGTTTAGCCGTCTGTCCACCAAAGTCGACACCGTCCGGCACTTGCAGGAACGAGATTCCCGTCTTCTGAACCGCTGATTTCGCCGCTTCTGTACCGTGTGGAATGGCTACGTGATTTCCGATATAGACGTTTGCGATCGCTTGACGTTCATGCATCGCTTCTACATACTCCTGCGTCACACAGCCGGCGTCTTGTAAGACTGCCCCGGCTGCTGTGATTGCTTCCTCTGTCGTTGCGAATGTTTGGTTAAGTCGAATCATCTCTGTTTGAATGAATGGCATTTTAATTTCCTCCTAATAGCTAAACCGTATCTCTATCTGTTCTGTGTTCAAGAAATTTTGCTGCGTTCTGCTTTAATTTCTTCTACCAATTGATCATAGTAATCGGCGTTCAAGAAGTTTGTGACCGAACGATGAATCGCATTCGGTGCTTGCGCTTCTGCGCGCTCTGTTAAGTCTTCATGCGTAATGACAAACTGCGCATCTTTCGGCAAGTTGCTGATCGACGTGTTCGTCACTTTGATTGGTAAGTTAGCTTTATTGACCTTGTTCCGTAGAACCGAGGCCCCCATCGCACTTGACCCCATTCCTGCATCACATGCGAAGATGATGTGATCGACTTTATCAAGGCGATCTGTCACGAGAGCGGATGCGTAAGACTGTTTACCTTTCATCGCGCTCACGTTTTGTGTCGCTTCTTCGAGTGATACTTCCTCTGCTGCGCTCGATTTCAAGATGACACTCGCCACAGCAAATGTGACCGCTGCCGATAAGAAAATCCCTGCCACGAGTCCGAGGTATGAACCGCGTGATGCCATCGCTAGAATAGCGAAGATACTACCTGGTGAAGCTGGTGCGACGAGACCGACATCAAAGAGTACGAATGTGAAGATCCCTGTTGCGCCCCCTGCGATCATCGCAAGAATCAAAATTGGCTTCATCAACACGTATGGGAAGTAAATCTCATGAATCCCACCGAGGAAGTGAATGATTGCTGCACCAGGTGCTGTACGTTTCGCTGCACCTTTGGCGAAGAACATGTATGCGAGAAGTAATCCAAGACCTGGCCCTGGGTTCGCCTCAAGTAAGAAGAGAACTGACTTTCCAGCCTCAGCCACTTGATCGACACCGAGTGGACTTAAGATCCCGTGGTTGATGGCGTTGTTCAAGAAGAGAACTTTTGCTGGTTCAATGAACAAGCTCGCCACTGGAAGTAATTTCGCGCCGACGATCCAGTCAACACCTGCCGCCATCACTTTATCGAGGGCACTCATGATTGGACCGAAGATTTCGAATCCTCCAAGCATGAGAAGTCCACCGATAATCCCGACCGAGAAGTTGTTGACGAGCATTTCGAATCCTGCTTTGACTTTGCCTTCAAGGGCACGGTCGACTTGGCGGATGATGTAACCACCGAGTGGACCCATGATCATCGCTCCGAGGAACATCGGAATGTCTGTCCCGACGATGACCCCCATCGTGGCGAGCGCCCCGACGACACCGCCTCGTACGTCATGAAGTAATTTACCACCCGTGAAACCGATGAGTAATGGTAAGAGATAGGTGATTGTTGGACCAACGAGTTCTGCTAAGTTTTCGTTTGGCCACCATCCTGTCGGAATGAAGAGTGCTGTGATAATCCCCCATGCAATGAAGGCACCGATGTTCGGCATGACCATCCCACTGAGGAAACTACCGAATCGTTGTACTTTGACTCGGACCCCGCCCGAGCTCGCTTGCGTATTCGCCATGTATAAAACCTCCAGTCGTTTAAATGTGAAAGGTTGAATGTGTAGTGTAGCTAACCGGTTTGTGCTCTACACCTGTATTGTATGCCCAGAGTAAGCGCTTTCTCAATTCAATCCAGTTCACACTTTGGCAACATTTTGTGCCAAACAAAAAAATGACCATGGTTCGGTCATTTTTCGTACAACGTCTCATGAATCATTTTCTTCATGCATTCGTGCAACAATAAGCGAAGGTCCTCTTTCGCCCCCGTGCTGTATAAACGCATATGTTCCTCACTCTCAATGAGCGACCCACTGATCGCACTTAAAAATTGAAGTTCGACATCGCGCGCCTCTTCTGGTGCTAGGAGCACGAGAAGTCGCGTCACGGGTTCAGTCGATTGATCCATCATGAGAAGCGGGATTGAAGTCGTTAAATCAAATGCAAACACACTCGCTTTCTCAATCGAAGTATGTCGTCCATGGAAGAGTGCCAGTTTTGTACCTGGGACACCAAGACCCGCAACTTCGTGACGCCGGAGCAATTGCGCAGATAACTGAATTCCGCTTTGCACGAGATTTCGTTCCTCAAGGTGTGTTCCGATATCGACCAAGATATCCTCTAAACGGTCCGTATTGTTGAGTGTGACCAAATCAAACTGATCATCCATCCGCTCGAACGTCTCTACGAGTTCGCCAAGTTCGGCAAAATCGAGCATCGTCGATCTCGGCTTTGAAGTAACCGTTTGGAATGATTGCGGTAACGACAACAAGAGATGACGAACCCGTTGCACTTCCTCACTCGTCAACAACGGATTGACGATCAATGTAGGTACCGAGAGTGGTGGTAACGGCACCGTCGACAAGATGACATCATATTCCTCAAGTCGGTGCTGCTCTAATCCGAATAGAGACGAGTTGACGACGTCTTGCATCTCCGGGAACTCTTGACGTACCCGATTGACGAGCATCTTCGAAGAACCGAGTCCGGCCGAACAGACGACGAGCGCCCGATACTCACGACGCCGTACCGGTTTGACGAGTGCTGCCGCGAAGTGCATCGCCCAAAATACCGTCTCTTCCTCGGAGAACGTATTCGTCCCAAAGACGATGTCGGCAGCCTGTTGAATGGCCGAACGAAGTCCCGGATAGTCGCGGTCGATATGAGGTTTCACCGTACTCGTTTCCGGCAAAGCCTGCGTGTTCATACTCGACAAGATGTGCGCGAGCAGTCCACGTTCGAGCGCCGTGTCATCCGTAAAGGTAAACCCGTAAATGAGCGAGACGTGATGAATTAGTTTATGCACCCGAATTTGCATGATCCACCGCTCTTCTTCATCTTCTTTCATTTGATCTTTAATCGAGCGAAGGCGATTCGCCTCCTCGGCAAACCAGACGCGTTCCGCCATCGAGTAAGTGATGCCAAGCGCTTCCTCCATGTCTGTCGCGACTTTCAGATAGTCCTCAGACCGGCCTTTCGTATACATCTCTAAAAAGAATCCGGACGCTAGCCGTGCTTGTTGCACACCATAGGCGAACGTGACCCGCATGATGGTACGGTCATCCATCCGCTCAAACGAGCGTGACTTCAAATAATCGTAACCGTCCCGAAGACCTTCCAGCATCTCTTCGCATGGTATGGTCTTCAAAAAGGCCGGAATGTAGTCATCTTCTCCACGAACGAAGCGGTAAAAGGCAAGTGTATCCCAGTGGGCAAGTAGCGCGTTGATCAGTAGCTTACGTTTCTCTGACTCATAGCCGAGCACTCTGGCACCGACGCCTTTTTTCCGTTCGACTTCTAAATGATACTCTTCGAACCATCGATCCAACTTCTCCAAATCTTGCGTCAATGTACTCGGAGAGACGTGCATCTGTTTGGCGACAGCCTGCAATTTGAGCGTATCACTCTCGAACAAAAGGCGCCACGCCAGCTCAAATAAGCGGTCCTCGCTCGTCGGGATCGCTTCTGCGGATAAGATGAGGTCTTCTCGTAACTGTTGCTTCGCAGACGGTTTGCCGACAAGGCTTAGTCCATGCCCGCGTTGCCAAGCGAGCTCGAGCTCGAACTCTTTTAAGATGCCTTCAAGTAATTGTCGTTCTCGTTGAATCGTACGTTCAGACAAATTCACCGCCTGCGCGATTTCGGCGAGCGGTGTCGATGTCTCAGTTGCTAATAAGTGTAGTAAAATCGACCGTTCTCTCGCGGTCCACTCATGTCTCATGCTCATCCATCCATTCTTCGACAAGTAGTCGGTATTCCTCGAGCGACAGGAGTTGTCGGACTGACCGGACACGTGCGGTCGGATGGGTAACGGGAGTCGCCCCTTCCTGATAGAGAATCAAATCCACCTCATTCGGGATGTTTTGAATCGTTCCGTGCGTAATCGTACAAGACAAGCGCCCCTCGCTTGCCTGTGCGAACAACTTCGCCGCCATCGCACTCGTTACAAATCCGCTATGGCAAGCAATGTATACGTTCATGTCAGCCCTTCTTTCGTCGCTTATCTTTATCTAATCATAAGTTGGAACCGCTTACTTCTCCTACTATTTTGCTTGTTGGCAAAGATATCGGCAAGGAGTAAAAAGCACCTCTCCTGTAGAAAGGTGCTTTACAATATGTTTAGTTTATTCCACCGTCACCGACTTCGCCAAGTTACGTGGCTTGTCGACGTCACAACCACGGGCGAGTGCCGCATAATATGCCATGAGTTGCACCGGTAAGACATTGATGAGTGGTGCTAAGAGTGGCTCAACATGTGGCAAGATGAAGTCATCATTCTCATGTTCGACGCCTTGCATGGAAATGATACAAGCGTTCGCGCCACGGGCGACGACCTCTTTGACGTTCCCGCGGATGTTCAAGTTCGTCTTCGGTTGCGAGATGAGCGCGATGACCGGTGTCCCATCTTCAATCAAGGCGATTGATCCGTGCTTCAGTTCCCCACCTGAGTACCCTTCCGCTTGAATATACGAAATCTCCTTCACCTTGAGTGCCCCTTCGAGACAGACCGACGCATCGAGTCCACGTCCGATGAAGAACGTATTTGGTGTCGTCTTCAAATAACGTTCCGCGAGATCCTCGAACAGTTCTTTTTGTGCCATGATCGAATCCATGATTGTCGCAACACGAGCGAGTTCCGGCATGAGATTGAACGGCAACTCTTTCCCCGTCGCACGGGCGATGTCGTATGCGAGAATCGCGAGGACGGCAATCTGTGCCGTGTACGCTTTCGTCGACGCGACGGCAATCTCCGGTCCTGCGTGGAGGAGCATCGTCTCGTTCGCTTCACGCGACAGTGTCGATCCTGGAACGTTCGTCATCGTTAGTGCTTTGTATCCGCGTTTCTTCACTTCGACGAGGACCGCACGACTGTCCGCCGTCTCACCAGATTGGGATAAGAAGACAAATAACGGACGTTCACTTAGGAGCGGCATGTTATAGCCAAATTCAGACGAGATGTGTACTTCTGTCGGAATGCCGGCAATGCGTTCTAAAATGTCTTTCCCGACGAGGCCGGCGTTATAGCTCGTCCCACATGCGACGATATAGACACGGTCTGCTTCCGAGACGAGCTCGCGTACGCCGTCCGTGAGTTCGATGTCACCGTTTTCGTTCTGGTAGTGCTGGATGATGTTGCGGATGACGGCCGGCTGCTCGTCCATCTCCTTCAACATGTAGTGCGCGTACGTGCCCTTCTC
>NZ_JACSKK010000013.1:0-18106 GCF_018617575.1 Exiguobacterium sp. s160
GCCAGCGTTCGTCCTGAGCCAGGATCAAACTCTCCAAAGAATTTGATATAGCTCTTAAATTGACGAAGCTTGCGCTTCATTCAAAAAATGTAAAACTTATTTTTGCCTCATCGTTCAGTTTTCAAAGTTCGTCTGTCGCTCTTGGCGACTTTAATATCTTACCAAGTGAAGAACAAAAGGTCAATCACTTTTTAAAATATTTTTTTTTGTTTGCCGCTTATCTCGGCGACGTCTATTAATATATCAGTAAAGCTTTAATCACGCAACCCTTTTATTAAAATAGTTTTAAGAAATTTATTAAATTATGCTTTAATCACTCACACTATATTTTTTTCTTCATTATATAGGGTTAAAAATAAAATAAGGCGAGCCAACGGCTTCGCCTTATGAACGGAGAGACGATAAGGATACATTTCGTTTTTTCGCCTCTTTCAAATAGAAAAAGTAAAGAGCTTCTGCTTGCTTCACTTGAGCCGCTAATTCTCCTGTATCTTCGATGCTAACTTCAAGCATCCGACGTTTCGACTCAAACTTAGCTTTCGCTTCCATCAACTCAGTCAGTAGTCGTTGATCATAATCATCTTTTAACGACTTACGAAACCATTTCATAATTCTCTTCTACCTTCCATCGCTCGAGACAAGGTCACTTCGTCCGCATACTCTAAATCCCCACCGACGGGCAAACCATGCGCGAGACGAGTTACACGGATTCCTGTCGGCTTAAGTAAGCGTGATAAATACATCGAAGTCGCTTCTCCCTCAATGTTCGGGTTCGTCGCTAAAATCACTTCTTGGATTGACTCGTTCTCTTGTAACCGTGTCAGCAAGCTTGAAACGTTAATATCCTCTGGACCAATCCCTTCCATTGGACTTATGGCTCCATGAAGAACATGATATTTCCCTCTATACTCTCTCATTTTCTCCATGGCAATCACGTCTCTTGAATCTTGAACCACACAAACTACCGTTTCATCCCGATGTGAGTCTTTACAGATTGCACAAGGATCAATATCTGTAATGTGACCGCACACGGTACAATATTTGATGTCCCGTTTCGCACTGACGAGAGACTTCGCAAACGTTAATACATCGTCTTCTTCCATATCTAATACATGGAACGCCAAACGCACTGCAGTTTTAGGACCGATTCCAGGTAGTTTCGTAAAACTCTCAATCAATCGTCCAATGGCTTCAGGGTATTGCAACTCGCATCGATCCTTTCTTCACTTAAAAGCCTGGGAGATTCATACCTTGTGTGAAACGTCCCATCTTATCATTCACAAGCTGATCAGCTTGCTTCATCGCATCATTAATTGCTGCTAAGACGAGATCCTGCAACATATCTACATCTTCCGGGTCGACGACATCTTCTGCAATGATGACATCTAAAACCTCTTTATGACCGCTGACGACAACTTTTACCATGCCGCCTCCTGCAGTACCTTCTACTGATAACTCTTTTAGTTCTTCTTGAGCTTTCGCCATATCTTTTTGCATCTTTTGCATTTGTTTCATCATGTTATTCATATTTCCCATTCCACGCATTCAGAGCGCCTCCCTTATGTTTCTTCGATTTCAACGACATCGCCAAAACGTTCCATCGCCTGTGCAACCAACGGATCTTCAGTTTCTGGTTCTTCGACTCGTTCTGTCCGCTCTGCTTGTTTTTGAAGGATGAACTCATTCTTCAGTTCATTCCAATCCGTTTCAAGCACCGCCATAATTTCACGACGAATCCCCGTAACTTCAAATAACGCCTGCTCGATTACATCACGCGTACGACCATTCGAACTCACTTGTTCATAGTGCCATGTCATTCCATCTTTAAATTGTACCAGTAAGGTGTCACTTGCACAAAGGACAGCCTCACTTTCATAGAAGAGTGCGAAGATTGGACCATCCTGTATCCGAATATTCGTCATGATGTCGCCCCAACTATCGCGAATCGCATTCAAATGCTGCCGCTCAGCTCGCTGAAGTAATTGGCGAATCCGCTCTTTCGGCACTCGGATTTGTGTCCGTTTCGGAGCAGGCTTCGGTTTTTCCACCTCTATACCTGTCACAGTCACGCCATTCTTCTTCACTTCATTCAATTCGCGGCTCAACTCACGCACTTGGTCTTGAAGTTGTGTCATCTGCTCATTGATCGTGCGACCTTGTTCTGCAATTCGAATGAACGTTAACTCTACCAACACCTTCGGATGATTCGACAGCCTCATTTGCTGCTGGCACTCATTGAGCTCTTCAATCACTTGGAACAATTCGTCCGTCGAAGTCGCTTCGACAAACTGACGAAACTCATCAGTCGGACGAGCACGCTCTAATAAGTCGGCAGCTTGCGGAGATGCTTTCAACAGTAACGCATCCCGATGGACGAACACTAAGTCTTCGATGAAACGCTTTAAATCTTTCCCTTCACGTAACATCATTTCAAGCGTACTCAAAATCGCATTCAACTCTTTTTTCTGTAATCCGTATGCCATTTCGAGCAGTGTTTCATCCGTCACAGCACCCGTTACTTCTAACACCGCTTCTTCCGTCAGACGCCCATCGCTAAATGCCAAGGCCTGATCAAGCAAGCTAAGGGCATCCCTCATCCCGCCATCAGCAGCCCGTGCAATTAGTTTCAATGCTTCCGGATCATAATCATGGTCTTGATCATTCAAAATATAGGCCATCCGGGTTTGCAATTGACTCACTTCATGTCGTTTGACATCAAATCGCTGACAGCGCGAAATAATCGTTGCCGGAATTTTATGCGGTTCTGTCGTTGCCAAAATAAAAATCGCATGTGCTGGCGGTTCTTCAAGTGTTTTCAATAATGCATTGAATGCACCTGTCGACAACATATGCACTTCATCAATGATATATACTTTGTAACGCCCTTGAGACGGTGGATATTTGACTTTGTCTCGGATTTCTCGAATTTCGTCAACTCCATTATTTGATGCCGCATCGATTTCAAACACGTCCGGACTCGCACCTTCCGTGATAGCGATACACGTCGGACAGGTATTACACGGTTCACGTGTCGGTGCACTTTCACAGTTGATCGCCTTAGCAATGATTTTCGCTAAGCTCGTCTTCCCTGTCCCGCGTGGACCTGAAAATAAATATGCGTGTGACATCCGCTCCTCTAATAAAGCGTTTTGAATCGTACGTGTGATATGGACTTGACCGACGACCTCTTGAAATGACTGAGGTCTGTATACTCGATATAACGCTTGATACGCCATGAGTTCGCCTCCTTCCCCACTTTTCTTCTCTATCTCATCATACAAAAAAATCTACAGCCCTGGGGCCATAGATTGAAGTTATAAAATAAATCTGCCGCGCACCGATTTCTGAAAGCACGTCAACATGCGTTACTCATGCAGTTTGCTCAGCCCAAGCACCCCTGCGGCACACGGTACGTCACCACTTAAGGCTGCTTCCTTCCGGACCTGACCTGGTTCATGGGTGACCGTTGCGCAGGACTCAGACGTCAACGCCACTTACATAAGGCAGACCACACCAGCGCACTCCCTCGAATCGGGATTCAGTCTCGCTACAGCGGATTGCGAGTGACAGGGCACCGCTACCTCCCCACCTAGCACGGCAAATGGGTAAATGAAATTATGCACTATCTCGAGTGCTATTACATTATACTGTTTAATCGATTGGGTTGCAACCTCTCTGATGAAGTCTCTCTTGTTTCTTCCTTTCTCTAAGCGCCCGGAAGAAATCAGTTAGAAGTCGTCCACATTCTTCTGCTAAAACATTTTTGGTTACGTCAGCCTGATGATTGAATCGTTCATCTTGTACCAAATTCATCAACGTACCGCAACAACCCCCTTTCGGATCATGTGCACCGAAGATGACCCGCTTCACTCGGGATAGCACAATGGCACCCGCACACATTGGACACGGTTCGAGTGTGACGTATAACTCACAATCTTCCAATCGCCAATTTCCTAATGCTTCATTCGCCGCTTCAATCGCAATCATCTCAGCGTGAGCAGCAGCTAAAAGATCGGTTTCACGACGATTATGACCAGTCGCAATCACTTCATCACCTTTCACAATCACACAACCAATTGGTACTTCACCAATGGCTTCTGCTTTCTTCGCCTCTTCGATGGCCAACTGCATAAATCGTTCATCACGTTCCATCGATTCACCTCATTTCTTATTTAACACTATGAAAAAAAATGAAAATCAAATCCCTCGCCATATCATTCGCATTCTATGCTAGAATGGAACTTGCACTTTGGATAATGGAGGATGACATCATATGTTTATAACGGTAGAAGGACCGATTGGTGTCGGGAAAACATCACTGGCCCATATCATCAGTCAGCATTTCTCGATGCAGATGCTGAATGAAATTGTAGAAGAGAACCCATTTCTCGGCAAGTTTTATGAAGATATCGAAGAATGGAGTTTCCAAACGGAAATGTTCTTCTTATGCAATCGATTCAAGCAGTTGGATGATATTCATAAACACCACTTGAGTCAACAGCAATCCGTCGTTTCGGACTATCATATTTTCAAAAACTTGATTTTTGCTCACCGTTCGCTGAAACCTGCGCATTTAAACAAGTACGAGCAGATTTATAAGATTTTGACACATGATATGCCGAAACCTGATGTCGTCATTTACTTACACGCGAGCATTGAGACACTGATGAAACGCGTTGCTTTGCGTGGACGTGAAGTGGAAGAAAATATGTCTCGCGATTATCTCGAACAACTTGCTCACGATTATGAGACGTTCGTCGAATCCTATCGCGCGGCCCATCCAGAAGTGAAAATCCTCTCGTTTAGTGGGGATGAACTCGACTTTGTACACAATCCGGACGATTTGACACATGTCCTCAAGACGATTGAACGCGAATTAGAATTAACTAAAGGAGCACAATTAAAATGAAGCTGATTGATAAATATAACATTCCGAACGATACGATCATTACAATCGGTGGAATGGTTGGAATCGGGAAATCGACGATTACCAATTCGTTAGCCGATGCTTTAAACTTCCGAACGTCGCTAGAGAAAGTAGATACGAACCCTTACCTCGATAAATTCTATCATGATTTTGAACGTTGGAGTTTCCATCTTCAAATTTACTTCTTAGCAGAACGCTTTAAAGAACAGAAGAAAATCTTCCAATACGGTGGCGGCTTCATTCAAGACCGTTCCATCTATGAAGACACAGGCATCTTCGCAAAAATGCATTATGAAAAAGGGACGATGTCACCAACAGACTACGAAACGTATTCAAGTTTGTTCGAGGCTATGGTGTTAACACCCTTCTTCCCACACCCAGACCTATTGATTTATCTTGAAGGTTCGTTCGAACAAGTCCTTGAACGTATCCAGATGCGCGGTCGCGAGATGGAGCAACAAACACCAATCGCTTATTGGGAAGAGATGTACGAACGCTACACAGAGTGGATCAACAACTTCAACCTGTGCCCAGTACTACGTCTCTCGATTGAAGAGTACGATCTCATCAAAGACCCAGATTCAGTCGAACTCATCCTTGAAAAAATTGAAAAGCAGTTAACGATTGCTCGCGAAGCAAAAGTTAGATAATCATACAGAGGGATTACGCCATCAAAAGCGTGATCTCTCTTTTTTGTGCATAAAAAAATCCACAGCGCATATGTCTGTGGATACAAAAAATGCATCTGCCTCTGCAGATGCCCGATTGAAAGCGGAGTTGGTGGGATTCGAACCCACGCGAGCCTTGCGACTCCTAACGGATTTCGAGTCCGTCCCCTTCAGCCGGACTTGGGTACAACTCCAGGCCTAAAAAGTGTAAAAAAAAGAAAGTGGAGGAGGTGGTGGGATTCGAACCCACGCAGGCTGTTACACCCCTGACGGTTTTCAAGACCGTTCCCTTAAACCACTTGGGTACACCTCCAAAGCTCATATGCAATTCGTGAGCAACAGTGTCGCTCGACATGATTTATAGTACCAACTGAAGAGACAGATGTCAAACCCTTTTGTGAAAAAACATTAAAAAAAATTGAGCGCCTCAAAATCGAGGCGGCTCAAGTGTTTAGTTCGGCATTTCAATCTTTTCTTTCCCACCCATGTAAGGACGAAGCACTTCCGGAATGACGACTGATCCATCTGCCTGTTGATAGTTTTCCAAAATCGCTGCCACCGTTCGACCGACTGCCAATCCTGAGCCGTTCAATGTATGAACGAATTCTGGTTTCGCGTTGGCATCACGACGGAAGCGAATTCCCGCACGACGCGCTTGGAAATCTTCGAAGTTAGAGCAAGAAGAAATCTCACGATACATCCCTTGTGCTGGCATCCATACTTCGATGTCATATTTTTTCGCAGCTGTGAAGCCGAGGTCTGCCGTGCACATGCTGAGTACTTGATACGGAAGTCCAAGGCGCTTCAATACCTCTTCAGCATGACCTGTCAATAATTCTAGTTGTTCATATGACTCTTCTGGTTTCACGAAGCGGACGAGCTCGACTTTGTTGAACTGGTGCTGACGAATCAAGCCACGTGTATCACGACCAGCTGAACCGGCTTCAGAACGGAAGTTAGCGCTATATGCTGTATACGTAATCGGAAGCTGTGTTTCCGGGATGATTTCTTCACGGTGCATGTTTGTAACTGGCACTTCAGCTGTTGGAACGAGGAAGTAGTTCGTGTCCTCTACTTTGAACGCATCTTCTTCAAATTTAGGAAGTTGACCTGTTCCAATCATCGAATCACGATTGACCATGTACGGCGGCAATACTTCTGAGTATCCATGCTCGTCTGAATGAAGGTCCATCATAAAGTTGATCAGAGCACGTTCTAAGCGAGCACCTAATCCTTTATAGAAGACAAAACGGCTACCCGTTACTTTTCCAGCGCGCTCGACATCGACGATTTTTAGGTCTTCCATCACGTCCCAATGTTGCTTCGGCTCGAAATCAAAATCAGGCTTCGTTCCGATTTCACGAATCGTCACGTTATCGTCTTCTGTCTCACCGATTGGAGTTGACTCATGTGGGATGTTTGGAATGCTGAGCAAGATCAAGTTGAGCTCTGCCTCTACTTCTCGTAACTCCTCATCCAACAATTTGATTTCATCCCCAAGACGACGTGTTTCCAAGATTGGACCTTCTGCATCTTGTTTGTTGCGTTTTAATTCAGCGATTTGTTTTGTCGCTTCATTGCGCTTCGCTTTCTTTACTTCCACTTCGTTAATCAAGTCACGGCGCTTTTCTTCTAACTGCGGGAAGCGGTCAAGTGCACTCAAATCTTCTCCACGGTAAGCTAACTTTTCTTTAATCCCTTCAAAATCTTGTCGTAAACGTTTAATGTCTAACATTGCTGTTCCTCCTTTTTTCATATAAAAAAGGCGGCACGTCCCTTTCCCGTAGGAAAGGGACGAACCACCTTGGATCCGCGTTGCCACCCTCGTTGCCCAAATGCATGAGCCACTCGATGCACGTAACGTGTGCCAAACGTGACTTGTTTCCAAGCCAATGCTCCGAGGCCGATTCGGTTACGCCATCTCACTAGTTTGCACCAACCACTAGCTCTCTGTCAGTAGACGTACGTAACGTACTTATTCTCATCATCGCATCTGTCATTGAATTAATCTTACTTTACAACATCTGAACTTGTTCGACAAGACTGATTTTTCCAAGTGCCAATCTGATTTGATCGAGGAAATCAACAAACGCTCGCGTCATTCTCGTCAAAAACGAAGCCGTATCAACCGCCTCTGCCGTGACAAGCGTCATCTTCGGAGGTGTCTCTCCTTCTAAATAGCGAACTTGATCCGAGGAGTCAATGGTAACCGTGCCTGCCTGTGTATCGACCTTGACCGGAGCGTCTAGTTCGAGCAGTTCAACTTTCGGTTCCGGGACAGGTTTCCCTTTTTCGACTAACACTTCAAAGTCATTCGTCGTACGAACAGTGACCTGTTCCGTTTCACCTTGAGAGACCGTTGCCGTTTCCGAAATGGTTTCCCCTGTCCGTAAAATCGGTGTCATGACGAAATCTGAGTACGCATAGTCGTGTAACGCTTTCGTCGCTACATAGCGCCCCTCATCAGATGGTGCGCCAAGAACGACGGATAACACAGTGCGACCATCCCGTGTCGACACACCGATAAAGCAATAGCCTGCCTCATTCGTTGTTCCCGTTTTAAAGCCGAGCATCCCCGGATAGGCGAGATCTCGGTCGGCGAGCATTCGGTTCGTCGCGTCAAAGCGGACACCGTCGACATCCACGTATGCCCGTTTCGTCACGTCGAGCACTTCCGGAAAAGTCGTCAAATATGCAATCGCCAACTTCATTAAATCGTTGGCAGATGTCAAATTATCTCCTGGTAGACCGGCTGATACAGAATCGAGTCCCGATGCATTCGCGAACGTCGTTTGTGTCATCCCTAATTCATCCGCTCGACGATTCATTTCTTTGACGAACGCCTCTTCTGAACCAGACACCGCTTCCCCGAGCGTCACAGCCGCTTCGTTCGCCGAACGAATTAATGCTGCATCGTATAACTCTTTGACGGTATACGGTTTATTCAGTAGCGGGATTCTTGCTAGTCCCGGTTTTCTCGTCAGCGCCAAGGCAGCGTCGCTCGGTGTAACCTCCTGATTCCAACTGAGCTTTCCTTCTTCGATTGCTTCACGCGTCAAAAATGCTGTCATCAACTTTGTGATCGAAGCCGGTTGAAGCATGGCATCTTCCTGTTTTGTAAATAAGACCTGACCTGTCGTCACGTCTACGAGCATCGCACTCGCCGCGTCGACTTTTGGCGCGGCCGCAGAGGCGACTGAGGGTACGATTACTTGTACAAGCAACATGGCAACAAACATCATGATTAAATAGCGAGCCTTCACATAGTTTCCCCTTTCTATACGCTTCTTTGTTCAGTGTAACAAAAAATAAGTTTGAAGGACCCCCTTTTCATGAGGTCCCTCAAACTTATGCATATTGCTTCTGATTTTCTTTAACCATCTCGATAAAATAGCGGTGCAATGATAAATCTTCCGTCAATTCCGGATGGAACGAACAAGCAAGGTACTGGTTATAACGAACTGCTACAATCGCTTCCTCAACTTCGGCGAGCACGTCTACTTCCGGTTCAACTCGCGCTACTTGTGGGGCACGAATAAAGACCGCTTCGACCGGCTCATCGATTCCTTTTACCGGAAGATCGACTTCAAAACTGTCGACCTGACGTCCGAATGCATTACGTTTTACTGTCATCGGGATTTTCTTTAAGTGGGCGTCATACCCTTCGACTTCATTCGCAAGAAGAATCATGCCGGCACATGTGCCAAACATCGGTAACGTCTCCATGTCGCGAAGTGGCTCAAGTAACTCATAACGATCGAGTAAACGTCGCATCGCGGTACTTTCTCCACCTGGTAAGACTAATCCATCGATTGCTTTCAAGTCTTTCAATGAGCGGACTACAACGGTTTGAGCACCGAGCGCTTCAAGCATGCGAACATGCTCACGAATTGCACCCTGCATCCCTAATACGCCAATCGTTACCATCTTACCAGCCTCGTGGTGCCATGAGTTCTTCATCTTTGAGCGTACGGACGTCGAGTCCTTTCATCGCCTCACCTAATCCTTTTGAAAGGTGCGCGATTCGCTCATAGTCATCGTGGTACGTTGTCGCTTCTACGATGGCACGTGCGAATTTCTCTGGGTTCTCCGCTTTGAAGATACCAGATCCGACGAAGACACCATCTGCTCCGAGGTGCATCATCAAGGCAGCATCCGCTGGTGTCGCGATTCCACCCGCCGCAAAGTTAACGACAGGGAGACGACCCGCTTCACGAATTTGCATAAGCACTTCAAATGGAGCTCCGAGATCACGAGCTTCTGTCATGACTTCATCCACGCTCATCGACAAGAGACGTTTCACTTGTGCTTGTACGGTGCGCATGTGACGAACCGCTTCCACGATATTCCCTGTTCCTGGCTCACCTTTTGTACGAATCATTGCCGCGCCTTCGCCGATACGACGAGCCGCTTCGCCAAGGTCACGTGCTCCACATACGAACGGTGCTGTATAGTCGCGTTTGTACAAATGGAACTCTTCATCTGCTGGCGTCAATACTTCACTCTCATCGATAAAGTCGACCCCCATCGACTCGAGGACACGCGCTTCAGCGATATGTCCGATACGGCATTTCGCCATAACTGGAACAGATACTGCTCCCATGACATCTTCAATGATTGTTGGGTCGGCCATACGGGCAACCCCACCCATTTTACGGATATCCGAAGGTACGCGTTCAAGTGCCATGACAGCAACCGCACCTGCAGCTTCAGCAATTTTTGCCTGCTCTGCGTTGATGACGTCCATGATGACGCCACCTTTTTGCATTTCAGCCATCCCACGTTTTACTTTATCTGTTCCCACTTGTCTCTTTTCCATTAAAATCCCTCCATGAGTTCATGTTCTACTTGCTAGTATAAGCTGGATTGACTATATTAAAAGTGCCAGATTCTTATTTTTTAAAGTGGTCAGTTTGGAAAAAGGACTCTATGGCTACTATCTCGAACGTGTTGAAGTATAAAGGAGGAATCAATATGTTCGACCGTGATCCGTTTGAAGGAGGTCATCGCGCCTCATTTGGTACACCTGGAATTGTCTCAACCTTGGTTATCCTCGGTTTTCTCTTATACTTCTTTTTCGGTTTGTAAAGAAAGGAACGTCGTTTTATGGATATGCTTACCTTTTCACTTGAACAAGACTCATCCATCCCGCTATATGAGCAGTTATATAAACACATTCGGGATGCTATCGTCGACGATACATTAAAGACGGGTACTAAGTTACCTTCGAAACGTAAACTGACTCAATTTTTGGATGTGTCTCAGACGACAGTCGAGTTCGCTTACGCCCAGTTACTCGCCGAAGGGTACATTGAATCCGTTCCCCGGAAAGGATTTTATGTGTTGCCGCAAGAGGAACTGTACGTCCGGCGATCGAGCAGCACCATCACGCCGTCTCCACTTAAAAAGACATATACGTACGATGTATCGCCAAGTCAAATCGATACGACTGCTTTTCCGTTTGAACGTTGGAAACGACACGTCAAGAACGTTGTCGATGAAGTTCATCATGAACTACTCGCGCTAGGTTCCGTCCAAGGGGATCTCGAACTACGACAGGAAATTGCGACCTATCTCTATCATTCACGAGGCGTCCAATGCTCACCCGAACAAATCATCGTCGGATCAGGGACGGAACAACTCCTTCCACAGCTTTTGGATTTGTTACCTGACGCATCGGTCTTTGGCATTGAAGATCCCGGCTATCCGCTCACTCGTCTTTTATTCGAGCAACAGGGGCGCACTTCTATCCCAATCCCCGTAGATGAAAGTGGCGTTTGTGTCAGTGAGCTCGAACGTCATGCAATCGATGCGCTATACGTAACGCCTGCCCATCAATTTCCGACAGGTACTGTCCTATCCGTCAGTCGACGCCAACGTTTATTGAATTGGGCGCTCGTTCACCAGACGTATATCATTGAGGACGATTACGATAGTGAGTTCCGTTATAGTGGTAAACCCATCCCCTCTCTTCAAAGTATGGACCCGAACGAACGTGTCATCTATATCAGTACTTTCTCGAAATCACTCATGCCATCCCTTCGTATTGGATATATGGTGTTACCAACACCTCTATTGAATCGTTACCGAGAGCGACATCATTACTTCACGTGTAGCGTCCCACGATTCGAACAGCATACGTTGGCTCTATTTATGTCGAGTGGTGACTTCGAGAAGCATTTGAATCGGATGCGAAAAATATACCGCCGCAAGTTAGAGATCGTGCTCGCCGCCTTCCGCCCATTCGAACCAATTGTCACAGTGACAGGTGCGAGCGCTGGATTGCACGTTGTCTTGACCGTCATCAGCAATCGGACAGAGCAAGAATTGAAACAATCCGCTGAATCGTCTGAAATCGCCATCAAATCGATGAACGACTATCGCATCGTACACCCAGATTCGCACATACAATTTTTGTTTGGCTTTGCACACTTGCCTGAATCATCGTTACCGAATGTGATCGATCAGTTGATGGATGCCTGGGAAATCCCGAAAGGAGTGACTCCATGAAGCGACACGTCCGATGGATCATCGGAATCTGTTTACTCGGCAGCGGTCTCTTCTTTTTAACGAGCTCGATTTGGAAAGAGAATATCGCCAGTTCAACGAGTGAATATGTCGTTGAACATATGGAATTACAAGACGAGAGTGAAATTGAGTCGAGTTATGATTTTGCGGCAGTCACACCACTCTCTTTAACGGACGTCTTACAAGCGCGCAATCGGTTTCATCAGTTGCCGACAATCGGTGTCATTTCGATTCCAGATGTTTCACTAGAGCTCCCGATCATAAAAGGGTTAGATGATGAGAGTCTCGCCGTCGGAGCGGGAACCATGCATCCTGATCAAGAAATGGGAAAAGGCAATTACGCACTGGCCGGTCATTATTTACAACATGCGACCGCTCTATTCGGTCCACTCCATGAAGTCCATGTTGGTATGAAAATCTATCTTCGAGATGATACGCACACTTACGAATACGTCGTGATATCGCTTGAGACCGTCTCTCCTGAACGAGTTGATGTATTAGATGAAACAGCTATTCCTACCCTTACATTGATCACTTGTACGTTCGATACGACGGAACGACTCATCGTCAAAGGTTCACTCGTCACTACTGAATCATGACCGCATCTCCTCAACCAACAGGAGACGCGGTTATTTATTGTTTTTTCAAAAACATATTGTTAGCGCTTACAACTTCCGCTAAACTACTTTTGAAAACGTTTGCATAAAATTGTGCAACTTAACTCAAACAAAAGAGGTGTCTCATGAAGAAAAAAACTGCTCATCAGGCTTCGACTTTATTCCTGTCCGGTGTATTGCTCATTCAAGCCGGGGTTCCGATGAACGCATTGGCTGAACCGACTGCAATCACGATTGATGGGGCAAAAACAGATTGGGCTAATATTCCCGCCCTCGCAAGTTCGCCCACTGCTGGATGGCAAGGATTTGATGTCGGTGATTTATACATAAACAATGATGCCCAACACCTTTATTTTTACGTAGACGCGAATAATGTCCCGAACTGGGGAGACAACGGGCAATACATCAACATCGCCCTTCAAATCAACGATGAAGATTCAGGTGTATCGACGAATCCCCTCGGCTATCCATTCGATTTTAAAGGTGTCGACAAGGCACCTCAGTATCATATTCTCGTCCGAGTCGATGGCGATCAGAATGTAAAAGAGGCTGCTCTTTATCAGGCGGGTCAAGAGAAACCACTTTTACAATTGAATCAGTTGAACGGTGCGGCTTTTGCCTTAGACCGAACGAAAGGATTTGAAGGAAAAGTTCCTCTGTCATTGCTCGGCTTAAACAATGGAGATCAAGTACGCGCCTTAACTGTATTAAGCGGAAATAACGCCGGAGAACATGGGGCGTTCGATACGATTCCGAGCAACGCTGCCAATCAATTGGCCAATAGTTGGAACGTGTCTGCCACGCCATCCACACAATCTGTTTATAGTGCCCCGTTCACCTTAAATGGGGTAGAGACGATTGACCAACTTGAAGTTGCGTCTGTGACCCCGGCCTCATCATCCATTGATGTGGATGTGTCTGCTCCAATCACGTGGACATTTAATGAACCCGTCCGTTTGGATTCCACATCGGTTACCTTACAACAAGGGGAGACGCGTGTCCCGGTTGATGTGACGACGAACGGTACGAGCGTGACACTTCAACCGAAAGAGGCTCTCGCTCTCAATACGTCATATACGGCCACTATTCCAGAAGGTGCAGTGACTGGAACGATTTCGAATACAACACTCCCGGCATTGACGACTACTTTCAAAACAGCAACAAAGCTCGCTGATCCTTGGGAAACGACACGCTATATCGAAATGAAGTATGTCCGTGCCGATCATGACTATACGGATTGGAACTTATGGACATGGAGCACAGGGAAAAAAGACGGACAAGTCGATCCATACCGGATAACTGACGATGGGGCCATCTTCCGTATCCCGGTTGGTCAAGACGCCACGAAAGTTGGGTTTGTCATTCGAAAAGGCACGGACTGGGCCGTTAAGGATGCTTATGGAGAAGACAGATACGTCACGCTCGGAGAAGATCGCGTCACGAAGGTCGTCGTCGAAAGCGGAAAAGGTACCTTCCATCAAGTTCCGACAATCAGTGGTCCCGAATACGGTACAGATGGGGTTCAATTCTTCTATCGTGATGTAGCACTCTATGAAGCAGGAGAAATGGATGAAATCGATCAGGTCGCACTCAAAATCAATGGCGAGACGTACCCGATGACTTATGAGCCAGAAAACGAGTGGTTCCGCCACACGGTACGTTTACCTGAAGGAATCCATGACTACACGTATCTCGTCACGAAGGACGGCGTCACGACTGAAGTGAAAGATCCTTATTTCGAGGCTTCTCAAATCGAATATCGTCAACCAACAGTCAAACTCACTTCTTCTGTCAGTCCGAAAGCCATCAGCTCTCGTGAAAATGCGGTTGTTCGAGTAAACCCGACCTTGCCAAAAGGTGTGACACTCCGAGAACTCTATATCGATGCACGCCCACTCGGCGGTCCTGAAAAGTTACACATTGATCGTGCGTTAAACGCCCAAACAATCGCGGTGAAAGACACAGTCAAACCTGGAAATAAGACGCTTGCCGTCACTGCAATCGACCAATATGGAAACGTTCATCGCTCGAAAACAACGATTCGTGTCGTCCCTAAAACGATGAAGGAAAAACAAGCGTTTGACTGGGATGAGGCGCGCATCTATTTCATGCTCACCGATCGCTTCTACAACGGAGATTTATCCAATGACAACCCGAATCGTGAATACTATGACAAAGATCATCCTGAGTCTTACCATGGTGGCGATTTTGCAGGTGTCACGAAAAAACTCGATTATTTAGACGACCTTGGGATCAATACGATTTGGATTACTCCAATTGTGGATAACATCGATTGGGATTTACGATATGGAAAAGACGGTTCTCAATATGGATATCATGGGTATTGGGCCAAAAACTTTGAAAAACTTGATGAACATCTCGGGGATATGGCTGCCTTCCATAAACTGATTGATGAAGCGCATAAACGTGGAATGAAGATTATGGTCGACGTCGTCTTGAACCATCCCGGCTACGGCATGGAGCCTGGAGCAAGCTCATCTGTCACAAACTTCCCAACGGATGCAGAACGACAAGTATTCGATGGGATGATTCGTGAAAATCCGGTCAACGGAGACGATCTCAAAATGTCGCTATCCGGTCTTCCCGACTTCAAGACGGAAGAAGCTGCCGTTCGAGAACAGTTGGTGAAATGGCAGACAGATTGGATCAAACGGTCGAAAACGAAAAAAGGTAACACGATTGATTACTTCCGTGTCGATACGGTCAAACACGTGGACTCCACAACGTGGAAATCATTTAAAAATGAATTAACGGCAATCAAACCGAATTTCAAATTGATTGGGGAGCACTACGGGGCGAGTATCAACAACACAGGCGGATACTTAAGAAGTGGTCAAATGGATTCCTTGCTCGACTTTGATTTTAAATATCAGGCTGAACGATTCGTAAATGGCAATATCGAAGACGTTGAAAAGGCGCTTCAATATCGTAATACGCAATTATCGAACGAAGCGACGCTCGGACAATTCTTGAGTAGTCATGATGAAGACGGCTTCCTCGTCTCGCGGGCAGGCGGGGACACTGGTAAGCAAATGGTCGCAGCCTCTCTTCAAATCACGGCGAAAGGTCAGCCTGTAATCTATTACGGAGAAGAAGTCGGTCAATCTGGGAAGCATGCGGGCGATATGGATAAAGGCGAGTTCAATGAAAATCGCTATGACTTCGACTGGTCTCGCGTCAAAGGTGAAGGAAAAGCGATGCATACGCACTATCAAAAACTTTTGAATATCCGTGCAGACTATTCGCACGTATTCAGTAAAGGGACACGTTCGTCCATCGTTTCGAATTCTGAGGCTGGCTATTCAATCTTCAAACGAAGTTATGGAAAACAATCGGTTCTCGTCGGATTAAATACGAAAGAGAAAGCGCAAACCGTTTCCTTCAATACATCGTATAAAGCGAAAACCATTTTGATTGACCGATATAGTGGTAAACAATACATCGTTCAAAAGAATGGTAAAGTCACCGTCTCACTTCCTGCTCAAGATCAAGGTGGTACCGTGATTTTAGTAGAGAAGCGCAAATAAATAACCGCCATCCTGAGTGTACAGGATGGCGGCTTTTTACATTAGCGTGAGTAGTTCGGTGCTTCTTTTGTGATATTGACATCGTGTGGGTGACTTTCTTGAAGACCCGCACCCGTCATACGAATGAATTGTGTGTCTTCACGAAGGGCACGGATGTCGGCAGCGCCACAGTATCCCATACCTGAGCGAAGACCACCAATCAATTGATATACCGTGTCAGCGAGTTCGCCACGATAGGCGACACGTCCTTCGATTCCTTCTGGAACGAACTTTTTGTCTGCTTCTTGGAAGTAACGGTCTTGGCTACCGCGCTTCATCGATGCTTCAGATCCCATACCACGGTATGTCTTAAACTGACGACCTTGGTAAATTTCCATTTCGCCTGGGCTCTCTTTCACACCAGCAAGCAAGCTACCAAGCATGACAGCGTTTGCTCCAGCAGCGATGGCTTTGACGATATCGCCTGAGTACTTGATTCCACCATCAGCGATGACTGATACACCATGCTCTTTTGCTTCTGTGACACAATCATATACAGCTGTGATTTGTGGAACACCAACGCCTGCAACGACGCGTGTCGTACAGATTGATCCTGGTCCAATTCCGACTTTGATGACCGATGCTCCAGCTTCAATCAAAGCACGTGTCGCTTCAGCAGTAGCCACGTTTCCTGCAATGATTGGGAGCGATGGGAACGTATCGCGCAACTCACGAACTTTTTCAAGCACACCAGCCGAATGTCCATGTGCTGTATCGATAACCAATGCATCTACGCCTGCTTCTACAAGTACTTGAGCACGTGATGCTGCATCTTTTGTTACTCCGACTGCAGCTGCTACAAGAAGACGACCTTGCTTGTCTTTTGCCGCGTTTGGGAATTGCTCGACCTTCTCGATATCTTTTGTCGTGATGAGACCTTTCAATACGCCAGCTTCATCGACGAGTGGAAGTTTCTCAATGCGGTGTTGATGAAGAATACGTTCTGCTTCCTCAAGCGATGTACCTACTTTTGCAGTGATGAGGTTTTCCGTTGTCATCACATCCTTGATGACGGTTGAATAATCTTTGATGAAACGAAGATCACGATTCGTCAAAATACCAATCAACTTACGTTCTTCTTCTGAGTTGACGATTGGTACGCCAGAAATGCGATATTTACTCATCAAATACTCAGCATCATACACTTGACGATCTGGAGTTAAATAGAAAGGATTTGTGATGACACCATTCTCTGAGCGCTTAACGCGATCGACATGCTCAGCCTGCATTTCCATTGACATGTTCTTGTGAATGACACCTAAGCCGCCTTGACGGGCCATAGCAATTGCCATCGGAGCTTCCGTGACGGTATCCATACCCGCACTGATGATTGGGATATTCAATTCTAATCCTTCACAGAGCTTTGTGCTTAAATCAACGTCACGCGGTAAAACATTTGAGAACCTCGGTACGAGTAATACATCATCAAACGTTAAACCTTCTTTTGCAAACTTGTTTTCCCACATAAAAATTGATGGCCCCTTTCTCGTTCTACCTACATCTTTGTTTCGAAATATTTCTGTAATGGTAACAGGTATAACGCAAAAGTGCAATTCAATTCCCGATGTTCAGAAAAGTCAGAATTGTGTTCATTCCCCTATAGATGATGAGAATTGTTCGGAGTTTCATAATAAAAGCGATATAAATACGGAGTTCGATTTCATCGTACATACAAAAAAACGACCGAGCGTATGCTCGGTCGTCCTCTCTGTTGTTGCCTGGCAACGTCCTATCCTCACAGGGGGAGATCCCCCAACTACTTTCGGCGCTGAGACGCTT
>NZ_JACSKK010000014.1:0-15541 GCF_018617575.1 Exiguobacterium sp. s160
TAGGCCTGGCTGATCGTCGAATGGTCGGGAACCTTCTCATCGATGCCGAGACCGAGGAACCAGCGATAGGCGAGGTTCGTCTGAACCTCCCTCACGGTCTGGCGCACGGAACGGATGTTGAACAGGGGTCCGAGTAGGATGATCTTGATGATGATCTCCGGATCGATGCCGGGCGTACCGGTGTTCGAATAGAGCGGGGCGCAGAGCCGGTGCACGATCGAGAAGTCGATGTGACGGTCGAGTCTCCGGACGAGATGATCCTGCGGGACCAGCTGGTCCAACGTGGTCTTCGACTGGATCGGTTCATGTCGTTTCTCAGAATGGGCGCGATACATATCGGGTTCCTCCTTTCGATGACGGGCGGACGTGGCGTTTACCTACCTACTTCCCCGTTTGGACCGGTTCGAAGTATGTATCGGGCTTTTTCTTCGGCCGTCGAGGCCTCAGAAAAAGACAAATGGCCGCCAAAGGTGGCGACCATTCGTGTGGCTCGTCCCACGGCGCCCCGACTCCTGCAGGAAAGCAATCCGACGGAGACCCAGCAGCGACTTAAGTCGCGATGCGGCTCCGGGATTGCCTGCGGAAAGCGTGGGCGCCGGAAGGACGAGTTCGAACATGTTATTTGTCAACAAGCTGACGGGAGATTTCTCTCCCGTCTTGTCTCACTTGTGCTCGAGACGCACGCGCATCACACCGCTGTATGGGAACAGCTTCAACTGAACCGTCTCCCCTTCGTACCAAATCCCAGTTGTTTGTTCGTTCGTCGGTGTCACGTCAGGCGTCGCGACTGCCTGACGGTCCCAATCGATGGCACGCACTTTTTGGTCCCGTACCATCAAGAAGAATCCATCATAGAAATGATATTCGTTCACTTGGTCACGCTGAACGGCAGTCGGGCTACCGAGTTCGGCGCGCACGGTCGCCACATCTTTGCCAATCCAGTCAAGGACGGTCTCCGAAGCGCTCGGGACGACTTGTTGCCATGCGGCGATCACGTCATCGTCCGACAAGGCCGGAGCTTCTGTCGTCACACTCTCTTCCGTGACCCACCCCGTCATACGCTCATTTAGCTGTACTTTTACGAAGCCACTGACCGTCTCCAAACGTTCGAAATGATCACCGAGGTCGGCCTCATAGACGACCGCGACACGGTCATCTGCATAGACTTTCGTATACGGTTGCCCGATATAGATTGTATCTGCAGATTCGGTTTCGGTATCGGTCGGTTGTTCCGACTCGGAATCGACCATCTCGGTCGCAATCTCATCTGATTTCGGTAAAGCAGACTCTTCTTTTTTGTCGATCAGTGCCGCGAACGCGATGATCCCGACTAAAGCGAGGACCAAGGCTACCGCCGTCGTCACCCGGAACACTCGTTTACGCTTTCGTGTCGTCGCGCGCGACAATCTTCCTCCATTCATGTTCTTCACTCCTACTCGATTCGATTCATTCCACTCGTTTCGTCAAATGGTAGGAGGTTTCCTGCCTCGTCAAAAAATTTCAAGTCGTGTTTTGTCAATTCGTCCATCGTTTGCATCATCTGCTCAACATCGACCGGTTCATCGTTCTCCATATTCTCACGAATACGAATTGTTTTACCTAGCTCGATCGTCCGCGAGGTCAAGCGATGGAAATAACGGTCATGCGTAATGAGAAGCAATCCACCCGGGTACACGGACAACGCCGTCTCGATTTGTTCCCGTGTCGCCACATCTAAATAGTTCGTCGGTTCGTCGAGCGCCAACAGATGCGCATCGGAGAAATAGAGAATCAGGAAGGCAATCCGACACTTCTCGCCCATACTCGCCTCATTGATCGGTCGATGCACCTCATCCCGACGGAACAAAAAGTGAGCGAGCAGTGTCCGAGCCTCTGTCTCCCCGATGTCACTCTGGGCAAGTAATGCATCGAGCAGTGTCCCCGTCTTCGGTAAACGTTCGAGCGTTTGCGAGAAATACCCAATCTTCAGACGAGGATGCCGCTTGATCACACCTGAAAGCGGTGCTCGTTCACCAATCAGCACATTCAATAACGTCGTCTTTCCGCTTCCATTCGGTCCGATGATGGAGAGGCGTTCACCTTTTTGAATCGAGAAGGAAATCCGTTCATAGAATGGCTTGTCGTATCCAAACGTCACCTCTTCACACGTCAACCATGTCTTCGCTTCGAGCTCATCTGCCGCAAATTGGACGGAGATGGTCTTCTCCTCTTTCGGCTTACGTGGACGATTGTCTTCGAGCTGTTTGAGCTTCTGTTCCCTCGCCTTCATCTTGACGGCGAGATTGGCCGCTCCTTTTTGAGCCCCCGGACTGCGGACACTGGCCGTCGCTTTCGCCTTCAAGTGCCAGCCTTTGTACTGGGCAATCATATCGAGCAGCTCTGCTTTTCGGCTCACGTAGCGGGCATGAGCTCGCTCATCACGCAGGCGTTCGTCCTCTTTTTGACGTCGATACGCCGTATAGTTCCCTGGGTATCTGGTGACTTCCCCATCCGACAGTTCGAGGATGATTGTCGCAACATCATCCATCAGTTGACGGTCGTGGGAGATAATCAGCACCGTCCTATCGAATCGGTTCAGCCATTTCGTGAGCCAGTCAATCGACTCGACATCCAGATGGTTCGTCGGCTCGTCGAGTAGGACGACGTCGACCTGCTTCATCGTCAACGTCGAGAGTTGTGCCCGTGTCTTCTCTCCCCCGCTCAAATTGTTGATGTTTTGGTCGAGTTGACCGTCCAACCCGAGTCGGGTCAACGCTTGCGTCGCCTCTTGCTCTAAGTTATACACATCGAGTGCGAGCGCTCGTTCATAGGAACGCATGACTCGCATCTCATCGCCAGACGACACCTTTTCATAAAGGGCGTACCGTTCAGGATCGCTCCGCATCACCCACTCGAGTAGTGACATATCTTCGGATTCGATTGTCTGACGGACGAGCCCGACTTCACCTTGACATTCGATCGCCCCGGCTTGTGGCGTCAATTCCCCTGTCACGAGTCGGAAGAGTGTCGTCTTCCCACTTCCGTTCAGCCCGAATAACACAGCGCGTTCTCCGGCTGCGACCTCAAACGAGACCGCTTCAAATAATGGTTTCCGGTCGTAATCGAACCGGACTTGTTTCATAGCTAACATCTGTTTCACCTCGCTCATTTTTCCGATACGCGATGAAACAAAAAACACCATCCGCTCAAAAGGCGGTGGTGTGAAGGAATCCGTTCAAAGAGGAAAAAGAGTACTTCCCGCACTTGAAAAATGGACACACTTCACCCGTGACTGTTCAAGCGAACAGTGATGATTCGTCTCATCGTTGGAGTGAACGTGTTTTTTTCATGGCACGGTGTACCTCTCTTTCCTAAGTTACTGCCACCTTATCAAATTGAAAGTGGATTCGCAAGAGCGCACCCCACAATCTCCCATTTTTTCTACTCCTTTAGGCGGATGCGATGCACTCTTCTCCGCGTTATGATGACAGTATATTCGAACAGTGAGGTGATGCATGATGCGTCGACGCATCCTCGTTCCGAGTGCCGTCTTGGCGAGCGTCGGAACGTTTCTTTATACACGATTCAAACGACGGCTCCCCCGCCCACGTTTTAAATGGCCGGAACGTCCAGAACTGACAACCATCGATGAGACGCATGTGCAAGCGACGTGGATTGGGCATTCGACCGTCCTCATCCATTGGTATGGACTCAAAATTTTGACGGACCCCGTCTTCTCCAAACGAATCGGTGTCCATTTAGGACCACTGACAATCGGCATGAAACGTCACAAGGCCCCCGCCCTCTCCATCGAGGATGTCGGACCGGTCGACGTCATCTTGCTCAGTCACGCCCATATGGACCACTTTGACCATAAAAGTTTAAAACGACTCATCACCCGCGAGACGATTGTCGTCTCCGCTCCAGGGACGAGTCGCCTGCTCCGTCGATACCCGAGTCTGCAGACGCTCGAGCTGCATCCGCATGACAAAGTGACCTTGGCGAACGGGCTCGATGTCCGGGCCATCCCTGTCAAACATTGGGGCAACCGTTTCCCATGGGACAAACATATGGGCTATAACGGCTATCTATTAAAATACAAAGGGATCCGAATGCTGTTTGCGGGAGACACGGCATACACCGACTCCTTCAAAGGGCTCGCCGACCGTGAACCGATTGACCTCGCGTTCTTCCCAATCGGCGCTTATCAACCGGACTCGTTCCAAGAGGCGCACTGTACCCCCGAACAGGCTTGGATGATGTACAAAGAGAGCGGGGCGAAGCGCTTCTTCCCGATGCATTGGGACACGTTCGTCCTCTCTTATGAGCCGGTCGAGGAGCCGTATCACCGTCTCGTCGCGGCCGCAAAACTGGACCGTGACCAAATTGTGATCAAGTCGCATGGGGAAAGCATCCGCCTGTAGTTTTTCCTTTCCCTTCATCCAAAATTTCGGTAACGTTAAAGACGAGAGGGAGGGATTTGTTATGGAATGGACGACGTTGAATAATGACGTCAAGATGCCGATGCTCGGGCTTGGTGTGTATAAGGTCGAAGACGGCGCAGTGACGGTCGATACGGTCAAAGCTGCGCTTGAAGCGGATTATCGTTTGATTGATACGGCCGCGATTTATCAAAACGAAGAAAGTGTCGGGCAAGCGCTTCGTGAAGCAGGCATTCCTCGGGAGGATGTGTTTGTGACGACGAAGCTTTGGAATGAGTTCCACGGGTTCGATGAGGCGCTCCAAGCGTTTCAGGATAGTCTCGACCGACTCGGTCTTGAGTATGTCGATTTATTCCTCATCCACTGGCCGATGCCTCGATTCGGGAAGTTCGTCGAAACGTATAAGGCACTCGAACAGTTATATGAAGAAGGACGTGTCCGTGCAATTGGCGTCTCAAACTTTGAAGTCGAGCACTTAGAACAAATCATTCAGTCGTGCTCGATCGTCCCGGCCGTGAACCAGGTCGAGATCCATCCGTATTTGTCTCAAAAGGAATTGATTGCTTTCTGCAAACGATATGACATTCAGATTCAGGCATGGAGTCCACTCATGAAAGGACGCGAAGCGCTCGAAGACGACACGATTGTAGAGATTGCGAACCGTCACGGCAAATCACCGGCTCAAGTCATCTTGCGTTGGCACTTACAAAACGGGGTCGCCGTTATCCCGAAATCGGTGACACCGAGTCGAATCAAAGAGAATATACAGGTATTCGACTTCACGTTGACGAAAGAAGAGATGGCGGCCATCGATGCGCTCAACCGTGATGAGCGGACCGGATCCGATCCGAAAGAGATGCATAAAATCCATTATTGAGGAGTGAATGACATGTTCAAAAAACTGGCTTCTGATTTGACTGGCTTCAGCGACATCGGTGAGGTGATTGACCCGTCCGACTTCGATAAGGCAGATGCGGACGATTACGTCCTTCACGAAGACAATGAAAAGATTTATTTCTTGATCAAGTCAAAATCAGATGAGTATTGTTTCACCAACTTGTCGATGATCCACCTCGATGGAACGAGCGCCATCAGTTCGAAGCGCGTCCTCTATCGTTATCCGTATTCACATTATCCGATCAAGCACGTCATGTTCGAGACGGCGGGTACGGTCGACCTCGATGTCGAAGTCAAATTCTCAATCGGCGACAAAGCGTACTCGATTGACATCAACAAAAAGCAAATCGAGCATGTGAAAGATTTGTATAAGGCACTCCTCGCGATCGAAGAGATCCAACGGGAAGGTCGTCGCATGATGGAATATGCGAATACGTCACTCACACACTCCGTATCAATTTTGAGCGGACTCCGCGAAGGGGACATGAACGTACCGAACACGTTCAAGGAATTGAACGAGCAATCGTTCGATTGGCTACAACGCCACTATCACGAGTGGAACCGAAAAGACTTCGGTTCGGTATACGAGAAGTACATCAATAATTAAACAACAACTCCTCCGTGGGACATTCGCCCTTGGAGGAGTTGTTTCATTTCTCATCAATCAACTGCTCGGCCAATCGTTGATACAAGTGGCTCATGTGCACGGCAGACGCAATGGCGAGCGTTCGCTGCACACCGTTCTCTTTTTCGAGCGATGCATGTAACAGCGTGTCAGCCTGGGCTTCAAACGCTTCTAGATTCTTCACTTTTTGCGCCTGATACGCTTCATAAAAGTCCTCAAGTGAGAACGTCTCGTCCGACTCGTTCAACGGACGGAGCGTCTCTTTGATGTCACTAATCGACAGGAGACCTTTCATCTCATAGATCAAACTGAGTAACATCAGATGTTCATTCGTATACTTTTTATTTTTGACAGGATGGAACAATTTGCCCTTGGCATAGTTATTGATCATCGTCTTCGTCAAAATCGTCTCATCCTCGTCCCGCTTCATCTTCCCATAATTCTGCTCGAACAATTGGATGACCTGGTCCATGTATAAATCGACAGTCGGCAATATGTCCCTCGGGAGCGTCCCTTCCGTTTCGGTAATATTCTTCGCTTTCATCCGTCTCACCTCACCTTCAAGTATAAAGAAAACTCTCATTTGTCGAAAGGTACACCTTGCTGTTTGTTCCTCTTCAGTATATCATGTAGTTATCGATACTACATGATGTGATAAGGAGTGTTTTACATGAATTCGATTTTCCGTGAACCGATCAACGCGCTAACGCATCTCGCTGGCGCGGTACTCGCTTTCATTGCGCTGATTGCGATGGTCGTCAAAGCTTCACTACTTGGCTCACCCCTTGCGATTATGGCTGCGATTTTATTCGGGATCAGCCTCGTCTTTCTTTATTTATCGTCAGGTCTTTACCATAGCATCATCGCCTCACCGAACGTCATCGCCTTCTTCCGGAGAATCGACCATGCGATGATTTACGCATTGATTGCGGGTACATATGCGCCGCTCACGCTACTCGCGCTCGAGGGACCGACACGCTGGGTCCTCTTCGGTACCGTACACGCACTCGCCTTGTTCGGCATCGTCTTCAAACTCGTCTGGTTCCATGCACCGCGTTTCTTATCGACCGCGCTCTACATCGGGATGGGCTGGCTATCCGTCTTCTTTATCGGACCGCTCCATGACGTGATTGGTAACGCTGGCATCTTCTGGCTCGTCCTCGGGGGCGTCATGTATACGATTGGTGGGCTCATCTACGGGTTCAAGCCAAAATTCGTCAACTGGCGGGGATGGGGATTCCATGAAGTGTTCCATTTGTTCATCTTGTTCGGAAGCTTTGCCCACTTCGTCTGTGTCTTTTGGTATGTCTTTTAAGTCCTCCTATCGGGGGACTTTTTTTGTGAGCCGTTTTCTGTACTTTGAATTCAAGATTTCCTACACTAGGGACAGGAGGGATTCATGATGAAAATTGAAGTATGGTCAGATTATGTCTGCCCGTTTTGTTATATCGGGAAGCGTCGCTTAGAAGAGGCGCTCGAACAGTTCCCACAGGCGGACCAAGTGGAAGTCGAGTTCAAGAGTTTCGAGCTCGACCCGAATGCGCCGACGAACGATTCACGTACCATTTATGAGGCACTCGCAACGAAATACCGTATGCCGATCGAGCAGGCAAAAGGGACGACGGCTCAAGTCGCCGCTCAAGCCCGCGAAGTCGGTCTCGATTACGACTTTGAGAACATGGTCGTCACAGGTACACTCGACTCACATCGTTTGACGCATTATGCGAAGACGGTCGGGAAAGAAAAAGAATTGTCGGAAGCGTTGCTTCAGGCTTACTTCGTCGATGCCAAGCACATCGGGAACCACGATGTCTTGCTCGAGATCGCTACAAGTGTCGGTCTTGACCATGACGCTGTCCGTGACGTCTTGACGACTGACGTGTATACGGAAGACGTTCGTGCCGAAGAGAAACGCGCAAGTGACCTTGGCATCACAGGTGTCCCGTTCTTCGTATTCGACAACAAATACGGAGTGTCTGGTGCTCAACCGACGGAAGCGTTCACGCAAGTGCTCGAAAAAGTCTGGTCTGAGAACAACCCGACGATCCAAGTCCTTTCGAACGGTGCGACGTGCACCGACGACAACTGTGATATTTGATTGATGAAGAAGCCGAGGTTCGGCTTCTTTTTTGTGGTATTCTTCACCCTACTACTTGATAATAGTGATTAGCATATAAGAATCGAGGACTACATCTATGTGGAAAAATCGGAACGTCTGGATCATCTTGACGGGCGAATTCGTCGCCGGTCTTGGTCTATGGCTCGGCATCATCGGAAACCTGGAATTCATGCAAGACCGCGTCCCCTCTGACTTTGTGAAGGCGGTCATTCTCGCCATCGGCTTACTCGCCGGGGTCGCCATCGGTCCGCTCGCAGGACGCCTCACCGACCAAGGCTCTAAGAAAAACATCATGCTCATCTCAAGCATCGTCCGAGCGCTCAGCGTGCTCTTCATGTTCGTTGCCATCGAGACGAATTCGGTCGTGTGGATGGTCGTCTTTTTGATCATTTTACAAGGATCGGCGGCTTTTTACTTCCCTGCCCTACAGGCAGCGATTCCGCTCATCGTAAAGGAACGGGAACTTCTCGCCTTGAACGGTGTCCATATGAACGTTTCGACGTTATCACGCGTCATCGGGACGGCGATTGCCGGTGTCTTGTTGACACTGATTTCGCTCCGTAACGTCTATGCGCTCTCGCTCGTCGCCTATCTGTTGCTTGCGGTCGCGACGCTCTTCTTAAAGCTAGATGAATCGAAGACACCGTCGGCGAAAAAGATCGATGCGAAGGCGTCGAGTGGCTTCAAAGATGTCTTTCCAATCATCAAATCAATCCCGGTCATCTTCATGACACTCGTCATGACGCTCATCCCCCTCCTCTTTATCGGAGGATTCAACTTGCTCGTCATCAACATCAGTGAGTTGCAGGATTCTACGGCAATCAAAGGATGGATTTATACGGCGGAAGGACTCGCCTTTATGACAGGTGCCTTCATGATCAAACGGATCGGCGAAAAATTCTCGGCGTTCTCGATTTTATTCTCGTTCTCGTTTTTGATCGGTGTCGCACAACTGATGCTATATTTTGCAGACATCCCGTTCATGTCGATCGCGGCGTTCGTCGTATTCGGATTCTCGGTCGGTTGCTTCTTCCCGACGGCGGTCACGATTTTCCAGACACGGATGCCAAAAGAATATCACGGGCGTTTCTTCTCGTTTCGTAACATGCTCGACCGGATTATCTTCCAAATCGTCCTTCTCGTGACAGGGTTCTTCCTCGATTTGATCGGACTTCAGCTCATGGTCGTCTTGTTTGGAGTCAGTTCGATTACGATGACAGCCGCGTTCCTTATCTATACGCGAAAACATAAACTGCATATCGAAGAAGACGCTACTGAGAAGATCTCTTCATAAAAAACAAGCGATGACCGATGTCATCGCTTGTTTGCGTCTTGAAGCTCTCGCCACCACGTCGTCGTATCATTCCGACCGTCGAGTGTGATCCGCTCCCCAATCTTCGGAGTGAGGACGACCTCTTTCGGTAAGAGGGACGCCATCTGTTCCGCCGGGTCAAACCAATCGTGGAACGACAGCGTGAACGCACCCCAATGGATCGGCATCATCTGGTCGGCGCGTAAATCGTGAAATGCTTGCGCTGTCTCTTCCGGCTGCATATGGACGTCTGGCCAGCGCACGTCATATTGTCCGCATTCGAGTGCGGCGAAATCGAACGGTCCGTACTGTTCACCAATCATCTTGAAGTGCGGCGCGTAGCCGCTGTCCCCGCTGAAGAAGAGCCGGTCTGTCTCGCCGAGGACGACCCATGACGCCCATAACGTGCTGTTGCGGTCCGTCAACGAGCGGCCGGAGAAGTGACGTGCCGGCGTACAGACGAACGTCCAATTCCCGAACGTATACGACTCGTTCCAATCTCTCTCCACGATTCGCTCTGCACCGACACCCCATCGTTTCAAATGACTCCCTACCCCGAGCGGCACGATGAACATGGCGACCTTGTCTTTAATCGCAAGGATCGTCCCATAGTCGAGGTGGTCGTAATGGTCATGCGTCAACAAGACGACATCGATCTCAGGCAAGTCCTCGAGGTCAAACGGTAAGTCTTCGCTGAAACGCTCATTCTTAGCGAACGGAAGCGGCGATGGGCTGCGTCCGAACATCGGGTCGACGAGCATCGTCTTCCCGCCCATTTGTACCATGAGCGCCGAATGACCGAGCCAGTAAATTCTCGTGAAACTCGAACCCGTCTTCTCCTCGAAATCGATGGGCACGATTGGTAGCCGTTCACTCGGCTTACGAAGCGACGTCACATCACGATAGTCACGAGCCATCGATACCATGTCCTCCGCAGAGAAGTTCATCGGTGTCTCATATTGATTACGGAATTTCCCGTTGACCTGGTTCGGGGATTGAATTGATTTCGGTTTTCGTCCGAGTGGTTTGTACTGCGTCAGAATCGTTCCGGTGACGGCCGCCATTCCGACTAATGAGAGCAACATCGTCTTTTTCATCTAGATCCTCTTTTCTACAAGTTCGTTGCATTGATTATAACGTGCATGTCTCCATATGATATCGGTTAATATGCAGATTCACTCATCTTTCAAAAAATGGCGTGTTCTTGACTTAAGTCAATGTGAGACCGCTCCCATCCTTTTATGATGGAGACAAGATCATTCGAAAGGAGTTTTTCTCATGACCCATTTAACTGTCCGTTCACATCAACGTGCCGCGCTTTGGTCTGGAATCGCACTCGTCCTCATGGCACTCGTCGCCTTTTTCGCGCAAGGATACGTCTATCAATCACTCGTCATCGAAAATGAAGCGATGACAACGTATGAGAACTTAATCAGTCATCCGACGCTGTTCCGTTTCGGTATCATCGGCTGGGGCATCATTGTCGTTCTAGACCTGATTGTCACCTACGGACTATATCGTTTCTTCAAACCATTTCATACTACATTCGCCTTACTCGTCGGGACACTTCGCTTCCTTTACACGCTCATTCTCGCCTTCGCCGTTTTACGTCTCGTTGAAGCCGAGCGTGTCCTCGATACTTCCACTTCAGCTAGACAAGTGTATGAAACGGTCACGTCATTTGAAACCATTTGGTCGCTTGGCTTAATCGTGTTCGGTCTTCACCTCATCGCAGTCGGATGGATTGCGATGCGGACCCAATTCATTCCAAGAACGATTGGCATCTTACTTGTCGTTGCCGGTTTCAGTTATACGATTGTTCATGCTCTTTACCAATTCCAAACTTTTGAAAGCATGACGACTCGACTCGAGCTCACCCTCATGCTTCCGATGTTCGTCGGCGAATTGGCCTTTGCCGTATGGTTGATCGTGAAAGGAAGAATACTTCCTACACATGATATCACTCGACAATCCGCAGGTGACGCGTCGCCCGCTTCTTGATCCGACTGAGTGACTCCGGTGTGATACCGAGATAGCTCGCCAGTTGATACTGTGGGACCCGATGAACTAAGTCGGGTCTCTTCTCCATCAAGGTCTGATACCGTTCCTCTGGTGTGGACGACATGAACGAGGCGAACGCATCGCGCATCGTCCCCATGTCTTCTTGCATCATGTCACGCGTCATCGCTTCAAGGACAGGATTCATCTCGTATTGCTCCTGCTCTGTCGCAAGGTCTCCAACGACGAGACAACATTCCTCTATACACGCTAACGAATACGGTGATCGTCCATCTGTATGATGTTTCGTCAATATGGTGATACTCTGTTCTTCCGTGATGAAATCGACAGTGTGCTCGTTCCCGTCTTCGTCGACTTTATATTGACGAATGCAGCCACTCAGTACGAAATAGCATTTAGTCGGGACGTCTCCTTGATGCAATAGAGTTGTCCCTTTCGGAAACGTGGCAATTGGTACATCCGCTACTAACCGCTCACACTCGGTATCACTCAAATCCGTAAAACGTTTCATGTATTGAATCAAGACGTCTTTCATCCCATTCACTCCTTTTCAAGGAAAATCGATCTAGTCCCTCAAGTATAGCAGGTTTCATCATTCAAAAAGACCTGCCCCACTGCTTTGGTGGGACAGGTCTTCTGTTAAGACTTTTGTAAGATTTTAATGTCGTTGATGATGTCTTCTGTCGGGACGTCTTGGAAACCAGGATACGCTTTGATGATTTTGCCTTCCTGGTCGACCAAATAGAAGTACGTAGCATGGTCGACTTGTGTACCTTCTTCAGGCTTCCGGACGAGCGCTTTAAAGTTCTCTTGCGCGAACGTTTCGATTTCGTCTTGTGAGTAGCCCGACAAGAATTGCCAATCCGCTTTCGAAAGGTCATAACCGCTCATAAATTCTTTCATCTTCTCCGGAGTGTCCACAGTCGGGTCGACACTGAACGAGACGAATTGCACGTCTTCGACGCCCTCTTCTTCGAGCGCTTCATTCAGCTTCGTCATGTTGTACGTCATCGGCGGGCAGACCGTCTCACAGCTTGTGAAGACGAAGTCTGCCATCCACACTTTCCCTTTTAAATCGTCGAGACTGACCATTTCTTTTTCTTGGTTCATGTATTCGAACGATTCGACTTCCCAGTTGAGCGGGTCCTCGATTTCTTGTCCGCATCCTGCTAGGACGATGAGCATCGTCATCAAACTACCGATCCACCATTTCTTCACACGTTCCAACTCCTTATCGCTTTTTGACATTCCACATGAGGATGGTGATGAGCGTGAAAGCCGTCAATGCGAGGAACGGAATCGTGATGAATCCGAACCAGTTGATGTATTGACCGCTGCACGGAACACCTTGTGCACAAGGCTGAATTTCAGCAAATCCTGGCACTTTTTGTACCAAGTAATGGTAAAGTGAAACAATACCGCCTATGATAGTAAGCGGTAACACATATTTTCGTACCGCCCGATCTTCCGTGAAGACGGCAATCCCTAGGATAATCGTCAGCGGATACATAAAGATGCGTTGAATCCAGCATAGCTCACATGGCACAAACTCTCGAATCTCACTGAAATAGAGACTCCCGAGTGTCGCCGTCAACGCGACGAGCCAAGCGAGATACAATCCATATTTTTCGAAAAATGACTTCATCTTATAAATCCTGCTCGATCAACTGTTGGATTTGTTCGTAGTCGAACGGGTCCTCGAGCATCACACCGTTGATCATGATCGAAGGTGTGAATTGAACACCGTTCTCTTTCACAAGCCCGTCGTCCGTACTGACTTTTTCGAGCACGGTCGAGTTTTCGCCGAGATCTTGTTCAAGTTGTGCCAAGTCGACCGATGTCGTCTCACCTGCGATTTCTTTCAACTTCTCGACTGTCACCCATGCGTTGTCGTGTTGTTGTGAAGCCGGTTGCGCGTCATAGAGCGCTTTATGGAACTTCCAGAACGATTCAGGGTCTTGCTCGTACACCGACTCGGAAGCGAGGGATGCCAAAATCGATTCTTGTCCGTGGAACAAGACGTTAATATAGCTGAAGCTGACATCTTCCTTGTCGAGATAATCCGCTTTCAGTTGCGGATAGATCGTTTCGCCCCACTGTTTACACGATGGACATTTATAATCTCCGAACTCGACAACCGAGACTTTCGCGTCCGAGTCTCCGAGTGTCGGTTGTCCCTCGATTGACACGTGATCGCCTCGGTCGGCCGTTGTCGGCTCATCTTGATTGAGCAAGACGAACACCAATGCAATCAATGCGACGGCAACGACGGTCATGATGACCAACCATTGATTCTTTTTCATTTTCTTCACCTCTATTTATTTTTCGACTCGTCTTTCATTATAGCGGAAGCTCTTTCACCTATCATGTGTTCGACTCGTTTTTCATAATTGTCTTTATTTCAAGCTTTAGGAGGTTTTTCTCGCATGATCAAGTCTTTTACGATGCGCCTCGGTCTCATTTTGGCGCTCAGCATCGCCACGCTCGTCTTTTTACTGACGATTGCACTCACCTCCCTGATCAGTCATCGGGCATCTGATTCGCTCGAACAAGAAATCGGGGAACGTCTTTCGACAACATCACATCAATTGGCGGACAAACTCGACTTTTATATGTGGTCACGCTATCAAGAAGTCCAACTCTTGCAAGGTCTCGATTTAGGGGACCCGGACGCGACACGACGACTGCTCGATCAAGTCCAGTCGAACATTCCGGCATTCTCTTGGATGGGTGTCACGGATGCGGAAGGGACTGTCGTTGCTTCCACGAACGGCATACTCGAAGAGGCATCCATCGCCGAGCGCCCGGTGTATCTCGAAGCGAAAGAAACTCCTTTTATTGGTGACGTCCACGAGGCAGTCCTATTAGCTGAACTGTTACCGAATCCGACGGGAGAACCGCTCCAATTCGTCGATATCAGTGTCCCTTTATTTCAAGACGGGACATTTCAAGGGGTGCTTGCCACTCACTTGAGTTGGGCATGGGGAAAAGAAGTACTCGGACATTTCAATCGGACGCTCCATGAACAAGTCGATGATACGGATTTGTTCGTCGTTAGTGAACGAGACAACGTGGTGCTCCTCGGCCCAGACGATCTAGTCGGAAAACCACTCCCTGTGTCGTTTACGGAAGGAGCTTCCGTGAAAGAATGGGAGGATGGACAGGACTATCTGACGGGGATGTCGATTGGGGAAGGGTATGATGAATATCCCGGACTAGGTTGGCGCGTCGTCGTCCGTCAACCGGCAGCCGTCGCGTTCGCACCGGTCGAGGCGTTAGAAACGAGAATTCTATGGATTGGCCTCTTCGCATCGCTCGTGACGGCCGTTCTCGGTTGGTTACTCGCTTCCGTCGTGACGAGACCGTTGAAACGAATTACTGAAACAGCTTCGCTCATGGAGCAAGGAAAAGCCAATACATTCCCGCATCAATCCGGAATCGAAGAGATTGAGTCCCTCGCATTCGCACTGGAATCGCTCGTCACATCCCTCACAGAGTCAGAATCGGAACGGGTGCATTTCGAGCTCCTTGCAAACCGTGACGCGCTGACCGGTCTCTCGAACCGTGTCGCCTTACGTGAGCAGTTGAATCAACTGCTCACTTCGAAAGAGCCATACGTTTTCTTTTATATCGACCTCGATGGGTTCAAGGCGGTAAACGATACATACGGTCACGCGGTCGGCGATGAATTGTTAGTCGAAGTCGCACGGCGGCTACAAACTCTTACAATCGATGACATCTATCCGGTCCGCTTGAGCGGGGATGAGTTTTTCCTCATGTTCCCAAGACATGAACGTTCAATTCAGGATATTCAAGAAATCGGGACATCCATCATCGATACGCTCTCACAACCTGTGATGCTCGGTCTCATATCGGTAAAGGTCGGGGCAAGCATCGGCGCATCGATTTGGTCGCCAGCAGAACCTCCACATGTCGCCATCGAACAAGCGGACAACGCCTTATATCGGTCAAAAGCGAACGGGAAAAAGCTGCTTTCGTTCCATGAGTCGTTCGAATGATTACTGGTACCCATACGAAAAGGAGTTCATGATGAACTCCTCAGCTTGTTGACAAATAACATGTTCGAACTCGTCCTTCCGGCGCCCACGCTTTCCGCAGGCAATCCCGGAGCCGCATCGCGACTTAAG
>NZ_JACSKK010000015.1:0-7595 GCF_018617575.1 Exiguobacterium sp. s160
TTGCGGAACGCCGCCTCGACATCACCGAGCTCGACGAAGTGCTTCTCCATGAGCTGGACGATGACTTCCGTGTCCGTCTCCGAGAGGAACGGGACATCAAGCGTCTTCTTGATGATTTCGTCGTTCTCGATCACGCCGTTGTGCACGAGCGTAAAGCGTCCTGTCGTACTTTGGTGCGGGTGGGCGTTCGGTACGCTCGGTACCCCGTGTGTCGCCCAACGTGTGTGGCCGATTCCAATCGTGCCGTCTACTTCTGCTGGGATGATTTCGCGTAGCGCAGCGATGCGACCGACTTCTTTGTGAACGTTGACATTTTCATGCATCAACGCAAGACCTGCCGAGTCATAACCACGGTACTCGAGTTTTTCAAGACCTTTGAGAAGGACTTCCTTCGCTCCGGTATTCCCAATCATTCCTACAATTCCACACATAAACAAATCTCCTCTATTCTTCGATTTCTCGAAAAAGGAAACGGGCTTTTTCTAAGAGCTGTCAACACACACTTCTTTGTCCGTCCGGTCACCCGGGCGTTTTAAAAGCGTGCTTTTCGTCGTGACAGGCGACGAGGAGGCATCCGCCGAAAACTCGATAACCTCCAACCTCGTCAACTCCGCAGAGTTCTGGCGCTTGTTCGTACTCTTGTGTCCTTCCGTTTCCAAGGTCACGCTCTTAATAGTACAAATCACACCCCCATTCGTCAAGAAGAACCATTGTTTTCTCGATGACAAAACGGAAACAAAAAGGGAATCCAACGTTGGATTCCCTTGTGTTATTCCCGGTTTCTGAAAAATTATCCTTCTACGCCGTAATCTTCACGCACGACTTGTGCGATTTTTTCAACGTAGAGATCGCACTCTTCCGCTGTCGGCGCTTCTGCCATGACACGGACGAGTGGCTCTGTTCCAGATGCACGGACGAGAATCCGACCGTTCCCAGCCATTTCCGCTTCCGCTTCTTGAATCGTCGCGAGCACACGCTCTCCATTCATTGCATCATTCTTATTCGTCACACGAATGTTGACGAGCTTTTGCGGATAAACCGGCATCTCAGCTGCCAATTCAGAAAGTTTACGACCTGTCGACTTGACGATTTCCGCCAATTGGACGCCTGATAACATCCCATCACCCGTTGTCGAGTGATCGAGAAAAATCAAGTGACCCGACTGTTCGCCACCGAGTGTGTATTGATGTTTCTTCATTTCTTCTACAACGTAACGGTCTCCAACTGCTGTTTGAAGCGCCGTCATGCCCGCTTCTTCTACAGCTTTATGGAAGCCAAGGTTACTCATGACCGTCGCGACAATTGTGTTGTCTTTCAAACGACCTTTTTCACTCAAGTATTTCCCGCAGATGTACATGATTTTGTCTCCATCCACGATATCACCGTTCTCATCAATCGCAATCAAACGGTCTCCATCACCATCAAAGGCAAGACCCATATCCGCTCCTTTTTCACGAACGAACTCAGCCAAGTGCTCAGGGTGTGTCGAGCCGACACCTTCGTTGATGTTCAACCCGTTCGGCGAGTTTCCGATTGTCGACACGTTCGCCTCAAGGTCAGCGAAGAGACGCGCTGCAAGACCACTTGTTGCACCATGCGCACAGTCAAGCGCGATGTGAAGGCCATCAAAGTCCTCTTCTACAGTCTGTTTCAACATTTGAAGATACTTTTGTGCACCTTCATAATAATCTGAAACGAAACCGAGGTCTTTTCCAGTCGGACGTGGGAGTGTATCTTCTGCAGCGTCCAAAATGTCTTCGATTTCTTGCTCGGTTGCGTCATCTAATTTGAAACCATCGCTACCGAAGAATTTGATGCCGTTGTCTGCCACGGGGTTATGCGATGCCGAGATCATGACTCCCGCTGTCGCATCTAATGACTTCGTCAAGTAAGCGACCCCAGGTGTCGAAATGACACCGAGACGCATGACTTCTGCACCGATCGAAAGAAGACCCGCAATCAATGCCCCCTCTAACATATGTCCTGAGATTCGTGTGTCACGACCAATCAAGACTTTTGGCTGTTCGCCTTCTGGCAAATGTTTCGAGAGCACGTAGCCACCCGCACGACCTAAACGATATGCTAATTCCGCAGTCAACTCAGAGTTCGCAACACCGCGAACTCCATCTGTTCCAAAATATTTACCCATAAGATTAAATCCTCACTTTTGTATGATTGAACATCTTTATTGAATGGAAGATGTTTCTGTTTCTTCATCGACGCTCGTCAATTGAACATCGATTGTTTTCGGCGAAATGACAGTCACGCCTTTTGGTACTTCATAATCTACATCTACCGCGTGTGTCCCACTCGGTAAACCTGTTAAATCTAAGGTTACATTGACACTGTTCGAGGAGATGTTCTCTAGAAGGGATCGTTTTCCAGACAACGTCACACTGACGACTTCTTGCGTTTGAACCGTGTAATTTGTCCGGTCATATCCACGAACATTGACAGGAACCGTCAATCGAATCCGTTCCGTCAATTCACCCGTGTCATCTTTCGACTCGTCGTTCGGACGAATCAACACTTGGACTTCGACTTCTTTTTTACCGAGAGATGTCGCTCCTTCTGGAAGGCGGAGGGTGGCATTTAACTTTTCAGACTTTGTTAAGTCATCCAGCTCAATCGGTTCCGTCTCGATTGTTTCGAGTGCATCGAGCACTTCTTTTGGTGCAAAGACACGGACTTCCGTCTCACTTAACAACGTATCGACTAGTCGGAAGTCATCCGCCACTTCTCCGCTCGTAACGACCTCGATTGGGATCATCGCACTTTGATCATAAATCGGTACGGTGACATTGATGATATTCGGGTCGACCGACACGTTCAATGGGTTTCCATTCGCATCTAAAATAGTCGGGGGAATTTCTCGTGTAAACGTCTGACTTTGATTCGCAACGTCTACATTCAATGTAATTTCTTTGACGTTTTGAATCCGACTTGCGCCTCCCGTGACTTTCACAGTAGACGGTTCGATTTCGACATCACCAGCTACTTTCCCGTCCGGTAACTGATCTTTGTTTAATAAGTTGACAGATACCGGCACTTCAATCGTTTGCTTCCGGTCAATATAGATTTCGACAGTCTCTCGGTCTAACTTGACGTTGACGTCGCCACCGAATCCTCGTGCCTCGACCGGAACACGGTGAAAGCCCGTCCCGAGGTTCGTCAAGTCGACGAATACCTGATAATCTTTCACCAATTTGGTCATCGTTAAACTACTGGACGGACCTTGAAGCTCAACGCCCATCTCTTCCGGTACATTATATGCGACATACTGCACCTCATCAAAAAACACTTCGACCGGCACATCGAGCGTCATGGAACTCTGTCCGACAATCGGCAGCGCGCTCGACGCATTGTTTGAAGAACTGGTCTCAGCGACCATTAAGTATAAAAGGACGGCTAAAGCAAGTGCGATGAAGCGGAGAAACCATTTATGTTGTAACCACTGATCAATCACTTACTTATCCCCTCCTTTTTTACCGAAGAACGAGAGGGTCGCCTCTTTTTCTTCGATGACGAGTTCTTGAATTAATTTGTTACGCAGCGCTTCTTCATCCAATTCGCGATACAGACGCCCTGCAATCGCAAGGGAGACCGCTCCCGTTTCTTCTGAGACGGTAAGGGTGACACTGTCTGTCACTTCACTGACGCCGATGGCTGCACGGTGACGTGTCCCGAGCGCTTTATCGATGTGTGGGCTTTCAGAGAGCGGTAAATAACAAGCTGCCGCTGCAATCTTCCCGTCCTGAATAATCATCGCTCCATCATGAAGCGGCGTGTTTGGAATGAATAAGTTAATAATCAACTGAGACGTAATATGTGAGTCCATCCGAATGCCTGTCTCGACATATTCATTGAGTCCCGTATCGCGTTCGATGGCAATCAATGCACCGATTCGCCGTTTGGACATATACTGTGCAGAACTGACGATTGCTTCAATCATTTGTCGTTGTTGCTCTTCGTCACTCGTTCCCGTACGTCCGAATAAATTGCTCGTTCGTCCGAGATGTTCAAGACCACGTCTCAACTCAGGTTGAAAGATGATGATGATCCCAAGAAGACCATACGTAATCACCTGATTTAGCAAGAACTGGAGCGTCTTCAATCCGAAGAAACCGCTCAAGAACCAACTGACCAGGATGATCGAGATCCCTTTGATTAACTGAACTGCTTTTGTCCCACGTACAATCATCATTAACTTATAAATCACGTACGTGACGACGACGATATCTAAAACATCATTCAAATAATCGTACCAATGTACGTTTTCTGAAAGATTTAAAAATGAGAAAAATGATACTTGTTCAAGTAGCGGCAAATGCTCCCCTCCTTAACTACCTAGCTAAATCGTGCAAGTTTCATTATATCATCAATTCTGTCTAGACGCATTGCGTCACTTCAAAACGAAACCAGATTGAAACGAAAAAAAGACGCTAGATGCGTCTTTAGAATAGTTGTTTCATCGAGTACCAAATCCACTCGAACATTTGGTCAATTTGTTCAAGCTCACCTGTCACTTGACCGGCACTGGCTAAATACGCACGACCATTCACAGCGGTCGCGTCACCTTTGACCGTTCCTTCGATTCGTAAATCGCCACCTTGAACGGTGATATCCTTCTCGACCGTTACACCGGCTGGCACAATGACTTCGTTCTCTGACACGACAACCCCTGGTACTTTTGTATAGGTCATCGTCTCAGATGCACTGTTCCAGAGTCCAAGTGTCGCGCTAGACATTAGACTGAAGAACAGGACCGCCGCGATTAAAGCCGGGTGTCGTTGTAGCCAAGCGATTTGTTTCGAGTGCGGTTTTCGTTCTTTTCGGATTGGTTTTGATAACGGAACGACCGTATCGGGTGCTTTTTGTACAGGTGCTTCAGGCAAAGCGGCCATCACACGTGCAGTAAAATCGGCTGATAACTTTGGACGAGGCAATGCTTTCAGTTCTGCGTCGATTCGTTCATATTGTAGATACGACTTGTATAATTCATCGTCTTCTAACAATTGACGCAATTCGTCAGATTCTTCGGGCAAAACGCCATCTTCCAAATATTGTTGTACTTTTTCTTCAGGAGTCAATTGAACCCCTCCCTATTTTGAAAGATTGTTTTTAACATTTCTCTTCCCCGGAAGATCCTTGTTTTAACCGTTGCGACCGGCATGTCGATCATCACGCTGATTTCTTTTAATGACAAATCATCCACATACTTTAGGAGTAAAGGAATACGATATTTGTCGGGGAGTTGCTTGATCGCTTCATGCATCTCACTTCGAATTTCGCGATGAACCACTTGGGCATCGGGTTGGGGCGCTTCATCAGCTAAGTGGTCTTGATAGGTCAAACCGTCTGTACCTGCAATTTCGGCATCCATCGAATACTCCGGTTTTCGTTTCCTCAATCGATCGATGGCAACGTTCGTTGTGATTCGATAGAGCCACGTTTTGAACTTATATTGTGCGTCATACGTATCGATTCGTGTATACGCACGAATGAACGCTTCTTGGGCAGCGTCTTCCGCTTCGCCACGATCATACAAAATTTTATAGGCGATTGCAAAGACACCATCCTTGTATAGTTCTACCAGTTCGGCAAACGAATCGTGATTCCCCGCCCTCAATTCATCTACCAAACGGGTGGTCAGCCGTTCCATCAATCCACTTCCCCTCTCCGCTACACATGCGGTCATTTCTATATACGTCTCATGATTCAAATGGTTTCATTAAAAATAAAAAAAGTTTCCATCCCCATTGTAGCAAACGGGTTTGGAAACTGTAAGGAAATCAGACTGTCTCACCTTCCAATAACAGGTTTTCTTTTGATTTTATAATCGTTTCGCACAGACGATACGCTAAATTTGCCGTCATATCTTCTCGGTCTAACATCGGATTCAATTCAACGAGTTCGACAGCAATCAAATCATCGGCTTTCATGGCTTCTGTTAAAATCGCTTTGGCCTCGACTTCTGTCAGACCACCATCAACCGGTGTCCCAGTGCCAGGTACAAGTGATGCATCTAAGCTATCCATATCAAAACTGATATAGAAACGATTGACGCGTTCACGTAGATAATTCAATGCTTCTTGCATGATGATATCCACACCACGCGTTCGCACTTCTTCTACAGTGATGACTTTGATGCCAAGTCGATTAATCTCGTTCATTTCCCCTTCATCGATATCACGAAGTGCGATGTATACTAAATGCTCCGGTGATAGCTTCGGCTCACGTCCGCCTACCTCTGTCAGACGAACATCACCCATGCCCATCGCAGCCGCAAGTGGCATTCCATGAATGTTACCGGATGGTGAAGTTTCTCCTGTATTCAAGTCAGCATGGGCATCTACCCAGATGACACCGTATGGTCCTGTTTGAGCCAACCCAGCGAGTGTACCGATTGCCATACTATGATCGCCCCCAACGATCAATGGGAATCGATTTGCTGTAATCTCACGATGCACAACTTCCGCTAATTCGGTGACTGTGTGTAGGACACCATCGACTCGCTTCAAGTGTTCCTCATTTTCACGAATTTCAGATTCCGGTAACACGCGTATCTTATGTTTGACCGTTTCCGATGGCAGGAGTGCCTCCATCCCTAATTCGTTTAATTTTGCTGGTCCTTGGTCAACCCCGAGTTTCCCTTGACCGTATCGCAGCGGTACATGAATATATGACCATTGCATTGCCATTCCCCCTTTGAACGCTTGATAACTAAATTGTAAACGCTATCATTCGTTTGGTTCAACTCGGCAATAAAATGAATAAACATACAAAAAGGCAACCTGAATGGTGGCAGGTTGCCTTTCTCTGTACTCTCATTTGAATGGTTCATGGTTTTAGGCAAAAAAAAACTTAAGTCATTACTAACTTAAGAAACAAACATATGGTGGAGCCTAGCGGGATCGAACCGCTGACCTCCTGCGTGCAAGGCAGGCGCTCTCCCAGCTGAGCTAAGGCCCCGAAACAGGGATAAGAATATGGAGCGGAAGACGGGATTCGAACCCGCGACCCCGACCTTGGCAAGGTCGTATTCTACCACTGAACTACTTCCGCAAAAAATGGTGAGCCATGCAGGGCTCGAACCTGCGACCCTCTGATTAAAAGTCAGATGCTCTACCAACTGAGCTAATGGCTCAAACCTGGTGGGGGGGGGCGGATTCGAACCGCCGAACCCGAAGGAGCGGATTTACAGTCCGCCGCGTTTAGCCACTTCGCTACCCCCCCGAGGAGTGCCGGCGAAAGGATTCGAACCCTCGACCCTCTGATTACAAGTCAGATGCTCTACCAACTGAGCTACACCGGCATATATATAGGTTTGATGTAATACATAAAAATGGTGGAGGATGACGGGATCGAACCGCCGACCCCCTGCTTGTAAGGCAGGTGCTCTCCCAGCTGAGCTAATCCTCCATATTGGTGACCCGTACGGGATTCGAACCCGTGTTACCGCCGTGAAAGGGCGGTGTCTTAACCGCTTGACCAACGGGCCTAAATTGGCTCCGCAAGTAGGATTTGAACCTACGACCTACCGGTTAACAGCCGGTTGCTCTACCACTGAGCTATTGCGGAACGATCTTGCCTGG
>NZ_JACSKK010000016.1:0-5013 GCF_018617575.1 Exiguobacterium sp. s160
TATAGCTCTTAAATTGACGAAGCTTGCGCTTCATTCAAAAATTGTAAAACTTATTTTTGCCTCATCGTTCAGTTTTCAAAGTTCGTCTGTCGCTCTTGGCGACTTCATTAATCTATCACGTTTCAATTGTTTTCGTCAACAACTTTTTTCACAAATTGTTTTTCTGAAATAATCTTTTGCCGTGACAACGTTTATAACTATAATCTCTATTTACCACTTCGTCAATACAAAAAACAATAAAATTTAAAAAAAGATTTACTCTTCGCTGATAAGACGAAAAGTAAACCTTGATTACCTGTTTCATTTAAGACGAACGTAACCCGTCTTTTCGACCAACACCTGGCCATCCTCGCTACCTAACCATTTTAGAAAAGCATCATATTGCTCTGCTTTTTCTTCCGTAGTAACTGCGTAGAATTCAGAGGTCAGCGGATAGGATCCGTCTTGAATCGTTTTAACGGTCGATTCGACCCCATCTATACGAAGTAACTTGACTTTATGATCATTGACCATTTCTGTCGCATAGTATCGGAATGAGAATCCGATCGCATTTTTATGATTTCGATACGATGAGGCTTGTTGAATGATTCCACCCATTCCTTGAGGTACATCTTCAACCGGTGCCTCCATCAACTTTCGTTCACCCATCATCTTTTGCAATGCCGTTTGACTACCGCTATCTTCAGGTCGTTGAAAAGCACGAATGGTTTCGGAGTTGCCACCGACCTCTTTCCAATTTCGGATGTCCCCCGCATAAATTCCACGGACTTGTTCCATTGTCAATGACTCTACCGGATTATCTTCATGAACAAAGAATACAAATGCTTCTCTACCAACAGGTGTCATATGTAGAGATACGTCTTTTTGCTTCGCAACTTGCAACTGACGATCCGACGGACCCGCGACAAAAATCAAGTCCGTTTGATCGTTCATCAATCGACTGTATGCTTCTGGCGTTGTTGTCGAGACGACTTTACTCACTTGATCATTATACGGGTCATACGTTCCGGAGTTTGGATACACCGCTTCGACGAATGAAGCATACATCGGATAAAGAGCTGTCGCACCATCCAACCGTGGCACGCCGTTTACGAATGAAACGGATGTTGGATGATTCAATTTCGCCAATCGATCTGAGTTCGTAAATGGCTGATAATCGATTAACTCTACACCACGCTCTTCAATTTTCAAATGGTCTTGATACATGTAGTACCCTTTGACAGAAGCGAATACAAGAACACCTGATAAAACTCCCCAACCGAGGACCCGTTTCACTTTCCGATTTGAGAGAGGCGAAAAATCATAAAGACCCATACATACAATCAACAGAGCCGCCATATACCAAATCGTCCAAAGAATGGGGCGTCCTTGTATAATCGGGTCTCCCATCGTAAAGAGAGCGACAACGACGGAAATCACAAACGTGACAAATAAAATGAAAATCGTTCCGATGCTAAACTTCAAAAATTTCATGCGACGTATCGTCTCCTCATCATGCTTACATACGGGGAATTAGGCAATCTCATAAAGTACTGCTTCTACTCCAACTCCCTTTGTTGGTCTCGTGACCGTACGAACATATCCTTTTCTCACTAAAAATCCGATGATACTTCCGAGGTCGACACGAAGCTCATTTAAGTTTGGATGATCCATCAATTCGGAGAACGTCCAAGCCCCATCTTTCTCTTGCATCGTCTGAAGTAACAACAGTGTGCCGGGCAACACTTTTGATTGAATCAAATGTTCCATTCCAATCACGACAAGATGGATTCGTTGTTCAAGTGTCTCTTGTCCCCCGACAAGTTCTTCGTGTAGCTTATAAATTTCAAGATCGATTGCTCGGACTTGTTCCCATAAAACAATTTCAGGATGAATTCCAGCCTCTAAAATCGAAAGTCGCGCCAAGTGTGTGAGCGCATGGTGAATCTGGGTAAAGGCGTCTTGGAATTCGCCTTCTAAAAATAAATAGCGACCATCTTCAAAACGACGCAATAGTTTCGCAAACGAAAGCGATAGTTGAAGACGTTGTTCCCTATTCGTCAAATTACGATTTCGTTGTCGCAACTCTAAGATGTATTCATTCCGTTCAAATAGAACAATTCCGTCTTCAATCCAATGAATCGCGCGTCGGTTTTCATTTAAGACGATCCATCTGTCCATCATCGAGTCACTCACGACATGTAAGACAATTCTTTCTTGACCGACCTGATAATGTTTCACCGTCCAAAATGGATCCGGTCTCGCTTCAATGACAATGAGCAGACGGTCGGATTGATCCGTCAACGGATCACGTGCTCGTTTTTTCTTCACTTCAATAATTCCAAGAGTTGTTTTTAATGCAGCATATTCTGAATAAATAGTGCGAGTCGCATATTCCATCGTCATCTGGACCCCTTCTCTCCCAATCGTAAGTTGACTATATATGACGATTGTCATTTTCGATACGAACAAGATTCGCCCTCTTTTCAAAAAACTCCTGCCGAAAAAGTGCAGGAACTTCTCACTCGTTTGAAGATGAGCTATGATAGAGACAGACTATTGGAGGGATTCACTTATGAAAAAACGGGGGAACAAAATCAACCGTGCACGCAATATAGCATTACTCCTGATTTTCGGCGGAATCGGCGTCATGTATCTCGGACTTCTCGCTAAATCCATCACTTGGCTCATGATTATTTTTATGCTGCTTGGATTTATCATGGTGCTCGCAAGCTCTGCCCTTTACTTCATCGTCGGGATGGCCTCGACAAAAGCAATCATCGTCACGTGTCCGAATTGCGAAAAAGAGACGAAAATGCTTGGGCGCGTCGACTTATGTATGCATTGTGACGAACCGCTCACAATTGACCGCTCACTTGAAGGTAAAGAGTTTGATGAAAAATATAACAAGCGTCAGTCAGAACAAACTGACTGACAACAAAAAACCACATCCGAATGCTCGGATGTGGTTTTTAATGTGTTTGTGATTGCTCAGATTGGCAAGACGGACACGTTCCGTACACTTCAAGACGGTGACGATCGACTTTGAACCCAGTCAATTGAGATGCAACCGATTCGATTTCATCTAATACCGGATAATTAAAGTCGACGACTTTCCCACACGTGTCACAGATGATGTGATAGTGTTTCGACGTCACAAAATCAAAGCGACTTGAGGCGTCCCCATAGTTCATCTCTTGAACGAGACCCACTTCTTTAAAGACACGCAAGTTGTTATATACAGTGGCCACACTCATGTTTGGAAACCGTGCGGCAAGTGCCTTATAAATGTCATCCGCTGTCGGGTGACTGTGCTCCGTGACGAGGTACTCCAAAATGGCCTGGCGCTGAGGCGTCATTCTGACTCCATGTTCCCGGAGCGACTGAACAGCATGGTCAAGCATTTCGCTTCCCACGTCAATCCCTCATTTCTTCTATAAAATTCATGCGAAATAGTTTTGAAAATTAACTTATTTCTTACATAGTAATCTTTATAAATAGTGTACTGATTTCTCAACTACTCGTCAAACACTGAGCTTATGCGGTTGACGGCTATGATACAATAAGTGCGAATTTGAATAAGGAGGCAATACATATGACTACTTCATCAAATCGTCAGTCATCCGATGCATTATACCAAGATGCACTCACTCACATCGTCGGAGGTGTCAACAGTCCATCCCGCTCATTTAAAGCGGTCGGTGGCGGCGCCCCTGTTTATATGGAACGCGGCGAAGGTGCCTATTTTTATGATGTAGACGGCAACCGTTACATCGATTATTTGGCGGCATACGGTCCAATCATTACGGGTCATGCCCACCCACACATTCATGAAGCGCTTATGAACGCTTCTTCAAAAGGTTTATTATACGGAACACCTCACCGTCTTGAAGTCGAGTTTGCCAAGAAACTAAAACAAGCCATTCCTTCTATGGATAAGGTACGATTCACCAACTCTGGAACAGAAGCCGTGATGACGACAGTTCGAGTCGCCCGTGCTTATACCGGTCGTGAACTCGTTGTGAAATTCAGCGGTTGCTACCACGGACATTCGGATCTCATGCTGATTGCAGCAGGTAGTGGTCCAGCAACACTCGGTTCTCCAGACTCAGCAGGTGTGACAAAAGCCACAGCTAAAGAAGTCATCACCGTCCCATTCAACGACATCGAAGCGTATCGCGAGATGATGAAGGAATGGGGAGACCAGGTCGCATGTGTTCTCGTCGAGCCGATTGTCGGGAACTTCGGAATCGTAGAACCGAAGCCAGGTTTCCTCCAGGCTGTTAATGACATCACGCACGAACATGGCGCTCTCGTCATCTATGATGAAGTCATCACAGCATTCCGCTTCACATATGGAAGTGCCCAACAAGTATACGGAATCGAACCGGATATGACGGCACTTGGGAAGATTATTGGTGGTGGTCTACCAATTGGCGCTTATGGCGGAAAAGCCGAAATCATGGAGACGGTCGCACCACTCGGACCTGCGTATCAAGCCGGCACAATGGCAGGAAACCCGGCCTCGATGGCGACAGGAATCGCGTGTCTCGAAGTACTTGAACAACCTGGCGTTTATGAAAAGTTAGACAAGCTCGGTGCACGACTTGAGGCAGGGATCCGTGAAGCGGCAGAGAAACATGACGTGACCATCACGCTCAACCGTTTGAAGGGAGCGCTCACGGTATACTTCACGGATGAAATCGTCACTGATTATGAGGGTGCTGAAAAATCGGACGGTGAGAAGTTCGGACGCTTCTTCAAGTTGATGCTTGAAAACGGCGTGAACTTGGCCCCATCGAAATATGAGGCATGGTTCCTCACAACAGAACATACGGAACAAGATATCGACGAGACAATCGAAGCGGTCAACCGCTCGTTTGCACAGTTGTGAGAAAGAGATGCGTAAGCATCTCTTCAGGCTGTTGACGAACCAAATCGCCATGTGCGATTTGGTTCGTCTTTTTTTATGTTCAACGAGCTTGAGGCGCTCTGCCCGACAAAAGATTGAAGAAATGTTATGTAGACGGTCCT
>NZ_JACSKK010000017.1:0-1314 GCF_018617575.1 Exiguobacterium sp. s160
CCACGCTTCCACCCATGACCTATCTACCTCATCGTCTCTGAGGGGTCTTTCTTGATTGCTCAAAGGGAAATCTCATCTCGGAGGGGGCTTCATGCTTAGATGCTTTCAGCACTTATCCCGTCCGCACGTAGCTACCCAGCGATGCTCCTGGCGGAACAACTGGTACACCAGCGGTGCGTCCATCCCGGTCCTCTCGTACTAAGGACAGCTCTCCTCAAATTTCCTGCGCCCACGACGGATAGGGACCGAACTGTCTCACGACGTTCTGAACCCAGCTCGCGTACCGCTTTAATGGGCGAACAGCCCAACCCTTGGGACCTACTCCAGCCCCAGGATGCGATGAGCCGACATCGAGGTGCCAAACCTCCCCGTCGATGTGGACTCTTGGGGGAGATCAGCCTGTTATCCCCAGGGTAGCTTTTATCCGTTGAGCGATGGCCCTTCCATGCGGAACCACCGGATCACTAAGCCCGACTTTCGTCCCTGCTCGACTTGTAGGTCTCGCAGTCAAGCTCCCTTCTGCCTTTGCACTCTTCGAATGATTTCCAACCATTCTGAGGGAACCTTTGGGCGCCTCCGTTACTGTTTAGGAGGCGACCGCCCCAGTCAAACTACCCGCCTGACACGGTCCTCCAGCCGGATCACGGCTGCGAGTTAGAGACTCTATACGCAAAGGGTGGTATCCCAAGGGTGTCTCCACCGAAGCTGGCGCTCCGGCTTCACAAACTCCCACCTATCCTGTACATCGCGTACAAAGCCTCAATATCAGGCTGTAGTAAAGCTCCATGGGGTCTTTCCGTCCTGTCGCGGGTAACCTGCATCTTCACAGGTACTATGATTTCACCGGGTCTCTCGTTGAGACAGTGCCCAAATCGTTACGCCTTTCGTGCGGGTCGGAACTTACCCGACAAGGAATTTCGCTACCTTAGGACCGTTATAGTTACGGCCGCCGTTTACTGGGGCTTCGGTTCAGTGCTTCTCTTGCGATGACACATCCCCTTAACCTTCCAGCACCGGGCAGGCGTCAGCCCCTATACTTCATCTTGCGATTTAGCAGAGACCTGTGTTTTTGCTAAACAGTCGTTTGGGCCTATTCACTGCGGCTTATGTTGCCATAAGCGTCCCTTCTCCCGAAGTTACGGGACCATTTTGCCGAGTTCCTTAACGAGAGTTATCCCGCGCGTCTTAGAATTCTCATCTCGCCTACCTGTGTCGGTTTGCGGTACTGGCGCCGACCTCCTCACTAGAGGCTTTTCTTGGCAGCGTGAAATCCGGTGCTTCGCCCTACGGGCTCCACGTCACAGCTCAACCTTG
>NZ_JACSKK010000017.1:1414-2991 GCF_018617575.1 Exiguobacterium sp. s160
TGCCGGGCGGATTTGCCAACCCGACGGCCTCGCTGCTTGTCCGTGCACTTCCAGTCGCACGGTCACCTTATCCTTCTGCGTCCCCCCATCGTTCAAACGGTGGTACGGCGGTACAGGAATATCGACCTGTTGTCCATCGCCTACGCCTTTCGGCCTCGGCTTAGGTCCAGACTAACCCTGAGCGGACGAGCCTTCCTCAGGAAACCTTAGGCTTTCGACGGAGGGGATTCTCACCCCTCTTTTCGCTACTCACACCGGCATTCTCACTTCCAAGCGCTCCACGGCTCCTCACGATACCGCTTCACTGCTGCTTGGAACGCTCTCCTACCATCCCTTACGGGATCCATAGCTTCGGTGGTATGTTTAGCCCCGTTACATTTTCGGCGCGGCGCCACTCGACTAGTGAGCTATTACGCACTCTTTGAATGGTGGCTGCTTCTAAGCCAACATCCTAGTTGTCTGTGCAGCGCCACATCCTTTTCCACTTAACATACACTTGGGGACCTTAGCTGATGGTCTGGGCTGTTTCCCTCTCGACTACGGATCTTATCACTCGCAGTCTGACTCCCGAGTACAAGTTGCTGGCATTCGGAGTTTGACTGAATTCGGTAACCCTGTGGGGGCCCCTAGTCCAATCAGTGCTCTACCTCCAGAACTCTTCACCTCGAGGCTAGCCCTAAAGCTATTTCGGAGAGAACCAGCTATCTCCAGGTTCGATTGGCATTTCACCGCTACCCACACCTCATCCCCGCACTTTTCAACGTGCGTGGGTTCGGACCTCCAGTCAGTGTTACCTGACCTTCATCCTGGACATGGGTAGATCACCTGGTTTCGGGTCTACGACGACGGACTGATGCGCCCTGTTCAGACTCGCTTTCGCTGCGGCTCCGCCTCATCGGCTTAACCTCGCCCGCCATCGTAACTCGCCGGTTCATTCTACAAAAGGCACGCCATCACCCGTGAACGGGCTCTGACTACTTGTAGGCATACGGTTTCAGGATCTGTTTCACTCCCCTTCCGGGGTGCTTTTCACCTTTCCCTCACGGTACTGGTTCACTATCGGTCACTAGGAAGTATTTAGCCTTGGGAGATGGTCCTCCCGGATTCCGACGGGGTTTCACGTGTCCCGCCGTACTCAGGATCCACTCTGGAGGGGATGGGGTTTCGGCTACAGGGCCGTCACCTTCTCTGGCCGACCTTTCCAGGTCGTTCACCTACCCTATCCCTTTGTAACTCCGTGTAGAGTGTCCTACAACCCCAGGAAGCATGCTTCCTGGTTTGGGCTGTTCCCGTTTCGCTCGCCGCTACTCAGGGAATCGAATTTTCTTTCTCTTCCTCCGGGTACTTAGATGTTTCAGTTCCCCGGGTGTGCCTCACGCCACGCTATGTATTCACGTGGGTGTCCCGCCAGTCTCCCGGCGGTGGGTTCCCCCATTCGGAGATCTCTGGATCGATGTGTACTTACCACTCCCCAGAGCATTTCGCTGTTCGTCGCGTCCTTCATCGGCTCCTAGTGCCAAGGCATCCACCGTACGCCCTTTCTACCTTGATCTAGCGTCTAAGACACACGGTCCATT
>NZ_JACSKK010000018.1:0-1442 GCF_018617575.1 Exiguobacterium sp. s160
TGAACTGAACCAAAAAAGTTAGACACTAAATAATTTTGTTAAGCGACTTTTAGAACCTGCGTCCGGTATTCAACCGGGCTCAGGTTTTTTAGTCTTTTCTTGATGCGACGATGATTGTAATACTCGATGTAGCGCTCGAGCTCCTGTTTGAAATGAGGCATATCCTTAAACTTTCTAAGGTAAAGGAGCTCGGACTTGAGCACGGCGAAGAAGCTCTCGATGGCCGCGTTGTCGAGACAGTTGCCCTTTCGGGACATACTTTGGGTAATGCCGTGTTCGCGTAGCTTCGTCGTGAACGCTCGGAATTGGTATTGCCAGCCCTGGTCAGAATGGAGGATTGGCCTCCTATCACTGTCGAGTCTTGCGATGGCTTGGTCCAACATCTCGCTGATGAAGGGATACCTGGGCTTATCGGACATCGAATAGGCGATAATTTCCCGATTTGCCAGGTCCATCATCGGTGAGAGATAGAGTACCTCCCCGAAAAGATGGAACTCGGTGACATCGGTCACCCACTTCTGGTTTAGGCCCGTGGCCTGGAAATCTCGTTCAAGGAGGTTCGGTGCGATCGTTCCGACCTCTCCTTTGTAGGACCGATATTTCTTCATGCGGACGAGGCACTTGAGACCGAGCTCGTCCATGAGACGCAATACGGTCTTCGGGTCGTGCCTGAAGCCTTGGCGCTCGAGGAGCGCATGGATGCGCCGATAGCCACAACGTCCCTCGTGTTCGTGGAAGAGGGTCCGGATCGCTTCCTTCACGTCCGCGTACTTGTCATCGGCCGTCAGGCGCGTTCGCCAATAGTAATAGACGCTTCGAGCCATATCGAGCACCTGGAGGAGCCCCGGCACAGGATAGGTGGTCCTTAGCGCGTCGATCACTTGGGCCTTGATCCGGTTCGTCGCGCTTCCTCTTCTTGAACCAAGGCTTTCAATTTTTTTAACGCTGCGTTCTCCATCTCGAGGAACTCGACCCGTTCCTTGAGCTTCTCGACCTCCGTCATCTCTTTGGGTTCCTGCTTCTTCCGTCTCGGCATCGGGGCACGTCCTTTCGGCTTGGCGACCAGTCCCTCGGGTCCCTCCCGTTCATACGCGGATCGCCATTTGGCGATCATCCCGGTAGAGGAGATTCTGTACTTCAGGGCCGCATCAACCAGAGACAGCCCGTTTTCCGCCATGTCTTTTAGTACCCTCAGTTTAAACGTCTGTGAGTGGACTGTATAGGACGGATCGAAGATCGTCTCGCCCCACCGTTCGTAGAGAAGCACCCAAATACGTACCTGATGATGACTCACCCCGAACTCTTTCCCCAACGTTTTGTAGCCATCCTTACTTGTCAGATAGCGTTCGACAATCTGGACTTTCAATGCCTTTGAATATTTGGTCATAAAAAACACCCCATAAAAGTTGGATTTTCGTGTCCAACTTTTATGGGGCAGTTCA
>NZ_JACSKK010000019.1:0-903 GCF_018617575.1 Exiguobacterium sp. s160
ATGGTGCGGTCGAGAGGACTTGAACCTCCACGGTGTTAACCACCACTAGGCCCTCAACCTAGCGCGTCTACCGATTCCGCCACGACCGCGTATTAAGATGGAGCGGAAGACGGGATTCGAACCCGCGACCCCGACCTTGGCAAGGTCGTATTCTACCACTGAACTACTTCCGCATAAGTATTTTAGAGATGCGGGTGAAGGGACTCGAACCCCCACGTCAAAGACACTAGATCCTAAGTCTAGCGCGTCTACCAATTCCGCCACACCCGCATGTGAAATTACGTATTTAGTAATAAAAATTAATGAGAAATGGTGAGCCATGCAGGGCTCGAACCTGCGACCCTCTGATTAAAAGTCAGATGCTCTACCAACTGAGCTAATGGCTCATTAAATTTTAATGGGGCGGCTGAAGGGAATTGAACCCTCGAATGCCGGAATCACAATCCGGTGCGTTAACCACTTCGCCACAACCGCCATGAAAAAATGGTGCCGGCGAAAGGATTCGAACCCTCGACCCTCTGATTACAAGTCAGATGCTCTACCAACTGAGCTACACCGGCGCGTTATATGGTGGCTTTGGACGGAATCGAACCGCCGACACAAGGATTTTCAGTCCTTTGCTCTACCAACTGAGCTACAAAGCCATAAATATTAAATTAAAAATGGCGGTCCCGACGGGATTCGAACCCGCGATCTTCTGCGTGACAGGCAGACATGTTAACCCCTACACCACGGGACCGTTTTAAGTCATATCGACTTTACCTATTTTAAAGGTCATTTTATGTAAAGTCAATAACTTTTTTAAAAAAATAAAGCCTGGCAACGTCCTATCCTCACAGGGGGAGATCCCCCAACTACTTTCGGCGCTGAGACGCTTAACTTCCGTGTTCGGCATGGGAACGG
>NZ_JACSKK010000020.1:0-768 GCF_018617575.1 Exiguobacterium sp. s160
CGTTCCCATGCCGAACACGGAAGTTAAGCGTCTCAGCGCCGAAAGTAGTTGGGGGATCTCCCCCTGTGAGGATAGGACGTTGCCAGGCTACATATTGGAGGATTAGCTCAGCTGGGAGAGCACCTGCCTTACAAGCAGGGGGTCGGCGGTTCGATCCCGTCATCCTCCACCATTTACACCTGCCGGTGTAGCTCAGTTGGTAGAGCATCTGACTTGTAATCAGAGGGTCGAGGGTTCGAATCCTTTCGCCGGCACCATTTGATCTTTTTGAAAAGTCTACCGCTAGAAATTATACCTTGCCGGGGTGGCGGAATTGGTAGACGCACAGGACTTAAAATCCTGCGAGGGTTTCCTCGTGCCGGTTCAAGTCCGGCCCTCGGTACCATTAATATTTTCCCATGATGATTATTCGTCTCGCACCCTTAGCTCAGCTGGATAGAGCGTTAGACTACGAATCTAAAGGCCGGGAGTTCGAATCTCTCAGGGTGCACCATTTTTACGGGAAGTAGCTCAGCTTGGTAGAGCACTTGGTTTGGGACCAAGGGGTCGCAGGTTCGAATCCTGTCTTCCCGACCATCATCACTTTTATATGGGGCCTTAGCTCAGCTGGGAGAGCGCCTGCCTTGCACGCAGGAGGTCAGCGGTTCGATCCCGCTAGGCTCCACCAATTTTATTTTTTACAGACGAACTTTGAAAACTGAACGATGAGGCAAAAATAAGTTTTACAATTTTTGAATGAAGCGCAAGCTTCGTCAATTTAAGAGCTAT
>NZ_JACSKK010000003.1:0-248494 GCF_018617575.1 Exiguobacterium sp. s160
AGAGGGAGCGCCGGCTCGTCAAGGTGAGCCGGACCGACCCGGATGCGGGTTACATGTATCGCGACCAGAAGCCGGAAGGCTTTTTCTGGCTGGCCCATCGGACGGTCGACGCCAAGCACAATTTCATCGTCGACGTACACGTCACGTCCGGAAATGTGTCGGACAGTACCGTCTACCTCGATCGGCTCGACCATGTCCTCGAACGTTTCCGCTTCCCGCTCGAGGCGGTCGCGCTCGATGCCGGCTACTTCACGACCGGGATCGCGAAGGCGCTCGTCGAACGTCGAACGGGGTGTTTTCGGGGTCATCGCCCGGAGGCGTTTCGGCGGGAAGAAAGGAATGTTCCGCAAGACCCGGTACACGTACCTGCCGGAAGAGGATGCTTATCTCTGTCCGGCGCGACAGCGCCTCACCTATCAGACGACGGACCGTCACGGCTATCACCATTATGTCTCCGACCCTTCGATTTGTCAGAACTGCCCGCTCCTCGAAAAGTGCACGTCCAGCCGGACGCACCGACGGGACATCACCCGCCACGTCGACGAGCACTACCGCGAGCAGGTGAACGAGAACCGCCTGTCCACGTCGGGCAAATCGCTCTACCGGCTGCGACCGCAGACCGTGGAGCGCTCGTTCGCCGACGGGAAAGAACTCCATGGGCTCCGCTTCACCTTCTACAGGGGGACCGCGAAGGTCCAGCGCGCCAATCTGGTGGCAGCCACCGCACAAAACATGAAGAAGCTGGCCAATCTGTTGGCCAGAAAGGACCGACTACATAGCATCTCTTCAATTTTTTGTCGGGCAGAGCGCCTCGAGCTCGTTGGACATAAAAAAGACGAACCAAATCGCACGTGGCGATTTGGTTCGTCAACAGCCTGACGGGAGAGAAATCTCCCGTTTTTTTATGATGTTTCATTCAAATGAACGTTTGAATGTTTCGGGAAAATGGAATAAGATAAGAAGTAGAAGGAGGCGTCAGTTATGGGACATCATCATGATCACGACCATCACCATCATCATTCCACGAATCAGCGTGCGCTGTTCCTCGCTTTTCTGTTGATTGCGACGTTCATGGTCGTCGAGGTCATCGGCGGACTATGGACGAACAGTTTGGCACTCTTATCCGATGCGGGTCATATGCTCGGAGATGCGGCGGCTTTAGGACTCAGTTTCCTAGCTGTTCGATTCGGGGCGAAGGCGGCGACACCGAACCGTACGTTTGGATATCGACGCTTTGAAATTTTAGCGGCATTCATTAACGGGCTGACCTTACTCGTCATCTCGATCTATATCTTATTCGAGGCATATCAGCGATTGAGTGCTCCACCAGAAATTTTGAGTGGGGGAATGCTCGTGGTCGCCATCATTGGACTACTCGTCAATATCCTCGCCGCTTGGATTTTGATGCGCGGAGAGAAAGATAATTTGAACGTGAAGAGTGCGTTGCTTCACGTGTTCGGAGACTTACTCGGATCGGTCGGTGCCATCACGGCAGCACTCTTAATCATGTTGTTCGGATGGACGTGGGCGGACCCGGTCGCGAGTGCGTTTGTCGCCATCCTCATCTTGATTAGCGGTTATCGCGTGACGCGCGATGCGATTCACATCCTGATGGAAGGGTCACCGGAACAAATCGATGTCCGGGCGATGCAAGCAGAGATTGCCACAGTCGAAGGGGTGAAAGAAGTACACGACCTGCATGTCTGGTCAATCTCATCGAGTGAGCATGCGGCGACGTGCCATGTGTTGATCGGAGAAGACACGGACGACCAGGCCGTGTTACGTCAAGTGACGGAACGGATTCGTAAATATGGGACGTTCGAGCGCTCAACGGTGCAAGTCGAACGTGAGCGACAATGTTGCGAGGAACGTATCATTTGGTAAGCAAAACGGACACTCATTTGAGTGTCCGTTATTTGCCGTGCACGTCAATTACCACAATCTCTGGTGGGTTGTAGATGCGAGGCACGTTAAAGCTATAATTGAATCCTCGTCCGATCACGTGGGTGAACGTTTCGTGTTCATAAAGACCGCCCGCGTATTTCGGGAAAAATCCTTGGTCAGGGGCGAATAAACCGTTCAATAAATATGGGATCCTCACTTGTCCGCCGTGGGCATGACCGGACAAGACGAGGTCGAACGGTAAGTCGGCATACGTGTCGACCATTTCGGCTCGATGGGAGAGGAGCAGGTTGAACGTGTTGGTTGAATCAAAATCTTGCATTGCTGTCGTGACGTCCGTTTCCCAACTTCCATAAATATTTTCGGCATACGTTCGTAACGGATCTTCTAACCCACCGATGACGAGTTCGATTCCATTGATGGTGATCGGTTCCCACTCGTTTTCGAGAACGGTCACCCCGTGAGAGCGGAATACGTTCTTGGCATCATGACGAATGTAGTCAGCGGAGTCATCAATCTCATGATTCCCGGTTACGAAATACATCGGCGCAATGCCGGCGAGTCCTTCGACGAGTTCGAAAGCTGGTTCAGGAGAACGATAGCGATCGATCAGGTCACCAGGCATGACGATCAGGTTCGGTTTTTGCGCACGGACTTGATCAATTAAAATCGATTGTTTATAGCCGTACGAGGCGCTATGTAGATCAGAAAGGAGCACGATGCGAAGCGATTCGTCAGCAGACAGCTTTTTAGATATCACCTCATACGTTTGGACGGTCAGCCCATTATACGTCGCCGTGAACAGCAAGAAACCGAGTGCGATCAACACAAAAGTTGATTTACGTTTTTTCATCAGTGCTCCCTCCTTTCTTAATTGTGTCTCTATCTTACTCCGATAGGCAGGGTTAAGCAAAAAAAATCCCGCTCCTGAAGAGCGGGATGGATGATTATGCTGCTTTGGCTGTCAATTTCACATCGACATTGCCACGCGTCGCTTTTGAATAAGGGCACACTTGGTGTGCTTCTTCAACGAGGCGTTCTGCTGTCGCTTGGTCGACACCTTTGATTTCGACTTCAAGCTCGACTGAAATGAAGAACCCTTCATCGTTTTGGTTCAATGTGACATGACCTGTGACGCTCGATCCGTCTGTCTTCACACGTTCTTTCCCGATGATGAGGTTGAGGGCACTACCGAAGCAAGCCGCATATCCCGCTGCGAAAAGTTGTTCTGGGTTTGTCGCACCGTCGACGTGTTTCGCGCCTGGCATTGAGACGTCCATGTCAATGACGCCGTCTGTCGATTTCACATGACCTTCGCGGCCACCGATTGCAGTTGCTGATGCTGTGAATAGTGATTTCATGATTCAATTCCTCCATTTCATTTTAAACAATTAAGTTGTGCACAATTTAAATTATAGAGCAGTCAAAAAGTTTCGCAAGTGATATGCTTGGCTAAAGAAGAGTACGGAGGATTACGTATGGAACAAACTTTAAAACTCGAACACCAAATATGTTTTCAATTGTATACCGCTTCAAAAGAGCTTACCCGTTTATATCGCCCAATTTTAGAACCGCTAAACCTGACATATAGTCAGTATCTGGTCATGCTCGTCTTATGGGAAGAGGATGGCATCGATTTGCGTCAGCTCGGAATGAGGCTGACACTCGACTCGGGCACGTTGTCCCCCCTCGTGAAACGATTGATTCAAATCGGATATGTCGAAAAGAGTCGTGCGACAGACGATGAGCGAAAAGTCATCGTCCGTTTGACCGATCGTGGCAGCGCGTTGCGTGAGCAGGCAGCAGATGTGCCGTTACAAGTCAGTGGTATGCTAAATATAGACGAAGCGACATATGTCGCATACATGGGGATGCTCACCGATATCAAGGAGAGACTTCACGATTTCGGGGAGCGTCAGCGCGAGCAGTAAGGAAGGAGGAGCCATGTTTCGAAAATTGATCATCCTCTTGATGGGGATTGGATTGTATATGGCTTGGCAATATGAAATGCCGAACGTCTCTGCCCCGACGAGCATTCAGGTCGAGTCTGAGGTGGCGACGGAACGTGCGACGGATGCACCGAAGTTTACGAGCCAATATGCCGGGCATGATTGGTACCTGGTCGAACGTGGCGGAGATCGTGGCCTTGAACTCATTGACGAGGACGGCGCCAAAAAAGGGTTTTATCAGTTCGAGACAGGAAGCACGTATCGCGGTCTCGTGCTTGATGAGACGACACGTGACCAAGTCGAGGAAATCGGCTTTGAGAAAGTGACATCCTACAACAAAGGATTGAATCGCTACCTGATCCCGGACGATCCATCCTTTTCGGTGTTTGCGATTGATGGGCAATATGTCACGCTCTTCTTCGACCAACATGACGATGACCGCTTGAAAGGGGTCTTGTCGGTTGACCGCCGAGTGGAAGAGGCGAGTGATGGGTACTACGGTGATATTTCTGCGGAAGGGACCGTCGCGAACGAACAGTTGATGCGAATCCTGATGAACTGGGACCGTGAAAAATATGACTTGAGTGCGCTCGCTGATTATGAGCCACTCTATCCGGTCGTTCGGGCGCACAGTCAGAACATGGCGGAGAACGACTTCTTCAGTCATACGGACCCGGAAGGCCGCGACCCGTTCGACCGAATGGATGAAGCGGGACTGTCATACTCGATGGCCGGAGAGAATTTGGCCATGGGGCAGATGAGCGTGTTCCATGCGCATTGGGGGCTGATGAATTCGAAAGGGCACCGTGAGAACATCATGCAACCACGATTCAGTCATGCTGCCGTCGGACTCGCCTACAACGATGAGAACAGTCCGTTCTATACGATCAACTTCATTACCCCTAGATAAAAGGATGACTCCACCTCGGAGCCATCCTTTTTGTGTTAGATGAGTTTTTTGACCGCATCCTCAATCTCGGCCGGTGTCGTCTGTGGCGAGAAGCGTTCAACGACGTTTCCATCACGGTCGACTAAAAACTTTGTGAAGTTCCATTTGATCGCCTTCGATCCGAGCAGCCCAGGTGCCTCTTTGGAGAGATACGTGAAGAGTGGATGCGCGTCTTTTCCGTTCACATCGACTTTCGCAAACATCGGGAACGATACGCCATAGTTAAGTTGACAGAACTCTTGAATCTCTTCGTTTGAGCCCGGATCTTGATGTCCGAACTGGTTGCAAGGGAAACCTAAAATCTGAAGACCTTGCCCCTTATACGAGTTGTATAGCGACTCGAGACCTTCGAGCTGTGGCGTGAATCCACACTTACTCGCTGTATTGACGATGAGTAAGACGTCTCCCTTATATGTAGCTAACGGTTGTAACTGACCTTTCATGTCCAATGCTTCAAAATCATAAATCATATTGAATCCCCCTTTTTTCTGTAGTATACCAAGAGAAATCCGCTATCTCGACTTTGAACGCGTTGCGTGCAATCAAATTGTTATAAAATCATGATGTCGCTGTTACATATTTCGTGAAGTACAATCCGTATAATGAAACTCGTTGTAGAAAGGAACGGTGTTATGCGACTTTTAAAAAATGAATTTATATGGATCGCGCTCATTTTGATTGGATTATTCTTCTCGAGTGCAACACCTTACTCAGATCAGTCGATCGTTTCGCCACTCGAGCGATTCGATTGGAGCTGGATTGAGCCGACGTTAGCGAACGTCGAGTTTGTCTATGCAGGAAAAGAAGTGTCACTCGACACGTTAGGGACAGTCGGTCTCATCGAGTTCTTGATGCGGAAAACGGCACATTTCGTCACCTTTTTCGCTCTTGGCGCCTTGTTCGTCAAGGCGATTTCGAGAACGAGCCTTCATGCCGGGCTGAATCTATTGTTCGCTTGGACGCTCGCCAATACGGTCGCCATCTTTGATGAGTATCATCAGAGTTTGACACCGGAGCGGACGCCGTTACTGCAAGATGTCCTATTGGACAGCAGTGGGGCAATTGCTGGAGTCGTGCTCATCGGTGGCTTCTTATTACTTCGTTTAAAACGAAAACGAGGGAAACGAGCCGGATATGTGGCATTAAGGTAGTCAAAAAATGATATAGGTTGTTATGTGAAAAGCGCTTTCTCAAAGTGCTTTTCTTATTTTAAAAACTATTTTGTGACAACAAACCAAATAAAATATTGTCTATACCCACGTTTTTTAAGGGATAAAACCTAAATTAGGTCAATGTCATACGAATGAAATATAAGTGTAAAATAACTTTTGGTTTAGATTGCTATAATGAGTCACAGAGCGAATGAAATATCGCAACTTATCTTATAGAAAATACTTGAACGATTATAGATAAAAAATACACAGGAATCAGCGGAGGGAAGCACATTGGGTAACTTGAAGAAATTTGCAGCCACAGTCACTCTAGGCGCACTCTTGATCGGCGGAACGTCACCGACTTATGCAGCCTCACTTACAGAGAAGCAGAAGAAAGTACAAGAACAACGACAAAAGAATAGCAGCGAGCAGTCGAAAGCAAACTCTTCGATTCAATCACGTGAGCAAGCCATCAGCAAAGAGCAACAAGAAATCAACAAGTTAGATGCTCAACTCCAAGACGTCATCAACGATGTCGCTCAGAAAAAAGCTGAGATCCGTGCAACTGAAGAAAAAATTCAAAAGCTTCAAGAGCAAATCAAAAAATACGAAGCAAAAATGAAAGCACAAGAAGAACTCATGAAAGACCGTATGGCGACGATGCAAAAGAACGGTGGTTCATCAGTCAACTGGGCTGAGTTCATCTTCGGTTCAAAAAACTTTAGTGACTTGATCACACGTATGATTACAGCTGGTACGATTCAAGAGAACGACCAACAGATCTTCGAAGAATATGAAGCAACGAAAGAGAAACTTGCAAAAGCACAAGCTGAATTAAAAGCAGAGCGCGATTCACTCGTGAAGCAAAAAGAAGAACTTGAAAAACGCCAAAAAGAGCTCGATCAAAAAATGAAAGAGCGTGCAGCGAAAATCAAGAAACTCGAAGCTGAAAAAGTGAAATTCGAATCAAAACTCATGAGCCTACAAGAGATGGAAGATACGCTCAAAGCTCAAGAGAAAGCGATTCAAGCAGAAATCGAAGCACAACGTCGTGCTGAAGAAGAAGCACGTCGCGCAGCGGCAGAAGCAGCAGCTGCTAAGAAGCAACAAAGTGCAAACTCAAGCAACAGTGGTTCTAGCGCATCAACATCAACACCTGTAGCCTCTGCACCAGCGAGCGGCGGGATGTTCCAACGTCCGGCAAGCGGTCGCCTCACACAAGGATGGGGACCAGCGAGCGGCGTAAACGGCTACACATTCCACAACGGCCTTGATATCGCTGCAGGAGTTGGTACGCCAATCTATGCGGCAGCTACTGGTACAGTCACACGAGCTGGATGGGGTGGCGCATACGGAAACCACGTCATGATCACACACGTCATCAACGGACAAGTGTGGACGACAGTATACGCACACATGAGCTCGGTCTCAGTTAAAGCAGGTCAACGCGTGTCACAAGGTCAAAACCTTGGCGGCATGGGTAGCACAGGGAACTCGACAGGTTCACACCTTCATTTCGAGATTCACCGTGGCGGTTACTCATGGTCATCATCAAGCGCTGGCGGCACAGTCAACCCAGCATCATTCTTCTAATCAACACAAAGATAGTGATCGACGAACGCGTCGATCACTTTTTTGTTGCCTGATACACGATAAACGTCAGGAGTGCGGCACCGATGACACTGAGCCATAGCGTATCGATGTTCGGGTCATCAAGGACGCTCTGTCCACCGACGATTAACATATAAAGAAGGAGTGCCACGCCAAGTGCACGTAAAACAATTCGGAATCTAGCCATGAAAAATCGCCTCCACCTAATAGTATAGGGGAGGCGATTCGTTTCATCTAGCGAGTCGGACCCAGGCAGAGTCCATGATCTGTTCATACCCGACTTCTTGATAGATTTTGTTTGAGGTCGGGTTCGTCAAGTCCGTATAGAGGACACAGAACGATTTCGTCTCGAGTAACTGGCGGCTAAGGTCTGCAACGAGACTTCGCGCATAACCTCTTCCACGTGCGTCAGGTGACGTGTAGACGAAGGAGACAGTGATACCGTTCTCGGTCGGACGTGAGCGTTTCGCACACGATACAAGCTGTCCATCGACTTCCCAGAACACGGCGTCATCATTCTTGAGCATCGTGTCGATTGCTTTCGTCACTTTTTCAGGTGGTGACGAACGAAGTCCCGACTCGGCTTCAAAGGCGCTATACCAGGCTTCGAGTTGTGCTTGATCGGCTGTTGTCGCTTTTCGCATGTGACCTTTCGCCATCTCGATGTCTTCCACCTCGTCGAGTCGATAAAGACCTTGTGACATGAACATCTCACTCGTCCCAGATGTGATTTCTTGCCACGCTTTCCCGAACCGTTCGGCTTGCTTACGTTCTGAGACCACCTCGATGAACGAGATCTCGTTTTCGAGAAGGTGCTGGATGATGAAGGCAGGGAGTTCTTCCTCCCGTTCCGAGTCCACGACAATGTAATGGAGCGGATGGGGCGGTGTCACTTGAAGGATGGCGAGGAGTTCACCATTCTCTTCGACGGTGAATTGATGAAACGTCTCATAGACGCCTTGAATCACGTTATTTAATACGCCGATCATGAGGCTATTCTTGGCTTCTTCTTTTAACAATGCATCCATGACGCGGTCAGCGAAGTGATTCGGGTCTTTCCATTCAATCCATTCCATATGTATCTCTCCTATTCGATGTAGACAAAAACGGACAAACCTGATGGCTTGCCCGTTTATGCGTTGTACGTTATGCGATATCTTCTTGCTTCGACGCTGTGTTGTCGAGAAGTTTCGTGTTGTGTTTGAAGTAGTGGATAATTTTTGCGATGGCACCGTCGCCTGTGACGTTTGTAGCTGTCCCGAAGCTATCTTGCGCCAAGTAGAGTGCGATGACCAAGCTTTGCATCGTCGCGTCGAACCCGAGGATCGAGCCGAACAATCCGAGAGATGCCATAACTGCTCCACCTGGAACACCAGGTGCTGCAATCATCGTCACACCGAGTGCGAGGATGAATGGAAGGACGATCGCGTATGACATCGGCATGCCGTTCAAGTACATGAGCGCGACACCGACCGACGTGAGTGTAATCGTCGAGCCTGACAAGTGGATTGTTGCCGAGAGCGGGATGACGAAGTTCGCGACACCCTCATCCGTATTGTTCAACTTCGCTTGGCGAAGCGTGACTGGGATTGTCGCAGCCGATGATTGCGTCCCGATGGCTGTGAAGTAAGCCGGCATCATCGTCTTGAGCAACTTGAACGGATTCTCTTTGTTGAGACCACCTGCGATTGAATATTGAATCATAAGCATCGTCATATGAAGGACGATGATTGTGACGAAGACGAGCGAGAACACCGAGAGGATCTCAGCGACCTGACCAGCGTACGTCATGTTCATGAAAATTCCGGCGATGTGGAATGGGAGTAATGGAATAATGACTTTACTGATTAAGAGCTCGATGATATCGCGGAAATCCATGGCGAGGTCGAGTGACCGTTTGCTTTCGATTGCGGCAATCCCGATCCCGATGACGAAAGCTAAAATGAGTGCGGTCATGACACCGAATACCGGTGGAATCTCAAATTCCATGAACCCTTTCAATAAGGCTTCTTCTGGGTTTTCGGCTCCTTCCGTCGACCGTGACAAAATTTGCGGGAACAAGTTGCTCGTTGCAAAGTATGCGAGCGTCCCTGCGACAACTGTTGAAGCGTAAGCGATGAGTGCTGTGAGTCCGACTAACTTTCCTGCTCCTTTTCCAAGTTCCCCGATTCCTGGGATGATGAAAGCAAGAATGATCAGTGGGATAGCGAAGCCTAAGAACTGCCCGAAGACCGTGTTGAACGTCACAAACGTTCGAACGATCCAGTTCTGACTTTCTGGTACGATGCTCCCGAGCAGAATCCCGAAAGCGATCGCGATGATGATGCGACCTAAGAGGCCAATGCGTAATTTCAAATCAATCACCCTTTCTGTTTGTTTGAATAGTTGATATTTTCGCACATTTTACGAAATGTTGCCACCATCTCTTGCAATTTTCCTGAAGAAAGACGTTTGACAACTTCATAGAAGGGTAATAGAAAATGTTGTACATATCAAGGGAAGGGGCTTCTCCTTTTCCTAATATAAAAACGATGTTATGATTAATGCTGACAGACGTAAAGGAGGGGTGCGCGTGCAGTTACAACGAACAACGATTCACATTGCGGGTCAAGACTATACGATCGTGAGCGAAGAACCCGCTGATCATGTGAGGGAAGTAGGCTTTTTGGTCGACAGTAAGATCCGCGAGATTCGTGAACAATCCCCTCATTTAGATGCTCGTCAGGCAGCGGTCTTGGCTGCGATTCAAATCGCGAGCGACCACGTCAAAACTAAACGAAATATGGGAGAATAAATCAATCCATGGTTACGCTACTTATACTGTTTTTCTTGTTTATTGGAATCGTCAACGGCTTCCGTCGTGGCGCGATTCTACAGCTCGGCCATTGGGTCGCGCTCATCATCAGTTTTCTCGTCGCCAACACGTACTATAAAGATTTAGCCGAAGCGTTCAAGCTCTGGATCCCGTATCCGTCTCAGCTTGATGGAACGCTCCCTGGCGGCGTCTTGGACCTCAACTCGCTTTCAGGGATTGAGATGACGTTTTATAACGTCTTTTGGTTCGTCGTCTTGTTCCTCATTACGAAACTTGTATTGCATCTCATCTTGGCGATGCTCGACTTCTTGACAGACTTGCCGATCTTGCGCCAATTAAAAGGGTTGATCGGAGCAGTCCTCGGATTCTTCGAGGCGTATGTCATCACATTCTTCATCCTTTGGGTGATTGCGTTCGTGCCGATGGCAGGCGTTCAAAATGCTGTCGACAATTCGTCGCTTGCGACATTTATCATTCAAGACACGCCATATCTATCAGATTGGTTTTCAAATAAGATGTTGTGACACGACAGGCCGGAATGCAAGCTAGTGCTTGTATCTCGGTCTTTTCTGTGTGAAGAGGGGGAAGCATATGAATAAAGTAGAAGCGATGATGTTGCTCGAGAAAATCGCGCAATATATGGAAATCAAAGGGGAGAACCCGTTTAAAATCAATGCGTTCCGTAAGGCCGCAACGGCTTTAGAGAACACGGACCTCGAGCTCGAGGACATCGACGACTTGACGTCCATCTCAGGGATCGGCAAAGGGACGGCGGCCGTCCTTGAGGAGTATCGCGATACAGGTCGAAGTGAAGTGCTCGAAGCGTTGCAAAAAGAAATCCCGTTCGGCTTGATGAAGCTATTGAAGATTCAAGGGCTCGGCGGGAAGAAACTCGCCAAACTCCGTGAAGTCGGGGTCATCGATTTAGAGTCCCTCATCCGTGTTCTTGAAGACGGGACGGCGGCATCTCTCCCGGGATTCGGGGCGAAGAGTGTCGAGAAGCTACTCGCCGCAGCGAAGAACCTCGAGTCGCGTCCGGAACGATTGGCCTATGCGGTGATGCGACCGATTGTCGAAGAGATCAACGATGTGTTGGAAAAGGAAGAACTCGTCTTGCGTCATTCAGTCGGGGGAAGCTTTCGTCGAGCAGAAGAGACGTGTAAAGACCTCGACTTTATCATTGCGACCGAGGAGCCGATCGCGCTTCGGGAGAAACTACTCGCTTTACCGTTCATCAATGAAGTGATCGCGGCAGGGGAGACGAAAGTATCGCTCGTCCTCGAACGTGAGGAAATGGTGTCGGTCGACTTCCGTATGGTCGAACCGGGCGCATTCGCCGCGACGCTTCACCATTTCACAGGCTCAAAAGACCACAACGTCCGCATGCGCCAACTCGCGAAAGCGAAAGGGGAGTCGATTTCGGAATACGGAGTCGAAACGGCAGACGGGCTGTGGCAACCTGAAACAGAAGAAGAGCTGTTCGAACGGTACGGACTCCCGTTCATCCCACCTGAACTTCGGGAAGGGCACGCCGAGTTTGAGCACGACTTATCGAAACTGGTCACGCTTGAGGACATCAAGGCAGACGCGCATATGCACACGGTCTGGTCGGACGGGAAGTTGACCGTCGATGAGATCGTCGTGGCGATGAAAGGGCGCGGCTATGAATGGATGGCCATTACCGACCACGGGAAGTATTTGACGTTCGTCAACGGTTTGACCGAAGAACGACTCGAGGCACAAGGTGAGGAGATTCGCGAAGCCGCAAAGACACATGAGATGAACGTGTTGCGTGGCGTCGAGATGGATATCCGTCCTGACGGGACGCTCGACTACGAGCCAGAATTTTTAGAGACGCTCGACTATGTCGTCGCCTCGATCCATTCGAAGATGGACCAATCCGTCGACGAGATCATGGCACGTCTCGAGAACGCTTGCCGTTCACCATACGTCAATGTGATCGCGCATCCGACGGGACGACTCATCGGTCGCCGCGACGGCTATCCGATTGACGAGGACAAGTTGATCGCCCTCGCAAAAGAGACGGGGACGGCGCTCGAGTTGAACGCGAACCCGAACCGTCTCGATTTGACGGCATCGACGCTGAAGAAGGCGAAGGCGGCAGGCGTCAAAGTAATGATCAACACCGACACACACCACCCAGACATGATGGAAGATATGGCACTCGGCGTGTTACACGCACGGAAAGCCTATCTCGAACCATCGGATATTATCAACTGCTTCTCGTTTGAAGACGCCAAGGCGTTCTTCGCGGCGAAGCGATAGAAAGGAACATGCTAGATGGATCACGCGTTACGCGTATTAGAATATGAAAAATTGCGCCAACAGCTTGCCGGACACGCGTCGAGCTCGCTCGGGAAAGATTTGGCGCTCAAGATGCAACCGGACTACTCGTACGACCGGGTACTCTCGAATTTGAATGTGACGAAAGAAGCGACCGAGGTCGTGCGTCTCCGAGATCGTCTGCCGCTCGGTGGACTCACAGACGTCCGCGCGGAAGTGAAGCGGGCTGCCATCGGCTCGGTCCTCTCGACGAGCGAACTGCTCGCCGTCGCCGCCGTCATGTATGGCGGGCGTCAAGTGAAGAACTTCTTCGAGAAGCTGCACGAGGACAACGAAGAGATTCGGATCCCACGTCTGGATGAGTATGCGGACAAGTTGACGAAGCTCATCGAAGTCGAACAGTCGATTCGTCATGCGATCGATGACCAAGGGACGGTCCAAGACTCGGCGAGCTCACAACTCCGTGGACTTCGCACACAGCTCCGTAGCTACGAAGGTAGTGTCCGTTCACGAATCGACAACATCCTCCGCAACAACGCGAAGATGCTCTCAGACGCCATCGTCACGATTCGAAACGACCGCTATGTCGTACCGGTCAAACAAGAGTACCGTCAAGCGTTCGGCGGGATTGTCCATGACCAGTCGGCTTCCGGTCAGACGCTCTTCATCGAGCCGCAAGCCATCGTCTCGATCAACAACGAGATTCAAGAAGTTCGCTTGAAGGAACGCGCCGAAATCGATCGGATTTTGAGTGCGCTCTCGAACGAAGTCGGTGGGGTCCATGATGCGATCATGACGAACCTCGACGTGTTGGCCGAACTCGACTTTATCTTTGCGAAAGTCGCTTACGGACAAGAGATGAAAGCGACCGAACCGAAGTTGAACGACAACCGGGAGATCAAGTTGAAACAGGCACGTCACCCGTTCATCCCGAAAGATGAGGTCGTGCCGATCACGGTCGAGCTCGGGGAAGACTATACGTCGCTCGTCATCACCGGACCGAACACCGGCGGGAAGACGGTCACGTTGAAGACGATTGGACTCCTACAGTTGATGGTACAGTCAGGTCTATACGTGCCGGCAGAATTCGGAACAGAGCTCTCTGTGTTTGACGCCGTCTATGCTGATATCGGTGATGAGCAATCAATCGAACAGAGTCTCTCGACGTTCAGCTCGCATATGACGAACATCGTCGGCATGCTCGACAAGATCGACTTCATGTCACTTGTCCTCTTCGATGAGCTCGGTGCCGGGACGGACCCACAAGAAGGGGCCGCCCTCGCCATCGCGATTCTCGATGAAGTGAAACGTCGCGGGGCACGTGTCGCGGCGACGACGCACTACTCGGAATTGAAGGCATACGCCTATAACCGTGAAGGTGTCATGAACGCCTCGATGGAGTTTGATATCGAATCGCTCAGCCCGACGTACCGCCTCTTGATTGGTGTGCCGGGTCGCTCGAACGCTTTCGAGATCAGCCGTCGCCTCGGACTGTCCGAGCAAGTCATCGACAAGGCACGAAGCCACGTCGGTAGTGACGCCGAGTCGGTCGAATCGATGATCAACGAGCTCGAAGCGGCGAAACAACGCGCCGAACAGCTCGAACAGGAACTCATCGTCAAACGCCATGACTTCGAAGAAGAACAGGCAGCGCTTGAAGCGAAGATGACCGAATTCGAACGCGAACGCGACAACTTGTACAGCGCGGCCGAGGCGAAAGCCGAGAAGGCCGTCGAACAGGCGAAGCGTCAGGCGAACGAAGTCATCGACCGCTTGAAGAAGCTTCGGGAGCAGGGCATCGTCAAAGAGCACGAGATTATCGCGGCGAAGAAAGAACTCGAGTCGGCCAAACCGACGCTTCAAGAGAAAAAGATCCAAAAAGTGAAACAAAAAGCCCAACAGAAACGTACGTTCAGTAAAGGCGAAGAAGTGAAAGTGACGACGTTCAACCAAAAAGGCTACATCGTGAAACAAATCAACGACAATGAGTACAACGTCCAAGTCGGCATCATGAAAGTGAACGTCAAAGCGGACGACCTTCAGAAGATCGGTCCATCGAAAGAGAAGCCGCTTCAATCGAAAGGAAGCTCGCTCAAACGTCAGAGTTCGACAAAGTCTGAGCTCGACCTCCGCGGCGTCCGTGTCGAGGAGGGTCTCATGCGTCTAGATAAGTATATCGATGAAGCACTTGTGTCAGGCTATGACAACGTCCGCATCATCCATGGTTTAGGTACAGGAGCGATGCGTCAGGCGACACAAGAATTTTTAAAAGGACATCGTCACGTGAAGAGTCAACGCCCAGGAGGAATGGGTGAAGGTGGACTCGGTGTCACGGTCGTCGAACTGAAGTAAGGGGAGTCGGGGAATGGGTACGATTACGTTTGCCATCATGCTGAAATCGTTCGGCCTCTATTCGATGGCGGGACTGATGATTATCGTCGGCCTTGCCATCTTCGAGGTGACGACGCCATACAGCAACTGGCGCGAGATTCAAAAAGGAAATATCGCCGTCGCTTTGGCGACAGGTGGGAAGATTGTCGGTCTCGCCAACATCTTCCGTGTGGTCGAGAGCTATCATGATAGCACGATCGACATTTTCGTCGGTGGAGGATTCGGCTTCATCTTGCTCCTCGCGACATACTGGTTGTTTGAATTTTTGACACCGACGCTGAAGGTGAACGACGAGATTCAAAAAGGAAATATCGCCGTCGGGTTGTTGGCATTCTTGCTGTCGATTGGGGTCTCCCTCGTCGTCGGCGCGGCATTGGTGAGGTGAAGACATGGTATACGAACGATTGGCAAAAATCTTGTTCATCGGGGCCGGGCTGTTCTTAGTGGCAGCGGCGCTGTGGTATATCTTTTATTGAGGAGAAAAGCGATGTCGTGAGGCATCGCTTTTTGATTAGGGGGCGAATGAATGATTGATCTACACAATCTCATGACGGCAACGGATTACGTACTCGACACGGAATCCTTTCAAATGAAGAATGAGGCGTATTATCCTCTAGAGTGGACGTTCTTTGGAGCTTCAGACCCGACGATGCTTCTCACATGGGACGCTGAGCGCGACCGTATCCGGATTCGGTTCGAACAGTATGCGCTCTTTCTTGGAACACTTGAAGAGCACGGTCTGAAGGAAGAAGGATTATGGAACGACCACCCAATCGTGAAGCTGACGACGTCTCGTTTCATGTCATACGTACATGAAGGGATGGGAACAAATCGAGTGAACAGCGAGCGGGGGACGCTCTCTCATTATGTCATCCGCACAATCGAGCAGGAGTTTCATGTCCTGGCGTATGAAGACCCGACCGTAGAAGATTTAGGGAAAGTCGGGGACACGGGGGTACGTGTCGAAATCGTAGAAGAAGCTGAATAAAAACAACGTCGTCCCGACTCGGGGCGACGTTGTTTTATTTAAGGGACATCAATTTTGACGGTATAGGTTTTCGGCATGGCATCACTCGAGGCGAACAAGACGAGTGTCTTCTCATTCTCTGGAACGAGGAAGACTAAATCAATTTCGGACTTCTCGCCTGGCTTGTAACGGAAGCCGCCTTGGAACGCTTTCTTATTGTGGTTGACCATGTCGACCGGACTGTATTCTGTGCCATCTGGCGTGTACATGCGGAATCCGTTCGGACGATAGTCCGCATAGCCACCATAGCCCTTATCTTTGTCATACAACGAGATCGGTAGGCTGACGAATCGTTTGCCATCTTCCGGTTCGGTTCCGTTCGGAGAAGCGTAAACGGGTTCACCCACTTGGAATTCACGTTTTTTCATTTGTGGATCCCCAATAAACGTTTGGAACGTACCGAGGTTCATGATTTTTTGAAGGTCATCTTCTTTCGGTGTGGTGGCTTTGGCTTCTTTCGGTTTCGTGTCTTTCAAGTCGGCTTGTTTCGCACCCGTCGTCTGTGCGGTCGGGGCTGGTGTCGATTTCGCCTCTTCCGTGACCGGCTTGACTTCTGGTGACGTAAAGACGAACAAGCTGATGATTCCGACGACGAGTGCCGTCGCTGTCGTTCCGAGGACGAAGCGGAAGCGTTTCTCAACTTGTTTTTGGTTGACCACATGCCCACCGATGGCTTCAGCCGGTGTGATGCGGACAGCACGTTCGGCAGGAAGCAGTGCACCTAAGACGCCTGTCACGACTGGGATGAGGATGGTCGCAAACAAGAATGGTAGCTCTGACGTCGGGAACTGTTGATACATGATGGTGACGATGATGATGGTGAACGTCACACCGAGTAGTCCGGCGAAGAATCCGGTCAACGCGCCTTCTGTCAAGACGAGACGACGGATGGACGTATTCTGCCAACCGAGCGCTTTCAAGACGGCGAGTTGTGGTTTTCGTTCAGAGACGTTTTGCCACATGATCTCGGTCGTCGTAAGCATCGCGATTAGTAAGGCGACCCCCATGGCGACGTAATGCATCGTCCCGACTTCAAGTGCCACGAACTCCCCAATCCACGTCGTATATAAGACGCCTTGGAGACGGAACGTGACGAACAAGAAGAAACCGAAGAGACTCGTCGGTAAGGCGATGGCAAGAATCGACAACAACGTCCGTGGCCAATACGTCACGAGTTGGTTCAAGCTCATACCGACGCTTGAGCGTGAGCGGCCAAGACGTCGTCCTTTTGAGACTTCACCGGACTGCATCGTCTCATATGGCTTGATGCGACGGACGAGTCGAATCGGGATGAGTGTCCCGAGCCAGTAAATCAAGAGACCGGCTAGGCCAATCAATAGGATGCGTGTGATTGATGTCGAGCCCGCTGCCGTCCAAAGGAACGTCCCGAGAATCATCCACGAGATGAGCGCGACCATCGACCCGAGGATTGTGGCTTCTAAGAATAACAGTTTCGACAGCTGACTCGGACGCCAACCGAGCGACAAGAGGATGGCGAATTCTTTCTTCCGTGCGTACAACATGATGATGTTCGAGCTAAACACATACAACATCGCGACGAGGATGACACTCGCGACGACACCGGAGAAGCCGAGTTTCGCTTCTTGGAAAATCGTGATCGACGACCCGATTTTAATCCAAGGCTGCTGGATCCAACCGAGCGAACTTTCTCCTTTTAATCCAGGGAGATAGGTGACGGCGTATTGTGGAGATGAGCCGAGTGTGACGTCGGTGATGAGACCGGTCTTGTCCTCAATCTCTTTGGCGACTGCTTGGAGCTTCGCTTCACTTTCTTCGTTCAAGACGTCCACGCCTTTCACGTTGACGCGAATGGCCGAGATGGCCTTGTCACCGGAGATGGCGAACGCCGCATCGAGTGTCGTCAACATCGACGGTGGTTTCGTCAAGAAGCTATAGGGGTTATTCGTCGGTTTGACGGTCGTCGGTGGGTTGACCGGCTCGTCTTTCGAGTTCATGACCCATTCGGCGCTTGCCGGGAAATATGTCTCCATCGGCAGTTCCGTCAACGGGTCTTTCGACAGCTTCAGTTTCGATGGGTCGAATAGTCCGATGTAGTTATATCTCACTTTCGGCACATCGTTAAGGTCTTCCGCGTATAAATTGGACTTGCGATACATACTTTCTTGACCATAAGCGACGCGCCCCTCAGCGAGGAACGGCTTGATTTGATACGAATATGGCCAACGTTTCGGGAACGGACTCGTCACACCTTCATAGACGAGTGGTGACGCCTTCTCGGCAATCCACGTATATTCCATGGTGAGACGAGGGTCTTGTGGCTGCGGTTTTCCTTCTAAAATGTGTTTCGTGATGTTGTCGTGCATTTGTTGTGCTGTAAAGTCGTATGAGGCGACTTTTGTCCCTTCCAATCTATCCAGGTATTCCTCTTTTCCGTTCTCTAAATACGTATTGATGAATTTTTCTGCGTCGCTCGTATCGGCATCGACTTCTTCGATGGTGTAGTTGATCGAGGCATCGACGTAGTCTTTTGTACTCATCAAAATCGGGATCGTCGTGACCTCTTCATCGTAAGGCTCTGGGACATCCTCTTCATTGAAGTAACGACTGAACTCTGTCGCTTGTACGGCATCGTCTAACCCGACGAGTTTCGCTTCGGCGACCGGGTCAATCCCGGCGAGCATGACGTCGCTCCCATAATTGAGTGGAAACTCTTCGTTCAGGGCGGTCGGACCGATGCCGATGTGGGTGGTATCGCCGTTCGGCATCCATCCTACCCAAAAGTAGGCTTTCAAGTCTTGGAAGTCATTGATTTTTTCAATGCCCGTATCGATGAGTGTGTTCATCTTAAGGCGATAAAGACCCGCTTTATCAAACGTATGCGTTTGCGTGAACGAGCTTGAATAAGTCGACCCGATCATGGCGATCGGTGCCGCGACATCGATGTCGGCAATCTGTTGAATCGTCTCGTATTGTTCGCGCGTGATCCCGCTTTCGAGTCCGCTCATATAATTCGGCTCGAGCAGGTTCAAGTCCTCCGTCACGCTTCGGCTGCCTTCCGGACGGACGACGATGTGATAAGACGAGTCCCAACGTTTCTGTAGCTCGTTGACGACCGTCCCGTTATTCGCCTGGGTCACCCCGAGAAGATAGCTGAGCCCGGTACTGACGATGAGCATCCCGACCATGAGCAGGATGAACCGTTCTTTATTCCGCCACCATGAGTTCCAGATGAACTTAAGCATGATGGACGTCGCTCATGGCGACGACCTGCCCGTCGCGCATCTCGATTTTTCGGTTGGCTCGGTCGGCGAGTTCCGGGTCATGGGTGACGAAGAGGACGCCACATCCGTTCTCGCGATTCAATCGGATCAATAAATCAAAAATGACGTCACCCGTGTGTGTATCGAGGTTCCCCGTCGGCTCATCGGCGAGGAGCCATTTCGGGCGATGAATGAGGGCACGGGCGACGGCGACGCGCTGTTGCTGACCGCCTGACAGTTGGGACGGTAACGAATCGACTTTGTCGCTGAGACCGACTTCTTTCAATAATTCGAGCGCACGTTCATGGACGTCGTAATCGACTTTTCGTCCGAAGAGCGGAGACATGACGTTCTCAAGCGCCGTCAGTGTCGGGATGAGGTGGAACTGTTGGAAGATGAAGCCGATGTTGTCGAAGCGGAAATCGGCGAGTTGTTTCGCAGATAGCGTCGAAATCGGTTCGTCGTTGAAGAGTAGGGTGCCATCTGTCGGACGGTCGAGTGTACCGATCAGACTGAGGAGAGTCGACTTCCCAGACCCCGATGGTCCGATGATGGAGATGAAATCCCCGTGCTCGAAGCGGAGGTTGATGTCTTGTAAGGCGACCGTTTTGACGTCACCCGTATCAAACCGTTTTGTTAAGTGTTCGCATGTGAAGTGATAAGCCATACCGTAAATTCTCTCCTTTACCTAATATTTAGTGAAAATATGTAAGAGGACGTAATATTCTGACTATTTTCAGATTAGAGGAAAAACATTCCAATGTATAGCTGTATTTTTTTCGAATGGGGAACGGGTATAGAAGAGTGAGGAGGAGAGAAGATGAAATCATTCGAAATCGAATTTCATTTAATCAATGAAGAAGTACTGACGTATATGGTGGAAGCTGATACACGATATGAGGCATTGGAGTCGATTTACCAATCGTTTCGGCATGCGAGCGATGGATTCGTACAATTTGAGGACGAGTTGATTGTGATGTTGGATCATGTGGCGTATGTGAAGGCGTTTGAGGTGGTGGAGTAGGAGGAAGCAATCATGAACTATAATAAATTAGTGCGTGATCGTGTGCCGGAGTTAATTCAGGCAGAGGGGAAACGAGTGATCGTTAAACACTTGAATCAAGCTGAGAAGTTTGAGCAGGCGAGATTAAAGCTCTATGAAGAGTTAAAAGAATATGAAGATGCAAATATTGATGAGGAATGTTTAGAGGAGTTAGCGGATATATTAGAGCTGGCTTATGCACTTGGTAAAATGCATGGTGCATCCTTCGAGGAGCTAGAGGTAATTCGAAGAAACAAACGAGAACTTAAAGGTGGATTCGATAAAGGGTTATTTTTGGAAGAAATATTAGAATGAAAAAACCGCCTACAAATAAGTGAGAAGTTTGTAGGCGGCTAATATTAATTAAATGGAAGTTCATTGATTAAATCTTCAGTATTGAACTTTTTGTTTTCGTATTCAATCATTAAATCTAAATAAGCATTTTGTGCAGACTCTGGATCGCTCAAGAAGATTTCTAGCTCTTGATAAAGAGCATCTAATCCTCCCGCAGCATATTCCTCGATAATCTCGTAGTTTTCGAGTGTCACCTCTGATTCATCCTCAGAATCATTGTCGACTGAGAACCGTTCAAATGTATTTTCTAAATGCATAATCAATTTCATGAGTTGTAAATCTTGTTCTGAAAAAATGCCTAACAAAATTTCAGGACCTGGCTTTACTTTTTTTCTTCGTTCATTGCTATAACCAAACAGCAAAGCGGCCATAAAAGCATCTTTATAAGTTTCGAATAGTTGAGCATCTTCTTTTAACGTTGCGTACATATGATCTTGCGTGCTATCCCGACGCACAGAACGTTTTGCCATTACATTACCTCCGCAATCTCAGTGTATTCTCCTGTATCCCCATTGGTGTAGTTGAGTAATTTATATGACTTTCCAATCCGATGATTAATAGCTTCGTCTACTTCTCCACGCCATTGTGAAGTAGATACAATGACAACTACCTGATCAGATAGCTTCGGTAAATTCGTTGCCACACGAGACCGATGATCTGCATCAAGTGCTCCAAATGGAGAATCCATTACAAGAGGGAAAATATTTCCTAGTTTCAAATCTTCATCTAAAGCATGGCCCTTTTCTTTGTCTTTATACTCTCGTGTTAAATCAACAATGGCTCCGATAAAAGCAAGGCTCGTAATTTGTGATTCTCCTTGTGATAAACCGATACTACCTCCGTTTACATCTGAAACGAGGAGTTCGTAATTATCAGTAAGCGAGATTGGATAATCTTTTCGTAATAACTGAGAATAGGTGAGCTTAATCTTTTCTTCCAATTCAGTTTTCACTTGAGACTCTCTCAGTTTTAATAGACCAATCAAAGTGTTTTTTACTTTTGTAGCAGACTCCAAAGCAAGTTGGAGTTTTAACTGTCTTTCTTCTGCTTTAGTCAGTTTACTAACTTCTTTATTTAAGAGATCTTCTTCTTTTGAGATGTCGTCAATGGAGCGGATTAAATTTTCTATATTCGCCTCTGCTTTTACGATTGCAGTCCGAACTGATGATTCTCTTTCAATTAGATTAGATGAATTTTCGATATTACGAGAGTTGGCTTTCATACGTTCTTCAATTTCTCGTAACTCCTCTTCCAAACCTCTGAGTGTTTCTCTTAATTCTTCACGCTCACCAACAAGCCTTTTGATTTCTGTGTAAAAATGAGTTCTAGCAACTTCCCATCCGCTTAATTGGAAATAAAGTTGGTCCATTTCATTTTTTGAACTAGATAGATTTATGACCTCTTGTTGAACTTCTTCTAAAGATGCGATTGTTGTCGTCTCAAGTTCGTGTCCGCATAAGCATTTCCCGTTTGATAGTAAAGTCGGGATTAAATCAGGATGAATCAATTTTTCGATCGTACTTTGGTCATTTGTATGAGCAATCCGCTGAAATCTTTTGATTGGTAAGGTTGAAAAAGCTAAATGACTTGACCGAGATAGTAGGATTCTCAACTCTTTTAGTTTCTCATCAAAGGCATTTTTTGTTTCTGTAATTGACTCAATTAGATGATCTCGCGTGACCTGAAAGGTTCTTGTTTCTTCCCCATTACGTAATGCATTTTCTATACTTTTTAATTCACTCTGAGCAGCAGCAAGTTCTTGTCGTGTCTCAGTGAGTTCTTGTTTCTTTTTAATCTTTTCATCTTCAAGTTGATTTATGCGCAAGTATTTATCACTTAATTCACTTTTGACGTTTTTGGATACCTCATCACGAAGTTTAATAATGGTTTTGCTTAAATGCTCGATTGAATTATCAAATAACTCTAATCCCATCATTCGTTTAATTGAATCACGAATTTCAGTATATGCCTCTTTCTTTCCTAGATGATCCATTCGTTCACCATCAAAGAAGAAGAAGGTATGCAATTTATATGGCAAAATGCGATTAATTTCGTATGAAATATCTTTAATTTTTGTGGATTGATTCGTATCGATATTGCGTTTGGTCAATTCGATTTTTTGATTGATTGTCTTGTTTTTAGGCAGATTAAGAATATTGTGCTCATGATCAAATTTTGCGTGTAAAGTACGTCGTAATACGTATTCATAATCATTATGTTCAAATTTAATTTGTACTGCTGTAATCAAATCTTCTTGATTCTTTGTGCTCTCTTGCACAGCTTTATTATTAAAAATAGATTCAGGGTTCGGTAATTTGAGTTCTCGTCCATAAAATCCCCAAATTAAAGCTGTGAGTAATGCTGTTTTACCGCTTCCATTTTCGCCATGGATGACAGTAACATTTTTTCCTGATCCATGTGCAAATTCAATCGTATTCTGCCCGTAGTATTGGCGGAAGTTTTCAATGATGACTTGCTTAAGAATCATGTCAGATGTACTCCTTTTTAATTAGTTTAGAAAATTCATCGGGTAATTGCGCAGCAGTAAATGAACCTTCTTTATCTAAGTAGTCTTTTTCTAAACGAATAATATTCTGTAGAATTTGCTGTTCTGTTTCTGACAACTCGCTTAGTAATGCATATACATCATTTTCGCTGTTTGATTGATTTGAATTCATCACGATCACCTCTCGTTAGTTTATAGGTCGACAAGATTGAAAGCCTCTTTTATCGGATTTAAAATTCGAAGTGCTTGATAATGGTTTTCAGATATTGATGCGAACTCATTTACCCTCTTTAGCTCATTCATCAATAATCGACGTTCAATATTAAATTCTTTATCTGTTAGTAAATCAATTTCTGTCAGAGGTCGTGGAATGACGATGTAATCATGAATATAAGCATATTCTTTCCCAGGATGTTTTCGCAAAATTCGTCCGCGACGTTGAATGAACTCTTTTGGATTCGTCGTACTAGCTAAAATATAAGCGGTCTCAGCAGAAGGAACGTCTACGCCTTCATCTAGGCAACGGATCGCGACAAGTGCTTGAATCGTATTATCAGAAAACTCCTTTAATAGCGTCTGTCGTAGTTCTTTTGATTCAGTTGACGTAAAGGTTTTCGCTGATATGTTCAAATCGTCATGTAAAAATTGTGCAATGTGATCTACATGGCGTTGATCATCCTTTGAATGGTCGCCACAATAGACAATTGTATGGTTAAGCGTTTCTTGCATTTTGAGCTGTTTTTTCAATAAAATATCTTTTTGTTGAGCTGAATTAATCAATCGAGCTCGTTTAATTAATAACATCTCTAATGCACCAGTGTTATTTCCAGTGGCTTCGATTGATTGTTGATCAGATAGGTTAATTAATTTCGAAATTTTATTCGTAAGGTCATGATAAATTTCCAGTTCATCTTCTGTTAAAGAGACTAGGTGAGGGTAGTAATAATACTTTGTCAAAAACCCTTTTTTAATCGCTTCTTCCAAAGTAAACTTATATATTGACCCACCAAAATAATTTAATAACTGTTCCGTTCCGATATCATCATGGTGTCTTACTGGAGTAGCGCTCAGTGCTAATCGATTTTTGAATGTTGGTGGAAGTGACTGAAGAGATTGTTTTGTACCTAAGTTATGTGCCTCGTCTGCAACAATCATTCCACCATCGGATATTCGACTGAGATGAGCTTGAAAATGAGCATTTTTAAATGTGTTATTGGTAGTGATCACACATATAAAATTTTTTATTTTAAAATTATATTGAGTAATTTTCCCGGACAAGAGTGATGTCCATTGAGATTTTGAACCATAGCATAGAATTGGATCCATTCCAAAAGATTCGGCATCTTTTGCCCATTGATCTACTAAATGTTGATAAGGGCATAGAATGACGACTGCTAAACGTTGGGTTTCCTCAAAGCGCTTTGTAATGGCTGTGAGAGCTGTCAGCGTTTTTCCGGTTCCCGTTGCCATTTCCAGCAAACCGTGATATCCGTTTTCAGTCCATCTTTGTATGGCGTCAATTTGATAGTCTCGTGGTGTAAACCATTTAGGTAAAGAAGGGAATAGAATTGTTGAATCCATATAATAGCTCCTTTATCATATATAGGAGTAGGTAAAACCTACCATATACCCTTATTATAGATATAATAAAGAATATAGTTAATAAAAAAGTTATCAAGGTGATTGAAAGGAATGAATGACATGGAATATTTTTTCTCATTTCTAAAACCAATTAATCCGAAAGCGGAAGAGTTGGCACAGATTGTAGAAGATAAATACTATTCTAAAGAAACAGATTTTGCTCTTCTGAATGCCAGAAAAATGATTGAAGCAATCGTGAATGAGTGGTTAGAAGTGAGCGGTTTGCAAAATACATACAATTTAAACGATAACATTCGTTTGTTGCAATCTGAAGAAATCATCGACCGGGAATTAGCTTCAGATCTTCATTATGTCCGTAGGAACGGAAATAGTGCGGCCCATGAATTATTCACAAAAGAGGCACACGAAATTCTCCCGAAAATCTGGTCGAGTTTATATAACATTGTAGAATCGTACGTCCTTAGTTATGAAAATCCACCATCTATACCTAGATACGCTCCTCCTACTCATCCAGCTGAAAAAAGTAATGGCAGAGGGCATGATGATATTTTAAAAATCTTAGAAGCGCAACTAGAGGAAAAACTAAAAGCGCTCAGTTCTGTTTCACCTAAAGAGGAACCTACTGAAAAAATAAGTGTGGAGAAAAAAGAATCAAATAAACTATTTGATTTCTTACCTCAAATTGAAAAAGATAGTGATAGTTATCTATACAATCTGATGTCCAGACTAAATGAATCTTCAAAAGAGGCGGTTGAAAGTGCAGAACTTCCATTAAGTTCTTTAAAACAATACTTACACGTAGAACGTCCAATCGAAAATAGATTGATTCAGATGTTGCAACAACCTGCACAAAAACGGTTAACGCTTTTAATCGGTAGTGTAGGAGATGGGAAATCGCATATTCTTTCACATCTTCAATCTGCTGAACCTGAATTAATGAATCGATATAAAAATAAAATCTGGAATGATGCGACAGAAAGCCTTTCTCCGCGAAAAACTGCAATGGAAACTTTACTTGAGAAGTTAATTCCGTTTTCTGATCAACATTTACAAGAGGGTTCGGAAGAGTTTGTACTGGCAATCAACTTAGGCGTACTACATAAGTTTTTATATGACTTCGCGAGTTCACTCGACAACCATTACACGTTCAATTCATTGATTTCATATATTGAGCAATCAGGTATTTTTGAGAATGAGATTTCCCAAGCAACGCAACATGAACATTTTTCCATGGTCAGTTTCTCAGATTATCCAATGTATGAACTTACTAAAGGTGGCGTAGAATCGAATTTCTTAATGGGCATTCTATCAAAGATGTTCGATCCAAATGAAGAAAACCCATTTTATTTGGCCTATCAAGAAGATGTGAAGAGAGGAATCGATTCGATTATCCACCGCAATTTTTTACTTATGGGTAATCAACAAATGAGACGCAACTTCGTAAACATCATCGCAAGTTCTCTTTTAAAAGAAAAAGCAGTTTTATCTATGCGCCAATTTTTTAACTTAATATACGAAATTATGATTCCAGGAAATTGGACTAATATTAGTAAACAAAAAATTGTGCTTGAGACGTTACTTATTCACGGTCTTCATCAAAAAATATTTACAGCTCAAAATGACTCACCTATATCAATCATGCTAAGAAATGAAGATCCGGTTGCTTCTCGTTCCGAAGAGATAGATGAAATCATTCTTCAAATCAATTTAGAGTCAGATGTGAGTGGGTTTATCTCTAGATTTGACGAATTGACTCGTCAAACATATGAACTTGATCTATTAGATCGTGAATTGGTTACCGAGTACACACAATCATTACTAAGACTACTGTATTTGTCTAACCCGAGAGAAATGAATATTACACAGACAACGGTTGAATCATTCTCAAAATATCTATTTGCTTATTACACTGGTCAAAAATACGAACTTAAAACTCTCTACGAGAAATTTGAGAATGCACTTATGTTATGGTTTGGATTTAAAAAAGATCAAAAAAAATATTTGTTTGATACGAATGCAAAAATTTCAAAGCGTTATCGTATAGCAAAACCAGTTAGTTTTACATTGGATCCAATCAGTATGGCGATAAAAAATGAAGAGCAAGTGGTTCAATTCAGAAACTCTTTATTTATTCAATTTGCAGTGGGTGAGCGCAAACAAAGAATTAAGCTAGAAATCGATTATAAGATGTTCAGTTTGATTTCGAAAATAGATAAAGGATATCAACCTTCTAAGATTGATTTCGATGATGCCATCCGATTCAGTGAATTCGCAAATGCGATTCGCACACACAATACAAACAACGAAGAAGTGTTGATTTATGTTGTCCAAACTGGAGAAACCTTCGTTTTAAAACAAGAAGCCGACCCATTTAGTAATGAAGAAAAAATCGTATTTAGTAAATTGTAAGTTGTGAAAGCAGGTGTAAATAATGAGATTATTACCAGAGAAAATTTTCGATGAAAAACAAGTCATTGTCTTAGACAAAAGTCGGAAAAAAATCACGAAGCGACAAACTTCGAATTTTTATCAAATACTCCCTTTCACAACAGGAAAGAGTGATTCAATTAAAAACGCTCTTTCCGATTGGGAAAAGGAAATCGGTGCTTATTCTAGAAGACTTCTGAATGTAGAACTGTCAGCTAAGTCTTTCAATACGGACTTTCTTTTAGAAGGTGTATTAGAGCGAGTCGAGAATCAACCGGAGCATGAAGATGAAATTCATACTTTCTTTAGTGAATTACTTTTACAACGGGATGGAGGATTGAACGTTACCCATCCAAGTATGTTCATGTACATCCAAGGCAATCCTGCGACGAAGAAAAAGTTAGGTACTTTTCTAGCGGATTTGACGCAACATGCGTTAGATGAAGTGCAAATCGAAAAGATTAAACAGGTTTTTAAAGCAGGCCAAAATGAAACTTTGTTAGACAAAATGATTGTAAATTTATTGCCGAATCTAACGAACAAAGAATATAAAGCAGAGCATGCCCTTTATTCTTCATTACCAATAAAACTATTAGGTGAGGATTTTGTCTATTTGGCAGAACATCCGCAATATTTTTTGAAAGAAATTAACAATTTATTGAAGTATTACCTACACTTTATTGTTTCTCAAACGACAATAAAGATTAATAACTTTGAGACGTCTAACTGGAATCATCCATCAAAAATGTACTACACAATTCATAACGAAACGACTGTTACATCAAGAAGAAAAACAATGAACTCGGGTATGGGGCTGCTAACGAGTGCGAGTGAAAATTTATTTGTTCATGAGTTGACGATGGCTCAGTTGAGTTGTAACTCTATTAACCAATCATTAGAGAATGAAAAATCTAAAATCATGACGTATGATGAAATTTTTCAACACTTCAACATGCTTAGTGATGTTGATCAAGTTCAATTTTTGAAAGATATTGATTTGCAGACTGAGCGAATTCTCACCTATGCAGGTTTAGAGAATAATGTGAATGAAACTCAAACCTTCAATGAAGCAGCTAAACAACTATTCAATGCGATGAAGCTGACGACTCCGAAAGAAGCACAGTCTCGTTATGGAGATCATGCAAAAAATATTGCTAAATCGCACTTTACGAAGCGTCGTGGGCGTCTTGGATATGTATTGTCTCTGAATCAGGAGATGTTAATTCTGATGTGCGCTGTGAGTTGTAAAAATGACCGAATCACATTTGTAGAACTATTAGAAAGATTAAGTAAAAGAGGCATCAACTTTGATAATGAATCATCAACTGCCCTTTTACAACTATTAGAAAAAATTAATGTTATCGATAAGAAGAGCGATAGTGGGGAGGCGCAGTATGTCAAACCAATTTTATGAGTATGTTACGAAAAAAATAAATGGCCATTTTTTAGTAAATACGCCTAAGCCTGGAGATAAGTATTTTTTGCAACTCGAAGAAGAGAGTCATGTTCAATATTTAAAAGACTATCTCGAGAAGGAAGCGAAAGATCAGGTTAAAGCTTTTGAATATAAGTTAAACGGAGTTACTGAATATGAAACGATTACGATTGACTACGGGACAAGTGAGTTAATCATTGCTACTCAAAGCGAAGGAATTCAACCTGATTTTTTCGTCAAACTTCGAAACTTGGTTAGTGAACAAGAAGAAGAAGGAATAAATCGCTCATTACTCGTCATTTATCACGGGCAACTTGATAGTATCGATGGTGGTGGTGCAAATCTTCAAAAAGAAGGAATGCCATTAAATCCTCAAAAGATTTTAGAAGAACTTAAGCATGAACTTAAGCAAATGTCTGAAAATAAGGGCGCACTAGTTGAAGTGATTAATTTTCACTTGCAGGAAATTGAAGAAGAGTTTAACTCATTTAAAGGAGTTTCTTTCTTTGATTTTGAAGAAATTCTCTCCCTCATGCAAAAAACAGAACTTTCAAAAAAAGATTTTCTGAAGTTAAGGTTCTTCCACGACCAGGAGCTTGATTCGTTTATCCAAACGTCCTCCAAAAAAGAGATTCGTGAACGACTTCGTGAGAACAGAGATTTGTATGAATTTGTACAAGAGAGTCATTTCAATGAAACGACTGAAGCACAATTACCGAAAAAATTTAACGAACAAGGTGTCAATAAACTTAAACATGATCACTGGAATGAATTAACATTACAAGAAGTAATCAAACTCAAAGCAGAAAAAAATAAAAAAGTATTTGAACTTGAGGAAGTTACAAATGTTAATGATCACTCTTCAGTAGCGGTGTGGGATCGACCACATAAAACGACTAAAACAGGAAAACGTATACGTTACATTGCAATTTTTAATCCGTCTCATGAAAAAGAAATCAGCTTAAAGTTTAAATATCTTATTGAAGGTAAAGGTGTTCGAAAGAGCTTAGAACAGTCGCAAGTCAAAATTGAATATTGTAATCCGTTACTTGAAGTAACTTCGAATGTGAAAACGAACAATCTTAATTTGACAATAACTTCAAATCAAGTTCAAAATACTGCGCAATGTACTGTGAAGTACAAAGTGAAAAATGAAAATACATTGTATTCAGAGCTAAATATTATGATTTTCCCGTTTTCTAGTGAAGTTCTTAAAGATTACGCTGGAACATACGAAGTGAAGCGTTTAAAAGAGAATGATACCGAATATCTGACTCTCGGTAATAAGGAAGGCGAGTTACGTTTAGGGGACGGCTCACACGAACCTATTTTCCAAGAACAATCTCTGGTTAAAGTATCAGAGGAACCTAATGTGACGTATCACTTTGATCAGGATTTGTTTGAAGAAGATCAGTTTATGCAACTAGTTGTTGGAGAATCGCAACCAATTAATATTAAATTGAGTGTTGATGCTTCAAAGCCACACCCGATTCCAAATATCCGATTGTATAAAGAAAAGCGTGAAAAGCGAGCATCCATTGTACTTAGTACGGATGGGAAATTGATTTTGAAGAATCAAATTTACTATCCACAAAACGAGTATAAAGACTTTTTGGACTACGAAATGGAATGGGTCAATCAAAGTATGCAGACTGCTATTCTTTCGGCAGGCGTCCTCAGTCCTATTGATTTGGAATTCGGACCATATTATGAATTAAGAGAAGCATATAATCTGTTCTTGAACCACTTTAAAATTAAAAAAACTGTGCCCATGTTGGCTTACTGGGACGATGAATACAAACGAGTTGCTTTAAATTACGTTCAAGCGTATGTAAAGGCGATTGAATCGATTCAAGAAGCAGATCGATTGTTTGAAGTGGGGCATTCGATTTTAAGATTAGGTGTACTGTTTAACCAAAAAGAACAGATTGTTTACTTTACTCCATTCCATCCAGTGAATGTTGCATTTCAGTTAGAATTAAATAATCAACTTGGTGAAGAGGAAATCTCGGAAAGTGTACTGAAACGTCTACGTGCCGATGCACTAGCTCCATATCTATGGTTTGAAGGTAAAGCCTACAAGGCAGAATCCCAATCAGACTTGCCAGAATGGATGGTTTTCCGAGCAAAAGAAGAAGTTGTTGTCGCTGAAGCCGATCGCTTTTTATCCGAAGTGGTTAAAGAAAAGCTAAATCAGTTTGTCGATCATTTTACGTCACTCTTTAATCAGAAAAATCAAGTCGCTAGAGCACCATTATATTTAAATGTGATTGAAATTCGTAATGATGAAATGGTGCTAAAAGGCATTGTTGAATGGATTTTCCGACAACTAAAAGATAGCTATGAAAAAAACAGAGATGAAGTCATTCCTGTAGAAGTGAGACTTTACTGCGATTCAGGTCGATATCGAAGTGCTTTCGATCAATTTGCAGCAAAAGACTTTATGGATGATGACTGGGAACAGTTTGAATATCTATACGCACTTATTCCTAAAAACTTCATTCTCTCTCCTCAAGAAGTAGCGGAGAAAATTCAGTCGCTGATTAATCACTACCATATTCAAAATGAGCACTTTAATGATTTTGACTATGCTCATATCAGCTTCTATAAAATGAGTGGTGAAGAACAAGTCATCACAGACAAAATGGAGTATATCAAGAGTGGTAACGCCATGAACGGCTTGTACTCGACACTTGCACCAACAGTCAAAGATGGTCAGTTTAGCATGGGGTTCGGTCTTCGAGGTTATGCAATTGAAGAAGATGACTTGTTACTACGATGTGCCAAATCATTTAATGAATTAAACGTACACATGAAAGATAACGGGAGTAGCTCATTTGCACATGGCGTTACAGCACTGGCTAGTATTACAGATGCACGTGACGGCTATAAGTTGCAAAATATTTATGAGAGTTCACACTGGGTCACATTAATTGAACCTACTGTTGATTTAGGCTATTTTTCTTCTAAACAAGGGAATCCGGATAATGAATTGATTATCATTCATTATAATGATCAGTCGTCTTCTTACCGATATGATGCTATTACCGTCACGAAGAAAACAGCACAATATCAAGCCGTGATTAAAGATTACTTGAATCATGAGAAACCGGATTTGAATACGGATGAGAGTATTAAAGAAATTATTCAAACGTTCAACGTCATCAACGGAGAATGGTTACTTTCAATGATTCAACAAGGTTTAAGTAATGAAACAGCACGTAACGTGCATAAGAGTCGTGAAAAATTCAGTTTGTTGGCAGCCGTCAAGTATTCATTGGCGATGTTCACAACCGATGATATTACTTGGGTTCCGATTTCCCTTGAGGAAATTTTGCGTGTGGCGAAAGCAATCGGGTTAAACCACGCAAATTCACCTTTCACTGTGAAAGCGTTAGGGAAATCAGGTAGTTATTCAGACGATTTACTTTTGATCGGGATGCAGGAAACGGACGGTAAGTTAAAAATGCACTTCTATCCAATTGAAGTGAAAATCGGTAGAAACTTGAGTAATGTCATAGATAAAGCGAGAAACCAAGTTGTTCGAACAAAATCTCTCTTCGATTTTGAATTGGGTGTGGGTGAGACAGAAACTACATTCTCTCAACAGTACTATCGCATGTTCTTTGCACATCTCTTCTTAGCAAATGCTAAAAAACTATTTGAAGGAAAGTTGTGGAGCGAGCGAGAGAGAAATTATGACTTCGAGCAGGATCGACTCTCAGTCATCGAAAGATTGATGAAAGGGGAGTATGAGATTTCAAATGAACTAACCGAATACTTTAATAAAGGAGTTGTCGTTTCTTTTAGAACAGAAGAAACAACTTCATCTATTGAACGAGTTGATGACGATATTCTGTTGCTTAATTTACCAGAACAGTACGGTATAAGTGGTGGATCGTATTCGATTGAAGAAATCCGACAATCTATTATAGATGGGAAAAAGGATATTCCAAGAGAAGAAATGCTTGAAACCTTCAAAATTAATAATATTTGAACGTAAAACGACCGGCTTAAATTTAATTTAAGCCGGTCGTTTACTTACAGTTCTTTGAAAATCTCTAAGTCTTTTGACTCAATGTTTGATGATAGTGAAAATCGAATGGATGATCGTACTTCATCTAATGTTAATCCAATCGCTTGAAGTACATGGCTTGGTTTACTGGAGCTACATGCAGATCCAGTTGAGACCGCCATGACAGGCGCTAGTTGTTTCACGAGTACTTCATTATTAATCCCGATAAATTGAACATTCACAATTCCCGGTATTTTATCAGTATGATCACTATTGAAGCGTATGTTCGATCCGAATTTTTGAGATAAAAGTTGAACCAATTGGTGTTCAAGTTTTTGCAATTTTTGAATGTTCTTAGAAAGAGATGCCTGATGCATTTCTGCTGCCTTTCCCATTCCAACAATTAAGGGAACAGCAAGTGTTCCACCTCGAATGCCTTGTTCTTGACCACCACCATGAATCAGTGGTGTCAATTTCCTTGGGATGCCATCCTCATCTTTTTGTACATAAGCAATGCCGATACCTTTTGGACCGTTGAACTTATGCGCAGAAGCGGATAAGAAATGAACGTTCGTAAGTTCTGACAGGTTGATTCTCATCTTTCCGACGACATGTGTGGCATCGGTGTGAAAGAGTGCACCATATTGAGCAACTAGTTCAGAAGCTCTCTGAATGTCATTTAAAGATCCTAACTCGTTATTTCCCCAGATGATTGAAACGAGTGAAGTAGGGCGTTTTTTTAGTAGAGACTCTAATTCAGAAAAATTGATTCTACCAAATTGATCGACTGACAAGTATTCAACATGAATGTTAAGCTGCTCATTCAAATACTTTGCGATTTCCAAATTAGATGAATGTTCAGCTACCGTAGTAATCACTTGATGATCTGGTAAAGATGAACTTACACTTTTTAAAATCCAGTTGTTACTTTCGGTCGCTCCTGAAGTAAAGTACAGCTCGGTAGAAGAACAGTTAAGAAATTTACCTAACTGTTCTCGAGCATGTTCAACAGCATTTTTAGAGTTTTCTGCCAGTGAATAATATTTGCTCGAAGGATTTCCGAACTCTTCAAGAAAGTAGGGGAGCATCTCTTCAAGTACTTCTGGATACACAGGTGTCGTTGAGCTGTTGTCTAGATAAAGCATGTTATCCCTCCTGGAGAGCCAATAACTCTCTTAAGAATTGATTGGTACTTCTAGAAAATTGGAACATTTGATAAAGCTCTTCGGCACCTCGAGTAATATGTGCATTAAAATAATCTGGAAAATATCGTTCTTCTTCAATATGGCGTTTAGCATGTTGAAGAATCATCATTTTAAACATCTCGTCGTGTTCTCCCGTTAAGGTGGCACGATTGATTTCAAAATTAGAAATGGGCTGACCTTTAACGCTTGATGGAGTTTTTTCGTTTTTTAATGATATTCCAACGGCGAAACGAGCTAGGATGTTTGGTGTGATATGAGTTGAGTTTGCAATCTCTTTAAAATAGAGATGCGTTTGTTCAGTTAATTTAAGACGGTAGTTCATGAGTTTTTCACCTGCGCGTTTTCAAATTCAAAATACGATGGAATGACTCGTGTTTCTAAATGTTCATTATCAAACTGAAGACTATACTCTTTAGAAATCGATGGTTTGAGTACATCATAGTAATCTTTGCTAATCTCTGAGTCTGTAGATAGCACTAACACTTGTTCACCAAAGTTAGGAAGTAAGTTACGTAAAATGTTATAACGGTGATCTCGATCTAATCGGCCTAACAAAGTATCGAAGATAAATGGCATTTGATTTTCGGAAACTTTGAAAATTGCCCAGATTAATGAAAGAAGTAGAATCTGTTTCTCACCAGAAGATAGCGTAGCTACAGAAATTTGAGACTGGTCCTTAGATGACAAAGTTAACGAGAAATCTTCGGGTAGAATCGATAGCTTATCTACGTAATCTTCTTTACGCATCAATGTTTTTAACATGCGTAACGCATTTTCTTCAACACTCCGAATGACTTTATATCGCTGTTGAAGTTTGAAGTCTTCTAGTAAAGCTAATATTGAAGTAGCGTTTTGCGATAATAAGCTCGATTTTGAAGTGATTTTCTCGATTTCTTGTTGAAGTGAGGCGTTTTCTTCCACTAACATCGAGTACTGATTTTGGAGCTCTTCTTCAAGTTTAACAATACGTTCTAACTGCTCGTTCAAATGAAGATGACTAACTTTGAGTTGATTCAATTCCTCAAATTGTTTTTCAAAATCTGCATGATTCTCTTCTCTAATCACTAGTTTTCTTCGTAATGTCTTCAGTTCCTCTATGATTTCGTCATCGCGATTAATGTTTGCCAAGAGAGGTGAGGAAGATTGAGCGTTTACTGAAGAAATCATATTTTCAACTTTTGCCTTCGAACCGAACGAGGCATCATGAATAATTTCCGTTTTCGGAACAGCCGTTTTTAAAGCCGCATTGAACTCATTCTTCAGTGAATCATGTTCTACAGATCCTCCTAAATTACGTGAAACATTCTTATAGAACTCATCGGTGAAGACTTTTTCTAAATCTTCTACACTTCTTATCAATAGTTCTGATTCTACTTGTTCTGCAGCTTTTTCAAGCAAGTGATGATTGATAGAAAAAGCGTAGTACTCACTGAAAAAGTCTGACGTAGACTGCTTTAATTTCTGTCGTTCTTGTTCTAGGTTTCTTATTTCCTCTTTCAATTTTGCTTCTTCTTCTTTACTAATCACGTCGTGTGCGCGTAACGATTCAGAGAAGGCAGTGATTTCTGCTTCACTAACTTCGATATTCTGAAGAAGCTGAGACTTATCGACTTGAACGTTTTGCAATTTTTGTTCGGATTCACTTAGCTGTTTTTTAAGCGCATCTAAACGTTTTGATTTATCTTTAGATAGCTTAGTCTTGGCTTCGTCTCGTACAAGTGATTCGATTGTTTCCGTTAATAAATCTGGAATCTCTAATTTAAATGCACTTTTCATCAAATCATCTAGGTACTCAGATAGTTTCCCTTCATTAATAATTTGATTAATTGTCTCTCCATCAAATAATGAGACATTAAACAAATAGAGGGGAGTACGCTCTAAGAATAATGAATAGACTTGACTCTTATCCTTCTCTGCTAGTGCAAAGGTATTTCCATCACGATAGATATTAAAGTATTCTTTAATATTCTTAGCGTCGATTCCCCATGATCGTTCAAATAAATAGCGTGATGTTGTTTGATTCGTTGTTGTTGTAAACGTAATTTGGATTTTTGAAACTTGTTTAGTGGTACTATATCTTTCTCGTTGATCTCTTACTTCGCTATTGATTAATTTCTCAATTTCTTTGAAGTAAGATGGAGTGGGTGCTTTAATCCCAAACGCCTGACTACCATATAATCCAGTGCGAAGTGCGTTTAAAAAGGTTGTTTTACCCGCTCCATTTTTCCCGCCGATTAAAATAACATTTTTATTAGAGTTTTCATTCTTGAAATCAAATGTTTGATTTTTATATGCTCCAATATTCTTTAAGACAATCGATTCAATCTTCATCTCTCTCTAAAACTCCTTGCTCTTTGTAAAGGGTTAAATAGTCTTGGCTCAATAGCGCAGCGACATCTTTATTAAATCCTCGTTTAACCTTTACACCTAGAAAATCATTTGCTGTTGTAAATAGTTTTTGAACCATATTGAAATCAAGACCATGCTTTTGAGAAAGAAGTTCTAAATCATTCGCTTGGTCACTTGTTAGAATCTGACGATCATCATGTTCCCAATCCAGGTCGACGCCGAATACTTCGCGATAAAGTTCTGGTAACGTATCGTTCCAATCACCTTCACGGAGCCATAAGCGACGAATTGCTCGTAACTCATCATCCTGAATTAATTTGTACTCGACTGAATTTGGAACTTTTAAATCACGTTGTAAAATCAATAAGTCGCGCATTAGTTCAGTTCTAGTAGCTAGTGTGAAAGGACCAAGACCAAGGTGTGAGTATACAGATTGCCCATCCTCGTTTGTTTCGGTAACGACAAACTGAATATTAAACTCTTCAGGTTTGCTCAAGTCAATATTGTGTTTTGCGATAAATTGACTTAATTGTGCTTTAGGAACGACAAGAACAGACTCATCAGTCAAATCTTCAATTCGGTCAACTACTTTATGAGAAGTGGCAGCACGACCGCCTTTTTTCTTTTGAACAATATAGATTCCATCTTCTTTGATTTCATGTTGAACTTCTAATAAATAGAAGGCACCATTCATTCGTTTATGCATTCGTTTAGAACGGTCGTCACGAATGAGCACCATTTTATTACGGAACTTCAATAATGGTTTTAACCAGTCATGTTCACCAGTTTGAATAAAACCAGTAAGCGATTTATCTTGATTGACAACCGTACACGTCCAGCAACCAAAACGGCTATTCCCACAAGAACCAGCACTTTCTTTAATGTTTTGGTCAACGACTAATGGACATTCGCTACTTGAATCCATGTACATTTTCTGCAACTTGTGATGGTCTTCTCCCCACGGAGCTGGGTTTTGAAGAAGGTAGCTCCATACATCATCTAGAACAAATTCTTTAATTGGGGCAAATACATAAGCATTCGCTAGTGATGTGTGTCGCATCAATTCGCTACCTGAAATCTCATGGTCTTTTATTGATTGGCCTCGGCTCGTGCTCTCAGATGAACGGACACCAAGTACCATAATAATTTCGCCGTATTTTGACACTTTATCTTTAATGAAGCGGTTAGCAGGGTCGATTTTAAGACGATCTGTACACCATCTAAACGTTTGGTTTGGAGTAGGATAGCCACGTCCGATAATATTCGTCCAAAAAGTTTTTTCTGTAAGTGGTTTAACTTTTTGTGTTTCGATCGGGAGATTATATTTTAAAGCGGCTTCCTGCATGCGGTGTAAAGAGCCGTTAATCATGGAAACGACGAGTGGGTTTTCTACCAAAGTGTCAGAAGAAATGATAAATACCTTCTTATGCAACTGTTCTGGTGAAAGCTCTAGCAACGCTTCGAAAATGAGTTGAGTCGTTAGTGTAGAATCTTTTCCGCCACTAAATCCGACCACCCATGGACGTGTGTCATTTAAATAAACACGTTTGATCAAATCGATGGAGCGTCTAGAAACAGTATCTCCTTCATGCTGAGTAAATAAGTTACTAATAATACCTTGTGTCATAAATTGTCATCCTCTCGTGCCAAAACAGTCATAATACGTTCATGCTTGATTTTTGTTGATCGAAATCTTTCTCTTCTTTCGTGAGCTTGATGCCGATTAGCGATTTTATTCGTATGGCAGTCAATCGAATAGTGTAGTTGTTCTTTAAAATTCTGCCGTTTTCGTTAAAGGCACGACCTTTCCAATCTTTTTCGTTTGAACGGCTCCAATCAATATCTTTAAATTTTGTAAGGTAGGCTGTCCATGTATCAGGTTTTTGTTCAATTAAAGAGCGCGCAACTTCAGCCGCTGCTTCGATAAATAAACCTTGACCCGCAATTGAAATCATACGTAAATCACGAGGGGAGATTTCTTTATTAAATACTTGTTCCCATTCATGAATACTATTGCATAGAGTTAGCCAAAACGTTTTGATGTTCAATGCGTCTTCTTCAGTTAAAAGAGCACCTTTTTTCTTATTAATTAGTCGTTTATTTGCATTATAAATATGATTTAACGCTAAAAGTTTTGGTGAATTCTTGGAGAGGGACGTTTTCTCCATTTCTGTATATCGTTTTAACAACGGAATCTCTTCAACGATTTCTTTAGTTAGGAGCGACAACTGGTCGCGATGGTCATATAAAATACCGATAGATGATGTCGTGTTAACGGCATGTCGATTCAAATCTGAAAAGATTTGTTGAGATCGTTCTAAACCTTCGTCATGAAAGAATACAACAGAAATTGTTTCATTACCTAATTCAGGCATGATTTTTAAAGCTTCTTCAATCGCTGCTCTTCGGTGTTGACCATCATTAATTAAAAAACGGGAATCCAGTGCTATCGAGAGTTTGCCTAAGTCTTTAAAGTTTGGTTCATCTGTAAACGGAGTGAACTGAATTTCACCATCAATGGAAGCTGTAAGGGATGAAAATACATAGTCCTTAGACTGATCTACAATGTAATTTGTAATGTCTGGAACTCTAGATTTATTCAAAATCCGCTGTGAGCGATATTGTGGCGGGACTTCCTCTTCATCGAATAAGAAGATTTTTGGAATCAGTTTTAATGGACACATAACGACGAAATATTCTTTTTCTGCCTGTTTTCCTCGTAATGCGGGGAAGTTATAGCTGAAATTAGGATCCATGAATTATCCTCCTTTATTTAAAATTACGTACGTAATTTTAAATAAATACAATGTTTTTATACAAAAAGTCTAACATAAGTGTTCGTATGAAAAAAGCGAACAGCTCAACAAAAATTAGAAATTTTCGTAAGAAAAATCTCAGCGAAATCGCTGAGATTATACGGAAAGAAGTTTAATTAAAAATTCTTCTTCAAAAATTGCATCATCTGATTCGAGCAACGAAGCAATGTCTTTCACACCTAACTCAATGAAACGTTTCATATGGTCTCGAATAACTTTCTCATCATCGATTTCTTCTTGCAGTTCGTTGATGATAAGGTGTTTAGCGAGTAAGTAGTCATTCCCATTAATGATTGAGCCCATATCCCAAGCACTTGAACTCAATTCGGTAGGGAGTACAGATGAAACGGAGTGATTTTCAATTCCGTGCATCAGACTTAGTTTTACAACAAATGGCCTCGTGTCTTTCGGAACGTAATGTTCGATGTGTCCAATAATGGTATCGATTCGATTCTTACTTACTTGTGACAATTTAATTCCTTTAGAATCCATAATCTTATCCTTTCACTAATTCGAAATAACCTTCGCGAATAAGCGTATATTTCTCTTTTTGGTTGTAGTCCAACATGATTTGTTTTGAAGTGTATTCCTTCATCAACTCTACATATTCCGGAGTGATTTCCGTATCAGTTGAGAGAATCACAACTTGTTTACTGAGATGTTTATAGAAATGTTCGACTAGATTTTTGCGATGATAGCTGTCTAAACGACCAAGTGGCGTATCGATAATCATCGGTAAATCTAAATCAGCTGCTTTGATCATTCCCCAAATAAATGCAGATGAGATAATTTGCATTTCACCGGCTGAACGTTCTTCGACTGAAATTTCAGCGCCGCGTTCATTTTCAATGCGTATCATCATTTTACGGCGATCAACGAAAGCACGACCGAATTCATCTTGTTTTCTCATAAGTTTGTTCAACATCTGATCGAATTGTTCACTAATCAAATCAATTTTCCAGTCTAGTACTTTTGTTGAATACTCATCAATTGCTTCTTTGATTTTTCCATAAAGCTGTACATCATCAGCTAAGTCGATTGCATTTGTTGCAGTAGACTTTGTTCCTTTTAGTTTTGATTCCAGAGAACGAATTTCTTGAATGCACTCTTGTTCTTTCTTTTTAATGTTGAGATAAATGCTCTTAGTTTTACCGAGCACCTCAGTAATTTCCTGAATCTTTTTATCTTCTTCGTCAACACTGATTGCAGAAGGGGCTAAATCAATTTTCTGCTGGAGCTGATCAATTGAATGCTTAAGATTTTTTTCTTTCTTGATTAGTTCAACAATCATTTCCTTAGTGCGAGATGCGTCTACATTCATAATCAGTCTACGGTCATTTGGCGAAAGGTCGTGCCAAATTTGCTGATTTTCTGAAGTGGTAGAAGCTTTATAATTCTCCTTCGATAACCAAATATTCTTACCAATTTCCTCAACCTGATGCAGCTGTTCTTCAGTCAATGGTGGATCGATTGGCTCTGAGAGTAGTTTAGACATAAATTGCTGATAAGGTGCTAAAATCTGTTCCACGCGTTGCTGATCAGATGTAAATTGTTGTTCTAGAGTAAGTCGTTTTTTTAACGCATCAATTTTTTTAGATGCAAATGATTGAATCCCTTTCTCAAAAAACAACTTAGAAATTTGCTCCAATACTTGAGTATGCTGTGCTCTTAAAGAACTCATGGTTGAAACAAATTGTTCTCTCGACTCGTTGTTCTGCATGAGCTTCTCGTTTCGAAGTTTCTTAAAGTGATCGAGTTGTTTATTGTATGTTGATACTCGACTCTCGGCTTTATTTCGTTTTTCTGTAAGCTCATGTAATTGTTCTTTGAGTGTAGTTATTTTCTTGTTGAATTTTAACAACTCGGTACTTTTCTGAGCGGTAGCTAACTCGTTGACTTTCTTTGAATAGATTTTGTCTAAGTCACCTTTTAACTCGTTAAAATAAGACATTCCGTTCATTCGTCTGATTGTCGCTTTAAAGTCGGCAGAATTTCTAGAAGAAATAATGCGTCGGATTTCTTCCCCATCAAAAATTAAGAATTGAGAAGCTTCAAATGGGATTAATTTATCGATGGTACGGTTGAAATCATCTACGTTGTGTGAACCAATCTGTTCATTACGTTTTGGACGAGCTGCACCAATCGTTCGCTTACTGAACGTCTTGCTTTCAGACACAACTTGTTTTTTACTATTGTATTGCCAAACGACTTTAATTTCGTAATGATGCCCGTCTCCAGGTTCGAAAACGAGAGAAGCACTAGCTTCGCGACCACCTTGTTCGAAGAATGAATTGTTAATCGTATTTGTAAACTGTTGTTGAAACTCCGTATCGGTCATGCCACGCTTGCCATATAATAAGTAACGAACTGCTTTTAAAATGGTTGTTTTTCCAGCGCCATTCAAACCACCAATCAAAACGATGTTTTTATCATCTGTATGTGTATCAAAGTTAATTGTTTGAGAATTTAAGTATGTTTTGTAATTATTTAATTGAATACGAACAAGTTTCAACCCAGATTTTTTATTGGATGATGTGGAATGTGTTAATGAGTTCCCTTTTTTAATTAGATATTTCAATTCTTCTTCTAATTCTTTTTGGCGTTTAGTCGGAGACGTAGCTTCACCATAATAATTAGCTTTTGAAGTGGTGAGAATATTTTGAAGGAGACTAGGTGATAGCTGATGATGAGAAGATACTTCTTCTAAAATTTCTAATTCACTTGAGTAACGCTTTTGAGTCATATCGATTTCCTTTCTTCCAAACATGAGATATTCAGGTCTATATTCCTATTATAAAGGAAATACACCTAAAAACCTGTAACTTTTTTAGAAAGGGTATGGATAAATTAGGTATACATAATTACTTTTCATATAAGGAGATGAGAGATGTGAAACGCCTATTACTACGCAAAATCCAATTCGCTCTCCAACACCATGGTGGGACGGCATCTTTAAAGGACATTTATGCATATGTCGAAAAATCGTATTATCAACTCGAGCTCGATCGCTATAAAGATTGGAAAGGGCACGTTAATAAACAGATTCGTGCGCATTCCAGTGATTCAGCGAGCTTTACTGGGAAAGAGGACCTCTTTTATTCCACAGGAAATAAAGGCATTTGGGGTCTCAGAAAATTCAATAACTAACGAAAGCGGGACCAATTTCACTTGGTTCCGCTTTCAATGTTTACAAAACATCACACCCTATTGTCACAATATGTTCATTCCTGTACACTTCGATATTGTGTGCTAAAAATTATGTTAGGGGTTAGTCAATGGAACTTGTACAGCAATTATCTCAAATGCAACTCATCAACCAATTCTGGTTGCTTATGGCCTTCATCATTCCAATGGTCATTTTATCTCGTATGGTCGTGGCAGGGACGCGTTTCTCGCCGATCCTCGTCATCGTCATCTTCGGTCTCGGTCTCGGATTCGGGATGGTCGAGCTCGGCATCGCGACACCGGGTCTTCCTGAATTCCCGCTCGTCGACTTCTTGTCACGGACGACAATCATCGCGTTAGTCGTTTCGTTCTTCGTCGGTGGACAGGAACTTCGTAAAATCTTAAGCAAACAAGAGCTCGACATGGAGGACATCGTCGTTCCTGCAAAAGAGGAGATGTTCCTCGGAACGGGACGTACGCAGTTCATCTTCATCCTCCGTTCGTTCTTCTTGCTCGTCGGTTTGGAAGGGTTCTTCCGTATGGCAATCGAGCCAGGTACGGCAGAAGGGATTGCGCTTTACTACCCAATCCTCGCACTTCTCGGTCTCGCTGTGTCGTTCTTACTCATCGACCATAAAGCACAGATTCAGGACAAGAAAGTATACATGCAAAAAGGTGTCATCGAGACAGTCCTCTTGCTTGTTATCTTGTTCGTCTCGTTCTTGATTGCGACAGCAGTTCAGCCGATTATCGCACTTCCGCAAATCTTCTTCGCGATGTTGATTTCGTCAGCACTCGGTGCCATCTTCCATAACTGGACGTATGGACCGACTGTCCGCGCACTTCTCTTCGCAGGGATCCCGGTCGTCTTGGCTGCTAACTTCATGGTTGGTGGTTCACGAATCGGTGACGCGTTCGCCATCGAAGGCATGAACTCGATTCTCGTGTACGGTTTCTTCGGTCAGTTGTTCTGGATGTTCGGTGGAATCGCACTCATCATGTGGTTCGCTCGTACGGGTCATATCCGTAACCTCGCGCCAGGTATGGCGGGGTCGCTTTCGCACAGTGGTCTCACAGGTGCGTGTACGGCTGGGGACTTCGGTCAAGTGGCGGCGAAACGTGCGCCAATCATGATCAACATCCCGTTCTTCGGACACATCTTCGTCTTCTCAATCCTCGCAGTCAGTGCCGACAACGGCGCGCTCTGGATTTGGCCGACGATGATTATTGTCTTGATTGGTCTCGCGCTCACGGCGCTCGCGTTGAAAAACTTACGTGCGGCGAACGGAGAAGACTTCAAAGAAGTCAAAGCGCTCATGCAATTCTCGTTTGGATGGCAGATGATGGCCGTATTCGGTGGTCTCGTCATCTTGACGTTCAGCACGATTGCATTTGATTACACGACGATGGCACAATCGTCAGCGATCTCGCACTTCGGCTTGTTCGCAGCGGTTCAAGGCGGAATGTTCGGGACGGAAGCGTCGCTTCTTATCCCGCTCATCTTCTCGATGCCGTTCCTCGTGCACCCGATCGTCTTCTACATGTTCGGGAAAGCACTCGACAACAATGGTGAAATGCCACGTGTGCCGGTATATGCGATGGCGCTCGTCGGTGTCGTCGGTGTATCTGCAGCGATTTTCGTCCTGTAATACGATTCCGCTCTGACTTCGGTCAGGGCGGTTTTTTATTTGATGATTTGGATATGGTAGACTTTGGATAGTGAAAGTGGGGGAGAGTGCATGAAAAAGTGGTTGTTCTTCGGTTTTATTGTGTTGATTGTAGCTTGGGCCTGGGTGACACCGATGTATACGACAAGTCCAGATATGGATGACTTCGTGAGCTGGTTCGAGGGAACATATTCGGTACAATGTGAAGATGAGAGCTGTGACGCATTTACGCTGATTGGGGATCAGACAAATACATATGTGAATGAAGAAGGGTATATGAAACAGTCCAGTGGCTTTTTCACTTTCGACATGGAGGTAAGGCGATTATATCGAAGTATCGAAGAACCGGAACGAGTCGGGACGATTGAAGTGAGATGGAATCAAGATTCGTTCGAGATTACGGAAGAGACGGGTATCTTTGTTTCTTCGCCTTAGGAGACTTGAAGCATGCTGATGATCACTCAGGATATAAAGGGGAAGCGCTATGAGGCGCTCATCGATACTTTGCTTGAGCACTGCACTCACTTTGCGTTCGTGGAAGACAGGCGCCGAATGGAGATTGAAGAAGAGCGCTTGGCGTATATGGATGTACTGACGGAAGAGGTTCGTTGGGATTTGATGGAACGAACCATCGTAAGTGAATGGGAGACGACAAGACTGCCTGGTGATGCGGCGTATTTATATTCGTTCCATATGAATTATCGGACAGCACAGTTCCTAAAAGAGCATGGTGGCTCATTGTTCAGATGGATCCATCCAGAACTTCCAGAAGACTTGATGTTTTATGCGGAGGATACGTGCGTGCTCGCGGTATGTTCTCATGAATCGTTCTTTGTCGTCGATGAAGCGATGTGGGGGAAGATTCAATGAGATGAATGATTAAGGTCACCTCTTATACTATTATGTCAGCTTGTTAGGATACGGTTTCCAGTCTGGGTCTTTTCTGTCGCGTTCATTTGGTTTTCTGACAGAGTCAGAAAAAAGTCGTTCACTCGCACCAAATCGTATGTAATTCTGTTGAGCCTGTCGAAGCGACACCGTATTCGCACCGCCTTCATAATCGGGATCGTCGAATTGACCCCCGTCGTCCTCCCAAAAACAGATTCGACAAATGTCGTATGTGCCTGGAGGTTCTTCTTCTAACGTCTGGTAGCCACAACATGGGCATGTGTATCTCAAAATCATCACCTCTTCTTTAGTATAGTAGATACAAGCAAAAAAGCGTCCGACCTTTTCAACAGGTCGAACGCTTTTTCTGTCATGACATCACCATCGAGATCAACGTCAAGATGGCGAGCCCACCTTGTGTCAGGATAATCTTCTTGTCACTCGTGATACTGCCATATAGGGCAACGAGAATAATATAGGTCAGAATCATAGTGACAATCTCGACCGAATTGGGGGAGACGTATAGCCCGTATAAGAGCCCGACCCCGATCAATCCGTTATACACTCCTTGATTTTTGAATAAAACCGATACCGAGTCTCTCGTCAGTTCGTCTTTCGACATGCGGAAGACACGTGACGTCGAGGAAGACGCTGTCGCAATCGTTTCTAAATAGAAGATATAGAAGAATTCGATGGCGACGAGTGTCCCGAGCACAAGGGTGAGCGTCGACATATTAGTTGACTGCTGCTACTTGTACGACCGGTTTCGCAGACACGTAGTTCGCGACGTTTTGTGCGAAGTTGATGAGGACCGGGTTTTGGTTATGCTGCTCGAGAGCGGCTTGGTCTTCCCAGTTCTCAATCATGACGAAACGGTTCTCGACAGACGTTGACTCGTATAGGTCATATCCGACGCAGCCCGCTTCTTGTTTTGATGAGTCGATCAAGACTTGGATGTCACGCAAGAAGTTTTCGCGTTGTGATGCTTGGATATCGAATGTGGCGTTGACTAAGATCATGGTTGATTCCTCCGATTGTGTGGTGAATTATTTGAACGATGTGACCGTTTGAGCGTCAAGACGAACTGATTCGTAACCTTCTTCTGCGGCTTTCCCGACAGACAAGATCATCACTGGCACATAACGGTCTTTGTCGAGACCGAACGCTTCAGCGAGTTGCTCTTTCTCGAAACCGCCGATTGGGTTCGTGTCATAGCCGTGTGCACGCGCTGTGAGCATGAATTGCATCGCTGCGAGACTTGCATCGATCTTCACGATGTCATTCATCTCTTGTTTCGAGAGGTTTTTGTAGTAAGGGATGATTGCGCCGAGTTGTTGGTCACGAACTTCTTGTGGCATTTTGCCTTCTGCGACCGCTTGATCGTAGATTTGTTCGCCGTACTCGTAGCACTCCATGTCTCCAAAGATGAGGAGCATCGCAGAAGATGAATCGTTTTGACGTGTGTTGAATTTGATGAGCGGCTTTAGCGTCTCTTTCGCTTCTGGGCTTTCGACGACGACGAAGCGCCATGGCTGCATGTTGACCGATGATGGGGCAGTTGTTGCTTCCTGAATCATCTCGAGCATCTCTTCTTGTGAGATTTTCACGTTCTCGTCATAGACACGGATTGATTTACGACCGAACATGACGTCTTTGAATGTATTGTTTTCGAATGTAGTTGCCATTGGTGAATTCCTTCTTTCTCTGTTTAGGCGTGACTGTTCAGTTTTTGAAGCAGCCCAGATAATTGGTGAATCTCTTCAGCGGACAAGGCTTGTAAGACGAGGTGGTTGGCTTGTTCGTCTCGTTCGCAGTGCCCGAGGTCTTGCTCTGCCTTCTCTGTCACACGGACGAACATCTCGCGATGGTTCTCCGCGTTCCGCTCTCTGACGACATATCCTTTTTCTTCGAGGATCTTTAAGTGTCGGGTGATGGCGGCATTATCGATTTTCATTTCTTCTTTTATCTCGCGTTGCGAACAAACGCCTCGTTCTTTGACGACTTGTAGCATCTCGTAGCGGGTCAGGCTGAAGCCCGTTTCCCGTTCGAACGACGATGCGACGTTTTGTTCTGCCAACTTGATTTGGTAAAGTAATCGGCTGATTTCACGTAGGTCCATTGCGTCCCACCTTTCTCAATTGACTTATCAATCGTTGACTTGTCAAACGATACAATGTTTCGGATTGTGTGTAAAGTCAAACGCTCAAAAAAAGACGACACCGAAATTACCGTGTCGTCTCGTCTTCGATCGGAGTGCCATCAAATTGATATTCTGTCATGAACGTCGTCTCGTCGAATCCGTACAGACGGTCGTAGGCGTTCAAATCCTCAATCGTCCGCACGTCGAGGAATGACGGGTCGATATCAGACGCTTCACGCGTGAACATCATATACCGTTCCGTATAGTCGTCATTGCCACCTGGCTTCCCGTCGAACGAGAAATGGATCCAGTAGACGTCAGACTCGATTTCGCGGATGACGTTGAGAATGCGCTGTTTTTGTTCGTCCGTGTTGTTCCAGTCTTCATGAAACATGATCGAGACGTCGAGATACGTTTCCGGATTCGTTTCATAGATAGACGTCGGGGTCGGGCTGACGTTCGCTTGTGTTTCATCGGACACACCGATCGGCACCTCCGCACGGACGGTCTCTTCTTCTTTTAGGATTCCTTCCGATACGAGCTGCTCGTGAATCGTTCGTTCCGCCTCACGTTCCCAATACGTCTCGAGCACATTGTCATGGATCGAGCCGTCACCATACGTCTCGAGAAAATAAGTGCCGGCGAATGGTTCTTTCGTCAATATCACTTCCCCGACATAACCGCCCATCTTCCAATCCCGTGACAGTTCGATGTCGGGTTGTTCCTGATACGTTTCTTTTACATAAGTACTATATGCATCTCGTGCCTCGGATTTCTCAAGTGTCGTATACGTAAAGAAGCTAGCAGCGAGAAGCCCGCCGACAATGCCTGCCACGATTCGTTTTTTCATCCATTCGTCACCTCTTTCCCAATGTACCTCATATATCGAGGAGAAACCTCGGTCCAAAGTCTTATTCAAATCATTTCCATTTCCCTGTAAACTGAAAGTGCCCTCAAGATACTATTGCAATTACGTGTACTAATACATATAATACACTTAAAGAGTGACATTGACTATGAGAGGGTGTGACCCATGTTATACAAAATCGATATGAAGAGTTCAGAACCGCTATACGAACAAATCGTCAATCAAACGAAAGAGCTCGTCATCCGCGGCATTTTACGTCCGGGAGACAAGGTGATGTCTGTGCGCGAACTCGCAACCGACCTCGTCGTCAATCCAAACACAGTCAGTAAAGCGTATCAGGAGTTGGAGCGACTCGGACTCCTCGAGATGCGACGCGGGCGCGGGACGTTCGTCTCCGAAGACTGGGTAGACGATGATGCATCAAGAGAACCGGTCATCGCATCGATCAAGAAGATTGCGATTGATTGCCATTATGCGAATGTGCCGTTAGAAGAAGCCATCGACGTATTGCGGACCGAATATGAGAAAGTAGGGGAAGCCAATGCTGAAAGTTGAGCAACTGAGTAAACAAATCGACCGTCAGACGATTTTGGACGGAATTGACTTTACCGTCGAATCAGGAGAAATCGTTGCGCTCGTCGGGCGTAACGGTGCCGGCAAGACGACACTTCTCCGGACAATGGTCGGAATCATCCGCCCCGACCAGGGAGACGTGTTATATGGAACGAAAAGTATCTTTAAAGACGCAGGATTGAAGCGGGACGTCATCTTCGTACCGGATTCGGCAGATGCGCTCAAACATTATACGGTAAACGAAGCGACGGACTTATACGAATCAATCTATCCATCGTTCAATCGTTCCGCTTTCCGTGAGACGTTGACGCGTTACAACATTGAGAACAAAAAGATTCGTCAACTGTCAAAAGGACAGAAGGCGCTCGTCACGTTATCACTCGCTTTCGCCGTCCAAGCGAAATACTACCTGCTTGATGAACCGACGGACGGTCTAGACGTCGTCGCCAAGTCAGACGTGTTGAAACTCATGATCGCCCAGGTTGAGAAGCGGAACTGCTCGATCATCGTCTCGAGCCACCAATTACACGAACTCGAACGAATCGCCGACCGCATCATCATGATCGAGAAAGGGCGCGTCAAAGCGATCATGTCGCTCGAAGAGGCGCGTGCCCTCAGCATCAAGTGGCAAGTCGTCTTCAACGATCATGTCCCCGTCGAGTTGCTCGAACGAAAAGATATCGAAATCATTAGTGTGACAGGACGTGTCGTGCTATTCATGGCAAAAGAACGGACGGACGAGCTCGAGGCGTTCATCGATTCATACAATCCGATGCTCATCGAAGAGATCCCGATGTCTCTCGAAGACGTGTTCCGTATCCAGTTAGGAGGAGAAGCTCATGCCGTCTAAAGTGTTGTTGAAAAAAGATTGGAAACAAGTGTCGCTGCTTTGGATCTTGCTCGTCTTCTTAGGTATCGTCGCCTTCACAGTGCCGGTATGGACGGATATGTATGCGTACGAACAACAGATTCTTGAAATTAAACAAAACCCGAGCGACTTCCCAGATATCGTGACAGGTGATGTGAACGAGATGGTGCCGGAAGACTTCTTCGGGGATGGATCTGGATACGGATACCTCGGAGGTCTGAACGGACTCATTCCGTCAGGCGGTGTCATTTTCTTGTTTGTCATCTTCGGTGCCCTCATGGCGTCCGTGTTGATCGGAAGTGAACGCAACAGCCAAATGTCCGATTTCACGATGTCGTTACCGTACACGCGTACCCAGCTATACATATCGAAATGGGTGCTCGGTGCGACAGGAATTGTAACATCGACCTTGATTGGTGGGGCGTTGATGTTCCTCATCATCCGCTTCTCCGATTACTCCTTCTTGATGGAAGGGAAAGAGTTCAAGGTGATTGCGATGATTCTATTCTTGATGCTGTCCGGAATTTCGTTCTTCTCGCTCTCATTATGGATGGGATCGTTTGGCGGAGAGTCCATCTCACAAGTCATCTGGACGTTTGTCGCGCTCATCTTTCCGATGGGGATTTTACTCCTCGTCCAAGGTTCACTCTATGCCTTTTTCCCAGATCGACTCTTCTTGTTCGTTGAAGAAGCGTTTGAAAGTATCCCGATGCGAATTTTGTCACCGCTAAACAATATTTTCAATGTCGATATGTATTCAGTGTATACGGATCAGTCGGTGTGGAATGACTTTATCACGTACGCCCCGATTCTTGCGATCGCGAACATCGTGCTCACATTCGGTCTCGGGTTGTGGATGTTCAAGGAAGCACCACAAGAGAACAACGGACGCTTCTTCATGTTCTCGAGCTGGTTGTGGCTCATCCATATCGTCATCGTCATTTGCTTCGCGATGTTAGGTGGCGTATTGTTCTCGGTCATCTCGTACCCGCAAAACATGATCTTGTATGTGATTGGCTTCGTGATTGCGGCCTTCCTGGCGCACTTACTCGCCAAACGCTTGCTCTACCGCTTCAACTTAAAACTCAAATCGTAAGGAGGGACACCTATGAAACGCTTCTGTCTGTTGCTCGTTCTCGCCATCACATTGGCAGGTTGCACGAATCCGGAACCAAACGCCTTTGAATATAGAGGTTCGAAAGTCGGGGATAATGCGGCCGTCGTCGGGATTGCCGGGAGCTTACCGCTACACGAATGTTATCGCTCGGTCGAATTGCAGACGAAGAAGCGTCCTTATGGGTTGACCGTCCGTTATGAAGATCCAGAAATGGAGCGAGCGGAGCAAGAGCGCCTCGCGATTCGGAATGCGGCTACTTACTTCACGCTCATTCCGAATGCGGAGATCGTACGCTTCGCTTTCCCGAACCGGACGTATGCCTTCTCCCGGCCAGAGATGGAAGCGTGGTTCGGAACGGATTTCTCGAACATTCGTCACGAGAATGAGTTGCATCAACTGATGAATCAGAAGTTGGAACAGCTGGATTCAAAAGATTCCTATTTTAGGCGGGTATGACAGCGATTGGATGACAAATCCAATCGCTTTTTTTGATATTTTCTGAAAATTATCGGGTAAAGGGTAGATGAAAGCGTTTTCTTAGCATTATAATAGAGTTAACTGAATGAGTATTCATTTCCAAGGAGGAACAGCGATGAACAAACCGTGGTTACAAGATTATCCAGAAGGTATGCCCCAGTCGATTGATTACGAGGTAAAGCCGCTCTATGAGGCATTGTCTCGCGCAGCAAAGGATTATCCGAATCGTACGGCCGTCTCCTTTATCGGGAAAGAGTGGACATTCGCGGAGATCGATGATGCCGCACGTCGACTCGCCACGATGCTCCAAGCGAAAGGACTTGAAAAAGGGGACCGCGTCAGCCTCATGCTCCCGAACTGTCCTCAATATGTCATCTCGTTCTATGCCGTTCTCTATGCAGGAGGGACGGTCGTCCAGACGAACCCGCTCTATACGGAACGGGAGCTTGATAACCTCATCACGGATGCGGGCGTCAAAATTGTCATCACCCTCGACTTGCTCTATCCGAAAACGCTTCGTGTCAGTGAGAAGACGGAGATTCAGACCGTGATCACGACGAGTATCGCCGATTACTTACCGTTCCCGAAAAACAAGCTGTATCCGATTAAAGTGAAACGTGAAAATAATATCGTGATCGATACGACCGGCTCGACGCCGTTTAAAGACTACAAAGACTTTAATCCGGTCACGCCGCTCGACATCGATCCAAAAGAAGACGTCGCGGTTCTTCAATACACAGGAGGGACGACGGGACTTCCGAAAGGCGTCATGTTGACGCACTTCAACTTGACGGCGAATGCGGACCAAATCACGAACTTATTCTATAAATACAATCGCGGGGATGAGAAGCGCGTCTTGTGTGTCGTTCCGTTCTTCCACGTTTACGGGATGTCGTGCTGTCTGAACTTCGGTGTCACGAACGGGTATGAGCTTGTCCTCGTGCCGCGCTTCGAAGTGACGGATGTCCTGAAGACGATTCAAAAGAAAAAGCCGCACTTCTTCCCGGGTGCTCCGACGATGTACGTCGGGATCTTGAACGACCCGAAACTGAAAAAATATGACTTGTCTTCGATTGAGGCGTGTATCTCAGGTTCGGCACCGCTTCCGATTGAGGTACAAGAGGAGTTCGAGAAGATCACTGGTGGTCGCATCGTCGAAGGATATGGATTGTCTGAGACATCTCCGGTCACGCATGCGAACTTCTTATGGGATAAACGGATTGTCGGCTCAATCGGTGCGCCGCTGTCGGATACTTCTGCTAAAATAGTAAAAGCAGACGGAGAGACGGAAGCCGACATCGGGGAGATCGGTGAAATCATGTTGAGTGGTCCACAAGTCATGAAAGGCTATTGGCAAAAGCCGGAGGAGACGGCAGCCGTCTTGAAAGATGGATGGCTCGCGACGGGTGACCTCGGTTATATGGGTGAGGACGGATTCTTCTATATTGTCGACCGGAAGAAAGACATGATCATCGCAGGTGGGTTCAACGTCTATCCGCGTGAAATCGAAGAAGTGCTCTACGAACATCCGGCCGTCAAGGAAGCGGTCTGTATCGGTGTCCCTGACCCGTATCGTGGTGAGACGGTCAAAGCGTTCATCGTCCTTCGTGACGGGTCGAGTGTGACCGAAGAAGAGCTCGATAAACATTGTCGTGAGAAGCTCGCGGCCTATAAAGTGCCGAAGCTGTACGAGTTCCGTGACGAGTTGCCGAAGACGTTCGTCGGTAAGATTTTACGCCGTGTCCTCGTCGACGAAGAGAAGGCGAAACAAGTGAAACAAAGCAGTTGACACCAAGCGTACGCATGATAGAATAATAAATGAATGAACCATCATTCATTTTTCTGCAGCGGTAAGGAGCTTGGGGTTAATGACAAATCATATTTCGAAAAGTGACCGAATCATTGATGCGGCGGTCAAAGTAATTGCCAATCATGGCTATCACGGTGCAAAGGTGACAGCCATCGCCAAAGAGGCGGGTGTCGCGGACGGCACGATCTATTTGTACTTCAAAAACAAGGAGCATCTCTTGATCGAGTTGTTCCAAGCGAAGATGGGGCTGTTCATCGATTACTCGAAACAACAAATCGGGAACGAGACGACAGCCGGAGATCAGTTGTATCAGTTGATCGAATCACATTTAAAACAACTGTCGGCCGATTACGACCTTGCCGTCGTGACACAAATCGAACTGCGACAGTCGAACTTGGTGCTTCGCCAAAAAATCGGAGAAGTGCTCAAACCGTATTTGAATTTGATCGATTCGGTCGTCAAACACGGAATCGAGACAGGAGAGTTCGACAAGGATCTAGATTATCGACTCGCCCGTCAGATGATTTTCGGCACAATCGATGAAGTTGTGACGAGCTGGATGGCGAGCGGCTTCAAGTATGACTTGATGTCGACGCTTCCGAATGTGCACCATATGTTAAAGAAGGGGCTTACTTAACAGTGAGCCCTATCACTAGCTCAAAAAATGAATGCTGATTCATGAATGATGGGAAAGAATTGACTAAAGGGGGATCAACCATGAATATTTTTGTTTTGCTGAAACGTACGTTTGATACTGAGGAAGCGATTCAGCTCGAGAATGGGGAAATTCAAGAAGACGGCGCTGAGTTCATCATCAACCCGTATGACGAATATGCGGTCGAAGAAGCGATTCAAAAACGTGACGCACTCGGGGGAGAGGTCACGGTCGTCACGGTAGGACCGGAAGACGCGGACAAAGAGCTTCGTACGGCACTCGCCATGGGAGCGGACAAAGCTGTTCGGATCTCGATCGAGGACGATGTCGAAGATGCGGACCACGTCACGATTTCAAAAGTGCTCGCCACATACTTGAAAGAACAAGACGCAGACCTCATCTTTGCAGGGAACGTTGCAATCGATGGCGGTAGCGGACAAGTCGCACCACGTGTCGCAGAACTTCTCGACATGAACTACGTGACGACGATCACGGCTCTTGAAATCGACGGCACGATGGCTACGGTCACACGTGACGTCGAAGGGGATACAGAAGTCATCGAAGTCGCACTCCCACTTCTCGTGACGGCGCAACAAGGGTTGAACGAACCACGTTACCCGAGCTTGCCTGGGATCATGAAAGCGAAGAAGAAACCACTCGAAGAACTCGAACTCATGGACATCGACCTCGATGAAGATGAAATCGAAGCGAAAATCGAGACGATTGAACGATTCTTACCAGAGGAGAAGAAAGCCGGCCGTATCCTTGAAGGCGACATGTCGACACAAGTGAGCGAGCTCGTACAACTTCTTCGCACGGAAGCGAAAGTCATTTAAGGGGGAGATCATAGATGAAAGCTTTAGTACTCGCAGAAGCGCGTGAAGGCGCGTTACGTAACGTATCATTCGAAGCCATCGCTGCGGCGAAGCAATTGACAGACGATGTGACGGCAGTCGTGATTGGGGATCACGTGCAATCACTCGCGCAAGAACTTGGGGAGTATGGCGCAAGCCGTGTCCTCGTCGTTGAAGACGATCGCCTCAAACACTATACGCCAGACGGCTACGGGCAAGTGCTCCGTCAGTTGATTGAACAAGAAAGTCCAGACATGATCGTCCTCGGTCACACGGCTCTCGGGAAAGACATCGCACCGAAACTCGCGGCACGTCTCGATGCCGGACTCATCAGTGACGTCGTCTCTATCGAGGGAACAGGTCGTGACGCTGAGTTCGTTCGCCCAATCTACTCAGGGAAGGCGTTCGAGAAAGTGAAGTTCAAAGACTCGGTCATGTTCTTCACAATTCGTCCGAACAACATCGACGCACTTGCGCGTCAAGCAGGTGCAAGCGTCTCAGTTGAAACGCCAGCAGTCGAATTGAAAGACCTCGCGATGATCGTCAAAGAAGTCGTTCGTAAGGCGACTGGGAAAGTCGACTTGGCGGAAGCGAAAGTCATCGTCGCAGGCGGACGTGGCGTGAAGAGCGAGGACGGCTTCAAACCACTTGAAGAGTTGGCTGAACTTCTCGGAGGAGCGGTCGGTGCTTCACGTGGAGCATGTGACGCCGACTACTGCGACTACGCGCTTCAAATCGGACAGACCGGTAAAGTCGTCACACCAGACCTTTACATCGCATGCGGAATCTCTGGAGCGATCCAACACTTGGCAGGGATGAGTAATGCGAAGGTCATCGTCGCGATCAACAAGGATCCGGAAGCGAACATCTTCAGTGTGGCGGACTATGGTATCGTCGGTGATTTGTTCGATGTCGTCCCAATGTTGACAGAAGAGTTCCGCAAGCACCTCGTCAATAGCTAATAAGCAAAACGTTTTGGGGTTGTTACCCTCCGTGGTATACTCTGAACATGAATTGCATGAGAGTTCTACATCAGGACTCTCTCATCTTATTGGGGAGGTTTTTACAAATGGCTATTAAACACGCAACGACTCAATCGTTTGAACAAGATGTAAAAGAGGGCGTAGTCCTCGTTGATTTCTGGGCAACTTGGTGTGGACCATGTCGCATGATCGCGCCAGTTCTCGAAGAACTCGATCAAGAAATGGGTGACCAAGTTCAAATCGTGAAACTCGACGTTGACGAAAACCCTGAAGTCGCAGGTGCTTTCCAAATCCAAAGTATCCCGACACTCATGATGTTCAAAGATGGCGAGCCTGTTTCGAAAACAATGGGCTTCCAACCAAAAGAAGCATTGAAAGAGTTTATCGCAACAGCACAATAATTGCGTAGCAGCCGATTGAAATCGGCTGCTTTTTTGTTTTGTCGAACGGAAAAGAAGGAAAAGGACAGGCAAGTAGGGAATAGGTTGAGTTATTCCACACACCCTCATTTACGGAAAAATCCGATACATATCGTCTGATTTCAAATTTTTTTTGAAGAAATTCCGTCGGCTTCCTTCATATTTAAAAGATTCGGAATTTTAGTGAGGGCGTGCGCGGACTGGAAGCTTTTATCATGGAAACAGACTGAAAATTTACGCTATACTCATGAGGAAGACATGATGGAGTCAAGTGACCTTACTTTACGGCTCAATCTATTGTACGACTCTGTTCGAAGGAGGAATTTTCTTGTCGGTGTTACATTTAGCTATTTTGTTGCCGCTTCTCGCGGCACCGTTCATCCCGTTCTTGTTTCGGGGGATGAAGCAAATTCATACAGGCTGGTTCGTCTTGATCGTTCCGGTCGTGCTCGTCACCTACTTCGCCGGATTTATTCCGATCACGAGTGCAGGGGACGTCGTGACAGAGACGATTGCGTGGATGCCGTCCCTCGGGATTAACTTCACGGCATACGTTGACGGACTCAGTCTACTGTTCGCCCTCCTCATCACGGGGATTGGCGCACTCGTTGTCTTATATTCAATTTATTATTTGAATAAGGACAAAGAGTCACTCGGGCATTTCTATGTGTATCTCTTGATGTTCATGAGTGCGATGCTCGGGGTCGTTCTCTCGGACAACATGATTGTCATGTATATGTTCTGGGAGCTCACATCGATTTCATCATTCCTGTTGATTGGTTACTGGTATGAGAAAGAGCGTTCACGCTACGGCGCACAGAAGTCGATGCTTCTCACCGTATTCGGTGGATTGTCGATGCTCGGGGGGATCGTCTTACTCGAGTCGATGATTGGTTCGTACAGCATCCGTGATATGGTCGCGAACTCTGGCGTCATCGCCGAGAGTCCGTTCTTCCTTGTCGCGATGATTCTCATCTTGCTCGGGGCGTTCACGAAATCGGCGCAGTTCCCGTTCCACATCTGGTTGCCTGACGCGATGGAAGCACCGACTCCGGTCAGTGCGTACCTCCACTCGGCGACGATGGTCAAGGCGGGTCTCTATCTTGTGGCCCGTATGAGCCCGGTGTTCCAAGAGTCATCAGTCTGGTTATGGACGATTGCCGGGGTTGGGATGTTTACGATGTTCTGGGGCTCGTTCAACGCCGTGAAGCAGACCGACTTGAAGGGAATCTTGGCATTCTCGACAGTCAGTCAGCTCGGGTTGATCATGTCACTCCTCGGTCTAGGTGCGGCTGCGCTCCACTATGACGGTATGGATGACAACATCTTTATGGTCACGACGATTGCAGCAATCTTCCATTTGATCAACCACGCGACATTCAAAGGTTCGCTCTTCATGATGGCTGGGATTGTCGACCACGAGACGGGCACACGTGACATTCGTAAGCTTGGCGGTCTGATGACTGTCATGCCGATCACGTTCACGATTGCCGTCATCGGTTCGTTATCGATGGCAGGTCTTCCGCCGTTTAATGGTTTCTTAAGTAAAGAGATGTTCTTGAAGGCGACGACGAAAGTCTTCTCGGCCGACTTCTTCGCACTCGATACGATTGGAATCTTACTTCCGGTCATCGCGTTCATCGGAAGTGTGTTCACGTTCATCTACAGCATCATGCTGTTTACCCGGACGTTCATGGGCAAATCGAAGTTCGATCAATTGCCGAAGAAACCGCATGAGGCGCCGATTGGCATGTTGATCTCGCCAGCCATCCTCGCGCTTCTCGTTGTCGGTCTCGGGTTCTTCCCGAACGTCCTGTCGAACTCGCTCATCAAACCAGCCGTCGAGTCGATTTATCCGACACTCGTTGCGCAAGGACAAGAAGTCGATGTTCACATCTATTTCTGGCATGGTTTGACACCAGAGTTGTTCATGACGATCGGGGTCGTTCTTCTCGGTTCGTTGCTATTCTGGCAAATGGGCAAATGGATGGGGATCTACAACCGCATCCCACACCGTTTGACGCTCAACGGGATGTACGATGGTACGCTCGTCTGGTCGAACAAAGCGGCGTATCGCTTTAAAGACAATTACATGACTGGCTTCATCCGGTCGTATTTGATCTATATTTTCGTCTTCCTCTCAGGCATGATGCTCTTTAGCATTTGGTGGTTCGACATGTACCGATTCTCGTTCGAGAACTTGGCAGAGATCGCACCGTATGAATACGTGCTCGGAGCTGTCGTCATGCTTGCAGCACTCGCGATTCTATTTATGCGTTCGCGTCTACCGTCCATCATCTTACTCGGGGTTGTCGGTTACGGCGTGGCACTGTTCTTCGTCTTCTTCGGTGCACCTGACTTGGCACTCACGCAGCTTGTCATCGAGACGGTCTCGGTTGCCTTGTTCTTGCTCGTGTTCTATCACATGCCGGACATCAGCAAGAAGGAAGTACGGATGCGTTTCAAAGTCGGGAATGCCATCGTGGCCATTCTCGTCGGGACGACCGTGACGCTTCTCAGCTTCATGGCGCTCACGAACAAATCGCTCACTTCGATCTCGGAGTATTACAAAGAGAACGTGTATGAGCTTGCAGCAGGTAAAAACATGGTTAACGTCGTCCTCGTCGACTTCCGTGGATTTGATACTTTGTTTGAAATCGTCGTTCTCGGAATTGCGGCTTTCGGGATCTACACGATGATTAAATTTAGAACAACACGACGTACGAAAGGAGAAGGTGCACATGAAGCAAAACAGCAAACGCGTCAATGACGTCATATTGCAGACGGCCGCGATTATCATTTTCTTCATCATCATCATCTTCTCGATCGATTTGTTCTTTGCCGGGCACTATTCACCAGGTGGAGGGTTCATCGGTGGATTGATGACATCCGCCGCGCTCGTCTTGTTGCTACTCGCATTTGATTCGAAGACACTTGCGAACGTGCTCCCAATCGACTACCGTCTCATGACTGCGACGGGATTATTGATCGCACTTTTAACAGGTCTTCACTCGGTATTCTTGGGTCGTCCGTTCTTGACGCATGCTTATGGGAAGTTTGACTTACCACTTCTCGGTGAACAGACGCTCCATACGGCGATTGCGTTTGACTTAGGGGTCTATCTCGTAGTCATCGGAATCACCCTAACGATTATACAAACGATTGGAGAGAGTGAATAATGGAAATCTTCGTTAGCATCATCATCGGTGTCCTGACGATGTGTGCCGTCTATCTTGTTCTCTCAAGAAGTTTGTTACGCATCATCATCGGCACAGCCTTGTTCAGTCACGCGGCACACCTTCTCGTCTTGACGACGGCAGGTTTGAAGACAGGGGCGGCCCCTGTCCTCGTCGACGGTGTGACTGAATTCACAGACCCGTTACCGCAAGCGCTCGTCTTGACGGCAATCGTCATCAGTTTCGGGGTGACGGCGTTCTTCCTCGTACTTGCCTACCGCACGTATCAGGAGCTCAGCACGGACAATATGGAAGAAATGAAAGGAACAGAATCGTATGATTAACTTACCGGTCTTTCCAATCGTCATTCCTGCGCTTGCGGCCATCATCATGATGTTCATGCCAAAACGGGTCCAGCTGCAGCGTTGGATGGCTCTTGGAGCTTTAGTCATTACGGCGATCGTGTCACTCTTACTTGTGCACACGGTCTCCACGGAGGGGATTCAAACCCTCAACCTCGGGAACTGGCAAGCGCCGTTCGGGATCACACTCGTATCGGATATGTTGTCAGCTCTACTCGTGACGACGTCGACTCTCCTCACGCTCTTCATCGTGTGGTTCGCCGTCCATTACTTCTCAGACTCATATGAAGGCAACTACTTGTACATCTCGATGCTCTTCTTGCTCGTCGGGGTGAACGGTGCCTTCACGACAGGTGATATTTTCAACTTGTTCGTTTTCTTCGAGGTCTTCTTGATGTCCTCATACGTGTTGATTGTTCTAGGTGGACGTGGCGTCCAATTACGAGAGTCCATCAAGTATTTGCTCGTGAACATCATCGCCTCGGCTCTCTTCGTCATGTCGGTCGCCTTGCTTTACGGCGTCACAGGTACCCTCAACTTGGCGGACTTGGCGATGAAAATTCCGCTCGTCGATAACCCGGATGTCATTACCGTCATCGGTGTGATGTTCGTCATCGTCTTCGGGATGAAAGGGGCGCTCGTCCCACTTCATTACTGGCTCCCTGGAGCGTATGTGGTCGCACCGACTCCGATTCTCGCGATGTTCGGGGCACTCTTGACGAAAGTCGGGGTCTACTCGATTTTGCGGACGTACACGCTACTCTTTGACGGGAACGGTGAATTTTTACAGACGTTCCTCATGGTGCTAGCTGTCCTCACGATCTTCATCGGGATGACGGGAGCGATCGCCTATAACGACGTGAAGTTGATCATCATCTACAACATCATGATCGCGGTCGGGGTCATTTTGTACGGGATCTCCGTCAACACGCAGACGTCTCTTGAAGGGTCGCTCTACTACTTGATTCACGATATGATCATCAAGGCAGTTCTCTTCATGCTCGTCGGGATGATGATTGGGATCACCAAATCCGGTCAATTGCGCGATATGGGTGGACTCATCACACGCTTCCCACTGTTCGGATGGACGTTCTTCGTCGCAGCGCTCTCGCTCGCAGGGATTCCGCCGCTCAGTGGATTCTTCGGGAAGTTATTGATCGTCTCAGGTGGGATGGACGAAGGAGAGCTGTTCGGACCACTCCTTGTTCTCTTGTCGAGTCTGTTCGTCCTCTATTCGGTCATGAAGATCTTCCTGAACGGATTCTGGGGAGAAGCGAAGCGCGAGTATGACGGACCGCTCGTCCCATATACGAAACGTCTGATTGTACCGGTCTTCTTGTTGCTCATCATTGCGGTCGCATACGGATTCGGGGCAGAAGCCATCCATCCGTATATCACGCAGGCGATCGAGCCGCTCGTCAATCCAGAAATCTATATCGATGCCGTGATAAAGGAGTGAAATACAGATGGCTTATCAACTATTGATTAACTTTTTCTTGGCGTTCATCTGGATGTTCCTCACGGGATCGTTCACATCGAGCGGATTCTTCGTCGGGTATTTACTCGGATTGCTCATCTTGTTCATGATGCGCCGATTCTTTAAATCTGGTGGCGGCAGTTTTTACTTCACACGCGTTTGGCGTCTGTTCAAATTGCTCCTCATCTTCATCCGGGAACTGTTCCTCGCGAACTTCGAGGTGTTACGTCTCGTCCTCAGTCCAAAGCTGAAGATTCAACCGGGGATCTTCCGGTATGACACGTCCCTCGACAAAGGATGGCAAGTCAGCTTGCTCTCGATGCTGATCACGCTCACACCAGGGACGCTCGTCGTTCAGGTGTCAAAAGACAATTCCGTGCTTTATATCCACGCGCTCAACATGCCGGATAAAGAAGCATTGCGAAAAGACATTTATGATAACTTTGAATCAAGCATTAAGGAGGCGACAGAGTGATGGATTTACTAGACATTCTCATCTACATCTCGCTCGCCATTCTCTTGCTTGCGATGTTGATGATGTTGTATCGCGTCGTCAAAGGACCGACAACGGCAGACCGAGTCATCGCGCTCGACTCAATCGGGATCGCGCTCATCTCGGTCGTCGCGTTATTGTCGATCCTGCTCGATACGACTCTATATTTTGAAGTCATCTTGCTACTCAGTATTTTGGCCTTCATCGGAACGGTGGCGTTCTCGAAATTCTTAGAGAGGGGAGAGATTATCCAACATGACCGCGACAATGATCTTTGATCTCATTACCGGCATCTTCACGATCATCGGTGTCTTCTTCACGGTCGTCGCCGCGATCGGTCTCATCCGTCTCCCAGATATTTATTCGAGAACACACGCTGCCTCAAAGAGCGCGACACTCGGTGTCATGTTCGTCCTCTTTGCGGCCGTGCTTCACGTATATGTCGATGAACGGGTATTTGACGCAAGACTCTTGCTCGGTCTCTTCTTTGTCCTCTTGACGGCTCCTGTTGGGGGGCACCTCATCTCACGTGCGGCGCACGCGAAGGGAGTCCCGCTTTGGGAGAAGTCGTTACAAGACGCATTGAAAGAAGACAAGGATAAAGGAATCGAATAAGAGAAAGACGGGATTCGCCGTGTGGCGAGTCCCGTCTTTTGTTTAGATGAGATAGGTCAGGTCAGAGGCGGCCGTCGGATAGGCGACTTCTAAGTGCTTCACGTGTTGATGCGACAGTTTGTTCTGTATAATGAAAGAGAACAGATTGATGAGTTCCGGGGCATGGTGTCCAATCAGATGTGCGCCGATGATATGACCTTCCGCACTCAACAGTACTTTCGAATAGGCGGTCGTGTCATTGATGCGTGAATAGGTGAGGAAATGGGACATGTCCGTTTCTTTCACGTCGAAGTCGATGCCCTCGGCTTCCGCTTCCTCCATGGTGAGCCCCACTTTGGCAATCGGTGGCGTCGCATAGACGATGGTCGGTGCCGGGCGCTCCGGGAGTGGCCGTGTATTCCCGTGAAGCATGTTCAATGCAGCGAGACGACCTTCCTGACCGGCGAACGGAGTGAGTGCGGGATTTGGACTGTTAGCGACGTCTCCGGCGGCGTATATATTCGGATTGCTCGTCTGGAGATGCTCGTTCACCTGAACACCATGATGATCGGCATTGACGCCTGCTGCTTCGAGATGAAGTCGCTCGATGCTTGGAATTCGCCCGGTGGCGTTAAGGACAACTCCTTCAAGGGTAGAGTCATCTGATAACGTTAAGACGTTCCCGTCGATTCGTGTCGGTTCGACGTCGTGTCGGACAGTGATCCCGATTCGTTTTGATTCTTCGAGGAGCCGATGGACGACGTTCGGGTCGAATGCCTTCAGCGCACGTGAACGAATGAGAAGGGTCACGTCGCTTCCGAAGCGTCGGAAGATATGGGCGAATTCAAAAGCGATATAACCGGCACCGACAATATGAATCGATTTCGGTAACGTGTCGAGGTCGAACACATCATCGCTCGTGATGGCCAGTTCGCCACCTGGGATGTCGAGAGGACGTGGTGTTTGGCCCGTCGCGATTAAAAATTGAGGGGCGGAGAGCTCGTGACCATCGATGACGATCGAGTCTTCATCGATAAAGTGAGGCTCCCCTTGATATAAATCAATGTTCATCTCGTTCCAATGTTGCGTTTTTGACGTAGGAATCGAGAAGCGATATTCATCAATCCGCTTTTTAAAGGACGACCAATCGAGGGATAGGCCTCCTTCGACGCCGAGCTCGCGCATACGTTCCGTGCGGGCGAGAAGTTCGGCACCTTCGGCGAGCATTTTTTTCGGGTCACATCCACGCTGGGGACACGTTCCTCCGAACGTCCAGTTTTCAATGATAGCAATCTCTTTACCGGCGTCACGTAAAATCGTGGCGGCTTGGCTCGCGGCTGATCCGCTACCGACAATAATGACATCGTATCGTTTCATAATATAAAATCCTCCTCTGACGAGATATCACACTCTTTTTCCCGTCCAGGAGGAAGCTAAACTGAGGTGAATGGAATTGAGTCATACCGACCACATTAAACATAAATTGGCGCTACTCCCGGACGAACCGGGTTGCTATTTGCATAAAAATGAATATGGTGAGGTCATCTATGTAGGGAAGGCGAAAAATCTTAAGAATCGGGTCCGCTCTTACTTCACGGGTGCACACGACATCAAGACGATGCGCCTCGTCGCAGAGATCCGTGACTTTGAGTACATCGTGACGGCGAGCGAACTCGAGGCGTTGCTCCTTGAAATGACGCTCATCAAAAAGCACGACCCGAAGTACAACATTCGCCTGAAAGACGACAAGACGTATCCGTACATCAAAATCACGAACGAACCATATCCGCGGTTGTTGACGACACGTAAGCTGAAGAAAGACGGTGGACATTACTTCGGACCGTATCCGAACGCTTACGCAGCGAACGAGACGAAACGTCTGCTCGATAAACTCTACCCGCTCCGTAAATGTCAGCCGATGCCGAAGAAACTTTGTCTCTATTATCACATCGGGCAATGTCTGGGACCTTGTGAGCTCGCGGTCGACACGGATTCGCAAAAAGAGATCGTCAACGAGATTCGTCGTTTCCTGAACGGTGAGACAAGCGAGACGCTCGCCAAGCTGAATGTGGAGATGGGACGTGCCGCTGAAGACATGCAGTTCGAGCGGGCGGCTGAACTACGCGACCAGATTCGAGCGGTCGAATCGATTATGAACAAACAGAACATGATTACGGCCGACCCGACGGCGCGAGACGTCTTCGGTTATACGCTTGACCGAGGCTGGATGTGTGTCCAAGTGTTCTACATGCGAGGCGGTAAGATGATCGAGCGAGATGTCTCGCTCTTCCCGATTCATGGAGAGCCTTCCGAAGAACTCGAAAGTTTCATCGTCCAGTTCTATGAACAAAACGTCGTGCCAAAAGAGATCCTCGTACCGGAAACGGTCCGTCTCGATTTATTAAATGACGCCATCGGCACGAAAGTGATGCAGCCGAAACGAGGAGCGAAAAAGCAACTGCTCGATTTAGCGACGAAGAACGCAACGATCGCCTTGAATGAGAAGTTCGAATTGCTCGCCCGAGACGAAGAGCGGACGTTGCTCGCGATGCGTGAACTTGGGGAAGCAATCGGCATCCCGAACTTGTCGCGTGTCGACATCATCGATAACGCGAACATTCAAGGGGCGGACGCCGTATCGGCGCTCGTCGTCTTTGAAGACGGGAAGCCACTCAAGAAAGAGTATCGGAAATATAAGATTCGGACCGTCCAAGGACCCGATGATTATGAGACGATGCGCGAAGTCGTGCGGCGACGGTTCCGCCGTCTGTTGACGGAAGACAAGCGTCTACCGGATCTCCTATTGATTGATGGAGGAATCGGGCAATTGAATGCCGCGCTCGACGTCATCCAAAATGAGTTTGGGCTCGACTTGCCGGTCGGCTCACTCAAAAAGGATGACCGACATCGGACGAGCCAACTGTTGTTCGGTGAACATGGTGCGGTCGTGGAACTTCATCCACGATCGAGTGCCTTTTATCTATTACAGCGGATGCAAGACGAGGTCCACCGTTTCGCCATCACTTTCCACCGCAGCTTGCGCACGAAGAAGATGACGAAGTCGATTCTAGACGAGATTCCGGGAGTCGGTCCGAAGCGTCGTCAACAGCTCATCCGTCATTTCGGGTCGATGAAACAGATTCGTCTGGCCTCGCTTGAACAATTGAAAGAAGCGGGACTACCGGAAAAACTGGCGGAGACCGTCCTTCAATATGTGCACGAGGATACGGATGAATGAGACAGCTTCCGACAGACGTGGAGAATACAATCGCTTCATTCGTGAGAGCGATTGATGAATTTCTGCCAACCGTTCAGCATATATACATTCATGGTTCATTAGCGATGGGTGGCTTTCATCCGAAACATAGTGATGTAGATTTGTTGCTCGTCGTATCGAACGCATTGACTCGGGAGGAACGACAAAAACTCATCGACTGTTGTCTCTTATACTCCAACGAACCATATCCGCTCGAACTGAGCATCATGACGACAGCGCAGCTAAAAGACTGGTGTCACCCGAGTCCCTTCGAGTTTCACTATAGTGAAGGGTGGCGTTCTCGTTTTGAAGAAGCCAGTAAGGAAGAGAGGACCGAATTGCAACAAGGATTCACCGATCCTGACTTGGCGGCTCATATAATGATGATTTTACAACGAGGTATCACTTGGCGCGGAAAGCCACTTCATCAATTGCTCTGCGGATTCGATTCCGCTCATTTTTCTGATGCGATTCGGGAAGATGCGTTCGACTGTCTCGATACGATGGATGAAAATCCAATTTATTGCGTGTTGAACTTGTTACGCGGACTGGCCTATGAACAAGAACGTGTCCTTCTCTCGAAACAAGAAGCGCTCGGTTGGGTGATAGAGAACGGACATTTTCCGGGAAATGTTTTAGCGGTCGTTCGTAAGGCGACTCAGGGCTATGAAGGGGAAGACGTGACGTTTAATCAACACGAACTCAGTGAAGTACGTCGGTATATGAACGAGCAACTTCAGCAGAATCAAAAATAAGAGTCGATGCGAAACGCATCGACTCTTATTCGTAATCGTCTTTCCGGTCTAGTTGGACGGTGATTTGGACAGTTTTTCGGGCGGGATCGGCATATCCTTCCGCGACGCACTGGAAACGACCTGCAATCTGTTCGGCTAAAAATCCAGCTTCGAGCTGATAGTAACCGGTCGCCTTGGCTTGGGTCGTGGGCGGTGGGATCAGTTCGTATGTAAATTTACTCCCACGTTCCTTTTTGAGCGTCAACGCTCCCCAACCTGCCTCGTCGAAGAATGCAGTCAGTTCATCGTCAGACATCGTCGGGAATTTGCGGGCGACCCGTTTTCCTGACCAATAGATGACTTGGGCGTAATCTTCACCAAGCAAGTCCGTCAACACATAGTCGCGAAGAAGTTCAATCGCGAAAATTGGTTGGCTCATCGTTTCCATTCTATCCCATCACTCCAATCTCTCTATATCATTATAACGACCAATCGGAATTTGGTCATCCTGTATTTTTGAAAAGAATGTGGCACAAATCGGCTAGGTTATCTTGTCATACAATTTTCACAAGAGTAGAATAGGAGTCAGAAAGCTATATCTGCATTTGAAAACGCTTTTATTGACAAAACGAGCCAATGCTCGTGAAAAGGGGGAACTAGAATGGCAGCGCATCGTGACTACTTCAGTCGTAAAGTCCATTCGCTACTTGGGGTCATTCCAATCGGTTTGTTTTTGATCGTTCACTTATCGGTCAACTACTACATCGTCGATGGGGTGGAGTCATTCAACAAAGCAGCAAAATTCATGGAGAACTTACCGTATTTGTACTTCCTTGAAGTGACGATTATCGCATTGCCGATGATCTTCCACGGAGTGTACGGCGTGTACTATGCGTTTCTTGGATCGATTAACTCGAACCGTTATTCATACGCACGCAACTGGTTGTATCTCTTCCAACGCTTCACAGGGGTCTTCCTCGTGATCTTTATCGCATGGCACGTTTGGGAAACGCGCTTAGCGAAATTACGCGGGGTAGAAGTCAATGCGGAGATGATGCAAAACATCGTCGACAACCCGCTCATGTTGATCTTCTACATAGTCGGAATCCTTTCGGCTACGTTCCACTTCGCGAACGGTCTTTGGTCGTTCTCGATCACGTGGGGAATCACACAGTCACCTCGTTCGCAACGTCTCATGAGCTACGTATCAGGTGTCGTGTTCTTGGCACTATCTTTTGTCGGCATCCGTTCGATTTTGACGTTTGCAGGCATCTTGTAATTAGGGGGAATTTTACATGGCAAATCAAAGTTTGATCGTCATCGGTGGCGGTCTAGCTGGACTCATGGCGACTATCAAGTCGGCAGAGATGGGTGTTCCGGTAAAACTATTCTCGCTTGTACCGGTCAAGCGTTCACATTCAGTTTGTGCCCAAGGTGGCATCAACGGGGCCGTCAACACGAAAGGGGAAGGCGATTCTCCTTGGCAACACTTTGACGACACGGTCTACGGGGGCGACTTCCTCGCCAACCAACCACCTGTTCAAAAAATGGCAGAGAATGCACCAAAAATCATCCACATGTTCGACCGGATGGGTGTCATGTTCAACCGTACGCCAGAAGGTCTCTTAGACTTTCGTCGTTTCGGTGGGACGCTTCACCACCGTACGGCATACGCTGGAGCGACAACAGGTCAACAACTTCTCTATGCACTCGATGAGCAGGTTCGTCGTTATGAAGCACAAGGTCTTGTCGAGAAATATGAGGGATGGGAATTCCTTCGTGCCGTCATCGATGAAGAAGGGATCTGCCGCGGTGCGGTCTGTCAGGATTTGCGCTCGATGGAAATTAAAGCGTTCCCATCGGACGCGGTGATCTTGGCGACAGGTGGCCCAGGGGTCATCTTCGGTAAGTCGACAAACTCGGTCATCAACACAGGACAAGCAGCGGCAGCGGTTTACCGCCAAGGTGCTGTCTACGCGAACGGGGAGTTCATCCAAATTCACCCGACTGCGATTCCTGGGGACGACAAACTTCGTCTCATGAGTGAATCGGCTCGTGGGGAAGGTGGACGTGTCTGGACATACAAAGACGGGAAGCCATGGTACTTCCTCGAAGAGAAATATCCAGCATACGGAAACCTCGTACCGCGTGACATCGCGACACGTGAGATCTTTGATGTATGTGTTAACCAAAAACTCGGCGTCAACGGCGAGAACATGGTGTACCTCGACTTGTCGCACAAAGACTCGAAAGAACTCGACATCAAACTTGGTGGGATCCTCGAAATCTACGAGAAATTCGTAGGGGACGACCCGCGTAAAGTACCGATGAAGATCTTCCCGGCAGTCCACTATTCGATGGGCGGACTGTGGGTCGACTACGATCAAATGACAAACATCCCTGGACTCTTCGCAGCCGGTGAATGTGACTACTCGATGCACGGTGCGAACCGTCTCGGTGCGAACTCACTCCTCTCAGCCGTTCACGGCGGAATGGAAGCAGGTCCTGCAGCGGTCAACTATATGCGTGGTCTCGACCAAGCGACAGAAAGCGTCTCTGACGCACTCTTCAACTTCAACGAGCGTGAAGAAATCGAACGCTTCAACGACATCCTTGCGATGGACGGGACAGAGAACGCGTATCAAATCCACCGTGAACTCGGTGAACTCATGACGGACAACGTCACAGTCGTTCGTTATAACGACAAGCTCGAAGCGACGGACAAGAAAATCCAAGAATTGCGTGAACGTTTCCATAACATCTCGGCTACGGATACGGCACGCTGGAGCAACCAAGGGGCATCGTTCATTCGACAACTCGACCACATGCTCGACCTCGCACGCGTCATCACACTCGGCGCACTCAAGCGGGACGAGAGCCGTGGTGCCCATTACAAACCGGAATTCCCGGAACGTAATGACGAGCAGTTCATGAAGACGACGATGGCACGTTACAAAGATGGGGAAGTCGATATCTCGTATGAAGACATCGATGTTTCGTTAATCCCGCCACGTAAACGGGATTACTCGAAGAAAGGGGCGAAGACGAAATGACGACGCCAATGCAATCTGAACAAAAAGACATCCGCTTCATCATTGAACGCCAAGATGGACCGGATCAAGCGACGTATACTGAAGAATTCACGGTGCCGTACCGTCCGAACATGAACGTGATCTCGGCATTGATGGAAATCCGCCGTAACCCGGTCAACGCGAACGGCGACAAGACGACACCGATCAACTGGGACATGAACTGTCTCGAGGAAGTATGTGGTGCCTGCTCGATGATCATCAACGGGAAGCCACGCCAATCGTGTACAGCGCTCGTCGATAAACTCGAGCAACCGATCCGCCTCGCGCCAATGAAGACGTTCCCGGTCATCCGTGACCTTCAAGTCGACCGTCAACGTATGTTCGACGCGTTGAAAAAAGTGAAGGCATGGGTTCCAATCGATGGAACGTATGACCTCGGTCCAGGACCGCGTATGCCAGAAAACAAACGTCAATGGGCATACGAGTTATCGAAATGTATGACATGTGGGGTTTGTCTTGAAGCGTGTCCGAACGTCAACGACAAGTCGGACTTCATCGGTCCAGCAGCGATTTCGCAAGTCCGTCTCTTCAACTCGCATCCAACAGGTGCCTTCCACGCGGAAGACCGCCTTGAAGCCCTTATGGAAGACGGCGGCATCATGCAGTGCGGAAACGCACAAAACTGTGTCGAAGTTTGCCCGAAAGGCATTCCGCTCACGACGTCTATCGCTTCGATGAACCGTCAAACGACGCTTCACTCGTTCAAACAGTTCTTCGGTAGTGACAAAGGTCGCACCGGTTCTGCGGTCGAGGCATAAGCGAGCCGATGACCAAGTACTTTCGAGAGCCAGGTTGGGAAACACGTGTCAAAGCAGGGGTCGCGCTCGATGTGAAAGTCCGCTTTTCGGAGTGCGATCCGTACGGTCACATGAACAACACGATCCCGTTCATCTATTTCGAAGATGCGCGAATTGAGTTGTTAGAAGCGACAGGATTCTCCTTGAAGGACGGGTTTGTCGTCGTCGCCGATGCGCAATGTGACTATGTTCGACAAGTCATGCCACGTCAACAGCTGACCGTGCATGCCAATATCTTGACGGTCGGAAACACTTCATGTGATATTCATTACGGGGCATATGACGGAGAACAACTCCTCTTCGCGGGACGAACGAGCCTCGTTCATTTGACGAAGGAAGGTCGTCCAACGGAATGGACTCCGGAATATAAAAACCGCTTGCAGAATTTTTGCGAATCCGCTATCATTTGATAATGAGTTCACAAACAAAAAATATTCTGCCGGTTCGCCTGTAGAATTGAATTTTGAAGGGAGACCATCATCTCATGGAAAAAACGTTCACAGTCGTTGCTGATTCAGGAATTCACGCTCGTCCAGCTACTCAGTTGGTTAACACAGCTTCTAAGTTCCAATCAGACATCAACCTCGAGTACAATGGTAAAACAGTTAACTTGAAGTCGATCATGGGTGTACTTTCACTCGGTATCGCAAAAGATTCTACAATCAAGATCACTGCTGAAGGTGAAGATGCAGAAGAAGCGATCAACACGCTTTCTGACATGCTCACTAGCGAAGGTCTTGCTCAGTAATTCGGGTAAGGGACGAGGCGCCACTGGCGACCTCGTCTTTTTTTGTCATGGGAACGTTTCTTTTTCCGTCTGATGTTTTTTGGTAAGATAGGTGAGAATGGAAGTGATGCAAAATGAAACGAGCGATTGGAGTCCTCGATTCAGGAGTCGGCGGGTTGACGGTAGTCAAAGAATTGATGCGCCAGCTCCCTAAAGAAGAAATTATCTATATCGGGGATACGGAACGCTGTCCATACGGACCGCGTCCGCACGATGAGATTGAAGCTTATACATGGGAACTCATTGAGTTTCTATTGAAGAAAGACGTCAAAATGATTGTCATCGCGTGTAACACGGCGACGGCGGTCGTTTTGAAAGAGGCGCGGAAACGCCTCGATATCCCGGTCATCGGTGTTATCGACCCAGGTGCCCGTGCGGCCGTCAAAGGGACGCGAAACAAACATATCGGAGTCATCGGTACGAAGATGACGATTGAGAGCGCTTCGTATGAGAAGGCGCTTCGTCACGTGGCTGGTGAGGTCGACGTGTACTCACTCGCTTGCCCGCCTTTTGTCCCGCTCGTCGAAGCGGGGGACGTGTCGGGAGACCGCGTCCATCAAATTGTGGAAGAGACGCTGCGTCCGCTACAATCTTCCGAGATGGATACACTCATTCTCGGTTGTACGCACTATCCGATTCTTGCGCCTGTCATCCAGGACGTGGTCGGACCGAACGTGCACCTCATCTCGTCGGGTGACGAGACGGCGCTTGAAGTCGCAGCGATGCTTGATTATCAAGAGCTTGAGAACGGATTAGATACTGTCCCATCCCATGCCTTTTATGCGACGGGGGATATTGAACTGTTTGACCGACTAGCGAGCGAATGGCTCGGTCGTCCGGTCCATGCGGAGAAAGTCGAGGTGACCGGCATTGCGTGATACGAGACGATTTGATGAATTACGAACAGTCGAAATCGTACCTCATGTGAATAAGCATGCGGAAGGGTCTGTCCTCATTTCGATTGGTGATACGAAAGTGATTTGTACAGCGACTGTCGAAGAACGTGTTCCGAACTTCCTTCGCGGGAAGAAGCAAGGCTGGATCAATGCCGAGTATGCGATGTTGCCACGTGCGACAGGTGACCGGACTGTCCGAGAAGCGGTACGTGGGAAGCAATCGGGTCGAACGATGGAGATTCAGCGTCTCATCGCCCGATCACTCCGCTCGGTCGTAGACTTGGAACGTCTTGGCGAACGAACGATTTGGATTGACTGTGACGTCATCCAAGCGGATGGTGGTACGCGTACGGCATCCATCACGGGTGGTTTTTGTGCCCTAGTCCTCGCCGTCGACCGGTTAATTCGTCAAGGGAAGCTCGACGATACACCGATCAAAGAAGGCGTCGCGGCCATCTCGGTCGGACGGACCGATGAACTCGTTCTCGACTTGGACTATATGGAAGATGCGGCGGCTGAGGTTGACATGAACGTCGTCATGACGGCGAGCGGTCGTTTCGTCGAAGTACAGGGGACAGGTGAAGAGGCGACGTTCACGCTTCAAGAGATGAACGAGATGCTTGCGCTCGCGCAACACGGAATCGAATCATTATTCAAGACGGCTGAAGAGGCACTCGGTGCTTCTTGGTGGTACGTCGGAGAATGTTCGGAGGAGACATTATGAAGTTGATCATTGCGACACACAATCCTGGAAAAGTGAAAGAACTAGAAGGGATGTTGACACCGCTCGGATTCGAGGTCGAGTCACTACTCGACTATCCGGATGCGCCGGAAACAGATGAGACAGGGACGACATTTGAAGAAAATGCAGCGTTAAAAGCGACGGAAGCGGCTGCCTATTTCGGGCATGCTGTTCTCGCGGACGACTCCGGTCTTGAAGTTGACGCGCTCGACGGGGCACCTGGTGTATATTCAGCTCGCTTCGCCGGTCCTGAAAAGTCGGATGAGGCGAACAATGCGCTTCTTCTTGAAAAGTTGAACGGCGAAACGAATCGCGTGGCCCGCTTCGTCTGTGCCCTCTGCCTAGCGAAACCGACAGGAGAGACGTTGACCGTTCGCGGAACGATTGAAGGGACAATCGGCTATTCTCCACGTGGCGAGAACGGTTTCGGATACGACCCACTCTTTATCGTCCCATCGCTCCACAAGACAGCGGCTGAACTAGAACGTGAAGAAAAAGCGGTCGTCAGTCACCGTGGACAGGCATTACGAAAACTGGAGGCAGAAATCATTCCATTCATGAAAGGATGAAGCTTATGCGTTTTCTAATAGTGAGTGATAGTCATGGTCTGACGGAAGAATTGACAACGATTTTTGAACGACACGAGGCGGAGATTGATGACGCGTTCCATTGCGGCGATTCACAACTCGCACTTGTCGATGAACATCTATTGCCGTATCGAACGGTCCGTGGGAATTGTGATTTTGGTGGAGACCTTCCGCTCGAACGAATCGAGACGACAGATGCCGGTACGATCCTCATCGTCCACGGGCATCATCACGACGTCAAATTCGACTTGAATCGGCTGCGTTACCGGGCTGAAGAAGTCGGCGCGAACGTCGTCTTGTTCGGTCACTCGCATGTGGCGGGTGCTTTAATCGAGGATGGGGTCGTCTACATCAACCCCGGTTCGATTCGTATGCCACGGGGACGTTCGGACAAAACGTATGCGCTTCTTGACCTAGAAAACGGGGAAGCGGCGGTACGTTTTTATCGCTCGGAAGACGGTTCTCACGTCGAAGATTTGGACATCGCAGGAAAACTATGAGTTTCGAATGGGAAATCGATTGACAGGAAACCATTTTTCTATTATAGTTTTCATGTCAATGTCCCAATAGCTCAGCAGGATAGAGCAACGGCCTTCAAGACAAATAGGAGCCTTTATAGGGAAACAGAAACCTATAAAGTGGACGACACTATATCGGTGAAGCCTTAACAGATGATGCTGATGGTAATACCGAGGAAACTCATTCCCGCTTGATCGGGTCGAGTTGATTCGAATGTCTATGAAGATAGAGGTAGAGTCAACGGAGGAGCATCGTGCTCGTGAGGTTCCGTAGAGACTACACGTGTCGCACCTGAAACGGTGAAGATATAGTCCAGACTACAAACAACACGATGTTGGTGACGAAAGTCATGGTGGTAAGCTAAGCCGTCGGTCGGGGGTTCGAATCCCTCTTGGGACGCTTCCATTAAAATAGAGACGCTCTCTACGGAGAACGTCTCTTTTTTCATTTTCCGGGAAATCGATTGACAAGGAATCGCGTCCTAACGGAAGATGAAAGGGAATGGAAGAGAGGGTGAGGGAAGATGGAGAAGGAAAAGGACCAGGACTATCCGTTCCCCGGGAATTGGTCGCGTCTGCATAAGATGATTCAAGAAGCAGATGCCTCTGGGGAACGACAGCGGATCGAACCGATTTTATGGGATTGGTATCAGGCGATTCCGGGTGACCCGTTTATTTTCATGGAAATCTTCCAATGTGCGATGGAAAAACCGGACGACCCGGAAACGCTCGAGAAGTTGCAGGAACTCGTCGCCATCCAGATGGCGGAAGCGGAAGAACCGGCTTCGGGCGGATTACAGATTGCGCAGTATTACATCATGCGGGACCAGCCGTTTGAAGCGGCGCACTGGATCAACCAGTATCTCGAATGGCAAGACAAAAAAGATACGGTCAACACACAGGCACATCAAGTGCTTCAAGTGTTGAAGATGACGGAGTTTCCGGCGGCAATCGCCAAATTGAAACGGACGTTGACGCGCGGCAGTACAGGGGAACAAATCGAGGCGTTGCAACATGTTCATTTCAATATCGATTCGGTGCTCGACAATGTGCTGCATGAGCTACTCGTATCCAAGCGACCGAAGCTCGTCAAATTAATCGTGTTAGAGAAGGCTTTTGCCGAACTTGCGGTCATCAAGTGGTCGGATGGGGATTCGACGAACGAGATGTCGCAAATGGAGGCAACATCGCAAATCGAGACGTGGGAGAAGACTGTCCTAGCGCTTCAAAAATCAGTTGAGGGCGATGAGATCGGAACTCAGTTGTTGATGAACTATATGTACACGCATTATCCGTATGTGCCGGCCGAAAAAGCGGACGTGGAACAGGCGCTCGTACAGGCGAAACAAGCGATTTTGCATGACGAGGCAGTCGACGGTTTGGCAGCTGCGATTTTAGAGGCGGATCTGCGCTTCACACAGGCGTTATTAGACTAAATCCTTGTGTGCATACCGAGGATTTATGCTATAATACGGATTGTTGTACATTTTTGTACGGTATAAACGAATTGTTGGAGGGACTTAGCATGACAGCAAAATGGGAAAAAACATCAGGTAGCCAAGGCGTACTCACGTACGAAGCTCCTGCAGAAGCTTTTGATAAAGCAGTTGACGCCGCATTTAAAACAGTCGTCAAAGACTTGAACGTGCCTGGCTTCCGTAAAGGTAAATTGCCACGCCCAATGTTCAACAAAATGTATGGAGAAGAAGCACTCTATCAAGATGCGCTCGACATTCTCTACCGCGACACAATCCAAGGTGCGGTTGAAGAAGCTGGTTTCGAACCAATCGCGCTCGAAAACATCGATGTAGACGGCACGCTCGAGAAAGGCAAACCAGTCGCTTTCAAAGTGACATTCGTGGTTGAGCCAGAAGCTGAGCTTGGCGAATACAAAGGCCTCGAGTACGAAGCTGTTTCAACTGAAGTAACAGAAGACGAAGTAACAGCAGAACTCGAAGCACTTCAACAGCAAGGCGCAGAACTCGCTGTTAAAGAAGGTGCAATCGAAAACGGCGATACAGCTGTATTTGATTTCGCAGGTTTCGCTGACGGTGAGCAGTTCGAAGGCGGCACAGCTGAGAACTACACACTCGAAATCGGTTCTGGTCAATTCATCCCAGGATTCGAAGAGCAGATGATCGGCATGACTGCTGGTGAAGAAAAAGACGTTGAAGTAACATTCCCTGAAGAGTACCACGCTGAAAACTTAGCGGGTAAACCAGCGACATTCAAAGTCAAACTTCACGAAGTGAAAACAAAACAAGTTCCTGAACTCGACGACGAGTTCGCAAAAGACATCGACGAGTCTGTTTCGACACTCGACGAGTTGAAAGCGAGCATCCGTGAGCGTTTAGAAGCTGGTAAGAAACAAGAAGCTGAAGGTACAATGCGCGACCAACTCGTTGAGCAGGCAACTGCTAACGCGACAATCGACGTACCACAAGTTCTCGTTGACCAAGAAGTAGACCGCATGGTACAAGAGTTCGGTTCACGTGTATCTTCACAAGGAATCGACCTTAACATGTACTTCGAACTCACTGGTACTTCTGAAGAAGCAATGCGCGAAGAGATGAAAGAGCAAGCTGAAGAGCGCGTTAAAGCTCGTCTCGTCTTGAAAGCAATCGCTGACAAAGAAGCAATCGAAGTATCTGACGAAGATGCTGAGAAAGAGCTTGAAGAAATGTCTAAACTTTACAACATCGCACCGGATCAACTCCGTACGATGCTCGCTCCACAAGGCGGTCTTGAGACACTTAAAGGTGACCTCAAATTCCGTAAAGCGATCGACATCCTCGTTGAAAACGGTAAAGCGAAGTAAGTTGATTTTTAGTGGGACGACTGCCTAGCGGTCGTCCTTTTTTCTGTCACAACACTTTGGATGTGTAATTCTTTGAAGTCGCAATATGTTCATGCTACAATTATTTCAACGCAGAGATGTAAAATGTCTTTTCGCGGTGCATCGCACCAGAAAATACAAATCGCGATTTATCGCACTTACATCCATTTTCACCACAGAAGGGGTGTATCGAATGTTCAAATTTAACGAGGAAAAGGGGCAACTCAAGTGCTCGTTTTGCGGAAAATCGCAAGAACAAGTTCGTAAGTTAGTCGCCGGACCAGGCGTATACATTTGCGATGAGTGTATCGAACTTTGCAATGAAATCGTTGAGGAAGAGCTCGGTGTAGAGGAAGAAGTCGAATTCAAAGACATTCCGAAACCACAAGAGATTCGTAACATTCTAGACGATTATGTCATTGGACAAGACCGCGCAAAACGTGCGCTTTCAGTAGCTGTCTATAACCACTATAAACGAATCAACGCCGGCGGCCGTTCAGATGATGTCGAACTCGCGAAGTCGAACATCGTCATGATCGGACCAACTGGTAGCGGGAAGACGCTTCTCGCCCAGACGATGGCTCGCGTCTTGAACGTCCCATTCGCAATCGCGGATGCGACGAGCTTGACGGAAGCGGGTTACGTCGGTGAAGACGTCGAAAATATCTTGCTCAAATTGATCCAATCAGCTGACTACGATGTCGAGAAGGCTGAAAAAGGAATCATCTATATTGATGAGATCGATAAGATTGCTCGTAAGTCTGAAAACCCATCGATTACGCGTGACGTATCTGGTGAAGGCGTTCAGCAGGCACTCCTTAAAATTCTTGAAGGCACGACAGCGAGCGTACCGCCACAAGGTGGACGTAAGCATCCGCATCAAGAATTCATCCAAATCGATACGACAAACATTCTCTTCATCGTCGGCGGAGCATTCGCCGGGATTGAATCGGTCGTCAAACGCCGAATCGGGAAGAAAGTCATCGGTTTCGGAAACGATCAAGAGAATCGCGAGTTGACGCAAGAAGACTTGCTCGCCCGCGCACTTCCTGAAGACCTTCAAAAATTCGGTTTGATTCCTGAGTTCATCGGTCGTTTGCCAGTCATGGCGACGCTCACGACACTCGATGAGGAAGCACTCGTTGAAATCTTGACGAAGCCGAAAAATGCCCTCGTTCGTCAGTACGAGAAAATGCTCGAGCTTGACGATGTCGAATTGACGTTCACAGACGAGGCATTGATCGAAATCGCCAAACTTGCGATCAAACGTAAGACTGGCGCGCGCGGTCTCCGCTCGATTATCGAAGAAATGATGCTCGATGTGATGTTCACCGTCCCATCGCGTGACGATATCGAGAAAGTCATCATCACAGATGAAACGATTACGGGTCTTGCCGGTCCGAAATACGTCCTTCGTGATGGTACTGTCGAACAGACAGGGGACAACAAAGAGACAGCATAATTTGTTAACGAAGAAGGCTCAAACACTCGGCACACTCCGAGTTTTGGGCCTTTTTGCACAGGAGGCGTTGTAGATGGAAAAATTACCAATCCTTCCGTTGCGAGGAGTCGTCGTATATCCGCTCATCGGTGTGACAATCGATGTCGGACGCCCGTTATCACTTCGGGCGCTCCTTGCTGCAAAGGAGCATGAGACGGATTTAATTGTCGTCACTCAAAAAGAAACCGGGAACGAATCACCAGAACCGGAAGACTTGTACACGGTTGGAACGCGTGTCCATATCGCCAAGATGAGCGAATTGTCGAACGAGACGATCCGGGTTCGCATCGTCGGGAAAGAGCGTGTCCGCGTCGACTCGGTCGAATCGACGGATGAAGGCTGGTTCGCCAACGTCGAACCACTTGAACTCGCTGAAGGGGAAGAAGTCGAACGTACGGCGCTCGTCCGTCTGTTGAAAGAGCAGTTCGGAAAACTTGTCGCCAACATTAAAGGCATGTCCCCGGACGAACGTCGTCGTTTCGAAATGTATGAGCGGCTCGAGTCGCTTACGGACTATATCACGTCGAAACTCGATGTCGATGTCGAACTTCGTCAAGCGATGCTCGAAGAAGCAGATGCGGTCAAACGAGGGCTTGAACTGCTTGAAATCATCGCACACGAGGTGGAAGTGATCGAACTCGAGCAAGAGATGCGCGAGCGGACGAAGAAGTCGATTGAGCAGTCGCAGCGCGAGTATTACTTACGGGAACAGATGAAGACGATTCAACAAGAGCTCGGTGACCAGACGCAAGAGTCTGAGCCGAACCGCCTCCGCGAGAAGTTAGAGGCGCTCGACTTGCCAGAGACGACTCGGAAGAACGTCATGCGTGAAGCAGAGCGATTGAACGTCGTCCCACAAACGTCGCCGGAGTATGCGGTCATCCGTAACTACCTTGACTGGGTCGCATCCCTTCCATGGGGCATCGAGACGGAAGACAAGCTCGATGTGAAACACGCAGCAGACGTCCTTGACGATGACCATTACGGTTTAGAGTCAGTAAAAGACCGAATCCTTGAATACTTGGCTGTCCGTCAGTTGACGAACTCGCTTCGTGGACCAATCCTTTGTCTCGCCGGACCTCCAGGGGTCGGGAAGACGTCGCTCGCCCGTTCTATCGCCTCGGCGCTTGAACGTCACTTCGTTCGTGTCTCACTTGGTGGGGTACGCGATGAGGCAGAAATCCGTGGTCACCGCCGGACGTATATCGGCGCGATGCCAGGACGTGTCATCCGCGGGTTGAAGCAAGCGGAAAGCAAGAACCCCGTCTTCTTACTCGATGAAATCGACAAGATGGCTTCTGACTTCAGAGGAGACCCAGCGTCGGCGATGCTCGAAGTACTCGACCCAGAGCAAAACGTATCGTTCTCGGACCACTACATCGAAGAACCGTTCGATTTATCGAACGTCCTCTTCATCGCGACAGCGAACGACGTCTCGCAAATTCCGGCACCGCTCCTTGACCGGATGGAACTCATCCAAATCGGTGGGTATACGGAGCTCGAAAAAGTCGAAATCGCGAAGCGTCACTTAGTGCCGAAACAGTTGAAAGAGCACGGATTGAAGAAAAGCCAATTGACGATCAAAGAAGATGCGCTCTATGAAGTCGTACGCCGCTACACACGTGAAGCGGGTGTCCGAAACTTAGAACGCGTCATCGGTTCGCTCTGCCGTAAAGCAGCGAAACAAATCGCAATCGGTGAGAAGAAACGGGTCACGATTTCGAAGAAAGCCATCATCACGTATCTCGGAAAACCGAAGTATCGTTACGGAAAAGGGGAGACCGAGGATTCAATCGGTGCAGTGACAGGTCTTGCTTACACGGCGTTCGGTGGAGACACGCTCACAATCGAAGTGGCGCTCGCACCAGGGAAAGGCAAACTTCAGTTGACGGGTAAACTCGGTGACGTGATGCAGGAGTCGGCACAGACGGCATATAGCTATGTCCGTGCGAATGCGGAGCGGTTCGGGATTGACCCGACGTTTTATGAGCGACAAGACATCCATATCCACGTTCCGGAAGGTGCCGTACCGAAAGACGGACCTTCGGCCGGGATCACGATTGCGACAGCACTCATTTCTGCGTTGACCGGAAAAAAAGTCCATCGCGATGTCGGGATGACGGGGGAAATCACACTTCGTGGACGCGTCTTACCGATTGGTGGATTGAAAGAAAAAGCGCTCGCCGCTCATCGGGCCGGGTTGACGACCATCGTCATTCCGAAAGATAATGAGCGAGACATCGATGACATTCAAGAAACGGTGCGTGAGAAACTGACGTTCGTTCCCGTGACGACACTCGATGAAGTACTAGATGTAGCATTTGGAGGAAATTAAATGAAAATCAACAAAGCAGAATTCGTGACGAGTGCCGTCGCGCCAGACCATTATCCGGTCCATGAGTTGCCGGAAGTGGCGCTTGCCGGACGGTCGAACGTCGGGAAGTCGTCGTTCATCAATAAGATTTGCCAACGGAAGGCGCTCGCACGTACGTCTTCAAAACCAGGAAAGACTCAGACCCTCAACTTCTTCAACATCAATGATGAAATCATGTTCGTTGACGTTCCAGGATACGGTTATGCGAAAGTATCGAAGACGGAACGTGAGAAGTGGGGCGTCATGATGGAGCAATATTTGACGAGCCAAGAGGCGCTTCGCGGCGTCGTCTTACTCGTCGATATCCGTCATGAACCGACGGGTGACGATGTGACGATGTACAACTTCTTGAAGCACTATGACATTCCTGTCATCGTCGTAGCAACGAAGCTCGATAAAATCAAGAAGAGCCAGCGTCAAAAGCACGAGGCAGCAGTAAAACGTAAGCTTCAGTTCGATCCATCTGACCGTTTCGTCGCTTTCTCAGCCGAAACAGCAGAAGGAAAAGACGACGCATGGAAAGCGATTTATGCACTCATCACGGAAGGTGAATGAAGTATGGGCGAAGGGATTCCTTCGCCTTTTTGTTTTTCTCATCCCGCAATCGGGTAATTATCGTATAATCATAGTTAGTACATAGTCATAATCGTAAACGAGGTGGAGAAATGCAGCGCATGTTTGAAAACAAATGGTACCGCGCCCTCTTTTGGACGCTGACCATCTTTTTAGTCATTTGGGTCGGAACAGAGATCTCATTCGTGTTTGAACCGATTCAAGTTATTTTGGCACTTGTCACGGTCCCACTCATTGTGGCCGGGCTCTTCTTTTATTTCTTGGTCGGCATCGTCGACTTTTTAGAAAAACGGTTGAAAGGGAAACGGGCACTTGCGGTCGCGATGACATTGATCGGTCTCGTGCTCATCTTTACCATCGTCTTCAGTATTCTCGGACCGGTCCTTGCTGAACAGGTCACGTCGCTCATCAATGCGATGCCAAGTATCGCAAAAGAGCTCCAACAGCAGGCGTTCGCCGTCCGAGATACATTGATGCAAAATGAATTTTTGTCACGCTTCATGGCTGAGAATGACGAGATTTTCCGCAATTTGACGACAAATATTACGTCCTACTTAGGAGAATTATTTGGAAACATCGCTTCGTCATTCGGTCAAGTCGTCGGATTCGTGACGTCAGCGGTCATCACAATCGTCGTCATCCCGTTTATGCTTCTCTACATGTTGCTTGATGGGAAACGTCTGCCGGACGCCATCGTCAAATTGCTTCCATCGAGCTATGAGAAAGAGACGCGCCACATTCTGCACGACATGCACGAGACGGTGCGAAGCTACGTCAACGCACAATTGCTCGTTGCGTTTTTCATTGGTATTACATCTCTCATTGGGCTGTTGATTGTTGGTATTGACTACGCCATTCTACTTGCCCTTTTCATGATGGTGACGAATATCATTCCATACGTCGGACCGTTCTTAGGTGCTATTCCAGCTGTCATCGTGGCGTTCATTCAAGATCCGATTAAAGTCATCTGGGTCATCGTCGTGGTGATTATCGTCCAGCAGATTGAATCGAACGTCATTTCACCACTTATTCAAGGAAAATCTTTGAAAGTCCACCCACTCACGATCATTATCGTCTTGCTCGTGGCTGGAAATTTGGCTGGGATTATCGGGATGCTTATTGCAGTACCTACGTATGCGGTCGCAAAAACAGTTGTCCAGAATATCGTTCGTATCTATAAATTAAAGGAGCGCGAACAATATTTAGACAAAGAAGAGACGGAAAGTTCTATCATTACGGATTTAAACTCATCAGATTCATAAGAGGAAGGGTAGAAATGGGGTTTCGCCATTTCTACTTCTTTTTGTCACAAAAAGTTCTTATTTTATTTCAGGAAAATCAAACAGAAGATTATAGTTACCAGATAAGAACTGTTATAATGTACGGTAGAGATTGAAAAAAAGAAGAGACAACCGTCGGTGGATTTTAGATGAGGGGAAGAGATACATGCATATTGTCGTCGTTGGACTAAATAACAAGACAGCCCCTGTCGCGATTCGGGAGCAATTCTCGTTTGGGGAGCAAGAAATCGTGGATGCGATGATTGCACTTCGCGAAGAGAAGAGCATTTTCGAGTCGGTTATTTTGTCTACGTGTAACCGAACGGAGCTGTACGTCGTGACAGATCAACTCCATACTGGACGTTATTACACGAAACGTTTCTTGGCGAACTGGTTCAACCTAGAGATGGAGCAGTTCACACCATACTTGTCGATTCGAGAAGGGGAAGAGGCGATTCGTCACTTATTCCGTGTCACATCGGGCCTCGACTCAATGATCATCGGGGAAACACAAATTTTAGGTCAGGTGAAGACGAGTTTCTTCCGTGCCCAAGAGCATGGAACGACAGGAACGGTCTTCAACAAATTATTCAAAGAAGCGGTCACACTCGCCAAGCGCGCCCATACGGACACGCAAATTGGGGAAATGTCTGTATCGGTCAGTTCGGCTGCCGTGACGCTGGCGCAAGAGATGTATCAACAGCTCGAAGACAAACAAGTCGTCGTCGTCGGAGCCGGTGAAACGGGTGAACTGACAACACTCAACTTGTTCGAGGCTGGTGCCAAACAGATTGCGGTCTTCAACCGGACGGAGAGCAAGGCAAAAGCTGTTGCAGATAAGTTCAAAGGTCGTGCCCATTCGATTCGTGAAATCGCATGTGGCTTACTCGATGCGGATATTTTGATCAGTTCGACCGGGGCGAAAGACGCCGTCATCGGATATGACGATGTGGCAGCGGCACAATTGTTGCGCCGTGAACGCCCACTTCTTCTCATTGACATTGCTGTGCCGCGAGATATCGATCCAGCGGTCGCGACACTTCCAGGTGTTCATTTGTTCGATGTCGATGATTTGAATGGAATCGTCAACAAGAATCTCGAAGCTCGTCTCCTCGAGGCCGAGAAGATTGAGATGAAGATCGATGAAGCGATTCAAGAGTTCCAAACATGGCTCGTCACGCTCGGTGTCGTACCAATCATGAACGAGTTGCGCGCCCGTGCCCTTGATATTCAAGAAGACACGATGACGAGTCTAGAGCGTAAGCTCGATCACTTGTCGGCGCGCGACAAGAAAGTCATCGGGAAGCACATGAAGTCCATCATCAACCAGATGCTTCGTGACCCGATTGACTACATTAAAGATGCAGCGGCACAGCCGGACGCAAACGTTCGAATTTCCCAGTTTGTCGAGACGTTCGGACTCGATGTCGAGTTACCAGAACAGCCGGTAGACGAAGTGGAAGAAACAGATGCCACTTCTGCCAAAGCACCACTTCGCGCATTGATGCGCTAACAAGATATAAAAGGCGACATGTGTCGCCTTTTTCTATGAAGGAGAGACTCAACATGCGAAAAATCATCGTCGGCTCACGCCGTTCCCAACTCGCCATGACTCAAACGAAATGGGTCATCGAGCAATTGAAACAAGCCGGAGCACAAAACGAGTTCGAGATTAAAGAAATCGTGACGAAAGGGGACCAAATCGTCGATGTACAATTGTCAAAAGTCGGCGGGAAAGGTCTATTCGTCAAAGAGATTCAACAACAGATGCTCGACGGGGACATCGACTTCGCCGTCCACAGCATGAAGGACGTTCCAGCCGAACTTCCGGAAGAACTCTATATCAGCTGCATGCCAAAACGTGTCGACGCACGTGACGTCCTCATCTGCGAGAACGGCTACACGTTCGAGACGCTTCCAAAAGGTTCGATCGTCGGAACGAGCTCCCTCCGTCGTGGGGCACAGATTTTAGCGGCACGTCCCGACCTTGAGATTCAATGGATCCGCGGAAACATCGACACACGTCTGAAGAAATTGGATTCGGAGAACTACAACGCCATCTTGCTCGCAAAAGCCGGGCTCGAACGGATGGGGTGGACGGACCGTGTCGATTTCGAAGCGCTTGACCCAGACGTCATGGTACCTGCTGTCGGACAAGGCGTACTCGCGATCGAGAGTCGTAAAAATGATGCAGAAGTCACGGCAGTGCTTCAACTGTTACATGATGATGTGACGGCAAAAGCCGCGACAGCGGAACGGACTTTCTTAAAAGCCATCGAGGGAAGCTGTCACGTCCCGGTCGGCGGTTACGCGACGGTCGACGGTGACGAAGTGACGCTCACGGGCCTCATCGCGTCAGTGGACGGGAAAGAAGTACTTCGCGTGACGAAAACGTCAACGGACGGGGTCGCACTCGGAATGGACGTCGCAGAAGAATTGCTTGGACGTGGCGGGCGTGAAATCCTCGCCTCGGTCAATGAGTGACGTCTGGTACACGGGAACGAAACGAATGACCGCTTCGCAACGGGCGCTGCTCGAGGCGAGCGGTCTTTCCGTTCATCATGTCCCGCTCATTCAGACGAGAGAGACGCACGTCCCACCACCCGTGGAGAGATTCGACTGGCTCGTCGTCACGAGCCAGAACGCGGTGCCCGCGCTTCGAAATCTGACGCGTGATGTCAAGGTCGCTGCTGTCGGTGAGAAGACGAAGCGGGCGCTTGAAGCGGAAGGGTTTACCGTCTCGCTCATGCCGGAGACGTATACGGGTGAGGCACTCTTTGAGCAGTTACGCGATGTCGTTTCCGCCGATGAGGTCGTCTTGTTCGCGCGTGGCAATTTGGCGAACACGAAGCACATGACGATGCTCTCTCACGTGCAGGACTGGGTCGTTTACGAGACGATTCCGTTGCCACTGACATCGGCGCAACAGCAACAACTCGAGACCGTGAAGGCACTGCTCGTCTTGAGCCCGTCGGCCGTCGAGGCGCTCACACCGCACTTGTCCCGCTTCACCGGGACGTGGTACGCCATCGGCGAAGTGACGGAACGTGCCGTCCGACAAGTGTCGACGTTACCGGTACGAGTGCCAGAATGTTATACTATGGATGCATTAATACAGTGTGTAGGGGAGGATTTTTCATGAACCAGTTTGACCGTCACCGTCGTCTTCGCTCATCGAAGTCGATGCGTGCCCTCGTACGTGAAAATCATGTTCGGAAAGAAGATTTGATTTACCCACTCTTCATCATTGAAGGGACTAACATTAAACGTGAAGTCAGCTCGATGCCTGGCGTCTTTAATTATTCACTTGACCGACTCGAAGAAGAAATCAAAGAAATCGTCGACCTCGGTCTCCAATCCGTGCTCTTGTTCGGCGTGCCGGAACATAAAGACCCGGAAGGCAGTGAAGCGTATCATGACCACGGCATCGTCCAAGAAGCGATCCGTAAAGTGAAAGAGTGGGCGCCACAGCTCACGGTCATTGCCGATACGTGCCTATGTGAATATACGTCTACAGGTCACTGTGGCCTCGTGAAGGACGGGGACGTCGATAACGACGCATCGCTTCCACTTCACGTCCAGACAGCCATCACGCAAGCACAAGCGGGTGCCGATATCATCGCACCGAGCTCGATGATGGACGGATTCGTCACAGCCATCCGTGAAGGTCTCGACCAAAACGGATTCAGCCACATCCCAATCATGAGCTATGGCGTGAAATATGCGTCAGCGTATTACGGACCGTTCCGAGACGCTGCCCAATCGGCTCCAGGGGAAGGCGACCGTAAAGGCTATCAGATGGACCCGGCGAACCGTCGTGAGGCGTTCCGCGAGTCACAATCTGACGTCGAACAAGGTGCCGACTTTATGATTGTCAAACCGGCTCTCGCGTTCATGGACATCATCCGTGATATGCGTGACTCACTCGATATGCCAATCGTGGCGTATAACGTGAGCGGAGAGTACGCGATGATCAAAGCCGCATCACTCAACGACTGGGTCGATGAAGAACGCATCGTCATGGAGACGATGGTAGGATTCAAACGTGCCGGTGCAGATCTCATCGTCACGTATTTCGCAAAAGACGTCTGTCGCTATTTGGAAGGAGACTACGCATGACATACAACCAAACGCGCTCACAAGAAGCGTTCGAACAAGCCCGCCCACTCATGCCAGGCGGCGTCAACAGTCCGGTCCGTGCCTACAAATCGGTCGGTATGACGCCGATCTTCGCCGAACGTGGTGAAGGTTCACGCGTCTATGACATCGATGGCAACGAGTATATCGATTACGTCCTCTCATGGGGACCCCTCATCCTCGGTCACCGTGACCCTGTCGTCACGAAAGCGATTCAAGAACAAGCTGAAAAAGGCTGGACGTTCGGGACGCCGACCGAGCTCGAGACGAAGATGGCAGAACTCGTCATCGACCGCGTCCCATCAATCGAGATGGTCCGCATGGTCAACTCGGGTACGGAAGCGACGATGGCGGCACTTCGCCTCGCGCGCGGCTATACAGGGAAGACGAAGATCTTGAAGTTCGAAGGATGCTACCACGGACACGGCGACTCGCTTCTCATTAAAGCCGGTTCTGGTGTCGCAACACTCGGTCTCCCGGACTCACCAGGTGTACCGAAAGAGCTCGCGAGCCACACGCTCACCGTTCCTTACAACGACTTGGACGCAGTCCGCGTCGCGTTTGAGAAATACGGTGACGACCTCGCTGGTGTCATCGTCGAACCGGCTGCTGGAAACATGGGCTTCGTGCCACCACAACCAGGGTTCCTCAAAGGACTCCGTGAAATCACGGAACAAAACGGCGCGCTTCTCATCTTTGATGAGGTCATGACGGGCTTCCGTGTCGGGTACAACTGTGCACAAGGATACTTCGGTGTCACACCGGACCTCACGTGTCTCGGTAAGGTTATCGGCGGTGGACTTCCGGTCGGCGCTTACGGTGGAAAACGTGAAATCATGGAACAGATCGCACCGCAAGGTCCGATCTATCAAGCGGGTACGCTCTCGGGTAACCCACTCGCGATGATTGCTGGTTACACGACACTCTCGCAACTCAAACCGGAGCACTATGCGGAGTTCGAGCGTAAAGCAGACCGTCTCGCGGAAGGTTTCACGCAAGCTGGTGAGAAATACAACATCCCGCACGACACGAACCGTGCCGGCTCGATGTTTGGCTTCTTCTTCACGAATGAGAAAGTGACGAACTTCGAAAAAGCGAAATCGGCGAACCTCGAGATGTTCCGTTCGTACTATCAGAAGATGGCAGCGCGCGGCGTATTCTTGCCACCGTCACAGTTCGAAGGATTGTTCCTATCGACGGCACATACGGATGAGGATATCGAGAAGACGATTGCAGCGGTCGAAGCGACGTTTAAAGAGCTTCAAGAAGAGTTTTCACTCTAATCTTGACTGCTGACGTTTCTGTCGCTACAATTATTTAACAGATACGATGAAAAGCATTGATGAGGAGTAGTACGCATCATCCATTCCTTTTTTAGAGACGCGACCGCTTGGTGAAAGGTTGCGAGGGATGGACGCGGAAGTCGCCTCGGAGCTGACTTTCTGAATGGAGTAAGAAAGTTCGGTCCATCGACCGTTATTCGATTTTGAGTGCGCCACTTGTTGGCGAACTAAGGTGGTACCGCGGAAGATCACGGCTTCTTTCGTCCTTAGCGTATAGGACGAGAGAAGCCGTTTTTGTGTTCATTAAGATATAGAGGAGGCGCCACACATGGCCCATGAGACAAACGAAATCACCATGCCGACGAAGTACGACCCAAGTGCGACGGAGTCAAAATGGTACGACTACTGGTTAGAGAACGATGTATTTAAAGCAGATGAGGACGATTCGAAACAACCGTACACAATCGTCATCCCACCACCGAACGTTACGGGGAAACTTCACCTCGGTCACGCTTGGGACACGACGCTCCAAGATTTGTTGACGCGCCTCAAGCGCATGCAAGGTTATGACGTGCTCTGGCTCCCAGGGATGGACCACGCCGGCATCGCGACTCAGGCGAAAGTCGAACAAAAGCTCCGTGAAGAAGGCGTGATGCGTTACGACCTCGGACGTGAGAAGTTCCTCGAGAAGACGTGGGAATGGAAAGACGAGTACGCGAAGACGATTCGCGACCAATGGTCTAAGCTCGGTCTCGGTCTCGACTATTCACGTGAACGCTTCACACTCGATGAAGGGCTCTCAAAAGCCGTTCAAGAAGTATTCGTTCGCTTGTATGAAAAAGGCTTAATCTACCGTGGCGAATATATCGTCAACTGGGACCCGGCTCAAAAGACGGCAGTTTCGGATATCGAGGTTATTTACCAAGAAGTCGAGGGTGCGTTCTATCACATGAAGTATCCACTCGCTGACGGCTCAGGTCACATCGAGATCGCGACGACACGTCCAGAGACGATGCTCGGCGATACAGCGGTTGCCGTCAACCCGAAAGATGAGCGTTACACACACCTCATCGGTAAGACGATCATGCTTCCGGTCATGAACCGTGAGATTCCGATCGTTGCGGACGACTATGTGGACATGGAGTTCGGTACAGGTTGCGTAAAAATCACGCCAGCCCATGACCCGAACGACTTTGAAATCGGAAACCGTCACGAACTTCCACGCATCCTCGTCATGGACGAAGGCGGGAAGATGAACGAGAACGCGGGCATTTACGAAGGGCTTGATCGCTTCGAATGCCGCAAGCAACTCGTCAAAGACTTAGAGGCGGACGGCACACTCGTGAAGATTGAGCCGCACACGCACTCGGTCGGTCACTCAGAGCGTTCAGGCGCAGTCATCGAGCCATACCTTTCGAAACAATGGTTCGTTGACATGGAGCCACTCTCTAAAGCAGCACTCGAAGCACAAGGAAACGACGACACGAAAGTCAACTTCGTCCCAGAGCGCTTCGAAGGCACATACCTCCGTTGGATGGAGAACATCCGCGACTGGTGTATCAGCCGTCAACTTTGGTGGGGCCACCGCATCCCGGCTTGGTATCATAACGAGACAGGCGAAGTGTATGTAGGAAAAGAAGCACCGGCGGACAGTGAGAACTGGACACAAGACGAGGACGTTCTCGACACATGGTTCTCGTCAGCGCTTTGGCCGTTCTCAACGATGGGCTGGCCGGATACGGACGCACCGGACTTCAACCGTTACTTCCCGACGAGCGCGCTCGTTACGGGATACGACATCATCTTCTTCTGGGTATCACGCATGATCTTCCAATCACTCGAGTTCACAGGGAAACAACCGTTCAACGATGTCCTCATCCACGGTCTCATCCGTGACTCGGAAGGGCGCAAGATGTCGAAATCACTCGGTAACGGCGTTGACCCGATGGAAGTCATCGACCAGTACGGAGCGGATTCACTCCGTTGGTTCCTCCTCACAGGTTCGACACCAGGGAACGACCTTCGTTTCTATTGGGAGAAGATCGAGTCGACATGGAACTTCTCGAACAAGATTTGGAACGCGAGCCGTTTCGCTCTCATGAACATGGATGGACTCAAAGTGGAAGAAATCGACCTCACGGGCGAGAAGACGCTTGCTGACAAGTGGATTTTGACACGCTTGAACGATACGATCGACCAAGTGACACGCCTCGTCGACAAGTACGAGTTCGGTGAAGCCGGTCGTTACCTGTACAACTTCATCTGGGAAGAGTTCTGTAACTGGTACATCGAGATGGCGAAACTCACGCTCTATGGTGAGGACGAAGCAGCGAAGCACACGACACGTTCGGTCCTCGCGCATACGCTCGATTCAATCATGCGTCTCATGCATCCGTTCATGCCGTTCCTCACAGAGGAAATCTGGCAGCACTTGCCGCACGAAGGCGATTCAATCGTTCGTGCAAGCTACCCAACGCGTCGTGACGACCTTCACTTCGCCGATTCAGTTCCAGCGTTTGAAGCTGTGATGAACGTCATCCGCTCAGTTCGTAACATCCGTGCAGAAGTGAACGCACCGATGTCAAAACCAATCCAGCTCTTCATCTCGACGAGCGACGATGCGACGCAAGGTTACTTGAGCGCGAACGAAATGACGATCGGCAAGTTCACGAACGCGACAGAGCTTGAAATCGGACGTGGCCTCACGGCTCCGGACAAGTCGATGTCCGCGATCATGACGGGAGCGGAGCTCTTCATCCCGCTCGCAGACCTCATCAACTTCGAAGAAGAAATCGCGCGTCTTGAAAAAGAAGTGGCGAAGTATGAGAAAGAAGTCGAGCGCGTACAGAAGAAACTCGGAAACCAAGGCTTCATCGCCAAGGCACCGGCTCACGTCATCGACGAAGAAAAAGCAAAAGAAAAAGACTACCTCGACAAGCGTGACGCGGTCCGCGCCCGTTTGGAAGAGTTGCGTAAGTAAGACCATGACCTTCTTTGGAGATTAATTCTCTGAAGAAGGTTTTTTCGTGTTTTGGTAGAATTTGGAGAGGTAGATGTAGATAAGGGGATACGAGATGAAAACGAATCGGGTTAATGTGTGTTCTTGTATTGGGGCTGACTGGATGTACGACATCAGAAGAGAAAGAGGTCGGTACAGATATAGAGAAAATTGAAATGAGTGAGGAGTCCAAAGCACTCACGAGTGAATGGGTCGGCACGCTCATTGAAGACGTACCAAAAGGGACCGAATCGTTAGCAGATGCGGTAGTTCATCAAATCACGCTTCAATATCAAGATGGATCGGAAGGTCACCTTTCCACAAAGGACGTCATCTATGAGGCGACAGTTGGAGACATCGGATTGGTAGCGATGGCTCATCCTAACCAAACACCTTCCTTCGGTGTCTATCACTATTCACGGGACGGGGAATGGGTCATGCATGGGATGAAGCACTTTGGAATCACTGACGCTTCCGAAAAAAGAAGCCACGGTTTGTCACTCCCAGAAGATTCGATGTATACGATTGATAGTGAAATCGATGACGTGGAACGACCGGTAAAATTGTGGACGTTCTATGATGAGTCGCAACTGGTCACCATTTTGATGACCGATGCATTCAGTGTAGGCGACGGTGAGAGAATCAATCGTCAGACGGATGGAGTGGAGTATGGTCGATTGAATCAGCCGAGCGGCAATGGAATCTACTTCATCAGTCAAGACAAACTAATTCTCGTGACGGGAAACATCTCGGAAGAAGAACTGTTGACACTAGCTGATTCTTTACCGGAACCTTCGTCCGTATCGTTCCCTTTCGATGATTCAGAGTAAAACAAGACCCGAGCGTCGAGCGACGTTCGGGTTGTTATCAAAAGAATGGTCCTCACTCGAAGTCATTTTTACGTTCAATCACTCTTTCGCATAGAATCGGTCCACTACTTTAAATCGTTCACAGACAATATTCATATTTGGTGCAAAAGATATTTGATACGAACCGAGTAGCTCACTAAAGAATCGCTCATGAATGTCCCACCATTCTTTGTATGTTCCTTCACCTTCAGCTAATGCGAACGCTTCAGATACCTCATTCATCGCCTGAATCGTGACTTCGGTCGTTTGAATGATGGCCAAGGGTTGATCTGCTTCGTCGAGAACGATGGCGTACTGTCCGACGTAGGGGAGCGGTTCATTCTCAATCTCGTAAAGGATATGCGCGGAACATGTAGCGGTCTTCTTTCCAGAGACGACGAGTTCTGCTAGTCCATTTGCGTCATCACCAAACTGAAACGCTTCCACTTCAGACGGCGGATGAGCTTCACGTTTTTTCCAATATTGATTCCAATAGGCGAGTGTCTTTTCGTTCATCATCATCATCATTTCCTTTCACATTTGAACACTCCTTATTACGTAAGAATGAGAAAGAAGTTTCAAAAAAACCATCTCGCGAATGCGAAATGGTTCATGTGCCACAAAACGTTTGGTACGGATACGTCCGCGGTGGACCTGCTGATACGTACTCAGACGGTTGGTCGTAGTTATAAGGGTCACGCAAAATCGTGAGTAGCGCCTCGGTCGGGCCGAAGTCGCCTCGTTCTGCTGCTTGGATTGCTTTCTCGACGTGATGATTACGTGGAATGACGGCCGGGTTGTATTGGCGCATGATTCTACTGACGTCCTCATCCGGAAGACCTTGTTCGTTTAGGCGTTTTTGCCAAGCATCAATCCACGCCTTCCCACCTTCACGAGTTGCGAATGGGAGCGAATCGATCTCTCCGAGCGTCAACGAGCGGAACGTATTCGTATAATCTGCTTCTGTCTCCATCATCAAGCGGAGCAGTTCATCGTTGAGTGCATCGTCACCGTCTTTTCGGACGTATATGCCGATCTTATGCGTGAGTCCGGTAAAGTAGGCTTCTTTATACAACTCCGTATAGCGTGTGAGTTGTTTGTTTGCCACATCGACTGCTTCTTCTTTCGTCTCCCCAAGCAGCGGCAGCAATGTCTCTGCGAGTCGGGCAAGGTTCCAAGACCCGATGTACGGTTGATTTCCGTAGGCGTATCGTCCTTCTCGGTCGATCGAGCTGAAGACCGTCTCCGGGTGGTACGTATCCATGAACGCGCACGGTCCGTAATCGAGACCTTCTCCACTGATGAACATATTGTCCGTATTCATCACGCCGTGAATGAACCCGACGAGTTGCCAGTTGGCGATGAGTCTCGCCTGTCTTTCGACGACGCGTCCAAGGAACTGTTCGTAGCGATCGGGTGCATCGATGAAGTCTGGGTCGTGACGTTTGATTGCAAACTCCGCGAGCGCGATGACGTCATCGATGGAGCCGGCACCTGCCGCGAATTGAAACGTTCCGACACGCAAGTGACTCGAGGCGACCCGGGTCAGGATGGCTCCGTGCTTTGGACCTTGACGCATGATGGCTTCCCCGGTCTGAACGACAGCGAGTGCACGGTTCGTCGGGATGCCAAGCGCGTGCATCGCCTCGCTGATGATGAACTCTCGTACCATGGGACCGAGTGCGGCCCGACCGTCACCACCTCTCGAGTACTCCGTCGGTCCGGATCCTTTGAGCTGTACATCGACACGTTTCCCGTTCGGAGTCACGTGTTCCCCAAGCATGAGGGCCCTTCCGTCCCCGAGCATCGTCAAGTTGCCGAATTGATGTCCGGCGTAGGCTTGCGAGAACGACGTCTCGGTTTGACGATTGCCGGCAAGTAAATCGATGTCTTGTTTGAGTGTTTGTGCATCAAGCCCGAGTGAGGCGGCTAATGGATCGTTAAACAAGACAAGTGTTGGATTGTCGACCGGATGGATGGGTCCACGGTCGTAAAAGATGTCACGTAGTTCGAGGTACGTCGCCTCGAAGTTCCGATCAGTTGTCATGGCGCATGCCTCCTTCTTCGCTTCGAGTATAGCACAGACTGTTTTCCATAACGGCTGTCGTGAATTTTGATAAGATGAAACAGAAGTGTAAACAGTAGGAGTGTGGAAGATGAAGACGAGACAAGATGTATTTGATTGGTTGAGTGGACAGCTTCGCTTCGGGATCAAACCGGGTCTCGAGCGGATGAACTGGATGATTGAGCAGTTAGGGTTAGAAGAACGTCCATCCATTCATGTGGCAGGGACGAACGGAAAAGGGTCGACCGTTGCATTTTTACGGGCGATGGCGATGAAGAATGGATTATCCGTCGGAACGTTCACGTCGCCTTATATCATTCAGTTCGAGGAACGAATCATGTTGAACGGGGAACCGATTCAAGAAGATGCGCTCGTCGACGTGGCGAATCGTGTCAAAGCGTGTGCGGACACGGCACCGGAGACGTTGACGGAATTTGAGCTCTTGACGATGATGGCCTGGTGCTATTTTGATGACACACGTCCTGATGTGATCATTTGGGAAGTCGGTCTCGGGGGACGACTGGACTCGACGAACGTGTTGACACATCCACTCGCGACCGTTGTGACATCAATCGGACATGACCATCAAGGAATTCTTGGCGACACGCTGGAAGAGATTGCGCTTGAAAAATTCGGCATCATGAAGCGTGACGTGCCGATGTTCCATAGTGTCGGTGAGGAAAAGTTGATTGAACTGTTGCTTCAAAAAGGAGAAGACGTAGGCGCTTCGATTCATGATGTACGGACACTTGTGAAAGAGATTGAGGACGGGGCTGAGACGATTGTGACATATGAAGGTATGACACCTGTCGTGCTCGGGTTGACGGGTCATCATCAAGCTTATAACGGGGCATGTGCCGTCGCCGTAGCGCTTCATCTCGGTTGGAAGGAAGAGGCGATTCGGTCGGGACTTGAGCGGGCACAACATCCGGGGCGATATGAACTCGTCTCCAAACGACCACGAGTGATCTTGGATGGGGCGCATAACCAGGAAGGCATCGAGGCGTTGGTCCTTCAAGCCAAACAAGAGACAGATGTGACCGTGCTGACAGCGATATTAGCAGATAAGGACCGTGACACGATGGTTCACGCGCTTCAAGAGATTGGCGACGTGTATGAGACGACGTTTGATTTTCCACGTGCGAGAACGAAAGAGCAGCTTATAAAAGATGGAGCACGCTTCGTTGAATGGCAAGAATGGCTAAACGATTGGATGGAAGCGCCGACGAGTGAGACGTTGATTGTGACCGGGTCTCTTTATTTCATTAGTGAAGTAAGAACTCATTTCCAAAGTTTGAAAAAATGAACTTGTTAAATGGGATTGGAAAGGGTATGAATTAACTGAAGAAGTGTGACGACAAACCGACTGGAGGACTTTCCATGTTCAAGCATCCGAGATCCAAGTACGGCCTGATCATATTGATTGCAACAGTATTCATCCTTTCTATTTACTCCTCAACGTTTGCTAAGAAAGATAGCGATTATCCGATCACGACACCAGTTAATGATGAAGTGACTCGCACAATTTCACCGAGCGTTGGATGGGTTCAATCAAAAATTATGTTAACGTATTCTTTTAACGTAGAAAAAATCCTTACTGAAGTGAAGGGACCTAACTTAAATTCTTATGAATTAGTTGAATGGGATGCTGAATTCGTTGAGAAGATTCCTAAAGAGTTTACTGTTCCTGATAATAGAGATTTGCCTGAAGGATTTACGTTCAATTCGGATACGCGAGAGTTAAAAGGGAAAGTCTCGATTGAATGTGGAAAAAAGAAAGCCGGAGTAGACGTGAAATGCAAAGATTTATCAACGAGTCAGTTGTTAACTGTCGTTTCTATTCCTCTAATTGCGACAACACCAGGTGAATTTACATTTAATACAGGAAATTATATGTATTCGTTTTATGCCGATCATGCCGGACAAGGCACTACGAAACACGATCGCACCATAGATGATAATCCAGGAACTTTTTCATCTCAAAAGGTAACTATAAAAGGCGTTTCCTTGACCATTCCAAAAACGTTAACCCTGTATGTCGGAGAATCGGCATCAGTAAATGCACAAGCATCTGGGTCCATTGATTTCTCTAAACTAAAATGGGAAAGCGACAAAGACAACATTATCGGACTGAAGTCAAATGGGGCTAATGTTGCGATTTCTCCTAAAACAGTAGGGGAGACGACAATTCGGGCGACATATACGTATCCGAATGGTCATGTCGTGAAGTCGAATGATTTAAAAGTGATTGTCAAGTTGCCAGATCTCGCATTGAATCCGAAACCGAATGAACTATGGGTATATCAAGATGCGCAAGGTACACTCATCAAACAATCTGTGAGCCTTACCTTAGACCAGACGAAATTAGATGGGCCTAAGTTGAGTGCACCGCTAGGAGTTGACTGGACGTCCTCATCCACTGCATTGTCTGTCTCTGAAACTGGAACGAACGTTGCAACGGTTCGTGCCGAACACGGAAGTCAGGGTGGCGTTACCATACTAGGTAAACTTACAGATTATCCAGGGCAATCGAAAAGTACTTTGATTGACGTCAAAGAATACCCGCAGTTGATTTCAACGCCTAACGTCATCCTGTACATGAGTGACAGCCCATATTCGTACAGCAAACAAATCACCTTCTATCCAGATACTGCAAACGTCACGGGCTACGGATTGACGGTATTGGAAGGGACAGATGTGCTAACGATTGATCAGGGAGAGTTGAAACTGTTGAAACCCGGACTTGCAAAAGTGGGGCTCGTGACACAAGACGTCAGCGCCTCATTCCCGAACGGCGGGGGTCCAGAGCCAATCTCCCAATATTTCTACGTCCAAGTGAAAGATGGCACAGATCCAAACCCTGGTGTCGATACACCGGCGGGTGATTTTTACTAAGTATACGAAAAAGAAGCCGATTTGATGTCGGCTTCTTTTTTATGTTCATTGTTTGACCGGGCGTGCCGTGAATAGCTGAAGCTGGTTGGAAACAGGTAACGTATTGATTTGTTCAAACACCCCTTCGTTATATGTCATGATCAGACGTGATTTTTCGATATCATCAGTCTGGGTTCGGTTACCTGGTGCAAATTGGGCTTCTTTTGCACTTTGGGCTGGTAATGGGCGGAACGTCCCACGGAACGTATTGATTTCTAGTGGACCACGACTATAAAGACCACCTTTTATATTGATGATTGAGCCAACTGCGTACAGTTTACTCTTCTCCTCTGAGTCACTGTATAGAAATGCTTGGAGCGGTGTCGTCGCGTCTTCAAATTCATTGATTCGATTTAACAAGACTTTTCCTTTCGCTAACAGAACGAGAGAGCTATTTTGGGACTGACTGACACCCGTGATTGAGGCACGGTCAATAAAGGCATCTTTCAAGGCATATACAGTCGTGTCGAATGCGACATTGCCTCGGATCGTGAGGTTTCCGTTCACAATTAGTGGTCGACTGATTGTAATTGGACGTACCGCATCGATGATCACGTCCCCATCGAATAAGAGCGGCACATTCGAACTTGCAACTGATTCACTGATGATGGATGGAGAAGACACGGGTGATGTGATGATTTTCAGAGAATCGATCCCATCAATCTGTTGCTTGTCGACATATTCAGTCAATCCGAGATTCGGTTGCTCCAAGTAAGGAGGATTTGAGATTGCTGGTATTCGTCCGCTATTAAAAATGGAAGTACCCGGCGCATTCTCGTAGCTCAGCTCTGTACCTGATTGAAAACGGTTGACGTATTGAATAATCGAATAGTCGAAATTGAATGGTGAGAAGGAAGAATCAATCTCGCCAATCTTTGGTTTTTCTCCTGCGATTGGTGTCGTGTCACTCGTGAAATACTCATTTAATTCGCAACCATCGCATGTCGCTCCAGGGGCAAAGTCGATTTTACCATCTAAATAAAATCGACTCGTCGAACTATTTTCTAGCGACTTTTGTGTTGAGCCTAGTTGGTAGAAGGCGGTTCGTTGAACGTTCAATTCGTTCGTCGCGACATCACTGTTTCCGACAAAGATGTTTCCTGTGATTTTAGGTGGACCATTGACTGACAATTGCTCGTCAGACCCGAGAACGTAATACAAAAAAGATGGCAGGGCGGTCACATATACTTCTTGTGTATAGGTTGCTGTTTGCGTCGGTTGTTCTACTTTTGGGACGGTCGTGCCTGTTGCTGTCAGTGTGAGTACAGTCGTGAATGGGGCATCGGTTCGATCAGCAGTAGAGCGTTCAATCGAATAGACGACATCGTTATCTCCGGACAATTGGTTTCCGGTATATGGTTGATTACTCACGAGTAACGAAGTGATTTCGTTTTGAAAGGCTTGCTCCGATTTCATGTAATTGGGTACATCCGCTTCATCGTGAATCGGAAATGTTGTCTTTAAATCAGCAACTAGAAGATTTAACGTACTTTTGACGTCGGCATCGAGTTGTGTCTCGTCGACGCGAATGATGGTCTGTTTATTTGTCGCCAAGTTGACTTGGATGGCAGCGAGTGACAGAACGGCTAATGCCGCCATGGTCACGAGGACAAGAATTAGGACGTAACCTCGTTCATCTTGCTTCATAGGTACAAGCTCCTTTTCAGAATGGGATGGCGCTCTTGAACGTCTTCGTCTCAGATGGATCATTGGCTGGAGATAGTGTGATTGTCAGTTCAATCAAGCCAGACTTATAGTAGGATGGCTGATTGACTCTCGCTTCGACTGCACCGTCAACAATCGAAATGTCCATCGATTGGAGTACGACATCATTCGTAGAAGAAGAGAAGGAAGCAGCGGATAATGTTTTGCCGGTATCGAGATAGCCGCTTTCACGATACAAAATCCCATTCGCCGATACTTTCGGGTCATTTAAGACGTGAAACGTATAGACCCCATTACTTTCAGTCATCGCATCAAATTTCGTTTGATTCAAGTCCTGCATGACCGAAGCAATCAAATAGTCCGCTTCTGCTCGAAGGGAACTCGAATCATTCGTCAAACGAAAGCCGAGCGTCCCAGATAAAAATACCGTGATGATAATTCCGGCGAAGATGGTGGAAATAACTAGCGCTAACAACAATTCAACAAGTGTGACACCTTCTTCAGAGCGTTGTAGCTTCTGGATTACTCGTTTCAGGGAACTTTTCATGGAGGCTTGCATGGGTCACGACTCCTTTCAACGTGATTGGTTGGAGCAACGTATCGGAATCGACGATGATGGTCACGTCCATGACGTTCGAAGAAGTTTGAACAGACGCAATATCAATCGAATAATCGCGACCGTTGATTGTGGCCGAACATAAATCGCATATGCCATTCACATCTGATTTCAATGCATCAAGAGAAAATGAAGTATCGGATTCCTTCGCTCTGCGTTCGATTGTATGTAATGTGTTTTGCGCAATTTGATTTGCAACCGTTCGATCTAAATCAGAAGAGGTAATTTGAAGACTTTGCGAGAAGATATTCATCATGGCTCCTGCCAAGATGGAAACGACGACAATGGAGACGAGTACTTCGACGAGCGTAAACCCTTTTTCGTTATGCGACAAAACGTTGACCTCCTATTCAAAAAAAGTAAAACAATCGGTAAATATCGTATGGAATAATGAATAAATTGTTATTTTTTGTACAATACATATTATACTAAAGTTACACACTGAACGGATACATAGAATAGAAGACATATGAAACATAGGGGGATTTTTACATGAAACGGTATGGGATGCATCTTTTCATTCTGATCGGACTCGTCGCACTCGTGACGTTGCCGACCATCGGACTCGTCAATTACTTAGATGCGTCCGCCGAGTCAAGTGCTACATATACAGAAACAACCGTCGCGGGCGTCGATGTTTCCGGGATGACGAAGGAAGAGGCTGACGTTCGTCTCGATAACGCCATCAAAGATTTCAACACGATGCCGTTTTCGGTCAATCTGATGGACGGGACCGTCATTGAAATCGGAAAAGAAGTCGTGACGTTCGATGTACCGAACACGCTCGATGCCATCACAGATGACGGTGAATACCCATTGTTGACTGCGATTGATGAGTCAAAAGTCGAACCATATCTCGAAGGCCAACCTGTGACGATGACTATGATTGCCCCGGCATTGATGGAAGCGGCATCGATGCTTGAGTCAACGGTCACATTGGAACAAGTCGCGGCGGAGAGTGAAGTCGTCGCTTCGTTTACCGTGAGCCCGACTCCGGCGATGCAGTCCACGCTCGATCGAATGAACGGATTCGAGATGGCAGCAGGTGATATCTTTAGTCTCAAATCGTTCGGGGAAGACTTTGAGGCGCTCACGACGCTCGGGTCTTCGTTCTATCGCATGTTTGCTGCCACGCCGTTCGCCATTCTTGAACGTGTGCCACATGAGACGCTTCCATCTGGTGTCGAACTTGGATATGACACGAAAGTGGACGCCCGCTCGAACTTTGCGGTGCAAAACCGTGAGAAGTCATCATACGCCATCCTCGTTTTGAATGAAGGAAATGCTGTGATCGTCCAATTACTCGGTCAACCGTTTGAATCAGCTTACGAGGCGCGAGTGGAAGAAGTGACTTCGGTTCCTTATCCAAAAGTCGTCCGATTCTCGTCATCACTTCCTTCAGGCAGTTCATCGGTCACGCAATCCGGACAAACGGGCCAGTCAGGGAAGTTGTACCGTGTCAAAGTGACGGAAGAAGGAGAAACGATGGAATTGCTCGGATTTGATTTTTATACCCCGACACCGGAAATCGTGACGAAGAGCTCGGTCCCACTTCCGCCACCTGAACCGGTCGAACCGGTCATCCCAACATTCCCGGATGAAGAGGTGGAAGAAGACCCAACTTTTGACGATGAACTAAATGACAACTTCGAAGAACCACCCGTATTTGAAGAAGACCCTGCAGAACAGGAGGCAGTCGGATGATTGGTTATATGATTTTACTTGGCTTTTGGGTATTGGCCACGTTGACGTTATTCGCCTTGTCTGTCCCATCGATGAAAAAGCGTGAAACGAAACTGCTCATCAGTGTATGGACGGCACTTCTTTCAGTGGGGATTTACTATATGGTGACGGAATCGTTGACGCAAGCCTGGTGGGCGTGGTCCATACTCGTTGTCATATTGATTGGTGGAGTGACGGCTAGTACTTTCGTCGAAGAGAGGGAAGTCGAGCAAGAGGAGGCTCCTCAAAGGATGGTGAAGTAATGTGAGACGAACGAAGCGAAGACTCGGCGAGATGCTGATTGAGGCGGGACTTATTACGACGAGTCAGCTCGATGAGGCGCTCGAACAAAAACGCCCAGGTGAAAAACTGGGGGATACACTCATTCGGTTGAACCACATTACCGAAACGCAATTGATTCAGATGATTCATGAACAACTACATGTGCCGATTATCGAGTTGTATGCGCAAGATATCAACGTGACGGTCACAAAGCTCGTGCCGAAAGCATTGGCACAAAAACATGATGTCATGCCATATCAATTGATTGGAAACACGCTTCATATTGCGACGGCCGACCCGCTCGATTTGATTGCGATTGATGACGTCCGTTTGCAGACTGGGATGAATATCGAGATTGGTATTTCGACACGTGAACAGATTCGAAAGACAATCAGTCGTTATTATGAGATGGATCATTCACTCGTCGAGATTTTAAAAGAAGATGCACCGGAGATGGATCGACAAGAAACGACTAGTCGGGACGATGCCCCAATCATTCGTCTCGTGAACCAAATCTTCTTGAGCGCAATCGATCAACGAGCATCAGATATCCATTTCGACCCGCATGAGAAACAACTTCACGTCCGCTTTCGGATCGACGGGGATTTGCGTACGGAAACGATTTATCCGAAGAAAATTCAAAGTGTCATGCTGACGCGCCTTAAAGTCATGAGTAACCTCGACATCACGGAAAGTCGTCTCCCGCAAGACGGACGGATCAAGTATACGTTACGCAATCGCGCCTATGACTTCCGTGTGTCGACACTCCCAACGATGTACGGGGAGAAGATTGTTATTCGAGTGCTTGACTCGTCGCAAGGGCTGACAGATTTGACGAAACTAGGATTCGGGGAACGAAACGAGCAAGCGTATCGCGAAATGCTCAAACGTCCGAACGGCATTATTCTCATCACCGGTCCGACCGGCTCAGGAAAGTCGTCGACTCTCTATGCCTCGCTAGTAGAGTTGAATGACGAGACGAAAAACATCATCACGGTAGAAGACCCGGTCGAGTATCAGCTCGACGGCATCAACCAAGTCCAGGTCAACTCGAAAGTCGGCTTGACGTTCGCTTCCGGTCTCCGTTCGATTTTACGACAAGACCCGAACATCGTCATGGTCGGTGAGATTCGTGATACCGAAACAGCGGAGATTGCCATTCGGGCCTCGCTTACGGGACACCTCGTCCTATCGACACTACATACAAACTCGGCTATCAGTTCCATCACCCGTCTCGTCGATATGGGAGTCGAACCGTTCCTCGTCGCCGCTTCAACGACCGGACTCGTCGCGCAGCGTCTCGTACGACGCGTCTGCCGCGATTGTGGTCAGGCAGAACCTGTCTCGAAAAGTGAGCAACGCCTATTCGAAGCAGAAGGCATTCACATCGACCGAATTGTTCGTGGAAAGGGATGTTCTTCGTGCAACTCGACAGGGTACCGAGGACGTCTCGCCATCCATGAAGTGATTCCAATCAACGAAGGGTTACGACGGATGATCATGAACCAGGCGACCGAGTCCGAGATGGTGGAGTACGCGAAGTCGCAAGGAGCGACCTTCTTATTGGCTGACGGATTAGAAAAAGTCGCAGCCGGGTTGACAACGACTGAAGAAATATTACGAACGGTCATTACGGAGAGTGCTTATGATTAATCAATCGATTGAAGTCATCTTGACGAATGCGGTCGAGCGACGCGCCTCAGACATTCATTTGACGGCGGGTTCTCCACCAATCATCCGGGTAGATGGGAGTCTTATCACGATGGGTGAGGAGAAGGTATTGCCCCATCATCTTGAAGGATATTTAAAAGAAATTATGACGGAAGACATGCGCGAACGTCTCGAACATGAGCGCGATCTCGACTTCTCGTTCGGGGTGCCGCGTGTTTCACGCTTCCGTGTCAACGCGTACTATCAACGGGGAACGATTGCGATCGCATTCCGTTCCATTTCCGGGGAAATCCCGACATTAAATGAACTCAACTTGCCGACGGTGTTGAAGCGATTGATTGAGAAGCCGCATGGTCTCATCCTCGTGACTGGGCCGACCGGGTCTGGGAAATCGACGACACTTGCGGCGATGATCCACGAGATCAACCGGACGCAACGAAAGCGGATCATCACGTTAGAAGATCCTATCGAGTATTTGCATTCACACGACCAAAGCATCGTCGACCAACGCGAAATCGGGTCGGACGTCATGAAGTTCGTGAGCGGCCTACGAGCTGCTTTACGACAAGACCCGGACGTCATTTTGCTCGGGGAGATGCGTGACTTAGAAACGATTTCGACGGCGATGACAGCAGCCGAGACGGGGCACCTCGTCATGGCGACACTCCACACGTCGAGTGCGATGTCGACAGTTAGCCGAATCATCGATGCGTTTCCGGCTGAGCAGCAAGACCAAATCCGGACGCAACTCGCGAACGTTTTGCTCGGCGTCGTCAGTCAACGATTGTTCCCGCGGATCGACGTGCCGAAAGGCCGTGTCGCCGCGATGGAGATCATGTTAGGGAACCCGGCTGTCGCCAACTTGATCCGAAATGAAAAAGAGTTCCAGCTTCCGACCGTCATCCAGACGAGTCGTCAGCATGGCATGCAGTCGATGGATGCCGCGATTGAACAGCTCGTACGGCAAGGAATCATCAATCCGAACGCCGTCCCGACAGAAGAGATGAGGTGATGAGTGATGGCGATATTTCAGTACGAAGGAAAGCTCCTGAACGGGAAGCGCAAGAAAGGTCGCATCACGGCCGTCTCGCTTCGGGAGGCAAAAGATAAGTTACGCCAAGAATCGATTCTCGTGACAGACTTGTCCGAACTCGAGTCGACCGGACTAAACAAAGAGGTCAATATCCTACCGGAACGCGTCAAAATCGAACATCTGATCATGTATGTCAGACAGTTCGCGACGCTCATCCGGGCGGGGGTGCCGATCGTCCGTGCGACGTCGATCTTGCGGGTACAGTCCGAATCAAAAGTCTTGAAGAAGACGCTCAGTCAAGTCGAGGACGATTTGAAAGAGGGGATTGCCTATTCTGAGGCGATCAAGAAGCATCCACGCGTCTTTTCGAACTTCTTCAGTTCGATGGCACTTGCCGGGGAGACGAGTGGGAACTTGGAGGAGGCGCTCGATCAGATTGGGCTCCAACTCCAGAAACAATATGATGTGAAGCGGAAAGTCATCTCCGCCCTGACGTATCCGTTGGTCGTCTCGATTGTCGCCATCGGCGTTGTCGCTTTCTTGATGGTGAACGTCGTTCCGACGTTCGCGAGCATCTTCGGTCAACTCGGTGGTGAGCTTCCTCTCATCACGAGAATCGTCGTCGCCGTTTCAGACTTTATCGCTGCGTTCTGGTGGCTCTTACTCGCCATCGCTATACTCGGGGTGTTTGTGTTTACATGGATGCTGAAGCGGGACCGAGAACGATTCGTCATCGACCGCTTGCTGCTGAAAATGCCGATTTTCGGACCAATCGTGACGAAGTCGCAAATCGCGCTACTCACGCGAAGCTTGGCCGTTCTCTTACAGGCGGCGGTACCGATTTTGACGGCCATCGAAATCACGGAACGCATCGTGTCGAACCGTGTCATCCGGAAGGGATTGACGGAGGCACGTGAAATGATGGCACAAGGGATTCCGCTCCACGAGCCGCTCATGCGTAACTCGAACTTCCCACCGCTCATGACGCAAATGATTGCGGTCGGAGAAGAGAGTGGAGATTTAGATTCGATGTTGAATGAGGTCGCCGAGTTTTATGAGACGGAGGTCGAGACGACAACGGATCGACTCAAGTCGATTATCGAACCGCTCTTGATTGTTGTGTTAGCGAGTGTCGTTGGGGTGATTGTCATCTCGATTGTCGTCCCGATGTTTCAAATCTATGGCGATATTCAAAATCAGTAAACGCAATATGCAGAGTTTTGAAAATATACCTTTTCAATACTAAATTTAGAAGGTATAGTAAAATTGTTCTACTTCTAGTTTAGGTCTTTCGTAATGAATCTAGCTTACATGCAGCACAATACACAAAAGGGGAGAATGAATCATGGTAGAGAAGTTGAAAATGATTTGGCAAGATGCCAAACAATTAAAAGATGAGCGTGGACTTACACTTGTCGAGTTGCTCGTCGTCGTTGTTATTTTAGGAATTATCGCAGCCATCGCGGTCGTTGCGATTGGTGGGATTATTGAGAACTCGAAGAAGGATGCGATGGTTGCCGATGCGAAGCAGATGGTCAATGCAGCCAAATTATATGTAGCTTCGAATGAAGTTGCTGACGGAGAGGTCATTCGATTTGTTGGAACTAAACGAGCTACTGAAAAAGATGGATTGAATATGATTGACACAATGAAAGATCCATTTGGAACAGCTTCATACTCAAACGGAGTTGTAGTTGTAAACAAAGGAACTGATAATAAATACACTTATAATGTTTGGTTAAGCGGGACTAAACGAATTGGGACTTTGGCTAGTCCTGAAGACAGTAGTGGTTTAAACAAAGATGACGTTAAATAAATTATAATTTATCCTCCGGCTGGCGCTGGGCACTCGCTCAGCCTAGCCGGTTTTCTGTTTTTGGCATATACTTACAAAAGGAGGATCCTCCCTTGATTGAATTCATTGGATTCTTATATAGCATCGTCCTCGGGGCGGTCATCACGTCGTTCACCAACGTCGTCGGGCTCCGCGTGCCACGTCAACAATCCATCGTGACACCGCGTTCACATTGTCCGTCTTGCGGTCACGAATTGTCACCGTGGGAACTCATCCCGATTTTCGGCTATCTCACCCTCAGAGGGAGATGTCGTGGATGTGGCGAGCGGATCGCGCCGACGTATCCGATCTTTGAATTGCTCGGAGCCATCGGATATGGCTATAGCTTTATGCTTTACGGATTTAGTATGACGACGCTTCTTGCGTTCGCCTTTTTATCGACGTTGTTGGCGCTCGCCGTATCTGATTTATCGACGATGCTCGTGCCGAACGTCATCTTGCGTGTCACGGCACCGATCTTACTCGTCCTTACCTATGTGACAGGGGCCACGTGGTGGTCGCCGCTTGCTGGGGCGCTCCTCGGATTTTCTCTTTTGGCGACCGTCTTTTTCGTCTCAAAAGGGGGACTTGGGGCAGGGGACGTCAAATTGTTTACTATGATCGGTCTCGTGCTCGGTCCTCGTGATGTACTCGTCGCTTTGTTCTTGTCGAGTTTGATTGGAGCGGTTGTCGGAGTGGCATTGATCGCCTCAAAGAAAATTGGACGAAAACAACCGATTCCGTTCGTGCCATCCATCGCACTCGGGACGATGTTGACGTTTTGGTTTAGTGAAAGCTTTTTTGATTGGTATTTTGAGTTGATGTAGGGGGAAAACGATCATGAGTCGTGGGATAGAGAAAGGGACGGTCACCTATTTTTCGTTTGATGCTCTCAGCATCCACGGTGCCGTCATCAAACAAGGTGTGTTCAAGCGAAGCGCCTCGGTTCAGTTGGCGAAAGATGCGTACGGAGAAGGAAAAATTCTCGACGAGACGGCGTTCAGTCTCGCCTTCGACGAACTCTGTCGCAAATTGAAAGTCCGTCGTGGCATGACATGTGCGGTCGCATTGGACGAGACGGAAGTGTTGTCACGGAAAGTCAAGATTCCTTCTACGATTCCGAAGGATGAGATTCGTGGCTATTTGTTCATGGAGATCGGCAGTTCCATCATCTTACCGTTCGACGACGTGTCGTTTGATTATGAAGTGCTAGGTGAAGACGGTGTCAAGACGGACGTCATGCTTCATGCCGTATCGATTGAGCTGACGAAGTCGCTCCGCTCGTACATGAAAAAACGTGGTCTCGCGTTGAAAAAAATCACGCCACGCTCGGTCGCAGTCGCAAACGGCGTCATGCGCTTATCAGACATCGATTCGCTCCAGTCGACGCTCATCTGGCATGTCACACCATTCTCGCATCAATTGTTGGTGCTAGAAGAAGGACAGATACGCTTCATTCGTTCCATCGAGTCAGACCTCCCGTACCAAGTCGGTACGAAAGATGGCGTCGTGACGTATACATACAACGGAACGGATGAGATGAAAGCGAACCAGATGGACGACTGGTTGAACGAACTCGCCCGATTCCTCGATTTCTATCGTTACTCGCTACGGACGGATGGTCGCGCCATCGACGACTTATACGTCTCGGGAACGGTACCTGAAGTGGACGATCTTGTTCACATGATTCAATCCGAGTCCCTCGTCTCCGTCACACGGGTCGAACAACCGCTCGCGATTGCCCATGTGACACCGCTATCGCATCAGATGCTTCCTTTACTCGGGATGGCGACGCTTCAACGGGACCAGGATACGAACTTTATCAACTCGACCGATGTGACGCTTCGTTGGCCAATCGTGACGGGACTCGTCGCCCTCCTCCTCGGAGGAGGCGCGGCCGGTTACCTGTACTACGAGGTGGGGCAATTGGAAGCAGAACAAGCACGTATTGAAGAGGAACTCCAACTTGTTGAGATCTATCAAACCGAACAGGTGAACTCGAAAGCACAACAAGTGCTCTCGCTCGACCAGACCGTGACGGCGTTGACGGACATGGAAAAAGATGCAGTGCCGGCACTTCGGGCGCTGACCGAACAATTGCCTCCGACGGGTTACGTGTTGACGTATAACTACGCGGACGGCTCGATTATGAGCGTACGGACACAATTTGAGACGCTCGAGGATTTGAACGCCTTCCAACGTTCGCTCATGACCGATGAACGCTTCCTTGACGTGAAGCTCCTCGGCGTGACGACCGAATTGAAGGCGGCAGAAGAGGAAGAAGAGGAAAATTCATTCGAAGAAGACCCGCTTCCACGCTACATCGGAGAGTTCACGTTCATGTTCCAAGACGTGGAGGAAGAATTGACTGAAGAAGAGGAAGTAGATGCGGAGGTGGTGAGTCAATGAAACGTTCGACAATTTATGCGTTATTTGCGATTTGCCTCCTCGCAGCCATCGTAGCACCGGCTTACTTCGGCTATACGTACTTCATCAAACAAGGAGAAGTCGAGGCGCTCGAGAGAGACCTCTCGCTCGAACGGACGAAGCTTGAACTGTTGCGTCAGGAAGGGAAGGTCGTTGACGTGGCGGACTCACAAACGCTTCAGACACGCGTTCCGACGGCACCCGCACTCGATACGGTTGTCGAGGCGTTGTCACAGGCAAGTTTATTAGCTGGCGTCAATGTCACGAGTATCGCGTTCGCCGATGGGCTAGTAGCTGAGTCGGAAGTACCTGAGACAGTCGAGCCGTTCAATCCGGCCGACGTCAGTGAGACGAACGAACCGGCTGAACCGACGGACGTCGCACCGGTCAACGCCTCGACAATTCGTTCGACCGTGACCCTTCAGGCCGAAACGTATGATGCCCTCGTCTCGTTCTTGGAATCGATTGAGTCGATGAACCGCATCCATGTGTTGCGGACGATTCAATTCACGGGACCAGCCGAGACAGGACCAAATACGGTCGAAGAAGTACAAGCGCTTGATTTTACGGTCGAGCTGGATGCCTTCTATCGCCCGGACCTCGATCAACTCGTTCCAGATCGTTACATCCCGGAACCAGCTTTCGAACAGAAAGATATCCCGGTTTACGACTATACGACACCATAAATCGACACGTCCCTTCAGAAAATGAAGGGGCGTTTTTTTCGACCCGAGTGATTGTGTTTACGACGCGCGTTGCCTACAATCAACAGAGAAGTGTGAAACGGCAAGGAAGCCCGTTTTAGAAGAAGAGAAGGAGTCGATACAATGAATTCAACACAGAAGCGTGTCATTCTCGCCTCGATGTCACCACGACGTACGGAGTTACTGCGTAAAGCGGGAATCGAGCATGAGGTCATCCCATCGAACGTGATGGAAGGAACGGACGGCAAGGAGTCCCCGAGCGATTATGTCGCCCGTCTCGCCCGTGAGAAAGCGATGGATGTGGCGCGTGATCATCGAGATGCTATCGTGATCGGTGCGGATACGGTCGTCGTCTTAGACGGCGTCATCTTGGAGAAGCCGGCGGACCGTGAGGATGCGAAACGGATGCTCGAACGCTTGTCCGGCTCGACCCATGAAGTGCTCACGGGCGTTAGCATCATCGGTGCGACGCAGGACTTGTTCGTCACGACGACGCATGTGACATTCGATGTGATTCCAGAAAGTTGGATGGAAGATTACCTTGATTCCTCAGAACCATACGACAAGGCGGGAGCATATGGCATCCAAGGGTCGGGTGGTCTTTTCGTCGAAAAAATCGAAGGTGATTTTTATAACGTCGTCGGCTTACCGATCCATCCGCTCGTCAAGACGCTCGACCGGCATGGGGTGACGCCTCGCTTCCTGTGAATGCCTTGAAAGTAGGTGAAGGAATGACCATGGTGATTGACCGTAGTGTAGAGACCGCCATCGCGAGATTGCTTCAAATCGGAGGACGGGGACAGGACCCGATGGAGACGGCACGCCGGATCTCGGATGTGTATCCGACGTTACGGGCGCTGTCGCAGGCGTCCGTCCATGACTTGTGCAAAATCGAAGGGATGACGAAGAAGAAGGCCGAGCAACTCCTGGCCGCATTCACGATTGGGATTCGATACGTCGAGGAACCGAAGGCGAGTATGCCGACGATTCGGTCGCCGCAAGATGCGTATGAGTTGTTGCGAGATGAGTTGCGGCTACTGAATCAAGAGCATTTCGTTTGTCTGTATCTCAACACGAAAAATCAACTGATTGCCCGGAAGACGCTTTTTGTTGGTGGACTTAATTCGTCAATCGTGCATCCGCGCGACGTGTTCCGCGAAGCGCTCAAGTTATCGGCGGCGTGCTTTATCGCCGTGCATAATCATCCGAGCGGGGACGCGACGCCGAGTCGGGAAGACATCGAGGTGTCCGAACGGTTGGTTGAAGCGGGTAATATCGTCGGCATCGCCTGTCTTGATCACGTCATTATCGGGGAAGACCATTATGTCAGCATGAAGCAGCGGGGATATATGAATGGGTGAGAAGTGGGAAGCAGGCATAAGGATGTCTGCTTTTTTGTTTCGTTCTATTTTTATAAAAATCGCTATCGGAAATGATGGCGTGTATAAAATTAAAACATTTCAGGAAACAGGTATAACTGACCTCTTAAAAAGAAATATCAGGTAGAAAATATGGTCAAGACAATGATTGAATAAAAGATATGAACCCTTTGGTTGATAAGGAGGAGCTGACTTGTCAAAGAGACATATGATTAATCTTGTAGGATGGATATTTTTTATATTCCTGACTCTAAGTAAAGAATTTTATCCTGAACAGTCTTCAATAATAACAACTGGTCTTGGTGGTCTAATTTGTATAATTATCGGTCTATCAATGGTTCTTTATGGAGTTAATGACAAGCATCATAATCGTCGAGTTAACAGTTGAATTAATTTCCTCAAATCGAAAACCACCTTTTTACGGGTGGTTTTCGATTTCTTATATTTTTTGCTTTCAATTACTCACATGCCCATCCATCTTTGTCACGGTCCATCTTAGGTTGATAATCTGGATGATCTGAAGGTACTCCGCCCGGATGCGTCCCCCTTAAATCCGTACAGTTTTGGAAGAACTGTGGGGCGGCAGAAGCTTCTGTCTCGGCAGCCACATAAGTATTTTCTTGAACCTGTGCTTCAGCTTCTGAGATTGCAGCCGCAACTTGTTGATCAGCTTCTGCTTGGGCTTCGGCTATTTCTTCATCAGCACGCTTTTCAGCCTCTGCAATGGCTTTCTTTATTTCTGCTTCACTTTCTTTACGAATTTTATCTTCAGCATCTTTTACTTTTTCAGCTGTGATTTTATCAGCTGATTCGACCTTTCTAGTCAAAGTCGCAATCTCTTTTTTATACTTATCAATGTTTACTGACAGCTCGTCATACTCACTTTGCAGAGTAGTCAGTTGGGCTTTTACCTGATCGATACTTTGTTTACACTGATCGGCACTAATCTTTTCTTCACCTGTAAACATCCATCCAAAGAATAAAAGAAGTAAGATGGTAATTATGATTCGCTTAGGAATCGTAAACTTATCGAATCTCCACATAAGAATTAGCCCGACTGGGAAAAATAAGATTAACATAAGGACTATAAACCAAGTCTTTTTATAAAACTTCATTCTAAAAACCTCCTGAAAATAGCTAAAATATAATTTTATTATAGCTTTTCCTAATATTTATATACCTGAATTCAAAACAACTTGATTAATATTCGTTCGACAATGTTTGAAGATACTTGTCGAAAGCTGTGACTTTTTCGTTTGTTGAAAAGTTTGGAATTCATATGTGTAATAATGGATGAATAAAGCAAATTCTAAATCTTATATGGATAGCAAACTGTAAGGAGAATTATTAGAATGGACAGTTTGTAGAAAAAATGGAATAGTTGGTGAACTACTATGAGTATTTTGAGTGAAAATGAATTAAAGAATATTCTTCAGATGATGAAACATGGGGATATGACACATTACGTAATGAAAAAAGATATCATCCTCACAAGTATGGTTCAGCATATCGGATCACCGGACGGCGAACTCCGTGATCGACTCATATACACAATGTTCTTTCGTCTCATCAATGAACAAAAAGACATCGAAATTGACAAGATGAGTGAGCTACTTGAAACGTCCGTGGAGTTTCTTCTATTTCAGGGAATCGAGGAAACGAACTCAGACGACGTTTTCACGAGAACGTTCACGACTTTACTGATAGCATTGATCCTCCATCGAGATTTAGAAGAGAACTTTTTGACAGAGGAGCAGTTCAAGCGGACAACGACTGCTCTTATTCGATACTTAACATTAGAGAAAGACACAAGAGGATATGTAAATGGGAAAGGATGGGCCCATTCCATCGCCCATGCAGCAGATGCGGCGGATGAGCTCATTGCAAACCCCAAACTAAATCAGAAGTTATTTCCTGAACTTTTCAATAGCATCATCGTACAAGTCATGCGTTCCGACATATTGGCGCATGATGAAGACGAACGTCTTATCAATCCGCTCCTACGTTTACTTGAGCGGGGGATGGATTCTGAAATCATCCTTCGTCATGTAGAACAGCTCCCATCTCTCTTGGAGGAACGAAAACCATATCTTGATGATGAACGATACTGGTACGTCGTTCATAACGTGAAAACATTTTTTAAAAGTCTGTACGTCCGATTAAGCGAAGACGATCTTCACATCTCCTTGCAACAAACTATCTTGCATATAGTAAAAAAACTATGACTAAGATAAAGGAATATACAATTTCCTCCAATTGAATCGCGGACTTTGGTAAGATAGCAGATGAGGTGTTCAACATGGAAAAAATCATCTGGTTGTTCATGATCGGCGTCTCGCTCCTTGTGAGCTACGTCCATCTAGACACAACGACCTTCTCGCTCGTCCTATTCGTTCTATTTTTATTCGTGAGTACGGCGCTATTCCTTCGGTTTGACGAGGACCACTGGCTCGATCGTGTCTCTCCGCTCGTCGGCGTCGGAGTGGGCGTCCTATCGCTCATCGCCTACCTTGGTCTAATCGTGCTCGCATTCAATGAACTCGACCAACTCGGCATTTGGACGGTGCTCGTCCGCTTACTTCTTATGTATGTCGGCATCTACATATTCGTCATGACGACAACGAGCTTTTTAGCCGGAGCGACGCGCTTGAAGCCGTCCCGCTTCTTTCGACCGGTACTCATCTTCTCAGTCTTCTTTTACGGCGCGATGTTACTACTTCCGCTCCAACCTGGTTTGTAACCGTTCTCTCTTAGGCAGACGCCCACTCGCGTCTGCTTTTTTGATTTGCCTTTTTCCTCAAAAGAAGGCAAACTAGTAGACGGTGAGACAGGACTGAGATGCGGTTATTGTAAATAACCTGTAATCGAATGAACGTTTTCAAACATGATTTTTCCGTTATAATAAAAAATAGTGTAACGAAGAGAGGAGCAACACCTATGTTTCGTAGTTTTAACCGAGAAATCGGAATCGACCTTGGAACGGCTAACACGCTCGTTTACGTAAAGGGTCAAGGAATTGTTGTTCGTGAACCGTCCGTTGTGGCGTTCCGCACAGATACAGGTAGAATTGAGGCCGTTGGTAACCAGGCCAAAGATATGATTGGACGTACGCCAGGGAACGTCTCTGCTCGTCGTCCGATGAAAGACGGCGTTATCGCTGACTTTGAAACGACAGCAACGATGATCAAATACTTCATGGAGCAAGCTCAAAAATCAAAAGGCGGTTTGTTCTCATCGAAGACGAACGTCATGATTTGTGTGCCAAGTGGTATCACGTCTGTTGAAAAACGTGCTGTTGAAGATGCGGCAAAACAAGCAGGCGCTCGTGAAGCTTATACAATCGAAGAACCGTTCGCGGCAGCAATCGGCGCAGGTCTCCCGGTTTGGGAACCGACTGGCTCGATGGTCGTAGATATCGGTGGCGGTACGACCGAAGTCGCAGTGATCTCACTCGGCGGCATCGTGACAAGCCAATCGATTCGTGTCGGTGGTGACGAAATGGATGACGCCATTATTCGTTACATCAAAAACAAGTACAACCTCATGATCGGGGAACGTACGGCCGAGACACTCAAGATGGAAGTCGGTTCGGCGCGCATCGACGCATCGAACGAGGCAGAAAAGATGGAAATCCGTGGTCGCGACCTCGTGACAGGACTTCCGAAACAAATTGAAGTGTCATCTACAGAAGTATGCGAAGCACTCTCAGATACAGTCGAAGCGATCTTGGCAGGTGTCAAGCAGACGCTCGAACAAACACCACCAGAACTCGCGGCTGACGTGATGGACCGTGGAATCGTCTTGACTGGCGGCGGCGCGCTCCTCAAAAACTTGGACGACGTCATCTCAGACGAGACGCACATCCCGACACTCGTTGCGGATGAGCCACTCGACTGTGTAGCAGTCGGTACAGGAAAATCTCTTGAAATGATGGACGTCCTCCGTTCGAAATCAGGCATCTCGTCACGTCGATGAGAGGTGAGACACGATGAGCCGATTCGTACGTAATAAAAAGCTCATCATCACGCTAATTGTACTGATCTTGTTTTTCGTCATTTTAGGGGTTTCGATTCGAGGACGATCGGAATCAGCCTGGTACCAAGACGTCACGCGTGATGTGGTCGGCACGTTCCAGCGAGTGTTCGCGGTACCAATCGGATGGATGGACTCGACCGTCTCATCCATCTCGGACGTCCGCGACATCTACGAAGAGAACCGTCAACTGAAAGAACATTTGGCGAAGTATGCCGAGGTATCGGTTGAGGCGGATGATTTGCGCCGTGAGAATGAGGAGCTTCGGAAAATGGTCGAAGCGAAAGACGAGTCGTTACGCGACTTCGACCTCATTCCGGCGGAGGTCATCGGTCGGACACCGAACGATTGGCAACGCTACGTCACTATCAACGTCGGTTCTGAAAGCGGCGTTGAGAAAGGCATGGCCGTGACCGCGGCGAGCGGAATGGTCGGTCGTGTCATTCAAACGAGTGCCTATACGTCACAAGTGCAACTGCTCAGCGACAACAACCGGACGAACAACGTCTCGGCTGTCGTCAAAGATGCGGACGGCAAAGCGACGTATGGGACGATTGACGGCTTCGATACGGAGACGAACGAGTTGTTCTTCACGAAAGTATCGAATAGCGTCAAGCTGAAAGAAGGAGAAATCGTATCGACCTCTGGACTCGGGGGACGTTACCCAGCCGGACTCGTCATCGGTACGATCGAGTCGATCGAGACGGACGAATATGGCGTCTCTCAAGTGGCCCGGATCAAACCGGAGGCCGACTTCAATGAGTTCTCACAAATGTACGTGATTGATCGGACACTAGACGAACCGTTTCTAACGGGTCCCGAGGAAGGAGGAGCAGCGGGTGAGTAACATGAAAGTGTTCATCGCCCTGTTCCTCCTTTTTCTTATTGAAGGAACATGGGCATCGATTTTCTCGTGGCACTATGCCACGCCTTATCTTTTATTGACGCTAATCGGGCTGATGTTCGTCAGTCTGTACGGTCGATGGGAGACGGCGCTCGGGTTCGGTCTTGTATTCGGGTTACTGTATGACATCGTCTACACCGACTTGCTCGGAATTTATGTATTTACTTTTTCACTCATTCCTCTCTTAGCCAGCTTCGTGTTAAAATATATAGGTGAGAACTTCTTCTCCGTCACCATCACCTTCACGTTCATGATTGTCGTATTCACAGTTGCGATATACGGGATCATGGCAGCGATCGGTGGGACGTTGATGACGATTCAAACACTATTGATTGAACAGATTCCAGGGACCGTGCTCGTCAATGCCATCGCCATCGTGATTCTTTATTATCCGATGATGCGGTATGTGACGATCCGACCTGTTGTGAAAAGAGGGTAGCCATGATGGAGCGTAAACGACACATTACGATTAAAGGACATCGCAACGGAATTGCCATCCACTTCAATCCGAAGAGTGGCATCGACGAGGTGCTTACGGACTTTGAAGCGACATTACAAGAAATGGAGCCGCCGTCCGGTAAGATTGCCCTGAAGTTGCACGCGGGTACTCGTTATCTTGACGAGGAGCTGACACGTCAAATTCGTGAGGTCGTCGCTCGTCATGGCGTTTTTTATATTGAAGACTTGTCGAGCGATGTCATGTTGACGGAAGAAGCGAAAGCGACGTATGGCAGAAAGACGTTCCATTATCATAGCGGGACGATTCGCAGTGGACAGGTCCTCGCGTTTGATGGTTCGGTGCTTGTGATTGGGGATATCAATCCTGGTTCTGAGGTCCGGGCGACAGGAAGTATTTATTGTTTGGGCACGATACGAGGAAATGTGCGTGCGGGTGTCGAAGGATGGGAAGAAGCGGTCATTACCGCGAGCCTCCTCCATCCGAAGTTTTTGGCAATCGGCGAACATGTTCTCACGTCCGACGATGAGGAGGAACTTCCTGAGATTGAGATGGGTTGTGCGTATCAGACGAATGACGGGATTGAGATGACACGTCTCCGCCACGTCATGACCGGTCTGAAAGACGCATATGCAATGGAATTACAGAGAGGGTGAGTGGAATGGAGCAAGTAGTGGAGCCTGTACATACAGAAAAAGAAGTGAAAAACGGCAGAGCCATCGTCGTGACATCAGGAAAAGGGGGCGTCGGGAAAACGACGACGACCGCCAACATCGGGACGGGGCTCGCCTTGTCTGGACACTCGGTCTGTCTCGTCGATACGGATATCGGGTTGCGTAACCTCGATATCATTCTCGGACTCGACAACCGGAGCATTTATAACCTCGTCGATGTCATCACGGGACAATGTAAGTTGAATCAGGCGCTCGTTCGCGACAAACGGTTCGAAGAGATGTACTTACTTCCGGCCGCACAGTCGAAAGACAAGACGTCGGTCAATCCTGAGCAAGTGAAAGAGATTGTCGACCAATTGAAGACGGAATATGACTTCGTCTTGATTGACTGTCCAGCAGGAATCGAGCAAGGGTTCATGAACGCGATCGCCGGAGCGGACGAGGCGATTGTCGTCACGACACCTGAGAAGGCGGCCGTCCAAGACGCGGACCGCATCATCGGGATGCTTGAGCAAGCGAGTCACATCGAAGCACCGAAGCTCGTCGTCAACCGGGTGAAAAATCACCTCGTCGAATCGGGCGATATGCTCGATATCGATGACATCATGCGCATCTTGTCGATCGACCTCCTTGGCGTCGTCATCGATGATGAGGAAGTCATTGCCGCTGCGAACCGCGGGGTGCCGGTCACGATGAACCCGGACAACAATGCCGGACAAGCGTACCGCAACATCACGCGTCGCATTCTCGGCGAATCGGTCCCGCTCATGTCGATTCAGACAGAGACGGCGCCGGTCGGCTTCTGGGCACGACTCATGATGAAATTTGGAATGAAAAAAGCGTAAAGGCAACGAAAGTTGCCTTTTTCTGTCGAAAGGAGAGGTGCACATGAAGTTAATCTACGAACGAACACCTTCCATTGAACGGGCGATGCTCGTGGACGGGGAACGGTTACTCGAGGTCGAAGAACGCTTCGTCGACCAATTATCGGTCGGTACGATTGTCGAGGCTGCGATTGAACGGATCCACCCGTCACTCGGCGCGGCTTTTTTGACGGACGGGGAGACGACGTTCTTTTTACCGATTGCGGAGACGCTTCGCGCACTGGCCTCGTATCCGGACGTTCCTGCCATCGGACAAGCGGCTGTTGTCGGGGAAAAACGACTCGTGCAAGTGACGAAAGAAGGCATCAACGGCAAGCATCATAAAGTGACCGAAAACATTCGGTTCGGTGGACGCTATCTCGTCTACTTCCCGTACGGTCGTCGTAAACTGTTCAGTCGGAAGCTCGACCTCGTCACGCAGGACCGTCTCTCGAAGTCGGTTGCCCTTACAGAAGAGGAAGGGGTCCTGTTTCGAACGGAGGCCGGACAAGTGGCACCAGACGCCTTACAGGAAGAACTCGATCTGCTCCGCGGCCGTGCGAAAGCTGTGATCGAACAACGGTACGGGCAAGACGAACTACTCTGTGAACACTTCGTGCGGCGTCATGCGGTCGAATCGGTCCTCTTGAACGACAAGGAAGGACAAGCTCGCGTTGAACGCTTGGACGTTCCCGTGAAACGTCACATCGGGAAAGGACGAATCCCGGAGGCGAAGCGTCTCGACGAGGCGATTGAAAAGCTCGAGAGTCGTGCCGTCTGGTTAGATGGCGGGGCGTTCGTCTTGATCGAACAAGTCGAGACGATGACCGTCATCGACGTCAACAGTGGAAAGAACGTCGCCGTCAAAGACAAGGGGCGCGCGGCCGACACAATCAATGAAGCGGCGCTCTATACGATCATGGAGCAGTTGCGCTTACGTAATATCGGCGGCATGATCGTCATCGACTTTCTGCGAGGTTCGAAAGATGGTCAGACCCGTCTCCTGAAAAAGTTGAAAGAGCTCGGGGCACGTGACCCACGACGGGTAGAAGTGTACGGCTTCACACGGATGGGATTATTCGAATTGTCACGAGAACGGACCGGACGCTCGATCCAAGACCGGATGACATATGGAGGCAAGCCATCGAAACTGGCCGTCTTCTCGCAGTTTGAACGAGCGCTCCTTGATCTGAGCGGGCAATACGAAGCGGTTGTGCTCTCACTACCTAAGAAGTGGCATGACGCTTCCTGGCATGAATTTGACATTGACGTACACCTCGTCGAAGGGGAGCCGGAGTTCGCCTTTTACGGGACGTCCGCAGAATGTCAGAATTTCTTATCTCGCCGTTGACAATGAATAATTGAGAGTGGTATTATCTATAACGTTAGTTCGTTTGGAAGCACCCAAATGGCTACAACCGCACAGAACGGGTTTTAAAGGTATTTGCCCTGCCCAGGATGGCGAGTCTGAGTTTAACAAGGAGGTGCACGTATATGTACGCAATCATCAAAACTGGTGGTAAGCAAATCAAAGTTGAAGCAGGTCAAGAGATCTACATCGAAAAACTCGATGCTGATGTCGAAGGTACTGTAGAATTCGGTGAGGTTCTTTTCGTTGGTGGTGACGATGTTAAAGTCGGCGCTCCACTCGTAGAAGGCGCTAAAGTTGTCGGTACTGTGGTAAAACACGGCCGCGCTAAGAAGATCACTGTCTTCAAAATGAAAGCTAAGAAAAACTACCGTCGTAAGCAAGGTCACCGTCAGCCTTACACGAAAGTTCGCATCGAGAAAATCGAAGCGTAAGCTATGATTCGGGTCAAGGTAAGACGAGACGAGGCGAACTCGATTCGCTCCGTCGAAGTGACTGGTCATGCCAACTTTGCAGAACCTGGTTCTGACTTGGTGTGCGCCGGTGTTTCAGCCATCATATTTGGTGCCTATAACGCCGTCGAAACGCTTGCGGGTCAATCGCTTCTTGTAGAAATGGCAGATCAAACAGAGGGTGGTTACTTTTATGTCGAGACGTATCCTGACTTATCACCGCAGGATATGGAACGCACCCAACTGTTATTAGAAGGGATGCTCGTGCAGTTAGACACGGTCGCCCAAAGCTACGGTGAATATATCCAAATTGAACAATAGGAGGTGGACCTCATGTTACAATTGAACCTTCAGTTCTTCGCTTCGAAAAAGGGAGTTGGTTCGACTAAAAACGGTCGTGACTCAATTTCGAAACGTCTCGGTGCAAAACGCGCTGACGGACAAACAGTTTCAGCTGGATCAATCCTTTACCGCCAACGCGGTACAAAGATTCACCCAGGTGAAAACGTTGGCCGTGGTGGCGACGACACTTTGTTTGCGAAAGTTGACGGCGTAGTACGCTATGAGCGTCTTGGTCGCGACAAGAAACAAGTGAGCGTTTACCCAGTCGCGTAAGTTGAACGACGCAGAAGACTCTAGCCACTTTTTTGGTTAGAGTCTTTTTTTCTAGGAGAGGATCAAATGGATTCAGAACAGACACTCGAGCTCTTATCGACCGTCCGTCACGAATGGATGAATCGGCTTCAATTGATCTCGCTCTATGCGGCACTCGATCCGACTAAGCTCGAGGAACTTTACGAACGCTATCGGAAACAGGCCGACGAGGAGAGTGCGCTCGTTCGTCTGAACGTGCCACAGACGAGCCTTGTCGTGATTCAAGCGAATTGGGAAGGACGGATGACGTATACGATTTCGACCGACCAACTCGCCCTCGATGATGCGCGAGTGGCAGAGATGCTTGTCCGCTTGTTGAAAGACACGGACGGGCCGATTCATGTGACGTTCACGGACGGACTGATGGTTCGCGTCACGGGAGAAGTCCCGGAAGACGTGTTCACGTCAGCCGATGTGTACGAACAGAACGTAGAGATGACTACGTTTCACATAAAGGAGGGGAAATAAATGTTTGTCGATCAGGTTAATATTTTTGTAAAAGCTGGAGACGGCGGAAAAGGGATGGTTGCCTTCCGTCGCGAAAAGTATGTCCCAGATGGTGGACCTGCAGGTGGTGACGGTGGTCACGGTGGAGACGTCATCTTCGAAGTAGAAGAAGGATTGCGCACACTCGTTGATTTCCGTTATTCGAAGAAGTTTATCGCCCACGACGGCGAAAAAGGGATGTCAAAAGGGATGCACGGACGTAAAGCGAAGCCGCTCATCGTCAAAGTCCCACCTGGCACCATCGTATTCGACGCAGAGACGGATACAGTCATCGCCGACTTGACGGAGCACGGACAACAAGCGACGATCGCTAAAGGTGGACGTGGTGGACGTGGGAACTGTCGTTTTGCGACACCGGCCAACCCGGCTCCAGAAATCGCGGAGAACGGTGAACCAGGTCAAGAACGCGAATTGCGTCTTGAATTGAAACTCCTCGCAGACGTCGGACTTGTCGGTTTCCCGTCTGTCGGGAAATCAACACTTCTGTCGGTCGTTTCTTCGGCACGTCCGAAAATCGGCGCGTACCACTTCACGACGATCACACCGAACCTCGGTGTCGTCAAGACAGCGGACGACCGTAGCTTCGTCATGGCCGACCTTCCAGGTTTGATTGAAGGGGCTAGCCAAGGCGTCGGTCTCGGTCACCAATTCCTTCGTCATATCGAACGGACGAAAGTCATCGTTCACATGATCGATATGAGTGGAATGGAAGGACGCGACCCTTTCGAAGACTACACGACGATCAACCGTGAGCTCGAGTCGTATAACCTACGTCTCCTCGAACGCCCACAAGTCGTCGTGGCGAACAAAATGGATATGCCGGACGCAGAGGAACATCTCGAAGAGTTCAAGAAGAAAGTAGGAGACGATGTCAAAGTCTTCCCAATCTCTGCCCTCGCACAAGATGGTCTTCGTAACTTGTTGATCGAAGTGGCGAACTTTGTCGATACGACACCTGAATTCCCACTCGATGAGCTTGAAGAGAAGACAGCGACGCCTCGTGTCGTGTATCGTTATGAGAAGGAAGAGAAAGGCTATCAGATCCACATCGATGAATACGATCGCTTCGTGATCACGGGCCCTCGCATCGAGAAGCTCTTCAAGATGACGAACTTTGACCATGATGAGTCGATCAAACGATTCGCTCGTCAAATGCGTCAGATGGGCGTCGATGATGATCTTCGCAAGCTCGGTGCCGAAGACGGCAGCGTCGTTGCGATTCTCGACTTCGAATTCGAGTTCGTGGAGTAAGAAAAAATTATTTGTTAAGAAGAAACGGAGTGTGAAGCTAACGTGGACCCTGTGCCCTCGTCAAGTTTAATTCTATATGTAGTTCTCATCATGTTGTCAGCGTTTTTCTCATCAGCAGAAACGGCGCTTTCAAGTGTAAACCGTGTTCGGATGATTCGGATGGCAGAAGACGGCGACAAAGCCGCCAAACGCGTCCTCAGTCTCGTCGACCGCTTTGACGATACGCTCTCGACGATCCTCGTCGGGAACAACATCGTCAACATCGGTTCGGCAACGGTATCAACGGCGATCGCCACGTCGATTTTTAGTGGCGGTACGGGTCTTCTCGTGTCGACGTTCGCGACGACGGTCATCATTTTGATCTTTGGTGAGATTTTACCGAAGTCGCTCGCTAAAGAGTTTGCGGAGAAGTATTCGCTTCTTATCAGCGGAATTCTCGTCTTCCTCGTCAAGATCCTCAAACCGGTGACGATGATCTTCACTGGTTTGAAGAAGTTGACGCTTCGGATGATCGGGATGAAAGACAAGGAGCCGTCAGTCACGGAAGAAGAGTTGAAAGTGCTCGTCGATATGGGAGAAGAGGAAGGTGTGCTTGGTGAGACGGAAGCTGAGCTCGTCCATAGCGCCTTCGCTTTCAACGATATTACCGTCGATGACGTCTTGACGCCGCGAATCGATATTTTGGCAGTCGACATCGACGATTCGCTCGATGAAATCAAAGACACGATTTTCAGTGGTGGACATTCGCGTTTGCCGGTCTACAAAGACTCGATTGACAACGTCATCGGTGTCTTGTCAGAACGTGACTTCTTACGTTCGATGATGAAGGATGAAGTGACGGATGTCCGTTCGCTCATCCGACCGCTCACGTACGTGTCACCACAGACGAAATTGATTGAACTACTTCCGATTCTCCAACAGAAGCAATCTCACATGGCTGTCGTCCTCGATGAATTCGGGGGCACGGCGGGTCTCATCACGTTAGAAGACATGCTTGAAGAACTCGTCGGCGACATCTGGGATGAGCACGACGAATCCGTCGTCTATCTCCGACGTCTCCGTGAAGGGGTCTACGAGTGTATGGCTGACATGAACGTCGATGAATTCGCGGAAGAGATGGGGATTGCGGAACCAGACGTCGATTCCAACACGATGGGCGGTTGGTTCGTTGAATTACTCGGCGACATTCCGGAGAAAGGTGCACAAGTCACGTATCAAGACATGACATTCACCGTTCTCCACGTGGAAAAACGCCGTGTCCGGAAACTGTTAGTGGAGACTGGACAATCACAGCAAGAAGACCTACAAGAAGAAGCATAAAGAAAAGGGATGATTCGCGCGTAGCGGATCATCCCTTTTTGCGTTACACCGATTGGCGCTCGATGCGCTCAATCAATTCGTATGGACGTACTTTATAGATGGCGTATGGCATATACACAGGATCGATTGCATCGAGGAAGCGCATCTGGAAGTGCTCCCGTTTAATATAGTCACCGACGTTACGCGAGTCGACTTTGTAGAATCCGACTTCCTGTGTTTCCCCGGCTTGTGGTCTGAGGTCCCCGGATACATATTTTGCACGGAACGTGACGCAGAGGACGCGGGACGACACGTTTTGATAGATTCCCGTGATGCCTTCGACCTCAATTTTCACGCCGGTCTCTTCGTCCACTTCACGGTGGATGGCGTCGACAAGTGACTCGTGTTCTTCCACCTGTCCGCCCGGCATCTCGAAGGAGTCGTTTCGATGCATATTTTTAACGAGTAGGACCTCACCTGCTTCGTTCGTAATATACGCTGTCACACAGACGATCGCACGTGGTGGCGTATAGTGACCGGTCGGCATCATGAACTCTTCGCTCGACTTGATATACAGGTCTTTTCCGAGGCGGGCCCGCTGTTTCATGGCGTCCCGTCGTAACGTACTGCCGCGGTAATCCCGTTCGACTTGTTCATAGTGTTCACGGTCTCGGTATTCCCATAGTGCCATGACCTCCGACTTGTCCTCGGTCACCCAGCGTCCGACGAGTCGGGCGCCATGGGACGCTTGAATCGGATAGATGTATGTATGGAAGAAGTCGGTGAATTCTTGCAGGCGTTCAGGTCGAATCGTATACGTTTTACGGCGATGGAACATGGTGATTCCTCCTTTTTCGTTGTGCGATGTCTTGTTTGTGTGACCGCGATTCGCTTACATGATTCTTATTCGACAGATGTGAGCGTTTCCCTTTCTGACAAAAAAAGAATCAGCGCAAGTTACGCTGATTCTTTCACGTGTTTCGGATGCTGACGAAGATGACGGACAACGAGAAAAATTCCGATGGCGAGCGCCAGGAAGGGCAGGATGTCGTCCATGAAGTGGCCAATCATCCGCCAGTTGTTGCCGAGCATCATCCCGACATGAATGAAGATGAATGACCAGACGGCAAAAATGAGTGTCGTCACCGACAAGAACTTTCGGAACGACAGGCGCATCACGCCGGCACTGACTGCGAACAGCTGGCGCCAGAACAGGCTGAGACAGACGATCCATGCCCCGTACTTCTCAAACCAGCGCTCGGCCCGCAGTTGCTTGTCTTGCCGAATCCGGAAGTAACGATACAGCTTCAAGGCGACGGGACGCCCACCATATCGACCGATCCAGTAAAGACCGATCTGACTGAGCGTGAAGGAAACCCACGCCAGTAGGAACATCAGGAAGAAAGACGCGTCATGCGAATCGACGAGAAAGCCGCCATATGCGAGAACGAGTTCGTTCGGGATGAATTGGATGAAGATGCCGAGAGGAATGCTGAAGACACCACATACGGCGAGCATGTGCTCGAGGACGTTCATGACGAGACCTCCTTTCAAGGTGATTGCAGGAAACTTGTTCCATCCATCAGTATAACGGACATGACTGAAAAGAAAAAGAAGAGATGTCACATATTCGTGACATCTCTTCAATCTAATTCGGATACGAGAATACCGAGTCGGTCAAGCTCTTTCACCGCGGCATCAATCGCTTCCTGATGATCGGCTTCAAGTGTATGGACATGTAATCCTCCGGTCAATTGCGAGAGCGGTGAGGCCCCGTGTGCCTTGACCCGTTCGAGGAAGGCGCGGACGTCACGTCGACTCTTCACCATGAGCTGTCCCGTGATGGATCCGTAAACAGGGTGGTCGATGATGACGTCTTTGATGGTGACCCCTTCATCGACGATGGCGTTCATCTCTGCCTCCATCTCCTCTGCCGTATGGCGGCAAGCTACTTTTTTTGAATAGGTAGACGGGGTGAAGTCGCCGTGCAAATAAACATAACCGCGCGCGGTGGCGACGATTTGGTGACCTTTCGCTTTTAAGAGCGACAAGTCTTGGACGATGACCTGGCGACTGACGGATACGTGCCTTGCCAGTTCAGATCCAGTGATCGGTTCATTGCTCGATTCGATCAGTTGAAGTAAAGTGCGACGGCGTTCTTCACCGGCTAAACGTTTGTTCATGATGTTCGACTCTCCTTGCTAAAGTGACGATGGCATCGGCGAGGGCCGATGTGTCTTCGACGGTCGTTTGCGCGCCGAAGGAAATGCGGACGAGTCCGTGGCAGGCGCTCGTCTCATATCCGAGTGCTTCGAGCATGCGGTTCGGTCCGTTCTGACCGGCGCGACATGCTGACCCGGCGGATACTTGGAACCCGAGATCGTCGAGCTCGGTCATCCACCATTGTCCGTCGCGTTGATGGGATACGAAGGAAAAGATAGCGGGACTTTGTTCGTCAAACTCGAGCCAATGGACATACGCTGACGTCTTCTCTTTCAAGATAGCACGAAACGCCATGAAATTTCTCTGAAAACGTGTCAGTTGATCCTGACGTTCCCCGAGCGCTTTGACGAAGGCGCTGATTCCTGGAACATCGATCGTACCCGGACGAATCCCGTATTGGTGATGACCTGGATAGTAAGGTGGGGGAATCAAGCGTTCCATATAGAGGGCGCCGATCCCTTTTGGTCCACCGACCTTATGGGCGCTGAACGAGTAGGCGTCGATTCCTTCCACAGAAATCGGGATTTTCCCTAGTGCCTGTACCCCGTCCACGTGAAAGAGAATCTTTTTATATTTTAGGAGACATTGGATGTGATGGAGCGGCAACACCCATCCCGTGTCGGAATTGACGTGTTGGAGCGTGACGAGTCCGATGTCACGGTCAAGTAAGTGCGTGAACGTCTCCAAATCAAACTTTCCGTCTTTCAATTTCAAGCGATGGACGATGACCCCTTCGCGTTCCCATTCTTCAAGCAAAAGGGCGACTGAATCATGTTCGTGCCAGGACGTGATCACTTCTTTCCCTTTCATGCGCTTCCGTAGGCTCGTCAGTGCGATGTAGTTACTTTCAGAACCACTTCCGGTAAACAATAACTTCCCACGTAAGACGTCGAGTCCGAGTGCTTGTTTAAGTAGTCGCCGTGCCTCTGTCAAATAATCTTCAGCCATATATCCGTGCGCGTGGAGTGATGATGGGTTCCCATAAACGTTTTTGGCCATAGCCACGTAATGGTCTAATGCTGCATGTGTCATAGGATGTGTAGCGGCGTAGTCGAAGTAGCGGTTCATCATGGACTCCCCTTTTCTCATGTTGTCTTCTACACAAAATTATGCGAAACTAGTTTACAAGTCAACATTACATATGAAAAACAGGTGATATACAGGTGTCTTTACAGATAGAGAAAACCGACATTTTGATTATTGGAACAGGACTTGCCGCCGTCGCGACGGCGCTACATGTGCCATCCTCATTCTCTGTCCTCCTCGTCTCCAAAGGGGAGGCGACGTCGACGAACTCCGATTTGGCACAAGGAGGGATTGCGAGCTCGTATCTCGAGGAGACGAGTGAGGCACATAAAGAAGACACGATGCTTGCTTCGAATCAGACATCGTGCTCAGAACGCGTCGACATTCTCGTGGAAGAAGGACGTCGAGCGATTGAAGAGATGGAACGGTTCGGTGTCCGCTTCGATCGTGACGAGAAAGGGTATACCCTCGGACGGGAAGGGGCTCATCGGTTGCATCGTATTTTTCATGCCGGAGGTGACGAGACTGGTCGACATGTCATGCGGCACTTGCGTCAGTCTTTACCGGACAACGTGAACATACTCGAACACGTCCTCGTCCATGACCTTGTGATGAAGGAAGGACGAGTCGTCGGTGCGATGGCGTTTCAGAAAGAAAAATGGCTACACATCGAGGCAGGTGCCGTCGTTCTCGCGACCGGCGGAATCGGTGGACTTGTCGATTGGACCTCAAACGCGCAGACGGTGACCGGTGACGGTCTCGTCTTGGCAAATCGATGCGGGGCCAAACTGACGAACTTACAGCGAATCCAATTTCACCCGACTTTGTTGGCCGCCGAGGAACCTCATCTCGTCACCGAGGCGCTCCGTGGTGCCGGTGCGAGGCTCGTCAATCCATACGGAAACGATGTGATGGCGCATCACCCACTTGGGAGTCTCGCCCCTCGAGACGTGGTGGCCCGTGTCTTAACAGACCGATTAGAACCCATCTTTCTCGATACGACTGGTGTGACACGACTACGTGAACGGTTCCCAAAACTCGCAACGACGTGTGACAAGTTAGGCATCGACCTTCGCCAAATTCCCGTTCGCCCAGGGCTCCATTTTCATATGGGCGGAATCGAAGTGGATGACGAGGGTCGAACGGACGTCGACGGTTTGTATGCCGTCGGAGAAGTGGCGGAAGCAGGTGTACACGGGACGAATCGACTGGCCTCGAATTCACTCTTGGAATGCTGGGTGTTCGGAAAACGTGTCGCCGAGGCGATTCAAGTGAAGGACAGAGGCTTTGCGACGAGCGATGTGATGGCGTATGACATCTCACCTGACACGTTCCGTGCGCTCCGTCATCAAATCGGCAAGTGGATGACGATTTCACCGAATCATGACGAAATAAAATGTTTCTTACAAAATACCCAAACGTTGACCATGACGAAACACGTGACAAGACAATTAAGTGAACAAACTTTACAACTCGATGCGGCGCGTCTCATCGCGCAAAGCATCCTCGAAATGGAGAGGTACGATGAACACGATTTATCTACGCGAACAGCTACGACAGTTTCTGATTGAGGATATCGGATATGGCGATCTATCAAGTGAACTGATCGATGAACAGGACAAGTCAGTCGCGACCATCATTGCAAAAGAGGAAGGCGTCTTCTGCGGGAAGCCAATCGTTCAAGAACTTGCTAGAATGCAACAACTCGAATTGGTGGATTGCCAAGATGACGGGAGTCGGATTGCCCCTGGCGATGAACTGATCGTCTTGAAAGGGAAGACTCGTGTCCTGTTAGAGACGGAACGTGTCTTATTGAATGTGATTCAGCGTGTGAGCGGGATTGCGACGATGACACGTCAATGTGTCGATGCGCTCGATGACGACTCGATTCATGTCACGGATACGCGGAAAACGACACCGGGACTTCGCATGCTTGAGAAGTATGCCGTTCGTATCGGTGGCGGCTACAACCATCGACTCCGCCTCGACGATGCCGTCATGATCAAAGACAACCATATCGTCGCACTCGGCGGTGTGACAGAAGCCATTCACGCCGCACGTTCTAGAGTCGGTCATACGACCCCGATTGAAGTCGAGGTCGAATCGTTCGCCCAGCTCTTAGAAGCCGTTCAAGCGAATCCGGATATTGTGATGCTCGATAATCGGACGCCGGATGAACTGCGAGAATGGGTCCAGCATATTCCGGACCATATCACGATCGAAGTGTCTGGCGGCATCACGCTCGACACGATTGCCGACTATCAAGGAATTCGCATCGATGTCATCTCACTCGGTCAGTTGACCCACTCGGTACGGGCGCTCGACTGCAGTATGAATTTACAAGGAGGAATGAAACATGCAACTACTCGGAACACTCCCACCGACGTACGCTAATCTGTCAGTGGAGGAAATGGAGACACGGATTCAGGCGGTCAAAGACCGGCTCGGGACACGTCTCTTCTTACCGGCGCATCACTATCAAAAAGACGAGGTCGTCCAATTCGCGGACGCGACAGGGGATTCGCTCCAGCTCGCGCGCCTCGCGGAACAGATGAGCGAAGCGGAATTCATCGTCTTCTGTGGCGTGCATTTCATGGCGGAGACAGCAGACATGTTGACACGCGACGACCAGATTGTCGTCTTGCCTGATATGCGGGCCGGTTGCTCCATGGCAGACATGGCTGATATCGATCAGACAGAGATTGCGTGGGAAGAGTTGACGGAGCAGTTCGGGGAAGGGATTATCCCGATTACATACGTCAATTCAACGGCGGCCATCAAGGCTTTCGTCGGACGTCATGGCGGGGCGACCGTCACATCGTCGAACGCACATGAGATCGTCCGCTGGGCGCTTGAGGCAGGAGAGCGGATTTTGTTCCTTCCCGACCAGCATCTCGGACGGAATACGGCGTATGACCTCGGCATCCCGCTCGAGGCGATGGCCGTCTGGGATCCGCTCCGCGAAGAACTAGTGGCAGAAGGAGACCTCGAACAGATTCGGGTCATTCTTTGGAAAGGGCATTGTTCTGTCCATGAGAAATTTACGGTCTCGCAAATTCAATCGTTCCGTGAGCGCGAACCGGATCGTCGCATCATCGTCCATCCAGAATGTACGTTTGATGTCGTGCAGGCAGCCGACGAGGCCGGATCGACGTCGTATATCATCGACAAGATTGATGCGAGTGAACCCGGGACAAAATGGGCGGTCGGGACGGAGATGAACCTCGTGAACCGATTGGCGGCGACGTACCCGCATCTCGATATCGTCTCGTTGAACCCGTTCATGTGTCCATGTCTGACGATGAACCGAATCGACTTGCAACATCTCCTCTGGGCGCTCGAGTCGCTCGAGACGGACCCTGTGAACATCATTCGCGTCGATGCTGAGACGACAGAGTGGTCGAAACGTGCACTTGAACGTATGCTCGCACGGTAATCGCTTCAGGACAGGCAAACGCCTGTCCTCAGACTGTAGACAAAGTATAGGTCTAATGTCTTTTTTATGCCCAATCCGGACATGGCTCGCTTTCCTAGGGGCAAGCAGGGAGCCGCATCGCGACTGCGTCACTGCTGGGTCTCCCTTTGCTTGTTATTCCCTCAGGAGTCTCGCCTGCCCGTTCTTGGTCACCTTTTGTCCTTCATCCCACATAATGGTGTGAGAAGAACACACAGGGGGCGGATCTGATAATCAACAAGTCGACACCATCCATCCTTCACGGTCTGACGAACGGAACGGATGTTGAACGGCGGCCCGAGGAGGATGATCTCGGGATCGATGACGGGCGGGCTCGGCGTTTTCCCTTTCCCCTAATACATCGATTCGAAGTAAGTACCGAGCTTTTTCTTCGGCCGTCGGGGCCTTAGAAAAAGACAAACGGCCGCCAGATGACGACCGTTTGCGTTGCTCGCCCGACGGCGCCCCGACTCCTGCAGGAAAGCAATCCGACGGAGACCCAGCAGCGACCTAGGTCGCGATGCGGCTCCGGGATTGCCTGCGGAAAGCGTGGGCGCCGGAAGGACGAGTTCGAACATGTTATTTGTCAACAAGCTGAGGACAGGCAAACGCCTGTCCTTTTTTCATATCGCTCGTTATGGTACAATAAATGCAGTTTTTCCGACCGAAAAGGAGATTACACCGTGATTGAATTCGTAAAAGGACCCGTCGCCTATGTGTGTGCGGAATATATAACGTTAGATGTCTCGGGCGTCGGCTACAAAGTACATGTGCCTAACCCGTTTTTTTATCGTGAACAAGACGAACATGTAATCGTGTTTACGCATCATTACGTCCGTGAAGATCAACAGACGCTATACGGTTTCCGGTCACGCCGGGAACGGGAGCTCTTTAATAAACTCCTTAGCGTGAGCGGCATCGGACCGAAGGGGGCACTCGCAATCGTCGCCTCTGGAGATATCGACGCGTTGATTGATGCGATTGAAACCGAGAATGAGAAGTATTTGACGAAGTTCCCGGGAGTCGGGAAGAAGACGGCCAAACAGATGGCACTCGACTTGAAAGGGAAGTTATCCGAACTTGCACCGGATTATGTGCCAAACGAAGGATTGTTCGCACAAGGTGCATCAGAACTAGACGAGGCGTGTGAGGCGCTCGTCGCCCTCGGATATTCTGAACGAGAGATCGCGAAAGTCCGCAAAGCATTGAGCGGCGAGATCTTGACGACCGACGCGTACATAAAACGCGCGCTACAGCTGTTATTGAAATAAGGAGGAAGCTATGGACGAACGATTGTTGTCACAATCTCATCAGCAATATGAAGACTCTGAAGAGTGGAGCTTACGTCCGCAGCGCTTCGAGCAATATATCGGGCAGGAAAAGGCGAAAGGTAATTTGTCGGTCTTCATTCAGGCCGCTAAACTTCGCAGTGAGACACTCGACCACGTCCTATTGTATGGACCACCGGGACTCGGGAAGACGACGCTTGCGCAAATTATCGCTAACGAGATGGGCGTCGGCATCAAAACGACCGCCGGACCGGCGATTGAACGACCAGGTGATTTGGCCGCGATCCTCTCGACACTTGAGCCGGGTGACGTCTTATTTATCGATGAGATTCACCGGTTGAGTCGGACGATTGAAGAGATTCTCTATCCGGCGATGGAAGACTACTGTCTCGATATCGTCTATGGACAAGGTGAGATGGCGCGAAGCGTACGCATCGATTTGCCACCGTTCACACTCGTCGGGGCGACGACGCGGGCCGGGATGTTATCGGCGCCGCTTCGGGACCGTTTCGGGGTCACACTGAAACTTGAATACTATGAGCCACACGAACTCGCGGCGATTGTCAGTCGGACGGCCCAGCTGTTCCGCCTCTCCATCTCACCTGAGGCGAGTGGCGCGATTGCGAAGCGCTCGCGAGGGACACCGCGGATCGCCAATCGTCTCTTGCGCCGAGTCCGTGACTTCGCGCAGGTGGCCGGCACGAAAGAAATCGATCCAGTTCTCGCATCCGATGCGCTCGACCGTCTACACGTCGATGCACTCGGACTCGATGAAGTCGACCATCGATTGCTTCGGGCCATGGTGGAGCGATTCGGAGGTGGACCGGTCGGACTCGAGACGCTCGCCGCAACAATCGGTGAGGATGCTCAGACGATCGAAGACGTCTACGAGCCATATTTATTACAACAAGGGTTCTTGCAGCGGACGCCGCGAGGACGGATGATCACACAGTTTGCCAAGTCGCATTTTGGTTATGAAGAGGAAGAGGAGTAAGGTATGCAAGACATTCAATTGAACGTAAACGATTATGATTTTGAATTGCCAGAAGAGTTGATTGCCCAGGTCCCATTGCTTGATCGGACGAGCTCGCGTCTGCTCGTATTGGACCGTGAGACAGGAGACATCGAGCATCGTCATTTCCGTGACGTGCTCGACTACTTGAACGAGGGAGATGCGCTCGTCGTCAACGATTCGCGCGTCTTACCGGCTCGTCTCTTCGGAGCGAAACAAGAGACAGGCGGGAAAGTGGAACTGCTCTTATTGAAACAGACGGAAGACGACGTATGGGAAGCGCTCGTCAAACCGGCGAAAAAAGTTCGTGTCGGTTCCATTGTCGAATTTGGTGACGGACTTCTCCGCGCGGAATGCGTTGAGGAACTCCCGGAAGGTGGACGTCGCTTCAAGTTCGACTACGACGGCATCTTCTACGAGATTTTAGACGAGCTCGGAACGATGCCACTCCCACCGTACATCCGTGAACAACTCGATGACCAGGATCGTTATCAGACGGTCTATGCGCGGGAACGAGGCAGTGCAGCCGCTCCGACAGCAGGTCTCCATTTCACGGAAGAGCTGCTCGAGGCAGCGAAGGCGAAAGGGGTTCGATTGATCCCGCTCACGCTTCACGTCGGTCTCGGTACGTTCCGTCCGGTGACGGCTGATTCGATTGAAGAACATACGATGCATAGCGAATATTTCGAGTTGTCAGCTCAATCGGCTGAAGCGCTCCGAGATGTCCGGTCGAACGGAGGTCGCATCTTTGCGGTCGGTACGACATCGACACGAACGCTCGAAACGATCATGCGAGACCATGGGGACTTCGTCGAGTCATCGGGCTGGACGGATATCTTTATCTACCCTGGTGTCGAGTTGAAGGCAATCGATGGATTGATCACGAACTTCCACTTGCCTAAATCGACACTCGTCATGCTCGTCTCTGCATTCGCGACGCGCGACATCATCTTACACGCTTATCGGACTGCGGTCGCAGAACGATACCGCTTCTTCAGTTTTGGAGACGCGATGCTCATCACGAGGAAGGAAGTAACAAAATGACAAAACACGCAGTCACATACGAACACATTCACACATGTAAACAGACCGGAGCGCGGCACGGAATCGTCCATACGCCGCACGGGTCGTTCGAGACACCAGTCTTCATGCCGGTCGGGACGCAAGCGAGCGTCAAGACGATGGCACCAGAACAGGTCAAGGCGATGGGTGCGAACATCATCTTGTCGAACACGTACCACCTATGGGTTCGTCCGGGGCATGAGGTCATCAAACAAGCTGGCGGGCTTCATAAGTTCATGAACTGGGACGGCGCGATTCTCACGGACTCAGGTGGCTTCCAAGTGTTCTCGCTTGCCGATCTTCGAAACATTCAAGAAGAAGGCGTCCATTTCCGTAACCACTTGAACGGCGACAAGTTGTTCTTGTCACCGGAAAAGGCGATGGAGATTCAAAACGCACTCGGGTCGGATATCATGATGGCATTCGATGAGTGCCCACCTTATCCGGCGACACATGAATACATGAAGAAGTCGGTCGAACGCACGAGCCGCTGGGCAGAACGTTGCCTTGAGGCACACGAGCGTCCAGAAGACCAAGCGCTCTTCGGGATCATTCAAGGTGGGGAATATGAGGATCTTCGTCGTCAAAGCGCACAAGATCTCGTCTCACTCGATTTCCCAGGATATGCGGTCGGCGGTCTCTCGGTCGGTGAACCGAAAGACGTCATGTATCGTGCCCTCGAGTTCACGACGCCGCTCATGCCGGAAAACAAACCACGTTATTTGATGGGTGTCGGTTCGCCAGACGCGTTGATTGAAGGGTCGATTCGTGGAATCGATATGTTTGACTGCGTCCTCCCGACACGGATTGCACGGAACGGGACGCTTATGACATCGAAAGGTCGCGTCACGATCAAGCAAGCGAAGTATAAGACGGATTTCGGCCCGATCGATGAGAAGTGTGACTGCAACACGTGTAAGAACTACTCACGTGCGTATGTCCATCACTTGATTCGTGCGGACGAGATGTTCGGCCTTCACTTATGTACGACACACAACCTTCACTTCCTCGTGAAGTTGATGGAGCAGGTTCGTCAAGCGATTCGCGAAGACCGTTTGCTCGATTTCAAAGAAGAGTTCTTCGAAGAATACGGCTACAACAAGCCGAATGCGAAGAATTTCTAAGGAAACGTGTCGGACATTGTGTGACAATGCTTCAGTTTCACGGTATAATGAACCTGATATTGAAGGAAAGGGTGAATGTTACTCATGGAAACAATCGTTGCGTTATTACCAATGATCTTGATTTTCGTCGTATTTTACTTCTTGTTGATTCGTCCACAGACGAAACGCCAAAAAGAAGTACAAGCGATGCAAAACGCCCTCGAGCGTGGCGACAGCGTTGTCACAATCGGCGGTTTACACGGCGTCGTTCATCAAATCGAAGACACACATGTCGTTTTGAAATGCGATCAATCGCTTCTCCGTTTCAACCGAAGCGCAGTTGCGGAAGTCGTGAAAAAAGCGAATGCCTCATTTGAGGAATAAGCAAGTAAGCGTCTGACCATTATGGTCGGACGCTTTTTTTTAAATAGAAAAGCGACTGTTTTTTGACAAAGTATGTCAATTAGGTGATTCATCCACCTCATTTCGAAAAATCGATTTGATTCATGAAAACGTTTGCATTAATGTCAAATTGAGAAGAAATTCGAGATGAAGGAGAACGGATGACATGGACGTGAAACGATTGGTACGACCGATGAAGAAGTGGAAAGGGTGGACATGGAAGCGGAGCGGTACAAAACAGAAAGGGCGTTCTTCTCTCAGAAGACGAATGTCGATCGCGCTAGTTCCCACAATTATCGCGCTCGTCCTTGTCGGAGCGCTTGGTTCATATCAACTGAGACAATCGACTGCTGCATATGACCGGGTGCTGAACGAGGGAACACAGGAAATGCTGTTGGCTGAAAATCTGTCGCTTGCGGTGACCGATGCAGAACGTTATTTGAACTACTATATGCTCGTTGCCAATCCGAAAACACTCATCAGTCTGCAAAGTGTTCAGGAGCAGCGTGACGAGTTGATGGCTTCACTGAAGGAATCCTCTTCAGATGAGAAGATTTTATCTTGGTTGGGGGATTTGGAGAAATTTAACGAGTTGTTGGACCGTGAGATGAATCGTGCAATCGAACTTCGCCAGCAACAAGATGAGATTGGGTATAAGACGGTCCTCAATACGAGCGTGACGCCGACAACGGACCGTGTTCGGATGACAGTGACAGACCTTGTCGAATACAAAGGTGAACTCCTCGCATCCGAGACGAAAGCTGTACAAGCCGAAGCGGAGAGTTCAATCCTCTGGATGCTTGTCATCAGCGTCGTCGGTGTCGTGATCGGAATCCTGTCCTTGCTTGCCTTACAACGCCTCTTCTTAAAACCGATCAACCGACTCGGTCGTCAAGCGCGAATTATGGCGGGCGGGGATTTGACGGGCGAAGATATTGAGGTCGCCTCAAACGATGAGCTCGGAGATCTTGTCACGGCTTTCAATGAGATGAAACATAACCTCGTCGGATTGATTCGTCGAGTTGGCGAGGCTTCAGAGAAAGTCACTGCCTATTCAGAAGAACTGTATGCGAGTACGGACCACGTGGCGACAACGACTCAAGGTGTCTCTCGTTTGTTTGAAGACATGAATGTGGCGGCCCAAGGGTCGTCTAAACGAGCGGAAGAAGGGACGATTGGCGTCAATCAAGCGGTCGATGGGTTGAACCAGATTGCTGCAGCGTCACAAGGAGTGAACGAACAGACGATTCATACACTTGAAGCAGCAAACGGTGGACTTGAGACCGTTCAATTAGCTGAGAAACGAATGCAAGAGATTCGTCGCGCCAATGAGCTCACGCAACAGATGGTGACCCGTCTTTCGAATCAGTCGCTTGAGATTGAGAAGATTACGCGTTCGATCACGGCCATCACGGAACAGACGAACTTGCTTGCGCTCAATGCGGCCATCGAGGCGGCACGTGCGGGTGAACATGGGAAAGGGTTCGCGGTCGTCGCGGCAGAAGTGAGAAAGCTTGCCGAGGAGTCGAAGCAATCTGCCATTCAAATTCAGACTGTCGTCCGTGACATCCAGCGCGACACGGAGCAAGTCGAGACGGCGTTCGAAGAATCGAGCGTGCATGTCGAGAGTGGGGTATCACAGATGGGTGAAGTCGCCTCGGCGTTCCGTGAGATTGTATCGGTCATCGAAGAGACGTCGCGTCAGATGAGTGAGATTGCCGCGGCGACAGAAGAAGTCAGTGCCAATACGACAGAAGTTGCCGTTTCGGTCGAGGATATGTCCACGAACGCCGTCTCGACACAACGAAGCGTCGAAGAGGCGGGGGCCAATGTCGAGGAACAACTCGCGGCCATCCAAGAAATCAACAGCATCGCCGAAACGATGAGCCATATGTCGTCTGAATTAAAAGATGTCGTCCATGTGTTTAAGACGACATGACAAATGCCCTGACGCCTCGCGTCAGGGCATTACTCGTTACATTAATAGGATCAGACTTGTCGCCATGACGATCATTCCGGCGACCATTCCGTACATTGAATGGTGGGCATGCCCATATTCACGGGCTGCAGGAAGCAACTCGTCGAGCGAGATGAAGACCATGATCCCACCGACTGCCGCGAACAAGAGACCAAATACCGTGTCGCTCAAGAACGGCATGAGGAGTAAAAATCCGATGGCTGCTCCGGCAGGCTCTGCAAGACCGGATAACATCGAAAGCTTGAACGCCTTTTTCCGTGAACCGGTCGCATAATAAATCGGCACAGAGACGGCGATCCCTTCTGGAATGTTATGCAGCGCGATGGCAATGGCAATGGCCACGCCGACGGCTGGGTCATCAAGCGCTGAGATGAACGTCGCAAGTCCTTCCGGGAAGTTGTGAATCCCAATGGCGAGTGCCATGAAGATTCCCATTTTCTTTAGGCGACTTTGTGTCTCAGGATGATTGATTGGAGCCGCTTCATTTGTTGCTGTCGTTGCCAACTCTTGCGTTGACGGATCGTTCTGCATCGATTCAACGAACTTGACCTCGTGCGGGTTCTCCATTTTCGGGATGAACTTATCGATCATACCGATCAAGAACATTCCCCCGAAGAACGCGAGGACGGTGTAAATCGTTCCAGTATACTCCCCGTGTGCACCGACAAGTTCTTCAAGCGCCTTTGGGAAGATCTCAATAAAGGATACGTAAATCATGACACCGCCTGAAAATCCGAGAGAGATGGACAAGAAAGCCGTGTTCGTTCGTTTCGCAAAGAATGCGATCATACTCCCGATCCCTGTCGCAAGACCTGCGAACAAGGTGAGGAGGAACGCAAAAATAATTGTGCTGTCCATGTGGTAAGACTCCTTTGATGTTGTGATGTTAGCTACATCATACATGAAGTTTTGCCCTTGTGCAACATTTAGTCTCGTACGCAAATTAACGCTACATTTCCGTGAATAGACGTTACAATTTTAGGAAAATGATTGATAAATGTTTAGAAAATTTGTAATGTTAACGAGAGAAGTTATATAAAGAACAGTGGTTTAGAAAGGAAATAGTCGTATGTACAAAAAAGGCAACATTGCGATTTTCGCGATCATCATGATTGCGACAATCCTGCTCGCTGTGTTCTCGACACCTTGGGTCGTCAAGAACACGAACCTCGGACTCGACTTAAAAGGTGGATTCGAAGTTTTGTATGAAGTACAACCGCTCGAAGACGGCGACGTCATCGACGAGTCGGCGATGAATGCAACCGTTCGCGCCATCAACAACCGAATCAACGTCCTCGGGGTTTCCGAACCGGACGTTCGAATCGAAGAGAACAATCGAATCCGTGTCCAGCTTGCCGGCGTATCGAACCAAAACGAAGCGCGCGAAGTCATCTCGTCAACGGCGCAATTGACGTTCCGTGACGTGAACGACAACGTCTTGCTCGACGGGAAAGACTTGGCGCCTCGTGGTGCGGCACTTAGCTACAATCAGCAAGGGCAACCAGTCGTTGAGTTGACACTTCAATCGGCCGATCAGTTCGGCGAAGTGACGTCTGAAATCTCACAACGTCCGGCTCCTGAGAACCGTCTCGTCATCTGGCTCGATTACGAAGAAGGTGACACATACGAAGAAGAGATTCAAAAAGAAAACTCGAAAATCGTTTCGGATGCTTCTGTTAATGGTCCGATTTTGTCAGATAAAGCGATTATCTCTGGTGGTGGGATTGATGCGGAGAGCGGACAACGCCTTGCCGACATCTTGAACGCAGGGGCACTCCCGGTCAAACTTGACGAGATCTACTCGACGTCGGTATCGGCTCAGTTCGGTCAAGACGCATTAGAAGAGACGGTATTTGCCGCTTCAATCGGGATCATTGCCGTGTTCATCTTCATGTTGTTCTTCTATCGTCTACCTGGACTCGTGTCGATCATCACGCTTGTACTGTATATTAACTTGATCATGTTGTTCTTCAATGGAATCAATGCGGTCTTGACGCTCCCAGGGATTGCGGCACTTGTCCTCGGGGTCGGGATGGCGGTCGATGCGAACATCATCACGGCGGAACGAATCAAAGATGAGCTCCGCTCTGGGAAGTCGGTCTTGTCGGCATTCCGTGCCGGTAACCGTCGTTCCCTCAGTACGATCATTGATGCCAACTTGACGACGCTCATCTCGGCTGCGGTCTTGTTCTACTTTGGACAAAGCTCGGTCAAAGGGTTCGCCGTCATGCTCATGATTTCAATCGGGATGACGTTCATCTCGAACGTATTCATCTCACGTTATTTGATGCACCTCCTTGTCTCAAGTCGTCTGTTCGACAAACGTAAAGGATGGTTTGGTGTGAAGGAGAGTGAAATCCGTGAACTTTAAGCTTACTGAATGGAATTACGTCAAACATATGCGCACGATGTTCTTGGTTTCGACGGCAATCGTCGTTCTCGGAATCGGTCTCTTGTTCTTCCGGGGATTGAACCTTGGAATTGACTTCGCCTCAGGAACACGTGTCGAGGTATTAACGGAAGAACGTGTCTCGCAAGAAGAGTTCACGCAAGCGTTCAATGACGCAGGCATCGACCAAGAGATTTCGAGTGTCCAATATGCAGATGAAGGACGTTTGGCATATGTCACGTTCGTCGGACAACTAGGTCAAGAAGAAGTCGCAAGCGTCAAGACGGCGTTCACGGAGCAGTTCGGCAACGACCCGAACATCAGCACCGTGTCGGCTCAGGTCGGTCGTGACTTGGCGAAAAACGCCTTGTATGCGGTAGCCGTTGCGTCGATCGGGATCATCCTGTACATCACGGTCCGTTTCCAGTTCTCCTATGCGGTTGCGACAGTGGTGGCGATGTTACACGATGCCTTCTTCATGATCGTCGCATTCTCACTCTTTGGGATTGAAGTCAACTTGTACTTCATCGCAGCGATTCTGACGATTATCGGTTATTCCGTCAACGATACGATTGTTACGTTCGACCGCGTGCGGGAGAACATCACGTCGTATGAAAAAGAACGGAAGATTCGTTCGATGGACGTCTATGAGTCGATCATCAACAAATCGATTCAAGAGACGATTGTCCGTTCGGTCAACACCGTCATCACGGTACTCGTGACGGCGATCGCCTTGTACGTGTTCGGTGCCGAGTCGATTCGCAGCTTCTCGCTCGCATTGATTATCGGACTCTTCATGGGGATGTACTCATCCATCTTCATCGCATCGTACTTGTGGCTCCTCATCAAACGCACGACCATCAACAAGAAAAAAGATACGCCGGTCACAGAGGCGTAACAAGTGGGTCTCCCTTCAAACGGGAGACCTTTTTAAATGTCAAGACGGCACATCTTTCACGTGGTCTGCTATAATCTACAATTGATTGGAGTGAAGGACATGTACCATTCGAAGAAACAGTGGCTCTACCCGGAAACGAACCCGGACGATGTCACACGTTTACAAAACGAATTAAATATATCAGCACAACTCGCGACGTTGCTTGTTCAGCGTGGACATCAGGATGTAGAAGCGGCCAAGGCATTTTTGTATGCCGAGGAAGAACTCGTCTTTCATGACCCGTATTTGTTTGAACAAATGGAAAAAGTCGTATCCCGGATCAAGCAGGCTGCAGACGACGGGGAGATGGTACTCATCTATGGCGACTATGATGTCGATGGTGTCAGTGCCTCTTCGGTCATGTGGCACGCCTTGACCGAAATCGGTGTCATGGCCGAGTGCTATATCCCAAACCGTTTCACGGAAGGGTATGGACCGAACAAGGAAGCGTTCCAATGGGCAGCGAACGAAGGGTTCACCTTGGTGATCACAGTGGACTGTGGAATCTCAGGGATTGAAGAAGCGACACTGTTAAAAGACCTTGGTGTCGATTTGATCATCACCGACCACCACGAACCGAAGGAGACACTCCCAGACGCGTATGCCATCATCCACCCGCACATCGACCCGAGATATCCATACGATAAACTCGCCGGTGCGGGGGTCGCCCTCAAAGTGGCGCATGCCGTTTTAGGAAGAATGCCAGAGGAACTCCTTGATTTGGCCGTCCTCGGAACGATTGCTGACCTCGTCCCACTCGACGGTGAGAACCGATTGCTCGCGAAAAAAGGAATCGCGGCACTCGAAGCCTCGAAACGACCTGGCATTTTAGCATTACGTGAAGTGTGTGGTCTCGGTGATAGCGTGTTAAACGAAGAATCGGTCGGTTTCGCGTTCGGTCCACGGATCAATGCGGCGGGACGTCTCGATTCAGCGATGCCGGCGCTGCAAATGCTCCTTGCCGAACACGTCGAAGAAGCGCTCGAACTTGCGAAACAGCTCGATAAGCAGAATAAAGAACGTCAAGACATCGTCAAAACGATTACGGCTGAAGCGAAAGAACTCGTCGAAGCATCGATGACCGAGGACCGTGTGCTCGTCGTCGCGAGTGAGAAGTGGAACCCGGGAGTCGTCGGGATCGTCGCCTCTCGTCTCGTCGAGGCGTACTATCGTCCGGTCATTCTCCTTTGCCACGACCCGGAGACGGGAAAGGCGAAAGGATCGGGTCGCTCGATTGATGGGTTTGACCTATTTAAAGAACTCTCGAAAAATGAAGACATTTTGCCGCACTTCGGGGGGCATCCGGCCGCTGCTGGGATGACGCTTCAGTCCGAGAACGTCGCCGAACTGCGCGAACGACTGAATCGCCAAGCAGATGGGATTCCAGATGACGTATTCGTGCCGCGGGTCAACGTCGATTTGAAGCTGACGGTCAATGACGTCTCGCTCGATTTGATTTCAGAGATTGCGAAACTGGCACCGTTCGGGATGGGCAACCCGTCTCCACGCGTCGTCGTCGCAGATGCGAAACTGCGCGACATTCGTCAAATCGGACGTGATGCGACACATTTGAAAGTACAGCTCGCCGGAGACAAGCGTGAACTCGACGGCATCGGCTTCGGTTTCGGACATGTCGTCTCGGAAATCTCACAGATGGCCCACATCTCGGTGATGGGCAGTCTTCAAGTGAATGAATGGAACGGGATGCGAAAGCCTCAACTCATGATTCAAGACTTACGCGTCGATGACTTCCAAGTGTTCGACTATCGCGGGAAGAAAAAATCGGTACAAGAGCTGAAGGACTTACCGAAAGAACATACGTCGTTCTTGTCGTTCCAGGGAACAACCGAAGACTACCCGCTCCATGAGGGAGACGAGCCACTCAATCGTTTCGTCGTCCTGCTCGATTTGCCTGACGATGAAGATATTCTCGCAGAAAAACTCCATGAAGGCGTCGAGCGGATTTATTGCGCATTCGGACAGGGTGACTCTTTCTTTGAACGGCTTCCTTCGCGTGAGGATTTCCGAACGTATTATGTACACATGGCGACATGCGAACGGAAAAATCTACGTGAAAACCTGATTCGTCTGTCAAAAGAGCGAAAATGGTCAAAAAATACGATTCAATTTATGCATCAAGTATTCTCTGAACTCGAATTTCTTGTTACAATGGAAGACGGACTGCCTGGAGTCAATCCAGAAGCACCGAAACGCGATTTGACCGAGGCGCCGTGCTATCAACGCCGAATTGGGCGCCAACAACTCGAAGAGCGTTTCGTATACGCGTCATTGGCGGAGCTCAAAGAGCGGTTACAATCGTTGCGATCGAACAAGATGCAGGAGGCATACACATAAAATGGATTTCAAACAGCATATTAAAGAAGTAGCGGATTACCCGAAGGAAGGAATCAGCTTCAAAGACATCACGTCACTCATGCAAAATGGCGAAGTCTACAAGAAATCGGTAGATGAACTCGTCGCTTATGCACGTGAACGTGGAGCAGAGTTGATTGCTGGACCGGAAGCGCGCGGATTTGTCGTCGGTTGCCCGGCAGCATATGCACTTGAACTCGGGTTCGTACCTGTACGTAAAGAAGGAAAGTTACCACGTGAGACAGTACGTGTATCATACGGTCTCGAGTACGGAACAGACATCTTAACGATGCACAAAGATTCAATCCAACCTGGACAACAAGTAGTCATCCTCGACGACTTGCTCGCAACAGGTGGTACGATTGAAGCGACGATCAAAATGATTGAACAACTCGGTGGAGTTGTGGCAGGAATCGGGTTCCTGATCGAACTCGACGGACTCGGTGGACGTGAGCGTCTTGAAGGATATGACGTCTTCTCACTCATCCGATACGAAGACTAATGTTTAAACGGGAAGCATATGCTTCCCGTTTTTGAATAGTTTTTGAGGAAAATAACCTACAACCTTTGACAGGTCGTCAGATTTTTTCGATAATGGTTATAAAAATTAGAGAATCTTGTATATAAACTACTACCATGCTGCGACGAATCCGAGGCGATTGGAGCGGTAAGAAAAAGGGTGTCGAATGTTATGACCAAAAAACAAATCGTAAGTATTGAGGATCTTCTCGACGCGCTCGGGGAGTATATGGGTGACGACGATATAGCCGAAGTGAAACGCGCTTACGAATACGCAAAACTTCATCATACCGGTCAGTTCCGACGTTCGGGCGAGCCCTATATCCTCCATCCGGTCCAAGTGGCCGGTATTCTCGTTGATATCGGCTTAGATGCCACGACGATTATCGGAGCGCTTTTACATGATGTTGTCGAAGATACGGATATTTCGTTACAGCAATTGACGGACGACTTCGGTCCAGACGTGGCCATGCTCGTCGATGGCGTCACGAAACTTGGTAAGATTAAATACAAGTCGAAAAAAGAAGAACTCGCCGAGAACCACCGGAAGATGATTATCGCGATGGCGGAAGACGTGCGCGTCATCTTGATCAAACTCGCGGACCGTCTTCACAACATGCGGACACTTCAGCATATGCCGAAAGAAAAGCAAGTCCAAAAGGCCGAAGAGACGCTAGAAATCTTTGCCCCGCTCGCACACCGGATGGGGATCTCGACGATCAAGTGGGAGCTCGAGGATATTTCGTTACGTTATATCAACCCGCAGCAATACTACAAGATCGTCTCGATGATGAAACAGAAGCGGACGGAACGAGAAGCGCTCGTCACTTCTGTCATCACGGAAGTGAACGGAGTTCTTGAAGAAGTGCATATCGATGCCGACGTGAATGGTCGACCGAAACATATTTATTCCATCTACAATAAGATGGTGAAGCATAAAAAAGAATTCAATGAAATTTATGATTTGATGGCGGTCCGCATTATCGTCGACTCGATTCGCGATTGTTATGCGGTACTTGGGATCATCCATACGCAATACAAGCCGATGCCAGGGCGCTTCAAAGATTATATCGCCATGCCGAAGCCGAACATGTACCAGTCGCTCCATACGACCGTGATCGGTCCGAAAGGTGAACCGCTTGAAGTCCAGATTCGGACGAAAGACATGCATTTTATCGCCGAGTTCGGGATTGCGGCACACTGGGCGTATAAAGAAGGCAAAAACGTCTCGACGAACGGGTTTGACGAGAAGATTGCGCACCTTCGTGAGATTCTTGAGCTTCAAAAAGATACGACCGATGCCGAGGAATTCATGGAGTCGCTTAAAGTCGACTTCTTTAGTGATATGCTCTATGTCTTCACACCAAAAGGGGACGTATTCGAATTGCCGAAAGGCTCTGTCCCGATCGACTACGCCTACCGGATCCATACGGAGATCGGCCATCGGATGACAGGTGCGAAAGTGAACGGTCGGATGGTCCCGCTCGACTACAAACTCGAGACGGGTGACATCATTGAAATCATCACGTCGAAGCACAGTTATGGACCGAGTAAGGACTGGTTGAAACTCGCTGTTTCGAGTCAGGCGAAGAACAAGATTCGTCAATGGTTCAAACGTCAACAGCGTGAAGAGAACGTCGAGAAAGGGAAAGATCTCGTCGAGGCAGAAATCAAGAAGCTTGGTTTTGAACCGAAAGAGATTATCGATGAGCCGGCACTCAGTATCGTCGTCGAGAAGTTCAACTTCGGGAACGAGGAAGAGATGTATGCCGCTGTCGGTTACCAAGGCATCACGGCCGCTCAAGTCGCACATAAATTGACGGAGAAACAGCGGAAAGAGCCGAAACTCGAACTTTCTGAAGCGATCAGCGAACTAAAAGTCAGTCAGGCACCGAAGAAGAAAACGACGGAAGCGGGCGTAACGGTCAAAGGGATCGACAATATGCTCGTCCGTATGAGCCGTTGCTGTAACCCGGTCCCGGGAGATGAAATCGTCGGATACATCACCCGTGGACGCGGGGTCTCGATTCACCGGAAAGACTGCTTGAACATCGTCAATGAACAACACCCGGAGCGTCTCCTTGACGTCGAATGGGAAGTCGGACAGGCGAAAGAGAAGAACTATAACGTCGATATCGAGATCACGGGATATGATCGTTCAGGTCTCTTGAACGACGTCCTTCAAGCAGTATCGGCGACGAATACGAATATCGTGGCCGTCAGCGGTCGGGGCGACCAAAACAAACAAGCCCGCATCTCGATGACGATCTCGATTCCGAACGTGAATCACTTGCAGAAAGTCGTCGAGCGCATCAAACAAATCTCAGACGTGTATTCGGTCAGCCGAGTCATGATGACGTGACGAAAGGAAGAGGAACGTGCGTGTATTATTGCAACGAGTGAAAGAAGCATCGGTCACAGTCGAGGAAGAAGTCGTCGGTGCAATCAACGCCGGATACTTGCTTCTCGTCGGTGTGACACATGAAGATACTGAAGAAGAAGTGAACTGGCTCGCCGATAAGGTGACCGGTCTTCGCGTCTTCGAGGACGATCAAGAAAAGATGAACTTATCGATTCAAGATGTGTCCGGTCAAATCTTGTCGGTCTCGCAATTCACATTGTATGGAGATACGATGAAAGGAAGGCGACCTGCTTTTACAAAGGCCGCAAAACCGGACATGGCCGAGACGCTCTATGAAAAATTCAATGAGCGACTCCGGTCAAACGGGCTCGTCGTCGAGACGGGACGCTTCGGTGCGATGATGGACGTCGCACTCGTCAATGACGGACCGGTCACACTCATGCTCGAAAAAAACGCTTGACAGATGCCAGCTTGATTCGGCATCATGAAGCATATAGTCAAACACCTATGATAAAGAAGAGTACGGTCAACCCACCAGCAAAGAGAGCGATGCCTTGGCTGAAAGCATCGACTGGATGATGACCCGAACGACACTTTGGAGGTGCTCCCTTGAAAACGAGTAGGGGGAGCCGTCTCATCGGGCGTTAACCGATTTCGAGTGGCAGAGTTTCAAGTAATGGCTCTGCAACGAGGGTGGTACCACGGGAAACTTACACAGGCTCTCGTCCCTTTGCGGACGAGGGCCTTTTTGTATTTTTTAAGGAGGGAAATGTGATGATGAAAGCACCACGCGGTACACAAGACCTGCTTCCGGGCACGGTCGAGACGTGGCAATATGTCGAGGAAAAACTTCGCGACATGAGTGCCCGTTACAACTATAAAGAAATCCGCACACCAATCTTTGAAACAACGAACCTGTTCACACGCAGTGTCGGGGAAACGACGGACATCGTACAAAAAGAGATGTTCACGCTCGTGAAGAAAGGGAAAGACGAGTACACGCTTCGCCCAGAAGGAACGGCATCTGTCGTCCGTGCGTTCGTGACGAACAAACTGTTCGGAAATCCGGACCAACCGACGAAGCTCTACTACATGGGACCGATGTTCCGCTATGAGCGTCCTCAAAAAGGCCGCTTCCGTCAGCTTCACCAATACGGTGTCGAAGCGATCGGCAGTAGCGATCCGGCCGTTGACGCTGAAGTCATCAGCCTCGCCTACTCGATCTACAAGTCGTTTGGGCTTCAGAAAATCAAAGTCGTCGTCAACTCGCTTGGGGACGCGGAAAGCCGCAACGCCCACCGCGATGCGCTCATCCGTCACTTCGAGCCGGTGGCAGACGAACTTTGCCAAGACTGCCAGTCACGTCTTTACAAGAACCCGCTTCGCATCTTGGATTGTAAGGTCGACCGCGATCACCCATCGATGAAGACAGCACCGTCGATCCTTGAATATTTGAACGAAGAGTCGAAAGCATATTTCGACCAAGTGCTCGCTCAGCTCGACGCACTCGGTGTCGCCTATGAAGTCGACCCGACGCTCGTTCGTGGACTCGATTACTATACACACACGGCGTTTGAAATCATGTCCGAGGCAGAAGGGTTCGGAGCCATCACGACACTTTGTGGCGGTGGACGCTATAACGGTCTCGTACAAGATATCGGCGGACCGGACATGCCGGGAATCGGTTTCGGGATCGGATTGGAGCGCCTCATCCTCGCATTGGAGAATGAAGGAGTCTTACCTGAACTCGAGACAGGTCTTGATGTTTTCATCGTTGCGCAAGGTGAGAAAGAAGTTGAACTAACGGCGACGCGCCTCTTGCAACTCCTTCGCATGGAAGGTTTCAAGGCTGACCGTGATTACCAAGGACGCAAGTTCAAAGGACAATTCAAACAGGCGGACCGCCTGAAAGCCAAGTTCACAGTCATCTTAGGGGATGATGAAGTCGAGCGCGGGGCAGCCGCCTTGAAAGATATGACGACTGGTGAACAAGTTGACGTGCCACTTTCGGCCGTCGCAGACAAAATTCGTGAACTATCGGAAGGAGCAGGACAATGATCGGACGCACACATATGAACGGCCGCGTGACAGAGTCACTCATCGGCCAAGAAGTACAATTAAAAGGATGGGTACAAAAACGTCGTGACCTCGGGGGACTCATCTTCATCGACCTTCGTGACCGCACAGGGATTGTCCAAGTCGTCGTACGCCCAGAAAATGAAGCAGTCCACCAACTCGCGGAAACAATCCGTAGCGAGTATGTCCTCGACGTAAAAGGAACGGTTCTCGAGCGTGAGAACAAGAACCCGAACATGCCGACAGGAAACATCGAAGTCATCGCGTCTGAGATCAACATCTTGAACGCGGCGAAGATGACACCAATCCCGATCGGTGACGAAGCGGAAAACGTCTCAGAAGACCTTCGCCTCAAATACCGTTACCTCGACCTGCGTCGTCCAGCGCTTCAAGAGACGTTCCGTCTCCGCTCGAAGACGTCGAACACGATTCGTAACTTCTTGACGGAGCAAGAGTTCCTCGAAGTCGAAACGCCGATTTTGACGAAGTCGACACCTGAAGGCGCACGTGACTATCTCGTACCGAGCCGTGTCCACGGTGGAGAGTTCTATGCACTCCCGCAATCACCACAGCTATTCAAACAGTTGCTCATGGTCGCAGGATTTGACCGTTACTTCCAAATCGCACGCTGCTTCCGTGACGAAGACCTTCGTGCAGACCGTCAACCTGAGTTCACGCAAGTCGACATCGAGACGAGCTTCATGGATATCGAAGACTTGATGGCGATGATGGAATCAATGATGGGTGAAGTCATGGAGTCATCACTCGGTCGCACGGATACACCGGCTAAGTTCGAGCGTATGACATACGCGGAAGCGATGCGCCGTTTCGGTTCAGATAAGCCGGACACGCGTTTCGGTCTTGAACTCATCGATGTGGCAGACGCGGTGAAAGGTGCCGGCTTCAAAGTGTTCGACGCCGCACTCGAATCAAACGGGCAAGTCAAAGCAATCAATGTCAAAGGTGAGGCGGACAACTTCTCACGTAAAGACATCGACAAGCTTCAAGAGTTCACAGCGGTCTACGGTGCGAAAGGTCTCGCATGGCTCAAAGTGACAGCGGAAGGCTTGAACGGTCCGATCGCGAAGTTCTTCGACGAAACGTACGCACAGAAGTTGATCGAAGCAACGAATGCAGAAGCAGGAGACCTTCTCCTCTTCGTCGCATCGAAACCAACTGTCGTCGCAGACAGCCTTGGCGCACTCCGCGTCAAACTCGGACACGACCTGGGTCTCATCGACGAGTCCAAATTCAACTTCCTATGGGTGACAGACTTCCCACTCGTGACGTTTGAAGAAGAAGACGGTCGCTTCTATGCGAACCACCACCCGTTCACGATGCCGAACCGTGAAGACCTTCACCTTCTCGAGACAGACCCGGCAAGCGTACGCGCCATCGCCTATGACCTCGTCTTGAACGGTTACGAGCTCGGTGGTGGCTCACAGCGTATTTACGAGCGTGACATCCAGGAGCGCATGTTCAAATTGCTCGGCTTCACGCAAGAAGAGGCAGTTGAACAGTTCGGCTTCTTACTCGAAGCGTTCGAATACGGTACACCACCACACGCGGGAATCGCACTCGGTCTCGACCGTCTCGTCATGATTCTTGCTGGTCGTTCGAACCTTCGCGACACGATTGCCTTCCCGAAAACGGCTTCGGCAAGCGACTTGCTCACGCAAGCACCGAGCCCGGTCGCGGACGCGCAACTTGAAGAGTTGTCGATTCGTACGGCAGTAAAAGAGAAAAAATAATACGCTTCATACAGGATTCGTCGTTCTCGGCGAATCCTTTTTTATATTTTTCTGACAACTTTGTATAAGGTTATGATACGATTATGGAATAAAATGTATTTTGAAAGTAGGGGAAATGTTGAAGCGAATCAATACGTTGGCATTAGGGGTATGTCTAGGGGTTGCAACGATGTTATCCGGGTGTACGGATGACACAAAAGCTGCACCAAAAGTGGAAGAGGTTGTTCAAAAGAAGGAGTCGACGACAGAATCGACACCGGATGCACCAGCAACATCCGAACCGGAGGAAACGTCGGAACCAGCCATCCGTTTACAAAGTGCGGGAGAGAGCGAATCGATTGGGGAAGTGGAATCGTATGACTTATCTCTATTCTTTGCAGATCAAGTACCGATGATCGCACCAGAGCACATCACTGGCAACCGAATCGTCTATACGGAGTTGATTGAAGAAAGCAGCAGTCAAATAAATGTGTACGATACGGGGCGTAATACAAACGATCTTATTCATACGTCCTCCAAAACGATTGGGAATCTTGTCGGGATTCAAGATGAAGTGTTTTGGGTTGAATATGCACAGGCTGAAGAGTATGCATATGAATGGTCGATTTTTACGATGTCGTTGGACGAACAAAAACCTGAACAAATAGCGGAAGGGACTAGTCGATTTGAGACGCCCGTTCCTTATGTAACAGCTTCAGATGATACCGTCACATGGGTCGATTATGAGGCGTCGGCATCGGATACAAAGACGACGGTCATGCAGTTCTCTCCGATGTCGGATTCGATTCAAACGATTGAGGCATTCACGCTCCAAGAAGAGGGAAAGCGTGACGGGGAATATATCTTTGATTATCGCTCGGGTGAGGAAGGATTAATCCTACATAAAAGTGTCTTCAACGAAGGTGACCTGACGAGTAGATTAGTCACGACCGATGGTTCATTTGATGAAGAAGGTGGGGCATTGATTGATTTCGAACGAGGAAGCAAGTTCGTCTCCCTTGGCAAAGAAGGAAGAGTCGAATTTATATCCGCAACTCCGTCCAACGTGAAATACGTGTATAACGGCTCGCAGAAAAACATTACGTTCGATGCGTTTCGCTATTTGCGTGACGATTATATATTGTTCCGCGAAGGGATGAATCGATTGCTTATCGCGGATTTAAGAGAAGAGACCGTTTCGTATTTACCGAATGACGGTGGAACGGTATCCAAGCCAGTCTTTAAAGATGGAAAATTAGCGTATGCTGAATTAGACGGTGAGGGATTGGTTCGTTTCTACGTCATTGATGTGAAGTAAAACGATAAATATCATCGGTAGTACGGTTTTATGAAGGGAGGAGGTTCGCAAATGCGAACCCTTTTCTTTTGAATATAAAAAAGGAAGATTCGTCCCTGAAAGACGATATCTCCCTTAATTCTTTTCCTCATCGCGTTGCATATATTTCGCTGTTCGCTGCAAAGCGAAACCAAAGGCAAACAGCGAGGCGATAACTGCGGACATCGTGTATACCGAATTGATGAGCGCCAGATAGATTCCGAACAGTCCAAGCCCAAAACTCACGAAAAAAAGAATAAGGAGTCTCGGATGTTGTTTCAGCGTCTGTTTCATCGACTTGGAACGTTCAACTGACAACCTGTACCGTCCGTGACGAGAAGGTTCGAATTGAACACTTGTCCGTCACTTTTCAAGACGAGCGTACGACGGTCTTCAAGGAAGTCGATTTTCATCTGTTCGTCTAAAAATACTTTCGTCCAGTTTTTGATTAAGATTGGACCAAGGTTCGATTCGATTTCGACGTCTTCTGGGGTCTTCCCCGTGACGTATCGAATTTCGAAAATCCCGCTATTTCCACAGCCACAACCTTCTGTCTCATAGAAAAGGTGCATCTGTCCCTCACGTTCGCCTTTCAATGACTCGATTCGTTCGAGCGCGCGGTCTGTAATGTGTACATGCATGTGTATCACTCCTTACCTTTATTATACGCCGATTGAAAAAAGAATGAAAAAGGGATGCATCCTGTTTTCCACCTTTCGGAAAAAAGCGTACACTTAGAGTGTTGAGAAGGGGGAAAGAGAATGATTTCACGTTTTTTTAGTTATTATCGACCACATAAAAAGTTATTCCTGCTCGATTTTTCATTCGCGATTCTCGTCGGACTACTTGAACTCGGGTTTCCGCTCGCCGTTCAATGGTTCATCGATGACTTGTTGCCGGGTGGGGAATGGAACTGGATTATCATCGTCAGCATTGGTCTATTGATTCTATACATATTGGCCATGATGATGCAGTATGTCGTCAACTACTGGGGGCATAAGCTCGGGATCAACATCGAGACAGACATGCGGGAAGAGTTGTTCACGCATATCCATAAACAGTCGTTCCGATTCTTTGATAATCATAAGACCGGACATTTGATGAGTCGGGTCACGAACGACTTGTTCGACATCGGGGAAGTGGCGCACCACGGACCGGAGGACTTCTTTATCGCCATCATGACGTTACTCGGTGCGTTCGGGATCATGTTCTCGATCGACCCGGAACTCGCACTCGTCACCGTTGTCGCGGTACCGTTCCTGATCATCATGATCACGTATGCGAATAAGAATATGAACAAGGCGTGGCAAAAGATGTACACGAATATCGGGGAAGTGAACGCACGCGTCGAGGACAGTGTGTCCGGAGCACGTGTCGTCCAATCGTTTACGAACGAGGCGTTCGAGATCGGACGTTTCCAAAAAGACAACAACTTCTATCGTGGCTCGAAGATTGAGGCATATCGCGTCATGAGTACGTCGCTCGCGGGCATTTACATCACGACGCGTTTGATGACGTTGCTCGTCCTCGTCTACGGGGCGTACTTAACGTACGAGGGTCAGTTATCATACGGACAGCTCGTCGGGTTCATCTTGTACATGAACTTACTCATCAAGCCGATTGAAAAAATCACGGCGCTTTTAGAGATGTATCCGAAAGGGATGGCAGGGTTCAAACGGTTCACGCAATTGCTCGATGAGGAACCAGATATCGAGAACCGTGAGAATGCCATCGAAGTCGAGACGTTGAAGGGCGATATCGTCTTTGACGACGTCTCGTTTGGCTACTCAGACTACCGCCAAGTGTTGACGGATATTGACTTGTCAATCAAGGCAGGGACGACCGTTGCATTAGTTGGAACGAGTGGAGCGGGGAAAACGACCATCTGTTCACTCATCCCTCGCTTTTATGATGTGACGAATGGGGCCATCTCAATTGACGGCATGGATATCCGCGATATGACGAAAGAGAGCTTACGTCGTCAAATCGGAATCGTGCAACAGGACGTCTTCTTGTTTGCGGGTACGCTACGTGAGAATATCGCTTACGGGAAGCTCGATGCGACCGATGGGGACATCATGCACGCGGTCGAGAAAGCGCATCTCGGGACGCTCGTCGAGGAACTCGAGCACGGTCTCGACACACAAATCGGGGAACGGGGACTGAAGCTCTCGGGTGGTCAGAAACAACGCATCGCCATTGCGCGCATGTTTTTGAAAAATCCGCCGATTTTGATTTTGGACGAGGCGACCTCGGCGCTCGATACGGAAACGGAGGCCATCATTCAAGATTCACTTAATGAACTGGCTGCGAATCGGACGACGCTCATCATCGCCCACCGTTTAGCGACAGTAAAAAATGCCGATCGGATTCTTGTCGTGACGGCAGAAGGAATCGTAGAAGATGGAACGCATGAAGAGCTTAGCCAAAAAGGCGGCGTCTTCACGAACCTGCTACAACGTCAACAACTGTAAACGGAAGGTCACCTTTTAAAAGGTGGCCTTTCTGGCGTGATATGGGTGGTTCGTGGGTAAATACATATGGATGAGCGAAAGAGAAGGAGGAAGATACACCATGAAAGCTGTACAAGTTGTAGGATACGGAGATGTCGATCAACTCCAGGTGGTCGATATCCCAAAACCGACACCAAAAATTGGAGAAGTGCTGATCAAGATACGCGCCTGTGCCATAAACAATACAGAAATATGGATGCGAGAAGGGGCGTACGGAACTGGTGAGAAGTCAGGTTGGCGTCCGGAAGGCGTCCAGTTCCCGCGTATTCCAGGATCGGATATCACAGGAGAAATCGTCGAGCTCGGGGACGGGGTCGACCAAGGGATGATGGGACGCCACGTCGTCTTGTTCCCATTCACCTCGAGCGGTCCTGAACGAAAAGAACATTTGTCGGACGATATGTCCTTCATCGGGTCGGAATATGACGGAGGTTACGCAGAATACGTAGCCTGGCCGGCTGACCTTTGTTTTGATATGCCACTTGATGATTTTGTCGAAAGTGCGGTCTTTTCTGTGAGCGGACTCACGGCATGGCATATGAACGAGCAGTTACACATCCGTTCCGGTGAAACGATTGTCGTCACAGGCGCGAGCGGTGGGGTCGGTTCGCTCAACGTTCAAATTGCCGCGAACGTTTTTGGTGCAAAGGTGTTCGCCATCGTCGGTGACTTAAAAAATGAGAAAGAGTTGAAATCATTCGGGGCGACGGAAGTGTTTTCTTATCGTTCTGAGACGCTCGCCGAGGACATCATCGCTGCGAACGGTGGTCCGGTCGATGCGGTGCTTGATGTTGTCGGAGATGCGTTATTTGATGTATCTCTTCAAGTATTGAAGAAAGGTGGAAAGTTCTGCATTTCTGGATCTGCCGGGGGACAGACGACCCATCTCGACTTCAGGACACTCTACTTGAAGCATATCGCCATGTACGGGTCTGTACTCGGGACACGCTATGAGTTCGCTGAAATGTTGCGTTCGATTGCAGAAGGGAAGTTAAAGCCGGTCATCGATCGGACGTTCCCACTCGAAGAAGCGCGTGAGGCACAAACGTATTTTAAACAATCGGGTAAGTTCGGAAAGATCGTCTTGATTCCGAACACATAAAAGAGAGGGGTGATCCCTCTCTTTTTCATGCAAATTTGACTTTCAGGCGATCAACGTAGGCGATGAACAGACGGAAGCGTTCCAACCAGAACTGGAAGAACGGTCCGATGAGGAAGATGGATAGGACGGTACCGAAGAAAAGCGGCCCCCCGAGCGCCAAACCGATGAGACAGGCGATCAGCTCCATCCAGGTCCGCATGGAACGGACAGACGTTTGAAAACGATCTGCTAAGGCGAGTGTCAGTCCGTCGCGTGGACCAGCTCCATATCCGACGGCGACGTACAGCCCAGCCCCCATCCCCATGACGAATATCCCGAACGTGAGCCAAACGACGTTTACAAATAAGCCATCGAATGTCGGGAGCCATTGCTCGTTTAAGATCAGGTTCATAAATACCCCGACAAACACCGCATTGACGAGCGTACCGAATTGAGGGCGGATTCGGTCGAGTATGTATTTGAACAGGACGAGTAGAAGTCCCACGCATAAGATGACAGTTCCGATTGAAATCGGAAGGTGATGGGCAATCCCGATATGGAGGACGTCCCAGGTGGAGACACCGAGATCTGCCGTGATCATGATCGATGATCCGAGTGCGAGTAAGAACAGCCCGGTCATGAAAAGACCCCATTTGAAGAGAATTCGTAAAAAGTGGATGGATCGGACTTGCACGAACATCGCCTCGTTTCCATGAAATGATTGATTTATCTTAGCACATTCGATTTGAAAACATGAAAAAAACGCCTCAGCTTGTTGGCTGAGACGCTGGATTCATTTCTTCGGTGATTTCTTTGCTTTGTTCTTTTTATAATAATCGTAGACGAACGGAGCGACCGCCGTCGCGATTTTGATCAGTGTTCCCATTTTGCCTTTCTTAGCCATTATGCTGCACCCCTTTCTCTTCTAGAACAATATATTCCACACAATTTGATTTTAAAAACATATCCCTAGCACATTCCATCCTTATGGACTGCATATAAACCTATCATACTAAAGAAGTGGAGGAGGTCTATTCATGAAAACAATCATTTGGTACCAAAACGATTTACGTGTCGATGATCATTTGCCCCTCGAGGAAGCATTGCGTCATGATGATCCAATTGAAGGTCATTATTTTATTAGTCCAAAACAACTCGTTGAAAATCGTTATGGTGTCATTCCACTCGGGAGCGAACGACTCCACTTCCTGAAAGACTCGTTAGAAGATGTGGCCGGTTCATTGGATGCGCTCGGAATCCCATTTTTTGTTCATGTCGGTCATCCGCTCGAAACACTCGATCCGAATGACCGTCTCTTGTTTCAACGGGCCATTGGGTACAATGAGCGCCGGCGTGAAGGTGAGGTGATGAAAAAGTGGAAAGGGGAGTACGAGGCGTTCGCTGGATTCACGTTATTTGAAGAGGATGACATCCCGTTTGAGAAAATGCCGTTTCTCTTTACGGAGTTTCGAAAAGCGGTCGAATATGATGTCCGTCCTCGTGAATTGATCTCCCGAAAGGCGACTGCTGCCACACGTGAGGTGACATTCCCGTTTCCGGTTCAAGAAGTCGAGCACGACCCAAGGACGGCATTTCCGTTTAAAGGTGGCGAACTGGCTGCGAAGCGTCGATTGAATGACTATTTATCTGTACCGATTCGAACATATAAAGAGACGAGGAATGGGTTTGGGGTCGATGACTCGACGAAGTTGTCTGCATATTTAGCGAACGGATCGTTATCGCCACGACGGGTATTCTTTGAACTTGAAGCGCATGAACGAACGCATGGGGTGAACGAATCGACCTATTGGCTCTACTTTGAACTCTTGTGGCGTGAATTTTTCCAATGGGTTGCGCTCGAACAAGGGAAGAAATTGTTTCGGGCACAAGGCATCCGGTCGAAACGAAAAGACTGGCGCGTCGAGGCGGATGTCATTGAAAAGTGGCGACGGGGAGAGACGGGCGTCGATTTCGTTGATGCGTTTATGCGCGAATTGAATGCGACGGGCTGGATGTCCAATCGGGGACGGCAAATCGTGGCCAATTATTTTGCCAAAGAGTTAAAGCAAGATTGGCGCTACGGGGCTGCCTACTTTGAATCGAAACTGATCGATTACGATGTCGCGAGCAATTACGGCAATTGGGCGTACCAGGCCGGTGTCGGAAACGACTCACGCGACCGACGCTTCAACATCGATCGTCAGCAGTTTACGTATGACCCAGATCGTGCGTTTCGTAACAGATGGTTGTGACCAAACTGTCACGAGAAGTCGGTGTTTCTCATTGACTTCTTTTTACAGAAGCGCTATAGTTAAATCAACAGATGGGATACCTGAGGTGTACGAGAGCCGCCTTCGTTATTTTGAGCCAACACTTTGAATACGGGAGACCGAACTGCTAACCAGATCAACTGCCTCATCACGTGCAGGAGGACTTGTGAAGGAAACGCTAGGTCACCCACCTGCATACGCAGGTTCAAAAGCAAGGCATCGTCACGGCACTCCGGGCCCCATCGATTTTTTTTGTAAATACGTCGCGAGACGTCTTTTTTTTGAATATAATTCCGAGTAAAATAGTATGAGAAAATAGAATTAGTTGGAGGAAGAAATATGTTACACCAGTTTTCACGAAATGAATTGGCTATCGGTTCTGAAGGCCTTGATGTTTTAAAGAATAAAACAGTCGCGATTTTAGGAATCGGCGGCGTCGGCTCATTTGCGGCAGAGGCACTTGCGCGCAGTGGCGTCGGACGCATCGTCCTCGTCGACAAAGATGACATCGACATCACGAACGTTAACCGTCAAATCCACGCATTATTGTCGACGGTCGGTCAACCGAAAGTCGAAGCGATGGGAAAACGTCTACTCGACATCAACCCGGACTTAGACCTCGTCCAATTGAAAATGTTTTATACAGAAGAGACATATGAGGAGTTCTTCGCTCAAAATATCGATTACGTCATCGACGCCTCAGATACGATTATTTATAAGATTCATTTAATCGTGGAATGTAAGCGTCGCGGCATCCCGGTCATCTCGAGCATGGGGATGGCGAACAAGATGGACCCGACACGTATCAAAGTCGTCGACATTAAAGACACGTCATACGACCCGATCGCGAAGATGGTCCGTACCCGTCTACGTAAAGAAAAAATCTACAAAGGTGTTCCGGTCGTCTTCTCAGATGAGTCTCCGATCGTGACACGCGAAGACGTGAATGAAGTCGTCGGGAAGAAAGACGCTCCAATCCGCAAAGCGAAGATGCCACCGAGTTCGAACGCGTTCGTCCCATCGGTTGCAGGACTTGTGGCTGCCGGTTACGTCATTAACGATTTGCTCGAAAAGGCGGGCGTCGAAATCAACCGCATCCAAAAATAAAACGACGCTGGCTCATTTCGAGTCGCGTCGTTTTTCCCAATAATCGAGCCGTTTTTGAACTTGTTGCTCGAATCCACGTGGCGTCGGTTTATAGTAGGTTGGTCGTTTTCGGGCTAAGTTTTCTGGCCAATAGTTTTGAGGAACGAACCCATCTTTTTCATCGTGTGGGTATTTGTATCCGACCCCGTTTCCGAGTTCGCGAGCCCCTGGACTATGAGCATCACGGAGATTTACGGGTACAGGTCCACCCTCAACTGTGCGGACGTGATGGAGTGCCTTGTCGATGGCGGTGATGACCGCATTTGATTTTGGTGCGGTCGCCAAATAGATGACAGCTTCGGCAATCGGGATGCGGGCTTCCGGGAAACCGATGTATTCGCTCGCTCGAGCCGCCGCATCCACGATGAGTAGTGCGTTCGGATCGCTCATTCCGATATCTTCGGCGGCATGGACGTAAAGGCGACGCATGATGAAGCGCGGCGATTCGCCAGCCTCGATCATGACGGCTAACCAGTATAGCGCCGCATCAGGGTCCGACCCACGAATCGATTTGATAAACGCCGAGATGACGTCGTAATGTCGGTCACCCGTCTTATCGTATTTGATCGACTTCTGTTGAATCGACTCTTCCGCGACCTCGAGCGTGATGTGAATTTGTCCATCCACTTCTGGCGTTGTTAAGACGGCGAGTTCGAGTGCGTTCAATAGGACACGGTAGTCACCATCCGCCATTTTGATATAATGGTCAGCGGCAGCTTCATCCATCTTCACCGGGTAATTTCCGAGCCCGCGTGAGTCGTGTAGTGCACGCTCGAGGACGATACGTAACTCCTCGGCACCTGGTGGTTCAAGCCGAAATACGGTCGCCCGTGACAAGAGGGCGGCATTTACTTCAAAGCTTGGGTTTTCGGTCGTCGCTCCGATGAGGACGAGCTTTCCGGACTCAAGGGCAGGGAGGAGCGCATCCTGCTGAAGCTTATTAAATCGATGGATCTCATCTAAAAAGAGAATCGTGCGCTCGTCCTCATAATCAAACCGGGACTCCGCTTCACGAATGACGTTCCGCAATTCATCAAGTTTGGCTGTGACGGCGTTCAATTGGACAAATGTCGCTTTCGTATAATTCGAAATGACACGGGCGAGTGTCGTCTTCCCGGTGCCAGGCGGACCGTATAGGATAATCGTGCCGAGTCGGTCGGCTTCGATGGCACGACGAAGTAGCTTGCCCTCACCGATGATATGGCGCTGTCCGATGACGTCATCTAACGTTTCGGGGCGCATGCGATTGGCGAGCGGTCCGCCATTCGATTGATGAAACAAATCAGACATACGTAACCATTCCTTTCGACAAACGTTTGTTCGATTAGTATAACAGAAGGAGACTTGAAGATGAAAATATCTACTAAGGGCCGTTATGGCTTAACGATCATGATTGCGTTGGCGCGAGAAACTGACAACAAGCCGCTCAGCTTAAAGAAGATTGCGGCACGCCATGAGTTGCCGGAGCATTATTTGGAGCAATTGATCGGTCCACTCCGTAATGGTGGACTCGTCAAGAGTGTACGCGGCGCGTACGGTGGCTATCAGCTCGTCAAACCGGCAGAAGAAGTGACGGCGGGTGAAATCATTCGCTTACTCGAAGGGCCGTTAGCCGTGGTCGAGGAATCTGAAGCAGATGATGCGGTGAAACGGAAGCTTTGGGATAAAATCAAAGAAGCCATCGATACCGTCCTTGACGAAACGACACTCGCCGACCTTGCCGAGGAAGAGTCAGACGGCTATATGTTTTATATTTAAGAACGAGGTGACCCTTACATGAACTATTTTGATCACGCTGCGACGACACCGATGCGACAAGAAGTCCTCGAGGCGATGACCCCTTACTTTTTAGAGACGTACGGCAACGCGTCGAGCATTCACGGAATTGGGCGTAACGCGCGGGCGGCGCTCGATTCGTCACGTCGCGTCCTCGCGAAATGGATCGGTGCTTCACCAAACGAGATTGTCTTTACATCGGGTGGGACGGAGTCAGATAACTATGCCTTGTTCGGTGCGGCATATGCCCATCAGGAAAAAGGCAAACATATCATCACGACAAAAGTCGAGCACCATGCCGTTCTTCATGCGATGGTACAGCTCGAGCGTGAGGGCTTCGAGGTCACGTATCTCGATGTCGATGCGTCGGGATCCGTCACTGTCGACGCCGTGCGTTCAGCCTTACGGGATGACACGATTCTCGTATCGGTCATGTACGGCAATAACGAAGTCGGGACGCGCCAACCGATTCAAGAAATCGGTGAGTTGTTACAAGACCATCACGCCATTTTCCATACCGATGCGGTACAAGCGCTCGGTACAGAAATGATTGATGTAAAGGCGATTCATGTCGATTTATTGTCGGCGTCCGCACATAAAGTGAATGGACCAAAAGGTATCGGTTTTCTTTTCATGAAAACAGGTGTAAAATTAGCGTCACGTTCTTTTGGTGGACAACAAGAACGTAAACGTCGAGCCGGCACGGAAAATGTTCCGGGTGCCGTCGGATTCCAAAAAGCAGCTGAACTCGTCATGGCAGAGCGTGAAGATCGAGTGGCTCTCTATGAGTCGCTCGATCTGGCACTACGTCAGCGCCTTGACGAACTAGGCGTATCTTATGAGGTGAACGGATCAAATCGCTTACCTCACATCGTGAACCTATACCTTCCTGGAATTGACCTTGAACCCTTCCTCATCATGATGGATATGCGGGGCATGGCGATTTCAAGTGGAAGTGCCTGCACGGCAGGGTCGGTCGAACCGTCCCATGTATTGTCGGCGATGTACGGGGATTTAGAGCGGACGCGTCAGTCTGTTCGAATCAGTTTTGGCCACGGTAACTCGGTCGAGGACGCGAAACGGCTCGCGGAGCGACTACAAGAAGTCGTCTCGACATTTATGAACGGAGTGAGATAGATGAATTTACGCACGAAAGCCCCTGAAGAGACGACGGTCGTCGTCGGGATGTCAGGTGGCGTCGATTCATCGGTGACGGCCCACGTATTGAAAGAACAAGGGTATAATGTCATCGGAATCTTTATGAAAAACTGGGATGACACGGACGAAAATGGTGTATGTACGGCGACAGAGGACTATGAAGACGTCATCGCCGTCGCGAACCAAATCGGGATCCCATATTATGCGGTCAACTTTGAAAAAGAATATTGGGACCGTGTCTTTGAGTATTTCTTGGCAGAATATCGTCTCGGTCGTACACCGAACCCGGACGTCATGTGTAACAAAGAAATCAAATTCAAGGCGTTCCTGGACCATGCGCTTCGACTCGGTGCGGACTTTGTCGCAACCGGTCATTATGCACAAGTGGAATACGTCGACGGCGAACACCGCTTGTTGCGTGGGAAAGATGACAACAAAGACCAAACGTATTTCTTGAACCAATTGTCTCAAGACCAACTCGCGCGGACGATGTTCCCGATCGGTCATATGGACAAGAAAGATGTGCGTGTCATTGCTGAAGAAGCAGGACTCGCGACAGCGAAGAAAAAAGATTCGACCGGAATCTGCTTTATCGGTGAGCGGAACTTCAAAGAGTTCTTGTCGGAATACCTTCCGTCACAGCCAGGTGAAATGCGGACGCTCGACGGTGTCGTCAAAGGACGTCATGACGGGTTGATGTATTATACACTCGGACAGCGTCACGGTCTCGGAATCGGTGGCGATGGGGACCCTTGGTTCGTCGTCGGGAAAGATGTCGAGAACAACGTCTTGTTCGTCGGACAAGGCTTCCATCACGACGCGCTCTATTCAGATGCGCTTCTCGCTTCGAAACTTTCGTGGACAGGGGCTGCTCCTACAGGAGAATTCCGGGCAACGGCGAAGTTCCGCTATCGTCAACAAGACGTGCCGGTCACGGTCGCTCCACTTGAGGGCGGCGAAGTACTCGTCAAGTTCGATGAGCCACAACGTGCCATCACTCCTGGACAAGCGGTCGTCTTCTATGACGGCGACATCTGTCTCGGTGGGGCAACGATTGACGAAGCGTACCGAAACGGAAAACGACTCGACTATATCGGATGAGGTGATTGATATGAACGCAAACGAACAAGGCATCCAAGCGATGCAACAAGGTGAATTCGAACAGGCAGCCAAACATTTCAATGAGGCGATTGAAGCGAACCCGACGGACCCGACTGGTTTCGTCAACATGGGGACGTTGCTTCAGGCGATCAACGATTACGATCGTGCCGTCATCTTTTATGACAAAGCGATTGAACTCGATGGCTCGTTTGGTGCCGCGCATTATGCGAAAGGTGCCCTTGCCTATGAACTCGAGCAATTGGAGTCGGCAGAAGCGTCGCTTCGCCAAGCGCTCCTTTCAGGGATGGATGATGCCGATCTTCATTTCATGCTCGGCTTGACGTACAAAGCGATGGGTGATTTCGTCCGCGCGATGCCACGCCTACGTGAAGCGAAGAAACAATCGCCGGAAGACGTGGAAATCACGTTCCAATACGGACTTGCACTCGCACAAAGTGAACAGCTTGAAGAAGCGGTCGTCGCGTTAGAAGAGACGCTCGACCTCGATGCGAGCCATACGGATGCCCGTTACAACTTGGCAATCGCGTATGCGTTCTTGGGTGACCAGGAACGGACGTATGCCGAGCTTCAACGCGTCTTGGAGATGCAACCGGATCACGAACTCGCACGTGATGCCATCGCGAAGATGGACGCACTGCTCGGGAACTGATCTCTTGAATAGGAAAGTGCCATCGCCCATGAGCGATGGCACTTTTTTCGTTAACGCGATTAGAGTTGTTTCGTCGTGATTTTGACGGGTTCCCCGGCGAAGTCGCCGTATGCCTCGTCCATATTTTTCGTATACAGTTCGATGATGTTGTGGCTCGGGTCTTTGAAGTATGCCGAGCGTTCTTTCCCATTCTTTGTCTCATCCTCGTCCCACGTCCGTAGTTTTACAGGGACATCGGTCTCATCCAAGATCTCGAGTGCCTTTTCAAACGACTCCATCGGAACGAAGAACGCACAGTGGACATGGACCCCACCTTCATCATAGAGTGTATCCCACTCGGTCACGTCCTGTTTACGGTTCGCATCCTCTTCCTCGGTGAAGTCTCGTTTTAGCCAAAGCCCTAGTCGCGTATTGCCTCCGATGTAGAGCCACGTTGCCCAAGGCTCGTTCGCTTGTTCTTGCGATTCACTTGGCTCGGCATCGTCTCCGACCCATTGTTCGACGACGGGGAGACCTAATTTCTCAGACCAAAACGAAACGGCTTCCTCCATATCTGTCACTTCTAACACAAGTTCACATAATCCGCTGATTGGAATTCGTTTACCCATATATGACTCCTCCTTCACTATGTCATTCGAACATTTCCCGCTTTCTTCAAATCAAAAACGCGACTAGCTGTCTCGAAGTCAGGGAATGACAATGGATAGAAGGAGGTCGAATGACTTGCGAAAATATAGCATGGTCAGTGTCATTTTATTTTTCATTATTGAGTATGTGTGGTTCACGCAATTATTTGAAACGGTGAATCAGCGACTTGCGGATGGGAGGTGGACGAACACGATTTTATATCAAGTGGTCGTCGAACCGCAGGGGCTTTTAACGCTGTTGCTCATTCTATTCGTGGTGCTCCTCATTGTCGGATGGATTGTTCATTATGTGTACGCGGAACAGAAGTCCTGGCAACTCACGTCTGAACATGTCGGGGTCGGATGGATCGTTCCGTTGATTCTTGCGATTTTAGGCTTGTTGATTCCGAATGTATACGTTCAGGTCGGGATGTTGCTCCTACAATTGACGTTCATCCCGCTCATCCCATTGATCGGACAGACCGTCCTATTCTGGAAAGTCGTGACGAATTGGTTGATTCAATTGGGGGTCATCGGTCTTGTCTTATTTGGTGCTCGGGGGATGTTGGAGGATTCGATTCGAATCGAGAAGACAGAACTCTTCACAAGACTCGAGGCGTACGAGGCGTCGGGTGATTTAGACCGAATCCAGCGGTTGATTGAAGAAGTGGACCTCGAACAAGTCGAGCGCATTTTGGACAGGGTCGACCTCGAACAACTCATTCGCATTTTGGAAGTCGTCGACCTCGACCGAATCGAGCAAATCCTAAATCTGTTCGGATAGGTCATTTGTTCAATCGATTCATCTCGGGCTATAATGGATGATGGAAAAATAGCTGGAGGTGTCAGATATGATGGCAGCACCTTACGAGTTGACTGGAAAAGTCATTCGAGTCCTGTTTCAATCAGAAGAAGAAGCGCATACGATTGCGCTCGTACGAATAAAAGAAAAGAATTTTGAGACGGACGAGACCGAGATGGTCATCGCTGGCGTCGGGGTCGGCATCGAAAAAGGGGAGACGTATAAGGCGCACGGTCGTCTCGTCGAACATCCCCGATTCGGAAAACAGATGAAGGCCGATTGGATTCGTCGCGTCGTTCCGATGACGAAACGAGCAGCCGTCCGCTTTTTGACGAACGGCTCCTTCCCCGGAATCGGACAAAAGACCGCTCAGAAGATTGCAGATACGCTCGGGGATGATTGCATCGACCAAATCGTGAAACATCCGAGCATCTTGTCAGAAGTCGATGGGTTAAAAGAAAAGCAGGCACGTGTGATCACGGAACGTCTGAACGTCTTATACGGGGTCGACCAACTGCTCTTGTTTCTCGCTCCGTTTGATGTGACACCGCGTCTCGCCTCAAAGATTCATAAAGAATATGAAGGACGGGCGATGGAGACGATCGAGAAGAATCCGTATGCACTCATGTACGATGTACAAGGCATCGGATTTAAGACGGCGGATGCCATCGCCGCGCATTTCGGGATTCAAGGCATTCATCCTGAACGCATCGCGGCAGCGGTACTTTACGTGTTAGAACTCGAACAAGGGAACGGTCATCTATACGTGACGGCGGAGCAACTCGAAGCGGAGATGCCTCGGATCATCGGGGCGGACCCAGGTGACTCACTCGTCACGGCATTAGAGTCGCTCGCAAAAGAAGAGCGGGTCGTCATCGATGACGGGGTCGTCTATCATCCTCGGGTGTTCCGCGCTGAACGAAAGGCGGCAGAGGAATTGGCGCGTATCATGGCGACATCGACGACGGAAGACGTGGACATGACGACAATCTTTGACGCGGTCGGACGTGTCGAGGAGATGTTTTCGATTGAATATGCGACCCAACAGCGAGAAGCGATCGAGCTCGCGCTCAAATCGCCGCTCATGGTGCTCACTGGTGGTCCGGGTACGGGGAAGACAACGGTCGTCCGTGGCATCATTCATGCACTCAGTGACGTCTTCGACTGGAAGCTAGAGCCTGTACCGAACCAACCGTTCCCGTTCGTCTTGGCCGCACCGACGGGTCGGGCCGCGAAGCGACTCAGTGAATCGACGGGTCTTCCGGCATCGACGATTCACCGTCTCTTGAAATTTGACGGAAGTTCGTTCCAAGTCGATGAGACGAACCCACTTGCGGGGAAAGTGCTCATCGTCGACGAAGCGTCGATGATTGATATTTTCTTATTCAGAAGCTTACTCAAAGCGGTGCCGAACGGCATGAAGATCTTGTTTGTCGGCGACCGCGACCAGCTCCCGTCAGTCGGACCGGGACAAGTACTCGCCGATTTGATGGCGACGGATGGGATTCCGGTCGTCCGCCTCGACGTCGTCCACCGCCAAGCGTCGGAGTCAAGTATTTTACGGCTCGCCCATTCCTTGAACGCCAAAAAGATGCCAGAAGACTTATTGGCGGCGCTCCCGGACCGTCGTTTCTACACGGCGAACCAAGAGACGGCGCTTCAAGCGATTTGTCAGATGGCAGGTGCGGCCCTCCGGAAAGGCTATTCGCCATTTGATATCCAAGTGCTCGCGCCGACGTATCGAGGTGTGTGTGGAATCGACGGGTTGAACGAGGCGCTCCAACACGTATTCAATCCGAAATCCAGCGCCCGAGAAGTGAAGCATGGGACACGTATTTACCGAAATGGCGATAAAGTGCTACAACTCGTCAACAACGCCGAAGAGAACGTCTATAACGGAGATATCGGGGAAATCACAAATATTTTCTTCGCAAAAGAGAACGTCGATAAAGTCGATAAAATTTATATCCGATTCGATCAGACAGAAGTCGAATATAACCGCAGTGAATGGGACCAGTTCACTCATGCGTATGCGATCACGATTCATAAGTCGCAAGGTTCCGAATTCCCGATCGTGCTCATGCCGGTCTTCTTCACTGGAGGCTTCCGCTCGTCGCGGAACTTGATTTATACGGCCGTCACGCGAGCGAAGAAAAGCTTACTGTTGTTTGGAGACGTACGAGCGCTCGAGGCAGCGACACGAGAAGAAGAGCCGGTTCGTCGAACGAAATTGGTCGAACGCTTAGGCGGGAAGTCTTGACGTCTTCATAAGCGCATGTGATAATGACGAATAGACAACTGAAACGATACAGACGATGAAGGAAATGAGTACGTCGTCACCGCCTCTACAGAGACATCTTCCTAGGCTGCGAGAAGATGGAGGTTGGCCGACCGAAGCTATTCTGGAGTCCCCACTCAACCTGGGCGCCTCATCCACGTTAACGGATGTTCGAGGCACGGTGTTTACCGTGCGAACGAGGGTGGTACCACGAAGCGATGCTTTCGTCCCTTTCCACAGGGGCAGGCATCGCTTTTTTTCGTTTCGTTCAGAAATAAGGAGGAATTGTTCATGAAACCGCTCAAATCATTGACTGGCGCACAGATTCGCCAAATGTACTTAGATTTCTTCAAATCAAAAGGTCACAGCGTTGAGCCGAGTGCGTCGCTCGTACCGGTCGAAGACCCGACTTTGTTATGGATCAACTCTGGTGTCGCGACATTGAAGAAATACTTTGATGGACGTGTCATCCCAGCGAACCCACGAATCGTCAACGCACAAAAATCGATTCGTACGAACGATATCGAGAACGTCGGGAAGACAGCACGTCACCATACGTTCTTCGAAATGCTCGGAAACTTCTCAGTCGGAGAATACTTCCGTGAAGAAGCGATCACATGGGGCTGGGAACTCTTGACGAGTGACGAGTGGTACGGTCTCGACCCAGATCGCCTCTCTGTCACGATTCACCCGGACGATGAAGAATCAAAACAAATCTGGTTGAACCTCGGCATGCCGGCTGACCGCATCATCCCACTTGAAGATAACTTCTGGGAAATCGGCGAAGGCCCATCTGGTCCGAACACCGAAATCTTCTTCGACCGTGGACCAGCGTTCGGAGACGACCCGACAGACCCTGAACTCTATCCAGGTGGAGAAAACGAGCGTTACCTTGAAATCTGGAACATCGTGTTCAGCCAATATAACCATGACGGGCACGGGAACTATACAGAGCTTCCACGTAAAAACATTGATACAGGGATGGGACTCGAACGGATGGCGAGCGTCCTTCAAGACGTACCGACAAACTTCGATACGGACCTCTTCATGCCGATCATTCGTGAAACAGAAAAAATCAGTGGCGACGTGTATCGTCAAGACAGCAGCAAGGATGTGGCGTTCAAAGTCATCGCTGACCACATCCGTACCGTATCGTTCGCGATCGGAGACGGTGCACTCCCGTCGAACGAAGGACGTGGATATGTCCTCCGTCGTCTTCTCCGCCGTGCGGTCCGCTATGCGAAGATGCTCGGCATCGAGCGTCCGTTCATGTATGAGCTCGTCGATGTCGTCGGTGACATCATGGTCGACTTCTATCCACAAGTGAACGAGAAGAAAGACTTCATCAAGAAAGTCATCAAGAACGAGGAAGAGCGTTTCCATGAAACGTTGAACGACGGACTCGCAATCTTGAACGAAGTCGCGAAAGCGCAAAAAGCTGCAGGTTCAAACGTGATCAGTGGTCAAGATGCGTTCCGTCTCTATGACACGTACGGCTTCCCACTTGAATTGACAATCGAATACGCTGAAGACCATCAGATGACGGTCGATGAAGACGGCTTTAAGGAAGCGATGAATGAGCAACGCGAACGTGCACGTCAAGCGCGCGCTGACGTTGAATCGATGCAAATCCAGTCTGGCGTACTCGCGGACATCACGATGCCATCGACATTCCTCGGATACAACAACCTTGAGACGAACGCGAAAATCGTCAGCTTGATTCACGACGGGGAACTCGTTGACGTCGTCGCTGCAGGGGAAGAGGCACAAGTGATCCTCGATCAAACGCCATTCTACGCAGAGAGCGGCGGTCAAATCGGTGACAAAGGTCAAATCGTCGGCGAAGACTTCCTTCTTCGCGTAAAAGATGTGTCGAAAGCACCGAATGGGCAAAACTTGCACACGGTCACAGTCGAGTCAGGCGTCGCGAAAGCGGAAGTGGCAGTGACAGCAACGGTTGACCAAGACTCACGTCAAGCGATCGTGAAAAACCATACGGCGACGCACCTCCTTCACCGTGCCTTGAAAGACACGCTCGGCGAGCACGTCAACCAGGCTGGGTCACTCGTGACACCAGATCGTCTTCGTTTCGACTTCTCTCACTTCGGTCAAGTGACAGCTGAAGAGCTTCAATCGATTGAGCGTCAAGTGAACGAGAAGATTTGGGCATCGATCGGTGTCGACATCGAAGAAATGAATATCGCAGATGCGAAAGCAAAAGGTGCGATGGCACTCTTCGGTGAGAAGTACGGCGATGTCGTTCGTGTCGTATCGGCTGGGGACTACTCAGTTGAGCTTTGCGGTGGCTGTCACGTATCTAACACGGCTGAAATTGGACTCTTCAAGATCTTGTCTGAATCAGGAATTGGCGCAGGAACACGTCGAATCGAAGCGGTCACAGGGGCTGGCGCATACGAAGTGATGAACCAGCAAATCGAGACGCTCGAAGCGGCAGCGAAACTGTTGAAGACGAAACCACTTGAGGTCCCAGCACGTGTTCAAGCACTCCAGGCTGAAATCAAAGACGTGGAGCGTGCTTCAGAGTCGCTCAAAGCAAAACTTGCGAACATCGAAGCTTCTTCATTGACGGATGCAATCGAAACGATTGGTGACGTTCAATTGATTGCGAAGCGTGTCGATGGACAAGATATGGATGCCCTCCGTAGCATGGTCGACGACTTGAAAGGGAAGCTCGGTTCTGCCGTGATTATCCTCGGGTCGGCGAACGGTGAGAAGGTCAACCTCGTCGCAGGTGTGACGAAAGACTTGAACGACCGTGGCTTCCATGCCGGAAAACTCATTAAAGAAGTCGCAACACGCTGTGGCGGCGGTGGTGGCGGTCGTCCTGACATGGCACAAGCAGGTGGCCGTGATGCAACAAAACTGGACGAAGCATTGAAGTTTGCTTCACATTACGTCCAATCACTGGCATAATAGAGTGTGAAGTGCAAACGGAAAGAGGTGGATTCTTGTGAGCCAAATGGATCGCACGATGCAATTCAATTTTCCAGAAGATGATCAACGTGCTAACACACGTGAGACGCTGATTACGGTATATCAAGCACTCGAGGAAAAAGGTTATCAACCGATCAATCAAATCGTGGGATACTTATTGTCAGGTGACCCCGCCTACATCCCACGTCATAATGATGCGCGAAACTTGATTCGCAAAATTGAGCGGGATGAACTTCTCGAAGAGTTGGTCAAATCGTATTTGAACGATCGTAGAGAGGATTAATATGAAGCGAGTCATGGGACTCGATGTCGGATCGAAGACAATTGGTGTCGCGGTGAGTGACCTGATGGGATGGACGGCACAAGGTGTGGAGACGGTCTATTGGACCGAACCCGACTTTGACGAAGCCGTCCGTCTCCTTCGTCCGTTTATCGAGCAGTACGATGTGAAAGAAGTTGTCGTCGGTCACCCGAAAAACATGAATGGAACAGTTGGTCCGCGCGGTGAGGCGTCAGAGGCGTTTGCCGAGGCGTTCACCGAACAGACAGGCTTACCTTGCGTGTTGGTGGATGAACGATTAACGACGATGCAAGCGGAACGGATGCTCATTTCAGCAGATGTCAGCCGCAAAAAGAGAAAAGCGGTCATCGACAAAATGGCGGCCGTGATGATTTTACAAAACTACCTGGACCGTTCCGGGAAATAAGGAGGAATCTCTCATGGCAGAAATCCGTCGTGAAGAAGAAATGTACCGTATTCCAGATGAAAATGGAGACGAGCATTTATTTGCAGAAATTTTCCGTATGACAAGCGACCGTTCGAAGAAAACATTCGTTGTACTCGAACCAGTCGGCGCTCCGGAAACAGAAGATGAAGACACAATCGAAGTATACGCATTTGAAATTGAAGAACTTGAAGATGGCGAATTCATCTTGAAGCTCGTCGAAGACGATGAAGACTTCGAAGAGGTCATGGAAGCATTCGATATCGTCAATGACGAAGTCGGTCTAGACTAAATAGGGGACAGGCGGCTAGGGATTTCCCTCGTCGCCTCTCTTTATAAAATGAACAGGGGAGAAATGCATGAATCATCCATCTATGTCAGATGAGAAACGTGCCCGCAACCGGATTGTTCGTCGCATCACGGTTGTCATCCTTGCCATCTTCCTTCTCGTCATCGCCACAGGCTCGGCACTCGCTTACGTCTTCGTGAAGCGCTCCGTCGAACCGATTGATCCGACATCGACGGAAACCGTTGAGGTCGAAGTCCCACTCGGTGCCGGTTCGGGATACATTGGTGAATTACTAGAAGAGAATGGGCTTGTAAGGAGTAGCACGATTTTCCGTTTCTATACACGCTTTAAAAACGAGTCATCGTTCCAAGCGGGGACGTATACGTTGTCACCATCTCAATCAATCGATGAGTTGATTGAAACGTTGCAAACAGGTAAAGTCATTGTGGTTCCTGATATCAAGCTCGTCATTCCGGAAGGGTTCACAATCGACCAGGTCATCGCGCGACTTGCGAAAGAGGCCGATATTCCGAAAGAAGAGATTTCCGAACAATTGAGTGACCGTGAATATATCAGTTCGCTCGTGAACGAGCATGAGATGTTGACGGAGGAAGTATTGCAGGAAGGCATTTATCATCCGCTTGAAGGATACCTGTTCCCAGCAACATATGAATTCAACAAAGGGGTAACACTCACTGAAATTATCGATGAGATGCTACTCCCGACTGAAAGTATGTATCAAGAGTACAAAGGTCGTTTGGCCGATTCAGGACGTACCTTCCATGAGACGCTCGCGCTCGCATCGGTTGTCGAGAAAGAGGCTGTTTCGACGGAAGACCGGAAAGAGATTGCCGGTGTCTTTGAAAATCGCCTGAACGACGGCATGAAATTACAGTCTGACCCGACCGTCTGGTACGGCACGGGGGAGACATCGATTTTCACTTCATTCGCAGATTTGGAGAACGATTCCTTATATAACACGTACCGTTATGAAGGGATTCCAATCGGTCCAATCGCGGCTGTCAGTCGCGACGCGTTTGAGGCGGTACTCAACCCGAACGACACAGAGAACATTTACTTCTATGCACGCCCTCCACGTGAAGGTTTCCCGAATGGAGAAGTCTTGTTCGAAGTCAATTATGAGGACCATCAACAAAACGTCAATACGTACCGTTCCGAATGGGAAGCGTTTGAAGAAGCGAACAGTAATTGATGGGACGACCGGAAGCGGATGCTTCCGGTCGTTTGAATGAAAAGAGTTAAGAGGTGGAACGAGTGGACCATGCATCCTATGAGGGATATGTAGAACAATTGATTAATGACCGCTCTCCGCTACTAACAGAGATGGAGGCATTTGCGCGAGAACATCACGTCCCAATCATGGACTTGACGGGCTCTGAAGTACTTCTCTCTTTGTTGGCGATGCAGCGACCGACCCGCATCCTTGAGGTGGGGACGGCAATTGGCTACAGTGCAATCCGTATGGCAGAGTTGTTACCAGATGCCGAAATCGTCACGATTGAACGAAATGCTCGTCGATTCGAAGAGGCGACTGGTTTTATCGGACGTTCTGATGTTCGCGATCGCATCACATTGATTCACGGTGACGCCGTTGAATTGATTGGTTCGATTGAAGGTAAGTTCGATGCCGTGTTTATTGATGCGGCAAAAGGACAATATCAAAAATTTTTTGATGGGTATGGCGCTTTAGTACCAATTGGTGGTACGATTTACAGCGATAATTTGTTTTTACGAGGGGACGTCTTGCTCGAGGACGTGTCAGTATTGGACCGACGTCGACGCCGACTTGTCCGTCTCGTGAAGCAGTTTACTGAGCAATTGATGGCACGGACCGATTATCATACTGCAATTTTGCCCCTTGGTGATGGCCTAGCAATCAGTCGTAAATTACGATGAGGAGGACTTAACTTTGATGCAACATAAACCCGTCATTATTGGCGTGGCCGGGGGTACCGGATCTGGAAAAACGACCGTGGCCCGTGCGCTCGTCGATGCGTTTAAAGGTCAATCGGTCGTCATGATTGAACAAGACGCGTATTATAAAGATCAATCTGAAATGACGATGGAGGAGCGGTACAAGACAAACTACGACCACCCCTTCGCCTTTGATAACGATTTGCTAATTGAACATATCCAACAATTGCAACAACATCAGGCTGTCGAGAAGCCGGTATATGACTACGCGGCCCATACGCGCTCTGATGAGACGATTTTGATCGAACCGGTCGATGTCGTCATCGTTGAGGGGATTTTAGCACTTGAAGATGCCCGTTTGCGTGAATTGATGGATATTAAGGTGTTCGTGGATACGGATGCTGACGTTCGCATCCTGCGCCGCATGCAGCGGGATATCAATGAACGTGGACGTTCGATTGATTCAGTCGTGGCACAATACACGAATGTCGTTCGACCGATGCATTTGCAGTTCTGCGAGCCGACGAAGCGGTATGCGGATATCATCGTTCCTGAAGGCGGAGAAAACTTTGTCGCAATCGATTTACTCGTGACGAAGATCCGTTGGGTGCTCACTGAGCGTAATCGCGCGTGAGGAAATAAATCGTTTTCAATTTACCCTAGCTGTAATATACTAGGAGACAATGAAGGAGTGACAGAAATGGCTGAAAAACAACACTATATGACGTTAGACGGAAAAGCGAAGATCGAGAATGAATTAAACGAACTGAAGACGGTCCGCCGTAAAGAAGTCGTTGAAAATATTAAGATTGCTCGTGATTTCGGTGACTTATCAGAAAACGCGGAATACGACGCGGCGAAAGAAGAACAAGCGATGGTCGAAGGACGAATCGCACAATTAGAAGAAATGCTCCGCAACGCAGTCATCATTCAAGATGATGCAGGAGATAACTCGGTTGTCTCAATCGGGAAAACGGTAACGTTCTTCATCCAAGAAGATAACGAAGACGAGACATACACAATCGTCGGTGGTGCCGAGGCAGACCCGTTCACAGGGAAAATCTCGAACGAATCACCAATCGCGAAAGCGCTTCTTGGCCGTACGATTGGAGATGTGGTCACGGTTCAAACACCAGGTGGCGACATGATTGTCGAAATCAAAGAAATCAAATAAGTTGTTGAGCGACCTCCATCTTGGAAGTCGCTCTCTTTCTGAGGAGGAATCGGAATGAAAGTTGGAATCATCGGTGCGATGGAAGAAGAAGTGAATTTACTTCGGAACGAACTAACTGAACGTAAAGATACAGAAATCGCAAGCTATCATTTTTATGAAGGATATCTTGGAAACATGCTAGTCGTCATCTTGAAGTCAGGCATCGGGAAAGTCAATGCCGCCATCGGGACGACACTCTTGATTGATAAGTTCAAACCGGACGTCGTGATCAATACGGGTTCTGCCGGCGGATTTAAAAAAGGGATGAAAGTCGGTGACGTCGTCGTCTCAACAGAAGTACGTCACCACGATGTCGACGTGACAGCATTCGGTTATGAGTACGGACAAGTACCAGGGATGCCACCAGCATATGAAGCCGATCCAAAGCTCGTCAGCGTCTGTAAAGATGTGATTGAAAACTTACCGGACGTGAACGTGCATCAAGGATTGATCGTAACGGGAGATTCGTTCATCAACGACTCGAAACGCGTAGCAGACATCCTTGGGCATTTCGATGGCGTCGCTGCCGTCGAGATGGAAGCTGCTCCAATCGCGCAAACGTGTTACCAGTTCGGTGTCCCGTTCGTCGTCACACGCTCGATTTCAGACAGCGCAGACGAAGAGGCGAACTTATCGTTTGATGAATTTTTAGAAACGGCGTCGATCAACTCTGCGAAGATGGTCATGGCTGTCACGAAACGTCTCGAACAAGCTTAATCGATTGATCATGAGGAGGATGCATTGACATCCTCTTTTTATTCCCTTATATTAGTACCAGATACTAAGAATAGGGGTCGACGATATGAATATTGGAATCATCGGCATCGGATCGTTCTTACCGAACAATCGGGTGACAAATATCGATTTAGAAAAACGAATGGATACGAGCGATGAGTGGATTCGTACGCGTACAGGCATCGAGGCGCGACATTTAGCAGAAAGTGACGTATCAGTCTCGGATATGGCGACACGTGCTGCAGAACGGGCGTTACAGAGCGCTGGGGTCAGCATCGATGAGATCGAGGCGATTGTCTGTGCGACGGCGACTGCGCCAGCCTTCCCGGCAACCGCCTGCGTGGTTCAGGCGAATCTTGGCGCGAAAGCCGCTGTGGCATTCGACGTCAGTGCAGCATGTAGTGGATTTATCTTCGCAATGGATACAGCGAAAAGCCTTATGGACTCGAAAGGCTTCAAGAAAACGCTCGTCATCGGAGCAGAGAAGATGGGAAGTTTGATTGACTGGGATGACCGGTCGACAGCTGTCCTATTCGGAGACGGAGCTGGAGCTGTCGTACTCGGGGAAGACGAGATCGCTTCAATCGACTCCATCGTACTTGGAAGTGACGGTACAGGTGGCAAGCACTTGTACGAAAACGATGAAGGAAAGATCGTCATGAACGGTCGCGAAGTGTTTAAGTTCGCCGTACGGAAAATGCCGGAGATCGTGCTCGAATCGTTAAACAAGGCCGATAAGTCGTTGAACGACCTCGACGTCCTTGTGCCACACCAAGCGAATCGTCGAATCATCGATGCGGCGATGGAACGTTTAGATTTAGAAGAAGAGAAAGTCGTCATGACCATTCAAGACCATGCGAATACATCGGCGGCATCCATTCCGCTCGCCTTAGCGGAAGCCGTCAAATCTGGTAAAATCCAAGACGGACAAACAATCGTCATCGCAGGTTTCGGAGCTGGACTCACGTGGGGTGCAAGCTGTCTGACATGGAATCATGCAACAATTACGGAGGGGAATCATTCATGAAACGAGTAGTAGTGACAGGATTAGGAGTCGTATCACCGTTAGGAAACGACGTGTCGACAATGTGGGATCGTCTTTTAAAAGGGGACAACGCAATCGATACGTTGACGAAAATCGACATCAGCCAATATCCGGCAAAAGTCGGAGCGGAAGTAAAAGAGTGGAACATCGAACACTTAGTCGAACCAAAAGAAGCGCGTAAAATGGATTCGTTCATCCAATACTCACTTTTGGCGGCAGACGCTGCCCATAAAGACAGCGGACTCGATGTCAAAGCGATTGCCGATGAAGTCGGAACGTGGATCGGAAGCGGAATTGGTGGCGTTGAAACAATCGACAAGCAGTCAGCCATCCTTCATGACCGTGGACCGCGTCGTGTAAGCCCGTTCTTCATTCCAATGATGATTCCGAACATGGCGAGCGGACAAGTGTCGATCTACCTCGGGGCTAAAGGGCCAAGTAACTGTTCCGTGACTGCATGTGCATCAGGGACGAACTCAATCGGAGAAGCGTTCCGCGTCATTCAACGGGGAGATGCGATTGCCATGTTCGCCGGTGGAGCGGAAGCGCCGATTACACCACTTTCGTTCGCTGGCTTTTGTTCGAACAAAGCACTTTCGACGAATCCGGACCCGAATACAGCGTGCCGTCCATTCGACGAGAACCGCGATGGGTTTGTCATGGGTGAAGGCGCTGGCGTACTCGTATTAGAAGAGTACGAACATGCGAAGGCACGTGGAGCGAAAATGTATGCAGAAGTCGTCGGATACGGGATGAGTTCAGACGCTTATCACATCACTGCTCCGTCACCAGAAGCAGAAGGCGGGTCAAAAGCGATGAGTGAGGCGATTCGCGATGCGGGAATCAAGCCGGAAGACGTTCAATACATCAACGCACACGGCACGAGCACACCGCTCAACGATATGCTTGAGACGAAAGCGATTCGTCGTGTGTTCGGGGAACACGCCGACAAACTCGCGGTCAACTCGTCGAAATCGATGATTGGTCATCTTCTCGGAGGAGCAGGTGGCGTCGAGGCAGTCATCACAGCTCTTTCGATTCATGAAGGGAAGATTCATCCGACGATCAACTGTGAATCACCTGCAGCAGATTGCGACCTTGATTATGTACGTGAAGGAAATCGGGAACTTGACATTCAGTATGCACTCAGTAACTCACTTGGCTTCGGGGGCCACAATGCGACACTCGCATTTGCGAAAGTGACGAACTGACGGTAGAAAAATCATTCAAAAAAGGTTAGGGTATAAGGGTTGGTCTAACAGAAAGGAGTGCAACGAATGAACAAGAAATCATTCATCGTGGCCGCCTTGTTAGGTTCAGTCCTTATCCTTTTTTTATTCATTTGGAACGAACAACGAGAGCAGTCACGTGAACTACTACCACCAGAAGAACAAACCATTACGATTCATGGGGAATCCCTTCCGACTCAACCGGACGTCATGCTCGCGATTGACCCGGCATCCCAAACGGTATTGTCACATCTATATGAAGGACTCTATCGGTTCGGCGCAGATGGAGCGATTGAACCAGGACTCGTCGAGAAGTTAGAACGATCTGAAGATGGAACGGTCTATACGTTCACATTGAAAGAGAGTATGACGACAGAAGGGAATGCAGTTACCGCGCAGACGTTCGTCGGCCATTTCCGTAAACTCGTCGATGACGAGACGAACTCACCATTCAGTTTTTTACTTGCGGATGTCCAATCTGCGAAAGAAATCGGACTCGGGCAACAAGAACCGGATACGTTAGGTGTTCGAGCAATCGATGAGCGAACGCTCGAGATCACCCTCATCCGACCGATGGAAGGATTCGAAGAAGTTTTCGCTATGCCAGCGTTTTTGCCACAACCATCCGTGACATCATGGGATGAGTTAGAAACAAACGGTCCATTTAAATTTGATCGAATGGATGATACAAGCATCTCGATACATAAAAACGAAACGTATCGAGAAGTCGACAACGTTACGCTTGAAACAATCACCATCCAAAGTGAATCAAATCTGACTGCGACGTCAGGGATGCATCCGATTCCTTATGACTTCGACACTTCTACCATTGATGAGGAAGTCATGAATATTAAAGACGTTCCGCGAAGTGGGGTGTTTTATTTAAAACCGAATGTTGAAAAAGCACCATTCAATGATGTTGCATTTCGAAAAGCCCTCGCCCTGACACTTGAGCGGACGGCACTCGAAGAATCGCTTGCACGAGCGGAACAAACGACGGAACGACTTCTCGTCATGGATGAGGAGGATTCGGTTGCAGAGTTGGAAGGTGATGCCAACCAATTATTTGAAACTGTGAAAAAACGCTTAAAAACAGAAACCATCGAGATTGAATTGCTTAGCTTTGTCGATGAGGAAGCACGTGAAATTTCGACAAGATTAAAAGAGAATTTGGAACAGTTGGACGGGTTGACCGTCACGGTTGTAGAGCTTCCACTTGGAGATAAAGTTAGGAAAGAAGTCTCAGGAAATTATTCCTTTTCGTTATCTGGATGGCAACCCGACTACCCGATGCTATCTGCCTATTTGACGCAATTCGAGTCTGATGATGTACTCAACTCAAGTCGTTATGCAAATGAGTCATACGATCAATTGATGGATCAAGCCCGCTCCACCGAGAGTTTGGACGAACGTAATATCATTTTACGAAACGCGGAAGCGAAGCTGTTAGAAGAGGCGGTTGTTATGCCAATCTATCAAGCAGGGCGTTCTTATTTGGTTGAAAAAGGATACGATCAGATTGGTTATCCGGTCATCGGTCCTTCATATGTCCTAACCTTTTCGAAAAAAATACGAAAATTGAGCTAAAGGCCCGCCGCTCTAGGCGGGCTTTTTGACTATAGAGAAAATTTTTTAGAAAAATCAAAATAAACACTTTGCAAAATTATCAGAATATTGTATTATTGCATCAACGGGATTTTGGTAACAAATACTGTCAGAAGAAATGACTGAATTTTCTACCATCATTCACTTCGTTAAAACGAAAAAATCAGGGGGTCATCGCAATGAATAAGAAAAAAGGTTTTGCTTTAGCATCTTCGGTTACACTTCTTTCAAGTGCTTTCCTAGCTGCATGTTCGACAGGGGATGAAGACACAGGGTCTTCAAACGGATCAGGTTCGGAAGGTTCTGCAGACGAAGCGCAAGTCCTCAACTTGCTCGACAGCTCAGACATTCCTTCACTTAACCCAACGCTCGCAACGGACGCTGTATCGTTCAACGTATTAAACAACGTTAACGAAGGTCTCTACCGCATGGACGAGAACGATGAGCCAACTCCAGGTATGGCTGAATCTCACGAAGTTTCAGAAGACGGAAAAACGTACACGTTCAAACTTCGTGAAGGCGCGACTTGGTCAAACGGGGAGCCTGTCACAGCGAACGACTTCGAATACGCTTGGAAAGAAGTACTCAACCCAGATAACGCTTCACAATATGCATACGTTATGTCAGTCATCGAAGGCGCAGAAGCGTACAACACTGGCGAAGGCGAGCGTGATGCAGTAGGCGTTAAAGCAATCGACGATCAAACGCTTGAAGTTAAATTGACAGCACCAGCTGACTACTTCCTCGGATTGACAAGCTTCGGCGTGTTCATGCCAAAACTTGAGTCATTCGATACAGAGCAAGGCGAGAACTTCGGTACATCTGCAGAGACAACTCTCTACAACGGACCGTTCAAACTCGACAGCTGGGAGCGCGAGCAAGGCTGGAAAATGGTCAAGAACGAAGACTATTGGGATGCTGACACAGTTAAACTTGAAGAGATCAACGTTAAAGTCGTTAAAGAAGTTTCAACAGGTGTTAACTTGTATGAAAACGGCGACGTTGACCGCACAGGCTTGACTTCTGAGCTCGTTGCTCAATATCAAGATAACGAAGATTTCTCAACTGTCGTTGAGCCAACACTCTTCTACCTTCAGTTCAACACTGCAGTGGAAGCGCTTGACAACCAAAAAATCCGTAACGCGATTGACCGTGCGTATGACAAAACTGCCATCGCTGAAACGCTTCTCGCGAACGGTTCAATCCCTGCTAACTACTTCGTACCAAAAGATTTCGTAACAGGTCCAGACGGAAAAGACTTCCGTGAAGGAAATGGCGACATCGGCGGATACAACGTGGAAGAAGCTCAAAAGCTTTGGGAAGAAGGTCTTTCTGAGCTCGGAACGGATACAGTTGAGCTTGAACTCCTCAACTATGACTCAGAGTCTGCGAAGCAAATCGGTGAGTTCATCAAAGGTGAACTTGAGAAGAACCTTCCAGGTATGAGCGTTTCAATCAAGCAACAACCGTTCAACAACAAACTTGACCTTGAGAACAAAGGAGAGTTTGAGTTCACATTCGCTGGTTGGGGTCCTGACTATCAAGATCCAATGACATTCATTGACCTCTTCGTCACAGACGGACCATACAACCGTGGTAAGTGGTCGAACGACGAGTTCGATAAACTCATCGCTGATGCGAAAGCAAGCACAGATCCAGCTGAACGTTGGACACAAATGCAAGAAGCTGAGAAGATCGTTCTTGAAGAGAGCGCAATCTCACCAGTTTACCAACGTGGATCTGCTCGCCTCACGAAGCCATATGTTAAAGGTATCGTTGAGCACGCATTCGGTGCAGACTACTCTTACAAGTGGGCTTCAATCGAAGGCAAAGAATAATTTCATTACACGCTTACAAGAGAGACAGGGACGCCTGTCTCTCTTTTTTATGCAATTATTTATAAAAAAAGAACTCTCGCATGGAGAGTTCTGTTGATATAGGTTTATTTTTTAACTTTGGCACGTTTACGACTGAGTCCCATTGCTTTTTCAATCTTCGTGAGATTTTTATTCGCGACGGCTTCAGCCTTGGCTCGACCCGCATCGAGAATCTCATCGAGTTCTGGAGAATCGATCAATTCATGGTAACGGGCTTGAATCGGTTCGAGTAAGGCGACGACTGCTTCTGCCACATCTTGTTTAAATGTGCCGTAATTTGAATTCTCGTATTGCTTGACGAGGTCATCGATTGATGTACATGTCGAGAGTGAATAAATTTCTAACAAGTTTGAAATCCCTGGTTTGTTCTCACGATCAAACGAGATGACGCCACTTGAATCAGTCACGGCGCTCTTGATTTTCTTGCGGATGACATTCGGCTCGTCGAGCATTGAAATGTATCCTTTGGCGTTTGTGTCGGATTTTGACATTTTTTTCACGGGATTTGTGAGAGACATGATGCGTGCGCCTTCTTTTTGAATAAGTGGTTCAGGCATCGTGAACGTCTCGTAGTAACGTTTATTGAACCGTTCCGCCAAATCACGAGTCAATTCGATATGCTGTTTTTGGTCATCTCCGACAGGAACGAGTTCCGTATTGTATAACAAAATGTCAGATGCCATTAGTGTTGGATAAACGAACAATCCGGCCCCAACATTTTCGTTGCCTTGCGATTTATCTTTATATTGTGTCATGCGACCGAGCTCACCCATTCCCGCGATGCATGTTAACATCCATCCGAGCTGAGCGTGCGCTTTCACTTCAGATTGAACGAAGATTGTCGCTTTCTCTGGGTCGAGACCAGAAGCGAGATAAAGTGCCGCTAGTTTTCGCGTGTTGTTCATTAACTCGACACGGTCGAGTTGTACGGTGATGGAATGCAAATCAACGATACAATAATATGCATTGTTGTCATCTTGAAGATCGACGAATTGTTTCATCGCGCCTAAGTAGTTCCCGAGCGTCACGACGCCGGTCGGTTTGATTCCTGAAAAAATCGTTGCCATGTGTATACACCTCCGAAGAATATAAAAAAACCGCAGTCGTCCGCCCGAATAAATCGGGACGAATAACCGCGGTGCCACCCAAATTTGCATAAACTATGCCACTTGAACGCTGTAACGGGCGTGAACCGTCTCGCCATACTCATGTTCAGGCGAGCCACTCCGAAGTCCATTCATTCAAGTCTTTTCATCTACTCGCAGCACCGTAGACTCTCTGAGGAAAAGGGGATTTGAATTACTTGTCTTCATCCAAGTGTTCTTATTCTGCATCTAGTGTAGCATAGGACGTCGCTTCCGAAAAGATTAAATCAACGCAATGAGAAACGAAAGAACGATACTTCCGACACCGACAAACACCCAGTTCCAAGCCGATTGCTTACGGAGTTGCCGATCTTCAGGATCTTCTTCTTCATCCTCTTCATAATCCGCATCAATTTCTTTGAGTTTTGCACGTCGACTTCGCTTGAAACCGTACATGATCCCATCGAACAATCCTGTCGCACTCATATGTGAGAACATCCCGATCGCAAACGTGAGAATTCCGGAAACGAATAGACCGCCGCTCAAATGAAACAGGAAAGATTCGCTTCGGAAATATGAAAAAATCGACCAAACGGTGTACAGGATTGTGACAATCCCCCAAACAATCAATATATTTCGAAACTTTTTCAACGATGTAATCTCCTTTCACGCCATAAAGGGAACGAGCAACCGTTCCGCGTTTCTTCTATGATACTAGTAAGGTAGGGCAGAATGCGAGTATGAAATTCGAATGAGATGATAGCGTTTTATTATGTAGTTGACAGTTTGATTAAAAATTTCTTACAATAGCCCTAACGTTCTTTCGTCGAATACTTTATGAAATATTCAGAAAATTAAAGAAAAAGTAAGATGTTCATTCGACGAATGGCTAGCTTTTTAATACGAAAGGGGAAATCGCAATGAAGAAAAAATCGATTTTGCTCATGATGACGATCATCTTGGCACTCGGTTCAGTACTCGCGGCTTGTTCGACAGGCGGAGACTCTGATGGCGGCGGTTCTTCTTCAAACGGAGAAAAAGTTCTTCGTTTGACGGATACGTCAGACATCACAACAGCCGATCCGGCTCTTGCTACAGACGCGGTCGCATTCAACTTGATCGCCAACACAATGGAAGGTCTTTACCGTCTTGATAAAGATGGAAATGCCGTACCTGCTCTCGCTGAAGGCGAACCAGAAGTAAACGAAGATGAGACTGTGTACACATTCACGCTTCGTGATGCGGAATGGTCAAACGGAGAGCCAGTTACAGCCAACGATTTCGTGTATGCATGGCAACGTGCAGTTGATCCTGCAACAGGTTCACAGTATGCATACATCATGAACACAATTAAAAACGCTGAAGCGATCAACACAGGTGACACACCGAAAGAAGAGCTTGGCGTTAAAGCAATCGATGAGAAAACACTCGAAGTCACACTCGAGCGTCCAGACCCATCATTCCTTTCACTTACTTCATTCGGTACATTCACACCGATCAATGAAGCATTCGCGACAGAGAAAGGCGAAGATTTCTCAACGAACCCTGAAAACCTTCTCTACAACGGACCATTTACATGGTCAGAGTGGGATCGTGAACAAGGTTATGTCTTAACAAAGAACGACACGTACTGGGATAAAGACAACGTCGCGCTTGAAGCCGTTGATGTTCGCGTCGTAAAAGAAACATCTACAGTCGTAAACTTGTATGAAGCTGGTGATGTTGACTATGCAGGTCTCGCATCAGAACAAGTTGCTGCTTTCCAAGAAGATGAAGATTACAACACAGGTCTTCGTTCTGCTGTCGGATATTTCAAATTCAACCACGAAGATGAAATCTTCTCTGATGTGAATGCACGTAAAGCAATCGCACGTGCGGTCGATCCAACTGGAATCATCGACCAACTCTTGAACAATGGTTCAATTGCAACAACATCATTCATTCCAAAAGACTTCATCAAATATGAAGACGGTACGGATTACACAGAGGGTGTTGAGTACTTCCAAACAAACGCTGACGAAGCTGCTTCACTTTGGGAAGAAGCAACAGGCGGAGAAGCGACAACAATCGAACTCCTCTCGTTCGATAGCGAAGTTTCAAAACAAATCTCTGAGTATATGAAAGGTCAAATTGAGTCGAACTTGCCGAACGTAACGGTTGAAATCGCTCAACAACCTTTCAACAACAAACTTGAGCGTGAAGCAAACGGTGACTACCAAATGTCATTCGCACTTTGGGGACCTGACTACCAAGATCCACTTACGAACCTTGGTATCTTCACATCAGACAACGGACAAAACGACATTAACTATGCGTCATCTGAATATGACCAGTTGATTGATGAAGCGTCTGCTGAAACAAACATCGATGCACGTTATGACTTGTTCAAAGAAGCTGAGGCTCTCTTAATCGAACAAGACCAAGCGATCATGCCGATTTATCAAGCTGGTGTGGCGTACTTGATTCGTCCAAACATCGAAAACTTTAACCGTCAACTGTTCGGTGCTGATTACCAGTACAAATACGTTGATATCAAGTAATGGGATGAGGGGGCATGCGAACCGCATGTCCCCGATTTTCTAAAAAATTCTACCGAAGTAAGAGAAAATACTGTTCAAATGTTTTGTTGGTAAAGTATAATGTAGTAACAGTGAAAATTCAGAATAATCTCTGAAAAGAATATTCTTTGTTTTCAGCCGCTGTGCTAAGAGCCTTGAGATGACGTATACGCTATTCTTTCAGAATATTCCTTTCATTTTGTGAATTTGAAAAATAGGTCATATGTCATAGTGAAGCTGTTGGTGCAAGTAGTAGATAGAATTAGAAAAAACAGGGGGTTTTTATTCATGGGACGTTATATCCTACAACGGCTGACTTACGGCCTCATCACGTTCTTCTTGATTGCCACGTTCACGTTCTTCCTGATGGACCTGCTCCCAGGTTCACCGTATCAGAACCAGGAAAAACTGACAGAATCACAAATTCAATTATTGAATGACCGCTACGGACTCAACGATCCGCTTCCGGTCCGTTATGCGACGTACATCGGAAACATGCTCCAAGGTGACCTTGGCGTTTCATTCCGTACGGCGAACCGTCCAGTAACTGAATTGATTATGGAACGAATTGGTCCTTCGGCACAATTAGGGCTCCAGGCATTAGTTCTCGGAACTCTTGTAGGCGTATTGTTAGGTGTTGTTGCGGCGATTCGTCACAATACGGTCATTGACTATGGTTCAATGTTCGTATCGGTAATCGGGATTTCTGTCCCATCGTTCGTTTTTGCAGCCCTCCTTCAGTACTATGTCGGAGTTAAATTGCAGTTGCTTCCAGTTGCATTCTGGGAAACACCAGCACATACAGTCTTACCAACAATCTCGTTGTCACTCGGTGTCACGGCAGCGATTGCCCGTTTCGTCCGAACCGAGATGTTAGAGGTTACCGGACAAGACTACGTCACGCTTGCGAAAGCGAAAGGGTTGACGGGTAACGCCATCGTGTGGAAACACATGGTTCGTAACGCGATGATTCCTGCCATCACCATCCTTGGACCGATGACAGCTGGACTCTTAACGGGTACATTCGTTATCGAGAAAATCTTCGCTGTTCCAGGACTTGGAGAATTGTTCGTCACGTCAATCACGTTGAACGACTACTCTGTCATCATGGGAACGACATTGTTCTTCTCAGGATTGTTCATTATTATCATTTTGCTTGTCGACTTGCTCTATGGGGTTGTTGACCCACGTATTCGTCTTGGGGGGAATAACTGATGATTGAAAACAAAAAGAATTACGAACAGTTCGACCAAGACATGTTCACACCTGTTGAGATGAATGAACAGCTTGGTGAACGAATCGCTGGGAAAAGTTTAAACTTCTGGCAAGATGCATGGATGCGCCTAAAGAAAAACAAAGCGGCCATCATCTCGCTATCAATTATTTTAATTCTCGTTGCACTTGCATTGTTCGGACCGATGTTATCGGCTCGTGATGCGTATGAACAAAACATTTCACAAGCGAAACTTCCGCCAAAAGTCACAGGTCTTGAATGGGCTGGCTTTGATGGGATGGCGACACTCGGTGGTCGCGATATCGACTTCTACGAACAAAAGAACGTAGAAGAGAACTTCTGGTTCGGTACGGACTACCTTGGTCGTGATCTTTGGTCACGTATTTGGGAAGGGACTCGTATTTCCCTCTTCATCGGTTTCGTTGCGGCCATCATCGATACATTGATTGGTGTCGCATACGGTGGTGTCTCAGCTTACTTCGGTGGACGTACGGATAACATCATGCAACGGATTGTTGAGATTTTGACAGGTGTACCTAACTTGATCTTAATCATCTTGTTCATCTTAATCTTTGACCCTGGTGTATTCACCATCATCCTCGCCATGGCCATCACTGGTTGGATCGGGATGAGTCGACTCGTTCGTGGTCAGATTTTGAAACTCAAAAACCAAGAGTTTGTCTTGGCAGCTCGCACACTTGGTGCATCTAGTACGCGATTGATTTTCAAACACTTGATTCCAAACACATTGGGTGCGATTATCATCACGCTCATGTTCACGATTCCATCTGCCATCTTCTTCGAGGCATTCCTCAGCTTTATCGGGATCGGGCTTCAACCGCCACAGGCATCACTTGGTACGTTGATCAACGATGGATACAAAGAACTACGGACATTCCCGTTCCTTCTTATTATCCCGTCGGTCATCATCGTCTTGCTCATGGTCAGCTTCAACTTGCTTGCCGATGGCTTGCGTGATGCGTTCGATCCGAAAATGCGTAAATAAAAAAGAAAGAGGGGGACTCGTGCATGGAAACGATTTTATCAGTCCGAGATTTAGAGGTCTCGTTCCACACATATGCAGGAACGGTTCAAGCCGTTCGTGGCGTATCGTTTGATTTGAAAAAAGGCGAGACGCTCGCCATCGTAGGAGAATCGGGTTCAGGTAAATCCGTTACTTCGAAGGCGATCATGCGTCTCATTCCGAACCCTCCAGGTGAAATCACGAACGGAGAAATCATGTTCGAAGGGAAAGACTTGGCGAAACTTTCGGAAAAAGAAATGCTTAAAATTCGTGGTCGCGATATCGCAATGATTTTCCAAGACCCGATGACATCACTTAACCCGACAATGACGATTTACAAACAAATCGCAGAAGGGTTGAAACAGCACCAAGGATTGACAGGTGAGGATGCGAAGAAACGTACGCTCGAATTGTTGACACTTGTAGGGATTCCAAACCCAGAAGCGCGTTTGAAACAGTACCCACACCAACTCTCTGGTGGGATGCGTCAGCGTATCGTTATCGCGATCGCCCTCGCATGTAACCCGAAAGTGTTGATTGCCGATGAGCCGACAACAGCACTTGATGTTACGATTCAGGCGCAAATTCTTGAACTATTAAAAGACATTCAGCAAAAAACAGGTACAGCGATTATCTTCATCACGCACGACCTTGGCGTTGTTGCGAACATGGCTGACCGTGTTGCTGTTATGTATGCAGGTCGTCTAGTTGAAAAAGGAACGGTTGATGAAATCTTCTACGAGCCACGTCACCCGTACACATGGGGACTTCTTGGTTCGATGCCGCGTCCGACAGATGACCGTAACGAAGCGTTACCGGCAATCCCGGGTACGCCTCCAAACTTGCTCGATCCTCCAAAAGGGGATGCATTCGCACCGCGTAACCCATACGCGATGAAGATTGATTTTGAGAAAGAGCCACCGATGTTCCAGGTGAGTGATACACACTTTGCTTCTAGTTGGTTATTACACCCACAAGCACCAGCGGTTAGTCCGCCACGTGCGATTCGTGAACTCGCTCTCAAGTATCGTCCGGACAGTGCGTTCGCAAAATCGTTTACGAAAGGTGGTGCTGAATAATGGAACGCGAGAAATTACTCGAAGTAAAAAACCTGAAGCAGCACTTTAAAATTGGCCGTGGCCGCGTTGTCAAAGCGGTCGACGGAATCTCGTTTGATATTTTCAAAGGTGAAGTGCTCGGACTCGTAGGAGAGTCTGGCTGTGGGAAGTCTACGACAGGACGTACAATCATCGGTCTTTATGACGCGACTGACGGCGACGTTGTGTTCAAAGGCGAAAACGTCCACGGTAAAAAATCAAAAGCTGACAAGTTGAAATTCAACCGTGCTATGCAAATGATTTTCCAAGATCCATACGCATCGCTTAACCCGCGTATGACGGTTGCGGATATCATCGCAGAAGGGATTGATATTCACGGTCTTGCGAAGACGAAAGAAGATCGTATGAACCGTGTGTATGACCTTCTTGAAACGGTTGGTTTGACGAAAGAGCACGCGAGCCGTTACCCACACGAATTCTCGGGTGGACAACGTCAGCGTATCGGGATTGCCCGTGCCCTTGCGGTTGAACCAGACTTCATCATCGCCGATGAGCCGATTTCTGCACTTGACGTTTCGATTCAAGCGCAGGTCGTCAACTTGATGAAAGAATTGCAACGCGATCGCGATTTGACGTATTTGTTCATCGCCCACGACTTGTCGATGGTTAAATACATCTCTGACCGTATCGGTGTTATGTATCAAGGTCACCTCGTAGAGCTTGCGACAGCAGATCGCCTTTATGAGAACCCGATTCATGCGTACACGAAATCGCTGTTATCAGCGATTCCGCTTCCGGATCCGGAGCATGAACGTACACGTAAACGGATCGTATACGAGTCAACTTCGAAAGGTCCAGTCGGACGTTCGGATGAAGATTCAAGTATCCCACCACTTCGCGAAGTCGAGCCAGGACACTATGTCTCGCTCACAGACGAAGAGTACGAAGCATATAAAGCACAACTCGTTTAATATGATGACCCTGACTTCATGCGGAAGTCAGGGTTTTTTTAGCGCAAAAAAAAAGTCACCTAATGTGCTAGGTGACGGATTATCCGTTTGAAATGCGTGGTAAGTTTGAGAGACGTTCAACGATAGCATCGATTTGACGGACGCGTGCTAGCGCATCTTCGATTTCCATTGTCTCATAATGGTGCAGACCACCTGGTTGCTCTACGAACGTATCGGCGTCATGAACGAGCTGTTGAAGCGGGGTCCGTTGAATTCGGCTTGGTGGTAAATAGGAATCGGTGTGCAAAAGAATCATGACAGAAATCTCTTTGGCACGGGCAGGGTCTTCCCCGAGACGAATGAGTAATTTATGTGCCCGCTCCGCACCTTTAATCGCATGAATATCGTTCTGACGATATAAGTCATAATTCCATTTGCCTTCTGTATACCATTCATAGTGACCGATATCATGAAGTAGCGCAGCTTTCGTCGCTAGATCTGTATCGAGACCACGTTTCGTTGCCATTTCGAGAGCGCGCTCACAAACGTCTACAGCATGTTTTAATCCTGATCGAGTTAAATATTTTTGGGTTACCGGATGTCCCATAATGGTTTCTAATGTGATTCTCATCATCGCTCTCCTCCTTAAATAGAAAAAGGTTATTTCTATAAACTATACAGGTTTTTTGTACGTAATGCAAATGATATCCGTGTAAAGAAATGATGAACTCGTAAGAATGATTCACATTTCACAAACAAATGTGCTATAATTTATTTGTAGATTAGTGCAAGTTCAAGATTTTCAGAATCGGTAATGCTCGGTCGGTTGCTTACGCTGTACGGGGGTGAGAGGCCATGAAAGAACGTGACAAAGTTCTACGAGAGAAAAAACGACTTTTGAAAGAAGTGTTGAAGAAAAAGTTGAAAGACTTGCAAGTCAAGCCAGGGAAAGAGACGGTGTCTCAACCAGTGTCTCGGTTCCCGGCATCTTGAGATGGGTCATTCAAGGTCGCATTCACCGAATGCGCCCTCTTTTCATATCTGAATGATAAAGAATATCATTGAAGTTTTAATAATTAAGAATTATTATAATTAAGTGGATGCGAATTTGGGTATACAGATAGAGTCACTTAAAAAGATGGACGCATACTCGATCAGGGAGGAAGAAAAATGGTCACACTTTATACGTCTCCAAGCTGCACATCTTGCCGAAAGGCACGAGCTTGGCTCGAAGAACACGATATCCCGTTTACAGAACGAAACATATTTTCAGAACCGCTCTCACTAAATGAGATTAAGCAGATCTTACGCATGACAGAAGATGGAACGGATGAGATTATTTCAACTCGTTCTAAAGTCTTTTCTAAAATCGATGTATCCGTTGATGCGTTATCGCTTCAACAATTGTATGATTTGATTCAAGAATATCCGGGCTTACTACGTCGTCCGATTTTGATTGATGAAAAACGACTACAGGTCGGATACAACGAGGATGAGATTCGTCGATTCTTGCCACGGAAGGTTCGAACGTTCCAATTGCAAGAAGCACAGCGACTTGTGAATGAATGAGAGCATACTGTCTAAGCAGTGTGCTTTTTATTATCGATTATTTCCTATAAAATAAAGTTATAACCCGTCATCTAGATTGAACGATGTCAAAAAGGGTACAAAGATAACAAGACAATTTCCCCTCTCCTCCTTATGTGAAATGGGAGCGAGGTGAGAAGGGAGTGGACAATCGTGAAAATTGAGCGCATCAATGACAATACCGTCAAATTTTTCATCACATATGTGGACATTGAAAAACGTGGCTTCGCACGTGATGAAATTTGGTACAACCGAGAACGTGGCGAGCAGCTGTTCTGGCAGATGATGGACGAGGCTCACGAACGTGAAGACATCTCGTTTGATGGTCCACTGTGGATTCAAGTCCAAGCTTTTGAAAAAGGTCTAGAAGTGACCGTGACAATTGCGAAAAATGTGATGGATACGGAAGACGATTCTGAACTCGGTTCGCTTCTTCGTTCAGCGATTGATGAAGCACGAGATCAACAATCGGTACTCGACCAATTGAGTGAGTTGGATGAACTCGAAGCGGAAGCAGATGCTTGGGCGCCACTCGCAATGGAAACAGATGATTTCGAGGCGATCATTTCACTGAGTAAGCGTGCAGGTGACACGTTCAGTGACCTTGATTTGAAACTATATCATTATCAAGACCGTTACTACTTGTGGATTGATTTCCCGGATGAAATGGAGCCTGAAGACGAAGAGAACGCACTCAGTCTTCTAGCAGAATATTTAACATTTAGTACACAGACGCAACCGATGCTTGAAGAGTATGGTAAACTCATTCTCGATGGCGACGTCTTCGCGAAAGTGCGTCATTACTTCTAAATGATCAATCGCCTGTTCAGACGGACAGGCGATTTTTTCAAATCAATGGTAAAGAGGTGTTGGTATGGTGAGACGAATTCGACTACTACTTGATGATAGTGCATGGTTCGTTCCATTCCTATATGGGATGGGGGGCATCGCGTTAACAGCGTTGACACAACTGTTCGGTGAATTTTTCCGAGATTTACTACCGGACTTTATTTATTTGGACTTGGACTCGGCGGCGTCCGTGCTGTCTTCGACGTTCACGAGTCTTATGACAATGATGACGTTTAGTTTTTCGACAATCCTTGTTGTGTTGACGACATATTCTTCTCAGTTTTCTCCACGGACCATCAATAATTTTTTGACGAACACGTCGGCTAAGCATACGCTTGGTCTCTTCATTATGACGACCGTTTACGGGATTTCGAACTTATTCCTCGTCCGAACGGCAGATGATGGTGTCGTATTATCTTCAGGAATCAGTGTACTCTTAGTCATTGGTTCGATTTGGGCGTTCGTCAAGTTCATTCAGACCATCAGTGTCTCGATCCAGGCAGAACGTTTGTTATCCGCGTTACATAAAGAAGCACTATCGGTAATCAGTGAGCAAAAAGACGCCATCGAGTCAGATGACGTGAATCTCGTATTACCACGTTCTGTTCATTCGTTTGAAGGTCAAGCGGTACGGGCGCCGCAGACGGGGTATATCCGCTTATTTTTAAGAGAGAAGCAGGGAGATCATGAAACAGACTTTGAATCGGTCGTAGCCGTAGGTGAATTTGTCGCAAAAGGGGATTTACTCGGATTTTGGAAAGGTGAGGATGCCCCGGACATCGAGCCATTTGAGATCGGTGAAGTGCGGTCCTCGATGCAAGACCCTTCATTTGCGATTGAAAAGTTGAGTGAGATTGCGTTACGTGGAATCTCTCCAGGGATCAATGACCCGAATACGGCGATTCATGCGATTCATTACATCGGGGATATTTTACGGGAGCTCTGCGAACTGCCGGATGGAGATTTTCTATACTCGAATGGGAAATCCGATTGGCATGTGAAGCGAAAAACGCTCGAGACGATTCTTTTTGAATCGCTATCGCCGATGCAGACTTACGCGAGTAAAGACATCTTTGTGATGGGGTCCGTGTTCGAGGCAATTCGAATGGCGCGTCTCCAGGCGCATGAGACGCTGGATTCGACATTTGATGAGATGATTGATTATTTTGAAGATGTGATTGATTGGGAACGTCTTCATTCGAAAGAACAGAACTATTTACGCAATAAAATAGGGCGAGCTAAAAAGATGACGACATGACAGGAGACCACCTTTTCAAAAGAAGAGGTGGTCTCTGTTCAAGAGAGCGTATATCCGCCATCGACCGTGATGGCTTGCCCATTTATATAGGTTGAGGCATCGGTTAACAAAAACTCGACGACAGGCGCCACTTCTTCCGGTAGGGCGGCATGTCCCCGGAAATGATGGGACATTGCCTCTTTGAATTTTGCTTTTCCACCGTATAGTTTATGACTGAGCGGTGTATCGACCGGACCGAAACAGACGGCATTGAATCGAACCTTTCCTTTCATCCGATGTGCGAACGTTTTCGTCAAGGCAACCACGGCGGCTTTCGAGGCGGCATAATGAGCAAGCATAGGTGGGAATTTGACGTGTCCGACGATGGCGGCGTTGTTGACGACACTCGCGCCTTGAGCAAACAAAGGGATGGCACGTTGTGTGACGGTGTTCAGTGCATAGAGGTTGACGTCAAACACTTCATTGTATGAGTCTTGAGTCAAACGCTCCGGTGTACCGGGTCTACCAAATGTTGCGGCGTTGTTGAAAAGACCATGTAACGTCACCCCTTGTTCCTTTAAGTGTCCAAAGAGATGATCGATGTCTTCCGCTGAATGGAGGTCGCATCGGATGAACGTGGCCAATCCGTTCGAATCTGATTCGAGAGAAGCCCCCCGTGTCTCATCACGACCGATTCCGATGACACGATGCCCATTCTCGGTTAACTGCAAGGCGACGGCGCGCCCAATCCCGCTTGTTGCGCCTGTTATTAGAAAAGTCCCCATAATTCATTCGCTCCCCTCAAAAAATTGGCGTTACGATGTATAATTAATGATAATACATGACAGAAACGAGGTCAGGTTATAATATGTTGCGACGCATACAAGTACTCTTTTCCCTTATTTTGCTCGCAGGACTCATTGCGATATTATCGTATTACTGGAGCTCACAAGTGATTGGGCTCTTCTCGATTCTCGTCTTTTTGACAACGTTCAGTATTTTGCTTGTGATTTTGCTTGAAAATCGCAACCCGCAACGGACGTTGATCTGGGCGATTGTCATGATTGGCTTTCCTGTCATCGGGCTATTTGCGTACTTTGTGTTCGGTCAGAACTATCGTCGCAAGCGGATGTTCAAAGAGAAGGCGATGCTCGACGAAGAGACGTACTTGGCCTATCGGCAAAAAGCGATGACGCTCTCTCCGTCACTGATGTTTGCGCATGATGATTATGAGAAGTTGATGCATCTCACCTCTTCGTTGAACCAATTGCCCGTCTCTTCGAATACGTACACGCAGATTTTGACGAACGGACGTGAAAAATTCTCGAAGTTATTGCCCGCTCTGAAAGGCGCGACACGGCACATCCATTTAGAGTATTACATTTTTCGAGAAGACCGTATTTCTCGGGAAATTCAGCGGATTTTAATCGAGAAAGCCAAAAAAGGGGTCGAAGTTCGATTCTTATATGATGCCGTCGGTTCCATTCATACGAGCAGTACGTTTTTCGAGGAGATGAAACAAGCTGGCGTCCAAGTGCAGGCGTTCTTCCCAGTCGTCCTTCCGCTCGTGTCGAGTAAGACGAACTATCGAAACCATCGAAAAATTGTCGTCATCGACGGAACAGAGGCGTTCACTGGTGGTTTGAACGTAGGGGATGAGTATTTAGGCGAACACTCTAAATTTGGTTTTTGGCGCGACACCCATCTGTATGTCAGAGGAGAAGGGGTTTCCGAGTTACAGTTGATCTTTTTACAAGACTGGTACTACATGACGGGAGAACGGCTGTTCACGCCATTCTATTTAGAACCGCTCGAAACGGTACGAAGCGCGAGCGGAGGTGTCCAAATCGTTGCCAGCGGACCTGATGAACCGTACGAGACGATGAAATCGATTTATTTCTCGTTGATCAATGCTGCGAAAAAGTCCGTCTATATTTCCTCCCCGTATCTGATTCCTGATGAGGACATTATGAGTGCTTTGAAGACAGCATCTTTATCGGGCATCGATGTTCGGATCGTCTTACCGAGCTATCCGGACCATAAAATCGTCTTTTATGCGAGTCGTTCCTATTATGAGGAGTTACTGTTGGCTGGGGTAAAGATTTATTTATACGAAGAAGGATTCATGCATTCAAAAGTCATCGTCGTCGATGACGGACTTGCCACGATTGGGACGGCGAACATGGATTTTCGTAGCTTCCATTTGAACTTCGAAGTAAATGCTCTCCTGTACAACACGAACTCGGTCCATCAGTTGAAACAAGACTTATATCATGATTTTGAAGGGTCTCACGAACTTGTATTAGAAGAGTTTGCGAAGCGCTCATTCTTTATAAAACTCGTAGAATCATTGGCCAGAATGTTTTCACCACTACTATAAGGGGGGAGCAAGATGCGGTTTGCGATCGGTCGAGAAGGGGATATCGTTGATTCCTTTACTCTAAATCGAATGCAGGCGGAGCAGCTTGCTCCTTTTCGATGTCCGACGTGCCAGGAAATGTTGATGTTAAAGCAAGGTGCGAAACGTCGGCTACATTTCGCCCACATCCATACGTGCGGGAGAGCGGAATCCGTTACGCACCATCAGGATAAATGGGCAGTATGCCAATGGCTACAAGAAAGAGGGTACCCTGTCGATCAAGAAGTGACGATTAAGAATCGGCGGGCCGACATTCTTACGAATGTGGATGAGTTGCCAACCGTATTTGAGATTCAGGCATCTCCATTGCGACCGGAGGAATATATCGCACGAACGAACGATTATAAACGAGCGGGCCTGGATGTGATTTGGCTTGCGAGCGGTTTCGATCTTAGAATGAATCAATCTTTTCAACCGTGGATGCGCCTCGAACTATTTCGACGACATCGGTTGATGACTGTGAGAAACGGACAGTTGGTGCGTTTCAATGGGTTTCCCATTTCAATCAAGTATGGAATCGGAAATTGGGAAGTCTCGTCTTCAGTGATTACCTCCCCCTATGAAGCATATTATCGGTTCAATGCATTTGAATGGACGGAGATGATTCGACGAAAGCGAATGTCGCCAATCTACCCATCCCCAAAGAATCGACGTCTCATGTTAAATCGGCTGTACCCTTTAGGGGTGATTCCCGCTTTGTTACCGACCGCCTGCTATCTTCCGCTCACGTCACTTTGGGGAATACACATCCATCCGATTGAGTTTCAAATCGTCCTCTATTTAAATCGATATGAGTCACCGAATGATTCGGTGGAGTGGAGCATTCAAAAGACGTGCCGCCAGTTCGGAGTGACACCGACAAGCGACTTTTCCCAGTCATTTCATGTACAATGGAAACAACTCTTGAATGCATGTCGTCTATCGTGTGATGTCACGACTTGGGTGCTTCCAATCACCTATGAAGATGCGAGACGTCACGATACACGATTGTATCAAGGACTTCAGCGATTGATGTTACAATCGACGAACCAATCAGAAAAGGGAGTGAACGTATGTCAGAAGTATTGACACGACAACAAGTTCCAGTCGAAGAGACGTGGAACTTAGAGACGATCTACAGTAACGACCAAGCATGGGAAGCAGATTTTCAAGCATTGAAGGAGCAGGTACCGGCTTTGATCGGATTTAAAGGAAAACTCGGTGAATCGGCAGAAACGTTATACGAAGCGTTACAACTCCGTGATGAGCTTTCTCGTAAGTTACATAAGCTGTATACGTACGCGCACATGCGTTACGATGAAGATACGGCGAACAGCCATTATCAGGCATTGAATGACCGTGCAGGCTCACTCGCCTCGCAAATTTCAGCCCAACTCGCATTCATGACACCAGAGCTTCTTTCAATCGATGAAGCTCAAATTGAAGCCTTTATGGAACAACACGAGTCACTTCGCGTGTATCGTCATGCGTTCGATGAGTTGGCGCAAGAACGTCCACACGTATTGACGGAAGCGGAAGAAGCAATCCTTGCGCAAGCTGGAGACGTGCTCGGACAATCGAGTTCGACGTTTGGTATGCTCAATAACGCGGATTTGAAATTCCCGAAAGTGAAGAACGAAAAAGGGGAAGAGGTCGAATTGACGCACGGACGTTACATCACGTTCCTCGAATCGAGTGATCGAAGTGTCCGCGAGAACGCCTTTAAAGCGATGTACGGGACATACGGGCAGTATTTGAACACGTTTGCCTCGACGCTTTCAGGCAGTGTGAAAAAAGACAACTTCTATGCAAGTGTCCGTAAATTTGGAAGTGCGCGACAGGCAGCCCTTCACCACAATGCGATTCCAGAGTCTGTGTACGACGGTCTAGTCGAAGCGGTCAACGAGCGTCTTGATTTGCTACATCGATATGTCGCATTGCGGAAACGCGCGCTTGGATTAGATGAGTTGCATATGTATGATTTATATACACCACTCGTCAAAGATGTAGAGATGAAAGTGTCGTACGAAGAAGCGAAACAGTTGATGGTTGATGGTTTGGCACCACTCGGAGAAGAGTACGTTCAAATCGTGAAAGACGGTCTCGATTCACGTTGGGTCGACGTACGCGAGACACGTGGGAAACGGAGCGGGGCATATTCATCAGGAGCATATGATACACAACCGTTCATCCTTATGAACTGGCAGGACAACGTCAACAACTTGTTCACGCTCGCGCATGAGTTCGGTCACTCGGTGCATAGCCATTACACGCGTACGTCACAGCCGTATCCGTATGGTGACTACTCAATCTTTGTAGCAGAAGTCGCGTCGACGACAAACGAAGCGTTATTGAACGACCATTTATTGAAAACGCGGACGGCAAAAGAAGAACGTCTCTACTTGTTGAACAATCAACTCGAAACATTCCGTGGGACGTTGTTCCGTCAAACGATGTTTGCTGAGTTTGAGCATATGATTCACAAGGCTGCTCAAGAAGGCGTATCGCTCACACCTGAATATTTGAATGAGACGTACTTAGAGTTGAACAAACGCTACTTCGGAGAAGAAATCGTCATCGATGAAGAGATTTCATATGAATGGGCGCGTATCCCGCACTTCTATTACAACTACTATGTCTATCAATATGCGACGGGAATCTCGGCATCGGCAGCGTTGTCGCAACAGATCATGGAAGAGGGAGAGCCGGCCGTACGTCGTTACATCGATAACTTCCTCAAAGCTGGGTCTAGCGACTACTCAATCGAGGTCTTGAAAGCGGCAGGTGTCGATATGACGACGAAAGAACCGGTCCTCAAAGCGCTTGATCAGTTCGAAGCGGTGCTCGATGAAATGGAATCATTATTGTTCTCGTGAACAATATGTGACAATGTACACAAACTAGTTGTCAGATGAAGAGGGACTCGGTATATTATAAGTGTGAAATCAATCACAAACCCCTTTATTGACCGTAAACTTTCTCCCATCTTGTAGGCCTTCCCCGGGCCTCAAGGTACGACGGCTCTTGTCCCCGCTTGAGACGTCAAAAACCCCACGGCTCCCCGGCCGTGGGGTTCTTTTTTATTTCGTTTGCGCCCATGCCTCACCGCTACATCCCGGTACAGGGCGGCAGCGTTGCTGCAAGGAGAGCTTCTTCAGTTCGCGTTCAATCACAGTTTTATCTAAGTCTAGAATATACGATAGTTCAGTAATCGTCGACGCGTCATAACGAGCCAAGACTTTGGCTACATCCCAGTCAGTCGTACGACTCGGGGCATAACCGAGCAACTCGGTCATGACCGATTGATACACGTCGTACGGATAGACACCTTCAATCTTCAATGCTTCATCGCGCGTCACGAACGTAAGAGCGGGCAATGACTCAATCTCCCAATCTTTCAGCACTTGATGATCGACTGCTAAAGCATTCAAGAGCTGGTTCGATTGAAGATCGGCTTCAAGTTCATCCAAATCAAGACCGTACTCTTCGAAAGACCGTGCGATTTCCCATAAATCAATTGAGCCTAACTGTTTACCAGAGAATAAATCATTCACATGCAAATGACGTAAAAAACGCATCGCATGACGTTTCCCTTGTAATTCTAGCGCTTTGATCATTGTGAGAAGGCGAACTTCTTCCTGACATCCGCCAACACAGCTAGGAACGGTAGAGACCATTCGGAAACGAATCACATGTCCGTATTCAATCTCTAACTTTTTGATCAGTGTCATCACGTGAAAATTTTCAGGACTCGAGATGTCCATGAAATAGAATAACTCCAATGGCTTATACGTTACTTGAATAGGAGTTTCTTCCAGTGAACAGGATGACCCATTACATTGTTCAAGTTCCATTTGTGTCGCCTCCTCTCGGCAAAAAACTCATTTAACGTTGTAAACTCATTGTAGCAACGAAAAAAAAAGGTTGGCAATGTATCTGCTCAACCTTCAGACCGACTCATTTTTAATTCCATGAATCGAACGATTTTATTTTTGGCGGGACGGTACGGGAGACCGTGTTCTGCTAACAGTCGTTCGAATGCACGTTTGCCCGCTTCTTCATTCGTGACTTCAAATTCTATTTCATAGTCGGTCGTCTCCAAATAATGGCTTTCATCTAAAACGAGAAGACCATCTTCCGTTTGATGTTCGGCTCGATTTGTCTCGAGGCGTCCGAGGTGTTCGAGTGCGGCATTCAGTTGAAACGGGGCGAGGGCTTGCTTCATTTGATCATCATGAATGATTCCGTACTTGAATAAGTCTTCCGCTTCTTCTTCAGTGATTGCGGCATGCGTCTCAAGCAATCCGACTTCGTTCGGTTGTTTCAGTGTCAACACTTGACCATGTTTCTTCTCACGAATACGAAGGGCAGCACCTTGTTTTTTTAACTGGAAGGATGGCGTGTCGAAATAATCGTTTGCTTGCCAGCGGACTTGATCTTCTAGTTTGTAAACTTGAATCAGTTTTTCATACTCATCTTTTGTTAACATGGATTTAAATTCAATTTCCACTTCTTGGGTCATAAATCATCGCTCCATTCTATGAACAATTGTTCGTTTATGATACCATACAAACGGATACATACGGAAAGGACGCGTTTTTTCCGGAAAAGAACGAAAGTGGTGACAGCGTATGCAATCAGTGAACTGGGATCAGTTTTTAGTACCGTATCAAATCGCGGTAGACGAGTTGAAAGTAAAGTTAAAAGCCGTTCGTAAGCAATTCAAGTCGCAAAATGACCACTCTCCGATTGAATTTGTCACAGGTCGGGTCAAGCCGGTTGGGAGCATTCTTGAAAAAGCGAAGCGAAAAAATATTGCGGACCATGAACTTGCGACCGACATGCAAGATATTGCTGGATTACGAATCATGTGCCAGTTTGTCGATGATATCGTTCACGTCTTGGATTTGCTTCATCGTCGGACAGATTTTAAAATAGTGGAAGAACGCAATTATATTACGCATCAGAAAGATTCTGGCTATCGGTCGTATCATGTCATTATCGAATATCCGGTTCAGACGATTCATGGGGAGATTCCGACACTTGTCGAAGTGCAAATTCGTACCCTTGCGATGAACTTTTGGGCTACGATCGAGCATTCTTTGAATTATAAATATGATGGCGATATGCCTCTTGAAGTACAAGAGCGATTGAGACGTGCGGCTGAGGCGGCATTTCTTCTCGATGCAGAGATGAGTCAACTCCGTGTCGAGATTCAAGACGCGCAGCAAGTGTTTCGGGTTAAAGAAATGAATGTGAAATCAGACGAGGACTAGGGGGAAATCGATATGCAGTTTGCGATTGTATCGAGGGGAGATGCGCGATCAGCGGAAATCGCCCAGGAACTGACTGAAAAACTTGAAGCCGCTGGGCATACGTTATCGGAAGAGCCACGCATCGTCGTGTCAGTCGGTGGGGACGGGACGATGCTACAAGCGTTCCATAAGTATATTGACCGTCTCGATGAAACGCTTCTCGTCGGCATCCATACCGGACACCTCGGATTTTATGCGGATTGGCAACCGGATGAATTGGATGAGCTGACGGAAATGATCACGAGTGAGTCGTTCGAACCGGTCTCATACCCGCTCGTCGAAGTACTGATCGATTACGAGAATGGAAAGACCGATCGTCAATTGGCGATGAACGATTGTACGATTAAAAACTATAAGCGGACGCTCGTCTGTGATTTGTCGATTCGCGATGATTATTTTGAAACGTTCCGTGGTGATGGACTGTGTATCTCCACCCCTTCTGGTTCGACTGCCTACAACAAAGCGCTCGGTGGTGCAATCGTCCATCCATCGATTGAAGCAATCCAAGTGACGGAAATGGCTTCTATCAATAATCTGGTCTATCGGACGATTGGGGCGCCGCTCCTTTTGCCGAAACATCATCAAGTGAAAATCAAGCCGCATACGAAAACGGAATTCGAATTGGCGTTTGACCATCAAGAAGCGTTGTCATGGTCAGACGTCGTGTCGATTCGTTGCGCGGTCGCAAAAGAAAAAGTGACGTTCGCCCGTTTCCGCCCGTTCCCGTTTTGGCGCCGTGTACGCGAATCGTTCATTGAGGAAGGAAAGTAACGAATGCATGGATTTATGATTCATCGCGTTGTGGAGAAGGCTCTTCCACTGCGCGACTTTTTAATGGGAGACCTCGGAATCTCTCGAAAGATGCTCACGCTCTTAAAGCATGATGGAGAAATCGAAGTGAACGGGATTCATCGTACGGTTCGGCACGTTCTCGAGCCAGGAGATGAAGTAGTGGTGCGATTCCCGCCCGAGTCGCCTTCGACAGATATGGTCGTCTCGGATAGACCGATTCACATTTTGTATGAGGATGAGACGGTGCTGGCGGTCGATAAACCGGCAGGAATCGCGACGATTCCATCACGACTGCATCCGACCGACACACTCGCGAACGCCGTACTCGGTTACTATCGACAAATTGGTTTGACATCTGCGATTCATGTGATCAATCGACTCGATCGCGATACGAGCGGCGTCGTTTTGTTTGCGAAGTATGGATTCATTCACCATCGGTTTAGCGAACTCCAGAAAGCCAATGCGCTCACGCGCTCTTATGTGGCCCTTGTAGAAGGAGAAGTCCCCATCCAAACAATCGATGCACCAATTGGGCGTGCCGAGAATTCTATCATCGAACGAATCGTATCTGAAGACGGACAACGAGCTGTTACACATATACTCGATTGTCGGCAATTTGGTGGCGACTCATTGTTGACGATTCAACTCGAGACCGGACGTACCCATCAAATCCGCGTTCATTTGCGTCATATCGGTCATCCGCTGATTGGAGACTCGATGTATGGGGGAGCGGCTCGAATGTCACGTCACGCCCTTCACAGCGCCTCTGCGCACTTTATTCATCCGATGACAGGGGAAAAAGTGATGATTGAAGCACCAATCCCAGAAGATTTTTTAAACGTGACAAACGATTGACTGGAACGTTCGAACAGGCGTGATGAGATTTCTCATTGCGCCTGTTTCGCATATTTTGAAACGTAAAGGTCGTTGCGAATTATACATCAATTTTTTTTGATTAAAATGATTGTTTTTCTTCATGGGATGAAGTACGATTTGATTAATCAATAAAAGTTGATGAAAGGGGTGTTCGAATGAGTAATCAACTAGAGTCATCCATCGATTCGTCGCTACAGGATACGTTCGCACATTATGAGGCGAGATTTAAAGCGCTAGCCGATCAAAAGCGTCTGCTTATATTGAATCAATTGTGCGCTGGACCAATCAACGTTGTTGATTTATCAGAGATATTCGATATGCCACAATCCAAGCTGTCGTATCACTTGAAAATCTTATTGACGGCGAACCTCATTACGAAAGAGACAAAAGGGACGTGGAGTTATTACCAAATCAACGAAAAGGAAGTGAATCATCTTCTGTCCCCAGAATTATGTTGTTTGTTCAGACCTAACGATGTTTGTTAGGTCTATCAATTGAATTATTAATCAATTTTTTTTGATGATTAAATCAATATAATTTGATTTAATCATCAAGCATGTAAAAATCAACCTTATTGAAATGGAGGTACAGCCCGATGATCGACATACTAAAAAGTTTTAGCATCCTTGCACTTGAATTGACCATTTTATTTTTCGTTATTTCTTTTGTGATTCACATCTTACAAGCATACGTTCCTTACGAGAAAATCGAGAAGAAGATGACCGGAAACAATCGGATGGGGGCGAGTATAGTAGCAATTGTATTCGCTTTTATTACCCCGTTTTGTTCCTGTTCAACGATTCCGATCGTTGTGAATTTATTAAAAAATAAGATTCCATTTTCCATCGTAATGGTTTTTCTTTTTGCCTCACCAGTGCTTGACCCGACGATTATAACGGTGATGGGGGTCGTGATGGGATGGGAAATTGCGGGGCTTTATACGCTCATCACGGCCATCAGTTCAATCATCATCGGATTCACTTTGGACCACTTCGGTTTTGAGAAGTATGTCAAACGCGTCACGATGACAGGGTTTAAACCGTCAACCAGTACCTTCAATTGGTCAGGGGCATGGAACGAAACATGGCAATTGATAAAGAATGTGTACCCCTACTTGATCATTGGCGCTGCAATCGGGTCATTGATACATGGTGTTGTGCCGACTGAATGGATTGTCAAATGGTTCGGTCATGATGCTTGGTGGTTGATTCCGATTGCGGCAGTGATTGGGATCCCCTTATATATTCGATTGTCGAGCATGATTCCCATCTCTCAAGTATTGATTATGAAAGGGATGGCGCTAGGTCCTGTCATGGCCATGATGATCAGTTCAGCAGGGGCAAGTTTACCAGAAATCGTACTGATGAAATCGATATTTAGAAAGGAACTCATTATCGCATTCATCTTGTCTGTTCTGTCGATGTCGATGATATCAGGAATCATGTTTTACTTTGTGTGAATCCTGAGGAGGTGAAAAACATGTTTAAATTCTTCAAAAAACAATTATCTAAACCGACGGCTACATCGTGTTGCACGGTGAACATTCAAGAGGTTGAAAGTGAGGAGAATCATTCGAACTGTGATTCTGAAAAACTTGAGGATAACGAGCAAACAGGAGATTACTTAAAAGAAAAATCTGAATGAGTAAACCCATCATAAAAGGATCGAAGCGACATTGCTTCGATCCTTTTACATCACGATGAATATTAATCGTCATCAAACATATAGGTTTTTGATTTAGAGGCTACGTTCATGACAAGACCGATGGCAATCATGTTCATGATGATTCCCGTTCCTCCGTAACTGACAAACGGCAGAGTGAGTCCGGTGATTGGCAACACACCAATCGTCATCCCGATGTTTTGGAACACTTGGAACGTGAACATCGCGATGACGCCAGTGACGATGTAACTTCCGAACGCGCTGCTTGATTCAAGCGCGATATGAATCATGCGATAGAGGAACAAGAAGAAAACGATGATTACAAGCGCTGCGCCGATAAAGCCGTAATGTTCGGCGATGACGGCAAAGATGAAGTCTGTCTGTGATTCCGGTAGATAGACGAGTCCTTGTCCATATCCGGCTCCGAACATCTGACCAGACCCGATCGCCTGCAACGATTTGATCAGCTGGAACGCCAAATCGTCGGAGTATTCGTAAGGATAAATCCATGCCTGGAATCGGTTCAGGGCGTGCCCTGGTACGAACGCCTGTAGCACTTCGAAATGAGAGAAGAACAAATACATGAACGTTCCGATGGTCAAAGCGGCTGCGCTGAACAGACCGAGTAACCATTTCCAGCCGATACCGGAGACGATGATGATTGCGCCGAGCATCGTCATCAAGACGAGTCCAGTCCCTAAATCCGGTTGCGTTACAATCAGACCGAGTGGCGGAATGGCGACTAACACCAATTTGACTAACAGCCACGTGTCGAGTTGAGATGAGCCGTATCGCTTGTTGTGGTCATATACAATCGTCGACATCGAAATGAGAAGGAACAATTTCATGAACTCTGCCGGTTGGAAACTGAAACCTGGTACGTTATACCATCCATACGCTCCGTTAATGTTCGGAACGAGTGTCGTATCACGGAGCGGGATGAGTCCGACTAGCAAGAGGAGACCGAATGCATATAAGTACCAATGGATTTTTCGGAGCTGCTCATACTCGATTGTCATGATGGCAAACATCGCGAAAAAGCCGATGACGTATCGAATACCCTGTTCGAGAGCGAAGTTGATATGTTGAAGTCGAGTCGGCAACATCGGTTGTGCCGTATAGATTGCACCGAGGCTGATGATCATCAATAGGAAGACGATGGTCAATAGCGTCGTGTCTAAACTTTTAAAATATGATTGAATACGGTTCATAATGGAGTCGAGTCACCCTTTCTATACGTATTTTATCTTACCGCAACTTAAAAAAATCGCAATACGAAACGAGCCGGTTGACAAAACAGAAACCTTTCTGTAATCTGATAACAGATATTATCACCAGGTACTAAAAAGGGGAGTTTATGATGTCAATTTTTCCAACGTTAACGAATAAAACTTATGTCGTCATGGGGATTGCCAACAAGCGTTCCATCGCATGGGCGATTGCTAAAACGCTTGATGAAGCGGGAGCAAAGCTCGTATTAACGTACGCGGCTGAACGTTTCAAGTCAAGTCTTGAATCACTTGCGAGCGAGTTGAAACAAGAAGCAATTTTGCTCGAGTGTGACGTAACAAATGACGAAGCGATTGAAACGACATTCCGTTCAATCCATGAACAAGCAGGGGAGATTCAAGGAATCGCCCACTCAATCGCGTTTGCAGATAAAGAAGCGCTTCGCGGCGAATTCTCGGAAATGACACGTGGACAATTCGCGCAGGCGTTAGACATCTCGGCGTACAGTTTGACGGCTGTCGTGAAAGCAGCGAAACCATATTTTGCATCAGATGCCTCGGTGATCACGTTGACGTACCTCGGTGGGGAGCGCGTCGTTCCGAACTATAACTTGATGGGTGTCGCAAAAGCGGCGCTTGACTCAAGTGTCAAGTACTTGGCAAACGAGTACGGTCCGCACGGTGTTCGCGTCAATGCAATCTCGGCTGGTCCGATTCGTACCTTGTCGGCTAAAGGGGTAGGCGACTTTAACAGTATCCTCTCGGAGCTTGAACAAAAAGCGCCGTTACGTCGAAACGTCTCTGCAGAAGAAGTAGCGTCGACAGGACTCTTCCTTCTCTCTGGAATGGGAAGCGGCGTCACGGGTGAAGTCATTCACGTCGATAGCGGATACCATATTTTATAAGTTTGGGAAATGGCGCAGTGATGCGCCATTTTTGTATTATCTAGCGGTTGAATGGGGTAAGTACCTATGAAGGAGGTCAGATCATGGGTCCTTATCAGATTGATTTTACTGTCGTTCAGTACGTCAACCGCCAAGTCCAGCCTTCAGGTCGAGCCAGCATCGAACCAGTGACGCGGATCAAACGCGTTCAACGTATCCGACCTCGGCGGGAAGAATGGTTAGAAGAAGAGCAAGAAAAAAACCCCGGTCGTTTTGTCGACCGGAGCATATAGGATTAGCCTCGGAAACGGAACGTCTCATAGACGTTCCATGTTTCATTTTCGAGTTCGTACATGACAGCCATCCGAGTGATCGTCTCTTCGAAATGAACTTGCTCCATCCGCATCCGTTCGAGGACATCGAACAGTTCGGCATCGGTCAAATCTTGACCGATTGTGATATGTGGCAAGAATTCATATTTTGGTGCCTGACCGAGCACGTCTTCGTGAAGTCGCTGCTGCAGAGCAGACAGTTCACGTGTCGGCAACACTTTCAAATACAGCACGTTGTTCGTCGGCGCAAAAGAGCGGACACCATCGACTTTTAACTGAATCGGTTTAGTCGAATCCGCGACTTGTTGCAAGTACTCCAGTACTTTTGGCAAGTCCTCTTCTGACACCTCCGTCCGTTCCTTAATGGTCACGTGAGGTGAAATCAACGCATATTTTGTGTCATAACGTTTTCGATAAGAGTTCGCAAAATCTTGCACTTGTTTAGACGGAAATAAGACTACCCCAATCTTCATTCCTCTTCCCCCTTTAATCGTTTAACCTACATGTTTATGATGACCGATTTAATGAGGGAAGTCAAAGCAGGGTTCGTCTTTTTTCGATTTTTCAGTATAATGGTTATATTAACTAGAGAGATGATGACTCTCTGAACGAAGGGATGTGAAGCGGGATTTTAATCCTGCGCCTATTATGAAACACGTACCACACTCACGAGATGTCCGTGAAGCAGCTCGTGCTCGCCTGCTCGAGCGCGGCGTCACGATTGAATCGATTGCCGAAATCGTTTATCAGATGCAGGCGCCTTACTCGCCGCATCTTTCGTTGAAAGATTGCATGGATTCCGTCGAAGCGGTTCTCGATAAACGAGAATTGCAACATGCCATTCTCGTCGGATCGGAGCTCGATATGTTGGCGGAGAAGGGTCAACTGTCTGAACCGCTCTTGTCTATCATCGCATCTGACGAAGGCTTATTTGGAGTGGATGAAACGATTGCGATCGGTGCCGTGAACACATATGGTTCGATTGCCGTAACGACGTTCGGGTACTTAGACAAGGCCAAGATCGGCATCATCAAACAGCTTGATACGAAAATGGATGACGGGCAAGTGCATACGTTCATGGACGACCTCGTCGGCGCGATTGCGGCGAACGCGTCTGGACGATTGGCACACCGTCTTCGTGATATGGTCGACTTCGGAGAAGAAGAGATGCGTGAACGAAAAGGGTTGTATTGATGAAATTGACACCGATGCAGGTGGTCATCACCGGGACGATTGCATATGTGATCGTGTCGGTGTTTGTCGTTTTGGGAGCAGTCGGCCCTATGAATACGTTCGTGTATGAATTGTTACAGCCGTTACCCGATCGTGTATTTGCATACGTCACAGAATTAGGGAGCGCTCAAGTCATAGTCGGGCTCTCGATTTTAGGTTTATTGTTTTGGTTGTGGCGCGGTAACCGCGTCGAGGCATGGCGACTCGCGCTCGTTGGGATTGGGACACTTCTTTTCACACAAGTACTAAAGCTCGTTTACGGAATCGATCGCCCGCTTATTGATGCGTCCCTCGATGCGACGACATATAGCTTTCCGAGTGGACATGCATCAGGATCGCTGGCGTTATACGGATTAATGGCTTATGTCTTATATCGCAAGAGACAGTCAACATTCGCCGTCATCGTACTTGTGTGCCTCGTCCTTGCGGTGTCGCTCAGTCGAGTCGTCTTAAACGTCCATTACTTTAGTGATGTGATTGGAGGCTGGCTCGTCGCGCTGACTATGATCGCCTTATCTGAATGGGTTATAAGGAGGAAAACGGTTTGATCGTCGTTGTAGATGTAGAGAAGTGGTTATTTGTTCAAAAGAAAGAAGCGGATGAGGCGTCGGTCCCTACGATTTTAGTAGAGAAGAAGATAGAAGGGGCCACGTGGTTCACTTCCATGAAGATTTTATTCCAATTAAAAAAATGGACGGGTCAACGTCAATTCGTTCCGTTGTTAGCTTATGATGAGGAAACGTATCGCTCATATGAAGTTTTCCACGTTGATGCCGTCCCACCAATGGCATTACTTGACGGGGGACGAACGTTACTCGTGAATAATCAACGAGACGAGTCATACAATCTTGCCTTACAAGAAAGTGGGCACGTCTCGGAAACGTCAATCTTATCGTTTGCGCTCGACTATCTTGAAAAGATGACGAATGAACGTGTCGTCTTTGCAGGAGATGAGACCATCGATACCGGTCACGACGTTCCGACCGAGTTATGGGATGCGACAGACCGGTTGAATTCGGGGTATCGTTTGTTCGAATGGATTCAAGGAGAAGACGCACGTAAGGAGAATGGACATGACTGATTGGGAAATGACGTTCCAACAATTGCTTGATCAAGAAGTGGACGAAGTCCAGGTGCCTCGAGAAGATTTTTTGAACGCTCGAACGATTTTGATTGAGAAAGGCTGGCTCTTTCAAGTTGTAGGAGAAGCCAAGCACGGCGGGATCACAATTTATCGCCGCAATCCGGTTGCACCGACTTCGTAATAAAATAGGGTACGATATTTTCTTCACTTTATATAAAAATGAGGTCTTTCTCCCATCTGGAGACAAGACCTCATTTTTTTACGCGTTCGAAGCGAGTTTAATTTTTTGTCGTTTCATCTTGTGGAGTAACCATGCATAGAGGACTTCACAAGAATTATGAGGAAGGGTCAGTTCCACGAGTGGGTGGGCATGACCAAATATAGTGAAGCGCGAATGGTCCTCGTCGAGCAGAGAGACTTGAATGTCAGTCGCATCCTGAAGTGAAATGCGTTGTTCCCCTGCGTGAGCATCTTTAAGTTTTAGCATTTTTCCATTCGTCGCAAACTTGGTGAACGAAGAGACTCCTTGTACTTTCAGTTGTTCCATTTCGTGTATCTATCCATCCGCGTGATGAATAGATTTTCACCTCGCTTTCTCTATATTGCCTTCCATTCCTCCAGAAGGTTATTCCTAGTATAACGCCTCGTCCGAAAAAGAAAAGTGTTAATTTAACAAAAAATTAAGACAATTTGTTATCAATTTTTAAGAATAGCGTTCACACTCGCTCGTGAAGGGAATTGACTTGAAACAATCGGTCTGAAAATAGCAAAAAAGAACCTCGTTTTCAGAGGTTCAATTCCATTTCTTACATCCATGACCTTATAACCGCTCAATATGCCACGTGCGACGACGATATAACAACTGACCTTTCAGCGCGATTGATTCTTTTTTGGCGTCAAAGTCTTCTTCGAGGACGGACATGTCTTCGTAGCGACCGGCCACATAGAAGGAAATCACGATTTGACGATTGAACAGGCTTCGTTTCGTGTGATCAAAATCGATGATGAGCCCTTGAGGTGCCAACTCGAGCAATTCATCGATGACAGGGAGTGGAATCGGCACGAAGCTAATGTTTCGGATGTCTCGGTCCAGTTTGCTTTGCAACATGTTTTGAACGAAACGATTGATTGTCGACCAATCACGAATGTAGAGACTGCTGTGACGATCGTTCGCTTCATTGAAGAACGCAATCTCATTATCAAGTGAATCCAGAAACGGTTTCTTGATCCCGCGCTCCATATGACTTAAAAACAGGATCTCTGCGATTTCGTGATCCGACAGCGTCTCAAGCGTATTGTAGTCCGGGAAATCGATTGCAGTGAATGTCGTTTGGTTATTTAAATACTTAGACGAGAATGAAGAGAGCTCATGCGCTTCGATATATCGGAAACGCGACCTAGAAGATTGCCTCATTCCTTTAATATCGGTTCGACAAATGATCATTGGTCTCGTAACGGAAAGGGCCTCTGTAATGTCGGCCAATGTCACGCCATGTAGCGTAAAGCGCTGGACATCTCGGTCTTGTTTTAAATAAAAGAGTTGTTTTGACATATGGTATCCCCTCAGTTTGACATACTACATTCATAGTAGCAAAAACACATGATTTCCGCTATCTTGAGACGGTTCAAGAGGGTTGAGTTCGATACATTTGGGAAAATAGAAGTATACTTGAGGAAACGAAAAGGAAAGGCGGGTTCCACATGTGGGGATTGAAACGTAGTTTTCCTGAGCTCGCTACGCCCCGGTTTATCCTGCGAGAGCTAGAACCGCGTGATGCTAGAGCACTTTATACCATCTTATCCACTGAAGAAGTGATGCGTTATTATGGGTCGGACCCGTTGCTTGCTGTTTATGAGGCGAAAAATGTCATCGCCTATTTTAAAGACCAGTTTCAACAAGGCAAAGCGATTCGTTGGGCCATCTGTGATCGATTGACAAACGAGTTAATCGGCACAATCGGTTTTCATAATTGGACGCCTCAATATTACCGGGCTGAAATCGGATTCGAAGTCTCTCCCCATTATTGGAGACAAGGGGTGGCTTTTGAAGCGGCGACTGCCGTCATCCAACATGGATTCGAAGAGTTCAAGTTTCACCGAATCTCCGCCTTGGTGGCACCAGGGAATGAGGGGTCGAATCGCCTCGTACAAAAGCTCGGATTTATAGAAGAAGGCCTCTTACATGATTATGCATACAGCCACGGTCGGTTCATGGATTTGACGATGTATCGGCTACTTAAAACAGAATGGGAAGAAAAGGAGCACTCAATGATATGAAAGCACTCGTATTGTTACATGGATTGTGCGGTTCGCCAACATATTTTGAACAGTTAGAACCGTTATTGAACGCTGAAGTTCATGCACTCACACTTCCGGGTCATGCAGGAACGGAAGTCGGACCGGAAACGATGGACCAGTTCGCAGATTGGGTCATGGAAGAGATTCGACTTCGAAATCTTGAACAACCACTTGTTATCGGACATTCGTTCGGAGGATATGTAACGACCAACCTTGTTCGTCGCTATGCTACAGAGTTATCCGGCTTTGGATTGATGCATTCGACCGCTGCCTCTGATTCAGAAGAAGCGAAAGAAAAACGGAACGGGGCAATCAACAAGGTCATTGAAGAAGGGATAAAGCCGTTTATCGACGGGATGATCCCGAATGTCTTTACAAAGGATTCAAATCCTGTTCTCATCCAACAAGCAATCGAGATTGGGTACGAGATGTCGGTTGAAGGGGTTGTGAACGCGCAACGTGCGATTCGGGATCGTGAAGACGAAGTCGATACCGTTCAGGCGACTGAACTCCCTGGTTTATTCATTTATGGGGAAAAAGATCCGAATATGAATGAGGAGCGTGCGTTTCTAGGTGCAGAACGTCATGTGACAGCGATTGTCCCATATAGTCACATGGGGATGATGGAAGGTCCTGAAGAAGAAGCGGAAATCGTGAATAAGTGGATTCAGGAGGTAGAGCATGGAAAAATATAAATTAATCGCCATGTCGGGTAGTCTGCGTAAGAAATCTTTTAATACCGCTCTTTTACATTCAATTATTGAATTGGCTCAAGATGATTTTGATATTGAAGTCGTTTCCATTGAGCTCCCACTGTTCAACGACGATTTGATTGATCCGGATGAACCAGAAGCTGTGGCCGCTTTGAAGCAGTCCGTTCGAGAAGCCGACGGACTATTAATCGTCACACCTGAATATAACCATAGCATCCCTGGTGTCTTAAAGAATGCAATCGACTGGTTATCGCTCGAGCCGGGGACGCCACTTCGAGATAAACCGGTCATGATTGCTGGTGCCTCACCAGGCATCCTTGGAACGGCCAGATGTCAAATTCATCTCCGACAAGTATTTGCCACAAATCGTGCAAATGTTTTACCGGGAAATGAAATTTTCATCACGCATTGTAAGGAGAAGATTGACGATACGGGATTACACGATGAGAAATCGATTCATCAAATTAATAGAACATTATCGGAGTATCGTAAATGGATTGAATTTTGGAAGCGTAACGCAAAAAATTAACTTGAAGTCGCTCTTTTAGTTTGATAGAAAGGAATTGTGAAAACAAACACAAGAGGAGCGACACCAAAATGGAAACTTACATCGAACTGTACAATGGCGGCGAATTAGGTGATCGGGCGGTAATGAACGATGGAATGACGTTTGGACGGATGACGATTGTTGAATTGTTCTATCAATCCAATCATATTTTTGGTTACGTAAAAGAGAATGGTGAAAAACGTTTCTTCCTTGAACCGATTTCAGAGGACGACACGTTTACTGTGGATGGTACGACGTATTCACTCCAACAGTTTATCGCGTTGTTCTAAATAGAATAGATGGGTGACTCGAACGCAAGCGACTCGCTTGCGTTTTTTTGTCATTTTCGTCACGATTGAGAGTGAGGTGATGAGGATGAAACTAGTAGCAATTGAACCGACACCAAGTCCAAATAACTTGAAGATCATTGTGGACCCTCCGTTTGAAGGGAGAGGCACCACGTATGACAAAGCGAGTACGGATGCCCCAGCCATTATTCAAGAAATCGTTGGGCTTCGAGGCGTCAAATCCGTATATGCGGTATCTGATTTTCTCGCTGTCGAGCGTCATCCGAAACATGACTGGCATGACGTGATGAATGAAATCCGACGGGCGTTCGGAGAACAAGTCGAGGAAGTCGAATCTGCACAGATGGATACAGACTATGAACCGGTCCATGTATCCGTCCAGTTCGTGCTCGATGTCCCGATGCAGTTGAAACTCGTCAAAGGGGACGAGGAAAAACGGATCGGGTTATCGAAACGTTTCGTCGACGCGGCCATGGAAGTTCAAGCACAAGTGAAGAATGTCATTCAAGACCGTCGTTGGGTGGAGCAAGCCCCACGCTATGGTGAACTGGATGAGGTCAGTGTCGTCGCTCAAGAAGAGTTAGAAGCTGCGTATCCACAAGAACGAGTGGAGCGTATCGTGGCTCGAGCGTTTGGGCGCGAGGCTGACTTTGAAGCAAATGCGAACCACTTGCAATCTGACAATTGGAAAGACCGGATGGCTTTCTTAGACGAATTGGACATTCAAGACGAGAATATGGTGTATTTCCGCCGTGCACTCGAAGATTCCGTGATGGCGATTCGTCGACAAGCTGTCGTTATGATCGGGATGTTTGAAGAACGTCGTGAGGAATATGTCACATATATCGAACAAGCTCTTGTGGACGCTTCTCCGATCGTGCGACGTACGGCTGGGGATACGGTCTCAGATTGGGCGTTACCTCAATCTCAACCTTCGATGATTGAGGCGCTGAAAGATAAGAATAAACTCGTTCGTTGGCGTGCGGCTCGTTTCTTGTTCGATTGTGGAGACGAACGCGCTGTTCCGGCTTTGACAGTTGCCGAACAAGACCGCGAATTTGAAGTTTCATTGCAGGCACGACTCGCAAAAGAACGGATCACAAGCGGAGAAACGGCTCTCGGAACTGTATGGCAACAAATTTCAAACCGCACGAAGTGATGTTTCGTTCGACATGTGATGAATCAATTTCATTTACATTTTCAGGAAAGGAGAGGGGTCTTCAAGGCGGATTCCCTCTCTTTTTCGATATCTTATATGCACATTTCACCATTTGACTAACATTTGATGTAAGCGTTTCGACAATAGGTAAAATGTCACTGTTCTCCTGTCGAACGATAGGACCTACATCTTGGTTTCAGATTGGTACACTAGGTTTATCACAGATGAACAAAGGAGCCATACTTATGATGTTGTTTGCAGAAACGCCTGAACTTGTAGCTTATAAAGAAGTGGTAGGAGAGACGATGGTCGTCACGTTTGAATCGATGCATAGTGAGACGTTCTCCATTTCGGCTCAAGTCCGGTCTGATCTCGATATCGCTGATTCGTTGTTCATGACCGGTTGGCAACAGTACATGGAACAAGCTAAAGTTTCGTAAAAAAGGTAAATAATATAAGGAAAATCATTACAAACGTCTGCACTTTGTATACACTGGTGCTATAGACGTTTTTTTATTTTGTTGAGGAGAGTGGGATCCATGAAAAAAACTTGGTTACTCGCCGTCGTGACGGCAATCATACTAGTCGTAGCAGGATGTGGAAAAGAAGAGGCGAAACCGAGTCAAGTGAATAGCGATTCGTCTGAACCACCAGCTCCATTAACGCTTGACACGGAAATGGCATATGATGCGTCAGCCAATACATTATCAGCAACTGTCAAGATGACAAACCCGAATGAAGAGGCGGCGAAAGTGACGTTCAACTCTTCACAACGCTTCCAATTGATCATCAAACAAGGTGACGAAACCGTATTTGACTATGGTAGCGAATATATGTTTACGGAATCGATTATCGAAGAGACGTGGGAAGCGGATGAACAAAAGATCTTCGATGAGGTATTCCCATTAGAATTGGCAGCTGGTGAATACTCGGTCGAAGTGATCGCACTCGGTCAAGTCGATGGAGCACCAGAAATCGCTGTGACTGATGAGACGTTCTTCACTGTTGAACGAGTAGCAGAAGAGCCAGAAGAGGACACAACAGAAACGCCAGAAGAAACACCTGCATCTGAACCGCAAACAGACGGTGCGTTCCGCGATGTAACAATCGATGTGAATGATACGATGATTCAAGTCAGTGGCTTCACGGAAGAAGTAGAGTTTGAATGGTCTGTGTCAGACGGGCATAACCTATATGCTCAAGGTGCGGCAGAAGTGACGGGTGGAAGCTTCACATTTGGTGTGTTGCTCGATGAAGCGCCAGCGGAAGGTCAAAAATTATTCCTTGAATTGACACCGATTGGTGGAGAAGTTACGTCATTCCAAATTCAATAATCATGAGACGGAAACGAATGTTTCCGTCTTTCTTTTGTACGTCGCTAGTTGACGGGGTTTGTGAATTATCAGACAATAAAACGAAATGAGAGAATTATGGGAGGGTCATTCATGCAACAACATATTATCGAATCAACACATGTCAAACCGACCATCGATCCGCAGGCGGAAATTCGTCAACGAATCGATTTCTTGAAAGCGTATGTGAAACGTGCCGGTGCGAAAGGACTTGTCCTTGGAATTTCAGGTGGACAAGACTCTAGTTTGGCAGGGAAACTGTGTCAGCTCGCCATGGAAGAACTACGAGCGGAAGATGCGGGGGACTACACGTTTTATGCGGTAAGATTACCGTATGGCGAACAACATGATGAAGATGATGCCCAACTCGCCCTCGAGTTCATCCGTCCGGACAAGTCGCTCACCGTCAATATCAAACCTGCCGTCGACGCATCGGTAGAAGCGTTCCGACAAGCGACAGGTCTTGAGTTGAGTGATTTCCATAAAGGGAACACGAAAGCGCGTGAACGGATGAAGGCGCAATATGATATCGCGGCAACGTTTGGTGCCCTTGTCGTCGGCACGGACCATGCAGCGGAATATGTGACGGGATTCTACACGAAACACGGAGACGGGGCGTGTGACCTCACACCGTTGACTGGTCTGAACAAACGTCAAGGTAAAGCGTTGCTTCACGAACTAGAGGCACATGAACGTGTTATTTATAAAGTGCCAACAGCCGATCTTGAAGACGGTCGTCCTGGCCTGCCTGACGAAGTGGCGCTCGGCATGACATATGACCAATTAGATGATTATTTAGAAGGAAAATCCGTCGACCCGGTGATTGCAGAGCGGATTGAGACGATTTTCAAACGTTCACGTCATAAGCATCACATGCCTGCTTCTCTGTACGACGAGTGGTGGCAATAAGAAAAGGAGAAGCCGTCATGATGACGGCTTCTCCTTTGTACGTCTTACGCTTTTTTGAACGGGACGAATTGGATAATGAGAATACATGTAAAGGCGATAAAACTGAGAAGTGGGATGGTAACAAAACCAAAGTAATTCACCCAGCGAATGAGACAGTCGTTCGTGCAGAAGGCTTCTCCGTTCGGAATACGTTCTAGGATGACGTGATAAAGACTAATACACCAGCCGGCGCCGGCCATAATTCCGACAAACAATCGATTCACATCGCGGGCGGTCAACATGATCGTCAAGTAGTAGATGGCGAGTGGATACATAAAGATGCGTTGGAACCAACACAATTTGCACGGTAAAAAGAGCATGATTTCAGAGAAGTAAAGGCTGCCAAGCGTCGCGACGGTCGCAACGATAAAGGCGAAATGATGGCGTTGCATCAGATTTCCTCCTAACAATCAAATTGATGAATAAACATGATATGATACATTGAAACAAATACTTATTCAGTATACAATCTTTCAAATGATAGAGAAACAGGTGACGTCATGCAAGTATCGGAAGTAGAAGTGTTGATTATCCTTGCAGAAGAATTGAATATGCGCAAAGCGGCGGAACGGTTATTCGTCTCTCAACCAGCGCTCAGTCAACGGCTCGTGACAATCGAACATCAATGGGGAAAAAAGATCTTCGTTCGTTCGACACGTGGTCTTGCCTTGACGCCAGACGGGGAGAAAATCATCGAGTTCGCCAAGAAAATGTACAGTGAAGAACAAGAGCTACGCAGCGAGCTGACGGCAAATCCGGGAGAAGTATATGGGACGTTAAAGATTGCCGTCGCTTCCATCATGGGACAGTATTGGCTCCCGAAGGTGTTAAAGACGTTCGTGGAGCGATATCCGTCTGTCCGTGTCAAGTTAGTCACCGGATGGTCGAGTGAAATGATGCGTTACATGCTTGAAGAGAATTTTCATATCGGCATCATTCGGGGAAATCCGGATTGGCGCGGGGAACGCATGAAGCTGTTCTCTGATTCCTTACACTTGGTCGATTTAAAAATGACAGATCTCGCCCAGCTAAAAAATAACGAACGCTCATTTATTCAATTTAAGAGCGACTCGACATATTACCAGGAAATATTAGAATGGTGGCAGGAACGATTTTCGAGTCCGCCGCTCACCACACTCGTCGTGGATCAGATTGAAACGTGTAAACAGATGGCGTTACACGGAATCGGCTTCGCCATTTTACCGGAGTCGACCATTAAAGATGTCAATGAAATGAACAAGATTCCGTTGACGTCCTCGAGTGGTGTCCCGCTCGTTCGGGACACGTGGATGCTGTCGACAGAATCGATGTTGGAATTGGCACAAGTACAAGCATTTTGGAACATTGTTGAAGAAGTTACGAAGGAGACTGAATCATGAATTGGGCAATCGAAGCAAGAAGACAACTGCATTTAATCCCGGAAGCTGGATATGAAGAATTTAAAACACAGGCGACTCTCGAACAACTGATCCGTTCGCTCGATTCGCCGCGTGTTCATATCACGCACTGGCGGACGGGCCTTTTCGTTCGCGTGGATGGTCTCGTCGGGGAGAAGACGATTGGGTACCGAGCCGACATGGATGGGCTACCGATTACCGAGGAGACCGGATTGGAGTTTGCATCGCTTCATGAAGGTATGATGCATGCGTGCGGCCATGATGTCCATATGTCTATCGCGCTCGGATTGATCAAACGAGCGGTCGAAGTCCCGTTCAACCACCATCTTGTCGTCTTCTTCCAACCGGCTGAAGAAGGGCCGGGCGGGGCAGAACCGATGGCGAAATCCGAATTGTTCTATCACTTCCGTCCGGACGCGCTATTCGGATTACATGTCGCTCCGGAATATCCGGTCGGGATGGTAGCGTCTAGACCGGGTGTATTATTCGCAAGTGCACGTGAACTCCATATTACGATTCATGGGAAGGGAGGGCACGGTGCATTCCCCCACGCAGGAATTGATGCCGTCATCGTCCAAGCCGCCCTCATCATGCAACTGCAAACCATCGTGTCACGGAACATCGATCCGATGGGGAGTGCGGTCGTCAGCATCGGGAAAGTCGCAGCGGGAACAAAAGAGAACATCATCGCCGATACGGCCAAGTTAGATGGAACGGTACGTGCGTTATCTGACAAGGAGATGGTTGTACTCGAGAGCCGGATTCGTCAGATTATCGCCGGTGTCGAAATGACGTATAACGTTCAAATCGACCTTGAATTCGGCAATCGCTATCACGAGGTCGTCAACGATGAACGCTATCTTTATCAGTTCGAAGAAGCGGTCGAAGAGGTAGGATATTCGTATAAGACGTGTGTTCCTGCCATGACAGGGGAAGACTTCGGATATATGCTGAAACAAGTTCCTGGATTCATGGTTTGGCTAGGTGTGAACGATATGGGGTCGGGTCTCCATCAATCGACACTCAACCCGGACGAACGAGCGATTGAAGTAGCCATTGAATTGTTTGACCACTATTTCCGTACGGTCATGATTCAATAACACGAAGCGGTCTCATTTGAGACCGCTTTTAGTGTGCCCAAAAAAGAGTGAAGTGTGAGCAAAAAGGGAATCAAATATGAATGTAAAGCGACAATTCTGTGGCGATTGCTCAAATGTGAACATTTTGCAAACTCGAGCATTGAGACATTACAGCACAATATAAAATCATTATGATGGAAGTATCGAAGGGTATTCATCTGTGATTGTCGTTTCATACATGGGTTCGAAGCGATAGAGAGAGATAGGAGGTAATCAATAGATGTTTCAAGATCCTGTCCTGATGAGCCGAGCATTGACGGCACTCACATTAGGTTTTCATGTGATTTTTGCCACACTCGGCGTCGGGGTTCCACTTTTAATCTTATTGGCTGAATTTTTAGGAATTCGTAAAAAAGACCCGAAATATACCCTCATGGCTCGCCGGTGGTCACGTGGTTATGTCGTGACCGTAGCGGTCGGGGTTGTAACGGGTACAGCAATCGGTCTACAGCTTTCGTTATTATGGCCGAACTTGATGCGTGTTGCGGGTCAAACGATTGCACTTCCACTATTCATGGAGACGTTCGCTTTCTTCTTCGAAGCGATTTTCCTCGGAATTTACTTGTATACGTGGGATCGTTTTAAAAACCCGTGGCATCACATGCTTCTCGGGATTCCGGTCGCAGTCGGTGCATTGTTCTCAGGGTTCTTTATCACAACGGTAAACAGCTTTATGAACCAACCGGTAGGATTTGATATCGTTGACGGTCGTTTGGCGAACGTCAGTCCGCTTGAAGCGATGTTCAGTCCAGCTATGCCAACGAAGATGGCACACGTATTGACGTCTGCAATTTTAACGTCTGCGTTCATCTTAGCAGCGATTGCAGCTGTACAGTTGTTACGTCAACGTCGTAATCAACTGGACAAGATGTCAATCGAATATCACAAAAAAGGTCTTCGCTTGACGATGACAGTCGCCTTGATCTTTGCGATTGCGACAGCACTTGTCGGAGACTTCTCAGGTAAGTATTTGGCACAATATCAACCGGATAAATTAGCAGCAGCCGAATGGCACTTTGAAACCTCCTCCGAGGCGGAATTGATTCTCGGTGGATGGTTAGAAGATGACGGTGAGGGCGGATATGAAGTCCGCGGCGCCTTAAAAATTCCTTACGCGCTTTCAATTCTTGCTGGTGGTGTTCCGAACTATGAGGTGACAGGTCTCGATGAATTTGCGAAAGAAGACCAGCCACCGCTCTTTGTTCACTACTTGTTTGATGCGATGGTTGGAATCGGGATGCTTCTAGCGCTGATTTCCTTCCTGTTCGTATTAGGGCGTTATATTAAACGTTTGAATCAGTTCAGTAAACCGATGCTCTTTGCGATTGCAGCCGGTGGACCGCTTGCGATGGCAGCGATTGAATTCGGTTGGTTCTTCGCTGAATTTGGTCGTCAACCGTGGGCGCTTTATGAGTTGATGCGTACGAGTGAAGCAGCTACGACATCAGCGAATGTCGGTTGGATGCTTGTCGCTTTCGCGATCCTCTATGCGGTGCTCGGAACAGTCACAGTGGTCGTTCTATCACGTCTGTTCAAAGAGAACCCAGTAGGGAAAGAACTAAAACAATCCGAACATCGTGGTGAAGCGATGTTTGCGGATGAAGTGTGATCGGAGGGTATGACATGCAAATTCAAGAGTTAGGGATTGCCGTCTTATGGACGTTCCTATACGGCTATCTCATCGTCGCATCGATTGACTTCGGTGCTGGCTTCTTCGCATTCTATAGCCGTTATACAAAACGGGATCACTTGGTGAACCGTCTCGTTAAACGGTATTTGTCACCGACGTGGGAAGTGACGAACGTGTTTTTCGTCTTCTTCTTCGTCGGGATTGTCGGATTCTTTCCGGATACAGCTTATTACTATGGAACGGCGTTACTCGTTCCGGCATCCGTCGTGTTGATTTTACTTGCGATTCGCGGTAGCTTTTACGCATTCGCGAACTATGGGTCGAAAGAAAGCACGCTGTATATGTTCCTATACGGAGCCACAGGATTACTCATCCCAGCTTCGATGTCGACCGTATTGACGGTCAGTCAAGGTGGATTCATCACCGAGACGGAAAACGGCGTCTTCTTTGACGGCGCGAAGTTGTTCACCAATTTTTATTCATGGACAGTCGTCATCTTGGCGATTGTTTCAGTCCTCTATATTAGCGCGATGTTCCTCTTGTTCTATGCGGACAAAGCACGCGATCAAAATGCGGTCGAACTCGTCAGAAAATGGGCGCTCTTCTGGAGCGTTCCGACGATTATTGCTTCTGGGCTCGTCTTCTTCGGTTTGAAGTCGCAAGCTGCTTGGCACTACGAGAGCATCTTAGGAGGAAACTGGTGGTGGTTCGCAATGAGCTTCCTCTTCTTCGTGATTGCCGTATCATTCGTTTATATGAAGCGAAATTACGGGATTGCTTTCTTGATGGTCATGGGACAATTCTTTATGGCATGGTTCGGCTACGGATATTCACACTTACCGTATATCCTGTATCCGTATATCGATATCAATGGAAGTGTCGTCAACGAGTCGATGGCGGTAGCACTCGTCGTCGTATTCATCTTAGGATTGCTCCTTCTCGTTCCGGCGCTCTACTTGTTGCTCCGTTTGTTCCTGTTTGACAACGATTATGTACGCGGGAAACGTTCGAGCGGAAAAGCATGACTTTAAAGATGGGATTTCCTTCACATGAAGGAGATCCCATCTTGTTTTATGTAGAGTTTTGAAAGGGAATCAGTTACACTGAACGAAGAATCAAGAAGAGACCATGTGTAGGAAAGGGATGTAGGATTATGACAGGTGAATTTGCAGTCATTGGTTTAGGGCGATTTGGTGGGTCGATCGTCCGTGAGTTGTCTTCAAACGGATACGATGTTCTTGCCATCGATTCAGATGAGGAACGCGTCAATGAGTTTATGGGTTTAGCTACTCATGCCGTAATCGCGGATACGACAGATGAAAACGTGTTGAAGAGTTTAGGGATTCGTAACTTTGAACACGTCATCGTTGCCATCGGTGAAAACATTCAAGCTTCGATTTTGACGACGTTGATCTTAAAAGAACTTGGCGTCCAAATTATCACTGTCAAAGCGACAAATGATTACCATGAAAAAGTTCTCCGTCGCATCGGTGCAGATAATATCGTCCACCCAGAACGAGATATGGGCGTTCGGATTGCAAACGGGTTGATGAGCCAGAGCATTTTAGATTATCTTGAATTATCAAATGAACATTCAATCGTGGAAATCAAAGCGTCAGATAAGTTGTCGAATAAATCGCTCATCGATTTGGATTTACGGGCAAAATATGGGGTCAACATTGTCGCCATTCGTCGTGATGACGATGTCCTCATTTCTCCGCAGGCGGATGAGATGATCTTATCAGAAGATATTTTGATTATCATCGGAAAAGATACCGATCTCGATAGACTTGAACGGACGTTACGTTCGAAATAAAAAAAGACCTCTTGAGCGATACCGTGATCGTTGAATCGATTGATCCAACTCGGCGGTTTGACGCAAGAGGTCTCTTTTTTTAGATTAATTTCATCGCTTTCAATCCATATTCGATTCCATCTTCAAGAATCGATTTCGTCACAAAGTCCGCAACGTTTTTCGCTTCAGAACGGGCATTTCCCATGGCAATCCCTGTCCCAACATATTGGAGCATGGCCAAGTCGTTCAAAGCGTCTCCAAACGCGTACGTATTCTCGAGTCGATAACCGTTCGCTTCGATAAAGTGACGAATTCCATCAGCTTTACTAGCACCTTTATTGATGACGTCCATCGCATGTGGATGCCAGCGGATGAAGTCGAACTCATGATAGGCATTGAGATAGTGATGCTCATCTTCAGGTGTACAGTAAAGGAGCGTTTGATAAACGTCTTCTTCTGCGTGGAAGTTTGGTTCGTAGCGAGGAATCGGCATGTCGAGTTCTCCGAGCGATTGCTTGACGATGGCGTCATCCGGTTTTGAAGCGCCGCCTCGATCTTGTCCCAAGTAGACAAGCGTGTGGTCGTTCGAAGTGGCATGAGTCGTCAAACGACCGAGCGCATCTTTAGAGAGCGTGTTACGATACACGATTTCACCTTTATGCACGACGATTTGACCGTTATAACAAACAAGGCTATCGATTCCTACGCGTTCCGGAATATCCGATAACATCGCTGGTCCTCGTCCCGTCGCGATAAACGTCTCGACGCCGTTATCACGAAGCGCTTGAATCGCTGAAATTGTGGAAGGTGGAATATAGCTACCTTCATGCAAGAGTGTGCCGTCAATGTCGAAGAAAACAACTTTTTGATCTTCCATTTGATTCACCAATCTTTCTCTTTATCTAAAAAATATGTTTTTCGATCCCACTAAAAGGATAACACGAAATAGGGAAACTACCACGAATATCACATCGTTAGTGAAATATTGCCACGATATGAGCTATAATGAAAAAAGAATCTTACGGACATATTCGAGAATCACTTATGTTTCACATAGATGTATTAATAATTGAAGTAAGGAGAGATTAAATGAAGTTTGTTAAGAACCACCAAACAGCCGTGTTCGCACTAGGCGGACTAGGAGAAATCGGGAAGAACACATACGTTGTTCAATTTCAAGATGAAATCATCGTCATCGATGCGGGAATCATGTTCCCAGAGGATGACTTGCTTGGGATTGACTATGTGATTCCGGATTACTCGTATTTGATTAAGAACAAGGACAAAGTAAAAGGGGTATTCATCACGCACGGTCACGAAGACCATATCGGGGGAATTCCATTCTTACTCAAGCAAGTTCAGTTACCGATTTACGCTACGAAACTTGCGCTTGGTTTGATTAAAGTAAAACTCGAGGAGCATGGATTGTTGCGTGAGGCGGAACTCCACGAAATCGATGAGGATTCACTCATCAAGTTCCGTAAAACGAGCATTTCGTTCTTCCGAACGACGCACTCGATTCCGAACTCGCTCGGTGTTGTCGTCAAAACACCACAAGGGAACATCGTCCATACGGGTGACTTCAAGTTCGACTTTACTCCAGTCGGTGAACCGGCCGACCTCGCCAAGATGGCGGAGATTGGAAAAGAAGGCGTGCTCTGTCTCTTGTCTGACTCGACAAATGCGGAAGTCGAAGGCTTCACGATGAGTGAGAGCGTCGTCGGGGGGACGATTAGCGAGACGTTCCGTAAAGCGGACGGTCGAATCATCTTCGCCACATTTGCATCGAACATTTATCGATTACAACAAGTCGTCGATGCGTGTGCTGAGACAGGACGTCACCTCATGATTTTCGGTCGCTCCATGGAGAAAGTCATGACGATCGGGCAAGAGCTAGGATTCATCAACGTTCCGAAAGGGATGATCATTGAAGCGAATCAAATGCGCCACTATGACCCGAACGAGATTGCCATTCTTTGTACCGGTTCACAAGGTGAACCGATGGCCGCGCTTAGTCGTATCGCGAACGGGACACACCGTCAAGTGTCGATCATCCCAGGGGATACGGTCATCTTCTCATCTTCTCCGATTCCGGGGAACGCCATTTCGGTCGGCAAGACGATTGACCAGTTGTATAAAGCAGGGGCTGATGTCGTTTACGGGAAGTTAACGAACATTCATACGTCTGGACACGGTTCACAACAAGAACAGTTGTTGATGATTCGTCTTCTCAATCCAAAATTCTTTATGCCGATTCACGGAGAGTATCGCATGTTGAAGAAACATGCGGAGCTTGCTGAATCAGTCGGGATTCCGAAAGAAAATAGCTTCGTCATGGATAACGGGGAAGTGCTCGCTGTCGATTCTGAGTCGGCTGCGGTCACCGGTAAAATTTCTGCAAACGCCGTTTACATTGATGGGAATGGAATCGGCGATATCGGGAATATTGTATTAAGGGATCGTCGTATCCTTTCTGAAGATGGACTTGTCGTCGTTGTCATCAGTATCGATGGCAAGACACGTAAACTCGTTTCAGGACCGGATATCATCTCGCGTGGTTTCGTCTATATGCGTGAATCGGGTAGCTTGATTCGTGACGGCGAACGTTTGTTGAAGAAAACCGTCGAGCAAGGGTTGTCAAATAAACAGATGAAGTGGTCGGAGATGAAGCAACTCGTATCCGATACGCTCACACCGTATCTGGCACAAAAGACGCGGAGACACCCGATGGTCCTGCCGATTATTATGGAAGTATGATCTAACGGGCTGTAGGTGACTACAGTCCTTTTTTTGAACCGTAAAGGAGGAGGGGAACTCATGGCTAAAGAAAAAAAGAAAAAAGGCTGGCTCAAGTGGGGATTAGCCATCATCGCTGTCATTTTTCTCATCACACTTGTGTATCACCAGGTAAAACCGTTACCGGATGGGGTGTCACGACAATCTGAACCTTATCTCATTTCGGATGATCAAATCGACTTTCTTCATGATTTGACATATCAAGGAGAGGATACGGAGATTGTCGAGCAAGAAATTTTTAAGGAAGTCGAGCGAGCGATTCAGGAAGCCGAGGAATATATCGTCATGGACTTTTTCTTATTCAATCCATATTCCAATGAAGACCGGCAATATCCGGATATAACGGCGCGATTATCATCAGCGCTGCTGGAGCAAATGGAGCGATACCCGGACTTGAAAGTCGTCTTTATTACAGACGATATCAATACGACGTATAACGGGCACGTTTCCGACCACTTCGATGTGCTAGAAGAGGCGGGGGTGGAAGTTGTGTACACGAATCTCGACGCACTTCGTGACCCAAACATTTTGTACTCCACGTTTTATCGGATGGCGATTCAATGGTTTGGGGATAGTCAGGACGGATGGTTGCCGAATCCGATGGCCTCGTCGGCACCGGATATTACCGTTCGGGCGTATTTAAGATTGCTGAACATTAAAGCGAACCACCGAAAAGTGATGGTGACAGAAAATGAAGGGTTCGTATTATCGGCGAACCCGCATGATGCGAGTGGGTATCACTCAAATGTCGGTGTTCATTTAAAAGGACCCATTTTAAAAGAGATAGCTAAAGGGGAACAAGCAGTCGCGACGTTCTCAAAAGGCGATGCACGACGTTTCCCGGACGATGACGCATTATCGAAGATCGAGAGCGCGCCGAACGATGCGCCGATGGAGATTCGTTACGTAACGGAAGGAAAGATTCAGGAGTCGGTGCTCGATGCGATGAATGGAGCGGAAAACGGAGATACGATTTGGATCGGCATGTTCTACTTGGCTGACCGAAATATTATTCAAGCGATTGAGGATGCCGCTGGCCGAGGTGTGACCGTGAACATGATTCTCGACCCCAATACGAACGCTTTTGGTCGCTCAAAATCGGGATTGCCGAACTTACCTGTAACGGCAGAACTGAATACCGTCAATCCTGAACAGATCGAAATTCGTTGGTATGATGTCGGCAAGGAACAATATCATCCAAAAATCCTATATGTGGATGGAGAAGAGAAGACAGTCGTCTTAGGTTCTGGAAATTATACGACACGAAATATGAACGATTACAACCTTGAGGCTGACGTCGAGGTAAAAGGAGAAGAGGATACAGTTTTCTTTGATGAAGTAGACGATTATTTCAATCGCTTATGGAATAACGAGAATGGAACGTACACAGTGGCATATGACGAGATTCAAACCGACATCCCGCTTGGAAAGTATGTGATGTATTGGCTTCAAAAAGTGACATGGACGATGACGTACTAAAAAACAGCTATCCTCAAATTGGGGATAGCTGTTTTGACGTTAGTTCGTCTCGATTGGATTAAACTCATTCGTATACTCATATAAGAATTTCCCGGTCTCTTTCAAGACGTCACTCTTACGGTGAAGCGAGAAATGATCGTACGGTACGGTCTCTGTTTGAATGTTATTCGTATATTCTTCTAGTAACAGAGAACTCTCCGGCTCAATCAGATTGAACTCGCCGCCTCGTCCAGAGAAGGATAGCACTTGTACGGATCGTGGCCATGTCTCCAGTTTTGACTGGAACGCTTGTAGCCCGTCCGAGTTGGGTGATAAGTCACGGATAGCTGGGCTACCTGTGTTGATTCCAAAGTTACTAGCCGATAGGCCAAAGTTTGCGAGTCGAGTGCCGCCGAATGGACTATCAAACGTGACGAACTTGTCGACGATGTATGTCTCCTGATTCAAAATGTAGTTGGCTGCTGCAACGCCACCCATACTATGACCGAGGATATACATGCGATCGAATGAGCGGTTTCTCGTTTTCTTATACGTTTCAATGGCTGAATTTAACCATTTCGTTTGATTGTTCAAAGAAGCTTCTGCATCCTCGAACTCGATTCGAACGATTGGACGATTCGAGCTATAGTCATAAATTTCGCAATCGGTTTTTCCTTTGACAGTTACCGTACAAAGGGCGCCGTCGGTAGCCTGACCACTCTCTTCCATCGCTTGCGAGAAGCGGAGGAACGTTCGGTCAGTCCCGAGTAGACCATGCACCGCGAAAGTAGGGATAAACTCGTTCGTCTGCGACGCTTGGCGAATCGCCTCGGATTGTCGCTCATTCGCCAATTCTTGTCGGAATGTCCCGACAATCAATACGAGTGAAAGGGAGACAATCAATAACCCTAACAGGCGCGAACGAATCGATGTTTCCCTAGGGTTACCGACGTTTTTTCGATACTTGCGCCAAATGAAATACCCTAAAATAATCGCTCCCACAAATACGATGATGGTGATCACCCATGCTTTAACGTTTGGCACATGGGCGACGAGTGTTAAATTATTTTGGCGACCACCGTACACTTGCCACTCGACATGCTTCATGGAGCGAAGGTCAAGGCCAGTCCCGTCTTCCACGAACACACCGGTCGGAACAGTCAGATTAAACCGGATATCGGCTTGACGGATATATCGCTCCGCTAATTTCTTCGGGGAGCCCGATAGTTCGACACCCGGTAAGTCAACCTGATCAAGTCGAAGATCGAGGTTCGTCTGCATCGTGTAAGAGTCGAACCAGATGCCTTCTCGTTGCTCGATATCGAATTGAATGTCAGGTGGGACGAGAATTCCGGCTGGACCGGTTTTCCATTCTTCTTTAATCTGTTGTAACTCATCCACATTGCGGAACGTCTTCTTCAAGACCATCCCTTCATAATCATCGGCGCTCGAATAATCTTCAGTCTCGTACCCATTATCCTCGGCCTGCTCCTTCCACGTATCCCAGTCGAGCCTGAGATTGAGCAACTTCATCACTGGGTGGTCGCGGAAAGCATAAGTGGTTTCGAGTGAAACGGATTGATCGTAATGCACGGTCGCATCGTAATTAATGCGCACACATCCGCCGATTAAAAGAAATAAAAATGGGAATAGTAACAACAGTGCCCTTTTTCTCGAGCTAAACATGTTAGATCGGTTCGCCGTATGTGTCTAGCGGATTCGACGTATTGATTCGGTCATAGAACAAGATGCCGTCCAAATGGTCGAGCTCGTGCTGACACACGATTGCACGCATTCCCCGAAGGCGCAGCTTGATTGGCTGTCCGTCTCGGTCGAACCCTTCTAATGTGATTCGACGAAAACGAGGTACATTTCCTTTGACCACGCGATCGACTGACAAGCATCCTTCCCCGCCATTTAAAAATGTCTGTTCGACAGAGTGGCTCGTGATTTTAGGATTGAAAATCGAAAGTTTGAACGTCTCTTCCTCTTCTTGTAGCAAGACTGTGAAGAAACGACGGTTTACCCCGAGTTGTGGCGCGGCGATTCCGACACCACCTCGTAACTCGTATTTTTCACTCATCTCTGGGTCTTGACTATTGACGAGGAACGTCTCCATTTCGTGGAGTAACGCCAAGTCCTCTTCGGTTGGAGGAATCGGTACTTCAATTGAACGTGTGCGGAGTCGTTCGTCTCCTTCGCGAATGACGTCTTTCATCGTTAACATGTGCAACTTCCTTTCTATAAAACATATATGATTGATTATATCATATTTAAAGAGAGAAGAATGTGGATGGTACAGAAGGTGAAACGAAAATGATACAGAGACAAAATGAATGTCATATCCCTTGAATGTAAGCGTTTTATTTCAGTAAGCATATTTTTTGCGTTATTATAACAACCCGTTTTATACTAACTAGGAAACGGCAGGAGAGCATAACTTTCCTGAATTACGTTAATACAGATTGCTTTTTTGGACAGATACACGTAAGATTTGAGATAGTGTTTGATCACAAAAAAGACAATTGTCTCATAGTTGAAAGGATGAGGTGAAACGAATGAACAACGTTCAGGTACTTCAAAACGTGGAAGAAAACTTCCAAACGTTCCGTATTCTCGACGAGAAGGGTGAGGTCGTCAACCAAGACGCAATGCCTGACCTAACGGACGAGCAACTTCAGGAACTCATGCGCCGCATGGTCTATACTCGAATCTGGGACCAACGCGCCATCTCACTTAACCGTCAAGGACGCCTAGGATTCTATGCGCCAGTGGCAGGTCAAGAGGCGACGATGATCGGGACGCAATACGCGCTCGACAAAGAGGACTGGATTCTTCCAGGATACCGTGATATTCCACAACTCGTATTCCACGGACTTCCGCTTTATCAAGCGTTCTTGTTCTCACGTGGACACGTGGCAGGAAACCGTATCCCTGAAGGTGTCAACGTATTGATGCCGCAAATCATCATCGGTGCACAAATCATTCAAACTGCGGGTGTGGCTATGGGCCTCAAACGCAACGGCAACAAAAATGTCGCTATTACTTACACAGGTGACGGTGGCTCATCACAAGGTGACTTCTACGAAGGATTGAATTTTGCAGGTGCATTCAAATCACCAGCAATCTTCGTCGTTCAAAACAACCGCTTCGCTATTTCGACACCAGTTGAGAAGCAAACAGCAGCTAAAACGATCGCGCAAAAAGCTGTTGCAGCTGGAATCAACGGAATCCAAGTAGACGGAATGGACGTTCTTGCAGTGCTTGCAGCGACACAACAAGCTCGCGTAGACGCACTCGAAGGAACACCAACGCTCATCGAGTCACTCACTTACCGTTACGGACCACACACGCTCGCTGGGGATGACCCAACACGTTACCGTACAAAAGAACTCGACACAGAGTATCAAGAAAAAGATCCACTCGTACGTTTCCGTCTCTTCCTTGAGAACAAAAAACTCTGGAACGAAGACATGGAGAACGAAGTGATCGAGCAAGCGAAAGCTGATGTGAAAGAAGCAATCAGCCAAGCTGACAAAGAACCAAAACAAAAAGTTTCGGACTTCATCAACAACATGTTCGAAGAACTTCCTTCAAACTTGAAAGAACAGCTTGAAGAATATACTGCAAAGGAGTCGAAGTAAGTTATGGCTCAAATGACAATGATCCAAGCGATTACTGATGCGATGCGCGTTGAAATGAAACGCGACGAGAAAGTACTTCTCTTCGGAGAAGACGTTGGTAAAAACGGTGGGGTATTCCGTGCGACGGAAGGTCTCCAAGACGAGCTCGGCGAAGACCGTGTCTTCGACACGCCACTCGCTGAATCAGGGATTGGTGGTCTTGCAATCGGTCTAGGTCTTACTGGATTCCGTCCGATTATGGAAGTTCAATTCTTCGGATTCGTATTCGAAGTATTTGACTCAATCGCAGCTCAAATGGCACGTATGCGTTACCGTTCAGGCGGCGCTTACAGCCAACCGATCACAATCCGTTCACCATTCGGTGGTGGAGTTAAGACACCTGAGCTTCACGCGGACAGCCTTGAAGGTTTGATGGCTCAGACACCTGGTCTTAAAGTCGTTATTCCATCGACTCCTTACGATGCAAAAGGTTTGTTGATCGCGTCAATCCGTGACAACGACCCAGTTGTGTTCCTCGAGCACATGAAATTGTATCGTTCATTCCGTGGCGAAGTACCTGAAGGTGATTACACAATCGAACTCGGTAAAGCAGATGTGAAACGTGAAGGTACAGACGTTTCAATCATCACTTACGGTGCGATGGTGCACACTTCACTTAAAGCAGCGGAAGAGCTCGAAAAAGAAAACATCAACGTTGAAGTCATCGACCTCATGACAGTGAGCCCGCTTGATATCGACACAATCGTAGAATCTGTTAAGAAAACAGGTCGTGCGATCGTCGTTCAAGAGGCACAACGTCAAGCAGGTATCGCAGCAAACGTTGTAACTGAAATTCAAGAACGCGCAATTCTTCACCTCGAAGCACCAGTTCTTCGAGTAACTGCACCAGACACAGTCTTCGCATTTGCACAAGGTGAAGACATGTGGTTACCAGACCATAAAGATGTCGTTGCAAAAGTTAAGGAAGTTGTGAACTTCTAAGATCGTGTCGAATAAATGATGAGGGAGAATTATCTCCCTTGTCGTGTTTACATGATGAATTGATGGGAGGAAAAACCAGTGGCAGTATTTGAATTTAAATTACCAGATATCGGTGAAGGTATTCACGAAGGTGAAATCGTCAAGTGGTTCGTAAAAGCAGGGGATACGGTCAAAGAGGACGATGTTCTTTTAGAAGTACAAAACGACAAAGCAGTCGTTGAAATCCCAGCTCCAGTCGACGGTACAGTCAAAGAAGTTAAAGTTTCTGAAGGTACAGTTGCCGTAGTCGGCGACGTCCTCATTTCGTTTGACATCGAAGGCGACGCACCAGCAGGTGAAGAAGAAGAGACACCTGAACAACCAAAAGCAGAAGAGAAGACAGAAGACGTAAAAGAAGATGTGAAAGAAGACGCGCCACGCGACGTTCAACTTCACAAATCTGAGCGTGTCATCGCAATGCCATCTGTCCGTAAATATGCACGTGAAAAAGGTGTCGACATCCGTGAAGTAAACGGTTCTGGCGACAACGGCCGCGTCTTGAAAGAAGACATCGATGCATTCGCGAACGGTGAAGCACCGTCTGCAGAAGCTACAACAGAGAAAACAGATTCTGTAGCACCAGCAGCAGCTGCGAAAACGGAAATCAAGCCTTACGAGTCAGCGACTCCAGAACTTGAAACACGTGAGAAAATCCGTGGAATCCGTAAAGCCATCTCGAAAGCTATGGTTAACTCGAAACACACTGCACCACACGTTACACTCATGGACGAAGTCGACGTTACAAAACTCGTCGCACTCCGCAAAGACTTCAAACAAGTCGCGGCTGACCAAGGCGTGAAACTCACGTACTTGCCATTCGTCGTGAAAGCATTGACTGCTGCAGCGAAAGCATTCCCAACAATCAACGCTTCAATCGATGATGTGAACGAAGAAATCGTTTACAAAAACTATTACAACATCGGTATCGCAGCTGACACGGACAACGGACTCGTTGTACCAGTCGTAAAAGATGCAGACCGTAAATCAATCTATGCACTTGCTACAAACATTAACGAACTTGCAGGTAAAGCTCGTGAAGGTAAGCTCGCTGGGGAAGACATGAAAGGCGGATCGATCACAATCACAAACATCGGTTCTGCTGGTGGACAATGGTTCACACCTGTCATCAACCACCCAGAAGTTGCAATTCTCGGTATCGGTCGTATCGCTGAGAAAGCTGTCGTGAAGAACGGTGAAATCGTTGCTGCGCCAGTACTTGCACTTTCATTCAGCTTTGACCACCGCCTCATCGACGGTGCGACTGCACAAAACGCTCTTAACATGGTGAAACGCTTGCTCGAAGACCCAGCACTTCTAATGATGGAGGGATAAGAACATGGTAGTAGGAGAATTCGCACAAGAAACTGATTTGCTTGTCATCGGTGCCGGTCCTGGTGGATACGTTGCCGCAATCCGTGGCGCACAGCTCGGAATGAAAGTAACAATCGTTGAGAAAGGCAACTTCGGTGGTGTCTGCTTAAACGTCGGATGTATCCCATCGAAAGCGTTGATCACAGCTGGACACAACTTCCAACACGCTAAAGGACATGATTCAATGGGAATCTCGTCTGACAACGTGTCAGTGGACTTCACAAAAGTTCAAGACTGGAAACAGTCAGTTGTTAACAAATTGACTGGCGGTGTCAAAGGTCTCCTTAAAGGAAACAAGATTGAAATCGTTCAAGGTGAAGCTTTCTTCGCTTCTGAAGACACAGTTCGTGTCATCACAGAAGACAGCTCAACTCCTTACAAATTCAAAAAAGCGATCGTTGCGACTGGTTCTACACCAATCGAGATTCCATCGTTCAAATGGTCAAAACGCGTCCTTTCTTCAACTGGCGCATTGGCACTTCCTGAAGTACCGAAGAAACTCGTCGTCATCGGCGGTGGATACATCGGTATGGAACTCGGTACTGCATACGCTAACTTCGATACAGAAGTAGTTGTTGTAGAAGGCGCTAGCGACATCTTGTCTGGTTTCGAACCACAAATGACGCAAATCGTTAAGAAGAAACTCAAACAAAAAGGGAACGTCACAATCCACACAAACGCACTTGCTAAAGGCGTCGAAGAAACGGAAGACGGCGTAACTGTTAAGTTTGAAGTAAACGGTGAAGAGCAATCTGTAGAAGCGGACTATGTCCTCGTCACAGTTGGTCGTCGTCCAAACACAGGCGACATCGGTCTTGAGAACGCGGACGTTAAAATCAGCGACCGTGGAATCATCGAAATCGATGACCAGTGTAAGACTTCGAACGAAAATATCTATGCAATCGGTGATATCGTTCCTGGACCACCACTTGCACACAAAGCATCTTACGAAGCGAAAATCGCAGCGGAAGCAGCAGCAGGTAAGCCAGCTTACCTCGACTACTCTGCAATCCCTGCAGTCGTCTTCACAGATCCTGAACTCGCAACTGTTGGTTACACAGAACCACTCGCAAAAGAAGAAGGACTCGAAATCACAGTTTCGAAATTCCCATTCGCGGCGAACGGTCGTGCACTTGCACTTGACGAGCCAGACGGCTTCATGAAGCTTATCACTCGCAAAGAGGACGGTCTCTTGATCGGTGCTCAAATCGCGGGTACTGGCGCATCAGATATGATTGCTGAGCTTGGTCTCGCAATCGAAGCTGGTATGACTGCTGAAGATATCGCACTTACAATCCACGCTCACCCATCACTCGGTGAGATGGCAATGGAAGCTGCTGAAATCGCAATGGGTATGCCAATCCACGTCGTTAAATAAGCACGCTAGAAAAAACTCTCTCACGTTTCGTGAGAGAGTTTTTTGATATAGGTGACGACGCGTTCAACTTCCTGGAATCCAATCTTTTCATGGAACTGTTGACTGCTCTCGTTTTCAAGTTCGGTATCCGATGCCAGTTCGATACAACCATGACGTGCCGCGAACATTGACGCAGCATCAATCAGACGGGCAGCGACACCTCTCTGACGCTCGGATTCAACGGCATAGATTCCCTCCACGTAGGCTGTCGGAGACGTGCTTGAACCTGGCACGTAGTCATGCCGGAAACTGAGCTGGCAAAATCCAATCGCTTTTGTGTCAGAGGATGCGATGAAATAATGCATGTTCTTTGAAGCAAGACCGAGTTTGACTTCCATCCGCAATTCCTCAATCAGGGCGTCGGGCCATAGCTCATGCATCAACTGCACAAGTGTTTCTTGGTCTGACGGTGTGGCATACGCAATTTTCATGTTGACTCTCTCCTTAGGTTTCATACTTGTAGTATAAAGGAAAATACTTGTGAAGAGAGAAGGGAGGGAATCCTGATGGCATTCGATGAGGAGTTATTATATACCGTATCCGAGACGAGTCGTGTACGTTTCACCGGGATTGAGACAGAAGCTGCCCGCTATGACTTTGGTTTTGTCTATACACACCAATTCATGGGCAAGGTGTTAGTCGTCTGTATGCAAACCGGTCAGTCGGCCCTTCTCGATCTGCATGCTTTAGAAGAGCCCCGTCAATTGTATCCGATGCTCGGTATTAACTTGAATGACACAGAGCACGTCGCTGAATTTTTACGACTCTGCCTAGTTGAAAAAACAGAAGCATCTGAAGAAATTGACACTTGAAAAAATGTAAGCGTTTTCTTATAATAGGCAATAGGGGAAGCAATTCGATCATCTACAGCCACCTTTTCTGAGATGACATAAAAAATGAGCCGGTCACGATGACTGGCTCATTTTTTGTTTAGCGAATCGCTTTTGTTTGTTGGATGACTTTGATCATCTGAAGAGACTCATCTTCAAGACCTTGAACCGGGAGACCGGCTTCGATGTTGGCCATGATGTAATCGAGTGTCGACGTTGTGATCAATTCACCTGGAATGATAATTGGAATCCCTGGTGGGTACACCATAATGAATTCTGCTGAAATGCGTCCGACGGCGTTCTCAAGAGGGATTGTCTCCGTCTCTTCATAAAACGCATCACGCGGGCTAAGAGCCAATGGCGGGATTTCAGGAAGCATGATCGAGAGTGAGTCATTCCCAGACTTCTGATAAACGGACACGACGTCACGCATCGCTTCAATCAATGCTTGAATCGTCGACTCATCGTCTGCTGACGTGACAATGAAGAGCACGTTCAATAAATCTGACATCTCGACTTCGATGCGGTGTTTCTCACGAAGATACTTCTCGACTTCAAATCCTGTCACACCGAGCTCACGAACCGACACGAGCACTTTTGTCTCATCGAGTGCATAAGTCGACTCTGAGTGAAGCTCCGCATGTCCGTAAACCGACAAGTTCGGCATTTGACCGATTGCTGTACGTGCTGCTCGAGCAAGGTCAAGCGCACGTTCGTTCATCATATGACCTTTCGTCGCAAGTTGTCGACGCGCCGCATCAAGAGAAGCGAGGAGCAAGTATGATGTTGAAGTTGTCGTGATCATCGAAAGCATCGCGTGAATCCGCTCTGGTGACACTAGACCCCGGCGTACGTTCAAGATGGAACTTCCTGTCATCGAGCCGCCAAGTTTATGCACGCTCGTTGCCGCCACGTCCGCTCCGGCTTGCATCGCCGAGAGTGGGAGTTCATCGTGAAACGGAAGATGGACACCGTGTGCCTCATCGACAAGTACAGGTACGTCTTGCGCATGAGCGACGTCAACGATTCGCTCCAAATCACCCGCAACACCGAAATAAGTCGGGTTGATAACGAGTACGGCTTTTGTATCTGGGTGAAGCTCGAGTGCACGTTCTACGGCACTTGCTGTAATCCCGTGCGCGATGCCGTACGTCTCATCGAATTCTGGGTGGATGAAGACCGGGTGTGCACCCGTCAAGACGAGCGCGGACATGACCGATTTGTGCACGTTACGTGGAACGATGATTTTCTCATTCGGTCCGACGACGCCCATGATCATCGCCATGATGGCACTCGACGTTCCTTGAACGGAGAAAAAGGTCTCATCAGCACGGAACGCCTCTGCCGCCAAGCGTTCCGCTTCAGCGATTGCCGCTTTTGGATGATGAAGGTCATCGAGTGGGGCAATGTTAATCAAATCAATTTTTAGGGCGTTTTCGCCAATAAAGTCACGAAACTCCGGATCCATCCCTTTCCCGCTCTTGTGACCAGGAATATGGAACGCAATCGGATTTGAGTCGACATGTTCAAGTAACGTGTCAAATAGTGGCGTTTCGAGCTGAGTAGCACCTTTTAATTTCAATCGTAAATCCCCCTTGGAATCAGTTTATTTATTAGATGAATGATATCGTTAATTTATATGTTGATTTAAAAAAGAAGCAACAAAAAAACTATAGAGATTTCTGACGTAACTTGCAATAGTTTTTTTTGTTGATACAATGAGTGTCGAGGTGAACATTATGCAAATCAACTATCCGATTAATCCGGATTGGACGACCGATGAATTGATCGAAGTCGTCGAGTTCTACAATGTCGTCGCACAAGCGAATGAAGGTGGAGTCGAGCGTGAGGTTTTTCTAGACGCGTATCGTGCCTTCAAGCAAATCGTAACATCTAAGTCAGAGGAGAAACAACTGAACACGGTTCACGACGAACAGACTGGATATTCTACGTATCGTACCGTTCAAGCGGCGATGAAGTCGTCGAGCAAAATGATTAAATTGTAAGTCCGAGCATGCCCGAGCAAATTCAGGCATGCTTTTTTGTTATTTCTTCTTTAAATCGGGTACAGTTATCTAACACTTATTCAGGTTTAAGGGCATTGAAATTGGGAATATATCCATTAAGATAAAAAATTCAAAATAGTCAGACAATTCTCTTTCTTTTACGAATTTTATCTGATATACTCAATTCAACTCACTAAACCGTAACTTGTAGCCCAACAAAAGGAGTGTGGCATCTTATGAAACAAGTGATTGAGGCATTCAAAAGAAAAGACGCAGAAAAACGGATTCCGGTGCTGCGCTTGGAGATTGATTATGAATTGGCAACCCTTTTCGATGCGATGGCGTCACAGGATGATGCTACAGTTCAGGCTAGCAAGCATCGGTTAGAGAAGTATCGCCAAGAATTATTGCGTCTCGAAGCCTGACCATTACACACACATTCAACCAGTATTCCGAGCGGATACTGGTTTTTGTTTGGTACAATACAGTTGAGGTGATCACAGATGATAGAATGGTTTGCAGTCGATTTAATCAAACAGGCGGGAGAGCTGATTCGTCGCGAGATTGATCAACATTATGAAGTGGAACGAAAGACCGGAAAAGGAGACTTGGTTACTGAAATCGATCGAGCGGTGGAACAGCTGATTGTCCGCCGGATCCAAAACCGATTTCCGGACCATCAAATCATGGGGGAAGAAGGAACGACGGATACGCCAGATACGTTATCAGGAACGGTCTGGTTCGTCGATCCAATTGATGGGACGTTAAACTTTATTCATCAGAAGCGTATGTTTGCCATCTCGGTGGCCGTGATGGTCGATGGGGTCGTAGAGTACGGATTCGTCTATGACGTGATGGCGGATGAGATGTTCATGGCAAGAAGAGGGTATGGTGCGACATTGAACGGACGGACATTGACGAATCTACATGAACATCATGTACGAGATGCATTTTTGAGTATGAATGCGACGTGGGTCACGCCGAACCATCAAATTGCCCCGGAAATCCTTGCCCCGATTGTTCGAGATTCGATTGGAACACGGGCGCACGGCGCTGCATCGCTTGAGCTTGCTTGGCTCGCCGCAGGACGAGTGGACGGATACATTACGATGCGCAATATGCCGTGGGATTATGCTGCAGGAAAATTGCTCGTAGAAGAAGTGGGTGGACGAGTCGTTTCTTTATATGGGGAGCCGATTCGATACGATGGGAGAACATCTGTATTGGCAGGAAGCGAGACATTCGTCAATGACGTCATCAAACACTATGTCATCGCAAAAGGGGTGACCCCGGAAGCGAAGCCGGATCTTCAAATCGTGGAACATGAATCGTATGAAGAAATTCGTGATCTGCTCGTTTTAGCGAATCCGAATGAAGCGATGGTGCGAGAACAGTTTCAAACAGGACGAACGTTTAAAGCGTTACTCGGAGGAGAAATCGTCGGTGCCTATATGCTCGTATCGAACGGGGCAGGACGGGTCGAGCTTGTCAATATCGCGGTGAAGCCGGAGAGACAAAACCAAACGATTGGTCAGCGGATGCTACAAGACGCGGTAAAACGGGCGACAACACTCGGCGGCCAAGAACTCCTCGTTTGTACTGGGAATTCAAGCATCATGCAATTGCGCTTTTATCAACAAGCCGGATTCCGATTTGATTCTGTGGAACGTGATTATTTTAAACAACATGGATACGATCCGATTGAGGAAGATGGTTTAGTCCTACGTGACCGCATCTGTTTGACGCGTCCGATTTGAATCATCAAATAAAAGGAAAGAGGGTTCGCTCGACTTTTGTCAGAGCAACCCTCTATCTTTATGAAGATTGACGATCAGAAAGAATGCGACGACGTAATTGAATACCAAAGAACGTCGCGACACCACTAAGTACGAGACTACCTAAAATGATGGCGGCGCTGCCTTCAGCCACCCCGATGCCGATGCCAACAAATCCAGCGACGACGGCCATGGCAATCAATAGAAACATAAGCTGCATGGAGACTCCTCCTTATTTTCTCTTCTCTACCCCATTGTATGATAAAAAACGTCCAATGAAAACGTTCACAGTCGATTCCACTCGACAAAGGTACTGTGACGTGTGCTATACTCTTAAAGTTGAAGAAAAGCTGAAACTTTTTAAATAAGAGAGGAATAACTACATGAACGTAAGAACAAACCTTCGTAACGTAGCCATCATCGCTCACGTTGACCACGGTAAAACAACGTTAGTCGATGAATTATTGAAACAGTCTGGTACTTTCCGGACGAACGAGGCAGTCGCAGAACGCGCGATGGACTCAAACGATATCGAACGTGAGCGCGGAATCACAATTCTCGCGAAAAACACGGCAATCGATTATAAAGACACACGCATTAACATCGTAGATACGCCAGGTCACGCAGACTTTGGTGGGGAAGTTGAGCGAATCATGCGTATGGTTGATGGCGTTATCCTCGTCGTCGATGCGCGTGAAGGCTGTATGCCACAGACTCGCTTCGTATTGAAAAAAGCACTCGACCAAGGACTTCGTCCGATCGTCGTTGTTAACAAAATCGATAAGCCGATGGTTCGTCCACTCGACGTTGTCGATGAAGTCGTCGATCTCTTGATCGATCTTGGCGCAGATGAAGATCAACTTGAATTCCCTGTCGTCTACACATCGGCTGTCAGCGGTTCAAGTTCGTTCGATCCTGATCCAGCAAACCAAGAAGACACGATTACACATGTGCTTGATACAATTCTTGAAAACACACCAGCTCCAGTAGATAACTCAGACGAGCCACTTCAATTCCAAGTAACGATGCTCGACTACGATAACTACCTCGGTCGTATCGGTGTAGGTCGCGTCTTCCGTGGGAAAATCAAAGTCGGTGAGCAAGTATCACTCTGTAAGACAGATGGTACGGTGAAGCAACTCCGTGTCACAAAATTGTTCGGTTACTTCGGCCTCAAGCGCGTTGAAATTGAAGAAGCTAAAGCAGGTGACTTGATTGCTATCGCCGGGATGGAAGACATCAACGTTGGTGAGACAGTTACGCCAGTCGGTAAAGAAGAGCCACTTCCGCTCCTTCGTATCGATGAGCCAACACTTCAAATGCGCTTCATGACGAACAACTCGCCGTTCGCAGGACGTGAAGGGGACTTCGTCACTGCACGTAAGATCGAAGAGCGTTTGATGAAACAACTTGAGACAGACGTATCACTTCGTGTGGAAAACACGGATTCACCTGACCAGTGGGTTGTATCAGGACGCGGTGAGCTTCACCTCGGTATCTTGATCGAGAACATGCGTCGTGAAGGCTACGAGCTTCAAGTGTCGAAGCCACAAGTTATCATCCGTGAAGACGAAAACGGTACGAAAGTTGAGCCGTTTGAGCGCGTGATCATCGACGTACCAGAAGAGTACACAGGTTCAGTCATGGAGTCGATCGGTCTCCGTAAAGGTGAACTTGCTAACATGAACACGAACGATAACGGTCAGACACGTATGGAATTCATCGTTCCATCACGCGGTCTCATCGGTTACCGTAACGAATTCTTGTCTGCTACACGCGGATACGGAATCTTAAACCACACGTTCGAAGAGTACCGTCCGTATATCGCAGCTGATATCGGTGGTCGTCGCAGTGGTGTTATGGTTTGTATCGAAAACGGGAAGTCAACGGCTTACTCAATCGGTGCACTCGAAGACCGTGGAACGATCTTCATCGAGCCAGGTACAGATGTATACGAAGGAATGATCATCGGTGAATGTAACCGTGACGTCGACCTTGCGATTAACGCTGTTAAAGGGAAGCAATTGACGAACATGCGTGCTTCAGCAAAAGACTCGACACAAGTCTTGAAACGTCCGCGCGTCTTCTCACTTGAAGAGTCGCTCACGTTCTTGAACGATGACGAGTACTGTGAAATCACGCCGGAGTCAATCCGTCTTCGTAAGAAAATCTTGAACAAGAACGAACGCGAGAAAGCTGACAAGCGTCGTAAACTTGGTAAAGAATAAGTAGGTGAAAAAGGGAACGCTTCGGCGTTCCCTTTTTCATGGAATAGTGTAGAATGGATGTGTATGAAATAAAGGGGGACTCTTTGTCTTGAAAGCTTCTCAAACAATCGATATCACACAAATTGATATTCCGTGGATTGCCTCGATGCTAGGTGTCGGGAGCGACCCGAACGATTTTTCGGTCGGATTCAACGCACTCGTTGTCACGGTCATCTTACTGACGATTCTCGTCTTTAAGCTTGGTTTTGCAAAACAATTGGCATGGTGGAAATCACTCATCGTCTATATTCTACTTGCACTTGGCGCAGGTACGATGGCGCTCGTCTTTTTCACGTGGCCGATTCCGGAAGTACTTGCTGTCATGGCCATCGTGTTGGCCATCTATCGCGGCCGCCTCTGGTGGAACCGTCGTCAGGATGCAGTCGAGTCATAAAAAATACGGGCGTCTCTTCGGAGGCGCCCGTTTTCATTTACCAATTTCGTTTTTGTCGAAATGTAGGATATAACTTGAATTGTCCAGATGCGGCGCGTTCAGCCGTACGTTCGCTGATTCGCTCCTGGCAGTCTTGACACATATACGTTTTAGCCGGCTTGTTGCGCAATCGTTTTGCTTCAAACGACCATGAGTCGATCGTTTCGACTTTATCGCAAAGAGAACATTTTACACGCATCTTCTCACCTTCCTCTATAGGATGAGTATAGCATGATTTCATTCGTTGAAAGCAGGGAATTGAATCGGTAAGGGAGAATGGTACAACCATACCCGGTTAAAAGGAGGGGAGTTGAATGGCGAGTAAGGCAACGTTTGAATTGACAGCCGCTCAACAGCGATTGTTGAATGACATGCCATTAACATTTCTCGTCGGTTTTGATGAGGCAAAGCGTTGGCCAATCAGCCACGCCATCAGTTGGGTGCAAGCACTCGACAAGGACACGATGCGGTTCGCCTTAACCAAGAATTCGCATATCGTGACGATTTTATCAACCGAAAAGACAGCAGGTCTCATCTTTATCGAAGATGGTCAGTCCTATCATGTTTTACTTTCATCCATCCGAGAATTTGAACCAGCGGTAAAACCGAGCCTTCATCTTCGTTTTTTTGAAGGACATGTCGAAGAAGTGAGGAATATCTCATTTTATGGTGCAGCATATGCTCAGCCTGAAATTACGAAAACGTATGATATTCGTGCGGCGGAAAAGTTAGACCGTGAAGTTAAAGAAAGTCTTCATTCTTGATTACCATCCTATAGTCGAGGGGCGGCAAAGTCTATGAAAAAAACGTATGTACTCGATACGAACGTACTCCTACATGATCCGCTATCCTTATTTCAATTTGAAGAACATGACGTGGTCATCCCGGCCATTGTCTTAGAGGAACTTGATGGTAAAAAACGAAACATGGATGAGGTCGGGCGAAACGCCCGTGAAACGTCGCGTGTTCTAGACCAGCTCCGAACATCGGGGAAACTTCATGACGGCGTCCCACTTGAAAACGGTGGACGTCTCTTTGTCGAGATTGGACACGAACACGAAGTCGATATTCCATTCGACGTGATGACGAACGATAACCGCATTCTTCTCGTTGCCTTAAAATTAATGAAACAATACGAGCATGACACGAACCATAAAGTCGTCGTCGTCTCAAAAGATATATTGGTCCGTGTGAAGGCGGACGCGATCGGAATTGATGCAGAAGACTATCTGACCGACCATATCGTCGATACGACGAATTTATATGCCGGCTATCGTGAAATCGAGGTCGATCAGTCACTCATCGATGAATTTTATAAAGTACGCCAACTTCCGACATCCGCATTGACGAAACAAACGTTATATCCGAATTCGTTCGTCGTGTTAAAAAGTAACGTATCGAAAGCGAGTGCGCTCGCAGTGGTCGACACGCTCCAACCGATTGTTCGTCCGTTAGCACTTGACGCTGACCACATCTGGGGGATTCATCCACGAAACGTCCAGCAGCGGATGGCGCTCGACTTATTGTTGCGAGATGACATTCCGTTCGTCACGTTACTCGGGAAAGCTGGAACCGGTAAGACGCTCCTTGCCCTAGCGGCAGGACTCTCACTCGTTGAGGACGAGCAACGATACAATAAGCTCGTCGTTGCCCGACCGGTCGTCCCGATGGGGAACGATATCGGCTACTTGCCAGGAGAGATGGAAGAAAAGTTACGTCCGTGGATGCAACCGATCTATGATAATCTAGAATTTCTCTTCAGTGCCAATTCAAAAGATGAGCTAGGAAATATTCTGGCCGGCATGAAATCGATTCAACTCGAAGCGCTCACTTATATTCGAGGAAGAAGCATGCCCGACCAGTTCATCATCATCGACGAAGCTCAAAACTTAACGAAACATGAAATTAAGACGATTCTCACCCGTGTCGGGGAGAACTCGAAAATTGTTCTCGTCGGAGACCCGTACCAAATCGACCATCCGTATTTAGATGAATATTCGAACGGATTGACGTACGCCGTTGAACGATTCAAAGGACAGAATGTCTTCGGTCACGTTCAATTGGTAAAAGGGGAGCGTTCGTCTCTCGCAAGATTGGCGGCCGATTTGTTATAAGCGAGATAGACAAATAACGCCGAGCTAAGCGCTCGGCGTTATTTTGTATCGAGTTGTAGCGATTGGACGTTCGTCCGTTCTAAAAAGGCGTTCGAGATCATGATCAATCCTGTGACGATGAACAGTGCGGAAAATCCGAAGTGTGCCACGATTTGAGATCCAAATAGCGGTCCGAGTAGATTTCCCATGAACTGAGCGGACTGATTATAGGAAAAGATTCTTCCGGTTGCAGCGGTTGGTGTATGCTGTCGCAACAATGACTGAACGGATGGCATCAACGCAGCGGTCGCAAATCCAATCCCGAAGCGTAACAGAATGAGTTGAGTCGTCGAAGTGACAAATGCTTGCGGGATTAAGAAGAAGCTGTAGAGGAGCAGTGCCCAAAATAAAATCCGTTCTGCCCCGTATCGGTCCGATAATCGCCCGAGCCGTTGCGCCGAAAAGAGTGCGGCGAGTCCAGGAGCAGAAGCGACAATTCCTGCCATGAAGGCAAGTGCGGTCGTATGCGGATTTAATTCACGTACGTACAACGTCAGAAGTGGTCCGATGGATTGTGTTGAGAACTGGATAAGGAACGTTGTCACAAACAACCCGACAATCAATTGTGGATGCCGCAGTGAGGCGAAAATGGACTTCACTGAAGCGAGTTCTTCACGTTTCACTGGGACAAAGTCTTCTTTTACGAACCAAAGCGTGATGAGGAATGTTAGGAAGAGTGCACTTCCGGTAAAGAGAAAAACGGATCGAAGCCCAATCCAGTCTGCGAGTAGTCCGCCGATGAGCGGACCGAGTAGACCACCGGTGATTCCACCGGTCGACAGAGTACCGAGCGCCCAGCCACTTTTCTCTTTTGGGGTTTGGGAAGCGACCAAGGTGATGCCGGCTGAGATAAATCCAGAAACGGCACCCATGAGTAAACGCAACCCGACCAGTTGATACACGTCTTGCACAAAACTAATGAGAAACATCACGATGGCCATTCCGAGACTCGCTCGAATGAGCATCAACTTTCTCCCTTTTTGGTCAGCCAGACGCCCCCACATCGGGGAGACGATGGCGGCCACGAGGAACGTCGCCCCGAACGCGATCGCCGACCACGTGACGACATGGTCAGGGCCCTTTACCCCGAGTTGTTCAATAAACAACGGCAGGAAGGGGAGGACGAGACTCATTGAAGCGGCGGTCAAGAAGCTACCGATCCAAACAACTATTAAATTTCGTTTCCATAAAGGCATCGTAAGCGTCACGACCTTTCTTATTCATTTGTAGTCAATACACTACATATTACACTTTATGAACTAAAAAGTCCAAAAAATGAGAAGGGAAGTCCCTTCTCATTGATTGCTCAGTACAGTGATGTGGTTCACTTGGCGGATGATCTGATCTTCATATAATACATAGACCGGTCCGTCAGCGAGTACTTTCCCGTCTTTTGAAAATTGTAAGTACACGCGCGATGCTTCGCTAAGCGACAGCGTCAACACCGTTTCTCCGTAAAAACGGACATGCGTGGCCAAATCAACAGGTTCGGCATTGTTCAAAAATGGCGAGAGCGGCATCGCGAACGAATCGCGTAAAGCTGCGTCCTTGTCTTGACGAGACATCGGTTTATTGTGGTCGATTCTTGTTCCTTGTGATAGACCATCGTCCCATGCTTTCCCCATTTTCGCATAGTAGGCCTCACGGTCATTCTCCGTCACAGAGTCCAATTCTTCAATCTTTCGTTTTCGGTCGTCAAAAATCCATACGGTCGGGTCAATCGTCAAACTGTGACGAACCGCTCCGTCTAGTGGAAAAATCATGCTTACATCCCCCTTTATACACATTACACGTTTCATTATAGCGCTCTTTCTCTTAAAATGGAAAAGAGGAAGAATGTCGCAATCATCCATACTGTACATTGAATTATGATGAAAGATAATGTACAGTTGAGTTATGACAAACAGTCTGTCATCGTACGGAGGAGGGGTCGTAGTGGCGACAAATTTGGCTGCAATCCAACGGGAGCAAGCGCTTCAGTTACTCGAGGCGGATGCTGAAAAAATCCGTTGTCTGATTGAAGTGCAGTTAGAAAACCTAAAAATGCCGAAGTGCCCGCTTTATGAAGAGGTGCTTGATACACATATGTTTGGACTATCGCGCCAAATTGATTTTGCGGTTCGTCTTGGACTCATTTCAGACATTGAAGGTAAAGGACTGCTCGATTCATTGGAACAAAAGTTGTCTGCCTTGGCAGAAGCTTCAGAATTATGAACCTTATACTCAAACTGTGCAAGTGGCGCTGTTTGAGTATTTTTTTATAAAGGTTGTAGGATTGTTTTACATAAGGAAGTGAATACATGAAAACACGGTTTCGGTATTTTGATTTTGCGTTGTTTTTGTCAGTGCTCTTACTCGTCGGGATCAGTTCGATCATGATTTACAGTGCGAGCGTTTGGAATCGTGGGGACTATGCGAATAGCAGCTTGTTCTATCGCCAGCTCGTCTACGTAGGAATTGGGATCTTTGTCTACTTGATCGCGACGCTGTTCCGCTATGAGATGTTTCGGAAGAAAGGCATTCGTCTCAGTCTCTATGCGGTCTCTGTCATCTTGCTATTTGTCACATGGGCGATGCCGCCATTGAATGGGGCACGAGCTTGGCTCATCATCGGCGGATTTACCATTCAGCCTGTCGAGATTGCAAAGTTCGTTCTCATCATACTGCTTGCGAATTATTACCATGAGCTATGGAATAATGAGTTGAAAGGACTACCAGGTCGTCTCGCTCGTGCTGCCATCGTGAAAAAAGGTTGGCGCGCTCAAATCGGAGCGTTCTTCTTAGTACCGGTTCTCTTTTACTTTTCGTTCTACGCCATCGCCATCAATGGGCAGCCGGATATGGGGGGATTATTCGTCCTCGGCTCAATCATGCTTCTCATGTGGTTCGGAGTCGGTGCGCCACTTCGAATCATGATTCCAGGGATTTTAGCCGGAATTGGTGTTGTGTTCTTATTGTTCACGACAATCTTTTCTGAGAATCAAAGGAGCCGGATTGAGGTCGTATTTAACCCGTTCATGGACCCGGAAGGATACGGTCATCAGTTGCTCATGTCGATTATTTCCATCGTACATGGTGGATTGACCGGTGTCGGACTTGGGAACAGTTTTCAAAAGTATGGGTATTTACCAGAACCTGAAACCGACTATATTATGTCGATCATTGCTGAAGAGTTAGGGTTCTTCGGTGTGCTGACGGTTTTGGTACTGCTCTTCTTCATCGCGTTTCGCGCGATTCATATTGCCAATCATGCGGATAGTCATTTTGCGATGTTCGTCTCGTTTGGGATTGCATCACAAATCATTATTCAAACAGCCATCAATATCGGCGCGATGTCTGGTTGGTTCCCGGGGACAGGGGTGACCTTGCCGCTGGTCAGTTATGGGGGAACGTCGCTGATCATGATGATGGGTGTTCTTGGGGTACTTAGTAGTATCTCGATGCGTAACCGTCATCGAGAAGCGACACGACGAGAAGAAATTCGGGTGAAGTCCGAAGAGAACGTTCAACGTTCATCGCTTCATGTGGTCAGGTAAGAAACATTTAAAATTTATTAACGGGGGGATTTCATTTGAAACCAATTAAAAAGTTACTTGTTGCAAACCGTGGGGAGATTGCCATTCGCGTATTTCGAGCGGCAACTGAGTTAGGCATTCGGACTGTAGCCGTCTATTCACAAGAAGATAGCGGTTCGTTACATCGCTTTAAAGCCGATGAAGCTTACTTGGTAGGACTCGATAAGAAGCCGATTGATGCGTATCTCGATATCGAAGGTGTCATTCGCATCGCCAAGGAGTCAGGCAGTGACGCGATTCACCCGGGATATGGTTTCCTTTCAGAAAACATTGACCTCGCACGACGTTGCCGTGAAGAGGGCATCATCTTTGTCGGTCCACACGAGTCGCACTTGCATGCGTTCGGGGACAAAGTTCGGGCACGTCAGAGTGCGATTGCTGCGGGGCTTCCTGTTATCCCAGGTTCAGATGGACCACTCACTTCGTACGCTGATGCTGAAGCATTTGCGAAGGAGCATGGATTCCCACTCATGGTCAAAGCATCGATGGGCGGCGGAGGGCGCGGAATGCGTGTCATCCGTACAGAAGCGGAAATGAAAGATCTCATCGAGCGCGCGAAATCGGAAGCGAAACAAGCATTTGGTTCTGATGAAGTGTACATAGAGAAATTAGTCGAGCGTCCGAAGCACATCGAGGTCCAAATTCTCGGAGATGAGCACGGTCACATCGTTCACTTGTTCGAGCGTGACTGTTCGGTCCAGCGCCGACATCAAAAAGTTGTCGAAGTGGCACCGTGTGTGACATTGTCTGAAGAATCACGTCAAGCGATTTGTGATGCGGCTGTCCAACTCATGCGTCACGTCGGATACGTCAACGCTGGTACGGTCGAATTTTTAGTGACAGAAGATGAATCATTCTACTTCATCGAAGTAAACCCACGCGTTCAAGTTGAGCATACGATCACAGAGATGGTCACAGGGTTTGATATCGTCCAAACGCAATTGATGATTGCGCAAGGGGAGTCACTGCATGGCGATATGATTCAAATGCCGAAGCAAGAGGACATTAAACTTCTTGGTTATGCGATTCAGTCACGTGTCACGTCAGAAGACCCAGGGAATAACTTCATGCCGGATACAGGGAAAATCATGGCATACCGTTCTCCAGGCGGCTTTGGTGTCCGCCTTGACGGTGGAAATGCGTACGTCGGTGCAGAAATTTCACCGTACTATGACTCGCTTCTCGTGAAACTGTCGACGCACGGTATGACATTCGAACAAGCCGCCTCGAAAATGGTCCGAAACTTGAACGAGTTCCGGATTCGTGGAATCAAGACGAACATCCCATTCTTGATTAACGTCATGAAGCATCCGAATTTCATCAATGGGGACTACAACACGTCATTCATCGATGAGACACCAGAACTGTTCGTCTTCCCGAAACGAAAAGACCGTGGGACGAAGTTGTTGAACTATATCGGTGATGTGACAGTGAACGGATTCCCGGGAGTCGGTTTGAAAGACAAACCAATCAGCCGCTCGGTACGTATCCCGCAAGACCTACCTGCAGAAGCAAAACCGGGAACAAAACAAATTTTGACGGAACTCGGTCCTGACGGGTTGGCTGACTGGATCAAACGTCAACCGGAACTGTTGTTGACGGATACGACAATGCGTGACGCGCACCAGTCATTGCTCGCGACGCGCATGCGGACGCAGGACATTCTCAACATCGCAGAGCCGACAAGTAAACTGATGCCAGAATTGTTCTCTGTCGAAGCATGGGGTGGGGCGACGTTCGATGTCGCATACCGTTTCTTGTCAGAAGACCCATGGGTACGTCTGATGAAGCTTCGTGAGAAGATGCCGAACGTCTTGATTCAAATGTTGCTTCGCGGTGCGAACGCGGTTGGATATAAAAACTATGCGGACAACGTCATTGAAAAGTTTGTGCATGAAGCGGCGTACGCAGGAGTCGACGTATTCCGAATCTTCGACAGTCTCAACAACTTAGAGTCGATTCAATTGGCAATCGATGCTACGTTACCGACAGGGAAAGTAGCGGAGGCGGCAATTTGTTATACAGGTGACTTGTATGACGGAAACCGTCCGAAATATCATCTTCCGTACTACATCGACCTTGCGAAGAAACTTGAGGCGAGTGGTGCGCATATTCTAGCCATTAAAGATATGGCCGGCTTATTGAAGCCGGAATCAGCCTATGCGCTCGTGTCAGCATTGAAAGATGCGGTCGACTTACCGATTCACTTGCATACACATGATGCTTCAGGTAACGGGATCTTCACATACGCACGTGCGACGGATGCCGGTGTCGATATCGTCGACGTTGCCGCAAGTTCGATGTCAGGGATGACGTCACAGCCTTCAGGCGGAAGTTTGGTATACGCGCTCAACCATCACGAACGTCAGCCGAAGATCGCTCCGAAACAATACGAAGTCATCAGTGATTATTGGCAAGACGTGCGCCATAACTATGAGCCGTTCGAAAGTGATATGCGCGCACCACATCCGTCTGTATACGAACATGAGATGCCAGGTGGTCAATATTCGAACCTACAGCAACAAGCGAAAGCGGTCGGGCTTGGAGACCGTTGGGGTGAAGTGAAGGCAATGTACGCCCGTGTCAACATGTTGTTCGGCGATATTGTCAAAGTCACGCCTTCTTCAAAGGTCGTCGGCGACATGGCACTCTTCATGGTGCAGCACAACTTAACAGAAGAGGATGTGATGACGCGTGGCCATCAACTGGACTTCCCAGACTCGGTCGTCGAGATGATGCGTGGCGAGTTAGGAACGCCTCCTGGTGGCTTCCCGAAAGATGTTCAACAAGTCATCTTAAAAGGGGAAGAGCCACTGAACGTCCGTCCTGGTAAATTGATTAAGCCATATGACTTTGAATCAGCGCGCCAAGAGCTGTTCGAGAAATTTGAACGACCGGTCACGGACTTTGAACTTCTCGCTCATGCTCTCTATCCGAAAGTGTACGAAGACTATGTCAAACATACGACAACGTACGGTGACGTATCCGTCCTCGACACGTTAACGTTCTTCTATGGTTTGAACGTCGGTGAGACGATTCAAGTCGAGATCGAGACAGGGAAGACATTGATCATCAAGCTCGTTCAAGTGAGCGCGGCAAACGAAGATGGCATTCGTCTCGTCTCTTATGAGATGAACGGCGTACCGCGTGAAATCGAGATTAAAGACGTGAACGTCAAATCAGCGACAACGAGCCGTCCGAAAGTGGACCGTTCGAACTCGAAACAAGTCGGCGCCTCAATGCCGGGCTCTGTTTTGAAAGTGTTGGTCGAACCAGGAAGTCGTGTACATCGTGGAGAGCAACTGCTCGTCACGGAAGCGATGAAGATGGAAACGACCATCCAGGCAGCGCAAGATGGCGAAATCAAAGCCATCCATATTAAAGAAGGCGACACAATACAAAGTGACGACTTGTTAATTGAATTTGTATAATCAAAAGAAGCATAGTTCGCTATGCTTCTTTTTTGTAGATGGGAGTGGGAATGATGAAACGAGTATGTTGGTTTCGATCGGATTTTAGATTGACCGATAATCATATGCTTCACCGTGCGCTGAAAGATATGGAAGAGGGGGACGACCTCGCCTTCGTCTTTTGGTTAAATCCGAAATACTGTGATCCGTTTGAAGTTCGTCATGATTATTTCTTCTCGACAATGCGAACGTTTATGGATGATTTGGAGACAAAAGGGTTGGGGCTTCGAGTACTAGTCGCGGAAACGGAGAAGGATTTCGTGGGACAGGTCGGGGAGATGGATGTGCTTTATTTCAATGCGGAGTATGTGGAACCGTTCAAACAGCGAGACGACCGTGTCATCGAGGCACTTGGTGAAGACGTGAAAGTCGTACGACTCCTTGACCGGCATCTGTTTCATCCCGATGCGTTCAATACGAAGAGTGGAGATCCGTATAAAGTGTTCACCCCGTTCAAAAAAGCGGCTTATGCCGAGCAACCGCCGAAACCGTACGATGTCGATATCGATCGTTTAACGGATTTCATCAGCTCGAAAAACGAGCAGCCGAGTGAACTGAAAGACTTGTTCAAACGCTGTGAGCGAGAGTGGAAAGGGCTAGGGGAGACCGAGGCGAAGAAGCGGTTGACGCGCTTCGTCAATGATCGGATGGTCGATTATGATGAAAAACGTGACATCCCGAGTATTGCCGGGACGAGCCGGTTATCCCCATACTTACGGACCGGTGTATTATCGATTCGTACGATTACCGAGCAGGTGCTGGCCGCCAGAAAATCTAAAGGACGTGACACGTACTACGACGAACTGTTGTGGCGCGAATTTTATTATATGGTGATGGCGAAGTTCAAAGGATTGAAAGATCAACCGTTCAATGACAAATACAAATCGCTCAAATGGGAAGACAATGAGGAGCAGTTCGAAAAGTGGTGTAACGGGGAGACGGGTTATCCGATTGTCGATGCAGCGATGCGTCAATTGAATGAGACCGGATGGATGCACAACCGTCTACGCATGATTGTCGCATCTTTCTTAACGAAACACCTTCTTCTCGATTGGCGGAAAGGGGAACGGTATTTCGAGAGGAAGTTGATTGATTACGAGGCCTCTTCGAATATCGGGGGTTGGCAATGGGCCGCCTCGGTCGGAACGGACGCCGTTCCGTATTTCCGTATCTTCAATCCGACGACGCAATCTGAACGGTTCGACCCAGATGGGACGTTCATCCGGAAGTATGTGCCGGAGCTGAAACATGTGACAGACAAATCGATTCATTTTCCGGACCCGTCAGAGCGAGACAATTATGCGATGCCGCTCGTCGACCATAAAGAAGCTAGAGAGCGTGCCCTCGAACGATTTAACTAAATCAGGCGAGAATTCTTCCTCCTCTAAGCGTCTCGGGGCGTAGCCCGGCGTAGGTGGGGGATGAATCGCCCGGTTCAACAGTTTTCTCTCCCTGTGACAGATTTTGCGAACAAAAGTTCGTTATTCCGTCAGATTCTCCCTCCCCCTCCACGGGTATCGGATGAAGAAGACACATCACGATCTTCTGAGGGGAGGAGAGACGGACATGCTGAAAGGCTACACATACAGGCT
>NZ_JACSKK010000021.1:0-746 GCF_018617575.1 Exiguobacterium sp. s160
TAGGCCTGGCTGATCGTCGAATGGTCGGGAACCTTCTCATCGATGCCGAGACCGAGGAACCAGCGATAGGCGAGGTTCGTCTGAACCTCTCTCACGGTCTGGCGCACGGAACGGATGTTGAACAGGGGGCCGAGTAGGATGATCTTGATGATGATTTCCGGATCGATGCCGGGCGTGCCGGTGTTCGAATAGAGCGGGGCGCAGAGTCGATGGACAATCGAGAAGTCGATGTGGCGGTCGAGTCTCCGGACGAGATGATCCTGCGGGACCAGCTGGTCCAACGTGGTCTTCGATCGGATCGGTTCATGTCGCTTCTCGGGATGGGCGCGATACATATCGGGTACCTCCTTTTGATGACGGGCGGACGTGGTGTTTACCTTCTTCTTTCCCCGTTTGGACCGGTTCAAAGTATGTATCGGGCTTTTTCTTCGGCCATCGTGGCCTCAGAAAAAGACAAATGGCCGCCAAAGGTGGCGACCATTCGTGTGACTCGTCCGACGGCGCCCCGACTCCTGCAGGAAAGCAATCCGACGGAGACCCAGCAGCGACTTCAGTCGCGATGCGGCTCCGGGATTGCCTGCGGAAAGCGTGGACGCCGGAAGGACGAGTTCGAACATCTTATTTGTCAACAAGCTGAAGAGATGCGTAAGCATCTCTTCAGGCTGTTGACGAACCAAATCGCCACGTGCGATTTGGTTCGTCTTTTTTTATGTTCAACGAGCTTGAGGCGCTCTGCCCGACAAAAG
>NZ_JACSKK010000022.1:0-675 GCF_018617575.1 Exiguobacterium sp. s160
GATCTCGGTTTGGAACATTTCGCCGTCATGACGAACGACGCGATGGTCTCGGAGAAAATCGAAAACCCACGTTTCCTTCGACAATCCGAGGCGAAGGTCAAGAAGGCGCAACGGGCGCTGTCGCGCAAGAAGATCGGGAGCAAGAATCGTGAAAAAGCCAAATTACTTTTGGCCAAGAAACACGAAAAGATTGCCAACCAACGCAAGGACTTCCTTCACAAACTGTCGAGACGGATCGTTGACGAGAACCAAGTCATCGTCGTGGAGACATTGAAATCAAAGGATATGATGCAAAACCATAAGGTCGCCAAGTCCATCGGGGATGTCAGTTGGTATGAGTTTGTCCGGCAGTTGGAATACAAATGTACCTTCTACGGACGGATGCTCATCAAGGCAGACCCCTGGTACGCCTCGACGCAGATCTGTTCTTCTTGCGGCGTAAAAGGCGAGAAGAAGGCGATGGACGTGCGTGAATGGACGTGTGCCTGGGGCGCGCATCATGACCGAGACATCAACGCGAGCATCAATCTGTTGATGTTGGCAAACTAAAACGAATTCCTTCAGGGTGGGAACCACCCGACGAGCTTGGTAAACAATCGTGGCTGGTAAGAGCACGGTCTTCCCAAGAAGCTCCCCCTTCAATTTGCGAAGCAAATAAGTGGCGAGTAGTTCACA
>NZ_JACSKK010000023.1:0-631 GCF_018617575.1 Exiguobacterium sp. s160
GCGAACGAGCGCTCGACGGTCTGCGGCCGCAGTCGGTAGAGGGATTTCCCAGACGCGGACAGGCGGTTCTCGTTCACCTGCTCGCGGTAATGTTCATCGACATGGCGGGTGATGTCCCGTCGGTGCGTCCGGCTGGACGTGCACTTCTCGAGGAGCGGACAGTTCTGACAGATGGAAGGGTCGGAGACGTAATGGTGATAGCCGTGGCGGTCCGTCGTTTGATAGGTGAGGCGCTGTCGCGCCGGACAGAGATACGCATCTTCCTCCGGCAGGTACGTGTACCGGGTCTTGCGGAACATCCCTTTCTTCCTGCCGAAGCGCCTCCGGGCGATGACCCCGAAGATGCCCCGTTCGACGAGCGCCTTCGCGATCCCGGTCGTGAAGTAGCCGGCATCGAGCGCGACCGCCTCGAGCGGGAAACGGAAACGTTCGAGGACATGGTCGAGCCGATCCAGATAGACGGTGCTGTCCGACACGTTCCCGGGTGTGACGTGTACATCGACGATGAAATTGTGCTTGGCGTCGACTGTCCGATGCGCCAACCAGAAAAAGCCTTCCGGCTTCTGGTCGCGATACATGTAACCCGCATCCGGGTCGGTCCGGCTCACCTTGACGAGCCGGCGCTCCCTCT
>NZ_JACSKK010000024.1:0-565 GCF_018617575.1 Exiguobacterium sp. s160
TCTTCAGGTCTTCGCATCAACCGTGCTGGTGACGACGCGGCGGGTCTCGCCATCTCTGAGAAGATGCGCGGGCAAATCCGTGGTCTCGATATGGCCTCTAAAAATGCACAAGATGGCATTTCAATGATTCAAACTGCTGAAGGCGCATTGAACGAGACACACTCGATTCTCCAACGCATGCGCGAGCTTGCGGTTCAATCGTCGAATGACACGAACACGACAGCAGATCGTGGCGAAATTCAGAAAGAAGTTACACAGCTCGCAAAAGAAATTACACGTATTTCTGCAAATACAGAATTTAATACTCAGAAATTGCTTGATGGATCAGACGCAGACGGTAAAGTGTTCCACATTGGAGCAAATGCTAGCCAAAGCCTGACACTAACAATTGGTGCAATGGATGCTACTACTTTAGCTGTAGCTACTGGGGCGGGTGAAGCAGCTACTGTTGGAATTGATGTTTCTACACAAGCAGCAGCTAACACAGCTATTACGACTATCAATACAGCAATCGAAACGGTCTCAGGAGAACGTTCGAAACTAGGTGCCACACAAAACCGTCTCG
>NZ_JACSKK010000025.1:0-554 GCF_018617575.1 Exiguobacterium sp. s160
CAGGACGGAATCTCGTTGATCCAGACGGCTGAGGGCGCATTGAACGAGACGCACTCGATCCTCCAACGCATGCGCGAGCTTGCGGTTCAAGGTTCGAACGATACGAACACGTTAACTGATCGAAAAGAGCTTCAAAAAGAGTTCAACCAACTTATTGAAGAAGTCGATCGTATTTCAACGGACACAGAGTTCAACACAAAGAAACTTTTGAATGGTGCAGCGGACGCAACTTCAGGGGTTGCAGGAGCAGCAGATTTGAATTTCCATATTGGAGCAAATGCGGGACAGACATTGGTTCTAAGCATTTCTCGAATGGACAGCTCTACTTTAGGAACTACTGGCGCCGGTACCAAATTAACTGATTTAGCAGTTGCAAATGTTGATGATGTAGCTACTACAACTGGTGGATTACTTGATGGTTCAAATGCTGCAATCACAGTTGTGAATGATGCTATTGAAATGGTATCAGGAGAACGTTCGAAACTAGGTGCCACACAAAACCGTCTCGAGCACACGATCAACAACTTGAGCACGTCAGCCGAGAACCTCCAAGC
>NZ_JACSKK010000026.1:0-470 GCF_018617575.1 Exiguobacterium sp. s160
TCGTTCTGGTAGTGCTGGATGATGTTGCGGATGACGGCCGGCTGCTCGTCCATCTCCTTCAACATGTAGTGCGCGTACGTGCCCTTCTCGATGTCTGACGCGTCGATCTCGGCCGTGTACGGTGCACGTTCGAGCACTTCGCCGTCGAGCGTCTTGATCGTCGCCGACTCACGCGTGAGGATGACGATCTCGCCGTCATGGAGCTCGAGGTACTGGTCTGTCACCTGGAGCATCGCCATCGCGTCCGATGCGACGACGTTGAACGTGCCGTCACCGAGTCCGACGAGAAGCGGTGACTTGTTCTTCCCGATATAGAGGCGCTCTTTGTCCTCTGAGTCGATCATCGCGATCGCGTACGAACCGTGGAGGTCCGAGAGCGTCTTGCGGAACGCCGCCTCGACATCACCGAGCTCGACGAAGTGCTTCTCCATGAGCTGGACGATGACTTCCGTGTCCGTCTCCGAGAGGAA
>NZ_JACSKK010000027.1:0-434 GCF_018617575.1 Exiguobacterium sp. s160
GAGGTTCAGACGAACCTCGCCTATCGCTGGTTCCTCGGTCTCGGCATCGATGAGAAGGTTCCCGACCATTCGACGATCAGCCAGGCCTACCGCCGACGCTTCCAAGGGAACGACGTGTTCCAACAAATCTTCGAGGATATCGTCCGACAGGCGGAATCCCACGGACTCGTCTCCGGGCGCATCCTGATCACGGACTCCACGCACATCCGGGCGAACGCGAACAAGAAGAAGTTCGACAAGGTCGAGGTCGAACGGGTCGTCGGTGCGATCGAGGACGAGCTTCTCACCCGCGTGAACGAGGAACGGGCCGAACGCGGAAAAAAGAACTGAAACCGGCACCTCAGAAGAGGGAGCGCCGGCTCGTCAAGGTGAGCCGGACCGACCCGGATGCGGGTTACATGTATCGCGACCAGAAGCCGGAAGGCTTTTTCTGG
>NZ_JACSKK010000028.1:0-370 GCF_018617575.1 Exiguobacterium sp. s160
CCCGTCTGCGCCGTGTTGAATGACATGTTGCGGTGTGCGTTCATTGAGTTAAGGTTGTGATTGATAATCATGTTAAGTTCCCTCCATAGATGTGATTCGACCAAGTCCTTTTGGCCGTCTTAGTTTATTGACTTATCGCTTAACGAAGAAGCTGGAGCACAGCCTGCGGCTGTTGGTTCGATTGGGCCATCATCGCCTGCGCTGCTTGGTTCAAGATGTTGTTCTTCGTGAAGTTCATCATCTCTTTCGCCATGTCGACGTCACGGATGCGTGACTCAGCAGCTTGGAGGTTCTCGGCTGACGTGCTCAAGTTGTTGATCGTGTGCTCGAGACGGTTTTGTGTGGCACCTAGTTTCGAACGTTCTCCTGA
>NZ_JACSKK010000029.1:0-359 GCF_018617575.1 Exiguobacterium sp. s160
AGTGCACGTCCAGCCGGACGCACCGACGGGACATCACCCGCCACGTCGACGAGCACTACCGCGAGCAGGTGAACGAGAACCGCCTGTCCGCGTCTGGGAAATCCCTCTACCGACTGCGGCCGCAGACCGTCGAGCGCTCGTTCGCCGATGGGAAAGAGCTCCATGGGCTCCGTTTCACCTTCTACAGGGGGACCGCGAAGGTCCAACGCGCCAATCTGGTGGCAGCCACCGCACAAAACATGAAGAAGCTAGCCAACCTATTGACCAGAAAGGACCGTCTACATAACATTTCTTCAATCTTTTGTCGGGCAGAGCGCCTCAAGCTCGTTGAACATAAAAAAAGACGAACCAAATCGCAC
>NZ_JACSKK010000030.1:0-351 GCF_018617575.1 Exiguobacterium sp. s160
CTCACGGTCTGGCGCACGGAACGGATGTTGAACAGGGGGCCGAGTAGGATGATCTTGATGATGATCTCCGGGTCGATGCCGGGCGTGCCGGTGTTCGAATAGAGCGGGGCGCATAGACGATGCACGATCGAGAAGTCGATGTGGCGGTCGAGTCTCCGGACGAGATGATCCTGCGGGACCAGCTGGTCCAACGTGGTCTTCGACTGGATCGGTTCATGTCGTTTCTCGGGATGGGCGCGATACATATCGGGTTCCTCCTTTTGATGACGGGCGGACGTGGCGTTTACCTACCTACTTCCCCGTTTGGACCGGTTCGAAGTATGTATCGGGCTTTTTCTTCGGCCGTCGAGG
>NZ_JACSKK010000004.1:0-199822 GCF_018617575.1 Exiguobacterium sp. s160
TCTGGACTTTCAATGCCTTTGAATATTTGGTCATAAAAAACACCCCATAAAAGTTGGATTTTCGTGTCCAACTTTTATGGGGCAGTTCACGAGGTCGCCTTTTTTTAGTATACTTTATCCCCATTGAAGATTGAGTTTTTCACCATGACATAGTCTACCGTGCGCAATGCTTCGAGACTGTCGCCACCCGCGTAAGAAATCGCCGACTGGAGATCTTGCTCCATCTCGGTCAATGTATCTTGTAGTGCCCCTTTGTGTTCGACAAACATCTTTTTCCCCTCGACGTTTTTTCGCTCACCTTTTTGGAACTCGGAAGCAGAGCCGAAATACTCTTTTAGTTGCTTGCCGTCTTGCTCGAATGTTTCCCCTGGAGATTCGTCATGGCCAGCGAACAATGAACCGATCATGACCATCGAAGCGCCAAAACGAATCGACTTGGCGATATCCCCATGTGTACGGATTCCCCCATCCGCGATGATCGGCTTCGTCGCTGCCTTGGCACACCAGCGGAGCGCCGCCAATTGCCAGCCGCCCGTGCCGAATCCCGTTTTGATTTTCGTGATGCATACTTTCCCTGGTCCGATTCCGACTTTCGTCGCATCCGCTCCGGCATGTTCCAATTCACGAACGGCCTCTGGCGTCCCGACGTTCCCCGCGATGACAAATGAACCAGGAAGATGGTGCTTGATATGTTGAATCATTCGGATGACCGCGTTCGAGTGTCCATGTGCGATATCGATCGTAATAAATTCTGGTGTATGACCAGTCGACTGAAGCATCTCGATAAATGCATACTCCTCTTCTTTCACCCCGACGCTGATTGAGGCATAGAGACCTTTCTCATGCATGTCCTGGATAAACGCGAGACGCGTCTCAGGATTGAAGCGATGCATGATGTAAAAGTAACCGTTCTCGGCCAACATGAGCGCCACTTTCTCATCAATAATCGTTTGCATGTTAGCCGGAACGACCGGTAAACGGAACGTGAAGCCCCCGAGCTCGACGGTCGGGTCACATTCCGAACGACTGTCGACAATACATTTTGCAGGAATTAATTGAATATCTTCATAATCAAACACTTTATCCATAAGTTGCACCCCTATTCACGAACATTAACATCTTGAACTATGAAAAAACTTCGCCCATTCGGTAATATAACGTGAACAGCTCTCAAAGTCAAAGGGAAACTTCGTAAAAATAGTCTAAAAATGAATGTATTTAAATTTATGAGTATTTAATGTTCGTGTTTAGGCGTTCTACATATGTTTCACGTGAAAAAAAGGACCTTGATTCACAGGTCCTTTGCGAGTACATATTGGTTTCGACCGTCTGCTTTCGCCTCATATAAAGCGAGGTCGGCGCGTTTCAACAGCTGTTTAGTCGACAATCCTTTTGTATAACGAGCGCCACCGACGCTCGAAGTTGTGATGAATGTATGCTGGTCGATTTCCCAAGGTCGTTGTAACGCTTGGATAATCTTTTCGGCGACACGATGGAGAGAAGAAGGATCGGTGAATCGGATGAGGACGGCGAATTCATCGCCCCCGAGTCTTGCCACCATATCTTGTTTTCGGAGTACCGACGTCAATCGGCGCGCCAATTGACGCAAGAGCTCATCCCCGACATCATGGCCGAACGTGTCGTTGATTTGTTTGAAACGGTCGACATCGAGCGCGAGAACGCCTAATTGCTCTTTCTCATATCTCGTCTCTTCGATGGCTTCTTCAAGATAGGCGAGGAAGTAGCGTCGGTTCGGCAAATCAGTCAGCGTGTCGTGATATGCCAAGTGCTTTAAGCGCTTCTCAAGCGCTTTTCGCTGCATGATTTCTCGGCTGACCGTCAAGTAGTGCAGAAGATGCCCTGATTCGTCATAGATAGCTTGAATTTTTGTCTCGAGCCAGATCCAGCGTTGGTCCGCGTGAAAGTGTCGGAATTCAAGAGTCAGCGAGACGTCTTGCTCTTTCAAGTCCTTCAATTGTGAACGGACGATTTGAATGTCATCTGGATGAATATAGTCGAGCGTATTCTTCCCTTCATAGTAATCGGCTGCAAAGCCGAGAACCGTACGATGAGAAGGGGAGGCGTAACGAACCGTCCCATCCCGTTCTAATATGCAAACGAGATCACTCATGTTTTCCGTAATCAGTCTGTATTGTAACTCACTTTGTCTCAAGGCCTGTTCCATTTCTCGTTTTTCCGTGACATCGCGCAAAATCGTCAATATGGCCAGCTGTCCTTCATAGTCGATGAGGAGACTGCTTATGTCCATATGAAGCCGGTCCCCGCTAGGCGTCACAACGACCATCTCGGTATCTTGAACAGGTCCACCTAGTTCAAGGGTAGCGAGACGTGTCCGAGTGGATTGGTGATATTCTTCTGCAATGAAAGAAAAGATGGATTCACTCTCGAGATAAGTCTCTCCAATCGTTTCGAGCGCCATTGCGTTCGCATATAAAATCTTCCCATCTTGGTGAACGATGATGCCTTCCGGAATCGTTTCGATCAGTTGGCGATAGCGACGTTCACTTTCGATTGTGGCCCGTTCAGCGTTCTTCTCAGGCGTTAAATCGATGATGATGGCAAACAATCCGGTGATGTTGCCACCGACTTCGATCGGGATGTTCAATACGGACAAATCAAGCCGCTCCCCAGACTCATGAGTGGCGTAAACCGAATACTTGTGCGGAATGCCGGATAACGTGAACTGCAACCCTTTCCGTACACGAGAACGTTCGTCCTCGGGAAGCCAGTAAAGGAACGGTTGATGGAGCATCTCCTGCTCGGCATATCCAGTGATGCTCATGACGGCCGGATTGACCGATTTGATATTCAGATGATGATCAAGTACAAAAATGCCATGGGGCGAGTAACGTCTTAATGACTCATGATGATCTTTCAAAATGGACAATTCCAGTTCGCGACGCTTTCGTTCCGTCACTTCGCGGACGACCGAGACGATATGTGTACATTGTCCCTCGTCATTAAAAATAGGAGTCACCTCTGACTCGAAGTAATGAAGGGGAAGCGTCAATACATCATTTGCTTCTACCGTATCGGTGTAGAACGAGTCAGCAAGACGATAGTCTTCATAGACGACACTTTTTTTCGTTCGAATCGCTTCATCGTAATATGTTGTGATGAGCGCGGCCGTTTCAGCGGGGACGAGTTCGTCAATCTGCTTTCCGACATCTGCGTCCGACCAGTTGATCGCGCGTTTTGCGGGTTCATTCACAAAGACGTATCGATAAGCTGAACCATCGACTTCCATAAAGAACACATAGTCTGAAATTTTATCGAACGTCCGTAATAAAATCGATGCGTTGTATTGAAGTGTTTGGTCAGCTTTCATCTCGTCTCCCTCATTTCGTACATTCTATTTTTTACACGTCATTTTTATCTTAACGTATCCTTCGATAAAATGTGTGAACTTTCAAAAAAAGACAGGATGTAAGAACATCCTGTCAGGCAGCTTCTTTCAGTTGTTTCTGTTCGCTCCGGCCGTTCATGAGGTAATACAAGAAAATGGTAAAGAGAACGACGCCGGAAAGCATCAAGTATAGCGTCGAAAATCCAGTCAACGGAATGAGTAGACCGATGAAATACGGACCAAACCCGAGACCTGCATCAAGTGCGATGAAGAACGTCGAAGTAGCCATACCCATCCGGTGGGGTGGGGAAGCCTTGACGGCAATCGCTTGTGTACCCGATTGGATATTTCCAAATCCGAGCCCGATTAGAGCACCTGCGAGTAACAGCATCCAGCCGCTATTCGCTTGACTGAGCACGAGAAGACCGACGGCGAAAATCGCGATTGCTGGATACATGACGACATTCGCCCCACGCGCGTCCATCAACTTCCCGGTAATCGGACGAGACAACAGGACGGCGACGGAGTAGACGAGGAAAAAGATACTCGCCGCTTCAATCAAGTCAAGTTCACTCGCGTAAAAGTTAATATAGGACAAAACGCTCGAATAGCTGAGCGCGGCCATCCCGATGATGAGTGCGATCGGTAACGCCTTCGGTTCAACGAATGATTTCAATGAGAAACCACGAACGACTTCCGGTGCGTCTACTTCTGGTACGTTCACGAAAAACGTACTCGCCAAACTGATCAGTCCGATCACGAAACAAAGTCCGAAAATGACGGTGAAGCTCGTATATTGGCTAAGGAGCAACCCAACGAATGGCCCGATGGCTGTCGCCAAGGTAGAGCTCATACTGTAGTAGCCAATCCCTTCGCCTTTTCGTGTCGCAGGAATGACCTGTGCCACGATTGTTCCGGTTGCGGTACTCGATAATCCCATCCCGAGACCGTGTACGAAACGAGTGAGCAATAAGAACCCGACGCCCCAATGGACGAAGTACAACAAGATGGTGGCGGTGAAAAAGACGAGCCCGATATAAAGCGTCTTTTTCCGGCCGATCGAATCGATGAGTCGACCGATGAACAATCGTCCGGTCAACGTCCCGATGATAAAGATGCCGGTGACGAGCCCTGCTTGACTCGTCGTCGCCCCGTACGACTCGACGGCATGTACCCCGATGGTGACCATCAATAAGAAAAAGATGAGCGTCAGGAAGAAGTTGATGAGCGAGATAATCAAAAAGTCTCTCGTCCACAGTTTTTGGATAGGTTGTTGCATCGAACACGACGCCTCCTTTTCTTCAAATTCGAATAGTTAATAAACATAACTAAAAGAGTATACCAAATCAAAATAGGATTGTCTGAGATGATGCATTCAGTGAGTTTATGAAGCAAATAAAAACTCGACTCGTGAATCGAGTCGAGTGGTATCGTTAAGCGCGGTCCCAGAAGCGGGCGGTCGCGATTCCGTCGATGAACGTATCGAATCCATCGAGGTTATGCGTATCAAACGTGAAGACGCCAGGCTGGTCTGTCTTCACGCGACATGTTGCGAGTGCTTCTTGATGATGCACGTGCAGGGCGAGCGGTTTATAGTGCTTATACGTGTTCTCGATGAACTCGAGGACGTCATCTTCGACCGAGGTTGCGGCACTCACCAAGAAGGCGGCGTCGAAGAGGCTCGAGTCGACCGTGTCATACGTCTCTTTTACTTTCAAATCACCGAGCATATAGGCTTTCTTACCGACGAGACTATAGTTGACGTTGTGGTCGGCGAGTTGCTTCACCCATTGCTTTACTTGATTCGCATCCACGTCACCGGCGAGGAGAAGGGCGACGCTCTTCGTGTCTGGTTTTTTGATCGTGTTCGCCATCGAGAGGGCGGGGGACGTCTTGTCTGACTGGACTTCATTGTTTTCTTCAGGTACTTGCACGCCTAAATTATCCGCGACGGCCTCAGCGAGATGGCGGTCAATCCGATTTAATAAATCGACGGCGTTCTCTTTCACCATATCCGACTCACATTTCCCGAGCTCGAAACTGCAGGCGTCTTGAATGTGCTGCTTTTCGACATCGGTCATGCTGTTATAGAAGAGTTTCGCCTGTGAATAGAAGTCTAGGAAGCTGTCGCTGCGTCCTCGAATCTTATGTCCATCGACTTTCTCTTGATAATGCTCAAATCCGCCTTGGTCAGCTGGTACGGGTTCAGGCTGATTGTTATTGAGCGCATTTTTATGATAACTCGTCTGTCCTTTGTGGACGGCCATTTGATGCATGCCGTCACGCTGATTGTTGTGGAACGGACAAACGGGTTTGTTGATCGGAATCTGGTGGAAGTTTGGTCCACCGAGACGCGAGAGTTGCGTATCTGTATAAGAGAACAAGCGCCCTTGTAAGAGCGGGTCGTTTGAGAAATCGATTCCTGGAACGAGGTGTCCCGGATGGAAGGCGACTTGCTCGGTTTCAGCGAAGAAGTTATCGACGTTTCGGTTGAGTGTCATCTTCCCGACAAGTTTCACAGGGATTTCTTCCTCGGGCCACAGTTTAGTCGGGTCTAAAATGTCGAAGTCATAGTTGAACTCATCTTCTTCAGGGATGAGTTGGAGTCCGAGCTCCCATTCCGGATAATCGCCTTTGTTGATGGCTTCATACAAATCGACACGGTGGAAGTCCGCATTTTTCCCGACTGCTTTTTGAGCTTCGTCCCATACTTGTGAATGGACACCGAGCTTCGGTTTCCAATGGAATTTAACGAAATGTGCCTTTCCTTCCGCATTCACGAGACGGAACGTATGGACCCCGAACCCTTCCATCATGCGTAAACTACGTGGAATTCCCCGGTCACTCATCGCCCACATGACCATATGAGCGGTCTCATGGTTTTGTCCGACGAAGTCCCAGAACGTATCGTGCGCGCTTCCCCCTTGCGGCACTTCCGTATGCGGTTCAGGTTTTACAGCATGGACAAGGTCTGGGAATTTGATGGCATCCTGAATAAAGAAGACAGGGATGTTGTTTCCGACTAGGTCGTAGTTCCCTTCGTCTGTATAAAACTTCGTCGCAAAACCGCGTACGTCACGGACTGTATCCGCAGACCCACGCGAGCCTTGGACAGTCGAGAAACGGACAAATACCGGTGTCGTCTTTGAAGGGTCGTTCAAGAAATCAGCCTTTGTGATGTCGGCGAGTGGTTCATATACGTGAAACTCTCCGTGTGCACCAACGCCGCGAGCGTGGACAATCCGTTCTGGAATCCGCTCATGGTCAAAGTGGGTCATCTTCTCCCGGAAATGAAAATCTTCAATCAAGGTCGGACCGCGACGCCCTGCCTTCAGTGAGAATTCATCTTCCGCCATCTTCAATCCTTGGTTCGTCGTCAAGCCTGCTTGTTGTTCGTTATCAATCGTATGTTGTTTTAACTGCTCTTCTTTCTTGTTCCCCATGTGATTGCCTCCCTTAAGTATGACTGACCGTTGTAAGTCACGTTTTGACCTACTGTATCGGTGTTCCCTAACCCAAATAAAAAAATCCCTCTTTTTTCAAAAAAGAGAGATTTCACACAAATGGGCAATCGACTTATAGTGCAGCCCATACATGCTGTTTCAAGACGATTTGTTGCACCATTTTTGGGTCAAGATCATATTCACTAGAGACGATTCGCGTCACTTTTGATTTCACGTCCGGGTCGTCTGGATCCTGTTTCGTATATTGTTCCTGCCACAACGCCCAGATTTGAATCTCTTTTCCAGTCAGTTTCGTCGACCACTCTTTCTCACGAAGCTGCCAGCCGAACATCATCTCGTCTGTTTGACCAGGTTCGACCCAGTCGGCAAGCGCATAGTCGCCTTCAGGAGCGAATACGGCCTCACCGAGTGGGGGTTCTGTCCCGATATAGGCGGCGTCATCATAAAATCGTAACAAGGCGGCCTGGAATTGGTCGGACTGTTGGACGTTCTCGATGACGTCATGGCTAATGGATTGAAGTTCATCCGTACTTGGTTCACCATGCACCACAACATCATATTCATATCGAGTCACATCTTCTTCTACAATGGGTGAACGCTTTTCGATCGTGTATATTTCCTCGGAAATAGAGACTTGTTCAGACTTTAACTGCGTAGTGGGTGTCGATTCGTTTGGCCAAAACCAGATGGCGCAGCCGAGTGGAACGATAAACACGATCAGTCGGCGAAACGTGTACACCCATCTTGCTTTTCTTTTTTTCTTCAATCCAAAAACACTCCTTCAATATGTAACAACCCCCAAGATGAAGGGGTTACGTTCGGTCTAGACGAACGAGATCAGCGTCTGGATGATGCTGACCACGAACGAGGGCGCTCAGGATGCGAGAGCCGAGCATGCTGTACACCGTCCCATTTCCCCCATATCCGAGCAAATAAAACAAATTCGGTCGATTCGGGTGCTCTCCGATGAACGGGAGTTGGTCCACCGATTCTCCAAACAAGGCGACCCAGGCATAATCGACTTCGAGGTCATACATCGGGAAGAGTTCTGCAATTTTCTCCTTCACCCGTTCAGCCCGGTCGTTCATGAGTGCCTCATCGTGAGGCGTCTCTGCCTTGTCTTCGTCGAGACCACCAGCGATAATCCGACCGTCCGGAGTCGTACGTAAATATAGGTATGGTCGTTTCGTCTCCCAAATGAGTGCGCGTCCTTCCCATTCGCTGAACGCTGCAATCGGATTCGTTGCGATGGCGTATGAACGGTTCAAATCGATTCGATGAGAATCAAGTAGGGGAGCAGGACCGTAACCTGTCGCAAAAATGACTTTGTTCGCTTTGAATGTACCGTTTGAAGTGAGGACAATCCATCCTTCGCCGTCTGAAACGACTTCATCTACTGATGTTTCTTCAAAAATCGGGACGTTTTGTTTCGATAAGTGACGAATGATTTGACGGCTGAGCGTGAGCGGATTGACTTCGGCATCACCTTTTGTGATCAAGGCCGCCGGTTTGTCGAATGGGAAACGTTCACGCAATGCATCGCGATCAAGCCATTCCACTTCAAAACCATGCTTCGAAAGCATCTCATACTCAAGTTTCAATTTGGCAACATCGGCCTCTTCACTCGCAAAACAAAGGCTATCCCGGCGAATATAAATATCGGATGCCCCGACATCTTCCGCTACCTGATCAAGTGATTCGACGGCATCGAGACAAAGACGATAGAAGCGTACCGCCGCGTCTTCTCCGATTTTTTCGACGAGTTCATGTAACATAATGTCATTTGAATATTGAATAAGACCGGTGTTGGCCGACGTGCTGCCTGTTCCGACTTTTCGTCCGTCGAGCACCGCAAAATCCACACCATCCTGTTGCAACGTATAAGCTGTCAGTGTTCCAGACATTCCGGCTCCGATGACGAGCACGTCATACTGCTCTTTTTTCTCAGGTTGTTGCAACACCACGTCATCTGATTCGGTCGTTGGCCAATATAAATCTCCGTTATACAATTCCATCAGTTTCATCCTCCATGATTCAGCATCTTCCTTTTTATCCCCGCTTCAAGGGAGCTGAAACCAAAAAAAACGCAGACGATGTGTCTGCGTTTCAACATGTTATTTCTTGATGATGATGGATGATGGAGAAGCACCTTTCGCATACGTGATGCGCTGGACATTTTTCGCCCCGCGAATCTCGGCAAGGTTTTTTCCGTCAACGATCACTTCTTTCACTGTTGCGCCTTTGAAGTCGATGATGGAACCGGCTTCTTTCGGTTTCACTTGAACGACGACATTTTTCAACGCATCACCCGTCAATTCCGTGTAAGCGCCACGGACAAAGATTCCGTTTTTAAAGTTTGTTCCTTTTCCAATCGTCACACCGATAAAGTCCTCTTGAAGGACGAGACGAGCGGCTGGATGATTTTCTACCGTGTAACGCGTCAATTCCACTTCAGGTTCTGGAGTGAAGTCGATTTGTGCGAGAACCGGATCATGGTCACTCGCGCGACCTGACATCTCGGTGAAGTCCGCATTGACGTGAATCATGTCAATCTTCGTAGAAGCGGCCAAGCGGTTCGACACAAGGATGTGGTCGAGTACTTGTGAGTTTCCTTGATAGACATATGAGTAGCGGTCAACAGCAGGGACTTTCTCGACCATGTTCGTCATCAAGTCACCTTTAAAGATTTGAAGTGCATCCGAGAATTCGAAATCGTTAAAGTCTCCGAGTGCGACAACGTTCGCTTCAGGGTTCTTCGTCTTCACGTCCGCCACGAAGTTGTGGACGACTTGTGCAATCTTCTTACGTTGTACTTCACTTCCGAGCACGACCGGCTGTTGTGAACCGAAGAATCCAGTATCGCCGCCTTTTGAGTTCCAGTGGTTCGCGATGACAATCACGTTCTCACCTTGGAAATCAAATTGAGCTGCCAACGGTTTACGTGAGCGATTGAACGCTTCGTTCGTCGGGTCGATACGTCCCGGGTTGTGCGTCAACTTCCCGTCAACGTATCCGACTGCCGTCGTCGCGTCACCAGCAGGCATTCCATCCGTCAACGATACACGCGCAGGGTCATACAAGAAACCGACACGAATGTTAGCATCCGGTGCACCACCGTCTTGGTTGTTCTCAGGGTCGATGTTGACGTATTTATACGTTTTCCCGCCGACAGCAACGATGTTGTCGATCAAGCGTTGATAGCTTTGATCAGCGGCAGAACCCGCACCTTTGTCTTGTCCATCGTTGTCTTGTACTTCTGTTACGCCGATGATGTCAGGACTGTTCAATTCATTGACGAATGCTTTTGCCAATTTGAGCGCCTTCTCATCTGATGTTTCTTTAATGTTGTTCGAGAAGTTTTCTAAGTTGTAAGACGCAATCGTCAATTGATCTTCTTCTGCTTCGATGAACGTCTTCTCACGCTGCGCATCCCCTTTGACGAAGGCAGCTTTCATGTCTTCGAGCGACGCTTGAATCTTGTAGTTTCCGAATGAGTAGCCGACGACACCAACGATTGGTCCGTTGAAACGGTCGCCTGTCGCCACATCGAAGTCACGCGCTTCTGCGTTCGGTTCGAGACGGAATTGAATGCGCTCCGGGTTTGCGTCGTTCTTTTTCAATAAGACACCACCATTGTAAGTCTCCGTTGGCGTATCTTCGAGCACGGTCACGAGGTCACCGTATTCTTGTGGTCCGACTGATTTCAAGTTGTTCGTTTGAACGCGCATGCCTTCGAGGCTTTCCCAGAAGTCAATCGCATCTTTCTCCGGGTTGAAGACAGCGAGGTTATCACTATCGATAAACTCTGTCGGTAGGTTTGAAGCATCGATTGTAATCGGAGTCGGGAGTGTCACACCGCTCGCGACGACTTCTACTTTTCCGTTACGTGTATCGATTTGCGTCATTTTCATGTCTGTCTGTTGACGATCGCTATATCCTTCAATCGCGTATTCGCTCACTTTTCCATTCACCTTGACGAGATCACCGACTTGAATGCCAGCGATTGAACGTCCGCCGTAAAGGACGATTCCTTCAGATGTGCGTGCATCGTCGTCGGCTTCAGCATCCGGTGTCTGGATGAAGTAATATGTCGTCCCGCTCGAGATGAAAGTAGACGTGACGATTCCTTCGATGCCCTCAACCGTCTGTCCGTTCATTGGAGCCGTATGGTTCGCTCCTTGGATGTCGTGAATGCGAATCTTATCTGTGATCTTGTATGAGAACGTCGAGACCGCGCTGAACGTGTCACCTGTTTTCACGACCGTCTTCAACGGAGTCGAGTTTTCGATACGAATCGAACCTTCGTAACGAGTCCCGTTCTCTTTCGGATCTGAACCGTCGAGCGTATAGAAAATTTCAGCATCTGCCGTCGTCGTTGAGAGTGTGACGTCTTGCGGTCCGACAAACGTGCCGGCACCTGGTTTTGCGACGGCCGGGCGAAGGACCGACGTATCGATGACCGTGTCCGCTGGGTCACGCGGGATGATTTGATAAGCATCGTCAAACTGCTGAACGATTCCTGTGATGGATGAATAGTTCACATCCGTCTGTAAATCGAGGATGCCCCGTTCGTCACGAACGATGAACTCTTTCGTTCCGTCTGTTGCCGTCAAGTTTTGACCGCTCCCTGTGAGCGTGACATTGTTGACGGTTACGAGTTCTGATTCGACGTTTTCATTGATTTGTTCTCCCGTCACTACTTGTGCAGTAGGAAGCGTCGCTGCTTGTTTCGAGACGACGACCGCGCTGTTCAATTGCAAGAGTTCACGATACGAACCGACGACGCCTGTGACGACGACTTCATCTCCAACGTTGACCGCAAGTGACGTCGGGCGGATAGAAAGACCGCCTGTCGCATCTTGAATCGAGATCGTGTTCGCGAGTTTTCCAGTGACGACTCCTTTTACAGTGACCGTCTCATTTTCTGCTTTTGTCCGTGCGTCTGCGATTGAAATCGGTGTGACCGGTGCAGGTGGTTCTGTCGTACCGCCATCGCCGTACTCGACGCCTTGGAACGTATGCACCCCGAGGTTATCGAATGAGTCTTGTGGTGTCGATGTCCATTCGACAGCAGGATCGAAAGCATCGCTTCCGTCACTGTCGCCACGCGTGACCGTATCTTTTCGGATGAGTGACTGGTCGGCAGTCGCGACGGTCGTTCCCCATTTCGTACCTGGGTCGACACCGAGTTGACCGAAGACGTCGAGAACAGTGTCTCCTTTTTTCAAGACAATCGTGTCATCTCCGTTGAAGTTCGTCACAGCGCTCGTCGTATCCGATTTCGCTTTCAATGCGTCTGACGCACTACCGTTCACAATGACATATGTAGCTCCTGGTGCGAGTGTTCCCGTCAAATTCAATGTGTTTCCGGCAGTCGTGCCACCGTTTGAATAGAGTTCAATCTTGTAGGCAGAAAGGTCAATCGTCGCGTTCGTTCCGTTAAACAACTCGATGGCTTTATTGTTGCTTGAGCCTTCTACATACTCTGAGATGAAAAGGTCTGAAGCATTCAACGTCTCGGCATGTACATTTGCCGCGATCGGCGTCATGCTACTGACGATGAGTCCTGCCGATAAAGCGAGGCCAGTGACTGTCTTAAATGATTGTGTTGGTTTCCCCATGTGTAAGTCTCCCTTGGATGTAATTATGTAACCCGATTTCCCCATCGTGCGCCATCATAAATTGAGTATAAATTACCCTCCTTTATGTCAAAAAACAACATGATAGCGCTTACATTACTTCCCTTTTAACGAATCACTTGAAAAATTATTCGTGTATTGTCAAAAGTGACAAACACATTTCCCAAGTTTTTAACTACATGTTAAACATAACCAAGCAGACGTCAGAACTCAATCCACTAAATACGAAGTTATGATTACAGTTTGATGACAAGGTAAACGAAACATGAAGAACTTGACGGTTGGGTCGATAACTTTTACACTCTTCTAATACGAATTAATTGTATCGGTTAAGTGGGAATTAAAAAAGGAGGCAGTAATGAGAACGATCAACTATCCAGTCATTCCTGGAGCAGGCGCATTTTATTATGAAGGAAACGAAATTGGTATTTTGCTTTGTCACGGATTCAATGGAACGCCTCAGAGTGTGCAAGACGTCGGGATCGAGCTGATGAAACAAGGGTTTACGGTGTATGCTCCACGTTTGAAAGGGCATGGGACAGATCCAGAAGATTTTCGATGTTCAACGCATCGATGTTGGTACAAAAGTGTCATCGAAGGCATCGAACGATTGCGCGAGTCGTGTCGGACGGTCATCGTCGTCGGTCAGTCGATGGGTGGGACGCTAGCGCTCAAAGCTGCACTTGAGGAAAAGGCAGATGCAGTTGTCACAATCAATGCAGCCTTATCCGTACCTGGGTATGCGTGTCATGCGTCAGGTACCGAATGTCGATTCATCGATGAAGACGCTCCCGATATTTTAGCAGAGGGTGTATATGAGATTGTCTATGACCGTGTGCCGACAAAGGCGATTCGGGAATTGCTGGCGTTAATTGACGAGGTACGCCCGCACGTCGGGTCGGTTGATGTGCCGACATATGTCATCCATTCGGCAGTCGACAACGTCGTGCCACCAATCGATTCGATTTGGTTGTTCGATCAATTGCAAGGTACAAAAGAATATGCGGTGCTCCCGAACTCGTATCACGTCGCGACGATGGATCATGATTGGAAACATTTATCGAAGCTCATCTCCACTTTTTGTGAACAAGTTGGGACGCTTCATTCGAATGCAGTGTAAACTGCATTTTTTTTGCGAGTTGATTCTTTGCAAACGCTTGCACTAGTGCTATGGTAGATGTGAATCATACCTTATTGTAGGAGGCACGTGCCGTATGGAGACGTTGTTCAGCCAAACAAAACAAACAGAAGTGAGTCGCGTATGGTGGAAAGAGGCGATTGCCTATCAAATCTATCCACGAAGTTTCAAAGATTCGAATGGGGATGGAATCGGAGATTTACGTGGGATTATCGAAAAGCTCGATTACTTAGAAGACCTTGGCATTGACGTGATTTGGATTTGTCCGATGTATAAGTCGCCAAACGATGACAACGGATATGATATTAGTGACTATCAAGACATTATGGAAGAGTTCGGAACAATGGAAGATTTCGATGCGCTATTAGCGGCCGTACATGCACGTGGCATGAAACTGTTGCTCGACCTCGTCGTCAACCATACATCGGATGAGCATCCGTGGTTCCTCGAGTCGAAAAGCTCAACAGACAACCCAAAACGGGATTGGTACATTTGGCGAGACGGAAAAGATGGCGCGCCACCGAGCAACTGGGCAAGTATCTTTGGCGGCTCTGCTTGGGAATACGATCAACAGACCGATCAATACTACTTACACGTCTTTTCGAAGAAGCAACCGGACTTGAACTGGGAGAACCGTGAAGTTCGGACGGCCATCTATGACATGATCAACTGGTGGCTCGATAAAGGGGTGGACGGATTCCGCGTCGATGCGATCAGTCACATTAAAAAGATGCCAACGGGAACGATGCTCCCATCGCCGGACGGCAAACCGGTCGTCACGGCGTTCTCGATGTACTCGAACATCGACGGCATTCATGACTATCTTCAAGAGATGAAACGGGAAACATTCTCGAAATACGATATTATGACGGTTGGTGAAACGAACGGGATAGAGCCGGAAGCAGCGGATCTTTGGATGGGTCCAGAAAACGGCGCGATGAATATGGCGTTTCATTTTGACCATGTCGACATTATGCGGCGGTCACGTCTGGCCCCACTCGATGTCGTCGAATTGAAACGAATCTTCGATAAGTGGCAACAAGGTTTACGTGAGACGGGTTGGAACGCGCTATATATTGAAAACCATGACATGGTGCGGGCGGTCTCGCTCGTTGGGGATGAGCATCATTATTGGCGGGAGAGTGCGACCGCGCTCGCGATGATGTACTTCTTTATGCACGGGACACCGTTTATTTACCAGGGACAAGAGATTGGGATGAAGAACGTACCGCTTCCATCCATCCATGATTACGATGACGTCGCGACGAAGAATGAATACTTCGAACGGATTGCGAACGGGATGAGTGAAGTCGACTCGATGCAGCAAGTATGGGGCACATCCCGTGATAACGTGCGAACGCCGATTCAATGGGATGCGTCACCGCATGCCGGTTTCTCGACGACAACCCCATGGATGCCGATTCACGAAGAGTATGAGACACTCAACGTCGAGGCACAGCGAAACGATCAGCACTCGATTCTCTCGTTCTACAAGGAAATGATTCGTCTTCGCCGGGCCGAAGATACGTTTACGTACGGTCGTTATCGTGATGTCTTGCCAGAGCATAAGCAGGCTTTCGTCTATGAACGTACATTTGAGAACAATCGATTCTACGTGGTTGTCAACTTGACCGCGAATCCGGCAGAAGTGACCATCCCGGAGATTGCGGGTGCGACGCTTGTCATGACGAATGAAATCGATCCGGAGACGATTGATACCGAGACATTCATGCTGCGACCATTCGCAGCGCGGTTATATCGTTTATGATAGAGGGGTACCTTCCTAGGAGGGTACCTTTTTTGAATGAGAGGTGGAGTGAGGATGCATACGATTGAATTTTCGGATGGGAATGATACCGTACACGTCGTAATCGAAAGTGCCACTCGTGAACGATTAACCTTAAAGATTGATCAAAGCCGTATGGCGACATCCGTGACAGCATATCTCAGCTTTGCGGAAGCGTTCGCGGAAGCTTTTCATGCTCTTCGAGGAACAGCGACACTTTGCGATATAGACGGAAACGAGGTCATTGATGTCATCTTCTCACATCGGGGAGTACGTATTGTGTTTCATGATTCTCTTCCAGAGAAGGTGCTACAGACCGATCAAAGTTATATGACGGAGCCGATGCGACAAATCGGGATCTGGAATAGGCTGTGACAAATAAGGGAAAAGAGCATATGATAGAGATTGACTAAATGGAAAGGGGTGTCGGGTATGGATGGAACGAAACGTGCTGACATTCGCCCAGGGCTCCATGTCCAAATCGTTTTGAAACAAGATCAACGAAGCGGGAAGCTGACGAAAGGCGTCGTTCAAGATATATTGACGAACTCGCCACGTCATCCGCACGGAATCAAAGTGCGTTTGAGCGATGGACAGGTCGGTCGTGTGAAAGTGATCGAAGCTGGAGGTGAGTAAGATGAGTGAGAAAAAACTATCTTTTCAAGAAGCGATGAAACAAAAGCTGGCAGAAAAGAAACAGAACCAGACAAAGGTTCCGACAGGTTTACATGGTACAAAACAAAAACCGTTGACGAGCCAATTGACGAAAAAACCAAATAACCAGAAGAAACGTACTGGTATTTAAGACGGCAGCTACTCGAAAAGAGTGGCTGTTTTTTTGAATATGCGTTTCATCATCAATGAATATAATCATGATTTAATATTTCTAAACATTTTTATGTAAGCGCTTTAATTACTTATAAATAAGGAATCTTGCTTAAAACATGTGAAAAAATAGTGAAATCACCTATAAAAAAATTATTGCTAATTGTCAGAATCTTTGTATAATTCAGAACTAAGACATCATAAAAATTCTCAACTTCAGATTCACACAACAGGGAGGAACTTATTCATGGAAGCGATTCAAGGTATGTTACAGGGAAGCGTCGACTTTTTGAACAACATCTTATGGTCGTACGTATTGATCGCCGTGCTCGTCGGAGCCGGGATCTACTTCACGGTCAGAACACGATTTATGCAGTTCCGTTACTTAAAAGAAATGTTCCGTACGATTACAGATAAATCGGACGTGACGCCAGCAAAAGATGGAAAGAGTATCACACCAATGAAATCATTCTTCATCGGTGCTGCGACTCGTATCGGTACAGGTAACCTTGCAGGGGTTACGGTAGCCGTCACACTCGGTGGACCGGGAGCGGTCTTCTGGATGTGGATCGTTGCCCTTCTCGGTGGAGCAACGGCTATGATCGAAAGTACATTGGCTCAAGTATACAAAGTGAAAGACGATGTTGCGTACCGCGGTGGTCCGGCTTACTACATCGAAAAAGGATTGAACAACCGTGCACTCGGAATCGTATTCGCGGTTCTCATCGCCGTCACATTTGGTCTCATCTTCAACTCAGTTCAATCGAACACAATCGCTGCAGCATTCGATAACGCGTTCGGCGTCGATGCAGTCATCGGTGGAGCTGTCTTAGTTGTCCTTACAGGTCTCGTTATTTTTGGTGGTGTACAACGTGTCGCGAACTTCTCAGCAATCGTCGTACCTGTCATGGCTGTCTTGTACCTTGCAATCGCACTTTACGTTGTTGTTGTAAACTTCGCTGAACTTCCAGCTGTGTTCGCGATGATCTTCCAAAGCGCATTCGGTTTAGACGAAGCGGTCGGTGGTTCAATCGGTGCTGCAATCTCAATGGGTGTCCGTCGTGGACTCTTCTCGAACGAAGCTGGTATGGGTTCTGCACCAAACGCAGCAGCAGCTGCTGAAGTATCGCACCCAGCGAAACAAGGTTTCCTTCAAGCTCTCGGTGTATTCTTGGATACATTGATCGTTTGTACGGCAACTGCAGCAATCATCCTTCTCTCAGACAGCTATGCTTCAGGGAACGGTGAAGGGATCGTCCTTCTTCAAAACGCTTTGACTGAACAAATCGGGGCACTTGCTCCAGCATTCATCGCCGTCAGCGTCTTCTTGTTCGCGTTCAGTTCAATCGCAGGAAGCTACTACTACGGTGAAACGAACATCGAATTCATCAAGAAGAGCAAAGGTGCAGTCCTCGGATTCCGTCTTGCAACAATGGCATTCGTCTTCATCGGAGCGGTCGCAAGCCTTGGATTCGTATGGAGCCTCGCTGACCTCTTCATGGCAGGAATGACATTGATCAACATCGCGGCCATCACATTGCTCGGTGGCGTTGCCTTCAAAGTTCTTAAAGACTACGAAGAGCAACGTGCTCAAGGTCTCAACCCACGCTTCTCTGCTCGTAAACTCGGCATCGAGAACACAGAGTGCTGGGACGTGGAAGAAGACGAAGTGGCACAAGGTTCTGTTCAAGCAGCCGCTGCTGACTCTTCAAAATCTTAATAAACATGACAAAACAAACAGGGACCCTGCTGATCGGGGTCCCTGTCTTTTTATGCGCGTTGGCGAATCGGTTTGACGGCTTGCTCTGTTTCTGATTTGTTCAAATATAAGTAACTTCCGGCAACGAACAATGCACCACCGACAATATTACCTAGTGTAGCGAAGAACAGATTGTAAAGGGCACCGCTAAAGTTAATGAGGTCCGATGGTACATAATGTAGCGCAAGCGCGAAGACGCCCATGTTCGCAATCGAGTGTTCGAACCCAGCAGCAAAGAATACGACGACGGGAATCATCGTCAGCATGATCTTCGCAACATCGTTGTTCGTTTTGAGCGGCATAAAGATGGCCAAACAGACGAGTACGTTACATAAGATACCTTTCAGGAAAATCGCAAAGGCATCTCCACCGATTTTTTTCGCTGCGACGACAGCGAGTAAATGGTCACCCGTCACTTCTCCCATGCTGTGGGCACCGATGACGAGCAGCGACAAAATGATGGCACCGATCAAGTTACCGAACCAACTGAGTCCCCATATTTTTGCTAAGTCTAACCAGTCGACACGACCCCGTTTCGCCCCGGTGTAGAGATACATCGTGTTACTCGTAAATAGTTCTCCACCCATCCAGACGATGAAGACGAGCGCGACCGAGAAGCTCGCACCGGCGATGAGCATCGTGCCGGGTACATCGATGAACATGTTTCCGACCGTGAACGAGAAGACGACCCCGATCCCAATCAAAAAACCAGCGATAATCGAACGTAACATGTATTGCGAAAATGATTGCTGAAGCAATGACGTTTTTTTAAATGCGGCTTCTTCCATATAGTCGATGACTTGTTTTTCCATGAGAAGACCTCCTTTAGACATTTTCAGTCTAGGAGGTTGGTCAAAAGTTTGCAATTGTTTTCACAAACTTTCAAGAAGTTCTCACGAAACCGTTCACATCGTTGCCACGAGTTCGACTTTGATGCGGTCCGGGTCTTCAAAAAACAGTGCTGTATAGTTCGGACCACCTGCGTGAGGAAAGCGGTCAGCATACAACTCACGAAAACCGTGTGACGCGAGCTGTTGTCGGATTTCTTCTAATTGTGTGAGCGATGAGGCATGAAACGCCAAGTGATTGAGTCCGGTCTTTTTTCGATGGTAGGGCGGAGTGAGGTGGTCTTCCTCTGTTTGAACGAACACGAGATATGTATCGCCGTAACGATAGCTTCGACCTTCTGGCCACGACTGATAGAGCGTGTACGCTAGCTGGTCACAGAGGAGCCATTCCCAAGCACGTATACTGTCATTTAGGTTGGATACGTATAGTTCAACATGGTGTAGCATGAGAATCATCCTTTCGATGGACGTTTGAAGTTGCCCCATTCGGTATAATTGAACTATACAACGAATAGGGGAGGAAGCATATGGATCGGACAGGGCTCGTCTCGAATATTTTGATTGCCGGGAAAACTGGCGTCGGAAAGAGTGCGTTCATCAATTATATATATGGACATGACGTCGCCGAATCGCGTGCCGGAAGTCCGGTCACTGCAGAAGGGCTTCATGAATATGAGTATTACGATTTAGAGCGGGGGATCTTGTTTCGTTTCTTTGATACGTGGGGGCTCGAGGCAGACCGTTCCGAAGAGTGGCATCAAGCCATCCTATCCATCGTTCATCAGCGCGAAGGGGCGCTCGATATCGCAGAATGGTTTCACACCATTTACTACTTGTTGTCCGTGCAGTCAGGACGTGTCGAGGCATACGAGCTTGAGGCGATTTTAAAGCCGTTATATGAACGGGGGAGCAACGTCACCCTCATTCTGACCAACTTCAATGAAGAAGACCCGATGAGTGTGCAGAAGGCAGAAGCGATGGAACGGGTATTGTTACGTGAACTGCCAATCGATGAAGGGGACATCATTCGTGTCAACAGTGTCGAGAAGAAGTTACTGACCGGGAAACGTGTTCCGGTAAGAGGCTACGAAGACGTATGGAAACGGAATCGGACGAACCTTTGGAAAGACATCGAACGAAAACTTCCCATCAATCTGACGAATCATCTTTTAGAAGAGTTGGAAGATTGGAGGATTCGAAGTATCGATTCGGCAGAAAAAATCCGTATGCTCACCCCACAGGCGATGATCAGTTGGAAAGCCCGTCACATTGAAAAGGATTTAGAGAAAACACTTGAGCAGGCGGCCGTGACGACAGAAGATGCGATGGCTGAAGGGGTACGTCACTATATCCAACTCATGCAACGGTACCCATTAGTCGGTGAACAAGCAGACCACTTGTTTAGAACGAGACGAGTCGAACTCGGATTTGACTATTCATTTGGAAAAACGGTAAGGAAGATGGTTCTCGGAATGATTCCCGGAGTGCATTTCATTTACTGGGCATTCAAGCGCCGAACGGCAGAACGAGGCATCAAAAAGGCCATCGATCAGCAATACACATCTGTGAAACAAACGATTGAAGAAGAGATTCGACGTGGCTTTGAGCGCGAGATGCGTCAGCTAGGGCAAACGCTCAACTCATAAAGGGGGAAACGAGAATGGAATCGACAAAGCGGTTTGATTTTAAAGACTATGATTTAAAAGCAGAGCTCGAGCGACTTCGTGGAAATGTAAAAAAACCAAACATCCTCATCGCAGGGGCGACGGGCGCGGGGAAAAGTTCGGTCGTGAACCATGTGTTCGGTCGGGATTTGACAAAGGTGGCGGCAGGGGAGCCCGTCACTCGGGGAATCCATCAATATAAGAGTGACGATATCGCGGTCACGTTGTTTGATAGCGAAGGGTACGAGATCGGGAGTGCACGCCAACAACATTACGAGGAAGAAGTCATCGGGTTTGTGGAGAACGCAAAGCAACAAGAAGCATCCGAACGAATCCATCTCGTTTGGTACACAATCAACGCCGCGACAAAACGTGTCACGCCACTCGACAAGGCGCTCATTCGTCGTCTTCGTGAATCGACTGCTGTCGCTGTCTTATTTACACAAATCGATCAGGTCGATTTAGATGAACTGACAGCATTGCGAAATGAACTGGATGGGGTCGTATCGGAGGAATCCGTGTTTCAGGTCAGTATCGCCTCGGAAATACTGAACGATGAAACGTTACGACAAGTTGTCGATTGGGAACGATTGATTGTATGGTCGGTTGAACAGCTAGACGCTTCTTTGCAGGAAGGACTCCTGATGGAGATTCAAGCAGAGAGTGAGACGATGCTCAAGTTGAAACGGAAGAAGGCCAATCGAATCATTTCAGGGTATGTGGCGAGCGCAGGAACGGCCGCTGCAGTCCCGCTTCCGTTTGCAGATGCCGTGGCCTTGACACCGATTCAAGTGACGATGAGCGTCCATCTGTTTCGCTATTGGGGCGTGAAGGCGAGTGATGATTTACTGAAGACGCTCATTGGAAGCACGATTATCCCACAAATCGGACGTACGTTATCGAAAACGATTCTATTGAATGTCATGAAGTTCTTCCCGGGAGCGAATGCGGCAGCCGGTGTCATCAATGCGACAGTTGCCTCAGGGATCACGTGGGCGATCGGACTCGCCATCAACGAAATTGCCTATCGAAATGCGATGGACTCCTCAAAAACAATCGAGCAGTTGTTGAATCAAGAGTTCGGTTCGTTGTTTGAACAGTTCTTGAAACAAAATCCGAAGTCGAATCAACCATCCTGACGACTCCCTTTTGTTAGACTACAAGTAATCGTAGAGAGGGGGAGAAAGATGAAAAAACGAATCTATATTACGCGACGCTTGCCGGAAGAAGCGGTCGCGCCGCTTCGTGAACACTATGACGTGCGTATGTGGGAACATGAGGGGCAGAGTGTTCCTCGTGAGGTGCTTCTAGAAGAAGTCTCATCTGCGCATGCGCTCTGGACGATGCTTAGTGACACGATTGACCATGAAGTGCTTGAGCGTGCACCGCATTTAGAGGTCGTTTCCAACTTGGCTGTCGGCTATAACAACATCGACTTGAAGGCAGCGAAAGAGAAGAGTGTCATCGTGACCAATACACCGGACGTCTTGACGGAAACGACAGCGGACCTGACGTTTGGACTCATGATGATGACGGCGCGACGTCTCGGAGAGGCCGAGCGTGATTTACGTGCCGGTGAGTGGAAATCGTGGCTTCCGATGGGATATGTCGGGATGGACCTCTATCAAGCGAAACTTGGGATCATCGGAATGGGACGAATCGGTGAAGCGGTCGCACGACGGGCGCGAGGATTTGACATGGACGTCTTGTATCATAATCGGACGCGTCGTCACGAGTCGGAGTCGATGTATGGCTTCACCTATGCGGAGCTCGATGAACTGTTAACGCAATCTGATTTCGTCGTCGTTCTCGCACCACTCACGGACGAGACGCGTGGAATGCTTGGGGCAGATGAGTTTGCCAAGATGAAAGAAACAGCGATCTTCATCAACGTGGCTCGTGGAGAAATCATTGACGAACAGGCATTGTATGAGGCGCTCAAGGCGAAAAAGATTTGGGGGGCTGGCCTCGACGTGTTCACGAAAGAACCGATCGACTTGAATCATCCACTATTGACCCTTCCGAACGTGACGACACTACCACATATCGGGAGTGCCTCGATTCGGACACGTCTCGCGATGATGGCGTTAAACCGGGACGCTATCGTGAACGTGCTTGAAGGAAAAGAACCAAAGAATCGTTTGACATAACAAAGAGCCTGACGCGCGCGTCAGGCTCTATTTACAATTAAAAGCGTCGGATGTTGTCTGGGTCTTCGACGTCATTTCGATACGCACGATCATCGAGACCACGTAGTTTTTCTTCTCGGTCAGGTTTCTTCGTTTCTTCATCTAGTTTATCTTGCTCCGGATCTACCGGATGACTTGGATCGACGGTCTGGGCCTCGTGATATGGTTTTGAGTCGATTTCCAAACCATCGTTCGTGTGATTCCCGAGATGGGTAGATGATGCGTCTTGATACGGTTTCGCATCGACCGTCACCCCATCTTGATGGCGACGCTCGAAGTCTTCATCGACATAGACAAGAATCTTACCGGCTTCAACGTCGTCATAGTGACGTTTTACTTCCTCTTCGCTGAGTCCCATGTTTCGTAAGCCGGCATGAACATCTTCATGACCACTCAAGAAGGCGCGAACTTTATCGAACCAACTTGCATGATGTGCAGCTTCTGTATGAACATCTGTGTCCCGTCTCAAAATCGATACGTTGTCTTCATGCTTCGTGACGACGTAAATGTGTGAGTCTTCGTACCCTTTTGCCCGCAACTCTTCGATTTTTCCAAGCGCTGCATCTTGTGTATCGTGCATACTGATGAATCGTTTCTCGTTCATAGTAGTTCCTCCTTATAGTCGTCGATGGTCTTCTAAACCAGAATGTCCACGAACAATCGGGTCATCCTTTGTCCCTTTTGGTTCCTCGTCATGATCATTGAACGGCTTTGCATCAAACGCGATCCCATCTGCCTTCTCACCTTTGTCATGATCGAGTTCACTATCTTTTTTGTACATATTCGGGTAACGATCATAAGAATGACGATCGACATAGAGTAAGATTTGACCTTCGTCGATGGCATCATAGTATTGCTCTGCCTCAGCGTCGCTGAGCCCCATGTTGCGAAGTTCATCGCGGATACGGTCACTTCCATGTAGGAATGCTTTCACGCGATCGAGCAAATTTACGTCTCGAACTCCAGCCTCGGCGTTTACATCCGTATGGTCACGCAATGCGGAGATTTCCCCATCTCGCTTGGCAACGACATGCATATTCTTTTCGGCTTCCCCTGCAGCCCTCAACTCGTCTACTTTATGCATGACTTCCTGTTCCGTTTGAAACAGACCAATCATTTTACGTTCTGACATCGAATACCCCCTTAAATTTGGCCAACCTTCAATTAGCGTCACAATAGGAGTAATTTCCGTTCTATCCGCAATTGAAACAAAAAACGCCATCTCCTGATAGGAGCGGCGCAGATTAATAATAAAGCATGAGCGTGTCGTCACCGAGTGAACAACGTGTACTCTTCCAGACGAACTCAATCAACGTCCAAATGGCCATAAAGCCACTGATCGCCAACAAAATGAGCGCATAAAGTGGAGTCAATTGAATGATGAACGACCAACCAAGTGTCATGAGGAGCGGTTGAATCAAAAAGATGGACGTGACATAGACGACCACGATGAGTAAAGCGAAGGCGATCCGTCGTCCGAGCGTATGAATGTGGTGCCGAAAACGGGTCAATATACCAAAGATCGCACCGGTCACGAGGACAGGTAACAGGAAGGCTAGATAGTCGATTGGATATGTCGAAATCGGTGCAGTGAACAACCGTCCGCTGAACACATCGTCGATGACGAGCAGTAAGTTGGCGTATGAAAATGCCAAAATCATACCGAGCAACCAGCCGAAACGGTTCCAAATCGTCCGTGATGATTTGAGCGCTTCGATTTTCGTATAAGCGAGGAATGCAAGATCACGAACTTCAATCTCTTTCAATGAGAGTTTGGCTTCGTCCAGTTGATTGACCGCCCAATCGAAATCTCGATTCGCTTGAGCTTTTTCATGAGGTTTTAATTCATCCGAGGCATCGATCAAGACGTGGTAGCGACGGCGATATTCTTCATTTGTTTCTGGTTGTTCGATAAGGAAACGAGCGTACTCATGCGGATCTTGGTTTAAGAGACTGTCTAACGACTGTCCACTTTTCTCCGCATGGCGGATATAGCCGGCGAGAGCCAGCAAGAGGCGGTCCGCTTCCGCCTCATCTCCAATCAGTTCGATCAGGCGATGACGTACTTCGTTAAAGAACTGTTGAACGTTCGGGTCATGAATCATATTCGGTTCCAGGGAGATTCCTCTCCTTTCTTGGTTTGTGATGGTCACGCAGGTGGTTCGTCATTATGAGAAAGTTTAAGCGACTCGAAATCACCTTGTTCGATGCTTCGAATCAAAATCTCGCTTCCTCCCATATTTGTCGAAAGGGGGATGGAATACACGTCACAAAGACGCATCAATGCGCTCACGTCTGGTTCGTGAGGTTGGGCAGTCAATGGATCCCGGAAGAAGATAATCATATCCATCTCTCCGCGTGCGACGGCAGCTCCAATTTCTTGGTCCCCTCCAAGCGGTCCTGAGCGGAAACAATGAACGGGTAATCCGGTCGCTTCCGCAATTCGCTTACCTGTTGTACCCGTTGCGAACAATTGATGTTTCTCTAGAATATGTGCATACGTTTTAATGAGAACAATTAAATCGTCTTTCTTTTTGTCGTGAGCCACTAAAGCGATGTTCATTTTAATTCCTCCTAAAATGACTTCTCATGTTATTCGTATCATATCTCACATGATTTGACACGATTTCTCTCTTAACTTACGTACCCATTTCCAGTGAATCGTAATAGTGATGTAAACGAGTTGTCATGTGCATAATGTTTGATGATTTTGAAATATAGGTATTTAAAGAAGTAGCACTGTTAAAGAAAAACAATCATTTTATAAAAAAAAGGAGGAAGATTCGATGAACAATACAACGTATAACTTCAATTCGTTCATGTCATGGCTACCAGAGCTTTTGTTAGCAATTGTTATTCTTGTAGTCGGTTACATCTTGGCGAAAGTATTGGAAAACGTGACACGAAAAGCATTGAAGAAGGCACGACTCGATGAGCGGGCCGGTATCAAAAAAGAGGGGGAAAAAGGAGATAAGTGGACACCTGAACGCATTATTGCAAAAGTGGTGTTCTTTGGGGTGTTACTTCTCGCATTCCTAATCATCTTTGAATTCATGAATGTCCCTGCAATCACAGAGCCGTTCAGTCAGATTTATGAAGGATTCTCTGGGTTGATTATTGGTGTCATTAAAGCAGGTTTGATTTTACTCGTTGCGTGGGTCATCGCTACCCTTTTGAAAAAAGGGATTCAAATGGCGGGGCACCGCTTGAATTTGAGCAAGTTGATGGAAAAGACGGGGCAAGAGTCGACAAGTGTCAACCAGACGAAATGGGTCGATACGGTCGCAAACATCGTCTTCTATCTCGTTCTATTGCTTGCATTGCCGGCTGTGCTTGACGCACTTGGACTTCGTGGGGTCAGCGGACCATTCGAAGACTTGTTGAATAGTTTCCTTGGATTCATTCCGAAACTTGTGGCGGCAGCGCTTATCTTCGCAATCGGTTATGTCGTCGCGAAGATTGTACGTGACATTTTGACGAAGTTCCTTGAAGCGGCAGGATTAGATCGATTGGCAGAGCGATTCCATCTTTCTGACTATGTGAAGGGATCGAGTCTTGCGAAAGCAATCGGTACAATTGTCTTCATCTTCATCATGATTCCGGTCACGATTTCGGCACTTGAAGCGCTTGATATTCGAGGCATCTCGGAACCAGCGATTGCGATGCTTAATGATGTCCTTGTCATGATTCCAGACATCCTTGTCGCAATCGTCCTCGTCCTCGTTGGTGTGTTCGTGGCAAGATGGTTGAAAGGTGTCGTTGTATCGCTCCTTGAAAACCTTGGCGTCAATTCATTGGCTCATAAAATGGGCTTCGGGGAACGAGCATCTTCGATGTCAATCGCCCAAGTGGTCGGTGTCGTTGTACAAGTGATCGTCATCTTACTCTTCGTATCTGAAGCACTTCAGGTGGCGAATCTCGAGTTCATGGCGTCTCTCGCCACTGCGATCTTCGCTTACTTGCCAATGGTGATTGCGGCACTCATCATCTTGGCAGTTGGCTTCTGGTTAGCTAATATGGCAGAACGTTTGGTCGGAAGTGTACTTGTCGATGGAGCAGGACAACCGAGCGCGCTTCGCTACGTAGCGAAATATGCGATTCTCGGACTCGTCTTCTTCATGGCCATCAGTCAGCTCGGCATCGCACCGATGATTGTCAATACGGCCTTCCTCCTTATTCTTGGAGCCGTTGCCCTTGCCTTCGGTCTTGCTTTCGGTCTTGGCGGTCGCGAGACGGCAGCACGCTACTTGAAAAAAGCGGAGCACCGTATTGATGAGACGGAAGTTTCAAAAGAAGGACTCGAGAAAGAAAAGGAACAGATGAGTCGTGAAGCGGAAGCTGCGAAACAGCAAGCCAAACAAGGTGTTGAGCAGTCGAAGCAGGAAGCGGAACAATCGAAGAACGAAGTGAAGCGAGACGTTCATGATTCAACGGGAGATCACGTAGACGGGCCGGAACCAAATCCGTTCCACGACAATATCACTCCAGATCAAGACAATCGTTCACTTGACGACAACGATGGTCCGTTACGACCTTAATTGATTCTTTCACGGATCTCCCATGTGGAGGTCCGTTTTTTGTGTTCAACTTTGAAAGGAATCTGGTCGATAGATAAAGAAAAGAGTGACAGAGGTGAGAGGGATGTTTGAACGATTTCAACGAACACTCGTTGTGAACTATGTGATTGGCTCAGGATTAGCGGTTTTTGGTGTGGGGGGCGTTTTCATTTTTCAGACGCTTGATTTGTCAGTTCGTGAAATCGGACTACTTCTGGCCATTATGTTCGGTTCGGGAATTGTCATGATTACGTCAGAACTTCTTTTGTATCGTAAACATATTCGACCGATTCGACGGTTTTTTGCAACTGAGTCTCCAACGAACCAAGAATTGACGTCAGCGTTCGAACAGGCGAGTCGCTTCCCAACTTTAACAGTACAGCGAATTTTGGGTCCTCATTTATTTGGACTATCCATTCCGTCAATCGCTTTGACGACACTCTGTATTTATCAAGGCTGGATTGATTTACCGTATCGTTTGATTGGTTTCGCTGCCATCGGTGCCGTCATGATTGCCGTGTTGCACGCGTTGATTGAATACTTTTTAACGGTACGGTCAGTGGAACCGCTACTCGTGTATATGAAAGAAAGATACTATGAACTGTATCATCAGCCTATCCATGCAACGTATCGGTCATTCAGTGTCCGAACTAAATTATTGATCAGCATGCTCATTACGGGTGTCTTTCCCATCATGCTGTTTATGTTGGCCTCGAGCGTTCAACTGTCGACCTCGACTCGAACGGATACATATTGGAATTGGGCGTTTGTGATTCTTGTCATCATTGTCGGCATTGCAGTGTTATGTAGTTTCTTACTCTATGACAATATCAAACGTCCAATTGGGCTCTTGACGTCAGGCATCGAGCAGATGGAATCAGGACGACTCCAAAAAATCGAAAACCCCTATTTAGATGAGTTCGCTCAATTGATTGGGGGCTTCAACCAAATGGTCGAGACGGTGAACGCTCGGGAACAAGAGAATGCGCAACTGCTGGACAGCCTCTTCATCTTATTCGCGGCAACCCTCGATGCACGTGACCCTTATACGGCCGGTCATTCAGAACGTGTGGCAATGTACTCGGTAGAGCTTGCCCGTGCGCTTCATTTGCCAAAGGAACAAATCGATTTACTCAATAAGTCTGCACTTCTTCACGACATCGGGAAAATCGGGATTCGTGATGATGTCTTGCTGAAGGAAGGAAAATTGACAGACGAAGAGTTCTCAAAAATTCAGGAACATCCGACGATTGGCATTCATATATTGAGTCAAATTCATTTACCGGCATCCCTTCAACCGATTTTGGCTGGGGTTCGGTCGCACCATGAACGAATCGACGGAAAAGGGTATCCGGACCGCTTAAGTGAGGTCGACATTCCGTTGTTCGGAAGAATCATGGCGATTGCCGATGCTTATGACGCCATGACGTCTGATCGACCTTATCGCTCTGGGATGCCGATGGAAAAGGCACTCTCTATTTTAGAGAGCGGTCGTGGCACGCAATGGGACACCGAATTTGTAGACGTATTTGTAAGGCTTCGTCGACAAGCGATATCTGCATAAAAAAGGAGCGGCACTTCGTGTGCGGCTCCTTTTAGGATAGGGTTTGGAATGCGTACACACCGAATACGGCTCCGATGACGACAACGACGAGATTGACGCGGAGTAGCGCAAGCGTCGTAGCAACCACTCCTCCGAACAAGGCGGACGTCGTAGTGGTCGTCGAAGATAAGATTCCCGGAAAAATTAAACTAGCCAATACCGCATACGGGATGAAAGAAAGAAATCGTTTCATATATGCCGGTAACGCCAATTCTTTTAACCAGAGTAGCGGGACGAGGCGAGGGAGGTACGTGACAAGCGCCAACCCTAGGACGAGCAAAAATAAGGACATCATGAGACCTCACCCTCCTTAAATAGAAAAGCACCGATTCCGGCTGCGACGACAGTCGCGATGATGATTCGAATTCCATCTGAAATCGGAAAGAACGGTGTGATCATCCAATGAAGCACCGCTTGCATGATGATGGCGAAACTCGCAACAACGAAGACAGGGCGATTCGTCAAGGACGGGACGAGTAACCCGATGAACATCGCATATAGCGCAATGCCCATGCTCGCCTGTAACGTGCCGGGAAGACCGAAAGCGAGAAAGACACCAATCCATGTACCAATATTCCAGGCGAGAAAGGCAATCGTATTCAATCCGAGAACGAACAGACCAGAACGTGCTTCTTTTCGGGTGGATGCGATACTGAACGTTTCATCGGTGACACCGAACGCAATGGCAGCCAGTAGTTTTCTAGATGTACTCTCAATCCGTTGGGATAGCGAGGCAGACATTAAGAAATGCCGAGAGTTTAGAATGAACGTCGTCAGAATGATTTCCCAATACATCGAACCGGTCATCAGCAATTGTACGGTGATGAACTGACTAGCACCGGCAAAAATGAAAAACGACATGGATAACGTGATTGCGTTTGGCAAATCAAACGATTTTGCCAAAAGACCGAAGGCGATGGCAATCGGAATATATCCAATGGCAACAGGAATACCTGCTCGAAGTCCCGCACGGAATGTCGACTGTTGTGAAGACGGGGATGTGGATTGAACTGAAGTCGCCATGACAGCCCTCCTTGATGATCAAGATGATTTCTATGTCATTCGGGATGAATGGACGGTTTCCTGCTGAAACGATGAAAAAGAGGGTATACATGTATCGTTAAGGAGGGTGGTCACATGAGTCGTGCTGAAGAATTTTTGGCATCCTACCATCGAATCGAGGACTACTTGAGTCGAGAGATGGGAGATGGCCAGCATTTCAGTTTTAGCAACATGGTGAATCGGTTAGCGAAACAAAATCCAATCATCGATCGATATAAAGAAGATTTACATCAGATGAGTCAACTGCGAAATGCCATCGTTCATGAGCGTCGTGAACCTGATTTCATTATCGCGGAACCCCACGAGTCGCTCGTTGAATTGATTTTAGAGGTGGAGCGTGAACTGCTTCATCCACGTCTCGTCATCCCATTGTTTGCGAAATCAGTGGTGACGTTTCAGTCCGAAGATTTTTTGACAGAGGTGCTCCGAGAGATTCGCGATAAAAACTACTCGCAGTTTCCCGTGTATCACGACAACGGCTCTTGGCGTGGTCTTCTGACGAAAAAAGGAGTGACCAGTTGGTTGGCCGAGACGATCGACGGAACCAACTTATCACTCAAAGGAGTTCGCGTGAAGCATGTTCTTCATCATGATTCGCATATGCATCGGTATCGATTCATTCGAAAAGATGCGACGGTGATCGAGGCACAACATTGCTTCACGCAAATGAAAGAGGGCGCCCGATACGACGCCCTCCTGATCACGGAGACTGGTAGTCCAGATGAAAAGCTACTCGGAATCATCCGTCCTCAAGATTTATTAAACGCGCTCCGTTGAGGCGAGGTGTTCAATCGCGACCTCATATTGGGTCACGGTGTTGCCGAGGACGATCGGTTTTACTTCCGACGTCCCGTCATCTCGTTTCTTATGGGCGTGCTTGTAGGCATTGCTGTCGCGCCAATTTTCAAAGCTGGCCGCATCCCGCCATGTGGTCATGATGACCACATGGTCCATTGCTGCATCGGACGTATCCGTCAACACTTGCATCCGGACAAAGCCATCCATCGCTTCGATTCCTTTTGTCGTCTCGAAACGCGCTTTGACCGCATCGACTTTTCCTTTTTCAACGTCTAGTTTATTCATGACAATCCACATCCCGCATGTCCCCCTATACGAATAAGATGATTCCATTATACCGTGAACAGGGAAATGCCTGAAAAAGGATGCTCACTCAACGTTTGCTCCACCATTCTTCAAACGCCCAGTTCTTCTGCTTCATCATCGTAGCTTCGGTTACCCCGACATAGCGCAAGTGCCATGGTTCATAATTATATCCAGTGATTTTTTCTTTTCCTTTCGGATAACGGACAATAAAGCCGTAACGATGGGCGTTTTGAATCATCCACTTTCCTTCAGGAGATTGGTCAAAGGAGGCATATAACCCTAGTCGCATACGTTGACTTGTCATATCCACCGCTAGACCGGTTTGATGTTCACTATGTCCGGGACGGGCGACATATTTTGAAGCGTATGCGACCCCGCGTGTATTGACCCAGTAAGTATATAGGGATTTTTGAGTCGAATAGGAACGATAGGCGCTCAGTGCGTATAACGTATGGCCTTGCTTTCGACCTGCGTAATACAGTTTCGCTAGTGCGTAAGCGGCTTCCGCTGTCATCAGTGTCCGTTCGCTCCCTTTTTGATAAACAGTTGGGACGGTTAAGGTCACAAGTTGAGGGGAACGATAAGTGGACGGGAGCCCATAGGTTTTATTGACGAGTCGTAACCGATCGGCCGTTGGCATTTTCGGGATACCGGCTTTCAGGTTCGCGGTCGGAGTGAAGTACTTTGTACTCCCGATATAGACATTGGACCAACTTCGGTTATACATGGTGTAACGGACAGGGACATTCGTTCGTAACGTCTTCAAAACAGCAGAAGATTGCATCGCACGACCGTATAGATAGGTTGTTTTGATGGTGTAACCTGGTTGTGGGGACGATGATGCCGCTGTCACCGGCGAGGCTTGCAACAAGAGAAGACAAATAATCAAGATACGCAGGGACTTCATGGCAAAACGCCTCCTCGTGGGTTAGATGATGTTCCTTTTCCCCTTTTCTTGATGATTTTATCCATCCTCAGGTCGGATGAGGATACAGCTTGGGTCCGATGAAGCGAGGAGTCAAAATCCGATACAATAAACATAACGAATGAGATCGTGGAAAGGAGTGAGCGAATGGAAGTCTTATTTGGATTACCACTGTTGTTGCTCGTCCTGTTCTTTGCCTTTTTATACTTTAATATTAAAGGGCTATCGAATATGTGGAAGGACTACAATCGAACGAAATCGATGATTCCGCTCGGATTCTTCATCGTCGGGATTATCGGAATTTTTACAGGAGTGTGGACGTGGCTCGTCATTTTGATTTACTACGTCGTCCGCCCGAAAGACTAAACACTGTATGCAGACGCATACGGTGTTTTTGCTATACTAAGGACGAGGTGTTGAGATGGAGAAGTTAATAAAAGCATGGTTTATCGTGACGTTGATCGCATTTGTAATCTTTAAGCTTGGTGAAGTGATGACGACCCCGTATTCGGAAATGCCGAATGAAGGGAATGTATACTGGATCGTGCTCTTGATTGGGTGGCCGTTTTTGTTATTATTCATTTGGATTACAGTCCGTATGACACGTCGGGTCACAGCATCCGTGCGACCGATCGGGAGAGTCGTATTAGGTTTGGGTAGTCTCATCATGGCCGGGATTGCCTGGATGACCAATCAATCGCAAGCGACGTCTCTTCGGGAAGGAATTCGTTTATCTACGAACGAGTCTTTCGCAGAAGGATGGAACCAGTTCACGAATATCATCTATATGAACCAGTTGACTTTCTTTTTCCTGACAGTCAGTTGCATGGGGGTGGGGATTGTCCTTTCGTTCATCCCGACCAAAAAACAGCGAGAAGAAGCCGTGTGAGCTTCCTCTCGCTATTTTTATAACCGCTCTTGATAAAGACGGGCATATCGATCGGCTGCGATGATGGCGTCTGCAACTTCTTCTGGCGTGACATCAAAACCGCTATGAATCGTTTCGCCTTCTGCCGTGGCGGCTTTTCCGACTTTCAAGATATCTTCTCGAGACGCATCTTTCAATTTGATATCTTCGAGTGTGACCGGCAAGTCGAGTGCCATATAAAAGGCAACGTACTGCTCGAATTCTTCTTGAGGACGTCCTTCGAGTGCGAGTTGCACAAGTGTTCCAAATGCAACTTTTTCACCGTGCGTCAAATGGTGGATGTCCCCTTCTAACGCGGTAAATCCATTGTGAATGGCATGGGCTGCAGCCAAACCACCACTTTCAAAGCCGAGACCGCTCAATAGGGTGTTGGCTTCAACGATGGCTTCGAGCGCAGGTGTGACGACTTTTGCTTTGACGGCTTCATACGCTTGAATACCATATGTGAACAATACTTCTTCACAACGTTCGGCAATCGCTTCCGCCGCAAGTGTTGGGACACCACCGGCCATCGTCTTTCCTCCGAATGAAAGGACACTTCGTACTTCGACCCACGTCGCCAAAGCATCGGCAATGCCTGATGCAAGGAAGCGCGGCGGTGCCTGTGCAATCAACTCGGTGTCCACCAGAACGAGATCTGGATTCTTTTTATAAAAACGGTAACTTTCGAAATTGCCTTCATCTGTGTAAATAACTGAAAGTGCGCTCGTCGGTGCATCTGTCGAGGCGATCGTCGGTACAATGACGATGCGCGCATTCAATTCATCTGCGACCGCTTTTGCCGTATCGAGCGTCTTACCACCACCGAGACCGATCACGAACGCGGTGCCGCTCTCCTTAGCGTCTGTGGCGATTCGGGAAATCTCATGTTTCGATGCTTCTCCGACAAAATCTGCTTTCTTTGCCTCAACATTGCTCGCCTGCAGTGAATGTGTCACACGCGAACCTACCAATTCCCAGACGACGTCATCCGCGATGAGTAAAGCGTTTGAACCGAAGTGAGCGACATACTCTCCGATGCGATCAATCGTTTGTTTCCCTTGCACATACTTAGCCGGACTGATGAAAATACGTTCTGACATAGTGAACTTCATCCTTTCATATCGGTTTTAGTGTAAGTGCTTACAACGCCATCATACTACAGTTTGTGAAGGAATGTCCGTGAAGATTACATGAAGATTGGCGACTGACCGAGCACGAGCAAAAAGATGATGATGGCGACAACAATGAGAACCCCCCAGTCATTCATTCGTTTCGTCATACGAGATATCCCCTTCATAGGTCTAAGTGTCGATTCATCTACAGTATAAAAGGATGTGGAAAAAAGGCAGGACGAATAAATCACCAGGTCAAAAAAAGAACTACCTGATGACGGTGAGGCAGTTCATCAGGTTTACCGGATGATGAATCGGGAACAATAGTGTCGTATGTTCATTATTGAAGGAGGAATTGAGTATGTCGAAACATGTACTGATTGTCACGACGTCAGCGAATCAATTATCAAATGGTCACGCAACGGGACTTTGGCTTGAAGAGTTTGCCGTGCCTTACTTGTTATTTGAAAAAGAAGGATACAAAGTGACGGTCGCGAGTATCGAAGGTGGAGACGTGCCAATCGATGCGAATAGTTTAGAAGATGGTTTGTCAGAAGACATTCTAAATACGCGCGAGTTGCTCAAAGACACAGCGCGACTTGATCAAGTCGCAGACGAGTCGTATGACGCAATTTATTTGCCAGGTGGTCATGGGACAGTCGTCGATTTCCCAGAAAATGAAACGCTACAACGCGTTATTCGTAACGTTTATGAGAGTGGAAATATTGTCGGTGCGGTGTGCCACGGACCAGTTGGATTGGTCAATGTGAAACTGAGCAACGATGAACCGCTCGTCAAAGATAAACAAGTGACAGGATTCACGGATGCAGAAGAAAAAGAAATGCAACTCGATTCTGCTGTACCGTTCTTACTTGAGACGGGACTACGCAATCAAGGTGGCCAGTTCAAAGGAGCCGACAACTGGGCAGTGAATGTGGCAGTCGACGAGCGACTCGTCACAGGTCAAAACCCGCAGTCTTCTGAAGCGGTCGGAAAAGAACTTGTCAAATTGCTAGGATAAACACATGAAGCAACTTCGGTTATTCGAAGTTGCTTTTTATTTTTGGACATATGTCCTATTCAAGCGGTCATTCTTTTTGTACAGTCAGACGAAGAGAGAGGGGAATGACATGGGAATTATATTTGCCATACTATCTGGCACGTTTATAGCTTTACAAGGAATCTTTAACGCCAAACTAGGAGATGCGGTAGGGGCATGGATGTCTGTCACAATCGTCCATTTTGTCGGACTTCTGTTGGCGCTCATCATTTACTTTTTCAAACGAGATGCAGACATGACGGCCTTCAAACGTGTGCCTTGGTATTATAGTCTAGGTGGACTATTCGGTGTATTCGTCGTCTTCGGCGAACTGACAGCGATTCAACAACTTGGTGTAACATGGGCAATCTGCGTGTTGCTTGTGGCGCAATTGATAGGAGCCTTTATCATCGATTTGAATGGCTGGTTTGGTGTCAAACGGAAGCCGATGAATACGGGACAGGTCATGGGACTCGTCTTAATGGTCGTCGGGATCGGAATTTATACATTCGCGTAAGGAGTTCAATTCTCATGATGAATATGATGGATGCACTGACACGATTGCAGTGGAATCACCTTTTTTCTAACGAAACGCTTGAAGCTTCTTCTTTAGTCACTTATGAATCTGGTACAATGCTTTGTTCGAACAATCAACATATTGAATCCTTGTTCGTCGTGCTCGAAGGACGCGTCAAAATCTATACACTCAGTGAAGAAGGGAAGTTGCGCTTGCTTCGTTTGAAAGCTGCGCCGACGCTCATTGGAGACATCGAATATGCGAGTGGTCGTAACGTATTGCATACTGTCGAGGCGGTTGGTTCGGTAACCTGCTTACGGATTCCGTTTGAGGCACTTCGTCGTCATAATCGTACGGTCGAATTCACGGAACACCTATTGCGTGGGGTGTCCGAAAAGCTGTTCATCGAGGCGAATGCCTCATCCAACCATCTCATGTCGACACTTGAAGAACGATTGGCGGGCTATTTGATTTCCCTTAGTGAATCGGGTAACGAGCTGTTTCAAGCTGAAATGAGTCAACTGAAGCGTAAAGAAGTCGCCGAATGGCTTGGAACGAGTTATCGTCATTTGAATCGGACGTTGCAGGCGTTCGTCGATGAAGGATTGGTCACGCGAACGAGAAAAGAAGTTGTCATATTAAATAGTGAGCGATTGAAGGAACGTGCGAACGGCATGTTTTATGAGTGAGGAGAGATTATATGGTTTTTGGCATCATCTGTTCAGCGGTGGCTGGAGCATTCATTAGTGTCCAGGCAGCGGTCAATGCAAAAATGAATACCAATTTAGGAGCCTGGGCGACGACAGTGTTGGTCTTTATCGTTGGATTAATCGGATCCATCATTCCGTTACTGTTATTCGGAGGCAATCTTTCCGGATTACGTGATGTGTCACCCATCTATTGGCTCGGTGGATTGCTTGGCGTCGGTGTCGTGTATTGTGTCATGCGGAGCATCCAGCTGCTTGGACCGACTTTGTCCGTGTCACTCATCCTCGTTTCACAACTCATTTGGGCGTTACTCGTCGATTTGTATGGCGCTTTCGGGATGCCTCAAATTACATTATCAGCTGGACAAGTCGTTGGGCTTACGGTCCTGCTCGTCGGAGTTATTCTCTTTAAACAGTCTCAGACCGCAGCCGTCGCCAAACAAGCTGTCAACGAAGCCACTTCATAAGGAGTGGCTATTTTTTCGAGCAAAACGGGTACAGGTTGGTAACGATTTTTTGTTAAAATGAAGCAGTATGGTGTGAACTACTCGCCACTTATTTGCTTCGCAAATTGAAGTGGGAGCTTCTTGGGAAGATCGTACTTTTATTAGCCACGGTTGTTTACCAAGCTCGTCGGGTGGTTCCCACCCTGAAGGAATTCGTTTTAGTTTGCCAACATCAACAGGTTGAGGCTCGCGTTGATGTCACGGTCATGATGCGCGCCACAGGCACACGTCCATTCACGGACATCCATCGCCTTCTTCTCGCCTTTTACGCCGCAAGTGGAACAGATTTGAGTGGATGCGAACCATTGATCCGCCTTGATGAGCGTCCGTCCGTAGAATTTTGATTTGTATTCGAGTTGCCGGACGAACTCGTACCAACTGACATCTCCGATGGACTTCGCCACCTTGTGATCCTTAATCATGTCCTTCGACTTCAATGTCTCCACGACGATGACTTGGTTCTTGTCAACGATTCGTCTCGACAGCTTGTGAAGGAAGTCCTTGCGTTGGTTGGCAATCTTTTCATGTTTCTTGGCCACAAGTAATTTGGCTTTTTCACGATTCTTGCTCCCGATCTTCTTGCGTGACAAAGCGCGCTGCGCCTTCTTGACCTTCGCTTCGGATTGTCGAAGGAAACGTGGGTTTGCGATTTTCTCCGAGACCCTCGCGTCGTTCGTCATGACCGCGAAGTGTTCCAGGCCGAGGTCGATCCCGACCTTGTTCTCGGCTGGGATCCATGGTGCATCGTCCTGTTCGACGAGGATGGAGATGAAGAACTTGCCCGTCCTCGTCATCGACACCGTCGCCGACCGGATGACGCCCTCGAACGGGCGATGTTGGGTGAAGCGCACGAACCCGACCTTCGGCAGCCGGACCTTGCCCGCCTCGATGCGGATCGTGCCGTGCTGGTTGTTCGTCGTGTAGGAGGCGCGCGCCTTTCGTCTCGACTTGAACACCGGGAAGCCGGCCGTCCCGGCGAAGAACTTCGTGAACGCGGTGTCGAGGTTCAGCTTTGCGTTCGCGAGGCTGTCCGCCTCGGCGAGGAACGGGAACAGGGGCTTGTAGGAGGCGGGTGTCGCCGGTTTCCGTCTCGTTCCGCTCCCCGTTTTCGCCTCCTCGCGGATGGCGATCCGGTCCTCGAGCAGCTTGTTGTAGATGAACCGGGCGCAGCCGATCGTCTTGATGAGGAACTCGGCCTGTGCCGCCGTCGGGTGGAGCCGGTATGTGTAGCCTTTCAGCATGTCTGTCCCTCCTCCCCTCAGAAGATTGTGATGTGTCTTCCTCATCCGATACCCGTGGAGGGGGAAGGAGAATCTGACGGAATGACGAACTTTTGTTCGTCATATCTGTCACAGGGAGAGCAAACTGTTGGACCGGGCGATTCATCTCCCACCTACGCCGGGCTACGCCCCGAGACGCTTAGAGGAGGGAGAATTCTCGCCTGATTTAGTTAAAAATAGCTGAGGTGATGAAAAAAGTGGATTCTTCCATAGTGATTGATTTGTTGATTGTTTTGTTTTTGATTGTGTTGAACGGGATTTTTGCGATGACAGAAATTGCGCTCATCTCATCGAAACCTGCAAAACTTGAGGTTGAAGCAAATCGAGGGAAACGAAGTGCCAAGATTGCGCTTCATTATTCGAAAGACCCGACAGATTTGTTGTCGACCGTTCAAGTCGGAATCACATTGATTGGGATTATTAACGGGGCATACGGGGGCGCACGCTTCTCGGCACCGCTCGCATCGGCATTTGAACAAGCCGGAATGAGTACGCAGTATGCCGGAACCGTTGCTTATGTGGCCGTCGTTACGATTATTACGTATCTGTCGCTCATCATTGGTGAATTGGTCCCGAAACGGATTGCGCTCGTCTCGCCTGAAAAAGTCACGATGGCAATCATTCCGTCGCTCGATCTATTTAGCAAGTTGATGCGCCCATTCATTTGGATTTTATCGAAATCAACGCTCTTCTTATTCAAACTCCTTGGATTAAAGGCAGAACAAACGAGTGGAGAGACTGAGCTTGAGATTAAACAGCTTCTCTTTGAGGGGGCTCAGCAAGGTCAGTTCGCCCATGAAGAAGTGCAACAAGTCGAACGCGTCTTTGCGTTCCATGATCAATTGATTTATGAGCTCATGCAACCACGGACGACGCTTGAATGGGTCGATTTAGAGGATGACATGGACGACATGAAAAAATCGATTTACGAGAGTAAGCATAACAAGTTACCAGTCGGTCGCGACTCACTCGACGACTTTGTCGGATATATCGATGTGCGTGACATTTTGACGTTACCGACATTGCGTGAACCGTCACAAATTTTAAAGCGCATCAAGCAACCGCTGATCGTGCCAAAACAACGTGAAGCGAGCCAAGTGCTTCAGATGATGCAGAAAAATGGTGTCGAGATCGCATTCGTCTTAGATGAATACGGTGGATTCCTTGGGATGGTCACGCTGTTCGATATTTTGGAAGAAATCGTCGGAGAAGTCATGATTGAAGAAGATACACCGGAAGTGGTTCGTCGTGAGGATGGATCTTATTTAGCGGACGGGTTACTCGGGATCGAGGACTTGAAACGAACGTTCGAGATTCGGGACGATCGCTTCGATGAGGGACGCAACTCGTATCATACGCTCGCCGGACTTGTCATTTACGCATTAGGTGATTTTCCGAAGCGGGGTGACGTGGTCGAAGCGTACGGTCTTCGTTTCGAAGTCGTCGATATGGACGGCAAACGAGTTGACCAAGTGCTCGTTTCTGAATTAACAGAACCAGTCAAAGAAGAGGATTGATGCGAATTGCTAATCCTAAAGCTGAAAGATGGATTTAATATGCCGATGATTACGTTGAGAAAGGCATACTAGAGCAAAAAGACGCCCTATCGAAGGGTGTCTTTTTTTCATGAGATGGTCAAAAACAAAAAATTCCAAAAAAGCATTTTAAAAAAGGTAAATAATTGATAAGATATACAATAGTGAAAGGGAAGCGAGGAGGGGAATTAATGCTAGATATAATTTGGCAAACAATTAATGTTGCTGCTGCTGCTACAATTGTATTTTTCGTTTATAAAATTATTTTCAGAAAAAAAGGAGAACGTAAAATTGAAGCTAAATAAAGTAATTCTATCGACTGTTCTAGCAACAACTTTAATGTTTGGAGGAACAGTATTACCAAAAGCTGAAAGCGAGCCTAAAGAAGTTCTAGATCATATGACGTCTGCCGAATATGAATTTATTGAGGCGCAAGAAGCAATAGCCACTTCAAAGACTTTATCTGAAGAAAAAGAAATTCAATCAATTTTATCTTCAAATAACCTACAACCAATCAGTGAAGAAGAAATTTCAGCAGATACAATCGTTATGAATTTTGATTCGATCGAAGAGTTTGAACAGTTTATTGCTGAAGCTCAATCGCCTTTAGAGGTATCTCTTGATAATAAATCAAACAATAACTTATTAGATTTATTTAATCCACAGACTGTCAATGCAGCAACTACTACATTTTCAAAGAGCCAATGGCATGGTGCATCTAAATTAAACTTGTATGTCACGGCTACTAAAGGGTCTAACGGACTAATTACCAAAACAAAAGTGTGGACATCTCACACTGGAGTAACTCTTGGTTTCCACTGGAAGCAAAACCAAGCATACGCTACATTGAGCTCTACAAAAAAGAGTGGAAAGGCTTATGGACATGGGACTTTTTCATGGGTTGTGTTTGTTAAGGGGATTGGAACTCTGTTCTCTCGGGATATTACAATGACGCGTTCGTTTCACTCTCAATACATCAAGTAAATTTATTCAGAAAGTTACATAGAAATAAAAAAGAGATGTTTGATGTTTTTAACATTTTCCATCTTTTGGTTGCTTGACTTTTCTAATTAGAAAATAAAGAAAACGAATCAGGTCGTGCAACGAATCTGGTTCGTCAACAACTTGAGGATTGATGCTAATTGCATCAATCCTCTTTTTCATGTGTCATCCAAGTACGCTGTAAAGCGCCTAGCAAAATGTGAGCCGTGTGTAACATCGCTCGTTCATCCACATCGAAACGAGGATGGTGGTGAGGGAAAATCGCTGAGAGTTCAGGGTTCCCAGCTCCTGTAAAAAAGAAGCTGCCCGGTACTTGTTCTAAATAGTAAGCGAAGTCTTCTCCGACCATGAGTGGTGCCATCTCGATGACACCGTCTTCGCCGACGGTGTCTTTCGCACTTTGGCGGACGAATTCTGTTTCTCTCATATGGTTGACGACGGCTGGATAGCCTTTTATATAGTCAAGCGCGTACTCGGCACCGCTCGCAGCGCAGACAGAACGGATCATACGTTCCATATCCGTGATGATTTTTTCTTGCGTCTCTGAAGTGAATGTACGCACGGTTCCAGACAACTTGGCCTCTTCGGCAATCACATTGAACGCTTGACCGGAATGGAGAGTCCCGATGGTGAGAACGGCTGGTTCCAGCGGATCGATGCGTCGACTGACCATTTGTTGGAGATGGTTCGCCACGTTCACGGCAACCATGAGGGCATCGACTGTATGTTGCGGAATCGCACCATGTCCACCTTGTCCTGTGATGGTTAATTCAAAGCGATCGGCTGCCGCCATGACGGGACCTGTTTTGACGCCGATCGTTCCGAATGGGAGAGGTGTCCAGATGTGCGCACCGTAGATATAATCCACGTTGTCGAGACAGCCGTCCTCAATCATCGGCTTAGCGCCACCAGGAGCCAATTCTTCGGCGAACTGGTGAATAAGCACAACATCTCCCGGGAGGTCCATCTCGGTCAATACTTTCGCGAGGACGAGAAGCGTCGCTGTATGGGCATCGTGTCCACAAGCATGCATGACCCCGTTTACTTTTGAACGATACGGGACGTCTTTCACATCTTGGATGGGAAGCGCGTCAAAGTCGGCCCGTAACGCGATGGTCGGGCCGTCACCGCCTTTGATTCGACCGACGACCCCATTACCGCCAACGTGTTCACGCACTTCAATCCCAAGTTCGCGGAGATAAGAGGCGATCATCTTCGGAGTTTCGACTTCTTGAAAAGATAGCTCTGGATATTGATGAAAATGGCGTCTTAGTGACACCATCTCTTCGAACAATTCGGTCAAACGTACTTCGGCATTCGTGACAACCATTGCGTACACTCCTTTGTGATCAACGCATTAAGAATTGCAACCATTTGCTAATTTTTATGAAAGTTAAGCTTATCTTATACGAGTAAAGGGAATTAATACAGGAGAAAATGAAGAAATGAGGTGCCAACATGGGGTGGATTATTGCGATTGTAGCGGTTGTCGTGCTCGTACTCATCTATTTTTCGATGTACAACGGACTCGTCAAATATCGAAACTGGGTCGATGAAGCATGGGCTCAAATCGATGTACAGTTAAAGCGGCGGTATGACTTGATTCCAAACTTGGTCGAGACGGTGAAAGGGTATGCGAAACACGAGCAGGAGACGCTCGCGAAGGTCGTCGAACTGAGAAATCAGCTCGGGGAGAAGTCAAATCGCCAAGATCAGATGGCGGTGAATGATCAACTGAGCGGGGCGTTGAAAAATCTATTCGCGCTTCGTGAAGCGTATCCGGATTTGAAGGCAAACGAGAACTTCAAGATGTTGCAAGAAGAATTGACGCAGACGGAAAACAAGGTCGCATACTCGCGTCAGCTCTATAACAACACGGTCATGAAGTACAACACAAAAATCGAATCGGTACCGACGAACATCATTGCCTCTGTACACCATTTTGAAAAGCGCGACATGCTCGAGGCGCGTGCCGAAGAGCGCGAGAACGTTCGCGTCTCGTTTTGATGAATCGAGGTGGCAAGTATGCTCCTCTATGAACAGATTCGAAAGAATAAAGTGAAGACGGTCTTCATCGTCACAGGGTTTGTCTTATTTGTCCTTCTCGTCGGGGCAGCCATTTCCTATGTGAACTATGGAGACGCAATCCCAGGTTTGATTTTCACACCAGTGTTCTCCTTGTTTTATGTCGGCATCGTCATCATGTCGAGCACGAATATCGTCATGAAGATGAATCGGGCGCAAGAGGTGACATCGGTGGAAGAACACCGCTTTTTATGGCATACGGTCGAAAACATGGCGATGGTCGCGCGAGTGCCAATGCCCCGTATCTTTATCATCAACGATCCGTCACCGAACGCATTTGCGACCGGACTGAAGCCGGAAAAGGCGGCCGTCGCCGTCACGACGGGGCTACTAGAGCGATTGTCTCGTGAAGAAGTGGAAGGTGTGATTGCGCATGAGGTCGCACACATTAAAAACTATGACGTGCGACTCTCGACGGTCACACTCGCACTCGTCTCGGTCATCGCCATTATGAGTGATATCGGCTCACGGATGTTATTTTTCCGAAGCATCAGTGGGGGACGACGTGACCAAAATCAGAATCCGATCTTCCTCATCATCGGACTTGTTTTATTAGTGTTGGCTCCGCTCATCGCGATGCTGATCAATATGGCGATCTCACGTAATCGTGAGTTTCTAGCAGATGCGAGTGGAGCGGAACTGACCCGAAACCCGGATGCTCTCGCTTCAGCGCTTGAGAAGATTGCCAATGTCGAAACGCCGGTCGAGCAAGCGTCGAGTGCCTCTGCACCACTGTACTTCTCCGATCCACTTAAGAAGAAAGTGAGCGGTTTGTTCTCGACGCACCCTGATCCCGTCGAGCGGATTTCCCGACTTCGTCAAATGTGATTAGAGCCTGTCCGATTGCGGCAGGCTCTTTGTGTTACACTGAACTGGGAAAATAAGGGGGTGTATGAGTTGAGTAAAAAGATATACATAGGTTTAGGAGTCGCTTTACTAGTCGTATTATTTTTATTTGGGCTAGGACCATATATTGTGCATACAGTACTTAAGGTCTTCATGTGGCTCACACAATATATTTTGCCATGGATTTTCCTCTACTATTTCGTTCAATTTTATAAACACTATGCACAAAAACAAGAAAAGCCACCTGAATGAGGTGGCTTTCGACGTTTATCCGGCGCGGTGGCTACGGATTTTTTCAATCTCATCGAGAACGAACTGAACGTTTGTACCGACGATGACTTGGATATGATTCGGGCTGACGACTTTAACGCCAGGGATGCCGGCTTTTTTGATTTGATCTTGGTTGACGGTATCCATGTCTTTGACATCAACGCGTAGGCGTGTGATACAAGACTCGATTCCTGTGACGTTGCTGTCACCGCCGAGACCATCATAGATCATATTCGCCATCGCTGAGAATTCGTTACCTGAAGCAGATGCGACCGGCGCCACTTTCGTTTCGCCGTCTGTCGTTTCACTTGCGACTGCATCAACGACTTCATCCGGTTCACGACCTGGCGTTGCCAAATTGAGCTTCACGATCATGAAGCGGAAGATTGCATAGTAGATGACTGCAAACACGAGACCTTGAACGAGTAACATGTACGGTTGGTTCGCGAGTGGCAAGCGTGAGCTTAACACGAAGTCAACCAATCCTGCACTGAACCCGAAACCGGCTGTCCACTGGAACGTTGCCGCGATAAAGAGCGAGATTCCTGTAAGGACTGCGTGTACAAGGTAAAGAACTGGTGCGAGGAACATGAACGAGAACTCGAGTGGTTCAGTTACCCCTGTAAAGAATGAAGCGAATGCAGCTGCGAGAAGAAGTGAAGCTGCTTGTTTCTTACGCTTTGTCTTCGCTGTATGGTACATCGCAAGTGCTGCGGCCGGGAGACCGAACATCATGATTGGGAAGTAACCTGCTTGGTACATTCCCGTTACACCTTTCTCACCTTCACCAGACCAGAAATTCCCGATGTCGTTAATGCCTGCAACGTCGAACCAGAAGACCGAGTTGAGGGCGTGATGAAGCCCGGTTGGGATCAAGAGACGGTTGAAGAATCCGTAAAGTCCGGCACCGAATGCGCCAAGTTTAGAAATCGATTCCCCGAATCCAACGAGGCCTGTGTAAACGACCGGCCAGATGAAGTAGAGCGCGACCGATACGAGAATCATCGAGAATGCCGTCATGATTGGAACGAGACGCTTCCCACTAAAGAACGCGAGGGCATCCGGTAATTTGACGTGACTAAAGCGGTTGTACATCGAAGCAGCGACGAGACCAGAAAGAATCCCGACGAACGCGTTGGCAATCTTCCCGAATGCTGGGTTGACGGCTTCGACATCCACACCTTGGAACAACGCGACCGTGCCAGCAGAGAGAAGTGTTGTGACGGTCAAGAAGGCGACGAGTCCGCTGAGTGCTGCAGAACCATCGCGGTTTTTAGCCATTCCGAGAGCGACCCCGACTGCGAAAAGAATTGGAATGTTATCGATAATCGCCGCACCCGCTTTGATTAAGAATGCAGCTGCAATGTTTTCAGATCCCCAGCCGACTGGGTCAATCCAATAACCAATCCCCATGAGAATCGCGGCAGCCGGAAGTACGGCAACCGGTAACATGAGGGAACGTCCGAGACGTTGGAAAAAGTTCATCATTTTTGATTTCCTCCTTTTTGATGGTGTTGATCTTGTAGGCGTTGAATGTGGAGCGTAATATAGCCAAGTTCTGACTCGGGCAAGACGATGCCATATGTCTCTTCCATTTCTGTTGCGACATCAGATGCGCACGCATAAGCAGACGTGAATTTCGTCTGAATCATGCGGAGCATGTCTTCATCAATCGTGTGATGATCGTAATGGTTGACCCGATCCATGACGAACCGTAAATGTGTTAATAATCGTTGATAGGATAAGTCATCTTCTTCAATGGATACATCGAGTCGTCGTGAAATCGATTGAATCATGTCGCGGACAATCGTTGTCTGTTTGACCGTCTTGCGTAAATCACCTCCTTTCACTTTCATCGTATGGATATGAAGCGCGATGAACGCGGCTTCGTCTTTCGGCATTTGGACGTTCAATTTTTCTGCGATATGTTCAATCGCCCATAGTCCAATCTCGTACTCATTCCGATAAAGGATTTTAATCTCATTCAACAGTTTGTTCCGCAGTGAGATGCCTTCCATCTCCCGCTCAATGGCAAATGAGATATGGTCGGTCAGGACGATGTGGATATGTTCATTAAATGATGTCTCAAGCCGTTTTTCTGCGTACGAAATAATGTCCTCGGAAACGGTAAAGTGTTCAACGGGAATCCGACTCAACAACTGTTGGAACTTATCGTTTTCCGGCATGATGAACAATTTTTCGATTTTATGGGGATTGACGATGTCGTTCTTCGTCTTTTTAAAGGCGACACCAGGACCAATCGCAATCTTTTCTTCCCCATCGTCCGAGACGATGACCGCATTGTTGTTCAAAATCTTTTTGATCTTAATCATGTGTCCTCCTTGTTCCGGAGTCACGCTTCCACTCGGGCGACAATCGTCTTACCCGGGACGGCTTCCTTCGTGAATGTGAAGGCGTAATGATGGGCAAGCGCGCCACCATTCGTCACGACCATTGGCGTGACCGTGTCTTTACCAGCTTGATGGATTTGGGACAAGTCGGCTGTCATTAACAGCTGTCCTGTTTTCACGTGGTCACCTACATCTACACGGAGATTGAACGGTCGACCTTCGAGTTCGACGGTGTCGAGTCCGACGTGAATCAAAATCTCAGCACCATCCTCGGTCCGAATACCGATGGCGTGCTTGGTCGGAGCGATTTGTACAATTTCTCCGTCAGCTGGTGAGACGACTGCTCCGTCTGTCGGTGTGATGGCAATGCCATCCCCCATCATCTTTTCACTGAAGACCGGGTCCGCTACTTGATCGAGTGGAATAACGTCTCCTTCCATTGGCGAGTGCAGTGTCGGTTTGTGTCGATTCATTAACTTATTCCATAACATATCTTCTACATCCTTTCTTAACTCAAAACGAGGAAAAACAAAACAGGCATGGAGTATAGACGGGTGGCATGCACCGTACGTCTTACCCCATGCCTGATCGAATCAGTCACATGTGATCGCTATTCGTTTCTTCACGTTCAACATAACATGTGTTGATTTGAGACACAAGTCTTTTTTTGAAAGCGTTCTCTAAAATTTTACAAGGTAGTGAATTTATTGTATAGTAAGGGCGAATCTATTGAAGAAAGGTGTTGCATGTTGATGAGTGAGGTTGTATCTGCCTAACGAACTGAAAAATGTCGGATGACACGTGTTTTTGTCATGCCGTCATGTTCCGTTACAGATACCGCCCATCAAAAACTGCCAGACACCAGTCTGTCTTTTTGCGTTGGTCGTCATCGACCGACGCTTTTTTGTTTGCGCGGTATCTCGAATCTACAATTTGAGGAGAGAGACACATGAACGAACAAACATTTGAAAAGTTACAATACAATGAATTGATGACAAAAGTAGAGCGTTTCTGCATCAGCGGATTCGGAAGACGACTACTCAGGCAGCAACGTCCGACGAGCCATATTGCGACGGTGAAGAAACGTCTGCAGGAAACGTCTGAAGCACGAGCGATTTTAGATGCGACGTCACACGTGCCATTCATCGGCGTGTCTGATATGGAGACGATCATCGGCAAACTACAACGCGGAATTCAACTCGAAGCAAACGAGCTCGAAGCGGTCGCCGAGTTTTTACGTGGCGCTCGCAAGCTGAAGCGATTCATGCTCGAACATGAATTTTTCGCACCGCTTTTGTCCGCATATGCTGCCGGAATGGGCGAATGGCGAACGCTCGAAGAAGACATCACGCAAGCGATTCGAGCCGGTCAGGTCGTCGATGAGGCGTCGAAAGAGTTGAAGCGGATTCGAAAACAAGTCGATATTCTCGAAGGACGGATCGAGGAACGGTTGGCCAAGTTTTTGAAGAGCGCCGCCAATCGCGAGATGATTCAAGACGGGTTCGTCACGAAAAAACAGGACCGCTTCACCATTCCAATCAAAGCTTCATATAAGCATAAAGTAGCAGGTACGATTGTGGACACATCGAATCGCGGCACGACGGTCTTTATTGAACCGGAAGCCATTTCGAAGTTGAACGCCGAACTCGTCGTCAAACGTACAGAAGAAGCGGTAGAAGTGTATCAAGTACTAGCGACGTTGACGGGAGCGGTGGCAGAAGTTCTTCCTGAAATCGAGGCGACGCTCGACGTCATCGCCCAGTACGATATGGTCTTCGCCAAAGGGAAGTACAGTCAGTCGATTGATGGCGTGACACCGCATGTGAATTCGACCGGGCGCATCCAATTGAAACGAGTACGCCATCCGCTCTTAGAAAGCGCTGTGCCACTCGATTTTGCCATCGGTACGGACTATCGCGGCTTGATTATCACGGGACCGAACGCCGGCGGAAAGACTGTCGTATTGAAAACGATTGGACTCCTCAGTCTCATGACGATGACGGGTCTGCATATTCCTGCCCATCCCGATACGGTCATCTCGACATTCGATGAGGTGTTCGTCGATATCGGAGACAATCAGGATTTGGAGTCGGCGCTCAGTACGTTCTCGGCACATATGCACAATGTGGCGAAAATCATGCAAACCGCTGGAAAACGGTCGCTCTTGTTATTCGACGAAATCGGAAGTGGGACGGAACCAAATGAAGGGGCTGCTCTTGCGATTGCGATTTTAGAAGCGGCATATAAACGGGGCGCGATCGTTGTGGCGTCGACGCATTATGGAGAAATCAAATCGTATTCTGAAGCGCATCCGGATTTCATGAACGCTGCGATGCAGTTTGACCCGGAAACGCTCGAACCGAAATACAGACTCCTTATGGGGCAGTCTGGCGATAGCAACGCCTTGTTTATCGCTCGCAAGATGAAGTTACCGGAAGCGATTCTCAAACAGGCATCTCGTTACATGAACGAGAAAACGTATGACACTACGAAAGTCGATGAATCTAAAATAACGCGAGAAGTGGAAGTGGTACCACTTGAAGAAGCAGAGCGTTTTGAAAAAGGTGACCGTGTCCGTCTACTGGAGACGAATCAAGTCGGTCTTGTCTATTCGTTTGATGCATCGCGTCGGCATGTACGAGTGTTCGTGGATGCAGAGTATATAGAGTTGCCGAGTCGTCGTGTCCGGTTAGAAGCACGGGCAACGGAACTTTATCCGGCTGACTATGATTTGGATACGTTGTTTACGACGTATCAAGAACGAAAGGAAGCGCACGACTTTGCACGAGGATCGAAAAAAGCGTTACGACGAGTGGAGAAAGAGATTCGAGAAAGAAAGAAACAAGAGCAATCTAATCGGAAATGAATGTAGCATATGGTGAAAGGGTAAGAGCACATAGAGAGAAGTCTTAATGTGGGAGGGGCTCATGTGTTCGAGTTAAGCTTTTGGTTTGCACTCGGTTTTGCCGTGATTCACTTTTTTTCAGGAAAGCTCATTCAAGTACGTGAAGTGCCGAGGAGCCGTTTTTTATCAGTGGCTGGCGGGATTGCCGTTGCTTATGTATTTCTTCATCTGTTGCCAGAGTTAAATGAATATCAACGCGAACTTGAAGGAGAGATTGGGAATAACGTCTTCGCTTCCCTTGAAAACCATATCTTGATTATCAGTATGTTAGGACTAGCTGTCTTTTATGGACTCGAACGTTTCGCGACGGCCAATAAACGCAAACAAAAACCGTATGTATTTTGGATTCACATCGGTTCGTTCACGCTATATACGTTTAGCATCGGTTATGTACTCGCAGAAAGTGAGTTTCAATCGAATGGCATGATGTTCCTTTACTTTGTGGCGCTCGGTATACACTTTGTAACGGTTGATCAAGGATTGCGTCAGCATCATCAGCAACTTTATGATCGACAAGGGCGGATTTTCTTAGCGCTTGCCGTGCTTATAGGATGGGGAGTCGGTACATTTGCAGAAGTAAATGAACTCGGCTTGTCCATCGTTGTCGCTTTTTTGGCAGGAGGGGTGATTTTGAACGTCATGAAAGAAGAGTTGCCTGCTGAACGTGAAAGTAGTTTTGGTGCGTTTTTGATCGGATTGTTGGGTTATGCGTTGTTATTACTCGTCATATGAAAAGGCAGCCACATGCGGTGGCTGCCTTTTGACTTACAAGTTGTTGCTTTGATTTTCTACGTTGCTGTCGCTCTCTGTTGAAGCATCGTCATCTGAAGAGGATGAATCGTCATGATGTGGACCGTGCCCATGCCCATGGCGACCCCCTTCACGTCCGCCGCGCATGCCGCGAGCATCTTCTAAGTCATCGTAACTCGTCACATCGGCAAAACGTTCTTCGTGGTCCGCAAGGATTTGATCGGCTTCTTCTTGCGTCAAGTTTCCTTCTTCCACAGCGGTTGCCAGTTTTTCTTCATGCGATGTCATGATGGCATCGATGAACGCTTCGATTGAGATCCCTTTTTCTTCTGCAAGTTCAGGAAGTGATTGTCCGTTTTCGCGAGCAGCTTCCACTTCTTCTTCCGTTAAACCGAGCGCTTCGATGAGAGCGGCATGTCCTGCTTCTCGGTCACCGAACATACCGGGACCCCGTTCACCACGTTCGCATTGTGTGGATGCTGTCGTTGTCGATTCATCTGTCGTCGTGTCATTCGTCGCGGCATATACGCCTGTGCCCGAGACGGCTAAAAGACCCGCCAAGGCGATTGCAAGTTTTGTTGATTTCATGTGTATCTCCTCCTTTGTTACTTCAAGTGTAGAACTGAAGGCGTTAGAAGTTGTGAGGGAGTTGCAAGATTTCTGCAAATTGTCTTTGGGAAACGGTGGGACGTTCGATGTGTGCGATATAATGGATGTGGAGGCGATATGAGATGAACGTACTCGTTGTGGAAGATGAACAAAAACTGGCGGACGGCATGTCCCGTTTTTTAACCTATGCCGGGTTTGAGGTGACCGTGGCGATGACTTTGAATGAGGCGAAACAACAGCTGCACCAACGGTTTGATGCGATCTTATTGGATGTTCGCTTACCGGACGGAGAAGGATGGACCTTGATTCCGACATTGAAAGCGCAACAGCCCGCCCCTGCCATCATCTTGACGACGGCACGAGGCGAGGCAGATGATCGCGTATTCGGATTGGAGCTCGGGGCAGACGATTACTTGGTCAAACCGATTGTCTTGAAAGAGCTAGAGATTCGTCTGAAACGTCTCGTCAAACAGACCGATTTGATTCAATTCGGAGCGCTCACTATCGACATCAAATCGAGAATGGTACAAGAGAACGGACATCCGCTTCGACTTACGAACAAGGAGTATGAACTACTTTTGTATCTATGGAAGCACGTCGGGGAGGCGTTGGACCGGAATCGCCTGCTCGACGACGTATGGGACTACACGTTTGTCGGAGATACGCGTACGGTCGACACTCATATTAAACAATTACGTGATAAATCACCCACACTGAAAGAACAGTTGAAGACCGTTCATCGGGTCGGTTATCGCTTAGAGGGACTGTCATGAATCGATTGATGAAGAAATTACTGTGGACGGCTGTTCTACCACTTGCTGTGATGGCACTCTTAACTTTCGGACTCACGTCATTATTGATCGGGCGCTTCGCAGAAGACGAAACATATGCACAGTTAGAGCGCGAGGCAGTGATTGCGTATGAGGCCATACAAGAAGGACGTGGGATTCCAGGTCAACTAGACGTGCTACTATTTCAGAACGGGCAACGGATCGAGCTAGAACGTGGTGGACGGATGCATCGCATGATGCCGATCAGCCTCGACCCGGATGACTTAGCGGTTCAGGACGAAGTGAGTGTGAACGGCACCCGCTTCTTGACGTATTTACAAGAAGAAGGGGATATTCAAATCGTGACGTACAGCCCCGTACCGTTCTCGAATCCACAGTTTCAGCAAATTTATCTCATCCTAGCAGGCGGGTTTATCCTGGCACTGTTGGTTGCCATCGGCGTCACATTTTGGATGAGTCGTCGACTCACGCAGCCGCTCGTGGAGTTGAAACAAGCGACCGCATCGATCATGGAGGGACGACACGACATCACTCTACCGAATGTGACGAATGACGAGATTGGAGATTTGACTGTCACGGTTGGTCGTATGAATGAATCGCTTCAAGAAAAAGAGGCGCTTCAAAAATCATTTATATCCGGGGTGACGCATGATGTGCGTACACCACTCGCCATCGTTCGGAACGAGGCGGAGATGCTGGAGCTAGGTGTTGTGGAGACATCGGATATTTCGATGACCGGGAAAAGTATTACCGAGGAAGTGGACCGGATTGACCGACTCGTCAACCAGATGCTCGAATATTCAAAGTTGTCGTCCGGTACGATTCCGCTTGAAATAGAGTCGCTTCAACTAGATGACTTGATTCGTCGACTGACTTCACGCATGTCCGAGTGGTTCCGACAAAAAGACGTGACGCTCGATTTACAATTGGAGTCTGTAATGATTCAAGCTGACCGTCTAGCGATGGAACGGGTTCTCTCGAACTTCTTGAGAAATGCGTATGAAGCGAGTCCTCCTGGGGGATGCATCACCATCAGACTGACGCCAAATCGATTAGAAGTGACAGATGAAGGGAAGGGAATTGACCCTACCATCCAGCATTCCATTTGGGATATGTATGTGAAAGGAGACCGCTCGAACGGACATGGCCTAGGTCTCGCCATCACGAAATTACTTCTTGAAGCACAAGGGCTTTCTTACGGGGTTGATTCAGAGAAGGGGGCGACATTTTGGATCGAATGGACATGACTTTGTTTTTGCGTGGGGTACGGTTAGAGAGGAAACGAATCCGTTCGACAGGATATCCGTATACGTTACCGATTTTTCAGACGCTCGATGAACTATTGTTTCATCATCCTGTCACGTTTCTTGTCGGAGAGAATGGGAGTGGGAAATCGACATTGATTGAGGGGATGGCCGTGGCGGCCGGATTCAATCCAGAAGGCGGAGCACATTCCTTCCAATTTGAAACAGAGTCGACGCATAGTTCCTTGTTTGAAGCGCTTCGTCCGATTCGAGGCCCGTATCGTCCGAAAGATGGCTTTTTCTTACGTGCCGAGACGGCATATCAGCTATCAAGTTATGTGGACGAGATGGCGAAATCTGCCCCCCAATCTTGAACGATTTTATGAGTCGTATGGCGGGCGTTCCCTTCATGAACAATCACACGGGGAAGCGTTTCTCTCCCTCATGCTACATCGATTTCGTGGAGACGGTCTCTACATTTTAGATGAGCCAGAGGCCGCATTGTCACCGATGCGTCAACTGACGATGCTCGCGCGCATGCATGAACTCGTACAAGCGGGAAGTCAATTCATCATTGCGAGTCACTCCCCTATCTTGATGTCGTATCCAGGTGCGATGATTTTGCAAGTGGAGACGGGGCTTACTCCGACAGCGTTTGATGATCTGGAACATGTAAAGGTCATGCGCGACTATTTGGATGCGCCAGAGCGGATGCAGCGGGTCTTGTTCGACTAAAAAAGCGGCCTCGGCCGCTTTTTTCATGCTTTCGTAATCTTTCGCAATAAGATGATTGCGAGGCTAACGCCCCCGGCAATCAACATATACAAAACAATCTCCGTCCATGTACTCATTCATCGTCTCCATCTGCAAAGATAGCAAGTTCACCTTGCGGCATCGCGACCAACAAATAGGCGTCTCCGCCGAGCGGTCGTGCGTCACCTGCTTGCCAACATTCAAATTGTTCTTGAAATCCATTGATGAATAGGAGAGAACCTGATTCAAATTCAAGTTCGAGATGGGGATGTTCGTCACCGAGTCGTACGTGATGGATGCGCTCACGACGAAGCCGCATAAGTTGTTCAAGTTGTTCACCTTCGTCAAACGTGCTTTGTGTAGCGTGGACATGCCACGGTCCCTCAATCGAGATCCAGGATTCTAGTCCCTGGCGACTGAAATAAAGGAGATGGTGATTTGGGCCAGAACCAAAATCGATTCCGACAAAAGAAGAGGCGGTAAAGAGGTGATGCAAAATAGATGTCGCTTGTTCGTACTCCGTGGTAGACACACCGTCACCTCACTTTAAAGAGTTGGTATCATTATCATTTCACGTTACCACGCTAAAGTAAACGAATCGCACTCAATATTCAGAAAAAATAATTGTGGGTGTTCTATCACGAAACCGCTTCAACCGGAGCGTTTCCCAATTGCTCAGAATGTTTAGGTTATACTGGGATAAAATAAAGGAGAATACATTCGATTTCGTTTTGGATAGGGGGACAAGAGATGATTGTATCAATCGACAAAGCAGGATATGAGGTAAACGAGCCAGTCATTCGAGGCATTTCGTTTGATGTGCGATCAGGTGAAATTTTAGGGGTGATTGGGTCGAACGGTGCAGGAAAAACGACTACGGTCGCCTGTCTGACAGGAACGATTCCATGGATGAAAGGGAACGTCGAGATGGAACGCTATGCGTACATCCCGGAGCAACCCGTTTACTACGATTATTTGACACTATCGGAACATATTGCGCTCGTTCAAGAATTGACGGGTGTCGAGTCGACAGAAAAGACGGAGGAGTTGCTGAAGCTTTTCCGACTCAATCATGTGACAGACCGGTATCTCTCCTCTTTTTCAAAAGGGATGAAACAAAAAGCGATGATTTTATTGGCGCTCATTCAAGAAACGCATGTATTGATTGTCGATGAACCGTTTATCGGATTAGATGCAACGACCACCATCCAATTACTTCGATTGTTAGAAGCGGAGCGCACGAGGGGAGCCGCTGTTTTACTAGTCACACACGTTCTTGATACGGCCGAGCGGTTGTGTGACCGGTTCGTATGGATTGATGACGGGGAACTCTTGGCGAGTGGGACGAAAGCAGAGATTCGTGAAGCACTCGAAACAGAGGGGATGACCTTGTTCGATATGATGGAAGATGTGGCGCTCCGATGATTGCGAAACGATTGTTTTGGATGCGTGTCTCCCGTTATATGAAACAACAGTGGAAGACGGTCCGACTGATTGTCGACTGGACGATTTTTTTATACGGCGTCATTCCTCTTCTCATATGGGCAGGGTATTCTTACTGGCTCGTATGGGAAGGGAATATCGATTGGTTGCGTGATGTGCCTTATCTGTTATGGGCAATCCTGTTCGGATGGGTGATGTGGCAGGACCGCATGTTTGTCTGGGTGGAACGCGCCGACCTCATCCTTGTGGCAGATCGTCATCTCATTCGACAGTTGAAATGGTACTCCGTCGTATATCAGATGACTCAACATCTGATTCAATACGGATTCTATCTTCTATTGATCGCACCGATTCTACATGTGAAGGGAAAGACCACTGTCGAGATACTCGCATTCGGAGCCGCGCTTTTCTTACTCTCTTGGTGCCATGCATGGATCCAGTATCAACTTCGCCTCCGACACGTCCATCTCATGAAACGTTTATTGATCGTGCTGATTGCTTTTGTAGGCGTGTATGCGCTATTGATTGAGTCGGTGTTACTCGGTGTGTTGATCGGAAGCATGATGGTCACATTTGCGTTATACGTAGGGGAAGGATGGGTGTCGAAACATCCGAATATCGGTCGCGAGATTGAAATCGGGGAACGTGAGCGTGCCTCATTCGACCGAGTCCTGCTGACAACCTCAGGTGCCATCGAGAAGACGAGTGTGCGGACACGTCCACTATATCGACCGAAACCGAATCGCTTTGGCACCGTCAGACGGACGATGGCAATTCTAATCTATTTCAGGACGCCGACCCACCGAAATTTGTGGTTTCGACTCATTCCACTTGGCGTGACAAGCTTCATTTTACTTCCAAGCTGGTTTAAAGTGTTGGTTCCGATTTATGTCATGTATGTCGCCTATCAGGAACAGACGTCATTTACGAGAGAGATGGAGCGGCATCCATTCTTCCAATCTATTCAAGAAAGAGGTTCATCATGAACGAACAGCAATATGAGCAACTGTTACAAATCGAGACGGCCAAACCACAGCAAGGATTTCCAACCTCGGCGGAATATCATCGTTATGAACCGACACCTTATGAGGCACTCGATTTGCTTCGGGATGCGTATCCGTTAGAGTCCGCAGATACCATCATTGATTTTGGTTCGGGCAAAGGACGTCTCCCGTTCTATTTAGCGTATACGTTTCGCGTGCGGGCGATCGGTGTCGAGATGGACGGTGGGTTTCACGAGGAGGCACTTCAAAATTGGGCGTGCTATACGAAGAAACATCGAAATCGGGGAAGTGTTCAATTAGAACAGGGACTTGCGGAGGAATTCACGATTCCACCGGATGCGAATCGATTCTACTTCTTTAATCCGTTCTCAGTGAACGTCTTCCGCCAAGTGATTGCCAACATCATCGAATCTGTTGAAACGGATCTTCGCCCGGTCGATGTGATTTTATATTATCCGGCGGATGAGTACCTCCATTATTTGAACGACGAGACGCCTTTTCAGTACGTACAAACGGTGCGATTGCCGCTGAAGAATCTTCATGAGCGATTTTTGATTTATCGGTTTGATATGATGGAGTCATCTTGGTAATGGAGGAGTGAGCACGATGAAAAAGAAAGACATTTTAGAGGCGTATCGTTGGCGTCAAGCGACGAAAGCATTCGATGCGGATCGTAAAATCAAAGAAGAGGACATGGAGTTCATTTTAGAGACAGGACGTCTTTCACCGAGTTCATTCGGATTTGAGCCATGGCAATTCGTCGTGGTTCGTCGGGAAGATTTGCTCCAAAAAATTAAAGATCACGCATGGGGGGCGCAAGGTCAGGCTTTGACTGCGAGCCACTTCGTGTTGATTCTCGCAAGAACACCGAAAGCCATGCGTTACGATGCGGACTATATTCGTCATATCGTGACGGGCGTGCAAGGTCGGACGGAAGAAGAATACGCGCAACGCGTGAAACGGGTACAGGAGTTCCAGGAGAACGACTATCGTCTCTTGGATGATGAACGTGTCTTCCAGGAATGGATCAAGCGTCAGACATACATTCCACTCGGGAATATGATGACAGCTGCCGCGCAAATCGAAATCGATTCATGCCCGATTGAAGGGTTCAATCAAGAGGAAATCGATGAGTTGCTCATCTCAGAAGGTGTGATGGAACGGGGCGAATGGTCACTTTCGGTCATGGTCGCATTTGGATATCGGGCGCGTGATTTCGCACCGAAAACACGTCGTGACTTCAACGAAGTCGTCAAATATATCGGATGAAAAAAAGGTTCAATCGCTGAGGCGATTGAACCTTTTGAATTATTTCCAGTCTGTGATGCGGTCGACTGGGAAGCGTACTGATGGGTACCCTTCTTCTGCTGCTTTCCCGATTGAGAGAAGCATGACTGGAAGGTAACGTTCTTTGTCGAGACCGAACGCTTCAGCGATGTTCGCTTTGTCGTATCCGCCGATTGGGTTTGTATCATACCCGTGTGCACGTGCGACGAGCATGAGTTGCATCGCAACAAGACCTGAATCGAGCATGATGCTGTCTTTGACCATTTCTTTCGGTGCATCTTTGAAGATACCTTTAATCATGTCGACTTGACGGTCGCGGACCTCAGCCGGCATCATACCGCGCTCTACCGCTGTATCGAAAATCTCTTCTGTGTAATCTGCCATTTGATAGTCGGCGAAGAGTGCGATGACAGCTGAAGATGTTTCCACTTGGCGTTTGTTAAAGCTTGCGAGTGGAAGGAGCGTTTCTTTTCCTTCTGCGCTATCGATGACGACGAAGCGCCATGGCTGTAAGTTAAGTGATGAAGGAGCTGTTGTCGCTTCTTCAAGGATTTGTGTCATTTCTTCTTTTGAGATCTTCACGTTCTCATCGTATACACGAATCGAGCGGCGTCCTTTGACAATCTCCATAAAGTCTTTTTGTGTAGCAGTGTTCATATTGTAGTCTTCCTTTCATGGTCAATAGTATCTTGTAACATCGTTAGGGATGCTAGTAACTGTTGTTGATCCTCTACCTTCATGTTGACAAAAAGTCGGTCCGTTAAGCACTCTTTTTGCTCAGTCCAATGTGCAATTTGCTCACGACCATCGTCTGTCAACTCGACATAGATGACACGGTTGTCTTGTTCACAGCGTCTTCGCGTGATCAGTCCTTGTGTCTCTAATTGCTTCAGGTGTCGGGTGATGGCGGCATGGTCGACATCGACGCGCTGTTGCAATTCACGCTGTCGCAATGGACCGACGTGATACAGGTTGCTTAAAATGTCGTAGCGACTCAGGCTGAGCCCGTCCATTTCAGAGTCGAATAATTGCCCCAATTCTTTTTGTACGGTGATGATGTGATAGAGAATTTGATCACGGAGCGAGCAGGAATCTCGCATGCACATCGCCTCCTCAAATCATTGATGACTCAATCATTGATGGGTCACACAATGTATAGTAAACCCATCCTGACGAGATTTCAAATAAAAAGTTTTAAGAAATGGGTTGTCAAACTGTTATATAATAGTCTATATTGTAATCAACTGATATATAACAATGGTTAAAGGAGGATGTGAACGCTTGGAACACTATGAACGACTAAATACGTATCATGTTCATGAAAAGCTGGTTGAATTTGTGAATAAAAACGTACTTGAACCCCAGGAAATCAACGTTTTTTGGGAAGGCGTTGAATCGCTTCTAGAGCGTTTCATTCCAGTGAATCAGACACTTTTGGAGCAGCGCATGACATATGAGCGATTGTTACAGGAGTGGTACAGTCGCGAAGAAGAAGTCGATCCAATCGAATATGAGACATTTTTAACGTCAATCGGCTATATCGAACCGATCGTCGAAGATTTTAACATCGATGTTTCGGGTGTCGATCGTGAAATCGCGCATCAAGCGGGACCGCAACTCGTCGTACCGTTAGACAATGCCAGATATGCACTTAACGCCGCCAATGCCAGATGGGGAAGTCTCTACGACGCCCTTTATGGAACAGATATGATTGAAGAGGCGGACGGTATGGAAAAGGGACGAGGATATAATCCCGTTCGCGGTAATGAAGTTATTCGGTTGGCGAAACAGTTTCTAGATGACACGTTCCCGCTACCGTCAGGGTCGCACAAGAAAGTGACGCAATACGTCGTTCGTGATGATGTCGCTTATGCGGTAATCGGGGATGACGAGCATTCGTTCGCAGATGATTCTTTCGTCGGTTACACCGGGGAACCGAACGAGTTGAAGACGTTGATGCTCAGACACCATGCCTTACACGTTGAACTGCAATTTGACCGCGAGCATCCGGTCGGCAAAATCGATCCTGCTGGACTGATGGACATCGAGCTCGAATCAGCCCTATCCGCAATCGTGGATTGTGAAGACTCGGTCGCAGCCGTTTGTGCGGAAGACAAAGTTCATCTGTATCATAATTGGCTAGGCTTGATGGATGGGACGCTTGAAGCCTCGTTCCAAAAGAACGGGAAGCGACTCTCTCGACGTTTAAACGAAGATAAGCGTTTGATTGGAAAAGGTGGAGCGGAAGTTGTGCTCCCAGGACGCGCGCTCTTATTCATTCGAAATGTCGGACACTTGATGACGACCGACTTGATGCTTGATGCAGAAGGTCGTGAGGTACCAGAGGGGATCGTTGATGCTATCTTCACTTCATTGATCGCGAGTCGCCATCTACATCGTCGGCTCAACTCTAGGGAAGGATCGATCTATATCGTCAAACCAAAAATGCACGGGTCTGAAGAAGTAGCATTCACCAATGACTTGTTTGACGCTGTAGAAGATCTGTTAGAACTTCCGCGCCATACGTTAAAAGTCGGCGTGATGGATGAAGAGAGACGAACGTCGCTCAACTTGAAAAATTGTATCGCTCAAGTAAAAGAGCGGGTCGTTTTCATCAATACGGGCTTCCTCGACCGGACGGGGGACGAGATTCATTCCTCGATGACACTCGGACCGATGCGTCGAAAGGGAGAAATGAAGACGTCACCTTGGCTCGCTGCATATGAACGGTTGAATGTATCAACCGGTCTCGAGAGCGGGTTCCATCATCAAGCACAAATCGGAAAAGGGATGTGGGCGATGCCCGATCGGATGCGGGACATGATGCGTGAAAAAATTGCACATGTACGCTCCGGGGCGACGACGGCATGGGTGCCTTCACCGACAGCGGCGACGCTCCATGCGATGCACTATCATCAACTCGATGCTTTTGATGTACAGCGAGAATTGATCAAGCAGCCTCATTCGAAACATGAGCGACAACAGCTCCTCGACATTCCGCTCGCGACACGCATCTATTCGCAAGACGAAATCAAAGAAGAACTCGAGAACAACTTACAAGGATTGCTCGGATACGTCGTTCGTTGGGTCGAACAAGGTGTAGGTTGTTCGAAAGTGCCGGATATTCACCATATCGGACTGATGGAAGACCGGGCGACACTTCGAATTTCGAGCCAACACGTGGCCAACTGGCTGCATCACGGCATCTGTTCAGCAGATCAAGTGGAAGTCACGCTTTATCGGATGGCACAAGTTGTCGACGAGCAAAACGAGTCAGATCCGAATTACCGACCGATGACACCGAACGTCGATCAATCGATCGCCTATCAAGCCGCCCACGAACTCGTGTTTCATGGGTTGAAACAGCCGAACGGGTACACTGAACCAATCTTGCATCGCCGCCGCCGTGAATTTATGAAACGACAAACTGTGGAGTTCAATTTAAAAGGAGGAACCTCATCATGACAACGAAAAAAATGGAAAGCGAACAGTTGATTGAACGTTGGGTCGTCCGCCGCATCGTATCTGGAGAATCGACAGCATCTTTAGCGAATACAGCATTCGTATACGGCAACGACTTGATGCGCCTCGTCTTGGATCGTGCCGACGGCTCGCTCCAAATCATGAAAGAGCCGATCGATGAAGTCGTCGTCTTCCGCAAACCGGAAGATCGGGACGAAGAGAACGTATGCCGTTGCTGTGGGATGGAGCATTCGACGTTCAAAGCAGCGTTGGAGTGCTGTGCTTACCTCGACTAAAGTGTTTAATTTGCACTATCTGTTATATAACAAATTGAATAAATTAAAATTAATATAATACAGGAGGGTTTATTAATGAAACAACGCGAAGAATTGGTGAACAGCTGGAAGTCAGAACGATTTGAAGGGGTAGAGCGTCCATACTCTGTAGAAGACGTCATGAAGTTACGAGGGTCTATCGTGATTGAACAAACGCTTGCGACAAAAGGAGCGGAACGCCTGTGGGAATTGATGCACGAGCGTGACTACGTCCATGCGCTCGGCGCGTTGACAGGGAACCAGGCCATTCAGCAAGTGAAGGCAGGACTTGAAGCCATTTACTTAAGCGGTTGGCAAGTAGCGGCAGACGCTAACCTGTCAGGTCACATGTACCCGGACCAAAGTTTATATCCGGCCAACTCGGTTCCGAGTGTCGTCAAACGAATCAATCAGGCGCTTCAACGTGCCGATCAAATTCAAACGGCAGAAGGAAAAGGCGATACGCATTGGTTCGCACCGATTGTCGCGGATATGGAAGCCGGGTTCGGTGGTGTCCTCAACGTATTCGAATTAACGAAGGCGATGATTGAAGCGGGTGCTGCTGGTGTTCACCTCGAAGACCAGCTCTCGTCTGAGAAGAAATGTGGTCACCTCGGTGGGAAGGTGTTACTCCCAACCCAGACGGCTGTGAAAAACTTGATTTCGGCTCGACTCGCGGCAGACGTCATGGGCGTCCCGACAATCATCGTAGCGCGGACAGACGCACACGCGGCAAACTTGATCACGAGCGACATCGATCCAATCGATCATCCATTCATCATTGGAGAGCGTACACCGGAAGGCTTCTATCGTACAGAAGCTGGTATCGAGCAAGCCATCGCTCGTGGTCTCGCTTATGCACCATATGCAGACCTCGTCTGGTGTGAGACGTCTGAACCAGATTTGGCAGAGGCACGTCAATTTGCCGAAGCGATTCATGCGAAGTATCCAGGAAAACTTCTCGCTTACAACTGCTCGCCATCATTTAACTGGAAGAAGAAGTTGTCAGACGAAGAAATTGCGACGTTCCAACAAGAAATCGGCGCAATGGGATACAAGTTCCAGTTCGTCACACTCGCTGGGTTCCACGCGCTCAACTTCGGTATGTTCGAGCTCGCACGCGGATACAAAGACCGTGGCATGGCAGCCTACTCGGAATTGCAACAAGCAGAATTTGCGGCTGAAGTACATGGTTACACGGCGACACGTCATCAACGTGAAGTCGGGACGGGTTACTTCGATGAAGTCTCACTCGTCATCTCAGGTGGACAATCATCAACGACAGCCCTGGCTGGATCGACAGAAGCAGAGCAATTCACAAATTAATCACACTTTGGAGACGCTAATTTGTTGGCGTCTCTTTGTTTATGTGAAAATGTGTGGTGTAAGACCTGAAATATGTGAAAAAAAGATGAATTCGAGTTCATTTTGACTTCTCTATATCGACGAATAGTTGTCACAAATAGCAAGAATAAAACGTTTCCATTCCTTGTATACTCAATCTGTTCACAAGTTGGACACAAAAAATAAGGGGGGAAGCGTTATGCAAGGGGAACGATTGAACAAACGCAACGCTTGGTATCGAGCGATTTGGCGTTGGCACTTTTATGCAGGTCTTATATTTGCACCGATTTTCATTATCTTGGCTGTGACAGGAAGCATTTATTTATTTGAACCACAAGTAACGAAGATGCAATACAAAGACATGATGACGGCATCTTTCACGAAAGAACAGCCGATAGAAATCCAAAAGGAATCATTCATGACAGAATATCCGGATGCGATGATTACATCGATTCGATTGCCGGATGAAGGTGAATCGACTCGAATCGGTTGGATGAACAATGACGAGATGATGTATACATATATCCATCCGGAAACTGCCGAAGTTTTAGGGACACGAACTGCTGAAGGTAGTATGGATTTGTTAGTTGTGATTCATGGCACACTATTAGGCGGACAAATCGGGAACTGGATTGTCGAGCTCGCAGCGTCATGGGCGATTATTCTACTCATCACGGGAACGTTCTTATTCTGGCCACGTGGGAAAAATCCGGTTCGGATGCTCATGCCGAAGCTCGGGAAAGGTCGGCAATGGTGGAAACAAATGCACGGTAGCGTCGCTTTATGGTCATCGCTAGGCCTCGTCATCATCATCAGTTCAGGTCTTGCCTGGTCATCCGTGTCAGGGGCTATGTTGCAGTGGGTCTCCTCGTCGACAAATACGGGAGCACCGATGTATGCCTATGCGTTTGGCGCTAAACCGGAATCAACTGTGACCACAAAAGATGTGGCAGAAGACGTACCTTGGGCAACACAAGCAGATCTTGTACCGGCATCTTCACCAAGTACACTGTTGCCAATTGACTTGAATCAGGTCGTGAACAATACGTCGATCAATCGACCGTACACAATCTCGCTTCCGGAAGGCGAAACAGGCGTCTATACCGTCACATCAGCAGCAGGACACCCGTTTAAAGAAGCAACGGTGAACCTAGATCAATATAGCGGTGAGACACTTAGTTCTGTAACGTATGCGGATTATGGGATTCTTGGAAAACTGATTACGATCGGAATCGCCTTCCACGAAGGTCGTTTGTTTGGATTACTGAATCAATTGGTCGGGGTCGCACTTTGTCTAGGTCTCATTTTTGTGGTCATCAGTTCGTTTGTGATGTGGCGCAAACGAAAAGTCGGATCTATCGAACAGATGAAGCGGTTCGAAGACGAACGGATCAAACGAATCGTTGGTATCTCGATCTTACTGCTCGGTGTGACATTACCGCTCGCGGGAATCAGTATCCTTATCGTTCTCGTATTTGATTGGTTGGTCGGACGCCGGAAGTTGAAAGCGGAGGTGGCAGCATGAGACGATTCAAAACAGTCCTTCCTGTCATCCTAGCGACGATTTGGTTAGGCGCGTGTCAGCTTCAACCGATTGAACGCACCATTGATCCGATTGGGATTCAATTGATTGTACCTGAACACGTGGAAGTCGGATTGACGACACTTGCGATGAAAGTAGAGAATGACGAACGCGTGACAGAAAGCCATATCCAAGTCACACCTTATGCCACCGAGGACACACGGACATACGAAGTGACGGAAAGGGATGGCTACCTCGTAACGAGCGTGAAGCTCGATCAAGGAATTTATCGAGTGAACGGCATGGTGCATGAAGGGCAGAAAGTGTATACCCCAACTGCATGGATGATTGTCGGCGATGTACCACAAGACCAAATCGACCAGATTGAACAATCGACAGTTCAGTCACATGATCACGATGGTGGACATCATCACTAAAAATAACCGCTGCACGCGCAGCGGTTATTTTGTTTGAGGCGTGCCCCGATTTCTCCGATGAGAATAGCGATTCCCATAAAACCTGCACCAAGTATGGCCATCTGATTCTGATTGGCCACCCCGACCTCGTTTTCGAATTGATAAATGTCACGAGTGAAGAATTGGATCGGCTCACCGGATGTGAGTGCTTGTTCATAACCGAGCCAAATCAAAATTGAGAATGTGACAATGGAGACACCAAGTCCGATGAGTGCAGCGATACTAACGCGGATTGCGATTCGAGTCATAGCGGTTCCTCTTTTCCTGTTTGCATACGATACGTCACAAGTAGAGGAAAAGATTCACAGTGCACTCATTTCGGAATGGTCAACACTTGTCCGACACTGATGAGATTGATGTTCGTGATGTTGTTGGCGGCTGCGATTTTCGCAACAGTCGTATTGTACATCGTCGCAATCTTATAGAGTGTGTCACCCGACTTCACGGTATACTTCACGGTCGTTGTAGGTGGTGGAGTGACGGTTGTTCCTGGAATGATGAGCACCTGTCCGACACTGATGAGATTGATGTTTGTGATTTTGTTGGCGGCTGCAATCTTCGAGACGGTCGTATTGTACATTGTCGCAATCTTGTAGAGCGTGTCACCCGATTTCACGGTATATTTCACAGTCGTTGTAGGTGGTGGAGTGACGGTTGTTCCTGGAATGATGAGCACTTGTCCGACATAGATTAAGCTATAGTTTGTGATATTGTTAGCTGCCGCTAGAGCGGATACCGTGACGCCATACGTCCGTGCGATGCTGTACAACGTGTCACCGGACTTCACAGTATACGTTTTGTTCGTTGACGTGTTTTGATAGGCGAGTAATTGCGAGACCGTGACAAATTGGTACCCTTTTGCTTTCAGTTGCGAAATCATCGTTGGCAATGCGAGTGGTGTACCCGGTGCACCCGCACCAGTATGCATTAAGACGATTGAACCCGGTTTAATATTGGTTTGTACTTTCGTATTGATTTGGCTCGCGGTCAATCCTTTCCAGTCAATCGTATCGATATTCCATTGAATCGTGTAACCATAGCCGGCAGCACCGACGTCGTTCAACACAGTACTATTGACGGCTCCGAACGGGGCTCTGAAAATCGGTTTCGTCGTTTTGCCGGTCAATGATTTAATCAAGGCTTCCGTGCGGTCGAGTTCGGATTTCATTTGAGTGGCAGTTAGTTTCGTGAAGTCAGGATGTGTATACGAGTGATTACCGAGTTGATGTCCTTTCGCGGCGATATTTTTAATGTATTGGGGATGGTTGTTTGCACCCGATCCTGTCAAAAAGAAAGTGGCTTTGACGTTGTTTTTTGCCAAAATGTCTAAAATCTTGTTCGTGTTCGCTCCGTCTGCCCCATCATCGAACGTTAACGCAACGACTTTGTTTGTCGTGTTCACGCTCGTGATAAATTTTGAAGCGGCGGCACTGACAGAAATCGATTGTGTGATCACCATCGCCAATAAGATGAACAGTGCCATCGCCCCACGAATGACCCTACGTTTCATCTGAATTCGCCTCCATTCATGATGTCATCCTCTTGATGTTAAGGCTTTCCAAATGCACACCCTATATAGTTTTTATATACCCCTTTTTAGAAATGATGGACTAATATTCGGAAATGGATGAAACAAATTTTGATTCAACTATATGTGTGAAATTTGTGAGAAGGTATCGTGGGTTATCTCACAGAATGCTCACACTCTTTCTGGAAAAGGGTGGTATCATGAAAAATGTGTGAAAGATGTAAGCGATTTATAAGGAGGACTTATGATGAAAAAGATGATGACACGGTTTGGGGTCGTGTTTGGACTCATCGGCCTGTTCGTACTCGGTGCATGCGGCACGGAGAAAGAAGCGGAAAGCGCAGCTGTCCCACAATCGATGGAGCCGGTAGAGGCAGAGTTGACGGTGGCTGCGACGGCAGATCAAGGAGAAGCGGTACCATTATCTGTTCGCGTCACACAGGACGGTCAGCCTGTAGACGATGCGGATGAGATCAAGTTCGAAGTATGGAAGAATGGTGCAAAGGAAGAAAGTGACATGATCAAGGCGTCGCTCACAAAAGACGGTGTCTATGAAGCAGAGACGACGTTCGCGGAAGAAGCGGTCTATACGGTCCAAGTTCACGTGACAGCACGTTCGATGCATACGATGCCAACGACGAATGTGACGGTCGGACATCCTGAAACGGCTGCCGAAGCGGAAAAGGATAGTGACCACCATCACCATGCAGGAGCGGACATCACGCTCGAACCGAAATCGGCGACAGCAGGTGAGGAACAGCCGTTCATGGTTCACGTTATGATTGAAGAGGAGATGTTAGCGGGGGCAGACGTACAACTCGAAATCTTCCAAGACGGGGCAGAGAAGCATGAGTGGGTGAAGTTAGAGGAAGCAGATGCTGGTATGTACAAAGGGATGCACACCTTTACTGAATCTGGCGCATACAACGTTCAAGTCCACGTCACGAAAGGTCATGACATTCATGAGCATGTGATGGAGACGGTAAACGTCAAATAAAAATGATCGGCTCGCGTGAGCCGATCATTTTTATTATGCATTTTGGTAAAGTGATTCAACTTGTTGTTGGAGCGCTTCGTTCTCCAAGTACTCATCGTAAGTTGCTTCTTTATCCACGATGCCATTCGGTGTCACTTCGATGATGCGTGTCGCAATCGTCGAGATGAGCTGATGGTCATGTGAGCTGAAGAGGAGTACGCCTTTGAATGACTCGAGACCGTTGTTGAGTGCTGTGATCGATTCGAGGTCCAAGTGGTTCGTCGGATCGTCGAGGACGAGCACATTCGAGTTTGAGAGCATCATCTTCGAGAGCATGCAGCGTACTTTTTCTCCCCCTGAGAGGACAGACGCCTTCTTCATGACTTCTTCGCCTGAGAAGAGCATGCGGCCAAGGAATCCACGAAGGAACGTATCTGACTCATCGGCTGGTGAGAACTGACGCAACCAGTCGAGGATGCTCTTTTCCGAGCCCTCGAAGTATTCCGAGTTGTCTTTCGGGAAGTACGACTGAGTCGTCGTCACGCCCCATTTGACCGAACCTGTATCTGGTTCCATCTCACCCATGAGAATTTTGAAGAGTGTCGTGATCGCAACGTCAGAACGACCAACGAATGCGACTTTGTCCGTCTTGTTAAGTGAGAACGTGACGTTGTCGAGCACTTTTACGCCATCAATCGTTTTCGAAACGTTGTCGACATAGAGAACATCGTTCCCGATTTCGCGTTCCATCGTGAATCCGACGAATGGATAACGACGTGATGACGGACGAATGTCGTCGAGTGTGATCTTATCGAGCAACTTCTTACGTGACGTCGCTTGACGCGCTTTCGATGCGTTCGAGCTGAAACGTGCGATGAAGTTTTGAAGCTCTTTGATCTTCTCTTCTTTCTTCTTGTTCTGATCTGCCGCCATACGTGTAGCAAGTTGGCTTGACTCATACCAGAAGTCGTAGTTCCCGACATACAATTGGATTTTTCCAAAGTCGAGGTCTGCCATGTGTGTACAGACTTTGTTCAAGAAGTGGCGGTCGTGGGAAACGACGATGACTGTGTTTTCAAAGTTGATTAAAAACTCTTCTAACCATTGAATTGCTTTGAGGTCAAGTCCGTTGGTCGGCTCGTCCAAAAGCAAGATGTCTGGCTTACCGAAGAGTGCTTGGGCAAGAAGGACTTTGACTTTCTCGCCACCTGTGAGTTCGCTCATTTGTTTCTGGTGAAGCGCTTCTGTGATCCCAAGACCTTGAAGAACCATCGACGCTTCTGACTCTGCTTCCCAACCGTTCAACTCAGCGAACTCACCTTCGAGTTCAGCTGCGCGCATTCCATCTTCGTCTGAGAAATCTTCTTTCATATAGATGGCGTCTTTTTCTTTCATGACGCTATAAAGACGCTCGTGACCCATGATGACGGTCTCAAGAACAGCACTGTCCTCATACGCGTAGTGGTCCTGTTTGAGGACCGCGAGACGCTCACCCGGTGTGATGCTGACATCACCCGTCGTCGTATCTTGCTCACCTGATAAAATCTTTAAGAATGTCGATTTACCGGCACCGTTCGCACCGATCAATCCGTAACAGTTGCCTGGTGTGAACTTGATGTTCACGTCTTCGAACAACTTGCGACCGCCAAATTGTAGGCTGACGTTATTTACTGTAATCATGTATGGTATCCCTCGTTTTTCTGATTAGTTTACGACGTGTATTGTATCACGTTTTTGAAAAACGCGCAGTGTCACGTCATGATTCACAAACGTTAAAGAAAAACTTGTGCATTAGGATAGAGGATTATACAACGTAAGATGGAAATATTATGTAGAACAGAAATGCACGTGAATCAAATGGGGGGTACTATGAAACAAATTAGACTCTGGCTGATCATCCTATTCATTGCGGTCAGTTCAAGTATCGTGAATTCGCTATTGAAGAATGAACTTCAAGCGTTTGAGGTGGGGAAATTTGAGTTTGGGAAATATGATGATTTTGACGAGGCGTTGGCTAAAGGTCTAACTTATGACATGAATAAATTGATTTATATAACACGACACGATGGGGTGACCATCGTCATGTACACGACGATTCCGGATCCTGTAGAGTTCCAAGATGTCATGGAGTTTCAAGATGTCATGGAGTTTCAAGATGATATTGATTTTCAAAATGAGATGGAGGCATTAGTCGTCCAGTTCTTTGAGGGGAATAATGAGGAAGGGTGGGAGCTTCTTGGACCAAGAGGGTGGACGCACTATGAAAACGACAATTTCACCTCATATAGCACATTTTTACGAGAATACGATGACGCCGGAAACGTCGAACATTCTTTCGATGTGACATTTGGAGAAGTAAACAATCCAAACATCGATACAGTTGAAACGAAATCCCATCACGACACTATGTTCACTGAGGCAACGATGATTCGAAAAGGTCTGGGTCGATATTATTTTCAAATCGGGCAAGGAGCGATTGTACGAGGAATTTCTGTGGACGGTGAAATCATCGATCAACAAGGTAGCTGACACTTCGATGCACAGAAAAAGCCATCATCATGATGGCTTTAATCGACTCGTATAATGGTCGTATTCAATTCGAACGCCACATTTCCTGCGAGCGCGCGTGAAATCATACATTGATCTTTCGCTTTTTTCGCAATACGCTCGACCAACGTGATCTCTCGGTCGGTCATCTCTGCAGGGACTTGAATCGTTGTCGTATAGCGAATCGTCTCGTAAGTGAAGATGCCGTTTGTCACATCGACGATTCCTTCCGCGTCAATCGTGATGCCACGGTGAGTCAGGTCACTTCGCCCGAGTACGGCTGCGAGTGTGATGATATAACACGTGGCCGCTGCCCCGAGTAACATTTCATCCGGATTCGTGCCGACTCCGGGACCGTCCATTTCGGGTGGAATCGAAATCTGTGTCTTTAATCGCTCAGCCTCGAGGGTACCGACGTCATTTCGTCCGCCATCCCAGCCGAGGTTCATGCTAAATGTATGTTTCATCAAAAATCGCCTCCAATGTCTCTAGTGTAAAAGAGAACGATTGGAGGCGCATGTGTTATGCTTGTGCACGCTTCGCGAATGTGCGAAGTGTTTCGATAATGACCGTTGTTGCTTTTTCCATGTTGTTCACAGAGATATATTCGAACTTCCCGTGATAGTTCTCGCCACCCGTGAAGATGTTCGGTGTCGGAAGACCCATGTAAGAAAGTTGTGATCCGTCTGTCCCACCACGAATCGGTTCAATCTTCGGTTCGATGTCAAGGCCGCGCATGACGTCAGCAACGGTATCGACGATGTGTTTCACCGGTTCGATTTTCTCGGCCATGTTGTAATACTGATCTTCCATTTTGAGTTCAATCCGCTCTTCCCCGTATTTTTGTTTCCATTCGAGGACAAGTTTCTCCATCAACGCTTTACGCGCTTCGAACTTCTGTTTGTCGTGATCGCGGATGATGTATTGAAGTGTCGTCTTCTCCACATCCCCATTAAAGCCGTTCAAATGGAAGAATCCTTCGTAGTTGCTCGTACGTTCCGGTGCCTCATCAGCCGGTAAACGGTTTTGGAACGCCATCGCGAGCTTCATCGAGTTGACCATCTTGTTCTTGGCGCTACCCGGGTGAACGTTCGTCCCGTGGAAGGTGACGGTCGCACCGGCTGCGTTGAAACTTTCATACTGTAACTCTCCGAGCGGGCCACCATCCATCGTGTAAGCGAAGTCCGCGTTAAAACGAGCGACATCGAATTTATGTGGTCCACGTCCGATTTCTTCATCCGGTGTGAAAGCAATGCGGACCGGTCCGTGCGGAATCTCAGGGTGAGCCAATAAGTATTCGACGGCTGTGACGATTTCGGCAATCCCTGCTTTATCGTCCGCACCGAGGAGTGTCGTTCCGTCCGTTGTCATGAGCGTATGTCCGACATACCCGTCAAGTTCTGGGAAGTCTTTTGGTGACAAGACGACATTTAAGGATTCGTTCAAGACGATATCGCCACCTTCATAATGCTCAACGAGTTGAGGGGAAACGTTCGTACCCGTGAAATCGGTCGCCGTATCCACGTGAGCGAGGAATCCGATTGTCGGGACGTCATGATCGACGTTACTTGGAAGTGTGGCGAATAGATAGCCGTATTCGTCCGTCTCGACATCTGTCAGCCCAAGTTCTTTCAGTTCTTTTTCCAAATGACGAATCAAATCCCATTGTTTGGCCGTCGATGGTGTTGTCGTACTCGTGAAGTCAGACTGTGTATCAATCTTCGCGTAAGTCATTAAGCGTTCAATTAATTTTTCTTGCATGGATTGCCCTCCTCTAAAAAGTTTCATCTTCATTAGTTTATCACGCGCGCTCGAAGTCGAAACAAAAAAGTCACGCCCATCGATGAAATGAGCGTGACCTGTTCAAAAGAGAAACGGGTATAAAATGGGCAAGATGAACGAAGTGAAGATGGCGGTCAATCCCATCGCGGCACCACCTGTTGCACCAGACAACGGATGTTCCGTCGCTGCTTGAGCGGTCCCGATCCCGTGACTGATGGTGCCGAGTGTGAGCCCACGCGTGAACGGGTCGTCTATACGAATCCATGTCAATAGTACCGGACCGAGCATCGCACCTAAAATACCGCAGGCGACGGCAATCGAAGCCGCAAGCGTTGCATCACCTTCTAGTTGTCGAGCCAATTCAAGGGCAATCGGGGACGTGGCCGATTTGACCGATAGTGCAATCAATACGTTTTCGGTAAACGAAAACAATTTGCCGAAAAGGACAGCAACAAAAATTGTGGAAAGTGACCCAAGTACGATGGCACTCAGGGCCCGTTTTGCCCGGGCGAGTAACACGGGTAAGTTGCGATAGAGCGGTAACCCGAGGGCGACAGTCGCCGGACCGAGTAAGATGGTAATGAGATCGGTAGCCGGTTTATACGTATCATAGGACTGTCCTGTCACGAGTAACAGGAGAATCAGAATCGCTGTACTTAAGAAGACGACATTAGTGAACGGAGATACCCACTTTTTCGAAAGTTGACGACTGAGCGAATACACGAGAATCGTCAATCCAATCCAAACGTATGTCATGACGCCTCACCTTCTTTCCCGGAAACAAACGCTGTCACGACCATACCGACCGCCATGCTGATGAGTAAGGTCACGAGAAGAGGGATGCCGGCGGCTTTTAACAACGTACCGTACGCCATGAGACCGACGGCAATCGGGATGAAGAAGAATGCGAGGTGCTTCGTCAAAAATCCAGCGCTGTCTTCAATCCATTCCACGCGGATGACTTTTGTTACTAAGAGGACGAGCAACAGCACCATGCCGATGACGCTACCTGGTACTTTCCACGAGAACGTCTCAACCATCCAGTTGCCGAGCGTGCTCAATCCAAACAAGAGTGAGAGCCCGATCATCCATTTCAATAATTTCATCTATAAGACTTCCTTTCGCATCATTCAAAACGTATGCATCTTCTCAAATTCATCCTCATCGGTCAAGAAAAGGGTATAACAAAAAAGATAATGGGTACATACGTTCGGCATGCTATACTATATCTATCATAAACAAGCGGGGTGTCGAGATGGAACTAAAAACGATTGAGCAATTTATTGAAGAGCATGGATTACAAAACGGGGAAGACATTTTACGTGCGTTCACGAAGCGGGTCAATTTGACGCTTGTACCACGAACCACACGAGAAGAAGTTCAAATCGGCCATTCAAAATTCGGTGGGCATCCCGATTTGCCGAATGCTGACTTGCACCCTGGGGAGAATATGACGTTTTTAGCTCAGTTCCGTTTAAGTGATTTAGCTGAGTTTGAATCCGTGGATGCACTCCCGAAAGAAGGTTTGTTGTCTTTCTTCTATGACTTGGAAGAACAACCTTGGGGAGATGAGGACGAGCGTCATCTTTGGCGTGTCTTGTATACGGAAGAAACGCAACTTGAGCGAGTGCGGGTTGGAGAAGCATTGAATGAGCGTGCCGTTTCTTTCAAAGAGGGCTATGCGGAGAATGGATATGATTTGTACGATTTGCTCGGTGACGACCTGTACGAAACGCTTGTCGAACAATTCGAACAAGAAGAACTCCACGCAATTGGTGGACATCCGAATGAAGTGCAGAATGACGTGTTTGAAGAAGTAGAAGAAACATATGGGGAACGATTCGATCATCCTTTCCTGCTCTTTCAAATGGATTCTACTGAAGAATTAGATGTCATATTTGGGGATGTTGGCATTCTTTATTTTCTTATTCCAGAAGATGCCCTCCGCGCCAAACGATTTGAAGAAACCGAAATCATCATGCAGTGTTATTGAACGAAAAAAGAGAGTCGACTTGTCAAAGTCAACTCTCTTTTGTTTACGCTTGTTTTTTCTTACGGAATCGTGCGAAGAACTCATAGACGATCGGTACGATGAGCAACGTGAGAAGCGTCGAACTTGAAAGTCCGCCGATCACGGTGACTCCGAGACCTTTCGAGATGAGTGCCCCGCCCTCGAGACCGAGTGCGAGCGGTGCGAGTGCACCGATTGTCGCGAGTGCGGTCATCAAGATTGGGCGAAGGCGTGTGCCTGCTGCCTCAAGTAACGCTTCACGTGTTGATAAACCAGCTTCTTCTTTATGAATGACGCGGTCAATCAAGACGATGGCGTTCGTGACGACAATCCCGATTAACATGAGTGCCCCGATCAAGGCAGAAACCGAAATCGTTTCACCAGTGATGAGGAGGGCGACAAGTCCCCCGATAATCGCATACGGGAGTGAGAACAACACGACGAATGGTGTGAGTGCCCCTCCGAATGTGATCACGAGAACCAAGTATACGATGGCGATTGCAGCGAGCATCGCAAGACCGAGCTGTGTGAACGATTCTTGAATCTGTTCCGTTACACCGCCGACATCATACGATACGCCAGACGGGAGCTCGATTTCTGATACGCGTTCTTCGATCGCAGCCGACGCTTCCGTCGCTTTATCCGTGCTGAGTTCGACACTCACTTGTGCGAGCAGCTTTCCGTCGCGCTCGACGAGTGTGTCCGGCGTTGTGCCTTCTTCGATTTCAATGAAGTCTGAAATCGGGCGTGGTCCGAACGGTGTCGTGATTTCTTGTGCTTGCAGGTCATCGACACTATTATACGTCACTTGCTCGTTCGGGATGACGACGTCTAACTGTTTGTCATCCACCGTCACGCTCGCGAGTGGGCTTTCTGGTGCCTGGAATTGGCTGATGACTTGTGCGATTTGACCTGCAGATACACCAGCTTCCGCTGCGGCTTGTTGGTCGACGTTGAACGTATATTGTACATACGATTCACGTAAGTCTGACGTTGCCTGACGGACGTAATCCGTTTCTTCTTCAATCGTTTCGATGAAAGTCGGCACGATGGCTTCTAAATCTTCAAGCGAGTTGGCATAGACGTTATATGTCACACCGCTCGTTGCGCCGCCACCTGAGAAGTCTTGTTCTTTCCACTCCCCGTTTGAAGCGAGTTCGTTCAACTTCTCGATATCAGCCAATTTCACATCTGCGAAATCTTCTGTATCCGGGTCATACTGGACGATGAAGATTCCTTGTTTATTGTTTCCTGGGTTCAGCGGGTTCTCTCCACCGACCGTGAACTGAACGTCCGTTGCGTTCGGTTGTTCTTCCATGAAGTATTCTTCTGCCACTTCAGCTGCAGCAATCGAATCTTCAAGCGTTTGACCCGGTTCTGGGTCGAACGTGACGAACAACGTCTTCTCCGAATCTTGGTTCAAGAAGTTGACCCCGATCGCTGGGACGAGGGCAAAACTACCAATCAATAGGGCAGTCGCGAGTCCGAAGACGACGAGTTTATGGTTCAGTGACCAGTTCAAGACGCCGCGATACCATTCCGCGAGCTTGCCTGGACCTTCTTCTGGCTTCAACTTGTCGCGGTTCTTAAAGAACGAGTCGGCCATCATTGGTACAACCGTGATCGCGACGAGTAATGAAGCAAGAAGGGCGAAGACGACCGTCAATGCGAACGGCAAGAACAATTCACCGACAAATCCTGTGACGAATCCGAGCGGTAAGAATACCGCGATTGTAACGATTGTCGACGAAGCAATCGGGATGAATACTTCTTTTGTCGCCGCGATGATTAATTCTTTACCGCGAAGTGGTTCGTTCGACCGTGTGAGTCGACGGTAAATATTCTCGATGACGACAATGGAGTCATCGACGACACGACCGATGGCGACGGTCATCGCACCGAGTGTCATGATGTTTAACGTGATATCCAATTGCTTCAACACGATAAGTGCCATGAGAAGCGATAACGGGATCGAGATGACAGCGATGATTGTCGATCGGAAGTTACGCAAGAACACTAAGATGATGAGGATGGCGAATAAGCCACCGAGCAATGCTTTCGATAACATCGTCTCGACCGACTCTTCAATCGGTTGTCCTTGGTCGAGTGTGATCGATACATTCGCCGTGTCATACTCTGCTTCGAAGTCATTCAATACTTCTTTGACGGCATTGACGACATCGACCGTGTTCGCATCTTGTGTCTTCGTCACCTGTACGCCGATTGAACGTTCACCGTTCGAGCGAGAAATCGATTCTTCAATTCCTTTGTCCTCGATTGTCGCGAGTTCGCTCAACGCGACAGTCGGAACCGTCGTCGGAACGTTTGGTGGTAATGCCGATGGTGTTTCCGTCGGGACCTCTGTCGGCACGTCTGGCGTTTGACCAGGTGGCAATTCAGTCGGGGCAGACGGTGTCGTCGGCGTGGATTGTGCTGGTGAGTACGGAATCTGAAGGTCGCGGAACGCCTCGAGCGTCTCAGACTTCCCGTCGATGACGACAGCCTGTTCCGTATCGCCTAACTCATATAACCCAAGAGCAATCCGGGCATCGTTCGCTTGAATCAATTGTTTGACCGTGTCTTCTGTCAAATTGTATTCAGCGAGTGCGTCTTGATCGAATTGAAGTTCGACACGGCGAATTTCCTGTCCGGCAATTTGGACGGTTTGTGCGCCTTCCACTCCTTCAAGGGCAGGTTGCACTTCTTCCTCGACGAGCTTCGTCAATTCAGCCAAGTCAAGACTTTCATCCGAAATGGCAGCCCCGATGACCGGGAAAGCGTCGAAGCTGAGACGCGACACTTGGGGTTCTTGTGCTGATTCAGGTAGTTCGACGTTGCTTAACGCGTCTTTGACTTGCTGTTCCGCTTCATCCATGTCGGTACTGAAGTCGTAGTCGATTTGGATGTTCGAAGCGTTTTGGAACGATGAAGAACGAACTTGTTCCACACCATTTAGACTTTGCAGGCGTTCTTCAAGAACGGTACTGACTTCTTCAAGCACTTGCTCAGGGGATGCGCCTGGATAAATGGTTGTGACCGAGACGGTCGGTGTCGTGATGTCCGGTAACGTCTCGAGCTTCATCGTCAGACCGGCGAAAAGACCGGCGGCTGTCAAGATGATTGTCATCAACCAAACCGCAAACTTGTTGTTGACGGAGAAGGACGTGATTTTCTGCATGGGTTTTTAATCTCCTCTATATGTTGTTTTTTATGATTGGCTGTCGATGGCGTGTGCCCGTTCAATCAAGCGGGTAATGATTGCTTGTTTGAGTTCGGCAGGGGGAACACCGACCCCAAAATGTTCTGACATCATCATGCCTTCGAGTGCATAACGAATGATCATCGTTTCAACCGGGTCGGCTGTTTTTTGGAACTGTTCGAAAAACGTATCTAAATCATGCTTCCATCGATTCGCATACTCTTGGTCGACGGCAAACAGCGTGAGAAATGCGATCATTTTCTCGACGTCGATATGAATGGCAGCACGTTCGGGATGCAAATTCGTTTCATCGAACAGACGAACGAATGCTTCGACTGGACCGTGACCTTCCTGTTGCAGTGAGGCATACAACTCGTTTTGCTCTTGCTGTAACCGTTCGACGATTGCTGTCATCAATGCCTCTTTTGAAGCGTAATGATAGAGAAGTCCACCTTTTGAAACACCTGCTGTTTTGGCGACTTCATCTAATGTAAGTTGATGCACCCCTTGGTTCATGATGATGTCCGTTGCCGCATCCAATAGCTTTTGTTTCGTGATATTCGATCGGTTTGTCATATCTCCACTCCTTTCTGTACCGACCGGACGGTTTGTTTGATTTCACTATATCGTTCGCATTCTTTTGAAGTCAAGAAATGATGACCTCAAAACTGTCACAAATTAAGCATTCTTACTGATAGCGATTGCAGAAAACCCTTGACGTGAGAATGATTATCAGTGATGATAGGTACTGAGAGTAATTATCATTACCAGAGAGAAATCATTGAACGTGGGGGAATGACAGATGAACAAAAAATATGCAGCTTTAGGAATTTCAGCAGCGTTAACGACATCGCTCCTTGCCGCTTGCGCAAGCACAGATGAGACAACTTCAAATGAAGGCTCGGACGATTCGAACGTCGTCAATGTTTACTCGAGTCGCCACTACGATGTCGATCAACAATTATATAAACAGTTTGAAGAAGAGACGGGCATCAAGGTAAACGTCGTGGAAGGTAAGAGTGACGAACTTCTCGAGCGTTTAAACACTGAAGGAGAGAGCACAGAGGCTGACCTCTTCATTACGGCAGATGCCGGAAACTTGTACCAAGCGAAAGAAGCGGGACATCTCCAAGCGGTCGATAGCGATGAGCTTGAGTCAAACATTCCTGCAAAATATCGTGACACGGACAACGAATGGTTCGGTTTGACGAAACGTGCACGTGTCATCGTTTACTCGAAAGATCGCGTGAAACCAGAAGAATTGTCGACGTATGAAGCATTGACAGAAGAACAATGGAACGGCAAAGTACTCGTGCGTCCGTCTGAAAACATGTACAACATCTCACTTCTCGCATCATTCATCGAAGTGAACGGTGTCGATGAAGCGAAAGAGTGGGCGAAAGGCTTAGTGAATAACATGGCACGCGACCCACAAGGGAACGATCGTGACCAAGCGAAAGCGGTCGTCGCCGGTGAAGGAGACGTGGCCATCATGAACACGTACTATATGGGTCTCATGTTGAATTCTGAAGACGAAGAAGAGAAGAAAGTCGCCGAGCAACTCGGTGTCTTCTTCCCAAACCAAGACACAACAGGTACACACGTAAACATTTCTGGTATCGCGATGACGAAAGCGTCGAAAAACACAGAAAACGCTCAAAAATTGATGGAGTTCATGTCAGAACCGTCAGCTCAAGAGAAATTTGCGGGTGTGAACTACGAATACCCAGTCAACGAGTCGGTTGAGCCAAATGAGCTTCTTCAATCATGGGGCGAGTTCAAAGAGCAAGACATCAACCTCTCTGCACTTGGAGAAAACCAACAAGAAGCAATCCGCATCTTTAACGAAGTAGGTTGGAAGTAAGATGACTTCGGCTTGAACGAGAGTTCAGGCCGGAGGTTTTTGCGTTTCATACACCCTAAGCGCTACACGGGACGCGTAGAAACTGATATGATGGGACAGGAATTGATTGTTTACAGAACGGGAGCGGTACGACATGAACTGGCACGCGGTAAAACGACAACTGAATGGATGGGCGATCCTAAGCTTTCTCGCGATTTTATTGATCGTCTTGCCGGGGATTGTCGTGCTCGTGGAATTATTCGCACCGGTCAATGACAACTGGCAGCATATTCAAGAGTATTTGTTGCCCCGTTATGTACGGAACACGTTGTTCATCATGGTGGCTACTGGTCTCCTGACGACTGTGATTGGAACGAGCCTTGCTTGGTTCGTGACCGTCTATGATTTTCCGTTCCGTCGCTTCTTTAAATGGGCACTCATCTTGCCACTGGCGATTCCGCCTTATATCGGGGCGTATACGTATCACGGCATTTTAAATTACACCGGAGTGATCCAAACAACGCTACGGAATCAGTTCGGGATCACTGTCGATCAGTCGTACTTCAATATCATGTCGATTCAAGGAACCGTGTTTATTTTCACCTTGTTCCTCTATCCATACATTTATACGATCACACGAGCGTTCCTGCATAACCAATCGTCCTCGATGATTGAGAACGCACGGATCCTCGGTCGTGGGTCATGGGATATTTTCTTCACCGTCGTCATTCCGATTTCCCGAGTCGCCATCATCGGTGGTGTCAGTCTCGTCTTGATGGAAGTACTCAACGACTATGGCGTCGTGAAATATTTCGGGATCCAGACGTTCAGTACCGCTATTTTTAGCACATGGTTCGGGATGAAGGATACGTCGTCGGCGCTGAAGCTGGCAGGTACCCTCATGATTCTCGTCATCGCCATCTTGACGATGGAGCGACTCGTGCGAGGACGGAAGCAATTTAGTTACGCTTCGACGAAAGTGAAACCGCTCAAACCGAGACCGCTTCAAGGCTGGCATCGCTACGCGGTATTCGCTTATGTCTCGATCGTCTTTGCCATCGCATTCGTCATTCCGTTCACGCAGTTGACGGCCTGGACGTTCCTGACGTTCGATACGGTCTTCACGGAAGAATTTTGGCAACTTGTTTGGAATACGGTGCGTGTCGCCTTTATCGCAACAGTGATCATCCTGTTGTTCGCACTCATCATTGCGAATTACACGCGGCTCTTCCCGTCGAACATGACACGCGTCATTTCAAAGGTGACGACGCTTGGGTATTCGATTCCAGGGGCAGCGATCGCGATTGCGGTCATCACGCTCTTCTTGTGGCTCGATGGCAAAGTGCTCGATATGGCTAAGGCGCTCGACTTGAGTCAGACGTTCGTGTTTCGGACGACGCTCATCATGCTCATCTTCGCCTATGTCATCCGTTTCCTCGCCATCGGCTACAACTCGATTGAGAGTGGGTTCGAGAAGGTCGGGAAATCGTTCACGGAAGCATCCCGCATGCTCGGATGGAACACGGTCCAAACGTTCTTCCGCGTGGATATCCCGATGATCAAAGGTGCCATCATGAGCGCATTTATCCTCGTCTTTATTGATATTATGAAAGAGTTGCCGTTGACGCTCTTTTTACAACCATTTAACTTTTCGACGCTTGCGACACAGGCGTTCAAATACGTGAGTGATGAGAAGATTCATGAAGCGGCACTCGCTTCCATCGTCATCGTCCTCATGAGTGGACTGTTGATATTCGTTTCCCACAAGGTGCTTGATAAGGAGGCCGACTAATGTTCGTTCAAATCAACGATTTACATTTTAGCTATAAAGGTGCACATGAAGAGACCATCAAAGGGTTCTCGATTTCAATCACAAAAGGCGAAATCGTCTCGCTTCTTGGGGACAGCGGTTCTGGGAAAAGTACGATTCTCCGATTGATCGCAGGGCTCGAGATGCCGAACCAGGGCGTTGTCGTCGTGAACGACTGCGTCTGTTGCGACGATTGTCAGTTCATGCCACCAGAAGATCGTGGCGTCGGGATGGTCTTCCAAGACTATGCACTCTTCCCGCACATGACCGTTGAAAAGAACATTCGGTTCGGTCTTCATAAACTAAGCCGGAAAGAACGGAATGCGCGTGTCGAAGAGATGCTCGCGCTCGTCAACTTGACGGAGTTCCGTCATCGTTACCCGTACGAACTCAGTGGGGGACAACAACAGCGTGTCGCGCTCGCGCGTGCACTCGCACCGAAACCAGCGTTGTTGATTCTAGACGAACCGTTCAGTAACTTGGACACGTCACTTCAACATCGGATTCGTGACGATTTGCGCCGTCTCTTGAAGCAGACGGGCACGACGACAATTTTCGTGACACACGACGAGGAAGATGCAGAGGCACTTGCTGACCGCATCGTCTACCTCGGAGAAGGCAAAATTAAAAAGCAAGTCATGACGGAGAACAACAAGACGTTCAACCCGCAGATTCCTTGCTTCGTATAAGTACGACGCACTCATTGATGAAATGGGTGCGTTTTTGTGTCGAGTCTATCATTCGATGTATTGATTGTCTAAGACGGATAAATTCTCCTGCCAATCCGTCCAAGAAGATTGGAGTGATGTAATCAATCCTTGCCCACCGAAACTAATCGTACTTTCATGGGATGCATAAATAATCCAGTTCATTTGTTGATCAAACCAATACCGTTCTAAATAGCGACCATCATAACAAGGGTCTAATGAAGCGGTATCGATTTGCCAGAGTGTACGGTCCTCATGTAGTTCAAAGATGAGCTCCGTTTGTTGATTCCGTATCCATTGCTGGATGTCTTTAATTTTTTGATCAACATCTTCAATGTAATCGCTATCGAATGCAATCACATCTAATCGAGGAGGAGTGGAAAGGGGGTACCAATAATATGAATCGTCCACGCCCCAAATGGCGCGAATTCTTCTTTTTAATTGATTTGCGAGAGGTTGCGAAAGTCGAGTCCTCATGACGTGTAAACTCCTTATCCTGAATATGATATATATGTATTGCTACATTCACTATACATGAAAAGCAGTAAAAAACCGCCCTTAGAATTTTATCTAAGAGCGGTTTTGTATTTACTTCGTTGTTTGCGACGGTTTGGACTCGTTCCCAAGTTGGTCAATCGCAGTCACATAATAAGAAACACCTGTTTTACTTGCGACTTCGATACTCTTTCTTGCATGGGATGGGACGCTTTCGATATGAGTCGCTTTTCCGTCGACGACTTCATAGATGCGATATCCGATCACGCTCTCTTGACGCACGGCGTGCCAGGTTAACAAGTTTCCTTGTCGCTCGACTGCCGTCGGGATCTCGAGATCGACAGTTTCGTTCAGTTCGGTATCCACTAGCTCTGTATACACGACGAATCGTTCATCGTAGCCCCCGTCCCCGAACGTACCCGAACAGGTGATCAAATTTAAATTGCGATTTGATGTGGCACCGAAAATCTCTTCGATTGGCGCGGTTTTCGTATCATAGCGTTCTGTTTTTGTGACGCGGAACCGAAGTGTGTTTCCGGCTTCGTCTAGAATCAGAACGTCATCGCCTTCTTTAAGTTGATCGAGTTGATAAAAGACGGCCGGGCCGGTCTTACTGTCGACGTGACCGGCGATCACGGCGTTCCCTTTACTTCCCGGTGTGACACCGGGTTCAAACCACCCGACCTGATTTTCATCTTCTGGTACACCCATCTGTCCGTTTTCCAGTACCCCGACTTGTTCAATTGCCGTATCGACATCAATTTTAGGGATCTGGATTTGAACAGGGGTGACGGCCTTGGCGTTTTCTTCTTCCTCAGCTAATCGTAACTTCTCCACCTCTTCCTGTAGAAGTGAGAATTCAGCCGTTAAATCCGGGCTCTCCTCTATTTGTTTTTCTTCTACAGGTGGTGACGACGATTCTTGGGCGCTCGTCCACGTCCAGAAGCTAAAACAAAAGAGAGAGAGCGCCAGAAACAAATGGCGCTTGTTCATGGGGCTCCCTCCTTATTGATTATTGTTCAGACACTTTACGTTTGCGAAGCGTTACGAAGGCGAGTAAGATTCCGCCAAGTACAGCTAATCCAGCGTAGAGCGTGTTCATTGATTGTTCTTGTGCACCACCGAGACCTGTTTCAGGCATCTCTTCAGGCATCATTGTTTCTTCAAACTTGTCAGGCATTTGTGTCACGATCGCGTTACCGAGTGTTTCACCAACACCGAACATGAACGCATATCCTTCACGGAATGACATCCAAGCCGCTTCTGCATCGCCTGCGACGTATTGATCGAATGTGTCGAGTACGAGTGTCTCATGCTGTTTGATGGCTTCTTCACCAGCAGCTTGTGGCAAGTTACCTTCTGTTGCTGCATCGAGGAATGTGCTGAAGTCGACAGCGAATGTGTCGAGGCGCATACGTGCTTCTTCAATCTTCGCTTCGTCACCTTCAAGTGTAGCAGCTACGATATCACCTTGTGCTGTGATGTGGTCTGAGTTCCAGATTTTTTCGAACTGTGCAGCACCTTCGTCACCGTATACAGATGCGATGGCCGCTTTGAAGTCGAGTGTGTTCTGATCTTCTGCCCATGTGACGTAGTCATAGTCCTCTGCTTGGTCATATCCTTTTTGCATACCGATTGCAGCGAGGGCGAAGTGCTCACCTGCAAGACTGTTCAATGTTGAGCGGAGTTCAACAGCTGGTGTATCTGCTCCAGTCGTGAATTTGTCAGGCATTTGTGTGACGATTGCACCTGAGAGGGCTTTACTGATGTTGAACATGTGCTTGTAACCTTCACGGAACGTCATGTAAGCTTCTTCGTAATCTCCTTCGACATAGTTATCGAATACAGAGAGGACTTGGTCTTCATGAAGTTCAAGTGCATCTGCTGCCGCTTCTTTCGGTAAGTTCCCTTCCGTCGCTGCATCGAGGAATGTTGAGAATTCTTCTACGAACTCATCGACTTCAGCTTCAGCTTCCATGCGTAGTTCTTGGTTGTCTGATTTTGCAGCTTCTACGAAATCAGCTGAGTAGTCGTTATGACCACGGAAGATTTCTTCGAACTTCATGCCGCCTTCTTCCCCATAAATTGATGAGATGGCTGGTGTCATGTCGAGCGCGTTTTGATCGAGTGCTTTCATCGAAACTTCAGCATCTGCTGCCTCGTCGTATCCTTTCATCATCGATGTGACGGCTAATACGTAGTGCTCAGATAAGAGTTGATCGAGTGTGGCGCGAAGGTCACCTGCTGGTGTACTTGCTGTCGGTGTGTGATCCGCTGCCTGTGCGTTGACCGGTACGAGTAGTCCTAAGGCTAGTGCCGGTGCTACGATTTTGTTTAACGTCTTCTTCTTCATGTGTAATCGCTCCTTTTCGTAAGTGAGTGTTGTTGTCGTTATTTACACCCATCTAACGGAGCGGTTCAAAAAATGGATCACTCTTTTTTTATTTTTTTTCGTTTTTTTGTTGAAGAGTGCGATAAACCCCTGGTGCTACGCCATATTTCCGTTTAAAAATTCTGTGGAAATATGGATAACTTCGAAATCCAGACAGTTCCGCAATCGTTTCTAACGAATGTTTTGTATAGCGCATTTGCTCTTCGGCAAGCTGTAAGCGAATCGATTGTGCATATTCGATGATTGTCATCCCGGTCTCTTCTTTAAAGAGATGAACGGTCCGTGAAACGCTGAGTCCGACCTCTATAGCAACGTCTGCCACTTTAAAGTCATTGGTGACGTGCGATTCGATAAAGCGCATCATGCGAGAGACGACTGGAGGTCGCGCCTGGGAATGCACATCTTGAATCGAACGATCCAGCATGAGTAGAAGCGCTTTGACGAGAGTTTCAATTAATTCAGGACTTTGTTCCGATGGTGGACGGCGCACTTCCTCTGTAATGTGTTGCCATAGCGAAAGTAGGCGGGAATCGATGGTGATCGCGTATAGTCTTTCCCGTGGCGTCGCATGCCACCACGTATCCATCGCATGTCCGGTGCAGAAGATATGATAGTCTCCGCTCGCAGGTGTATCGACATGCATTTCATAGAAGTCACCCGGGCGGACAATCAATACGTCACCAGGTCGTGTGATCATCATTTCCCCATTGACGACGATCCGAGCCGTCCCCTCTGTCTGTAAGCGAATCAGATACGTATCGAGTAAGTTAGCGAATGGAAAAGTGTAGGTCGTTGTATGATACGAATAGCCACAAAAGCCGATTTCCATAATAGTCTCCTCATTTTATAGCAAAATTGTACATATCCTAATCATATCATGGATGGTCATGAATCCTTGAAGGCAGTACGATGAAAGCGTTGAAACGGAAATGAACTTCAAGGAGGACGTAACATGAAACAATGGTGGAAAGAAGCGGTTGTGTATCAAATTTATCCGCGGAGCTTCAATGATTCGAACGGGGACGGGATTGGTGATATCCAAGGGGTCACGGAGAAGATGTCTTACTTGGCAGAACTCGGAATTGATGTCATCTGGCTCTCGCCGGTATACGATTCGCCGAACGATGACAACGGATACGACATTCGTGATTATCGTGCCATTATGGAGGAGTTCGGTACGATGGACGACTTTGATGCGATGCTTGAAGAAGCACACCGTCACGGGATTAAAATCATGATGGACCTGGTCGTCAATCACTCTTCCGATGAACACCAGTGGTTCATGGAGTCACGCTCTTCAAAAGAGAGTCCATATCGCGACTATTATATTTGGAAAAAAGGAAAAGACGGTCAGCCGCCGACGAACTGGGGAGCTTTCTTCGGCGGCAGCGCTTGGCAATATGATGAGGCGAGCGATGAGTACTACCTTCACTTATTCAGTAAGAAACAACCGGATTTGAACTGGGAGAGCGAAACGCTTCGTCGTGAAGTGTACGATCTCATGACGTATTGGCTCGATAAAGGGGTCGACGGGTTCCGAATGGACGTGATCAATATGATCTCAAAAGACCCGAGCTATCCAGATGGTCAAACGCAAGGAACAGGGTACGGTGACGGCACGCCATTCTTCTTTAACGGACCACGTATCCATGAATTCATGCAAGAGATGAATCAAGAAGTCTTATCTAAATACGACACGATCACGGTCGGTGAGATGCCAGGAGTCAGTGTGGAAGAAGCGAAATTGTATACAGGGGAAGACCGTAACGAACTGAACATGGTCTTTCATTTTGAGCATGTAGACGTCGGAAACGGCAGCTTCGGGAAATGGAATCCGACGGACTGGAAACTCACAGAGTTGAAGACGATCTTCTCGCGTTGGCAAGAAGGACTGGAAGAAGAAGGATGGAACAGCCTGTATTGGAGTAACCATGATCAGCCCCGTGCCATCTCGCGCTTCGGGAACGACTCCCCGGAATATCGTGTCCGTTCCGGGAAGATGCTTGCGACACTTCTTCATCTATTGAAAGGGACACCTTACATTTATCAAGGGGAAGAGTTCGGGATGACGAATGTCGCGTTTGATTCGATCGATCAGTACCGAGATATCGAAACGTTAAACGCTTACCGTGACTACACGTCAAAAGGGTTGTTGACGCACGACGAGATTTTCCGTGGAATTCATGAGCGGGGACGTGACAATTCACGCACGCCGGTACAGTGGTCGGACGAAGCACATGGTGGCTTCACGACAGGAACACCATGGATTGGGGTCAACCCGAACTATGTCGACATCAATGCGGAGGCGGCACGGAAAGACCCGAATTCGCTCTTCCATTACTACCGTCAATTGATTGCGCTCCGTAAAGCCAATCCAATCGTTGTCTATGGAAAGTATGAGCTGTTGTTACCGGAAGATGAGGCAGTCTATGTGTTCACGCGTTCGTTCGAAGGAGAGACATGGCTCGTGCTCTGTAACTTCTCAGGTGACACACAACAACGTGACTTACCATATGACGTAAAAGAACGCGTCATCGGAAACATGGAACCGATTGAACCGTTCACTCTTCGTCCTTACGAAGCACAAGTGTATAAACTGTGACGAAAAGCTCGCCAGACGGCGAGCTTTTTTGAGTGGTCGCGTATCTTCTTCTCACGATTCGGGAATAGTGTAAGTAACGTCTGACATGAAAAGAGGGAACGACATGGGTACTTTAATCGCGTACTCTTCCAGATATGGAACGAGTGAAAAAGTGGCGTCTTTACTCGCTGAACGGTTATCGGGAGACGTTCATGTCCAAAATATCGTAGAAGAGCCGAACGTTATGTGGGAGACGGTGGATCACGTCATCGTCGGCAGTTCGATTCGGATGGGTACCATCCAGGACGAGATGAAAGAATGGTTGACGCTTCATGAGGCACACTTGCTGGAGCATCCCCTTGCTCTATATTTGTGTGCCGGGACACCGACAGAATCGGAACGGATTCGCGAGCTAGAAGAAGCTTATCGTGACACGCTACGAGAACATGCCTATTTCGTCGAAGTTGTCGGGAGCGGGTATGACTTTGAACGAATGGGCTTTTTAGACAAAGCGATCGTCCGCATGATGGCCAAACAGAAAGAAAGCTCGCTTGAACTCGATGAGGACAAATTGGATCGGCTTGTCGAGGCGGCTCAAACGTCTGAACGTACTCGGTCCGAGAATCCGTAAACGAGCATGTCTTTCGCATCGATTGGACTTTTCGTGGAGATGAGTACATCTCCGCTTTTTTTCTGTCCTTCGATTTGATGAAGTGCGATTTTCTCCAGCTGACGTCCTATTCTTAACGCGATTGGCGCAGATTCAAGGCATCGTAAGTTTTCGATGGTCACTTCATCGGTCCGATTATCCCCTCCGAACAGTTCGAGATCAGCTCTCGAGGTTGTAAATCCACGTACGGAGATGCGATGTAATTGAACGCGCCGAGACTTGTATTGAACCGCCAGTGCCGGATGTTTTTCGTAATCGTAAGTCGGGTCACCGATCGCGGTCAATCCATGGATCAAGACGTCTTGATAGGCCGATACGACCAGGCTTCGTGGCGAGGATTTCGCATATAGCGAGCTTCGGACCGGTTCGACGGATACTAAGTTCGTACCAGACAGAAAGCGTGCTGTCGCCGAATCGGGATCGTCTGCTAAATGATGACCAATGTGACGGAAGTTAAATGAGCGATTGTCATGAAGTGAAAGGTGTCCAAAAATATGAACGTCATGAGCCGCTGACGAGGTTCCATGTGCCTTTACTTCGATTCCGCCAAAACATCCTTCACTTTTATTGTTCACGAGTGTGACGTGCCGCGATCCATCGTCAATCTCAATGCCATTCGAGTTTGAAAATCCAACGGCGTGTGTTCGGCCATGAGGGTGATGACAATAACAGTTAGTGATATAAATGGCATCGCTATGGTGTGTCGTGATTCCGTCATCCCCATAGTTCGTCGCCTCAAGGTGATCAAGATGAATATACCGACTTCCGTTTGCGGCACGAAGTCCATCCCCTAAGTAATGATAGTGCGGAGACGTGATGTCGAACGCATGAAGACCGGCATTTTTAGCCGTCACATGATGCACCCAGCCATACGTCACATGCGCAAACGTCAGAGCACTCGATGTCGTGTCACCGCTCGTCGTTCGTTTCACATCGCCTAATCGTGCAACGTTCCAATCGAGCGTCAGGTGACATACCTCGATATGATTGTTTCCCGCAAACGGGGTGGCATTTCGTAACAGTCTTCGATGCTTTGGCGCACGATCGGATAGTTTTAGAATGGTGACGTCCTGTCCGGCACCTTCTAACACGCAGTTCGAAGGAAGGCGAAGGCCCCGAACGATATACACACCTGCCGGGACAAAGACGCGGCGATTGGAGCGGAGGGCGAGACGAAAAGCGAGCGTGCAATCCGTTTTTCCATCTCCGACAGCGCCATAGTTCGTTACATCGACGTGTTGTTTCGTCGTCTGCATCAAGTTCAAATATTCAGCATCGAGCCGGCGCATCCATACAGGACGAACCATTCCGTCCATTTGTTCGAGCGGGAGTGACGTTTGAACAGGCGTAATACGTTCTGTCATTGGAATTCGGCAAGGGATGGATTGTTGCTGCTCTGAGTAAGATGTCTCGCGCGTGGCGCGGTGCCATTCGAGTGTTCGCTGGATGAGGTCTTCTTCCGACCAATCAGAATAAGAGGCAATCATCGATGCGATTGATTGCGGGTCCTTTGCATTTTTCATAATAAATCCTCCTAGCATCATCTTCTCTAGCATGTACCCGTTTCACCTCGTTTTTTAGCAATCAGAAGTATTTACTAGACAGAAGCATCTAGTCGTGTTATATTCAATATGTGCTTAATTAAGAATAGCTGGAATCATAATTCACAAGTGCTTGGGATTATTTTTCATTAGATAATCCAGAGGCTTGTATTTTTTTTGGTCAAGTTTTTTCTAGTAAGGCACTACTATAACGCATAGCGTTTATTTCAGGAGGGTTCATTCATGAACACAGGTAAAGTAAAATGGTTTAACTCAGAAAAAGGTTACGGCTTCATCGAAATGGAAGGCGGAGACGACGTATTCGTACACTTCTCAGCAATCCAAGGCGACGGCTTCAAAACACTTGAAGAAGGCCAAGAAGTAACTTTCGAAATCACAGACGGAGCTCGTGGACCACAAGCTTCTAACGTTGAAAAAATCTAATCTTCCTTTCTAAGGAATATGATACCTGCTCGCATCGGCGAGCAGGTTTTTTTTGTGTTTAATCGTGTAGTTTGAGGGAACAGTATACGAGCGACAAATCATGAAGGAGGAATTTGGAATGAGTGCAAAAGAAACAGCTTTGAAGATCCTAGATTCAAGTGATGTAGGGACGATGGCGACCGTATATAAGGTGAAGCCCCATAGTCGATACATGACATTTTTCCATGATGATTTCACGCTCTATACAGCAACCTCGAACGATACAGATAAGGTAGAGGAATTAGAGAAGAATCCATATACGCATATTCTGATTGGTTATGATGGAGATGGAGTGGGAGACACCTACTTAGAAATCTTAGGGAAAGCGACTGTGTCAGACGATGAATCGATGAAAGAAAAAGTGTGGAACGACAAACTCGAGGGCTGGTTTGATGGTCCGGACGATCCGAAATTGGTCATTCTCAAAATCGAACCAGAATCGATGCGTGTGATGAACAAAAAAGGGCAGCCACCTCAAGAAGTAACGTTGTAAACTTCTCAAAGACGCCTCGAGTAGGCGTCTTTTTGCTGGATGTGAATAGAGTGTGACGTACATATGGACGAATCATGAACAAAGCAAAATATATATGTGAAATAGTGAACATAGGTGGTATATTGTGAATGTAATCACATTATTCATTTATTCAACTTCTTGAAAGGGAGGAATCATTATGTTCACGAAATTTTGGCAAAATCATAACATCGCTACGGCAATCTTGACGGTGTTACGTGTATGGCTCGGTTATCATTGGTTAACAGCAGGTTGGGGTAAAATCACAGGTGGCTTTGGAACGGAGGGATTCTTAAACAACGCGGTGACACTCGCGACTGGAGAGCATCCAGCCGTTGCGGGATGGTGGGCTGCATTCTTAGAAAACGTTGCGATTCCGAACGCCGGATTATTCGATGTCCTTATTCCTTATGGTGAATTTTTGGTCGGGTTAGGGTTATTGCTCGGTGCACTCACACGTAGCGCGGCGTTCTTCGGTCTTGTCATGAACATGGCGTTCTTGCTCTCAGGGACGGTCAGTACGAACCCGACGATGTTGATCGTATCTGTATTGATTTTGGTTGCTGGACATAACGCAGGAAAAATCGGAGTCGATGGCTTATTCCTTCGCAACTTCGTCGAAACAAAAGTATTGCATCGTTCACCAAATCGTCAAATAGCCTCGTAACTTTTATGCACTCTCCTGTGACAAACCTCTCATGTTTCGGCTACGATAGATATAGCCTACAGAGATAAAGGAGAACGCATATGACTACGACTCATTTTAAATGGCTTGGCTACACAGAAGGTGTGTCCTTCTTGTTGTTACTGTTCATCGCGATGCCACTGAAATATATGGCGGGTATTCCACTCGCGGTCAGCATCGTCGGCGCAGCGCACGGTTTCTTGTTTGTGGCTTACGTACTTGCGGCCATGTACATGGCGTGGCGCTTCCGTTGGGGCTTCAAAGTGCTGACGCTTGCCGTCATGGCATCCGTCATCCCATTCGGACCATTTTTATTAGAAAAACGGGTACTCCCGTCAACAGAGAAGACATCGAACTGATTCGTTCGATGTCTTTTTTTGTTAGGATACTCGTTCAATTGACTGAGCTGCTGCTCGTTCTGCTTGGATGTCATGGCGAATCCGATATGTGAGCGTGAAGGTACATAGGAGTAGGCCAATCATACATGCAGTGTATAGATGTGCGACTGGTACAAGATCACTCAATACCCCGAATAGAATAAAACCGATTGGCGTGATGCCCATCGCAAGTGACTCGAGTACCCCAATCACGCGACCTAAATAATTTGGATCCGTATTCGTTTGTAGGAGCAATTGAACCGGAATGTTGACACGTACGATAAAGAACCCGCTTAATAAGGCGAACATTGCGAAAAAGAAAATCGACGTGAGGACGTTGAAGTTCAAATATAATGGAATGGCAGGGCCGACAAATAGAACACTGAGTATGGTCAGTGCAGATCGCATGGTCGACAGGCGATGTTTGATTTTGAATAGTGGCAAGGCGTGAAGTAAAGAAGCGATTAAGAATCCAATGGCAACCATGCTTTCAAGTAGTCCAAACTGAAACGGAGACACGCCGACCTCTTGTAAAGCGGCTATCGGGAACAACACTTCTGTCGCGACGAAAAAGAAGTTCAAGAATGCAGCTAGAACGGCGACTGTCCATAAAACTCGTTGCTGTTTCAAATAAGAGAGACCAGACCGTACATCTTCCCAAGTGGATTGTTCGGTTGGAGCAATCTCTTTCTGATGAAATGTGAGTCGAGAAGCAAGCAAGGCGGCAATCATGAAGAATAGGGCTGAACTGAATAAAAAAGCTGAAATCGGTATGAGTTTAAACAGTGCTCCGGCAAGAAGCGGAGTGCCGATACTTGAGATGGAGATGATGCTCTGAATGAGGGAGTTGGCACGTTGAAGCTCTTCCTCTTCGAATAGAAGGGGAATCGAACTCGATAGCGTGACCGATAAGAAGGTAGAGACGATGGATAGGAAGAACGTGATGACATAAAAGGCAGGTGCTTCGAACGTCCAAAGCAAACTTGCGATCCCTGCGAGTAAAAATAATCCTCCATTCAAAGACTCCATCTTGATGATGACTCGTTTTCGGTCAAGTTTGTCCGCATAAGCGCCTGCAAATGGGGACAAAAGAACACGTGGCAATGTGCCTGCCAGTAAGACAAATGCGAATTGTAATCCAGATCCAGTCGTCGTCAACACCGTTAATCCTGCTACGAACGTAAATAAGTTGGATGCGAACAGTGACATGAATTTACCGAGTAATAAAATCGATAAATTGGAAGAAAAGAATTTCATAGAGAACACTCCTTTGCAAATTAGTTAAATGTGATTTAACATTATCATAAAGGTAATCGAGTGAAATGTAAACATAAAGTTCAATATAATTTAACTTATAGAGGTGGCATATGATTGGTGAACGAATTAAAACGTTACGAAAACAGAAGAAAATGACCCAAACGCAGTTGGCGGAAGGGATCGTCACGAAATCGATGCTCAGTATGATTGAAAATGGGAAAGCGGAGGCATCGATGCGTAGCTTACGAGAACTCGCAAGTCGGTTAGATGTCTCGATGCAGCAGTTATTGACTGACCCGAAAGAAGCTGAACTACAGACGATGGTCGAGCAGTTAGAATATGAAGAAATGACACTCGTTTCGCGGCCAGATCAAGAAATACGACAGATGCTTTCCCCATACTTAAAAGAAGAAATGAACTCCGTGTGGCAAGGTAAAGCATACATGTTGTATGGGGATACGTACTTTCAAGAAGGAGAAAATGAGAAGGTATTGACCTACTACGATCGTGCCATTGAAATTTTTGAGAAGCTAGGTGAATCTGATGAATTGGCAATGGGACGAATCAGCCAGGCTTATTATTTATTGATGTGGAACCGATTTGAAGAATCGCTTGAACGGATTGACGCGATCGAACTTCTTGATGCGAAATACATGAAAACGAAAACGAGAACTGAGTATGTCATGTTGATTGTATTTAAAAACCTTCTTTGTGACGAGGATTTGGAAGATTCGATTCGACAGCTTGAAGACGTGCTCGAGTATATGAAACGGACAAGAATCTACTACCGTGCGGACGACGTGTATCGCACCATTTCGATTTGTGCGCTCTATTTGAACGATGAAAAGCAAGTTCATGAGTCTTTACAAAAGGCGAAGCAATACATTCAATTCACGGAAGACCGCTTGGCAGAAATCAAAGTGGCACTTTCCGAAGCGCTCTATGCGATGGAATATCGACATATTGATCTGTTAGGGGAAAACGTCAAGTTGATGGAATCACTCACGACAGAGGTTGAGCCGTTCATTGCGGCGATTTCGATGGCGAAAGGTGTGTACTACGCTTTTCGAGGGGAATCGGAAAAAGGAAGAGAGTGTTTATTGGCACTATGGGAAAACAGAGACGAGTGGAAAGCACATAGTTTAGTCGATATCGCGATTTACTACGAAGGGTTATTAAGGGGAACACTGAACGGATGCGGAGACGACTGGGTATCGGTCATCGAAGAACAAGTAGCGAAATTCCCGCAAGGACTGTTTCGTAAACGTTTAGAAACGTTGCTACAACAAATCAAGGGCTGACGAATCAGCCCTTGAACGTTTGAATCAATGTCCCTTGACCATGCTCGACTTGGACGGAGGCGTGTGCTCCATTGACGAGCGTCATTTGCGGCGGAACGTGTCCGAAATCGATATCGTAAAAGATTGGAACCTCTAACATGTGGTGAAGCTCCTCATACACCATCTCGGTCGTATAGTCTTGATGCACAGATGGGGCATCACTTCGTCCGAACAGAATACCAGACGTCTGATCGAACCAACCGGCCCACTTCATTTGAAGAAGGGTCCTTTTTAATGCCGGAACGTTCATCTCGACGTTCTCAAAATACCAAAGAATCGGTTCATCATTCAGGTGCTCGTGTTGGAACGTCTTAACGTCTCCATACGGTGTCCCGATTGTATGTAAGAGCACGTCAAGACATCCACCGAGCAATCGACCTGTTGCGTGTTGACCATCGATTGCTTTCCATTCAGTCGCTTCCGTCAAATGGAACAGATGTGGCGTCGGATTGTCAAACTGCCATTCTTTTTGGAACTTCTCGGACGAGCGTTGGATGACCGTCTCGTCGACCCGCGTTGACAATACATCGAGCCAGCGTGAACTCGTTTCGTCCCAAATATCGGCACGTAAATCGACCAGGTTCGGACCATGGGCCGAGGCGATTCCGGTTTTTAATGTATAGACGAAGAGCAACAAACTCGTATCCGAATAACCGAGCATCCATTTCGCGGGTAAGGATTGCCAATCGATTTGATCGAGGATTTCCATTAAGAGTTCCCCACCCCAGGGCGGGATGATCAAGTCGATATTGTCATCTTGAAGTAGGGATGTCAGTTCATGTGCACGCACCCGAGCCGGAGCAGATTTTCCAAATCGTTGTTTCCACGCATTCGGAGTGAATTGTAACGTGAACCCTCGATCGGAAAACTTCTGTTCCGCTTGATGCAATAAATGGTGTAATTCTGTTGGTATACCTGACGAGGGAGCGGTGACACCGATTTGATGACCGGTGAACTGTGGATAACGAATCATGACGACCTCCTGTGGATAAGTTATAAATGAAATCGGTTAAAACGGTTATCCACATGTGGACAACTAGTTGGAGCGCATCCGTTCCGCGTGACGCATTCCCCATTCGTTCATCGCTTCGAGAATCGGGATCAGTGTTTTCCCATACTCGCTTAAGCGATAATCGACACGGGGAGGGACTTCTGGATAGACGGTCCGGATGACGATATCTTGTTCTTCTAAATCACGGAGTTGTGCGGTCAGTATCTTTTGACTGATTTTTGGTAACGCTCGTTTCAACTCACTGAAGCGTAACGTATCCCCATTGATTAGGACGAGGAGGATGGAGTGCTTCCATTTTCCTGTAATTAGTTCGAGTGCCGTATCGACTTCGCAGCTTGTTATCTTGGTCACATCGTTCTTCCTTTCCATTAGTATCGTTGAAGTAACTATACCACCTTTTTGTGCCTACTTCTGCAATGTGAGCCGAGCGGGTATAGTGAAGGTGAGGTGATTGTATATGAAAATCGAAAATATTGAACTAGGACCGGTGACGCTACGCGTCCGTGACATCGAACAGATGAAACAATTTTATGTAGACGTGATTGGGATGAGTGTCCTTAAAGAAACCGAAGAGCTTGCCACGCTCGGAACGAAAGAGCGTTCGCTCGTCATCTTGCACCATGTTCCGCAGGCGAAGACGAATCCGCGAGCGGCAGGGTTGTTTCATTTAGCGATTCTATTACCGGATCGTGTAGCGTTGGGAAGCATCTTGGCGCATCTTATCGAACAACGCATTGAAGTCGGGCAAGGCGATCATTTAGTGAGTGAAGCGTTCTATTTGAGTGACCCAGAAGGGAACGGGATCGAGCTATATGCCGATCGTCCGAAGGAACAATGGAGTTATGAATCGAACGGGCATGTGAAGATGGCGACTGAACCAGTCGACTATGAATCGATGCTTCAAGCTGCAGTGAATCGACCATTCACTGGGTTACCGGTCGGCACGACGATGGGACATGTGCATTTTAAAGTCCGGTCGATCGAAGCAGCAAAACGCTTCTACCATGACCGACTCGGGTTTTCCATTACAACGGATTCTTATCCGGGGGCACTGTTCTTAGCGGCAGACGGGTATCATCATCACATCGGCACGAACGTGTGGGCACGTCCGAGTGAGGTTCTAGGAGTCGAAGCAGGACTCGAAGCGTGGACACTTCTTGTCAACGAAGAGACAAACCAGGCGTTAGGTGGAACATCGTCTGAATGGACGTTGACCGATGAAGATGGAATTACTGTGCATATAAAAAGAACGGGCGCATGAGCGGCCGTTCTTTTTAACGTGCGGATGTTTTCTTCTGACCTGCGTTGAAGGAGAGACGAAGTCCGCGTTTTTGATACGCTTGCTCGACTCGCTTCGGGTTGAGGCTGAGCTCGAGATGAGCCAACTTCAAATGGTCAAGTGCCGGCACCGTGACATCAAGACGAACGAGCTCCATGTTGCGCTCTGCTTTTTTGCGTGTTCGTCTCAAGTTACGGGGCACCTCCTCTGACGTCAGTGCCGCGATCGTTTCATTTACTTGTTGTCGTTTATCACCTTTGATACTCAAGGCAGAATACAGCTTATCGAGCGAACCGAATCGTTTGATCAGTTGGACTGATTGGTTTTCGTCAAGCCCCGCAACTGGGGGGATTCCGTCTGAACGGTCTCCCGTCAACGCTTTAACGGCTGACAACTGTTTCGGTTTCAACCCTTCGTATAACGCCGCAATCTCTTCTGGTCGAATTTCTAAATGACGTTTGAGCGGTAACGGACGGTTATCACGAATGTTACAACGAGCCTGCATTTGCTGAAGCTCCTGTGTTTGCAACCAAACGGTGATTCGTGGACTGACAAGCTGTAACAAGTCTTTGTCTTTTGTCATGATGACCACAGGTGCACTGCAACTGAATTTACGTGCGATGTGGGCGATTAAATCTTCCCCTTCATAGCCTTCTACTTGGAATTGTGGAATTCCACTATCCTCAAGCAATTGGCGCATGAGTTCCATCTGTGCTTTCAATTCAGGCGGTGTTTGACGTCTGCGGCGTTTATAGCCCGGGTAGAGTTCTCGACGCCATAATGTTTCACGTGAGACGTCCCAGACGACGACAAAGTGAGTCGGACGATGTCTACGTAGAATCGTCCGGATGAGGCCGGTCATTCCGATGACGGCACTCCGATCGTTTTTGGATACCTCGCGTCCTTTTTTCGTTCGGCTCGCGGCGGCACCATAGTAAGCACTGGCCAGCATGGAGTTACCGTCAATCAAAAATAGTTTGCGTTCCATGCGTAACCTTCTTTCTATTTCTTTCTGTTTAAACCGAACATCTCGCCATGTTTCGGTGATGTTGTGTCATTGAGTGCGTCACACTCAAATAAGCAACATATGTGCAGTATATCACGGCAAGAGGCGAAAATATAGCGACAGTTCGGTTCACACATGAAAAACCCTTCTCCAAATCAAGGAGAAGGGTTTGACAGAAACCTTATTCTGAGAGAGGCTCTTCCTCTTCATGTGAGGCCAAAATCAGGTCGACGAAGACGATTCGGTGGTTATCGACTTCACTGACAATCAATTCATGGTCGCCAGGTAAGAGGAAGCGTTCGCCCGTCCGAGCATTCGCTTTTTGCGATAAGACAAATCCGCCAACCGTATCGACATCATCTTCGATTTCGATCCCAAACCGTTCCTCAAGTTCTTGTGTTAACACAAGTCCGGAGAGACGGTAATGTTTCGGAGCAATTTCTGTAATTTCTGCTTGTTCATCTCGGTCGAACTCGTCGCGAATCTCACCGACGATTTCTTCTAGGATGTCTTCAATCGTTAAGAGGCCGGCAGTACCCCCGTACTCATCGATGACTAAGCACATCATTGTCTGCGCGTTTTGCATCTTTACCATCGCTTCTTGAAGCGGCGTGAACTCGGTGACGAGTGGCAATTGATGAATGAACGACTCGAACGGTGCGTCATTTTTTGAAAGTTGAGCAGTGAAGAGTTGTTTTGCATTCACGAATCCGAGCACGTCGTCACGGTCGCCATCTCGTGTGACCGGATAACGCGTATACTGGTGCTCTTCGACAACTGAAATGATCTCTTCAATCGTATCTTCTTCATCGATTGTGACCATGTTCATACGTGGAACCATGGCATCCTTGGCGATTCGTTCGTCAAACGAGAAGATATTTTGTACATATGCCAACTCGTTTTCGTTGATTTCACCACTGCGGAAACTTTCCGTCATGATGATTTTCAGCTCTTCTTCTGAGTGTGCCGTCTCCTGAGCCGTCGTCTGCACCCCGAATAAGCGGAGGGTGAGACGTGCCATACTGTTCAAGGCACGAATGAACGGGTAGAAGATTTTCGTGAACACGTAGAGTGGACGTGCGACAAGGAGCGTCAACTTTTCGGCTTCATGGACCGCAAGTGTTTTCGGCACAAGTTCTCCAATGACGACGTGCAAGAACGCAATGAGTAAGAATGCGATCAGGAACGACAAGAATGTCACAAGAGATGGCGATAAGTTTAGCTGGTCGACCAACGTGTGGATATATGTTTCGATTTGGTCGGCACCAATCCACCCGAGCCCGAGTGCAGAAAGTGTAATCCCGAACTGAGATGCAGAAAGGGAGTCGTCGATATTCTCGATGACTTTTTTTGCGCTAACCGCTTTCTTGTTTCCTTCAAGCACGAGCTGGTCGAGTCGAGCGCCACGCACTTTCACAATTGAAAATTCGGCTGCCACGAAAAAGGCAGTCAAAAAGATTAAGAGCGCAACGATGAGTAAGCTGAGTAACATGGGACTGTCCAACAATTCCCCCAAAAATCGGGGAGTCACCTCCATTGAGTATAAGATCAAACGTCTTTCAGGCAGTTCCTGAAAACAAATAGTTTGTTTCAGTATAGTTGATTTGTTTCAAATATTCAAAATGCAGCCAATCATGTTTGATGAAGAGGGGAATGTGGGAACTAAAAACGAGAAGATGAAGGAGGAGTTCACATGGCAAACTATCCAGAATTAAAAGGAAAAGTCGCGGTCATCACGGGAAGCTCGAAAGGTCTCGGTCGAGCAATCGGTGAGCGTTATGCGAAAGAAGGGATGAACGTCGTCCTGAACTATCGTAGTAGTGAAAAAGAGATGGAAGAAGTCATCCGTGGCATCGAGGCAGGTGGTGGGAAAGCCGTCGCCGTAAAAGGGGACGTCTCGGAAGAAGGACTCGCGGAGAAAATGATCGAAAAAGCCATTGCTGAGTTCGGGAAAATGGATATTTTTGTGAATAACGCCGGCGTTCAAGTCGAGGCGAAAACACATGAGATGGAATTCGACAATTGGAAGAAGATTATCGACGTCAACTTGAACGGAACGTTCCTTGGTGTCCGTGCTGCCTTGAAGTACTTCGTTGAGAACAAAATCGAAGGCAATATCATCAACATGTCTTCTGTTCACGAAGTCATTCCACGTCCTGGTTATACACATTACGCAGCAAGTAAGGGCGGCGTAAAAATGTTCACGAAATCAGTCGCTCTCGAATATGCACCGAATCACATTCGTGTGAATGCGATCGCACCAGGGGCAATCGATACGCCAATCAACGAAGAGACGATGAGCGACCCAGAAGAGAAGAAAGGGTTAGAGGCACTCATCCCATCTCACGTCATCGGGAAACCGGAACAAATCGCTGCCGTTGCTGCTTGGCTCGCGTCGGATGAATCGTCATATGTCACAGGGACAACAATCTTTGCGGATGGTGGACTATCACTTTATCCCTCATTTGGTCCAGAGAATAAAGTACAGTAAACAAGAGGGTGCGCTATCGCACCCTCTTGTTGTTTAACTACTCATTTGATTCGATACATCCATTTTTGGAAGACTAACGGTGAAAATGGACCCTTTACCGATGTTCGACGTGGCATGAATTGTGCCGCCATGACCTTCTGCAATCTCTTTACAAATCGCGAGACCAAGGCCAGTGCCTCCGATTTTGCGACTGGCGGAATTGTCGACGCGATAAAACTTGTCAAACAACTTCGATAGTGCGGTCTGAGGAATCCCGATTCCATGGTCTTCAATCGAAATATCAATCCAATCCGGTCGCTCACATGCGACGCTAACATGGATGTCTCCACCATGAGGAGAATACTTCACAGCATTATGAAGTAGATTCATGAAGAGTTGATTGAGTCGCGTTCGGTCTCCATATACATAAAGGTCTTCCTGACAATCAAACGAAATATGATGATGTTGACTTGCTCCTTGATGCACCGCGATAGCCTGTTTCAGGATGTCCGATAGGCGCTCCGTCTCATTGTGGTACGTCTGTTGTCCTGATTCCATCCGTTGAACATCGAGCAAGTTGGAAATCAAATCTTCGAGACGCAATGTCTCTTGATGAATCATCCCCAAATATTTCTCCGAACGTTCGGGAGATAGCTGTCGAAAACGAAGAAGTTCGGTGAATCCGATGATACTTGTGAGTGGGGTACGAAGCTCGTGAGAGACGGTCGAAACGAGTTCGGTTTTCAAACGGTCGACCTCAGTCTCATGGGTTACATCACGGAAGACGAGCATCGTGCCGTGGCGTGTTCCTCTCAAGTAAATCTTCTCCGCATACATTTGAATGAAGCGCTCTTCCTGGTTCATCGAGAACGTGACGCTCTCTTCTTTACACTGTCCGTCAAACGACCGCTCCATGAACGCGAAAAAGTCATCCTTTTGGTCGACCTGCAGTCCAAGTTCTTCAAGGCTGGCGTCTAAACGATATAAGTCGACTTCGTTTCGCTTTGTAATGGGTTGGTTAAACAAGACAAAGAGTGCTTGGTTGGCCACTTTTTCGCTTGTTGCGTGCTCGACATAGATGACGGCATCGCGGATGGAATGAAGGAGACGCGCTGTCTTTTCACGCTCTTCTTCGATTCGATGGCGCTGCGTTGTGAGTGACGAAGCCATCTGGCGGAATGAGGTCGTCAGTTGACCGACCTCGTTTTTAGATTGAACGGTGACCGGCGTGACCGGTTGTTTCTCTCCGGCAAGGCGCTTGCTGTTTTCAATCAATTCCTGAAGTTGACCCGTTAAGCGTCTGACGTAAGGGCGAGCGACGATGAAGAGAATGAATAGGACTCCGAGTAAGGAGAGGAGCCATAAAGCTTGTGCCCATTTCGTATGTGTCGCAAGTTGAGCACGGAGCGCATCCTCTTCTGCGTTCAGTGAGTTCCGATATTCCGTGAAGACGCTCTCCATATCGACGATGCTCGCGCTCATATCTGCGGCACTTTTCGAGTTGATTTTAAATTTACGGTCTGCCGGCGGCTCTTTTTGAGGGTTTACCTTCCCGAGCGTTGGCATTTTTAAAAAGGGTTCGGTCACACTTCCGTCCCGTTTTCCTTCTACATAACGTTCGAGGCTCGGCATGACGCGTTCTTGATAAGCAACAAACAGTGTACGGGCATCGCTCGCATACGTTTTTTCCTTATCGGTTACGGCGTTCTGTTCGAACCAAGTCGTCTGTTCGTCAATCAAAACTTGTTTATCTTGTACGCGCTCTAGCATCGCATCGTCTCCGAGGATTACGTAGCCGCGCATTTCATATTGCATCGACTGCCATGTTTCGAACAATTCGGTCGCATTTGTGCGCCGTTCACTGATGTTCTCGAGCGATGACGTCGTCTGTTCGATTTGGTTTTCCGTATACACATATACGGCAAGTGATGTGAGGAGGATCAGTCCGATGAATAAATAGAAGACGAATAAAAACTGTCTTCCGATCCGCTGGTCAATCCATGACTTCATAAAGACCGTTCCTTCCTAGAATGATGAACATTCCGACTGTGACAAATATCCTACGAGTGTCGTTCTTTCATTGTACAGATTCACCTCCTCAGAAGCTAGATATTGAGAAATCAGGGGAATGGCAACTATTATATATTGAATAGTAGTGATTGATGTGCTATTGTTCTATGTATAGTAGGGGGTGGGATGATGAATCCTCAATTCAAGAAGGGTGTACTCAATCTTTGTGTGCTGGCGCTTGTAGCGGAACAAGACCGCTACGGCTATGAACTCGTCCAAGCGATTTCGGCTAAAGTAGCGATTTCAGAAGGTGCCGTCTATCCGTTGTTACGTCGATTGACGACAGAGGGTTATTTCACGACATATTTAATGGAGTCCGGAGAAGGCCCTCCACGGAAGTACTATCAGATCACGGAACAAGGGCGGACACATTTGGCTGAGTTGCGAACGGAATGGGATGTATTCACGAACGGCGTCAATGATTTAATCCGAGGGGGAGACGACAGATGAATGAAGAACAGTACTTGTCAGAGCTTGAGCAATTATTGATGAACGTGAAGGTGAAAGATCGCCTCGATATTTTACGAGATGTGTCTGAGTACTTCACGAGTGGTCGATTAGAAGGAAGAAGTGATGAAGAGATGGCGCGCGAGTTAGGGGAACCGAGCGTGCTCGCATCGGAACTACTTGCTTCTGTCGATTTTGAAGTAGCGGAGTCGACACGACCGCCTGCAGTTGTCAAAAGTTCGACCATCGCTTTCCAAAGCGTCCTCATTCAAGTTCAACATGCGCAGGTGTTCGTGACACCATCACAAGATGGGTATGCTTACGCGACACTTGAAACAGAGACCGACCATGGGGTAGTCATGGATATCGTCGGGGACACGTTAGAAATCCGGATTGAATCCGAACGTCGTTTCGGTCTGTCTGATTTGTTTTCGTGGTTTGGGTCGAAAGCGCCGGTCCTTCGGGTCGAACTACCTCATCACGCCTATCATCAAATTCAATTGAAGAATCGTCACGGTTCAAGTGATGTACAAGATCTTCAAGCGGAACGCTTACTCGTAGAGAGCGAGAATGGGCGAATCACCGCATATCACATTCAAGCACGTCATGGCGAGCTTCGTACATCGAACGGGAAAGTGCTCGCATCAGACTGTCACGGTCACGATTGGGAGCTTCATTCCTCAAACGGTCGTGTTGAAGCGAAGCACTCTCAGCTAGAGCGCATCAACATCCATTCCTCGAACGGTCGAATCGATGTTGATCATGTCACAGGAGCCATTGATGCCAAGACGTCGAACGGCCGGATTGACTGCCTCGTTCAATCGATTCAAGCACCGATTCGTTTGAAGACAAACAACGGAAAGATTGACTTGCACGTGGATGAACGTCCGGAAGATGTGACGATTCGGGCGAAGTCACGGAATGGAAAAGTCAATGTGTTCGGAGAACGGTCGAAAGAGTGCGTGTTCGGTGAAGGATCCATTGAAGTGAAACTAACAAGCTCAAACGGGAGCGTCACGGTATCAGGATAAACGTAGCCCCTCCATCGATCGATGGAGGGGCTATACTTATAGATCATGCACCAACACATAGGCAACCCGGACAGGTCCATGAACACCGACGATGAGGTTCATCTCGATGTCGGCCGAGTTCGACGGACCGGAGATGAAATTGACACCGTTCGGGGAATGGAGACCATCTCGATCGAGTGCGGCAAGCTGTTGTGCCGTTTGCGTCATACGTGGGACAAGGACAGATTTCGGGATGATCGCAATATGGTCTTGCGGTAACAGGCTGATCGTCCGTGATTTTCCAGGCTTCGCATATTGGACGATTGTTGCACTTTCCGCAAACGCTACATCTGCGATCGTGATGCCGATGTCGGCACGTGCGGCGAGCTCTCGGCTCGTGTCCGGCTTTGTCGAATCCCACCATGCGAACGTCTCACTCGTGGAGGGAGCCCAAGCGGAAATTCGGTCATCGTTTTCCGCGAGGATCCGTGTTCCTTCGTAACGTTCAATCAAGAGACGGAGCGTATCATCGAGATTCGCAGATTCACATTCCACCAAATCGGTATGGATTCGTGTCGCGACCATGCGAAACGTCTCGAGTAGCTCTTCTTCGCTCGCATCTTTTAACACGTCGTCTTGTGGGCGATGTTTGTACTCGCGTTTCGGTGGGGTGAGGTCGACCTCACGCCCGAGCTGTTTGGCGATGCGTTGTAAAAAGTCTTCACGGTTTGTGATTGTACCAGGATTCATCAGGCGTTCCCCCGTTTCTTGAACCAATCTCGGACAGTTTGTTTATTCGGTTGCGGCAAGTCTTTCGAGTCCGTCCAAGCCGGCAGTCCTTTTTCGATCTGACCGGATGTGGCGAACGGTGATGTCGCAAACGGTGCGACATGTTCCGCTGCTTCGAATAAGAACGGACTTGATGCTGTGACGGCAAAACCTTTCATCGCAATCCGTTCCACGAAAGGTGATTGTTTCTTTTCCTCTACGATGACGCGGCGGTGTTCAATCAACAGCTCGTGTAACGGAATCTTCACGGGGCATGCCTCTGTACAGGCACCACAAAGACTCGACGCATAAGGAAGTTCTTTATAGTTCTCGTATCCATCTAGGAGTGGGGCTAAGACGGCACCAATCGGACCAGGATAGATTGAACCGTACGCATGACCGCCGATGTGACGATAGACAGGACAGACGTTGATACAGGCCGCGCAACGGATGCATTGCAGGACCGATTGGAACTGTGTACCGAGAATGCCAGAACGCTTATTGTCGACGATGACAAGGTGGAATTCCTCAGGACCATCGACTTCACCGACCGCGCGCGTCCCGGCGAATGTCGTGATGTATGATGTGAGGCGTTGACCGACCGCGCTTCGACAAAGCATATTGACGAGTACTTCGAACTCTTCATAAGAAGGGACAACGCGTTCCATCCCCATGACAGAGATGACCGTGTCAGGAAGTGACGTCACCATGCGTCCATTCCCTTCATTGGTCACAAGCCCGACGGCTCCACTCTCTGCAATGGCAAAATTACAGCCGGTGATGCCGACTTCTGCCTTTAAAAAGTCTTTTCGTAGTTCTTTTCGTGCATAGCGCCCGAGTTCAGTCGGATCGTTTGAACCGGCATAGCCGTGAGCGGTGAACGTCTCATGAACAGCGTTGCGGTCTTTGTGCAGGGCGGGGGCGACGATGTGAGACGGTGGATCTTCGTCGAGTTGTAAAATCCATTCCCCAAGGTCGGACTCGACGACGGTACATCCTTCTTCCTGAAGCGCCTCGTTCAAACCGATCTCTTCTGTGACCATCGATTTTGATTTCACGACATGTTTGGCTTGTTTCGAACGAACGACTTCCCGAATGTAACGGTTCGCTTCTTCTGGCGTCTCTGCGAAGAAGACGCTCCCACCTCGTTTTGAGACATTCTCGCTCAATTGATACAAGTAATAGTCGAGATGCTCGAGCACGTGTTGACGAATCTCTTCCGAGTGGTCACGGAACGCTTCCCAGTCTCCGAGTTCACCCGCAGCATCCAACCGTCCATCCCGCAGCCGGTTTTGAGCTGAACTGACGGCTTGCCGCATGAACGCATCCTCAATCCCGTCCTTGCGACGGTCCTGAAACTTCTCATCTAACCGAATCCCCATGCTCATGCTTGCTTCACTCCTTCGTTCAAGACTTCGGCAATATGCATCACTTTAATCGGATGCCCCTGTTTATGAAGGCGTCCGCCGATGTTCATCAGACACGATGCATCTGCCCCAATCAAAACGTCTGCACCGGACTGTAAAATCGATTCGACTTTCTCATCCACCATCTGCACTGACACGTCCGGCATCTTGACGGAGAACGTCCCGCCGAACCCGCAACAGTTATGTACGTTCGCAAGGGGAACCATCGTCAGTCCATCGACGTTTCCTAGCAACTTTCCAGGCGCCGCTTCAATTCCAAGAAGGCGGGTCATGTGACAAGACGCATGATAGGTCGCTTTGGCGGAGAATTTGGCGCCGACATCAGTGACTTCGAGCACATCGACGATGAACTGCGTCAGCTCAAACGTTTTGGCGGCATGTGCCTCTGCCCGAGGACCCCATACCGGATCACCTTGGAACAAATGCGGATAGTCGCGCATCATCATGACACATGACCCCGATGGTCCGACGATATATTCCGCATCTGCTTGTTCGAACGTTTCAATCATGTGTTTGGCGATTTTTTTCGTTTCCTCATGATAGCCGCTATTATAAGCAGGTTGCCCACAACACGTCTGTTCAAAAGGGAACGTCACCTCACACCCTAAATGTTCGAGCAGTTCGACTGTCGCTTGTCCGACGGATGGAAACAACGTATCTGATAAACAAGTGACGAATAAAGCTACATTCGGCATAGCCATTCCTTCTTTCTTCTCATGATAGCGATTTCACCGTCATTATTTCATAATACGTAGGAAAGTGACAGAAAAATGGGGAGAAAAACTGATTTATTTGTAAAATCCTGTCTAATTGATAATGTATCTCACTGAACAGATATTCATCTCTTTTCTGATATAAAACAGGAAGGAAGAACGTATAACAGAAAAAGACCCTCGTCATATGACGAAGATCTTGTGTCTAAATTATAGGAAGAACATTTCCAAGATGAAGAGTGCGCCGAACAAATAGATGAGCGGGTGAACCGTCTCTTTGTTCATCGCTTTGAAGATCGGGTACAAGATGAACCCGAATGCGATCCCGCGTTCGATACTTCCTGAAAGCGGCATGATCAAAATGGTCATGAAGGCCGGGAAGTATTCGCTAAAGTCGCTCCAGTCGATATAACGTACGTTCGTCAACATGAGCGCCCCGACGATGATGAGTGCAGGAGCTGTGATCGCCGCAACGCCAGAGATGGCACCGATGAGCGGGCTGAAGAAGAGCGTCAATCCGAACAAACCAGCGACGACGGCCGTTGTGAGACCCGTACGTCCACCTTGTGCGACACCGGCTGCAGACTCGATGTATGCCGTCGAAGGACTCGTCCCGACGAGTGAACCACCCATTGTGGCAAGTGAGTCGGCAAAGAGTGCACGGTGACCATTTTCAATCGTTCCGTCTTCTTTTAAGAGACCAGCTTGTTTCCCGACACCGACAAGTGTACCTGTCGTATCGAACAATGTGACGAGGAAGAACGAGAGGACGGCACCGAATAATCCATATTGAATGACATCACTAAATGCTGTTACCGGGTTGACCATGAGTCCTTCTGGAAGTGTCGGCATTGCCGTGACACCGTTGATTTGTAAGATGTCCATGAAGTAAGCCACGATTCCAGTGAGTAGCATCCCGATCAATAATGAACCGGGGACATTGCGCGAGAAGAGAAGTGCCGAGACGATTAAACCACCGAGTACGAGTAACACTTCTGGTGAGGATACGTCACCGAGACGCACCAAGTTTGCCTCATCTGCGACAATCAATCCCGATAACTTCAATCCGAGCGAAGCGATGAAAAGACCGATTCCGGTCGTGATCGCATGTTTCAGCGAAGTCGGGATCGCTTGAATCAGTTTCGTCCGAATCGGAGAAAGCGACAAGATTAAAAAGAAGACGGACGAGACGAAGACGACGCCGAGTGCGGCGGATGGTGCGATTTGTTCTTGGGCGACGAGCGTGTAAGCGAAGAAGGCGTTGAGCCCCATCCCGGGTGCCACAGCAATCGGCAAGTTCGCATAAAATGCCATTAAGCCTGTCCCGATGAGGATGGCAATGATTGTCGCCGTGAAAGCTTGAGCAAATGGAATCCCAGCATCAGATAGGATGGCCGGGTTGACGACAGAGATGTACGCCATCGTCACGAACGTTGTGATTCCGGCTGTCACTTCTTGTTTAACATTCGTACCATGTTGTTTCAGTTGAAAAATATTCATCGATAAAACTCCTTATTTCGGTCTATTTCCGAACATTAATTGAGAAAAATGTTTAAATTAACGTTATCAACTTGATGACTATACAAAAATGTTTGATTCCCGTCAATTGTTTTGAGTAAAAAACATGAAAAATGAAAGTTACGAATAAATAATGTTCGGAAATAAACTTTTTTCAAAAAAGACCTTGCTCTGAAACGCGTTTCAGAAGATACGGTATAGACAAAGGGAGGGGAACCGATATGAAACCGACAACGTGGAAGACATGGTGCAGTGGAATCGTATACGAACTCGTCATCAATCAGTTGTATACGCCGTTTGGAAAAATGTTGTGTACCCGTTTCCAGGAAGAGTTTCTTCATTTACCGTTAGAGGAGTGCTTCCGTCTCGTTCAATCGATTCGAAGTCAAGTCGTCGAAAGAGGTGACAGTCAGCAAGCAGAGTGGGTACACTATATGCAAAGACTGACAAGTTGAGGTGGGGCGAATGGCAAACATTCGAGATATCGCGAAGCACGCTGACGTATCGGTGACGACGGTCTCGCGCGTGTTGAACGAGCATCCGTATGTATCGAAGGAAAAACGGACCCGTGTCCATGCGGCGATGAAAGAACTCGGGTATTTGCGAAATCAACAGGCGTTGACGTTGTCGACGGGGAAAACACAACGCGTCGTCGTCATCTTACCTTATATGGATCATCCGTATTACGGTCTCTTCGTCAACGGGCTCGCGAAAGCGGCCCTCGAGCACGATTACCGACTCGTCATGTGGCAGACGGAGTATAAGCTGAGTGAGGAGCGACAAGCACTCGATTTATTGAAGCATCGCGAAGTCGATGGGGCGATCGTCTTGTCGCACGAAATGTCCTTTAAGGAAATGGAGACGTATCGTGCGTACGGACCGATTGCCGTAGCGACCGTCGGCGCACCGGAGACAATCTCATCCATCCATGTCGACCATTATGCGTCGTTCGTATCAGGTATTCATGTGCTACAGGAGCATGGATATGAAGAGATTGGAATCATCTTGTCAAGAAGCCATAGTCCGAGCTCCCTTGCGCGTCAGCAAGCCTATTTCGATGAAGTAGCGCATGCGCGTGAGCAATGGATTTGGACCGGTTATTTGACGAGTGAGGATGGTATTCGGTTAGCAGAAACGTTCCTCTCTCAAAAAGAGCGTCCTCGAGCGCTCTTTTTCTCGTCTGATTATGTCGCTCTTGGATTTTTAGGGGAGATGCAACGACGGAACATCTCCATTCCTGAGGAAGTCGCCATGCTAGGGTTTGACGGACATCCGATTAGTCGGGCATTCGGACTGTCGACGATGCTTTCTCCGAATGAACAGATTGGTCGTCAACTGTTTGAAACGACGCTCGCTGAAATGAACGGAGCCATTCCAGAGATTCACGGGATGACCGTCAGCTATCAAGCGGGAATGACACTTTAGGCAACATCCTCGCTCGACTCTTTTGAAACGTTTAGAATGAAAGAAGTAGTCGAGAGGAGGAAATGTTATGAAGATTCAAGTAACAGAAGAAGCGCTCCAATGGTTTAAAGAAGAAATGGAAGTCGAAGCGGGTCAAACGGTTCGTTTGTTTGCAAAATACGGGGGCTCGACAGACTTGACGCACGGTTTCTCCGTGGGAGTCATCACAGAAGACGTGAACAATGCGGCTGTTGAGACCGAAGAAGACGGCATTCGTTTCGTCGTGGCGGAGCAAGATGAGTGGTTGTTCCAAGGACAAGACGTGAAAGTCGAACTTCGCGGAGAAGAAATCGTCTTTGTTCAAGCCTGACGTTTCAGTTTGTTTACGTTTGATGAAATGTCGTTTGACGAAATCTGGCTTGGGGAACAGATTACGACAAGTCGGATTTTCGAAAGGATGACACGATATGTCAGACAAAGAAAAGCGTGAACAAGAAGAAAAAGAGAAGTTGAAACGAGATCAACCGGATATATCCCACGAAGAAGATTCAAAAGGAGATCATTCCGACCTCGAGGAGACAGATGAAGACGAACAATCATAAGAGCCGAAACGGCTCTTTTTGTTTGGGGAATTGAAAGAAATGCCATGGACGTTATAATGGATAAGGGAAAACTATTTAGTGAGGAGAATGAGATATGAGTACAGTACTAGTCTTCGGACATAAAAATCCAGATACCGATACCATCACATCAGCGCTCGCCTATGCCGAGTTGAAAAAGAAATTAGGGGTGGACGCAGAAGCGGTCCGTCTCGGCGAAGTGAACGGGGAAACGCAATACGCACTCGATCACTTCCGTGTGAAAGCACCACGTTTGATTGAAAGTGTAACAGGTGAGGCAGAAGAAGTCATCTTGGTCGACCACAACGAGTTCCAGCAAAGTGCAGACGGCATCGAAGATGTGCGAATCCTTGAAGTCATCGATCACCACCGCATCGCGAACTTCCAAACGTCAGACCCGCTCTACTATCGTGCGGAGCCAGTCGGCTGTACAGCGACGATTTTATTGAAGTTGTATAAAGAGCACGGTGTCGAAATCGCAGCGGACATGGCCGGTTTGATGCTTTCAGCCATCATCTCGGACTCACTTCTCTTCAAATCGCCGACATGCACGGATGAGGATATCAAAGCAGCGAAAGAACTTGCTGAGATTGCTGGCGTAGATGCAGAAGCATACGGGCTTGAGATGCTCAAAGCCGGTGCGGACCTTAGCCAAAAAACGATTGAAGAGCTCATCTCACTCGATGCGAAAGAATTCGCAATGGGCGACTATCGTGTCGAGATCGCGCAAGTGAACACGGTCGATGCGAATGATGTCTTGAACCGTAAAGAGGACGTCGAAGCGGCGATCGCCAACACGGTTGCGGCGAAAAACTTAGACTTGTTCGTCTTTGCGATTACGAACATTTTGACGAACGATTCAGAAGCAATCGTCGTCGGACCAAAACCAGAACTCTTCGAACAAGCGTTCAATGTGACGCTTCAAAACGGATTGGCGACACTTCCAGGCGTGGTCTCACGTAAGAAGCAAATCGTGCCGGTTTTAACGGAAGCGGCAACAAAATAAAAACTCGAAGCCGTAGCCTCGAGCGGAACTGCAGACGTATTCTCGTCTGCAGTTTTTGTTTGAAGAAAGACCGGACAATGAAGTCCGATCTTAGGATGATTTCGTTTGTCTTCCATAAGTCCCTAAGCGCCATAGCTTCTCAAATGGTCCGTAACGGTGATGCTTCAGCCACCACATCGAGAAGAATGCCTGGACAATCAAGATTGCGATGCTGAGGAATAACCCTTCGGTTAAAGAAAGCGTCCCGTACGCACCGAGTGCGATCACCGGTAAGAACACGATCAGCGTATGCGTCAAATAATTCGTGAGTGCCATCCGTCCGAGCGCTTGAAGCGGCGCGAACGTACGACCTTTACGAACGGCTACTGTGAACAGGCAGACGTAAGTCGTGGCGAGTAACTTCCCGGAAATCAAGACGGCGAACAAGTTCAGCCAAAAGTATGCATACCCTTCACCGTAATGATGCCAAATGATCACGCCGAAGAATGGAAGGGCGAGGACGGCACAGATGATGGCCGTTCGCATCAAGCCTTCTAAACGCCACGTCAGGAGTTTTCGTTCACGTCCGATATACAGTCCGAATAAGAATAGACTGAGAATCTCGAAACCGACCACGAACGAGTTGGAGAAGGCGTTAAAGATTTCGATGGAATATCGATAATCGAACCAGGCACCGAAGCCTTGATTGAATACATCAGGGAATGGGATGCCACCATAATAGCTTCCACCCATGCTCCATTCATTTAACGCGGAAGTTCCATACAACAGAAGGATACTTCCAATCAACAAGCCCCATGCCCACGTCAGAATGGCACGGTTGCTCAACTTATAGAAAAGGGGAAGCAATAAGCCCCAAATCGCGTACGTATGGAGGATATCACCTGACCAAATCGCCAAGTGCGCGAGACCGAACAAGAAGAGGATCAAAATCCGGCGTATGTAACGACTGACCGATTCGCCACGAGCGTAAGAACGCTCGAGGAAAATCGAAAAGCCGATCCCGAATAACAGGGAGAAAATCGTATAAAACTTCGTCTGCACGAACAAGTCAAAGAGCGTGCGAACGAACAAGTCGCTCCCATAATAATCGGGACGACCAAACATCCAGTCGCTCCCGAGCATACTCGGGATATTGACGAGGAAAATGCCGCAGAGGGCAAACCCTCGGATAATGTCATACAAAATAATCCGTTCATTCGTTTGAATTGGGGTCGCCATACGACACGTCCTTTACTGAATTAAAATACTTTCGTTGTCCACGACTCACAGTTCCAGACGTCTGTGACGATATCTTCATAGAATTCTGGTTCGTGACTGATGAGGAGGACACTTCCTTTGTACTCTTTCAACGCACGCTTCAACTCTTCCTTCGCGTCGACGTCCAAGTGGTTCGTCGGCTCATCGAGTAAGAGAAGGTTTGTCTCGTTGTTGAGAAGTTTACAAAGACGAACTTTCGCTTTTTCACCACCACTGAGGACGGAGATCTTACTTTCGATGTGTTTCGTCATGAGTCCGCACTTCGCGAGCATCGCGCGTACTTGTTGTTGGTTGAGTGATGGGAACTCGCTCCAAATCTCTTCGATACATGTGTTGTTGCTCGTTGCTGCTTCTTGTTCGAAGTAACCCATCTCCAGAAACTCACCGCGTTCGACGGTTCCTTCAAGCGGATTGATCAATCCGAGCAAGCTCTTTAAGAGCGTCGTCTTCCCGATTCCGTTCGCTCCGACGAGGGCAATCTTTTGACCGCGCTCCATCTGAAGGTCGAGCGGACGTGAGAGCGGCTCGTCGTATCCGATGACGAGACCTTTCGCATCAAAGATGAGGCGTCCCGACGTGCGGGCCTGCAGGAAGCGGAATTCCGGTTTCGGACGCTCCGCACTCAATTCGATGACATCCATCTTATCGAGTTTCTTCTGACGTGACATCGCCATGTTTCGTGTCGAGACGCGTGCCTTGTTTCGGGCGACGAAGTCTTTCAAGTCAGCAATCTCGGCTTGTTGACGCTTATAAGCGGCTTCAAGTTGCGAGCGTTTCATCTCGTACACTTCCATGAACTTGTCATAGTCCCCGACGTAGCGGTTCAACTCTTGGTTTTCCATATGGTAGACCAAGTTGATGACGCTATTTAAGAACGGGATATCGTGTGAGATCAAGATGAAGGCATTGTCATAGTTTTGGAGGTAGCGTTTCAACCACTCGATATGCACTTCATCCAAATAGTTGGTCGGCTCATCGAGGAGCAAGATATCTGGCTTCTCGAGAAGCAACTTCGCAAGCAATACTTTCGTACGTTGCCCACCTGACAAATCCGTGACGTCCCGGTCGAGACCGACATCTAAAATACCGAGACCGCGTGCGACTTCTTCTACTTTCGCATCGATGATATAAAAGTCATTTGAGTCGAGCGTCTCTTGAAGTTCACCGACTTCAGCGAGCATGTCTTCCATCTGTTCAGGTGTCGCGTCACCCATCTCCATGTAGAGTTCGCCGATGCGCGTCTCCATGTCAATCAAGTATTGGAAAGCACCTTTCAAGACGTCGCGAATCGTCATCCCGCGCTCGAGCACCGCATGTTGATCGAGGTAACCGACACGGACATTTTTCGCCCATTCGATTTTCCCTTCATCCGGTTGCAGTTTGCGTGTGATGATGTTCATGAACGTCGATTTTCCTTCACCGTTCGCTCCGACGAGACCGATGTGTTCCCCTTTTAAGAGGCGGAAAGAGACATCGTTCAAAATAGCGCGGTCACCAAAGCCGTGGCTCAAGTTTTGTACCGTTAATATACTCATAATTCGTTTTCGTTCCTTTCAAAGTAAACTACCCGATATTGTAGCATGAATCCAATCAAATTAGTACGCCAGTCCGACCGACTCCCGTACATGTTCATTCTCTTCGATGGCGTGAAGCATGAACTGGGCGACATCTGCCCGTGAGATGTGTTTCCCGTTATCCGGTACCTCGTCGATGGCCGTACGATACGTCGAGGTGCGAGGACCGTCCGTCAATTGCATCGGGCGCACAATCGTATAATCGAATGACGAGTTGCGCCATAGGTCCACGGCTGCCCGATGATCACGTAGCGGTTTCCGGAGCATGAACGTAATAGCTTTCCCTGCAAGTCCCGGGATCTCATTGTCGATTCCGGCTGAAGCCAAATAGACGACGCGTGAGATACCATTCGTCTTCATCGCGGGAACAAGCTTGTCCGTGACACTCGCTAAAAAGTCCGGATCGCTCAAATCCGTTCCGAGACAGCTGATGACCGCATCATGACCGTGCATCGCTTCTGTTAACGCATCGATGTCATATAAGTCGCCTTCGATGATTTCAAGTTGTGGGGTCCGAATCAACTTTTTCTGTTCACGTACGAATGCGGTGACGTCATGACCGTGCTCGATGGCTTGGTCGATGAATTGATGTCCGGTCCGACCGGTTGCGCCTAATACGAATAACTTCATAAGGGCAGGGCTCCTCTCTCATATCCAATACATACAGTATACAGCAGTTTCAGAAAAATCGAACATTTCACCGTTTGATTCCAACCTATTGCATTTCTCGTCAGCTCGTCTACAATAAGGTCTATCTTATAAAAATAGATTCGCACTCGTATATCAGCGGAAATATGGTCCGCAAGTCTCTACCGAACTACCGTAAATGGTTCGACTACGGGTGGCGCTTGTCGTATGCTGTCGTTGATTTCCATGCGGTTCGTTGCCTCCCGATTAGGGGTGACGAATCGCATTTTTTAATGGAGGGAACAACAATGAAGCAGTTAGAAGACAAAATCCGTGAAGAGGGTCGGGCCTTATCCGACCAAGTGTTGAAAGTTGACGCTTTCTTGAATCATCAAATCGATCCCGCACTCATGCAAGCCATCGGAAAAGAGTTCGCAGAACGTTTCAAAGACGCTCAAATCGACCGAATCGTCACACTCGAATCGAGTGGGATTGCGCCAGCGATGATGACAGCGCTTGAGATGGGCATCCCGTTCGTATTCGCGCGTAAACGGAAATCGCTGACGCTCCAAGACGACCTCGTCGAAGCGGATGTCTACTCGTTCACGAAACAGGAGACGAACCGCATCAGCTTGAGCCGGCGCTTCGTTTTACCAGGCGAACGCGTTCTCGTCATCGATGACTTCCTCGCGAACGGGGAAGCGGCACTCGGACTGACACAACTCGTCGAAGCGGCAGGTGCAGAAGTGGCAGGTGTTGGAATCGTCATCGAAAAATCGTTCCAACCAGGGCGCGATAAACTGATTGAGCGTGGTTATCGCGTCGAATCGTTGGCACGTATCGCGAAATTAGAGAAAGACCACATCTCATTCGTGGAGGTCGTTCGATGAATACATTTAAGACGGCAAGTCTCGGGTTTCAGCACCTACTCGCCATGTACACGGGAGCAGCCATCGTTCCGCTCATCGTCGGTGGTGCCATCGGGCTTGGTCCGACCGAGCTCGCTTATCTCGTCGCAATTGATTTATTCATGTGTGGAGTGGCGACGCTTTTACAAGTATGGACGACACGCTTTACGGGTGTTGGATTGCCGGTCGTCCTCGGATGTACGTTCACGGCGGTCGGTCCGATGATCGCCATCGGAAGCGCAAATGGGATTACGGCCATTTATGGCGCTTTGATTGCCAGTGGTCTCATCGTCATCCTCATTTCCGGATTTGTCGGGAAGCTCGCACGTTTCTTCCCGCCGGTCGTTCTCGGTTCGGTCGTGACGATCATCGGTCTCTCACTGATTCCGGTCGCTATCAATGACATCGGTGGCGGGATGCCAGGTGAGCCTGGATTCGCATCCATGCAGAATCTCGGATTAGGTGGTTTGACGATTTTACTCATTCTCATCTTGAACCGTGTCGGTACTGTCTTCACACGCGCCGCTGCTGTCCTCTTTGCCGTCCTCATCGGAACGGGGGTTGCTGCTTCGCTCGGTCTCGTGGACTTCAGTCCTGTCCGTGAAGCGGGATGGTTCCAAATGGTTCAACCGTTCTACTTTGGGATGCCGACATTCGATGTGTCTGCCATCCTCGTCATGACGCTCGTCGCCATTATTTCGATGATTGAATCGACAGGTGTATTCTTGGCGCTCAGCGATATCACGAAAAAGCCGATTGGTGCGAACGAATTGACGAAAGGGTATCGTGCGGAAGGCGTCGCGACGATTCTCGGAGGGATTTTCAACAGCTTTCCGTACACGACGTTCAGTCAAAATGTCGGACTTGTTCAATTGTCTGGTGTAAAATCGCGCCGTGTCATCTTCTGGACAGGTGGGTTACTCATCTTGCTCGGTTTCCTTCCGAAAGTCGCCACGTTCACGACATTGATTCCAAAGCCTGTTTTAGGTGGAGCGATGCTCGTCATGTTCGGAACGGTCGCCGCTTCCGGCATTCGGATTCTGAGTCAGGTCGATTTTTCGAAAAACGAGAATTTGATTACCATCGCACTCTCGATTGGTGTCGGACTCGGTATCACCGCTAACCCGGCAATCGTCGCCAACATGCCGGAATGGCTTCAATTGTTTACAGATAGTGCCATTGTGGCAGGATCGTTCACGGCGCTCCTATTAAACGGATTCTTCCGTATGATGGACCGTTTCCGTCCCACGACGATCATTGCCGAAGAACGGCAAGTCAGCTAGACTGAAGGAAATAGTAGTCTAGGAGGAGTCACGAATGGGGAAAACTGCACTTGTCGTAGGCGCGACCGGCTTGATTGGCCGCGAATTGGTAGAACAGCTGTTAGAGAGTGACCGTTATGAGTCGGTCTGGATTGTCGTCCGTCGCTCGAAGCGATGGAGTCATCCGAAACTACACGAGGTCGTCGGATTCGAGGAGATGGATGCGGCACTTCCACATATCGATGACGTCTATTGTGCACTTGGCACGACGATCGCGGTCGCTGGCTCACAAGAAGCGTTCAAGCAAGTTGATTTGGAGTTGCCGCTTGAAGTCGCTCGTATCGCCAAGGCACACGGTGCGACACGCTATGCGGTCGTATCGGCACAAGGCGCATCGTTACGTTCTTCTTTCTTTTACAACCGGGTAAAAGGGGAGCTTGAAAACGGATTGCGCATCTTCAACTTCCATCATCTCATTATCGCGCGTCCTTCTTTGTTACTCGGCGAGCGTGATTCATTCCGACTCGGGGAAAAAGCGGCTGAGGTCATCAGTCGCCCGTTCCAGTCACTGTTAGTGCAAAAGGCACCAGAAGTCGCACCGATTCAAGCGCTGCATGTCGCACGTGCGTTGATCATGGCGTCTGAAGAAGGCGAAGGGATCGAAGTGTTGACGTCGGGGATGATGCAGAGGATGAGCCGATGAACTCATTGACGAAGAAACGAACGAAAGCAGTCTTGATTGACAGTGTCATCGCAGGGCTCGTCAGCTATGGCGTGGAGCAACTCGTGCGAAAGAAAGTGAAGAGCGAGTTCATGCATGCAGTCGTCACACCGACACTGCTCACATACGCGATGGAAGCTTGCCAAATGAGTCGAGGCGGACAAACCATTGGCTATAAGTTGATGGGGCTCGAGTTGAAAAACGATGACGGCACAGCTGTCACGGCGAAACAGGCGCTACAGCGTGCCCTTTACCGTGATACGTTGTCGGGGGTGCGATACTGGAAAGACCGTGCGCATTTCGAACAAGAAGAAGGTGCCGTGTTACCGCACGATGCCCGTTACCATATGCATGTACGTGAAAAAAACTGACCGATATTGGTCAGTTCTTTTTTTAATCCTTGATTTTACTTAAGATAGCTGTCGTCAAAGCGACGATCGTTCCGAGGACGAGTCCGTTTGAGAAGACGGTCGCAAGGAGCGGTGGCAAATCATTCATCGAACCTGGAGGCAAGAGCATCGCCCCGGCACCGATGACGAGCGGGAGACCGACCGTAAGGGAAGCCGTCGATTGTTTTAATTCGAAGGCGGCCTCATTGATTCCGATGATGATCATCGTCGCGATAAGTGGTGTCACGATTGCATAGCCGACAGCAGCCGGGATGCTCGCAATCAACGAGACGAATGGTCCGATGAGTGCTAATCCCATCATGAGGGCGTGGGCAATCAAATGAGGGGCGCGCTGGACGCTCTCCGTCGAAGAGAGGAATCCGGCCGTCCCGGAGATCGCGACAGGACCCGGTGTCCCGAACAGACCGGCCACGATTTGACTGACCCCACTGGCGACACCAGACGCGGGAACGTTTCCTTTCACTTCTCGTTTTTCACGAGAGCTGACAATGCGTTCGATCAACTTGATGTTCGCGAGGACGTTCGTCATGAGAAGCAAGGTGATGACGAAAGCCGTCGGTAACAAGTTCCAATCCCATACCCAGTTTCCGAATGGAAGAAGTTCCGGGACGAGGAAGAACGATTCCGAGCGGACGATTGGATTTCCGAGGTCGAGCAAGTGGAATAATCCGAACCCGACGAAAAGCGTCATGACGAGTCCGTATTGTTTAAAGCGACTTTGTTCGAGCGTGAGTGCGAACAAGACGAGACCAGCCGTCGCGACGGCTTGGACGATGTTGATTCCGTCTTCCGTCACACCGAAGCCACCTTTAATGACGGCCCCTGATAATTGAAGGACGAGCAAAATCATATAGACGCCGAGTACTTGAGGTGTAAACAGGGCAAGCATGCGTCTTAAGATACCGGTGACGGTCAATAGCACACCGAGGATTCCGCTTAAGAACAACATAAATCCAAGTGCCTGCAACGTCTCTTGTTGACTTCCGTATAAGGCGGGTCCGATGGATGCGTATAAGGTGAAGACGCCCCACCAAATGCCGGCGGGTCCTTCAAGTATCGGGAGGCGATGTCCGAGCAACGTCTGGATGATGCTAAAGAGTGCGAAGATGAAGAGTGAGCGGGATATGAAGGTCATCGTCTCATCTGGCGAAAGTTCAAACAAGGCGGCGATGGAGAGTGGTGGTACAATATTTGTAGCTAAAATAAAAATAAACCACTGAATCGTCGTGGTTACATTACTTCTGGTCATGGTGTCCCCCTGATCATGCTTTTTCTTATTAGTGTAACGTTATGAGGAAGTGGATGCAAATGGAGGCTATATAATGAAGAAATTCTTCAAGTGGGCCGCACTCTCAATCGTAGGATTGCTTGTTGTCGCGGTAGCAGGCTTTTTGATTTGGACACAGTTCACGTATGGACCGACCGATGAAGCGACACAGTATGCCGAAGAGGGGAAAGTGGTCGACAACCGTCTCGAGTTTGGAGATACGACGAGTGAGGTCGGTGTCATTCTTTATCCAGGGGCGAAAGTCGAGAAAGAGGCGTATGCCTATTACGGAACACGATTAGCGGAAGAGGGTGTCTTTGTCGCCATTCCGTCGCTTCGTCTCAATTTAGGTATTTTAGATATCGATGCGGCAGCTCCAATCATCGAAGCACATCCGGAGATTGAACGCTGGATCGTGGCCGGTCATTCACTCGGAGGTTCGGCGGCATCGGGGTATGCACTGGAGCATCAAGAATTGGTAGAGGGTGTCATTTTCCTCGCTTCGTATCCGATCAGTTCGATGGTCGATAGCGACTTACGTGTACTATCGATTTCTGGTGAATTGGATGGATTGGCTGTCCCAGAAGACATCGAGGCGAGTCGAAGCGACCTCCCTGAAGATAGCCAATTCGTACAAATTGAAGGCGGGAATCATGCAAACTTCGGAATGTATGGTCCACAAAAAGGAGATCAGGAAAGTCCGCTCACATCGAAAGAACAATTGGACGAAGTCCTATCAGCGATTCTCGAATGGTTATAAAAAACGTGTGCACCTCGATGAAGGTGCACACGTTTTAGCGTTGATCAAGCGAATAACTGACTGCGGTCAACGCGGCTGTGACGAGGGCGACCAGACCGCCGACAAGTGCGAGCGTCATGATGGGGCTCGTCGCATAGACGACACCACCGAGAGCGGAACCGAGTCCAATCCCGACGTTACTCGCCACGGGCATAAGTGACGAGGCGAGACCTTTGGCATTCGGATTGAACTTCTCTGCCAAATCGATCAAATAAATCTGAGTCGATGTCGTCAATAAAATCGCCATGAACGACATGAGTGCGATATTGAGAAGACCGAGCGTCACATTCGACGTTGTCACGAATAGCGCGGCCAAGACGAACGCCTGGACGAGAAAGACGAACCGTAAGCGTCCGATTGGATTGTGACTGGCGATCTTTCCGGCAGCGATATTACTGAAAATCGAAATGAATCCGTATGCGAATAAAATCGGACTGACCCAAGCGACCGGTACACCGAGTACATCTTTTAAAATCGGCACGAGATACGTATAAACGACATACGTTGCCCCGAAACCGAACGCTGGAATCAGGAAGGCGATCAAGATGCGTGGATTCGTCAGCAATGTCAGTTGTTCACGAAGTGACGCCTTTTCTTGAGACAATTGGTTCGGCAAGACGCGGTAAATGGCAATCCAGGCGACTGCACCAAGTGCAGTCGTTAACCAAAACGTAGATTCCCAGCCTGCCTGTTGTCCGATGAATGTCCCGATTGGAACGCCGAACACGTTCGCCATCGTGAATCCACCAAAAATAAAGGATACGGCGACCCCACGCTTTGTCGGTGGGACACTTTCACTGGCGACAAGCATGGCAAGTGAGATCAAGACACCTGTGACGACGGCCGTCAACATACGCAAGAGGAGTAACCACTCATACATCGGTGCCAGGCTGCTTAACAAGTTCAGGACAGTGAAGAGAATCGTCAGGCCAAGCATCAATTTGCGTTTAGGAAGATGGCTCGTCAAAGACATGGTGATTGGTGTGCCGACGGCAAAACTGATGGCGAATGCCGATACGAGACTCCCGGCCGTCGCGATCGAAATGGATAACCCGTTTGCGATATCGGGCAAAATCCCGACGATGACAAATTCACTCGTTCCGAGAACGAAGGTTAATAAGGATAAGGATAATACTAAAGTCCAGTCGCTTCGACTGAGCGAGCTTGTCTTCATATTCAAACACTTCTTTCTATCTCATTCATTAGTAGTTAGACATCAGTCTTCTATCACGTTACAAGATTTTCTCCAAAAGAAAAACCCTTTTCTCCCAAGTAAGGAGAAAAAGGCGAATTAGCGCCAAAACACAGTGGCTTCAACACCGGCGTGGTCGGAGACAATCGGTCCGTTCTCACCATCAAAGACGACCGCATGGCGAGAAACATGAATCGGTGCATTCGTTAACATCAAATCAATGCGAAGTGATTTTTTATTTTCGTCCCATCCGGCGATTTTTCCTTGTACCGTCGCATCGCCTTCCCGTTCTGTTGCGAGATGGAACAAATCTTGGAGTCCATTCTCCATCAAGTAATCGTATCCTTCTCCTCGAATGAAGGCATCGTTATTGAAGTCGCCAAGTAGAAGGGCATGGTCGTCATGCTCGATGCGACGAATCAGTTCATCGAGTTGGTGTTTCACCGGCTCCTCTTCATCATGCCACCATCCGAGATGACACGAGTAAATAGTCGTTGGAGCATCTGCGCCTGCAATCATGGCTTTGACGATCTTACGAGACTTGTAGTTGTCTGGGTCCGTCGTCTTCGATACAAAGAACGATTCTGTTGATAGGAACGGTGTGCGCGACAGGATGGCGACGCCTTCCTCGTAAATATCGTATCCATAATGGGCAAAGTCCCATGTCATGTGATAGTGGACGTCCAACTCTTTTAAGCGCTCGACGAGGACGTGTGCGAAGTTGTTCTCACGGATGTTTCCGTAGATCAGTGGGGCCTCTTTATGTTGATTGACTTCTTGAAGCGCGATGAGGTCGTACTCTTCACTCGCGATGCGTTCGACGATGGCGTCAATCTTTTCTTGTTGACGGTCTTCTAACCAGGCGTGACAATTGAGCGTTAAAATATTCACGATAGTCCTCCTTTAGAAAAAAGGCCAACTCTTGAGCGAGTTGGCCAGTAGATTATGCACCGATGACGTCTTGAATGTCTGATTTCAATACGTCGGCTTTCGGGCCATAGATGGCTTGGACTCCACGGTCTTTCACGATAAGACCCATGGCGCCATTTTTCTTCCAATCTTGTTCGTCAGAGACGAGTGTGACGTCTTTAACGGTCACACGAAGACGAGTCATACATGCATCGACATCTTCAATGTTTTCTTCCCCACCGAGAAGGGCGATAATCCCCATGACTTGTTCGTTACCTGCCACAGATGACTTCTCTGTCGTCTCTTCCATGTAGTTTCCGTTACGTCCTGGTGTCGGCAAGTTCATCTTCTTGATGAAGAAATTGAACACACCGAAGTTGAGGAAGAAGAATGCTACAGAGACGAGAACGAAGTTGATCAAGTCTTGAAGTAGTCCCGCTTTGACAATCATCGGGATGCGCGTCAAGAGTTCAATCGCACCGAAGGCGTGGATACGTAGGTCGATGATATCTGCCAAGGCGAAGGCAGCACCGGCCATAAGCGCGTAAACCACATAAAGGACTGGCGCAACGAACATGAACATGAACTCGATTGGTTCTGTGACACCTGTCAAGAAGACAGCGAGTCCAGCTGACAAGAACATCGGCTTGTATTGTGCTTTCTTCTCAGCATCGACGTTACGGTACATCGCATATGCGGCACCGATCAAAGCAGCGAATGACAAGATGACTTGACCGACTTTGAAGCGAGCCGGAACGACATCAGCGAGAAGGGCGTTGTATGCAGCTGTATCACCAGCGGCACGTAAGTTGACGAGGTCTGTTACCCATGCCAACCAGAGCGGGTCTTGTCCGGCAACGACTGACCCAGCTGTCGCGCCAGTTAAAATCGTGTACGTTCCACCAAGTTCCGTATAGTTCATTGGAACAGTGAGCATGTGGTGTAAACCGAACGGCAAGAGAAGACGTTCGAGCGCACCATAAATGAACGGAGCGAGGACTGGAGCCGTGTTGCGTGATGTGGCAATCCACTCACCAAAACTGTTGAGCGCACCTTGAATCGTTGGCCATACAATCGATAGAACGATGGCAGCAACGACTGAACCAAGAATGACGACGAACGGTACGAAGCGCTTCCCGTTGAAGAACGAGAGGGCGTTCGGCAATTTGTTGAAGTTGTAGAAACGGTTGTATAGTGCACCACCAAGGAAACCGGCGATGATCCCGACGAACACACCCATGTTGAGGGCAGGTGAGCCGAGTACAGATGTGAAGTAGTCAGCGACGACAAGGTTTGCACCGAAGAGTGACTCGATTGTCGCTTCCGGATCTTGAAGCATGGCACCGTTAACACCGAAGATGGCACCTGTGACACGGTTGATCAAGATGAAGGCGAGAAGTGCTGCGAACGCACCACCTGCACGATCTTTTGCCCACGAACCACCAATCGCGACTGCGAAGAGGATATGTAAGTTGACGATGATGCCCCAACCTAAATCTTCAATGATGCGAGCTGTTGTTAATAAAATACCGACATCTCCGGCTGACATTCCAATCAATTTACCGATGGAAATCATTAAACCGGCAGCTGGCATAACGGCGATGACGACCATCAAGGCCTTACCGAGTTTTTGCCAGAAATCGAATGAGATCAATTGTTTCATGCTATACGCTTCCTTCCTGTGAGGGAGTTTTATCTATTTTTGTGTTTGCCAATAGTGCAATCGCTTGCATAAATGATTGTAATCGATTGCATGAATTCATGCAACCGTTTTCGCTATTTTCATTTGTTTTCATTTTTTGATGGAAAACGACAGATATGAAGTGAACTTGTCAGTCGAATCGAATCTAGCTACAATATGATAGGTTGAAGGGAGCGAGAAAGATGGGTTGGAGACAGACCACATCTGCTTTGACGAAGGACGAGCAGATTGAATTGAAAGAAGAGTTATTGCAGAAGGGTGTATTGCAGGAGGACGATCTTCCTCTCTATGAAATGCTCATGCCAGACCGCATTAAACGGATGTATGAAGTGTTGAATACACGAACGAACCATATCACGATTTTGACGGAAGGTGTGGACGATCCGCATAACCAATCCGCTGTGTTGCGTTCAGCCGATGCGTTCGGGGTACAAACGTTGCATGTCGTCGAAGGGCGGGCAAAGTTCAAACCGAACTCGATTATCGCCAAAAGCGCCGATCGCTGGGTGGACGTCGTGGAGCACGGGTCGATTGAAGAAGCGATTGACGCTTTAAAAGAAAGTGGTTACCAAGTATATGCGACGGCGCTAAGCGAGGAAGCGATTCCGCTCGAAGAAGTGGATGTGTCGAAGCCGACCGTTCTTCTATTCGGGAACGAACATAGTGGCGTCTCGGAGGCAGCGCTCAACAAGGCGGACGGGAACTTTGTCATTCCGATGCAAGGATACGTACAAAGTTTGAACATCTCGGTGGCGGCTGCAATTTCTTTGTATGATGTCACGACACGGTCACGTCATATCGTGACGGATGACTATGAACTGCCTGTTGAAGATCAAGCGCGCATCTTCAAAGACTGGATGGTCAAGAGCTTACCGAAGCGTACGCTCGGACTATATAAACAAAAAGGTGTCACAGCTTTCGAACGGGAGACAGGAAATTCAGAATGAACGGCGAAAAGAACAGACGTACGGAATCTTTGTCCAGAAACTGAAAGGGGATGGCACGATGAGTACGACGAGTTCATTTATCGTAAAAGATGTGACGAACAACTTTAAAGATTTTGAAGAGGACTTCTTCCGGCTGTACCGCACGTTATATGGTGACCTCGATCAGCTACGATTTAAAGAGCGCCTGTATCGACACGCCAATCCGTTAGTGCTCTTAGCATTCTCAGAAGATCAGCTGGTCGGCTTTAAAATCGGTTATGAGGCAGAGCCTTATCGGTTTTATAGCTGGGCGGGCGGCGTACACCCAGACTTTCAAAAGCATGGCATCGGTCGCAAGCTGATGGACACGCAACTTGAGTGGGTCGAAGCGCAAGGATTCCATTCGATTCGGACGAAAGCACGCAATACAAACAAAGGGGTCATCATCTTGAATCTCCTTTGCGGATATGACATCATGGGCGCCTACACCGAAGACGGCGAGCCGCGTATCATGATGGAGAAACAATTGAAAAGTTGAATGGATGCCGCGGTCGAATGATCGCGGTTTTTTGATGAAACCGATTCGATTGAATGAACGTACATAAAGAAAAAGGGGGAATTTGAAATGACAGTGTTTGGATTTGGCGGAGATCCGTTTAGTGACTCCATGGGGGACTCATTCTTTACGGGGGTGTTTGCTGTGTTCCCTATCGTGTTCATGGTTATTTTCGGTCTGATTATTTTTGCGTTCGTTAAAACGATTTTTCATCATTCCAAAACATCGAGCACGTTGAAAGACTTACAACGATTCGCCTCGCAGCTCGCCGATGATCCGGACGATGATACGGCTGAGCGATTGGCAGACTATTTACGGGGTGTCGATTCTTTCTCGATTGAACGGACACGGATGGAACCGTTCCGAGTCGCACTCGGGTGCTATCAATTGGTGATGGAGTCAAGATCCGTTCGCGAGGAGACGAAAGAGCGGCTCGACCGTCAATACAAGCGTCTCGGCATTTTAGACGGGGAAAAATTTGTCGATGAGGCCCCACCACGTCACCGTTCTTCTTCATCGAACCATCATGATATCCACCACAATCACCATGACCATATGTAAAAAAGCGAAGGAACCCCTTCGCTTTTTTACATATATCGTGAAGCATCAAAGTCAATATCGGTCTGGTAGCGGACAACCTGGATGGCACTTTCGATTCGAATGGCTCGTTTCTTAATATCGCGTGCTTTCAAGCGATATAGCTCCGGGTCATATAAGGCGTGTTTGATCACGGAAACCCCGTGCACGTATTCCTTTTTCGGACGTAATGACAATTTCTCATAAAGACGTGCTTGGACACGTAACTGAATGGCGAGTTCGATTGCCTCTACGAGCGGGAGCGGACCGTCATGCGTTTCAACGACGGCTTGGACGTTCGCTTCTTGAATGAGGCGGTCGAGCTGACGTAAGTCCAAACGGATGTGCTCCAGTTCCATCTCGATATCTTGAAGGGAGCGAGACTGAATCGTCGGAATGGAATCATTCACTTCGAGCGAGATGAATGCCACGTGCTCAATCTCTTCGGTCAATGTATCGATTTGCTCATGGAGCAACTGTTTTAATGTTAGGGCATCTGCAAGGTTCATATCGATTTCCTCCTTCTGCTTTCTCTAACCGTACCACATCGAGGTGGCTGAAAAAAGATGGATGACATCTCGGATTGCGGGAATAAAACCAAATAGGAAGGAGGGGGGACGATGAAAAAATGGAAGGTACAGTGGATGATTGCACTCGTCCTACTCCTGTTCGGGACAGCGACGTTCCTCTATCAATGGATTGATGTAAGTCCAGGGGACATCCGGGATTATATCATTCAATTCGGTTGGTTGGCTCCTTTGATTTATATTCTCTTATTCACGGTTCGTCCGCTCATCCTGTTTCCGACGTCCGTCTTATCGGTCGCCGGCGGTTTGGCGTTCGGGATGTTACCGGGTGTCGTCTATACCGTCATCGGGGCGACACTGAGTGCTCTCGTCGCTTATTATGTGGCTATCTATTTCGGCGACCGTTTCTTGCATCACTTTGAATCGAAGAACTATGAAGCCATTCAGCACAAAATCGAAGAGGACGGATTCTTTTATGTACTCATCTTACGTCTCATCCCGCTCGTCAATTTCGATTTGGTCAGTTATGCTTCCGGTTTGGCAAAAGTAAACGTACCAGCGTATCTGTTTGCGACCGTCGTTGGTATGATTCCTGGGGCGTTCGCGAACAATTTTCTCGGAAGCAGCATCGCGAGCGGAGATTGGACGCTAATTGCGTTGGCGTTCGGGATCATGCTCGTATTGACGCTCATCGCGACAGTGTTCCGTGAACCAATCAAGCGACAGATCCATCGCTTTCAAAAAAAGTAGGCGACTCCAATGGAGCGCCTACTTTTTGATTAACGGTTGTCGACCGTCTCTGGATAGAGGTCATGGTTGAACAGACGATGTTCTGCCATTTTCTCATACTTCGTGCCCGGCTTTCCGTAATTGTAGTACGGATCGATCGAGATGCCGCCACGTGGTGTGAATTTGCCCCACACTTCGAGATAGCGTGGCTCCATCAGTTTGACGAGGTCCTTCCCGATGACGTTGATGCAGTTCTCATGGAAGTCACCGTGGTTACGGAAACTGAACAAGTACAACTTCAACGATTTCGACTCAACGAGTTTCTCATCCGGGATATACGAGATGTAGATCGTCGCAAAATCGGGTTGGTTTGTGATTGGGCACAGGGACGTAAATTCCGGCGCGTTGAATTTGACGAAGTAGTCGTTCTCCGGGTGACGGTTCGGGAACGCCTCGAGGACGTCAGGTGTATATTCAAAAATATAAGGGACGCTCTTCTGTCCGAGGAGCGAGAGGTCTTGTAAGTCTTCTGGTCTCATGTTCATTCTCCTTAGACGCCACGTTCGTTGGCGTACAATAATGTGTGTAGTTGTGGCAGGACGCGGACGCTTTGCCATGAAGGGTCGCGTGCGACGTCTTCCCACAATTGTTTTAAACGGCGGAGCTGGGCATCGGTGATATCACCGTCAGCACCTGGCTCTGGGTTACCGGCAGATAAATACATGACGTCCGGTGCATAGCGTTGTTGTACTTCTTTCGCGTAAGCGAGGTCCACTTCATCAAAGACAGCGACTTTGAATGTCGTCTGCTCCGGGCGCAGCCGTTCGACGATGGCGTCGAGTTGTTCCCAGTTTGTCTTCATGCCAGATGAAGGAGGCTTCGGGCTGAGGGTCACGTCATCGATCTGTGTGAGCCACTCTTGATAGCGGCTACCTTGCGTCTCGACGGCGAGTGTGACGCCACGCTCTTTCAATTTCACGACGAGGTTCTCCATGGCCGCGATGAGGAGCGGGTTTCCACCCGATATGGTGACGTAATCGTACGCACCGAGTGCGTCAAGGCGATCGGTGACCTCGTCCGCCGTCAGCATGTCCGGTTTTTCTGAACCGTCCCATGTGAATGCTGAATCGCACCACGAACAGCGATAATCGCAACCGGCGGTCCGGACGAACATCGTCTTCTGTCCAATGGCACGCCCTTCTCCTTGGAAGGTAGGTCCGAACACTTCTAGAACAGGGATTTTCACGATTCCACCAACCATTCACGGCGGAACTCTGCGTATGACGTCGGCGTTTCGTATAGGCGCACGAATTCAACGCGGACGTCGCGTTCATTTGGCAGGTGTGTCGCCAGTTGTTCAAAAATCCAATAGCACATGTTTTCTGCAGTTGTATTCATATAAGGGAGTGACTCGTTCAAATAGCGATGGTCGAGATATGGCTCAAGCTCTTCTTTGAAGATTTTTTTCAAGTCACCAAAGTCGAGCGTCATCCCGCGATTATCGAGAAAACCGCTGACACCCATCTGGAGCTTATACGTGTGACCATGAAGGGCACGACATTTGCCATCATAATCAAATAAGTGGTGTGCCGCGTCGAACGTCACTTCTTTGACGATTTGAACACGATGCGGGCAGTAGATGAGCGACCCTTCTTGTTTCGATTCGACACTGGTCGGGGCAAGGAATGGAGCATGTTTCATACGCGCACCTCCTCGTAAGCTGTGAGTCCGTTTTGGCGAAGCTTACACGCCGGACATTCTCCACAACCTGAACCGATGACACCGTTGTAACAAGTGAGCGTACGTTCTTTGACGTAGTCGAAGGCACCGAGCTCGTCCGCGAGTGCCCACGTCTCTTTTTTATCGAGCCACATGAGCGGAGTGTCGATGACGAATGGATAATCCATCGCTAAATTAAGTGTCACGTTGAGTGATTTAATGAATTGGTCTCGGCAATCCGGGTAACCTGAAAAGTCCGTTTCACATACACCGGTCACGATGTGATGCATACCGAGTTGTTTGGCCATGACAGCCGCAAATGATAAGAATAGATGGTTGCGTCCATCGACGAACGTGTTTGGGACGTCCGCATTGTCGATGTCAAGATCGTGTCTCGTGAGCGCATTTGATGTGAGTTGTCCGAGTAGGGACAAGTCGAGGATGTGGTGTGGGACATCGAGTTCTGCCGCGATTTCTTTTGCGACCTCGATTTCCGCATCGTGGCGTTGACCATATGCGAACGTCACCGCCTCCACATGGGAGAATTGTTGTTTTGCCCAAAATAGGCAAGTGGTTGAATCTTGGCCACCACTGAAGACGACCAATGCTTTTTCGTGTTGCATGAAGCACACTTCCTTTTCGCTAGTTTTGATGTCGGAGGAGGTTACGAACTCCGGAGGTCACCCTCAAGCATATAATTTATCATAAAAAGACGTTTGACAGGGAGAAAGGAAGCGAGTATAGTAAAAAACATCACTGACGTGCTTTTGTGCATAAAAGCGTTTAAGCGGTTAGGCGAAATAATAAATAATCATGATATAACGAAAGGAGGGGACGTCGATGCAGATGAAAGGAAAAGAAGCTGTATTCGTCGTGTTGATGAGCGGGATCACCTTGCTCGCACTGATGTTTTTGGCCAAAGCGACGCCACATATGGCGATTTTTGGCACAATGGTAATAGTAGGTGGATACGCGTATTATCGTTCACGCGACTTCAAACAGATTGAAACGGCGATGATCAACGGGATTCGTGAAGCGATCATGCCGGTGTTGATTTTGTTGTTGATCGGGATGCTCATCGGAGTATGGCAAATGTCCGGGACGGTCGCGACGATCCTCTCCATCGGTTTAAATACAATTTCCGCTGAATGGTTCTTACCGAGTGTCTTATTGATTACGATGATCGTATCGACATTCACAGGAAGTGCGTTTACAACAGTCGGAACGGTCGGTGTCGCCTTGTTCGGAATCGGGACGGCGCTAGGGATCTCGCCAGCTCTCGCTGCAGGTGCCATCGTATCGGGTGCGCTCTTCGGAGACAAGATGAGCCCATTGTCGGATACGACAAACTTTGCGCCGGCAGTGGCGGGTGTCAAACTATTCGACCACATTCGCTTCATGATGGGGACAACGATCCCAGCGTTTATCATCACACTGATTTTATTCACGTTCCTCGGACGTAGCGGTCAAAGCGCTGACACGACACAAATCGCGGAAGCACAAGCTGCGCTCAGCGGACGTTTCGACCTCTCATGGCTCACGTTAATTGCCCCTGTGCTCGTCGCAGTGCTTGCGTTCCGCCGCATGCCGGTCTTGCCGACGATGCTCGTTGGGATGTTCGCAGGTGTATTGACGGCAGGTTTTGTTCAAGGCAACTGGAGCATCTCGAACTGGCTCGGTGTCATGCAGTCTGGATTCAAGTCAGGTGTGGAGAATGAGACGATTGCGACGGTACTCGATCGTGGTGGTCTTGAATCGATGCTTTGGTCGGTCAGCCTCGTCTTGATCGCCCTTGCGTTCGGAGGGTTGTTACGTGAACTCGGTGTGTTCCAAGCGATCGTTGAATCGTTGCTCGAGCGTTTGAAGTCACCAGGAAGTTCCGTTCTATCAGTCGTCCTCAGCTCAATCGGGGTTAACTTGCTCGCAGGGGAACAGTACTTGTCGATTCTCTTGCCAGGACAGGCGTTCAAACAAGGGTTCATCGATCGCGGGATCGACCCACGCTACTTGTCACGGGCACTTGAGGATGGCGGGACTGTGATCAACCCGCTCATTCCATGGGGTGTCTCCGGTGCATTCTTCGCAGCGACACTCGGTGTACCTGTATTGGAATACGCACCATTTGCGTTCTTCCTCTGGCTTAGCCCGGTCTTCTCCATCATCTTGGGATACGTCCGATTGGGGAAGCAACGTGAATCACTTAAAATCGCATCATAATGTCAAGGTGTCCTGCTATGCAGGGCATCTTTTTTGTGTGCAGCATATGACTTTTGAGAAAATAGGAAAAACGGAGGTGGAACGATGAAGCGACTCGATTTGGCATTTTATGAACAACCAACACTCGATTTGGCACGTGCCTTACTCGGGCAATATTTGGTGCGGCGACATCCGGAAGGTGACATCATCGCGAAGATTGTTGAGACAGAAGCTTACCTCGGTGCCATCGACCGAGCGGCACATAGTTTCGGTGGGCGTCGAACGAAACGGACGGAAGTCATGTTCGGGCAACCTGGTCATGTGTACACGTATCAAATGCATACGCATACGCTCTTGAACGTGGTCAGTGGTCCGGTTGGTACACCGGAAGCCGTGTTGATTCGAGCCGTCGAACCGATTCAAGGACATGAATGGATTGCTTCGAACCGTCCTGGGGTGAAACGATATGACCAGACGAACGGACCGGGGAAGTTGACGAAAGCACTCGGGATCACGATGGACTTATATGGTCACTCGTTCCAACAAGACCCGCTCTATCTTGCTGAAGGTGAGACGGGAATAGTGATTGAGGCGGGTCCACGCATCGGCATTCCGAACACGGGCGAGGCGCGTGACTACCCATATCGCTTCTTTGAACGCGACAATCCGTATGTCTCGAAGTTCCGTTGAATGCATGCAATGATGTTTAAGTGATTCATGCCAGTGGAACAGTCCCTATGTGCATAAAACAAACAGAAGGAGTGTTTAGAACATGGCAAAAGTAGCAACGCTCATTACAGATATGTTTGAAGATGTAGAATTCACGGGTCCCCGTGACGCATTGGTGGATGCGGGACATGACGTCGTGACGATCGAGAAGAAAGCAGGCAACACGGTAGAAGGAAAGCAAGGAGAGGCGAAAGTGAACATCGATCAATCGATTGACGATGTATCGCCAGAAGATTTTGACGCCCTTCTCTTACCAGGCGGATTCTCTCCTGACTTGTTGCGTGAGGACGAGCGTTTCGTCTCGTTCGCGAAAGCTTTCATGGATGCGAAAAAACCTGTCTTTGCCATCTGTCACGGACCACAGCTGTTGATTACGGCGAAGACGTTAGAAGGTCGTGACGCGACCGGCTACAAATCGATTAAAGTCGACATGGAGTATGCCGGTGCCAAATATGCGGATAAAGAAGTTGTCGTCTGTCAGAATCAGCTTGTGACGAGCCGTCAGCCGGATGACATTCCGGCGTTCAATCGCGAGATTCTCAACTTATTGAAATAACACGTCAACCACGAGAGGAATCTCGTGGTTTTTTTGTGTTTTCGGGAATAGACAAGTAAGGAGGAGATTCAAATGAGAAAACGAGCACGTTCACCTAGTTAAGTTCGTCGAAACGTTGTCCGATTAGGATGGATTCGTTGGTTTGAAGGCTTGATTCCCGCATACGTGATTGAACGGCTGTTCTGGGAGTCACGGGGCATCTCCATTCAGGAAGTCGTTTATTTAGAGATGGTATATGCGCTCATCATCGTTCTGTTCGAAGTACCGACTGGTGTATGGGCGGACCATACGGCACGGCGTCGACTTGTCCAAATCGGTGTCGCGTTAGAATGGCTGTCGTTTATCGTCATTTTGTATTCGTTCACGTTCACGGGTTTCTTTGTCGCAATCAGCTGTTCGGCCGTTGGGTCGGTCATTCGAAGTGGGGCAGAGAATGCGCTGCTATACGAGTCCTTACAGGAAAGTCACGAAGCGTCGTCATTCGAACGAGTTCTTGGGAAGCTGAACGCGATTGGGATTGTGGCTGCTGTGGTGGCAGCATTGAGTGGTAGTATGTTGGCTCAGTACCTTCCTTTGGAGTGGAACTATGGAATCTCGATTTTGAGTTTGATGATGGCGACACTATGTAGCGTATTTCTCGTTGAACCGACTCATCGAGAGCGGGAGGAACGTTTGACGTGGCGCCATTTGTTCAAAGGATTTCAATTCATTTGGTCAAACCGACAACTTCGTTATGTCACAATCGGTTTTTTGGCAGCGGTATCCGCTTTTAACTTCATCGATGAATTTTGGCAACTGTACGCTCGCGATGTGTCCGTTCCGATCTATTGGTTCGGTGTCATTTCAAGTGGGTTGCTATTGATCCAGTTACCTGGACAACTATTCGCAGGAACCATCGTGCGTGTTGCGCCTTCGGAACGTTGGTTGAAGCGATTCGGTTGGATGATGGGTGGCGGGTTTCTCTTTATCGGCTTATTTCCGAGTCCAATCGGAATTGGTGTCATGGGATTGTTGGCACTTCTATATGGGGCGATGGAGCCGCTCTATTATGGACTTTTGCATCATCAAGTTCCTTCATCCATTCGAGCGACGACGGAATCATCTGTCTCGATGCTGTGGCATCTTGGCATTCTCGGGTTAGGGGTTGTCTTTATCATAGGGACGACAACGTCGCTATTTTTGGCGTTTTCAATGATTGGACTTGTTGTGTGGGTCGTTCATGCGACTGCACGATAATTCTTGCAGGCATGGGCCATAAGCCATGCCTGTTTTTACGTCTTAAGACGGACGCAAGATGGTGAGGAGAAGTGTATGATGAGAACAATCTAAAGGAATTACAGGAGAAACATCGTGGAATGGTATGAGTTATTCGTAGGTTTTTTATTAGGAGTCGTTGAGGGGCTGACTGAATTCGCTCCGGTCTCGTCGACAGGTCATATGATTCTCGTGGACGGGCTTTGGTTGAACTCGAGTCAGTTTTTAGGTCAGGAAGTGGCGAACACCTTTAAAATCGTCATTCAATTAGGTTCGATTTTAGCGGTTGTTGTCGTCTTTCGAGACCGATTCAAAGCGTTGCTGAATCCGAAGGCGCTATTCACAATAAGGCAAAACGAGACAGTACGCCAATTCAATCTGATACATATTTTGATTGGACTGCTTCCGGCCGGTGTCCTCGGTATATTGTTCGAGGACTACATCGATACACACCTCTTCTCGGTCAAGACGGTGTTGATTGGGTTAGTCATTGGGGCTTTCTTTATGATTGCCGCAGATTTATCAGGTGTGAAACGACAAACGACTGCAACGCTCGATGACATCACGTATAAGCAAGCGCTCGGCGTCGGACTAATTCAATGTTTCTCGCTATGGCCAGGATTCTCACGGTCGGGTTCGACGATTTCAGGTGGCGTCCTCATTGGGATGAGTCATCGGGCAGCGGCGGATTTTACGTTCATCATGGCGGTACCCATTATGTTCGGAGCGAGTGCGTTATCGCTTTATAGCAAATGGACGTACTTTACGCTCGATACATTGCCGGTGTTTATCGTCGGGTTCATCAGTGCGTTTCTGTTCGCGCTTATTTCGATTAAGTTCTTTTTGAAGTTGATCAACAAAGTGAAATTGATGCCGTTCGCGGTCTATCGAATCGTATTGGCCATCGTGATTTACGTTCTTTATTTCTAAAAAAAACACGTGCGAACGGCACGTGTTTGAAACCAATGAATGGAATTGTTCGTATAGTCTAGAAGAGGTGAAAACATGGGACAAATCGTCGTAGTATTCGGAACGTTAATCGGTCTTGGGACCGTCGGGGCATTGCTTTATATGACCCGTCTAGCCTATGAATCATGAGAACGGATAATGATAGAAGCGCTCACGTTGGAGTAACTCCATGACGTGGGCGTTTTCTGCGTTGTCAATCGCGCGAAGTAGACCTTCCGTCTGAGAACGATGAGCAAAGAGAGAGTCTTTTTTCTGCTCGCTCTCTTCCGTCACATCGACGATCACGTGAGGTTGTCCGAGTTCTTCTTCTGTGCGGCGATCGAAGGCGACACCTAAAAACTCAGGGCGTGACTCTCCCATCTCCTGAAGTGCTCGTACGACAGCACGAGCTGTCGCTTCATGGTCCGGGTGGACGGCATATCCTGGATAGAACGAGATGACCGTTTCCGGCTTCACTTCGTCAATCAAGGCGCGGAAGCGACCAGCGAGCTCTGCCTCGTCCTCAAATTCAACCGTTTTATCACGAAGTCCCCACATGCGCAGGTCCTCGATGCCCATCATCCGACAAGCTTCTTCAAGTTCATGCTTTCGAATTTTAGGGAGCTCCTCACGCGTCGTAAAGATTGGGGAACCCATGTTGCGTCCCATCTCGCCGAGTGTTAAGCAGACATACGTGACCGGGAGTCCTTTTTGACGATGTTGGATGATTGTTCCGGCCGAGCTGAACGCCTCATCGTCCGGGTGTGGGAAAATGACGAGTAATGGTCCATTCATTGGTTCTCCACCTCCGATGCTCCTTGAGGGAGCGGTTTGATATCGATATGCAGCGCACACGCCAGTCGACCGAGACGATCGTGACCAGCGAGTAGTAACTGTTCGCCGTGCACCTCATAGTCGGTCAATCCTTCAACATAGAGCCAGCCGTGATCGAGCTTTAAGCCGACACGATAAGGTCCGTTACCTTTGATTTGACCGATGCTATATTCGATTTTGGCATTACGGATAAACATTCCGGCGTTATGGAAGTCCGGGTCGTTATGTGTCGCATAGGCACCATTTGTCGTCTCGACATGCACGAAAAGTGGCGTTGCGACGTGATTGTCTAAATATTGCTGAATGTGATCAGGTTGAATCGCTTTCACGTCTGTCCCTCCAATGGAAAGGATGACCCGAAACGTCGCGTTTCGGGTCATCTGTTTACGATTGTGTTGCTACTTTTTTACGGTATCCCGTATGGTTCGTCGGTCCGACGTATTGGTTGAGACGGAATGAGTGACGAACTGCTTCAGTGATAAATTCTTTTCCGATTTCAATCGCTTCTTCGACTGTATGGCCGTTTGCGAGAGAAGCCGCGATGGCAGAAGAGAACGTGCATCCACCGCCGTGTGTGAACGCAGGCTCGATTTTTTCACTTTCAAGTAGACGGAATTCGTTTCCGTCATACAAGACGTCGAATGCTGTATCGAAACCAAGTTTGCCACCGACTTTGACGATGACGATTTCAGCGCCAAGCTCATGGATGAGGAGAGCCGCTTCTTTGATTTCGTCCATCGTCGATGGTGTTTTATCGAGGCCAGCGAGCATACGCGCCTCGAATAAGTTTGGTGTGATGATTTTTGCGACTGGTACGAGGTGTTGACGCATCGCGACCGCAACGTTCGGGTCAAGGATCTCATCCGCACCTTTACATGCCATGACCGGGTCAACGACGGCATTCTCGATTCCGTATTCTTTAATCTTACGTGCTGCGAGTTCGATGATTTCAGGTGTCGGGAGCATCCCCGTCTTCACTGCATCGACTCCAATCCCAGCGAGCACTGTATCGATTTGTTTCTCAATCAATGTCGTGTCGATTGGAAAGACTTCGTGGTTCCATGCGTTGTGTGGATCTTGTGCCACAATGACAGTCAAAGCTGTCATACCGTACACACCGAGTTCTTCCATCGTTTTGAGGTCGGCTTGGATACCCGCGCCGCCGCTCGTATCAGAACCGGCAATCGTCAATGCTTTTTTCATCGTCATAATCGTCCATCCCCTTTGTCTGTTTGGATAGTTTCACTATAACGACTTTTTCGTATTCCGACAAATGCAAGGATTACAAGAAGTGTTCATAACTTTTCAGAAAAAGTATGCAGGATGTTCATCATATTTGGGGAATAATAATGAATAGGGTGTAGACCACTTTATTATTGGCTGGGAGGAAAACGCATGTTAGTGCATAGCTTATGTATCCCGAAGAAAGATGTTGTCACAATCAGTGAAAAGGCAACATTGCGGGAAGCGCTTCATACGCTTGAAGAAACAGGATATCGTTGTGTGCCTGTTTTAGACGAGACGGGGAAATTTTTCCGCGGTAACATTTATAAAATGCATATTTATCGTCATGGAATGAACGGGGAAAACATGGACGATAATGTGATGACGCTCATTAAAAATACGCAAAAATACGTTCATGAATCAGACGGATTCTTCGAAGTCTTTTTCTCGATTAAAGAATTGCCATACATTGCCGTATTGAAAGATGAAAGCAATGAGTTTTATGGTATTCTTCCACACGGGAAGATGCTTGGGATGCTCGAAGAGGCATGGAGTCGTGACACAGGTAGTTACGTCTTGACGATTGCCTTGAGCGAACAGGCAGGAGCGCTCGAGAAGATTACAAAAATCGTGAACAAGTATACGTCAATCGCAAGCTTGATGACGCTTGATGCAAAAAGTAAGGTGTTGCGTCGCGTACTCGTGACGTTACCACCGGATTGCGAAGAAGACATGAAGAACAAAGTTGTTGCCAAGCTTGAACAAAAAGGCTTCCGAATCGTCGAAGTCGAGAACTTGAACAACTAAGTCAAAGCCCTTTCACGTGACGTGAAAGGGCTTTTTAGTTGAGTCGTTTTTCCATTCGGATATCGGACCAAAATTGACCGTCCCAGTAAGTGAAGTGCTCGATTCGTCCGATTTCTTGGTAACCGAGTTTCGAATAGAGACGATGGGCCGCGTGATTGAAGGCGAACACGCCGAGCTCCATGCGAGGCGTCCCCTGCGCCCGCAGTTTCTCCTCCAGCAAACGAAGGGACTCCGTGCCCACGCCTTTGCCGCGTCCTACGGATTCCCCGATGACAAACCCGAGCCACGCCGTACCAGGTTCTTGACGGTACAGATGAGGGGGGTCATACATGACGTTCATTTCACCGACGAGATGGTCGTCTGCATAAATGAGAAAAATATCATGTGTCAGAAGACGATCCTCTAAATCTTCGACCGTCATCTCATAATGAGCGGTCAATTCTTCTTCAGACCGACTCGGACGAATCAAATGCACGATTTGTTGGTCATTATTCCAGCGATTGAATGTCTCGACGATTTCGTCGGATGCTGTTGTAAGTTGAATAAGCGAGATGTTCATAGGTCATTCTCCTTTCTCGCTTGTTAACATTCGGTTTCGTTCATAAAAATCCTTCTCTTAGACGGGCTTCAATACGTTCAAATGACTCGGTAAAATTTCAAATGTAAATGGCAACGTTCCACCAGTGTCACCGTCTGCATTTACAGGAAGAGATTCAGGCGAGTGGACGCTCACCCGTGTCGTACAGAATGACGTGACACTGTCCGTTTCCTTTAATTTTCCTGTGAATAGGGCAGGCGTTAATTGAAGTGCGTCTTTTAGACCGAGTTCTTCAAAAATATAGACGTGCAACAGACCATCGTTCAGTCGTGCGTCCGGTTCGAAATTCTCAAATCCTCCGACCGAGTTCGTCAAAGCGATGACGACGAGATAAGCTTCGCCATCAAATTGACCGTCCTCACTTTCAATCGACAACGCATAAGGACTATGTTCACGGAACGCCTTCACGCCTTCAATTAGATAGGCGAACGGCCCCCACTTTGTCTTTTCTTCCACACTCACTTCATCGACCGCCTCGGCAATGAGACCAATGGCAATGACGTTCATAAAATAGCCGTTCTCATATTTTCCGATATCCATCGGTGTCGGTTCAGCGTTACGAAGAGCTTCAATCGCTTTTTTTGGATCATTTGGTACACCAAGTGCGCGGGCAAGGTCATTGACCGTACCGAGCGGGATGATTCCAAAGTCGGGACGATGAGGCGCTTCCGCAAGTCCGGTGACCGCTTCGTTCAACGTCCCGTCCCCACCCATCGCAATGACGGCCTTATATTGTTTTTCTGCTGCTTCTCGTGCAAAGTTCGTCGCATCCTGTTCTTTCTCGGTGAAGCGGACATCGACGTGTCCATACCGTTCACGCAACACTTCCTCGGCATGTGTCGCGTGTTGTTCCCCCAATTCTTTTCCTGAGGATGGATTGACGATTAACATGACTGTGTCCATTCCAACATATCTCCTTTTCGGTTCGAATACTGTCCTTTATTCCCGTCTGCGAAATCGGTTACTCCTAAAAAATCCCCATGACCGTCAGCACTTTCGGCTGATCTTCATGGGGATTGGAACATGTCATTCGTTTAATAATGACGGAATGCGGACATATCTAAATGACTCGCTTCAGACTCATCCACTGCGAGTTCGATACGCAGATGTTCATGAAACGGAGAAACGAGGGCGCCCATGCAGGCGACCGGTTCATGGTCTGGGACCGGTGATTTACGTTTCGTTTTGACGAATAAATAATCCGATCGCTTCAACGTCAACAAGAAACGTTCCACGGCGTGCGGTTCACGGGTCACGTTTGGCCAAGGTAAATGATTGAATAATAAAAAGACCGCGCCTTCCTTTTCGAGCGCATAGTCCGGTGCGATGCCTTCCCGATTCAACAAATCGATGACAGCATGCAAAAACTCCCGTTTAATCGTCAATGAAATTTCGTAATACTCACGCATACGGTCCACCCTTTCTTAAAATCACAATACTACCATTCTAAACGTTTCCGACATACGCGACAATGAAGAAGTTCCTTGACGAAGTATTTTTCCCGGCTTATACTGCATAAGTCCTGCTATACTAGTGATATATGATGAACGAATTGAGGTGAAACCGACATGATTGAATCCCTTGAATTGAAGGCATGGGTCGTTCTCGCACGAACGATGGATGCCATCAGCGATCGTGTGAAAGAAGATTTACGACGCCACCAGTTAAATTCAACAGAGTTCGGTGTTTTATCCGTTTTGTATAAACGAGGAGATACCCCGTTACAACAAATCGGGGACCAGATTTTGATTACGAGTGGTAGCGTGACATACGTGATCGACAAGTTGGAAAAGCGTGGGCTGATTGAACGAATCGCCTGTCCGTCCGACCGTCGCGTCACATACGCCTCGTTAACAGAGGATGGGAAGGCGCTCATGGATGTCGTCTATCCACAGCACATCGAAATCTTTAAAGATATATACGGACCGTTAAACGATGAAGAGACGGAACAATTGATTTCGTTATTGAAACGAGTCGGTTATAACGCAGCGGGCAAATAAAGCCCGTTGCTTTTTTCATTAATATCTTGAAGTTAAAATAATTGACGATGAGATATACAGATGATATAGTTCTAACTGTTATTGAAAAAAATTAGAGATTACCCAAATGGAGGATTACACGATGACTAAAGTATTATATGTATCGGCTAACCCGAAACCAACTGAACTTTCATACAGCAAACAAGTTGCAGAAACTTTCGTATCAACACTCAAGGCTGAAAACGCATCAATCGAAGTAGAAGCAATCGAACTCTACGATGTCGATGTACAAGAAATCGATGGAGACGTGCTCAGCGCATGGGGTAAATTCGCATCAGGCGAAGCACTCACTGACGTGGAAGCGAAAAAAGTAGGCACAATGAGCGGCATGCTCGAGAAGTTCATGGAAGCGGACCTTTATGTATTCGCAACGCCAATGTGGAACTTCTTCTTCCCGGCACGCATGAAAATGTTCCTCGACAGCGTCCTCATGGCGGGTAAAACGTTCCGTTACACGGAGCAAGGTCCTGTCGGATTGCTTGAAAACAAACAAGCGATCCACATCCAAGGAACAGGTGGGATCTACACAGGAACTGACCTTAACTTTGCAGACGCATACCTTCGCCAAGCGCTCGCGTTCGTCGGTGTGTCTGAAGTGACGACGGTAGCGGTTGAAGGGATGAACCAATACCCGGACAAAATCGAAGAAATCGTTGCAGACGCGAAAGCGAAAGCAGAAGCACTTGCGAAAGAAGTTGCAGGCGCAGTAACGGTATGATGCGAAAGACGAGTCGATTGACTCGTCTTTTTGTATGCACGCATTTTGGGTATCATACAAAGGGAAAGGGGAGTATGCAATGGGAGAGCAGTTATCGAGTCGTTTACTTGGAGATTGGACAGACATCATCCAAGACGAGATGAGTCAACCTTATTTCCAACAGTTGAAGCAATTCGTCGATCAAGCGTATGAAGAGACAATCGTTTATCCAAACCGTGAAGACATTTGGAATGCGTTTATTTACACGAAGTTCAGTGACGTGAAATGCGTGATCTTAGGGCAAGACCCGTATCATGGACCAAACCAAGCGCATGGTCTCAGTTTTTCGGTACAGGATGGGGTGCGTTTCCCACCGTCGTTACGAAATATTTTTCAAGAACTAAAGGACGACATCGGGTGTGACATGCCGGAGAGTGGGAATTTAGAAAAGTGGGCGAAACAAGGAGTCCTCCTCTTGAATACAGCGCTGACGGTCGAAGCGGGAAAGGCGGGCTCGCATCGTGGGAAGGGGTGGGAACAATTCACCGACTCGGTGATTGAGCGGCTTGGGAGTCGTGAAGAGCCGATTGTATTCATCCTGTGGGGGAATGACGCCAAGAAGAAAATGAAATGGATTGGGGAGCAGCATAAAGTGCTCACGTCCGTTCACCCGAGCCCACTATCATCCCATCGTGGATTCTTCGGATCGAAGCCGTTTTCTCAAGTGAATGACGCTTTAAACGAATGGGGACAGTCCCCGATTGATTGGTGTCTTTGACAGTCTACGAAAATTCGTAGACTGTTTTTTGTTGACGCATCGAAAAACCTTTGGTACAGTAACTAACAAGACGTCACTTTAGTGCTTAAAAGCATATATGCATAACAGCATAACTGTATAAAAGATAGAGAAATGAATACGTAGTAGAAGCGAAGAAGGAACCGAAGTAGAGACATCTTCCCTGGCCCAGAGAGCGTGTGGTGCTGCGAACACGCCCAAAAGATGAATCGAATTACAGTTCCCGAGCTCTCATGATTGAGCGGTCCCCCGTTATCGGATGAAGCGGCTAGATAATCTCTAGCAACCAGGGTGGTACCGCGGCTTTGTCGTCCCTATCGATTGAATCGATAGGGATTTTTTTGACTTTAAAGGAGGACTTCACATGTTGACACAATCGATTCCAGCACATCTTGCCCCACATATTTCACCGCAGTTTTACAATGAATACACACCAACGGATCACGCCGTCTGGCGTTTCGTTTTAAGCTTGAATCTGCATACGTTAGAAGGAAAGGCGCACCCGTTTTACATCGAAGGATTAAAACGGACGGGAATGGGACCAGACCGATTACCGAACGTCGAACAGATGACGGATGAGATGCGGGCAGCGGGATGGTCGACGGTCGCAGTGGATGGACTCATCCCAGGCGTTGCTTTCTTTGATTTCCAAGGAAACGGAATGTTGCCGGTCGCGACGGACATTCGAAAAGTCGAGAATATCTTATACAGTCCAGCACCTGACATCATTCATGAGGCGGCAGGTCACGCGCCGATGTTGATGGACCCGACGTTCTCGGCAATCGTCAAACGTTTCGGTCAACTAGGGGCGAAGGCGTTCATGAACCGAGAAGAGCATGCTTCGTTCGCGGCGTTGAAACGTTTGACAATCGTGAAAGAGAACGCCAACTCAACCGAGCAAGACATCGAGGCGGCAGAACGAGCGGTACACGAAGCGAAAGCACAAGTGACCGGTTTTTCAGAGGCACAACAAGTCGCACGCATCTTTTGGTGGACAGTTGAATTTGGATTGATTGGTGACCTTGAGAATCCGATGATTTACGGGGCGGGCCTCTTGTCATCTGTCGGTGAAAGCCGTCACTGTCTGACCGATGCGGTCGTCAAACATCCATTTGATTTGGAGCATGCGCTACAGACGAAGCAAGACGTGACGAATATGCAAAAAGAACTATTCGTCATTCCAGACTTTGAGACGCTTTCTTCCGTTTTAGATGAATTAGAGGGGAGAATGGCCATTCGAAAAGGTGGGGTTGAATCGGTCACAAAAGCATTGGCGTCGGGAAGTCAATCGACGATTCGACTCAAGGACGGTTCAGAACGTGTCGGCATCGTTCGCCATATGACAGAATCGAAGGAACATACGCTTATCCAATGGGATGAGTGCGCAGTCGTACAAAGTGGTCAGTTGACGAAACGAGAACGTCACGGACTTCTCATTGTCCATGACACGGAATCTGCGTTAGACCGCGATGATCTCCTCGAAGACGGAACGACCCTTCGTCAAGCATGTGCATTGGACATGCTCGAAGGTGTGACCGTTCAACTAGAAGGACGGACGATCTCACTCGATTCACTCGAAGTACGCGTCGATTCACTTCCATCGGTATTCCCTGGAACGACGGTGGAAGAATTGATGATCATTGAAAAGCCGGTGATCATCGAACGGGATGAACGTGTATGGACGAAGGATGACCCGATGTTCAATCGCATTCACCTCATGCGTGAACGCGACGAATCGATTGATGGTCTCGTTCCAGACATTTTATCCGAACATCCAGATGCGTGGTTGTTACACATTGAATGTCTGGAGTTAGTAGAAAATGAGGAATTGAAGCAGGCCTTGATTGATCGACTTGAAGCACTTCGTCATACATCTCCTTCTCGAAATGAATTGATTGGACGCGCGTTTGAACTGTTGCGCTAACGAAAATAAGCGACGTTCTCCGAACAGAGAACGTCGCTTATTTTTATACGGATTGATTCGTCGTTTCACGTAAGAACGTGATCAGACGGCGATACGTCGAATTTGCCGCCGGGCGGTCCATTTCGAAGTAATAGTTATGACCGAGTTCGTGTTCGTTCCGGTCATAAAATACAGTCGTCACATCCGTTCGACCTGAGAGAATTGTTGCAAATTCTTTCGCCTGATCTTCAAACGAATGGTCGTTTCCGTCAGCGATAAACGTCGGAACGAATGTGGCAGGTACGTTGACGAGTGGCGAAGCTTCAGCGACGACCGGGAGTGTTTCCCAGTTGTATGTGCCGAAATAAGCCCAACCGATGCGTTTGAACAAGAAGCGGTTCACAGATTTCGATGATTCGAGCCATGAACGTTTCAAGTCGAATGGTGCAGACAATAAGATGGTTCCAAGGATAGACGATTTCGGTACAACTTGTCTGACTTCGGCCGAAGGCGAGTAGTCGTCATTCAACTGAATCCCGACAAACTGTGCAACGAGCTGTCCACCGTTCGAATCACCCGCGAAAAAGACGCGGTCCAAATCGAGACGGAATCGATCGTTGTTTTCAGCGATGAATGCATACGCTTCTTCCATTTGCTGAAGTGGTGTCGGATACGTTACATCTGGCGCAAGCGCGTAGTTGATACTGACGACGTTGTAGCCGTTACTCGCAATCGAGGTGGCGTATTTTAAGACGTCAGATTTATCACCACCGACGAATGAGCCACCATGCACCCAAAAGATTGTTGGGACAGGTTTTCGGTCGCCTTCATAGCGAATCAAATCAAACGTCCCGTTGTCATAAGAAGACAAGTAGTCGATGTCTTTTCGGACAGACGTCTTTTGAACGACTTCCTCGAATCCCTTCATCTCCACTTCGTTCCCCCCTGCGAACGAAGTTTTGATTAAACGTGTTGCTGGTTTAGGTGAAAGGAACACATAAGCCGCTCCCGCGACCGCTGTTCCAATCAGCCCGACTCCAGCGCGTTTCAACCCTTTATTCATCTTACTTCCTCCCTTTCTACAAACAGAAGCTTATTGCGTGACGAGTACGTCCGCCATGTATGTCTCGATGACATGCGCAATTCCGTCTTCGTTGTTTGACTTCGTAATGAAGTCTGCTTTCCCTTTGACTGTCGTATTGGCGTTACCCATCGCAACACCGAGACCTGCCCATTCAATCATCGTCAAGTCATTGTTTCCATCACCGCAAGCGATGACTTCTTTCTGGGCGATGCCGAGTTGATCTGCTAGGAAAGCGAGGCTTGTCCCTTTTGTGACACCGGCTTCCGTGAACTCTAGGAAGAACGGTTTTGAACGAGCGACGGCCAATTTTCCAGCCAACTCTTCTTGAAGCTTCGTCTCGATCGGAGCAAGTGTGTCACCATCGGCAAGCATCAAACATTTGACGACTGGTGCGGTCACGGCTTCTTTAAAGTTATCGACATGAACGACCGACATACCTGTCAATTCACCTTCGATATCCGTATACGGGTTCGGGCGATCGGTTACGATTTCGTTACCGACGTACGTATGAATCGCGATTCCTTCCCGTTCACTGATATCATGGAGATGGGCGACTGTGTCCGGTTGAAGCGTACTCGAGAAAATTTCCTCGTTCGTCGCGCAATTGATGACCGATGCACCGTTGAACGATAAGATGAAGCTACCGTACTTCGCAAGTTCCAATTCACGGGCTGCATCCCACATCGCAAACGTTGGTCGGCCACTCGCGAGCACGACTTTATAGCCGCGCTCTTGCGCATCGAGAAGTGCTTCTTTTGTTTTAGGGGAAATCGTATGGTCGCTCGTGAGGAGCGTATCATCCATATCCAATACAATCATCTTGTAACTCATAGTAGTAGGGGGTCCTCCTTCAGAATCTAATGACTCCATCCTAAACCTTTTTAAGGTCAATTGACAACCTTGTCGCAAAAACGTAACTATAATGTAGAGAAGTGAACTCTAGAAGAGGTGTAAATATGAATCGAATTTTAGTAGCTGAGGACGAGCATGCGATTCGCAGCTTCATTATTGTAAATTTAAAACGAGCCGGTTTCGATGTGTTCGAAGCGACGAATGGACGAGAAGCGGTCACCGCATTTGACCGTGAACCGTTCGATGTCGTCTTATTAGACGTTATGATGCCGGAGATGGACGGGTTCGAGGCGTGTGCGGCCATTCGAGATATCGATGAAAACGTCGGGATCATCATGTTGACGGCACGAACGCTCGAAGAAGATAAAATCGAAGGCCTCGGAAAAGGCGCGGACGATTATATCGCCAAGCCGTTCAGTCCAGGCGAATTGGTGGCACGCATTCAAGCGCTGCTGCGACGTGTGGAAAAAGTGAAACGAAAAGACTCGAAGCGGTTGAAGTCAGGCCCATTCGCGATTGATCTTGCGGCGAAGCAAGTGACGAAGTATGGTCAATCGATCGATTTGACGCCGACGGAGTATGACTTGATTTGTCATCTCGTTCAAAACGAGGAAATTGTTTTATCGCGTGATGCACTACTCGATGCGGTATGGGGCGTCAACTACTTCGGTGACCGCAAGACCGTCGACGTCAACATTCGTCGATTGCGTCAAAAAATCGAAGATGACCCGAGTCATCCGATTTACATTGAAACATTATGGGGTCACGGATATAAATGGCGGAGACATGAAGCATGAAACAACAGTTAGTCATTCGCATGATGATTGTCGTGACGATCGTCTTGCTTTTACTCGTCAGCGTCTTGTCTTACGGGACATATCGATACTATTACGAGTATGAGTCGGAAGCGTTACTCAGTCATGCGACCACGAGTGCATATTTATATCCTCAAGCCCAAGTCGGGTTTGAGACGCCGAGTGCCTTTTCCGTTCTCGTCCGGACATTCGGATATCCCGGAACCGATTTGACGATTGTCGACCAGAGCGGTTCCATCGTCAAGACGACCGGTCAACGGACGAGGCAGGCATCTTTTTCACAAGAACAATTGCAAGAGCTGTCACGAGGGGAGTCGGTCGTTCAGGACTATGACGTCGGTGACGAGCATTACTTATCGGTCACCAGTCCGATTATGACGAACGATACGTCAGAGTTTGCGATTAGCTTTACACGCCCGCTCGAAGACCTAGACACGCTGATTCGTGAGATTTGGATGACCGTCGTCATGATTGGTGTCCTCATCTGGTTACTCGCGCTCTATACGGTCATTCGAATCGCTGATCGTTTCGTCCGTCCGATTCGTCAAATCATCGAAACGGCGGATGAGATGGCTCAAGGTGATTTCGACGTCGCTGTGGAGTCGAATGAGAAACATGAGCTTGGGGCATTGGCTCGGACACTCACGTATTTAGGTGCGAAAGTACAGCAGCACCAGTCGACACGTAATGAGTTTCTCTCGAGCGTCTCCCATGAACTGCGGACACCGCTCACATCGATTAAAGGATGGACGGAGACGATTCGAGGTGGCGATGAGAAATTGTCTGAAGAAACGGAGCTTGGTCTGAGTATCATTCATTCGGAAACAGAGCGCATGATTGGTCTTGTGGAGCAGCTTCTCGATTACACGAAGATTGAAGAGAGTCGATTGGTCTTGTATCGTCAGGAACTCGATTTAGTCTCCTTGTTGCGAAAAGTGACGTTGCAATTAAAGCAGTCGCTCGAAGACAAAGGCATTACACTCATCGAACGTTATCCTCAAAAGTCAGTCGGGCTATTTGATGAGAATCGATTGAAACAAGTGTTCCTGAACATTCTTGAGAATGCGATTCGCTTTTCACCGGATGGCGGGACATTGACCATTCGTTTCGTTCAATCAGAACGTGTCGCCTTCATCTCGATCATCGATGAAGGTCCTGGTATCTCACGTGAGCATTTGCAGCGTATCACCGAAATGTTCTATCAGGCCCATGTGACGGAAGGGAGTAGCGGTCTCGGACTCGCCATCTCCAAAGAGTTGATTGAGGCACATGAAGGAAAACTCGTCATCGAGAGTGAGGTCGGACACGGGACGACCGTGACGGTTTTATTACCTCTCGACCCGAGCGAACTACATTAACAGGGTTAAACCTCCCGAATTCAGGCTACATATATAGATGTATGTAGAATGAGGGAGGTTTTTGTTATGGCCAATCAGTCATTGAAGCCGTTAAAAGGAAGTCCAAATGCCGTCTCGACGCAAACCTCGATTGAAGAGTTACGCATGTCTCCTCTCCCATATGCGGGGAGTCGTGGCCAATCAATTGAAGCGATCAAGATGGCAATGAACCAATTGCCACGGGCCGAACTGATCAAAGAAACAGATGAGGGCCTTCATTATGTGGTGACCTCGAAAGTGATGCGTTTTAAAGATGATGTGAATTTTCTATTTGATGATTCCACTCAACAAGTCGAGTTTCGGTCTGCGTCACGTGTCGGCTATTCAGACTTTGGCGTGAACCGGAAGCGGATGGAAGATGTGAGTGAACGATACCGGAGGTTGATTCGATGAAGGACTATCAGTTGATTGTCATCGGCGGTGGTGCCGCTGGGATGACGGTAGCAGCAGGAGCAGCGAACTTAGGCGCAAAAGTCGCGCTTGTTGAAAAGAACAAACATTTAGGTGGCGACTGTCTGCACGTCGGATGTGTCCCGTCGAAAGCATTGATTGCCGCCTCGAAAGAAGCGAATGCGATGATGCGCGCGGCCCGTGTTCTCGGAACAGAATTCAATGGAGGCGAGCATTATCAAATGTCGAAAGCACGAGTCGACAAGGCGCGGGCTATTATCCAAGACCATGATGGGACAGAACGTTTTGAAAAGATCGGGGTCGACGTTTACATCGGAGAGGCTTCTTTCCAAAGCCCGACAGAATTGAAAGTCGGGGACGATTTATTGATTGGGAAAAAATTCGTCATCTCAACCGGCTCAAAACCGACAGTCCCTCCAATCGACGGATTGGATCAAGTCCCATACTTAACGAACGAGACGGTTTTTGAAGAAGAGACGCTTCCGGAAAGCCTCATTGTCATCGGTGCCGGGACAGTCGGCCTCGAGCTAGCACAATCGTTTGTTCGACTCGGCTCGCAAGTTACGGTACTCGAGGCACAGGATGCGTTCTTGCCAAAAGAAGATGAAGACGTCTCAACTTACCTAAAATCTCAACTCGAGATGGCGATGCGCTTAAAAATCGGCGTGAAGGTCAACCGGGTCGATGAAGTCGACGGGCGCATTCGTGTCACGACAGAGGTGGACGGCGAGACAGTCGAATATGAGGCAGATAAACTGCTCATGGCGACAGGGCGTGTGCCACGCATCGACGCGCTTCGTCTCGATCGTGCAAACGTTCAAGTGACGAAAGGATACATCGATGTCTCTTCTTCGTATCGGACCTCACAACCGCATATCTTTGCGATTGGCGATACGATCAAGACGTTACCGTTCACACACGCGGCTGGCGAAGAAGGGAAAGCGGTTGTCGCAAACGCACTGTTTGGACTATGGAACAAGGTAGATTACAGTAAGCTACCGTGGATCACGTTCACAGATCCCGAAGTATTTCACGTTGGGATGACGGAGAAAGAAGCGCGTGAGCGTTACGGGGATGACATCGAGACATATGAAGCGAAACTGTCGGAAGTGGACCGTTTCATCGCCGAACGCCAAGAGGCGGGCTTTGTCAAAGTCATCACGAAGAAAAATGGAAAGATTATCGGGGCACATGCGGTTGGTGAATCAGCTGGCGACTGGATGCAAATCGTCGTCTATGCAATGCAACGCGGCGATAAGATTGGCAAGTTGTCACGCATGATTTACCCTTATCCATCGCGCAGTGAAGCGGTGAAGAAAGTGACGGATCTCTACTGGCGGAAACGCTTGTTTGAAAGTCCGCTCACAGAAATAGCGAGACGTTACTTCAAATTGACGCAATGACACAAATCACCCACTCGTTTGAGTGGGTGATTTTAGTTCGGTAAGGTGATTGTTTCAATCATTTTCGGTTCGCCCTCCGATAAGTCGACGAGCGGTTTAATCAACACTTCGACGCGTCGGTTTTTCGAACGACCTTCTTCTGTATCGTTCGTGGCGATTGGTTTGAATTCCCCGTAACTTGCGAGTGTAAACTGAGCCGGGTTCAATGCATCATTCGTTAATAATCCACGCATGAATGCCGTCGCACGTGCTGAACTGAGTTCCCAGTTCGATGGGAAGCGGGCCGTGTTGATGGGGATGTTATCCGTATGACCAGAGACGACAATTTCTCGCTTTCCAGCCTTCTCTAAGATTTGACTGATGTTTTGAGCCACATTTTGAGCATCGGTATCAAGTGTCGCTTCTCCTAAGTTGAAGAGGGCGCGATCTTGAATCGTTAAGACGAGACCACTTGAGTTAATCGTCGCTTTAATTTGGCTCTCTAACCCATTCTTCTTAATATATTGGTTCACATCTTCTTTTAACTCATCGAGCTGAGCGAGTTCGTACGTGCGCGGATTGGCGGTCGTATTCGTTTTATCCGTCCGACTGATGTCGCTGTTTGAGGCGGTCGAAGCTTGGAAGACACTGACGCCCCCAGAGAATACTTGGTTGAACGAGCGCGACATTTTCTCGAGCTTCGTTTGGTCGATGTTACTCGATGCGAACAATACGATGAAGAGCGCGAGCAAGAGCGTCAACAAGTCGGCGTAAGGAATGAGCCAACCTTCTGGAATATGTTCTTCATGATCATGCTTCTTTTTGCGTTTCATAGTCAGCTCGCTCCTTTGGAGACAAATACACAGACAGCTTATCTTCTAACGTTTTTGGAGATTCACCGCTTTGAATCGATAAAATCCCTTCAATCATCATTTCTTTGATGATGACTTCGCTCTTCGAATATTGCTTCAGTTTATTGGCAAACGGGAACCAAAGCACGTATCCGGTGAAAATCCCGAATAGTGTCGCGACGAAGGCCGCCGAAATGGCATGTCCGAGTTTCTCGATATCCGACAAATCTTTCAAGGCAGCAATCAATCCGATAACGGCTCCGAGTACCCCGAGCGTCGGAGCATATGTCCCGGCTTGGGTGAAGATGTCGGCGTTCGCTTTATGACGTTGTTCCATGTTTTCGATATCACGTGACATGACTTCTGCAATATACTCAGAAGGTTGACCGTCGATAACCATCATCATGCCTTGGCGTAAAAACGGTTCTTCGACTTGTTCGAGTGCTGTTTCAAGAGATAATAGACCCTCTTTCCGAGCTTGCGTCGATAAGTCGACGAATTGTGTAAGCAATCCAGATTTACTTGGGAGTTCTTGTTTTCTGAACAAGATTTTAAATAACTTCGGTACATTTTGAAGCTGTTCTTTGGAGACGGCGATACTGACCGCGGCGGCTGTACCGACGAAAATAATAACGATTGCGGCAGGGTTGATCAGCGGTGCGATACCCGCTCCTTTTAATAGCATTCCACCAACGAGGGTGAGGAACCCGAGTATGAGCCCGACTAACGTGACGACATCCATGTCTTTGTTTTCCACCTTTCCGAAATAAATCAGGACAAAAAAAGCGAGAGACGCTACTCGTCTCCCGCAACATGCGTTCCCGATGATTAAGCGCCGTTTTCATCAATCAGCATTTGAATGCTGATGTTTCGTTCTTCACGCTCTATATCGGTTAATACGTCGTATTTTTTTAACAATGCGTACAATTGATTCACGACTTCTTGCTCAAGTGACCAATTGAGTAACTCTTCTAGCTGAAAATAAAGGTGAGCGGGCATACATTGTGATTGTCGCTCCAACCTTCGCGAGACATCCTCTATCGAATGATCTACCGTACTAGGGTCCACGGTTTCATTCAACCTCCTCAACATTCTTAAAGTCTATCTCCCATAATACCAAAAATTTGAGGAAAGCGTTAGAGATACATTTTCTTGTTGGCATTTAGAAAGGCGAGGAGTAACATGAGGCTTAGAATAACTGAAGTGAAGGGGATGTCGTGATGCGACATAGACTGTCAGCGCGTGAGATGCGCTTGAAGCGAATCGAGGTACTTTATCGAGTCGTGTTTGAAAAACCTGCCCGCTTTATCGCGGGAGGATTTTTACTTGCGATTTTTATCGGGGCAACACTCTTATATATGCCATTTGCTCAAGAAGAACCAGTTTCTTGGATTGATTGTCTATTTATCGCGACTTCTGCAGGTACCGTGACCGGATTGTCGACTGTCGACATCGGTTCGTCATTCAACTTGTTCGGGGAATTGGTGATTGTCGCCCTGATTCAAATCGGGGGTCTCGGGTTCATGACGATCGCGTTGATGCTCCTCAGTGTATTAGGGAAGAAAATTGGATTGAAACAACGGATTCTCTTGCAAGAATCGCTAAACTTAGCCGGACCCGGTGGAACGGTTCGTCTCGTGCGAAATATCGTCTTCACGACGGTCATCGTTCAATTTATCGGGATGCTGTTTTTGACATTCGAGCTATATAGTACAGAGAGCTATTCTTTCGGTGCGGCACTCTACTATGGGTTTTTCCATGCCGTCTCTGCCTTTAACAATGCGGGCTTCGCGTTATTTCCGGACAGTCTGATGTCATTTGAACAAAACACGGCGATTGTCGTGACGATCGCTCTCATGATCATGATTGGGGGTCTCGGGTTCACGACGATTGCCGATGCGACAGAAGTGCGAGGGTGGAAGCGTCTCGCTCTCCATTCGAAAATCATGATTCTATCCCTTTTGGTCATCAATGGGGTAGCATGGTTCGTGCTCATGATGTTTGAGTGGGTATCAAATGAAGGCTCTCTCTATGGGCGGTCCATCGGTGAGGCGCTACACGTGACGTTTTTCCAAGCCGTGACGACACGTACGGCCGGTTTTAATACGATTGATATCGCAACGATGGCACCTGCCTCAATCGGCTTGATTTTAATTTTGATGTATATCGGGGCCGGTGCAGCTTCGACAGGGTCAGGGATTAAAGTGACAACGCTAGCGGTCATCTTCGCGGACATGTGGGCGTTCATTGCGGGTAAGAAAGAAACGGTGATCATGGAGCGGACGATTGATGCGTTTCAAATCAAAAAGGCATACGTTGTCGCCATCTCGAGCTTCTTCTTCATCCTGATCATTACGACACTCGTCATTTTGACAAACGGTCACATTCCAGCGAGCGCCATTCTGTTTGAGACGGTGTCGGCGTTCGGGACGGTCGGGTTATCATTAGGCATTACTGCTGATTTGAATGCTGCCGGCAAAGGGTTCATCATGTTCATGATGCTCCTTGGACGTGTCGGATCGTTGACGATTCTCTTCACGGTCGCACGACAAGCCGACCGGAAGATTCGCTATCCGAAAGAGAAGATTTTGATTGGTTAATCCAAAAAGCCCTGAACGCATTCAGGGCTTTTCGTGTGTCATGAAATATTGGACGACCTTCGGTAGGTAATCTTGAAGATCCGGACAGACGATTCCAGTCCCATCGAGCGCACGAATCGTTTGCGTCGTATCGAAATGGACAGGATGTTTGAAATAGTCTAGCAGTTCGTGCGGAACATCCAGTTGTGCGGCGTTTTTCCAAGTCGTGAATGCGACATCTGCAACAGCATGGGGAACCGTGCCGCGAGGAGGACGGTGGAACATCGTCTCATGTAGCATGCGATACACTTCACGCGCACCATGCGGGAAAGGATCCGTCAAATGAAACGTCCGTTTCGACCCGACTGGCGAGTGTGCTAGGAAGGCGGTCGCTTCCACGACATAATCATAAGGAACTAAATTCACTTCGACGTTCGCACGCCCGATATAAGGGAGCGGTCGCATCTGTTGAAGTTGCGCCATCAATTTCAATACAAAATAGACACCGTCAAACTTCTTCGTTTCACCGGTTCGACTATGTCCAATCACAATACCAGGACGAATGATAGTGATTGGCATCGCTCCCATCTCGCGGGAGACGAGTGCTTCCGCTTCATATTTAGTCGCTTCATAATGATTTTTAAATCGAGCCCGATGCCAGAGTTCGTTCTCATAGACGGTCCCTTGCCTGCGACCGGCAATATAGGCCGTACTGAAATAGACATACCGCTTTAACTGTTTCGACCGTTTGGCGAACGCCGTGACGTGTTTCGTACCGAGGATATTGATTCGATACCCCGTGTCATACGGAATGCTCAAGTCATAGGCCGCAGCTAGATGAAAGACGTAATGCACGTCACGCTCGATGACAGAGCGCATAATCGGATCGAGAATCACTTCCGGTAACGTGATGTCCGCCTCCACTAAGACGAGCTGGCGAGGCTCGAGGGATGTCGTAGATAGCAACGTGTCTCGTAGTTCTTCCGCTTCACGCTGTTGGTTCGGGAGATGAAGCGCATAGATTGTTCCGATTTGATGAGGCAACGACGAAAGATGTTCGATTAACTTTCCAGCTAAAAATCCAGGGAATCCGGTAAAGGCATAATCGTTCATGATAGTTCCTCCGCTAAGTCTAGTGTGAATGTAAACGTCGATCCTTTTCCGACAGTCGATTCCACTTCGATGCTGCCGCCATGGGATTCGATGATTTCTTTACAGATGGACAAGCCAAGACCGGTCCCACCAATTTTACGTGTATCGGAGTTATCGACCCGATAAAACTTTGTAAAAAGTTTCTCGAAGGCGTGTTCAGGAATACCGATTCCGAAGTCACGAATAGAGACGTGGGCCTGATTGTGGTCGTGCCGGACCCGTACTTCAATTTCTTGTTCGTTCGGCGAATACTTGATGGCATTAGAAATTAAGTTGACGAGTACTTGTTCAATGCGGTCCCGGTCAGCAATCAAGCGTAGGTCTTCATCAGCGTTATCGAAATGAATGGCATGGTCATTTGTTTCACGGAAGCGTTCAACCACATCTAAGACGAGTTCATTCAATGAGAAATGATCTTGCTTGTATTCCTGATGACCACCCTCCATGCGTTGAATGTCTAAGAAGTCATTGAGTAACGCCGTTAACCGTGACGCTTCTCGTGACATCGTCTTCAAGAATCGTTCTCGCTTATCAGGCGTCAAATCGCGAGCGAGCATCAACTCGATGTAGCCAGATAATGAAGAAAGGGGTGTCCGCAGTTCATGCGAGACCGTGCTCACCAGTTCGTTTTTAATCTGATCCATCCGCTCTTCTTCCGTGCGGTTACGGAATACGAATAAGAAACCGCTATCCATTCCGATTTGTCGTTTCGTATCCATCGTCGTGCCGTACATCTCGTAATATTCCTCATCCCGATCGTTCGGTTGAGGGATGGAGAAACGCATGGACACTTCCCGAGCTGTTCCGTCTAACAGTTGATCCATCTTGCGCAACATCTCGCTTCGGTCGCGAGGACGGAACGTGGAGAGGAGGGGGATCCGCTCTTGTATTTTATTCGGGGCGATCCCAGGTAAGTCCATGAGGCGTCGCGCATGGACGTTCATGAACAAGACACTCCCGTTCGACTCGGTCAAGACGAATGCTTCGTTTGACGCTTGTAAAATCGATTGAATGATGTCCCGTTGGCGGGCAATCGCATTTTTCTCTCGTTCGAGCATGCGTTCTATTTTTTTACGGTCGCTAATGTCACGCATGACGGCGACTCGTAACGTTTGACCTAGATACGTCACTTCTTTCGGGTAAACCTCCATCTCTAGAAACGTGCCGTCCGCTCGTCGTCCAATCACTTCATATGGTGTTTGGATATGGTTGCGGATTCGTCGCAACACATCTGCCCGATATCCTTCGGCAATAAATTCAACCGTTTGCCGACCGACCATTTGTTCGGCTGGGATTTTGAAGATGGATTCCGCTGCTTTGTTCGCATCAAGAATCATCCCGTCTTCGTGGAATAGGACGGCCTCGATGACAGATTCGGCAAACATCCGATAGCGTTGTTCCTTATAACGGAGTTCTCGTTTTAGTTCAATCTCAGGACTCACATCAAATACGAAGAAAAAGAATCCGATGAGTTGCTCTTGTTCATAGACCGGATGCATAAAGAGTTTTCCGATAAAATGTGTCCGGTCTTTACATTGAAATTTCCACTCACGGTCTCCTTTGTCGAGTGCGAGGCGTAACATTTGTTCGAACGAAAGCAACCGTTCTGTCTCATCTTGATAGGCAGAACGCTTTTCGCTCAGCTCCCTTGACTCGAACAAAGCGAACGGGGTCATCTCATATAACACTTCATGAGGAGCGTAGCCGAACAGTTCCGTCGCTCCCTGGTTAAATCGAGTGATCAACATATTGGCATCCGTCATGATCATCGCCATGTCGAGCTCGGAGTGCATCATCGCTTCAAACGCATTGTGTTGAATCGTCACGCGTGTATCGAGAGGGAGTGGTTCGATGGAAAGAATGTAGTGTTTTTCCCAAGGGATGGCATGCACACGCATCGTCGGTAGTTCATACATCCAAGACAGTCCTTGCTCCATTCGGCGAGATAATTCCATCGTAATTGGAGACTGGTTGACCATATGAAAGAGGTTCGTACGAGTCTGTAGATTCTCTGGAAACTTTTCTAGGAACGGCCGGTTTGCCTGAACGATTGTTCCGTCTTTTTCTATTAAAGCAACCCCGTAAGGTAATGCATGTAATAACTCACTGTGGAGATTGGTGCGATTCTCCATGAACGATCATCCCTCCTTCGTGGTGTCAGACGAGCATATCTTCTATAACATTCGACAGATCCCCCTTTCATTTCCTGCCCTCGAAACGGTAAAGTGGGAGAGAGGACGTGGAAAGGAACGATGGGGATGATTGGATTACTTATTAGTATGATCGGTGCTATTGGTCTATGGTGGTTCGGAGCACCGCTTTGGAGCAGTATCTTACTACTCGTGTTAGGAATCGTGTGGTTCGTCTGGAGAGCTCGACTGTCGACAATCGACCGAATCGATCGGATGGATGGCCGAGAATTCGAACTGTTTTTAGAGAATGTGTTTACGGCGCTCGGATACACGGTCACCGTGACACCAGCCTCGCGTGACTTTGGGGCAGACTTGTTACTCGAGACACCCGATGGATGGTCGATTGCGGTACAAGCGAAACGGTATGAAAAGGTAGTCGGTCTTGAAGCGGTTCAACAAATTGCGGCTGCCGTTCCGTATTATCAGGCACATGAAGGATGGGTCGTGACGAACTCGACATTTACGGACAGTGCGTATGAATTGGCGGCGCCAAATCAAGTTCGTCTGATTGCAAGAATGGAGCTTGAAGAACTCTTAAAAGAAGCGGGATATAAGCGATAAGAATAGGCATGTTCACAAGTTCGACAGAATCCAAAATGATGTCGAAAAAAAGGGCTTGTCTTTTTCTTTAATCGATGCAATAATCATCTTCGTCATATGAAATATGTAGTAGTTGAAACGAGATAAAAACTACACAGAGAAACGATTGGGGTTTCAAGAAATGCCCGACCGTACACATACAAACAATCACGGTTGGAACGTGCTAGGAGGAAAAAGCGGTGCGCAAATTAATTTATGTAAAAGGTTGCGTCTTTACGCAAGGCGAGGCGACCATTTATGATGAGACAAATGATGCGATCGGATCTGTTCACCGCGACGCGGAAGGCAGTGTCCAAGTGCACAATTTGTCTGGACGACAGATCGCTCACGGGAAGTATATCCCGAACTGCCAAAAATGGGTCGTGATGAACCATGACGGACAGGCGATTGGTCAATTGAAAGACAAGTTCTCGTTATTCGGGAAAAAGTGTGAGTACAACGTCTATGAACGCGGACTCTTCACGATTCAATACGATGTGGAACGTCATAAGTTCAGCGTCCGTGACAAAGCAGGTAAGCTTGTCGCGGAGCTACGGAAACAAGAGGATGACACGTTCTGCTTAACGAAAGAAGCAGATCAGCTATCGATGTTCGAACTCCTTTCTGTCTTAAAAACGTTAACGGTTAAATCGCGGATGCCGCTCGCAGCATCTGTCTCATAACGATGACGAGCACCGGTCCTTGACCGGTGTTTTTTGATGCAAAAAAACCGTTCCATCAAATGAAACGGTTCAAATACTGCTTGGCCTCGAGCTCGAGTGTCGTCACACGATGTGCGTACAAACAGAGCTTTAGGACATGAATGATATTCGGATGTGTGTATTTCGTTTTTTCGAGAGAACGCTTGGCACGCGTATCGAGCAGGTCGATTGGGCTCGTCGACTTCGCATACTCTGCGTATAATCGATAAAAATCAATCGGAGTGATGAAGTCGTCTTCGTCCCGGTCAGGGTTGTTGAAGATAAGTGCCAATAAGGAACTTGTCTCTTCAAGTGAGAAAAGGTGTTTCAAGTCATCAAGAAGGTAGATGATGGCTGCTTGATGCAAGGAATACTTTTTACCGATTCGTGGGACACCGATGATTTTACGGACTTCACGCTTCGTCCAGTTTTGAATCGTTGTCGCCGAGAGATGTTCTCCGGTCAATGCGTTCGCAAGGGCAACGATTTGATTGATGGACAAGCCGTTCTTTTCAATATGAAACAAGTGGATTTTTCGAAGCTCTTTTGGAAAATGTTCACGCACGTCTTCAGGGAAGAGGGCGATGGCTCGCTCGATTTCTCCGACCTGCATGAAGTGAAGGCAATCTGCCAAAGTTTGAATTGAAGTTGCGTCGCGCATACGGCCACCCTTTCTATCACCAACATCGTACGTTGGCTATACAGTCATTTGACCTCATTCTACCAAATGTTTGAAAAGTAAGCTAGGATGGGCACTGATTAAGGTATAATGACGGTATTATACACATCCTATACATAGAGGTGGTCAAGCAATGAATGAATGGATTAGTTCGATTCTTTCCATCGTGATTGTCCTTGTATTTCTCGTCGGTCTCGAACAAGTTGGAAAGCGTCTTGGGTGGACAGACGAAACGATTCGAAAAAGTGTACATATCGCAGTCGGACATTGGTCGCTACTAGCGGTCTGGTTAATGGATTCTTGGTACGTCGCGGCAGTCCCGCTCATCTTCTTCACCTTCGCGAACGCGGTCTTGTTATATAAAAGCCCATCACCGGTACATCAGACGGAACGGAAGTCTTTCGGAACGGTCTATTATCCAATCGCTTTACTCATCATTTTATACTTCTTCTTTGAGTCGGAACCGATTGCATTTTTAGCGGGATCACTCGTCCTCGCCTGGGGGGATGGAATGGCTGCATTGATTGGACGGAAGTATGGGACAGTCATCTATGATTTGTACGGTCAAAAGCGTTCCTTCCAAGGGAGCGTCGCCATGTTCTTAAGCTCGTATGCGGTCTTATTTTTATTGTTTTTGTGGAATGATGTCGTCATGTGGCAAGTGGTAACATATGGATTTATCATTTCCATCATCGCCACACTGACTGAAGCGATTTCATACCGAGATTGGGATAACTTTACAATTCCGATTGTAGTGGCTGTAGCGACATCGCTATTGTTATAAACTAATCATGACATTGTAAGAAAAACGTTGCTTGTCACGTCCGACAATCATTTGTATACTGTGTTTCGTACTGAAACCATTCAGTGACGTGCTCGGTACGAAGAAGATGTGACTGAGACACTTAAATAGAACGTAAAGGATTGAGTGAACGCATGAGCTTTTTACAGCAACTCCAGAGTATTATTCCGGCCGAGCGCGTCCTCCAAGACGAGCCGCTGTCGGCACACACGTATACAAAACTAGGCGGGAAAGCAGATTACTTCGTAGCCCCCCACACATACGAAGAAGTCCAAGCCGTCTTAGAACTAGCCCATCAGGAAGCAATGCCGTTCATGATTCTCGGGTTCGGTTCAAACTTGATTGTCCGCGACGGGGGAATTCGCGGAGTTGTTTTAAACTTGAACGAACTGAATACGATTCGTCGTGAAGGGAACCAAATCGTGGCACAGGCTGGGGCAGCGATTATCGATGTCTCACGTCAAGCGCTTGCGGAAGGTTTATCCGGTCTTGAGTTCGCCTGTGGTATCCCTGGAACGGTCGGTGGCGCCGTCTATATGAACGCGGGTGCATATGGTGGAGAAACGAAAGACGTCATCACGTCTGCGACAGTATTGACGTCGGACGGACAAGTGCTTCATTTGTCAAAAGACGAATTAGAACTCGACTACCGCACCAGCCGTGTATCAAAAGAAGGGTTCATCGTGTTAGAAGCGACGTTTGAGCTCGAACCGAAAAACTACGAATTGATCAAAGAAGTCATGGACGATTTGACGTATAAACGTGAATCGAAGCAACCGCTCGAATATCCTTCGTGCGGAAGTGTCTTCAAACGTCCGCCAGGCTACTTTGCCGGCAAGTTGATTCAAGACTCTGGTCTTCAGGGCAAACGAATCGGAGGAGCGGAAGTATCGCTCAAGCACGCAGGATTCATCGTCAACATCGCGGAGGCGACAGCGACGGAATATATTTCGCTGATTCGTCACGTGCAAGCGACCGTTAAAGAGAAGTTCGAAGTGGAATTAGAACCGGAAGTGAAAATCATCGGGGAAGATATCGCTGTCGAAAACGCATAATGGGAAGAAGGAACTGAGCGATTTTGTTCAGTTCCTTCTTTTATTTCATATATTTCATACGAAAAAGACGACGAGAACGGGCATCTCGTCGTCTTTCGATTACGCTTGTGTTTGTTTTGCAACTGCCTCATAGGCAGGGACGAACGGATACTCTAAATCACGAGCGACCGCTTCGTATGTGACCGTACCGTTGATAACGTTTAAGCCTTTAAGAAGGGCATCGTTTCCGAGGAGTGCCGGGAGCACACCTTTTTGTGCACATTCGATAATGTATGGCATCGTTGCGTTCGTAAGCCCCATTGTCGATGTGCGTGGCACGGCACCTGGCATGTTGGCGACGGCGTAATGTTGCACACCGTAACGTTCATACGTTGGCGCATCATGCGTTGTGATATGATCAATCGTTTCACAAATTCCACCTTGGTCAATGGCGACATCGACAATCACCGATCCTGGGGACATGCGTTGTACCATTTCTTCTGTGACAAGTTTCGGTGCTTTTGCTCCAGGAATCAAAACAGCACCGATGACGAGATCACTCTCAGCTACTTGTTTGGCGATATTGTATTTGTTCGAGATTAATGTGTTGATTGTGTTTCCGAACAAGTCGTCGATTTGACGAAGACGAGCTGGGCTGATGTCCATCAAGGTAACGCTTGCCCCGAGACCGATGGCGATACGCGCTGCGTTCGTTCCGACGACACCGCCCCCGATGACCGTGACGTTCGCACGAGGTACGCCCGGAAGACCTGACATGAGGATTCCTTTTCCACCGTGCGGTTTTTCGAGAATCTGTGCCCCGATTTGAGCAGCCATACGACCTGCGACTTCACTCATCGGTGTGAGAAGTGGTAACGTCCGATCGACTTCGACCGTCTCATACGCGATAGCAGTGATGCCTGATTCGACGAGTGCTTTCGTTAATTCTGGTTCTGCCGCTAAGTGCAAATACGTGAAGAGCGTCAGATCAGGACGGAAGTATTGATATTCAGACGGCTGCGGCTCTTTCACTTTGAGCGCAAGTTCGACGCCTTCCCATACTTCTTTCGCCGTTTCGACAATTGTTGCACCGGCATCGATATATTCCATATTCGTGAAACCACTGCCGAGACCGGCATTTGTTTCGACGAAGACGTCATGACCAAGTTCCGTTAACATAAATGCACCCATCGGTGTCAAAGCCACCCGATTTTCATTGTTTTTAATCTCTTTTAATACCCCGATTTTCATGGAACATTCCCCTTTCATTCCGTTGACACAAATTGTTCACACCCCTAGTATAGACCCATTCGAAAACGCTGTCTTTATCATGGATTCTAAAAACGAAGACGCTCACTTTGTGAAAAAACACAAAGCGAACGCCTAGTCTTCTAATCGATATTGGCCGGCTTTAATCGCCAAATAAATCATGGAACGTTCGGGTAAGGAAACTTGCGTGATATTCGTCAACTCTTCGATGCGTCGAATCCGATACAAGACGGTATTCGGATGGATATGAAGGTGGGCGGCGACCCGCTTTACGTTCCCATCGAAATAAAAATACCATTCGAGCGTCTTCACGAGTTCGGTCTGATGGGACGAGTCATAGTGTTGCAACCGTTCAACGGTCGGATGGGTTTCCAGTCGAAGTCCGATGCGACGTGCCAGTTCCGGGACGAGCTGATAAATTCCAATCTGTTCAAAGGCGCGAGAAGTCGCGAGCTCAAGAGGGAACTTACGACGAAGTGTTGTGACACGTCGCGCCTCTTCCGCTGCGGCGTACAGCATGTCACTCTCGAAAAAGCGCCGACTGATTCCGATTCGTGGTTCGGATTCAGTGAACTTGTCTTGAAGCAACTGTTCGAATCGTTCCGCCCAAGCGAGCAATTCCACTTCTTCATCGGAAAGTTCGGATTTCATGTAATGCCAGACGAGTAATTGCTGTCCATCGATGGCATGTAAGACCACTTCAATCGCCTCTTGGGTCGCAAGCACATAATGCAGACGTTCAGCGAGTTGTGGGGTGATCGGTTGAGCGCATTCAATGATCGTCAATCGACTGGCGACCGCAATGGGGGCGAGTTCGTTCAGTCGTTCGCGATTGGGATCGGAGAGTGTCGGGGAAGCGAGCACATCTAGTAAAAAGCGTTCAAGTTCCGCGCTAATGCGTCGTTCGTGCATCGCGATTGTCATGAGCAACTTCTTGGCAATGGTCGCTCCTTCTTGCAAGATGGCTAATTCTTGAGTGGTAAACGGATTCGTTCGAGCCAAGCTCCAAATATAACCGAGTACTTCGTCATGTTGTTTGATCACGATGGCGGCACGCTCGCCGAGCCCGACAGCGAGCCGTGCTGGAATGACGACAGGCTCATCTTGGTCAATGACTTCTCGTAAAATCCCACTTTCCCACAAATCTTCAATAACGGCTTCTGGGACACGACGACCAATGATCGTGGCGATCCTGGCCGGGTCGGTCGAATCAGGATGGGTGCTATACGCCAGCAACTGGTGGTGGCGATTTTCAATCGTGATGGGTGCTCGAATCGCTTGACCGATTGCTTCGGCGAGTGTATCGAGAGACTCATAAGATTTCTGCAAAAAAGGCATGTCGATTCCTCCTTTCTCTGAGTATAACTTCTTCTTTGTGAAACTTCACAAAAAGAATCGAGAGTGTGAGAAATGACATACCTTTAGTGGATTACATCGGGAAAAACAATCCGACAACGAGACCGAGCAACGCCCCGACGATGACTTGGAACGGCGTGTGCCCGACAAGTTCATTCAAAAGTGGAGTTTCGTGTTTGATCCCTTTGAAATAATCGTTCAATAGTCGGGCCTGAAAACCGACTGCTTGACGGACGCCGGTCGCATCGTACATGACGATGGTGGCGAAGACGACAGCGAGGGCAAACATACTCGAGTCGATGCCTTCCATCCGTCCGATTGCCGTAGCGAGTGCGACGACCGTGGACGAATGTGAACTCGGCATGCCGCCTGAAGCGAACATGATTTCAATTTCAAAATCCCTTGTTTTAATGAGTTCGGTTACGAGCTTGGCTGCTTGGGCGATAAACCAAGCAAGAATCGCAGCGAGTAAAGGTTCGTTAAACATGCATCTATTCACTTCCTGTCTGACATAGTAACTTCACTATACCCGAAAGCGGGGCAGACTAGACGTTAAGATTTCGTCAAAAAAAGGTGTCAAGGACAGCTTGTCCATGACACCTTTTGGTCGATTTTTGTTACCCGACTACTCCTTCAGTTTCCTGAAGTTTCTCTGCAATGTTGTCGATGATATAACGGTTGCGTGGGTGTTCTTGACACTCTTTCGAGCATGAACGCATTTGTTTCGGTTCACACTCTTCACAACAGAAATGCTGTACATTACACTCCGGGTTAGCACAATTAACGTAACGAACCGTCTCGGTTCCACAGTGCATGCAGTGTGAAACAACAGTCGGGTTCACAGAGTTAACAGGGACGTTGATGCGCTCGTCAAAGACGTAAAGCTCACCATCCCAGTTTTCACCTTTCGTCGCTTCGTCTTTTCCATACATTGCGACGCCACCTTTTAAGTGGAAGATGTTGTCGTGACCTTGGTCACGCATATATGCTGTAAATTTCTCGCAACGGACGCCACCAGTACAGTACGTGAGCAGTGTTTTCCCTTCGTAGAGGTCTTTGTTCTCTTCGAGCCATTCTGGCATGTAACGTGAAGCCTCTACATCGATTTTGATCGCGTTTTTAAAGTGACCAAGTTCGTACTCGTAGTTGTTACGAACGTCGAGGATGACGACATCATCACGATTCATCATCTCTTTCCATTCTGCTGGTTCGAGGTATGCACCGTGTTGTTTCGGTACATCAAACTCACCATCAAAGCGCCACGTCACGAGCTCTTTCTTGTGACGGACAAAAATTTTCTTGAACGCATGCTCTTCGACTTCATCGATTTTGAACTCGATATCGCTGAAGAGTGGGTTTGCTTTCAAGTCGTTCATGTATTGCTCAGTCTGTTCCCAAGTACCAGAGCACGTCCCGTTGATTCCTTCGGAGGAAATCAAGATGCGTCCTTTGATGCCAAGGTCTTTACAATACTTCAAATGTTCTTGCGTGAGTGTTTCTGGGTCTTCGATGTTGACGTACTTATAGTACAGCAAGACCCGCATTGGTTTTGTTTCCATGTTGTGTTGCTCCCCTGTGTTCAGTTTTTTGCAGGAAAACGAACGTTGGGTTGTGTCGTTCGACGAATAGACTTGCCTGCAACCACAAGTCCATTATTATATGATAAATATCACGACGAATTTTCGCAAATGGTTTTTAATTTTTTTTGACGAATGCAGGGAGATGCGTCTTGAAAATCGAATTCGGGTATTAGAGTAGTAGTAACGAAAGTTGAAGGTGGAACGACTATGCTCACTTCTCTCCAACAGTACATCATCCAATTAATCGAATGGCTTCAAAGTTTGCCTGGCGGTCCTTGGGCCGGACTCGGCGCTCCGTTTTTAGAAGCGATCTTTCCGTTTTTGCCACTCGTTTTAATCATTTCAGCGAATGCGGCAACATATGGTTTTTTGTTAGGGGTCCTTTTATCATGGATCGGGAACTTACTCGGAACGATTGTCGTCTTCGTGGCGGTCCGATATGTGTTTCGTAAACCGATGACGCGCTGGCTCGAGAAACATAAAGCGGCGGTCTATTGGTTAGAACGAATCAACCATATGAGTCCGATTTCACTCGGGTTCTTGTATTCGCTCCCGTTCATCCCGGTCAGTTTGATCACCTATTTGCTGGCGCTCATTCAGATGCCGCTCCGTACGTTCATTTTGGCGGCGGGATTCGGGAAACTACTCGTCGTCGTCATTTTCTCGGTCATCGGGGATCAATGGGAAGAATTTATCCAAAGCCCGTTTCGCTTATCGATGCTCGGTCTGCTTTTGGTCGCATTGTGGGCCATCAGTCGAGGACTAGAAGAAGTGCTCAAACGACGCGCTTTCAAAAAACGCAACGAGCAATTGAAGCAAGAGATGATCACTAAACGACAAACACCCCTTTGAACAAGGGGTGTTTGTCGTTTAAGACTGCTTTTTAAAACGCGGGAAGTTGAATGCAATCGCAATTCCTCCACAAATAAAGAGGAGGAACGGATAAAACATGAACGGGACGAGGTCAGGCGAAGCGGTCTTCGTCAACTCTGCGGCGATGAGAAGTTGCGCTCCGTATGGGAGAATCCCTTGTACACCACATGAGAAGATATCGAGCACACTCGCTGATTTTTTCCGTTCGATGTCGTATTCGTCCGCAATGTTCGCGGCGAGTGGTCCGGCTACGAGAATGGAAATCGTATTGTTCGCGGTCGCTACGTTCGTCGCACTGACGAGACCCGCGATACTCCACTCGGCACCAGCACGTTTTTGAATCCGTGATGTCAACGCATCACGCAAATACGTGAGTCCGCCGTTGTGCGAAATAAGTCCGACGAGGCCGCCCATGAGTAACGTCAAGAACGAGATTTCGGCCATACCGACCATACCATCGGCGATAGCGGTCACAAATGCTGTGACGGATAAGCTTCCGTCGAGAAGACCGATGATTCCGGTTAGCGTGATCCCGCCCAACAGGACGAGAATGACGTTCAGTCCCGTTAACGCCAGTCCGATGACCGCGAGATACGGAATAAGTTTATACCATTCGAATGCAGCGACATCAACCGTCGATTCACCGTTCGACAAGACGGCGAGTAAAATCGTCGTGATGATGGCAGCTGGTAGCACGATCCAGAAGTTCGTTCGGAATTTATCGCGCATGTTCGTCCGTTGTGTCCTAACGGCAGCAATGGTCGTATCCGAAATGAATGAAAGGTTGTCTCCGAACATGGCTCCGCCGACAACTGCCGCGGCTGCGATGGCGACGTTCACACCACTTTCCTCATGAATACCGAGGGCAATCGGCGCAAGTGCCGCAATCGTTCCGGTCGATGTACCCATTGCCATTGAAATGAAAGCAGCAATGACGAATAGTCCACTTAAGAGAAGCGATGGGGGTAAAAGCGTCAACGCCGCGTTGACCGTCGCGTCGATGGCACCGATTGATTCAGCTACCGTTGAAAAGGCACCGGCCAGTAAGAAGATAAAAATCATAATGATGATTCCCGGATTTCCGGCACCTTGCGCGATGCGCTCGACGGTTTGAGTGGCACTTCCTTTTGTCATGAATGCCGCAACCATCAAGGCGATGATGGCCGCAACGAGTACCGGAAACTTATAGAAGTCTCCGTAATAGACACCCGCTCCGATGAAGAAGAGTAAGAAGACGAGTAACGGCAAGAGTGCCCATTTGTTTGCTGTTGGTTGTTCCAAAATAATCACCTCACTAAAAAATAAAAAGGACCTTTTTCTTGAGAAAAAGGTCCTTCGTGTGAAATACCCTTTTCATCTTTCGGACTATCGTCCGCTGGATTTGGCACAGGTTCCCCGCTGCCGAGACTTCATAGGGCCAGTCCCTCCGTCTCTCTCGATAAAAAGTTAAGTTATCCTATTATCAAACACGTTCCCTAACGTACCTGTTTCAAATCCCGTTGTCAACCTAAAAACTCCCCAATTCGATGTGAGAAAGGGGAGTTTACGTCGTTAAATTGTTGAAGTGCGCCACACGGTTACGTCCTGCATATTTTCCGCCAACATACAGGGCACGGTCCGCATTTCGAATCGTATCATCGAGACGCTTGTTCCCGAACGCTTCAATTGTGTCGACCCCGATGGAGGCGGTGACAGAAATCTCGTGGTGGTCAACATGAAACGGTTTCGCTTCGATTTGATGGCGAATCCGCTCCGTGATTTCAATCGCTTGGTGCATATCACAATGATTGAGCAATAAAATAAATTCTTCGCCACCATAACGTGCAGCAAAGTCGTCTGGACGGAGCACTTGACGGATTCGTCGTCCGAACTCTTGTAAGACATGGTCCCCGACCTGATGACCGTACGTATCGTTAATCTTTTTGAAAAAATCAATATCGAGCATGGCAACCGATATCGGATATACCGACATATCGGATATTTGTTGAATGCCATATTCATAAAATGCACGCGCATTAGCAAGAAGCGTTAAACTGTCCGTCCGACTCTCGGTATAGAGGCGGTCCCGTTCGTGACAACGGCTAATGGTTCGGTTGAACGATTTTAACAATTTGATGATTTCGTGCTGAATAATCTTTGGATAACCGTATACAGGTTCTCCCATCATAACAATCCAGGTGCGAATCTCTTCGATTTCCTCCGAACGAACAGAAACGAAGCTGTGGTAATCGTCGTGGAAAGCATCAGAAAGGGAAGTATCCCATTCAAAGCGCATTTCATAGTCGAGGACTTGCTCGATTGGCTGACTCATGTCAAGCAACGTAAAGACGATGGGTCGATCGATGGGCTGTCGCGTCTTTAAATCAAAGTACAGGGTGCGTTCAAATAATTTAAACTCGACATACCCTTCATCATAATGATTCAGCTGTTCGCATTGACTTAAAAATACTTCGATGGCTTGCGCCTCGCTCTGCGACAAGGAAACAGCCTCTTTCGCTTCATCGTATTGCTCAATCAAGGATTTGAATGCATCTTGCCGCTCTTTTTGAATAAGAAGCCGCTTGATGAAGAACGTCAACGCAGCGGCGATGCTACTGACGACGAGTAAGTTGGTCTCTCGGAAAAACGCTGCCGCTAAGATGAAAATCAAACTGACGACGTACGTATAGAAGGCAATCTTCATAAAGTCGCTCAATGCGATGTCGACGCGGAACCACCATCTCACCTGATACTTTTGAAACACCGTATTTAAGAAGATGGCAAGGAACAATCCAGCGAGCGGCACGAACGAATCTTGCGAATAAAAGTCGAGACCGGTCTCCCCACCAAGGGCGAGATAGACCGCTGCTGGGATGACAATTTCTAAGTAAGCTGTAATGGCATTCCACGGATACGTGAAGCGGAAACGACGGATGGCGACTTTCGGTTTCAAATTGGCGAATTGAAAGACGAACAATCCGATTTGGTTGACGATGAGTGCTGTTTCGAATCCAAAGAATAAAAATAAAATTAAGACGATACTTTCAGAAAATGTGAAGTACACACCTTTGACTTCGATCGAGTCGAGTTGAAAAATGATGACAAGCAATGAAATTAAAATAAACGACAACGGATCGATTGTTGGGGCGTGTAGGATATCCAATGCGAATAATGCGATGGTGAAGATGAATAAGGCACTCCATATACTCCAACCGAGCACGGACATCTTACGAAAGTGGTTCATGCGTTCCCTCCTAGCATGGGACATTTCAAGATCTAATAGTAAAGATTCGTCACGATTTCGTGTGAGTCCTGCTTCTGTTCCATGATGCTTGAATTCTAGCATTGAGTATACACGGAATATCCTCTATAATGAAATTGCTTTTCAACCGCATAGACGAATGTCGATGAAAAAGAGAGTAACGATGGTTTAGTCAACAAAGCGACCTGGGGAATGGTGAGAGCCCAGGCTGACAAACGTCGCGAAACGCACTTTTGAGATGCTATCCGAAACGAGAGTAGGCATAGCCGGAGGGAACCGTTATCACCATAAAGCGGTCTGCGTCATGCAGGCAAGAAGAGTGGTACCGCGGGAATTCCCGTCTCTTTGCATCTATGCAAAGGGCGTTTTTTTTATGAGTTGTGATACGAAGAAGGAGGACATACAAATGAGTTATGAACGCAAGTACGCAGAAGCGTTATCACGTGTCATCGGAGACGAGCTCACGATTGACCAGATTGAGGCATTGATTGAGAAGCCAAAACACGAGGCGCACGGTGACCTCGCGTTCCCGTGTTTCCAATTAGCGAAAGCCTACCGTAAAGCACCTGTCATGATCGCGACAGACATTGCGAATGACTTGAACGATGAACTGTTCACAAAAGTCGAGGCGGCAGGACCTTACGTCAACGTCTTCTTGAGCCGTGACGTCGTGTCACAAGAAATCATCAACACGGTGCTCGATGAAAAGTCAGAGTACGCGACACACGCAACACGCAATGAAACGATTGTGACGGACTTCTCGTCACCAAACATTGCGAAGCCGTTCTCGATGGGTCACTTACGTTCGACGGTGATCGGGAATGCGATCAACCAAATCGCACGTAAAAACGGATATGACGTCGTCGGTGTCAACCACCTCGGTGACTGGGGCACTCAGTTTGGGAAATTGATGGTCGCCTACAAGAAGTGGGGCGATGAGGAAGCGGTACGCGCCAATCCAATCGCAGAACTCTTGAAATTATATGTTCATTTCCATGAAGAAGCGAAGACACAACCAGAACTTGAAGACGAAGGTCGCGCGTGGTTCAAGAAGCTTGAAGACGGCGATGCGGAAGCGACAGAGCTTTGGCAATGGTTCCGTGACGAGTCACTCAAGGAGTTCCAAAAAGTATACGACCTCCTCGGTGTGAAATTCGAGAGCTTCAATGGTGAGGCGTTCTACAATGATAAGATGGGACGCGTCGTCGAGATGCTTGAAGAAAAAAATCTCTTAGTCGAAAGTGAGGGCGCCATGGTCGTCTCGCTCGAGGAAGAGAACTTGCCACCATGCCTAATCAAGAAGAAAGATGGCGCGACATTGTACGCGACACGTGACTTGGCAGCAGCGATCTATCGCTACGAGACATACAACTTCGTGCAAGCAAACTATGTCGTCGGTGGCGAACAGGCGCTTCACTTCAAACAACTCTTCTCGGTTCTTCGTAAGCTCGGCTACGACTTCGTCGATGGCATGCATCACGTACCGTTCGGCTTGATCTTGCAAGAAGGGAAGAAGATGTCGACACGTAAAGGGCGCATCGTTCTTCTTGAGGAAGTGTTGAAAGAAGCGATTGAAAAAGCACAAGCGAACATCGCGCAGAAGAACCCAGACCTTGCGAACGCAGAAGACGTCGCACGCATGGTCGGTGTCGGAGCGGTCGTCTTCCACGACTTGAAGAACGAACGCATCAACAACATCGAATTCGATCTCGACAGCATGCTCAAGTTTGAAGGAGAGACAGGACCTTACGTCCAATACACGAACGCTCGTGCGAACTCACTCCTCCGTAAAGGGAACTACGATGGTTCACCGTTCACTGGTGCAGACGATGACTACTCATGGGGTGTCGTCACGATGCTCAACGCGTTCCCACACGTCATCACGCGTGCACATGAACGTCGCGAACCATCTATCATCAGCCGTTATGTACTTGACCTCGCGCAAGCGTTCAACAAGTATTACGGTCATGTCCGTGTCTTAGAAGAAGATGCAGGCAAACAATCGCGTCTCGCACTCGTGAAGGCAGTGACACTCGTATTGACGGAAGGACTCCGTTTACTCGGTGTCGAAGCTCCAGAAGAAATGTAAGACAGACGAAAGGACCTCAAAAAAATGAGGTCCTTTTCCTATGCTCACACTTTCATACGGGTCACCGTTCGGGCTTCCGTGTCATAGAGACACCATTCCCGATCGAAGATGACGGCACCGACGTTGATGACATATCGCTTTTTCTTCAAATGGAACGGGGTCCCGATTTCCCACGGCAGGGATATCCCTTTCCGATAAATCCCGGCAATATGACTATGTCCAATGAAAACGAGTGGATATTTCCCTTTCTCAACAATCGGTTCCCAGTCTTCGTTCCATTTGACTTGATGCCCATGTAAAAAGCGTGCTTCGCCAAGAGTCGTCTGTTCCGGCAATAAAGAAATCCGTGTTTTCACGGGATGGTCGATGACGAGTACCTCGTCGATTCGCTCCTCTTGATTACCGCGTAGACTTGGGAACGTCAACAATGCTTCATAGTTCGGGTCATACGTCACGACGTCTTCCACATGATGAAAGCGCTCGTGACGTCGTTTTTTCCCGATGTGGCATTCATATAGGTCGCCAAGACAGAGAATATGCTCGGTTTCCCGCCGGACGTCATCGAGAACCGCCTTCAAATCATCAAACGAACCGTGTGGGTCACTGATGATCGCGAGTTTCATCGGAAGTTCGTGAATTGGGCATCGACAGACAACTCGAGCTCACGAACGAGCTGCATGACAGCTTGAAGGTCGTCACGCGATTTTCCGGTCACCCGGATTTGATCGTCTTGAATTTGCGATTTGACTTTAAGTTTTGATTCTTTGATGGCGTTGTTGATTTTTTTCGCGTCATCTTTGTCGATGCCACTCTTCAATTTCACACGTTGACGAACCGTGCCGCCGAGTGCGTTCTCTACTTTTTGATAGTCGAGGTTTTTTGTCGGAACGCCGCGCTTGATCAACTTCGTGATTAAGACGTCTTTCAACTGCTCAAGTTTATAGTCGTCATCCGAGATAAGGACGAGGTCGCCGTTGTCGAGCGACATCTCACTTTTTGACCCTTTAAAGTCATAACGGTTCAAAATTTCCTTCTCCGCGATTTGGATTGCGTTCTTCACTTCTTCAAGATTCATTTCGGACACGATATCGAAAGAATTGTCTTTTGCCATGTTTCATCCATCCTTTGTGTGGTTTTGTTATAATGATAGCAGATTTGAAGCAGTGAAGGAGTGAAGAGATGGAACGTACAATGGATCAACATACACATGCAGACTTAGATCACGTTGCCTATCACGGGAAAGACCTTGGGGTGACGTTCAAAGGGGAACAGATTCGACTACGTGTCTGGTCTCCGGTAGCGGAACAGATGTCGGTCAAGTTATATCGCACAGCCCGTGCCCGCAAGTTTGATCGACTCGAGCTCGAACCGGCTGAGAAGGGGACTTGGGTCATTGAACTCGACCGCGCCCTGTTCGAAGGTCAATTTTATGTATTTGAAGCAATGATTGATGGGAAAAAAGTGGAATCACTCGACCCTTATGCAAAAGTCGTCGGAGTGAACGGGAAGCGTGGATGCCTGCTTGAGCCGGCATCCTTGAACCCGGACCATTGGATCAAAGAACGTCCGCTATTCAATTCTTCACAAGAGGCGGTCATTTATGAGGCGCACGTCCGTGATTTAACGAGTCATCCGGAAAGTGGCGCCACGCATCGTGGGAAGTTCTTAGGCATGACCGAGACGGGTACGACGACAACAAGCGGATACCCGACCGGTCTTGACTACATCACCTCGCTCGGTATCACACATCTTCAATTGATGCCATTCTTTGACTATGGGTCGGTGAACGAATCACGCGAGAGCGAAGATAACTATAACTGGGGATATGACCCGGTACATTACTTTGCGGTCGAGGGATCGTACGCCTCGTCAGCAGACGATCCGGCGACACGAATTATTGAACTAAAAGCAATGATTCAAGCCCTCCACGATCGAGGCATCCGTGTCATCATGGACGTCGTCTTCAACCATACGTACGATGCGTTGACGACACCGCTCGGTCAATTCGTCCCGGATTATTACTATCGACTAAATGAGGACGGAACACTCGCAGACGGTTCAGCATGTGGGAATGACACGGCATCTGAGCGTGCGATGATGCGTAAGCTCATGGTCGAGTGTGTCACATATTGGGCGAAGGAATTCATGATTGACGGATTCCGTTTCGACTTGATGGGATTACATGATGTGAAGACGATGAATCAAATTCGGAAGGCGCTTGACCGCGTCGACCCATCCATCCTGGTCATCGGAGAAGGTTGGGATTTAGACACACCACTCCCGGTCCGTAAAAAAGCGAATCAACACAATGCGCATAAGATGCCACGAATCGCGCAATTTAATGATGGGATTCGAGATGGTGTCCGTGGAGACGTGTTCATCGAGGACTTACCAGGCTGGGTGAGCGGCAACACAGACATGACAGCTGACGTGAAACGGGGAATCGCTGGCGGGATTACGAGCCAAAGTTTTGCCGATGAACCGAACCAGGTCGTCAACTATGTCGAATGTCACGATAACTTGACGCTTTGGGACAAGTTGTCCGTGACAAATCCAGATGATGATGAGACGACGCGTCGTCGCCGTCATCGCTTGGCGACATCCATCGTACTTCTCGGACAAGGGATTCCGTTCCTCCACAGTGGACAAGAGTTCTTCCGCACAAAAGATGGGGACGAGAATAGCTTTAACTCAGGCGGGGTCGTCAACCGTGTCGACTGGACACGTGCAGAACAAGAAGCGCCGAGTGTAGAATATGTGAAAGGTCTGTTGCGTCTGCGGAAGCAGTACCCGCTCTTCCGACTTGAGAACACGGAACAGATTCGGAAACATTTACGTTTCTTCGATGAAGAAGAAGGCGTGATCGCATTCGAGTTGAGCCGCCACGTCGAAGGGTATGTAGAACGACATGTGGTGTATCATAACGCGCTAGAGGAAGCGGTCGAGATCAAACTTCCGTCCGGTAAGTTTGAAGTAAACGTGGAAGACCATACCGTCAATCTGACGGCTCCGCGTCAAATCGAGGACCGTCATATGACAGTCGCGCCACTGTCGACACTCGTAGTGACGGAACGTCGTCCGGACTACAGCAAATACGCTGTTGCCGGAGGTGCCGCACTCGCCGTGCTCGGTCTCTGGTATGTATCGAAAAAACGAAAACGTAAAGAACAGTAAACAAAAAAGGAGACGTTAATCTGTCTCCTTTGATGTGTCTTCCTCTGCTTGAGATGCCTCGAGTTGCATCATTTTTTGAACGAGAATATGCTTCGGCATATGCATCAATTCTTCGAGCGGGACGTTCAACTTTTTCGCAAGCTCAACCGCGGTCTCTGGTGATAATTGTAATGGGCGCATCGGTATACTCCTTTCTGAACCATTCATCTATACGGACAGTATACAGGAAAATCGAAAATGTGTTGAACGAACACATTCAAAATCGAATTTCGCTTCGGTCGTTGCTAAGCTGAAATTAGGAAGTGATCAAATGTACAAACAAACAGCAGACTTTCAATTTCATCAAACGATCGAATGGTTAGAACGTGTCGGTGAAGGTTGGATGTTGTACTTGGCGCAAACCGGATTTTTGTTCTTTGACGAGTCGTCCCAAATTCGCTGGGAGATTGACTGGGCTTGGACACCGTGCGCCCTATATGTGGAACCGAATGCGACGCGTGCCGTGGCATGGTTCCGAGAAAAAGGACTTTACGGAGTCATTGATTTACAAAAAGGACAGATGGAGACGCATGCGATTCCACAACGTTTTAACGGTGACTGGTTTAGCAATTTGCACTATTGGCAAGGCGATGACATCTTCTTATATTCAGCCGAATCAGATGTCGTGGCTTTGAACCTCCACGATCATACGTTTCGATATAGTCGCTACGAAGAAGTTCCGCTCTTTGGGAACATCATCGAGTTGGCGTATCAAGGGACGTATGATTTTGAACGATTCACACCTGAAACATGTGTGACCTTATTTGATGAAAACACGCATCACTTTTTAGTGGAGAATGTGAAAACGAATGAGAACTGGCGTATTCCGTATGAAGGGGACCGTGATACGGTCATCCTCGATCAAGTCGGCGAAACGACGGCAATCACTTCGACCGAAGCGTTCCAACTGTTTCGTCGAGAAGAAGAACTGTTTTGTTCGACTGTGTGCGCGGACAACCAATTGCTGAAGGTCATGCTGTTAGATGACCGAGGAGATCGACTCGTTGTTCTATCCGCACCACCACGATTTTGCCATAGTTGGCTTCAAGTCTTTGAACGACAAGAATCCTGAACCCGAAACAGGTTCAGGAATTTTTTGTGAAGTGATGATGAATGAAGAGAGAAACGGGAATTAGATGGTTAGACAGGGAGGAGTGACAAGGATGGAATGGTTAGGTAGGCAGTTGGTTCGCTTTCGATATGGAGTACTACTCATTTGGACGATTTTACTCGCAGGGTCGGTCTATTTTGGGCTGCAGCTCCCGGGTGAGTTGAGAGGAAACGGCTTCGCGATTCAAGACGGGCGATTCCAACAAGTAGAAGATACGTTGAATGAACGGTTCGACCGTGCAGGTGCCTCGATGATCGTCTTGTTTGAAGGCGGAGAAATAAAAACGGTCATGGACGAACAACAGCAACGGTTCGAGGCAATTCGGTCGATTGATGGTGTGATTACGCCATCCGAGAATCCAGATGCTCGTTCAGGCGACGTCTCGTACTTTGTGCTTGAATTTGAAGACTATGAAGCAGCCGAATCTTCGATTGAGGCGGTTCGTGACGCCCTGATCACAGACACAGATACAGAAGTGCGGTTGACTGGGGAACCAGTCTTTGCAGACGACTTGAACGAGGCATCGAAAAATGACTTGATTCGGGCAGAGTTGATCGGGATTCCGGTTGCTCTCGTCGTATTGTTACTTGTTTTCGGAACGCCGCTCGCGGCACTCATGCCGTTGCTCGTCGGACTCATCACGTTCATCGTAGCGGCAGGCTCTTTATTCTTTTTTGCGCAAAACATGGAATTATCCATATTCGTCTTGAACGCCGTGGCGATGATCGCCATTGCGCTCGGGATTGATTTCTCATTGCTCCTCGTCAATCGGTATCGTGAAGAGTTGACGCGTGGGCAGTCGAGAGAAGAAGCTATCGTCCGGACGGTGGCGACGGCAGGACGCTCGATTCTCTTTTCTGGACTATGCGTATTCGTCGGATTGGCCGGTCTACTGTTTATCCAGGTCGATGTTTTCCAGGCAGTCGCACTCGGTGCGCTCATTGCCGTTGCAGGGGCGGTTTTATCCGCACTGACTCTCTTGCCGTCATCGCTTTACTTAGTCGGGGACGCTTTGAATAAAGGGCGGATCATCAAGTCTGACGAAACGAAGTCAGAAAAGCGTTGGCAAAAGCTTGCCCGTTTCGTCATGAAGCGCCCTGTGACGATGACGCTCGTCGCGTTATTGTTACTGTTACCGAGTCTTTGGTTCGTCCGTGACTTAGAACTGAACATTCCGGACGCAGATGCGCTCCCGACTTCGTATGAATCACGGGCGGCACTTGAACGATTTGACGAAGTGTTCGGAGAAAACTCAACCGATGCGGTCATTTTGTTCGAAGCGAATGATTTGACGGACCCGATGATTTTAGAAGAACTGACAACGCTCACGGACGAGTTAAACGAAGTAGAGATTGTCGATAACGTCTCGACCTTTTTGACGACGTCTGGTTTGACGCCTGAAGCGTTCACGCAACTCGTGGAGGCGGCCCCAGAACAACTCGCTCCGCTTGAACGTCTCGTCACGCTTGATGGGAATACAGACCTCGCCCTCGTCAACGTGAGTTTCGATGTACCACCAAGTGACAAAGAAGCGCAGGCATTTGTCCGCGATTGGCAAGACCAGGGATTTGAGGTCGGTGGACCGGCTGCCTTTAACGAAGAGATTTATGATGAGATTTACGACAGCATCCCATATGCAGTGATCACCGTCATTTTGGCGACGTTCTTCATCCTCATGTGGGCATTCCGATCCATCTTGATTCCAATCAAAGCCATTCTTATGAATGTACTCGGTCTCGGTGCGACGTTCGGTTTACTCGTCATCATCTTTGAGTCGGGCTATGTATATGATGCGGAGACGATCAGTATTTTGACACCGGTCTTCATCTTCTCACTCGTCTTCGGATTGTCGATGGACTATGAGGTGTTCCTCGTTTCACGAATCGAGGAATACTACCGGGAGACAGGTGACAACGACTATGCGACAGAGATGGGACTGGCGAAAACGAGTAAGATCATTACCTCGGCTGCCATCATCATGATTGTCGTGACCGGTGCGTTTGCCTTTACGGGTGTCAGCCCGATTAAACAGCTCGGTGTCGGGATTGCCCTCGCCATCTTTATCGATGCGACGATTATCCGAATCCTGCTCGTTCCATCTCTTATGAAACTGTTTGGGGATTGGAACTGGTGGTGGTTCGGAAAGAAAGATTTACCGAAACGTAACATGCACTAAAAGTAAAATTCATGAACTGAATCAAAATGTGTGGTAAACTACGTACAAGATTACGCGCAATTTGAGAAAGGAAGGTCTTTATGGATACCGAGAGGACGTGGCCTCTGTTCCAACTTCCGGACTTCTAGCGTTGAATGATCACCATGACGTGTATCAATCAACAAACGGAAGATCGGAGATGGAACAGATGGAACCGCAGCTACGACTGAGGATCCTCCTCTCCGTCAAGAACGGGGAGGACAATCGGAATGAAACGAGTTGCTACCATAGTGCTCGGAACGCTGATCATGGCGTTCGGTTATTATTATTTGAATGAACAGTTTGGTTTGGCGGAAGGTGGATTCGTCGGGTTATCGCTACTCGGTCGCTATCTATTTGATATCGACCCGGCGATCTCGATGATCGTGCTCGACATCCCATTTTTTATCATCGCATTATGGTGGAAAGGATGGCGTTTTGTCGGGCAGGCGGTGTTAGCCGCTTCGTCCTTATCGCTCAGTTATGCGATGTGGGACCGTCTCGACTTGCTCACGTTTGATATTCAAGTATGGCCAGCGACGTTATTCGCTGCGATCGCAAGTGGGATTGTGACCGGATATGGTCTCGGTCTCGTCTTGAAGTCAGGCGGAGCGACCGGTGGCGACGACTTATTCGCCCTCGGATTATCGAAATGGACAGGCGTGTCGGTCGGTACGATTTTAATTATCTTTGATGTGATCGTCCTTGGGATTTCACTCATTTATTTACCATTATCGAACGCATTGTATACGCTCGTCGCGGTGTCAATCGCCGGACGGGTCGTCACCAAGATGCTCGTCGTCGATGAGCCGAAAACGACACCTGTCGTACCAAATTGGACACCAAAAAACGATCTCGCGTGAGATCGTTTTTTTAAGTTCATTGAAGCGGCGATGGCAAACAAATCCTGCTTCGAAAGTTGATGTCCGCGGTAGTCGATTGCGTATTCGACGCCATCTCGTTGCCAGCTGAGAATGGTGAGTTCATCGGACTCATTGAGGTAGATAGGAGAACCTTGAACGGTTTGTGCATACGGTTCCCACTCTTCGACATGGTGCCATCCGAGTTCCGTAGTCGCCCATATGCTCATAGACTCCTCTACATTTTCGTAGACGAGTTCGACCCGCCCAAGGCTGACCAGATATGCATATTCGGTCTCAGCGACAAAAGGGATGTACGTAGGGGGATGAATCTCGAATGGGACAAAAGAAGTCGTTGCGTGAATCGGTAGAGGGACTTCGCTTCGACCGATCAAGAGTAGGATGAAACCCATCCCGATGACACATTTGAAGATAAACCGACTCTTTCGATCTTTTGGTAGTAAAGACATGGTCAGAACTCACCTCGCGGAACATTTTGTATGCTTTCATTTTGTCTTGTTTAATTTGAGGAAGAAGTACTGGCAATGACGGCGGCAGTTGTCGCAGCGGTCATTGCTTGTTGCATCGCTAGCAAATGGGCGAAGGTCCCGTGTAGCAATAGATCATTGGCTTCTCCCGTGATGTGGTCGGCAGCTACAAGTTGAAGGGCGACAAGCACGCTATGTGTGTTGAACCAGCGCTGCTTGTCCTTTTCGGCATCCACGATTTCCTGAATGGCGTGTACGGCATCCGCATCCGGTTCCGCGACAATGCTCAGTAAAGCGAGCGCCGGTAACTGCTCACGTCGAATGGATAGTTGTACGTCGTCTAACTGCGATTTCCATGCCAGCAGTCGAGAGACCGCCTCTTCTGGTGCAGACTCGCTGAATGTCAAAAGATGTGAGACGAGTTGCAGTTCGTTCGATTTCGGTAGCCGATCTTTCAATAACGTATAATGCTGCTCGATCCGTTCGTTCAAATCGATGACATCATCAAACGCTTGCACGAGCACGAGTGCCGATAATAAGTCTTCCTCGCTCGTCAACCAAGGATGATGTTGTTTGAACGTTTGATATAGGTCAGTCGCCTCATCGAGTCGTCGTTCAGGTTCCTCTACATTAATCAGTTGATTCGCTAAAAAAGGGCGTAATGAACTGAAACGGAAATGCTTTCGGTCGAGTAACGTATCGAGTCGAAGGGCCTCGTCGATTGCGGTCCCGATGTCTTCATATTTGGCATCGAGAAAAGAGAGCCAGACGAGGCTTTGACTGCCCCTAAACTTTGAAAACATCTTCGTTTTTTGTTTCAATGTATCGCGTGCGTTCGAAAATCGAGATGCCTCGAATGGGGTGTCATGAATCGCATAATGAATGGCCATCAAGCGCCGGAAGTCATCCGTCAACTCCCACTTGGTCGCTTCTTTAATCGCATCTAACGCCTCTACATATCGTTCATAACGTGTCATATCGAATCTCCTCCTTGGTCAACATTACGAGCTGGAGTAAAAGATGTTTCAAAAAAGCCGCCAGGAAATGTTCCGGACGGCTTTTCATTATTGTACTTGTGTGTACAGTTTTTGCATGTACTCGTTCACTTCGTCGGCCGCTTGGAACATCATGAATGAATGTTGCAAGATGATCTCTGGTGAGAAACCGAGATCGAGGTCGAGTGTTGATGCGAGTGTGACATCACGATCGCTGTCGAGTACGCAACGGAAGTACTTGAACTCCTGGTTGAACTCGTTCAAGGCATTTAGAATCGGTAAGTCTTCTACATAGTCTGGGACGTGCGTGACGGTCGCAGCGTATAACTCAGCGTCTGTCGTCTTTTTGTTAAAAGCGATAATCATAACGGGCTGAGCCCCGGATTTTGTTGTTTCACGCGTCAAAAACGTGACGTGCGTTTCAGTGTCGCTCTCTTTGAACGTCATGTTGCGTTCAGCGGCGAGCGCTCTAAATGATTCTACTTTTTCTTCGAAGTTCACAAGGAAATCCCCCTTAGTAAGTCGTTACTCTAACTTTCCCCCATTTGGACGGGGAAAGCAAGGGGAACTAGCGTTTCATCAACATTTTAATGGCTTCTTCGACCGTTTCTGACGTATCTTCGCCATCCGCTTGCGCCGTGATGATGCACTGTTCTAAGTTCTTGGCCACGATAATCGTCGAGGCGCGGTCGAGTGCGGAACGTGCTGCGCTCAGTTGTGTCACGACGTCACGACACTCTTTTCCTTCCTCCATCATGCGGATGATGGCGCGAATTTGCCCTTCTACCCGTTTCATACGATTCAATACTTTCGGGTCGTATTGATACTGTTCCATGTCCTTCACCTCTATAGTAAAAATTGTTCAGTTACCCAACTATTTCTTGTGTAGGCTCATCTTAATACATGGGGGAGTATGTGTCGAGCATCAACTACTTTATGAAGGGGTGATGAAAAATTCTACATTTCGTCAAACTTATTTCTTGCATTTGAATACCTGAGGGGGTATATTAATGACGTGGAAGCGAAATGTTCAATAAATCACAAACTTTATTGAGCGCCAGCTACCAAGCCGAATGGTATAGATAAAATCGAAAATAGAAAGGTAGATTAATGATGAAAGCATCTGCTTTAAAACGTCAAATGGACTTTGAAGTGCCAGTAAACATCGTCGACGTTCGTGAACGCGACGAGTTTCAAGAAGCGCATATCGAAGGTGCCAAAAACTATCCGTTATCAGAAATGACAACATGGATCGATACTCTCGACCCTGCTGAAGAATATGTCGTTCTTTGCCGCTCTGGTGCACGCAGCACGCAAGCGACTTGGCAAATGGAGGCAAAAGGCTATAAAGTGGTCAATATAGAAGATGGCTTGATGAGTTGGCCAGGAGAAGTCGTCAGAGGAGGAAATGGACAATGAGTAAAAAAATCGTAATCGTCGGTGGAGTAGCGGGTGGTGCATCTGCAGCAGCGCGTCTTCGTCGATTAAATGAAGAAAATCAAATCGTCATGTTTGACCGTGGGGAGTACATCTCATTCGCTAACTGTGGTCTTCCATATTACATCGGGGACGTCATTCAAGATCGTCAAAAATTGCTCGTCCAGACGGTTGAAGGGATGAACAAACGTTTCCAACTCGATATCCGTAACTTGACGGAAGTGGTTCAAATTAACCGTGACGAGAAAACAGTGACGGTGAAGCATGTTCAAACAGGCGAAACGTACGATGAGTCATACGATGTCCTCATCCTTTCACCGGGAGCGAAGCCGATTCGTCCGAACATCCCTGGAATCGACGAGGCGGAAGACATCTTCACGCTTCGCAACATTCCAGACACAGATAAAATCCGTGGCTATGTCGATGACAAAGCACCAAAACACGCGACTGTAATTGGTGGGGGCTTCATCGGGATTGAGATGGCAGAGAACTTACGTGAGCGTGGGGTTGATGTGACGCTCGTCGAGATGGCGGACCAAGTCATGACGCCACTCGACCGTGAGATGGTCGCGCCGATTCATGAACATTTACGTCTTCATGGTGTCGAGCTTCAATTGTCTGATGGCGTTTCTTCATTCTCTGAAAAAGGGAAGAAAGTTCATTTGTCGAGCGGTCGCGTCATCGATACAGACATGGTGATCATGTCGATTGGGGTCACACCGGAGTCAACGATTGCCCGTGAAGCGGGACTTGAAACAGGTACGCGCGGTGCGATTCGTGTGAACGAAAAAATGCTCACATCTGATCCATCGATTTACGCGATTGGAGATGCGGTCGAAGTGCTCGACTATGTCTTCCAAGAGCCAACTGTCGTCCCACTCGCATGGCCAGCGAACCGTCAAGGTCGTCTCGTTGCCGACATCATTAACGGTCGTGACGTGAAATATAACGGAACAATGGGAACAGGAATTGCGAAAGTGTTTGATATGACGGTCGCATCGACTGGTTGGAACGAGAAACGTTTGAAAGCAGCCGGTAAGACGTATGAAGCTGTTCACGTACACCCGGGTTCGCACGCCGGATACTATCCAGGATCGACACCGGTGTCACTCAAACTCTTATTCCACCCAACAACGGGTGAGATTTACGGTGCACAAGGTGTCGGGATCAACGGAGTCGACAAGCGAATCGACGTCATTGCGACAGCGATGAAAGGCGGTTTGACGGTCCTCGACCTGCCTGACCTCGAACTTAGTTACGCACCACCGTTCAGCTCGGCGAAAGATCCGGTCAACATGATTGGGTATGTCGCTTCTAACGTCGTACTCGGTGATAACGAAGTCGTGCATTGGGATGAAATCGATGAGCTCGTGAAGAACGGAGCGACGTTACTTGACGTCCGTGACGAATCAGAACATGAACTTGGGAAGATTCCAGGATCGATCAACGTTCCACTTAACTCATTACGTGAAAACTTAGACAACTATGACCGAAGCGAAACGATTTATGTGACGTGCCAAGTCGGTCTTCGTGGATATCTCGCATCACGCATCTTGCGTCAAAACGGCTTCAAGGTGAAAAACTTGAGCGGTGGCTATAAAACATGGTCACAAATCAATCGTGATTTCGAGGCGCTTGAAGAAGCGAACACATCAAATGAAACAGCGGCTACCGTTGTAGAAGAGGAGCCAACACAAATGACGAACGCACCAATCGGTGAAGCGGTCATCTTAGACACATGTGGTTTACAATGCCCGGGACCAATTTTAGAAGTAAATAAAAAAGTTGCAGAACTTGGAGAAGGCGAAACACTTCGTGTCCTCGCAAGTGACCCAGGGTTCTTCGCAGATATCGAAGCATGGGCGAAGAAGACAGGTAACAAACTTGTCTCGAAACAATTCGTCAACGGACGCGTCGAAGCCATCCTTCAAAAAGGACAAGGTCCGGTTGCGCCGCAAGCGGGCGCTCCAACAGGAGATGGCGCGTCAATGGTCGTCTTCAGCGGTGATCTCGACCGTGCGCTCGCATCTCTCATCATTGCGCAAGGTGCTGCAGCGATGGGGAAAGAAGTAACAATGTTCTTCACATTCTGGGGACTCAATGTCATCCGCAAACCGGACGCGCCGGAAGTGAAGAAACAAGGTCTTGAGAAAATGTTCGGCATGATGATGCCAGGACATGCCGGTGAACTTCCACTCTCGAACATGAACTTCGGTGGTGTCGGCCAAAAAATGATGAAGAAAGTCATGAGCGACAAGAACGTCCCTTCTGTCGAAGAGATGATCAAGTCAGCTCAAGAGGCAGGCGTGAAGATGGTAGCCTGCACGATGTCAATGGACGTCATGGGGATCAAAGAAGAAGAGTTGATTGATGGGGTCGACCTCGGTGGTGTTGCGGCGTATCTCGGTGCAGCAGAGGGCGGAAACTTAAACCTCTTTATCTAAATGAACTGTATAACGAATCGGGTTGCGATGGGCAATCCGATTCGTTTTTTGTTGGTGAGATACGATTTGAAGGAAGTTCATATATACGAGAAAACGAATTAATATTGCAATTTTCGTATAATTTACCTATAATTCTAGTCATGTTAAAAAAGTTAACATGACTTTTTCTGTTGAGATTTTTAGAATGATGGAGGATTAGTATGGAGAAATTTGTAGAGAACCTCGTTTCGCAGGCGAACGATTTGTTATGGTCACAAGTGCTCATCGTCGTACTTGTCGCATTAGGTCTTTATTTCACGGTCCGTATGGGCTTCGTTCAGTTCCGCATGATTCCTGAGATGTTCCGCCTTTTGTTTAAAGAAGGTACAGAACGTGAGAAAGGCCAAGTGTCTTCGTTCCAAGCGTTTGCAATCGGGACGGCAGCACGTGTCGGAACAGGAAACATTGCCGGTGTGGCGACAGCGATTGCGCTAGGTGGCCCAGGGGCAGTCTTTTGGATGTGGCTCATCGCTTTGATTGGAGCAGCATCTGCATTTGTCGAAAGTACATTGGCACAAGTGTATAAAATTCGTGACGGACGCACATGGCGCGGAGGTCCGGCTTACTACATGGAGCGTGCGCTCGGTCAACGTTGGCTCGGTGTCTTGTTCGCGATTTTAATCACGTTCTCGTTCGGGTTTGCGTTTAACTCTGTTCAGTCGAACACGATTTCACTTTCTGTGAGTAACCAATTCGGCATCAGCACGACAGTCGTCGGGGTTGTCCTCGCGATCATTACGGCAATTGTCGTATTCGGTGGTATTCAATCAATCGCGCTCTTGTCGAGCATCATTGTTCCAGTCATGGCGGGTGGCTACATTTTGCTCGCGATTTGGATCATGGTGACAAACGTATCCCTCTTACCAGACGTATTCAGCCTCATCTTCTCAGAAGGAGTTCTTGGAATCGAGCAACTCTTCGGTGGTGCAATCGGTGCGATGGTACTCCAAGGGATTCGTCGTGGTCTCTTCTCGAACGAAGCAGGGATGGGTTCTGCGCCGAACGCCGCTGCGACAGCGGAAGTATCACACCCTGTTAAGCAAGGTTTGATTCAATCGTTCAGCGTATTCGTGGATACATTGCTCGTTTGTACGTCGACAGCAATGATCATTTTGATTTCAGGTGTTGCCGGTTCAGAATCGTTCGCCGGTGTCGAATTGACGCAAGCGGCGTTGACAGCAGAGGTCGGTTCGGTCGCGACATCGTTCTTGACGATTGCGATCTTCTTGTTCGCATTCAGTTCGATTCTTGGAAACTATTACTACGGCGAGACGAACATTCAGTTCATCTCGGATAAAAAAATCTATGTCACGCTCTATCGCATCGGTGTCGTTGGAATGGTCTTGTTTGGTGCGGTCCGCTCTGCTGGCCTCGTCTGGTCGATTGCTGACGTGTTCATGGGTCTCATGGCCCTCGTCAACTTGTACGCGATCTTCCGCTTGGCGAAAGTGGCTCGAGCCGTTCTTGACGACTACTTGTCACAGCGTCGAGCAGGACAAGATCCGGTTTTCTATGTCGACTCGGTAGAAAACCTTCCAGGTCGTGAGTATGTAGAAGCTTGGGAAAGCGAAACAGAAGAACAAAAAACAGGAACAAGTCGTTCTTGATGAATGGAACCGTCTACGAATTCACGTAGGCGGTTTTTTTACGTATACAAGACGGGTAATGTCATAAAAAGGGGGCGTTCATGTATGGAGACGACGCATTATGTACGTGTTTCCCCAGAAGTTTGGGTGTCATTTAATCAAGATCCGGAGATGATTTTAGACTGGTTGATTCATATGCATGAGCAATACCGTGATCGGGACGATACGTTAACGCTCCCGAATGTCGAATCGTTTCAACGCGTGCTCAGTCAAATCGAGGTGTATATCGATGGGGCTGACACATACAATATGGAAATGGCGCTCGTCGGTGAGGAGTTAATTGTGAATGAAGCACAGGCAGTCGTGGTCGGGATCTTGACCCCACAGTTGCTTCACATCGTCAAAGACACGTTGCATGCGTTCGGACGGGATGATGTGAAAGATATGGCGCTCGTACCGAAAGATGAGTTTGAGACGATTTGGGAAGATTGGACAAAGTTGCAACAGTTCTGTGAGACGGCCGCATCCCAAGAAGAACTCGTCCTCATTTATTATGAGTAATGATGAATCCAACATGGTATAATGTAAAAAAATGGATAAAAGGGGGATTCAATCATGGACGTGTTCGGCACACTCATCTGGCTTGGTATTCTCATCAACCCGTTTCTCGCCCATCAAACGAAAAGTGTGTCGCTTTATCGCATCACTCTCATCTCATTTATCGTCTTAATGCTGACGTGGGGATACGCGGTGGCGGGTGGGACGGTACCAGCTCTATTTGACACAGCGTGGAATTTTCTATTGATTGCTTACGTTGGGCTTTTAGTGTTGAATAGTTGCCTCGTTAGCAAACGGTTCGTCCCGCAGATGACATGGTTTCGGTTTAGTCTATTCGGACTGATTGGAGTGGGTGTCAGTCAAGCGTGGTTCGGACTGAGCACGGACAACTGGGAGTGGTCATCCTTCATGCATGAAGATGTATGGATGATGAGTGTGATTGTGTCACTCCTGCTCCTTCTTTTCGTCACGATGAAAACGCTGGACCGCCGGATCGAAGTATAAAAAATCCCGAAACGAATCCGTTCGTTTCGGGATTTTGATTATTTCAAAGCTGTCTCGAGTGCCTTGACGTTTTCACGCATCAAGTCAAAATAGCTCTTATCCATCTGTTCTTTTGTGACAGATTCCAAGTTGTAAATCGTCACGCTTTCTGCGCCGATTTCTTGTTTCACGACCTCGGCCACTTTTGGTGTGACTGTATCTTCAAATGCGATATAGTTCAAGTCATGGAGACGCGCCTCTTCGATGATTCGTTTGAGAGCTTGTTGCGATGGTTCTTCAGAAGGTGTGAGTCCGGCGATTGGCAACTGATCGAAACCATATCGTTCAGCCAAATAGCCGTATGCCGCGTGTGTGACGAGCAACTCTGACTTCGAACCGTTCTCGACCGCTGCTGTTAACTCTGCATCGAGGGCGTTTGCCTCATCCTTAAATGCACTCAACCGTTCTGAGAACTCGTCTTTATAGTCGGGTGCTTCTTCACTGAAAGCTGCTTCGACAGCTTCTGCCATCGACACAGCGTTCGTTGGATCGAGCCAAACATGAGGATCATATTGTCCGTGGTCGTGCTCGTCTTCCGCATGCGCTTCTTCTTCGGTAGCGTGCTCATCCTCGGCATGACCTTCTTCTTCGTGAGCATGTTCGTCCTCAGAATGTTCATCCTCGCCTTGAACATGGACGGTATCTGCTGCATCAAGCAACGTCACGTCCTCTGCCGTTTTGACGAAAGCGACGTTTTGCCCTTCCAAGCTCTTCTCCATGGACTCGACGTAAGGTTCGAGGTCATGGCCGATTGTCAAAAAGAGGTCCGCTTCTGCAATTTGAGTCATCTGTTTAGAAGTCGGCTCATATGTGTGCGGGTCTGCTCCAGGTGGGATCACCATTTCCACGTTGACACGGTCACCACCGATTTCCTCTGCCATTGATTTTAAGGCAAAAGTCGAAGCGTAGACCGTTAGTTTCTGATCTGTCGATTCGGATGCGTTGTCTCCTTCGGTATTTCCACACGCGCCAAGTAAAAGCGTGCCGGCCGCGACAGCGCCTAGCCAAGTCTTCTTCATCTTCCATCGTCCACCTTTCAAATTATCTGAATATTAAATCGTAACTGTTACGTTTTATGACTGCGAGTAATATTATAGTGTGACCTTCGGAGCACGTCAAGTCCGACTTCTGATGGATAGATTTTTGAAAAAAGCGGGAATATGATTAAAAAAAGGAACGAGGAGTGGATTGTATGAGAAAGGAGACTGCCTGGTTTGTCGGGGGTGCGGCACTGGCCGCAGCGACGGCAGCCGGGGCTAGCGTGTGGAGTCAGTATGGGTCACTTGTCAGATGGCAAGAGCCCGAATTGCCGATTCGACCGACAACACGCCGGCGCCACACGTATACGTATAAGATTGTCAATGATCGTCCGCTCCAATTTGATTTGTATCTCCCACCAGGGGAGGGACCGTTCCCGGTAGCGGTCTATGCACATGGGGGGGCATTTGTGAGAGGGAGCCGCAGCATGGTCACGCTGTTCCATCCGTTACTCGATCACTTTTTGGGGAAAGGGATCGCCGTTGTCAGTATCGATTATCGCTTGTTTGAGGACGGGGTGTATTTCCCTGATAATATTATCGATGTCTCGGATGCGCTTAGCTATTTAAAACAGCATGAATCATTACTCACCCTCGATACGAGTCAGTTACTCGTGTGGGGCGACTCTGCTGGAGCTGCTTTAATGCTCGCGACTGCGCTCGATCGTCACAAACAATTTGTAGGTGAACTCGGGGATGATCTTCCGATAATCAAAGGAGTCATCGCCTTGTATCCGCCGACGAACTTTTTATTGTTCAAATTTATTCAAACATGGCTGGCTCATCTGAAGTTTTATGAAGGAAGCCGTGAAGAATGGCGTGAACTAATGGTGAAATGCTCACCAGTCTCCCATTTATATGCCGATGCCCCACCTGTTTTACTGTTACACGGAAAGAAAGACCCGATTGTGCCGTTCGGTCAAGCCCTTCATTTCGTCGAGCATGCGAGTGATGTCGGCGCGAACGTTCAGCTTATCTCGTTTCCGAATGGGACACATTCGCTGGCGAGTTTCCTACAATCAGACAACCCGATCAAAGAAGAACAGTTGATGGCACGGATCAATCGTTTCATTGACGAATGCCTTGTCTGAAGTTGCGATTTTTAGGGAAGATGGTACGATGGGGGATGATTGAAAGAGTAAGGAGTGGAAGCAGTGACAGAGTTATGTTTAGTGAGACACGGTCAGACCGATTGGAATCGTTTAGAAATTATTCAAGGACGTGAAGACAATCCGTTGAATGCACTCGGACGTCAACAGGCAGAAGAGAGTGCAGCTTTTTTGAGTCAAGAAACATGGGATCTCATCGTTTCTAGTCCATTAACGCGTGCGGTTCATACAGCACAGGCAATTGCGACAGCCTGCGGAATTGAGCATGATGCGATTCGATTGGACGAGCGATTTATTGAACGCGAGTTTGGAGCAGCGTCCGGACAACCTGTGAAAGGTATTTATGAAGCAGTGCAGGCCGATGACGAGCGTCGCGTTCCGGGTCTCGAATCAGAGGATGAGATGCGTGCTCGCGTCCTAGAAGGAATGGAACATTTGGTAGAGATGTATCCCGGAAAACGGATCATTGTCGTCTGCCATTCACATGCGATTAAAGCAGCGCTCTCAGCGATCGATGACACGTATACGTTCCGTCATGCGATGCGAAACGCCTGCTCGAACTATATCATCCATCAACATGGCCAGTTTGAGGTGAAGGCGATTAATGTTGCTGACCATATCACCGATCCGGCCATCATGAAATGAGGAAAATGTCATGACGACCTTACTATGGGTATTCATCATCGCATCATTTGTGGTCGCTTTTGCCGGACTCATTTACCCGGTCATCCCTAGCGTCTTGTTCTTGTTTATCGGGTACATGATTTACGGATTCGGCTTTTCATTTGAGCCGTTAACTTGGACATTCTGGGTATGGCAGTCTGTCTTCCTCATCTTCTTGTTTGTGGTGGACTACGTTGTGACCAGAGCTACAGTGGATAAACGTGGAGGGTCAGAACGAGCGAAATGGGGCGCGACCATCGGCTTGATTGCCGGACCGTTCATTTTCCCGCTCGTCGGGGTCCTCATCTTCCCATTTGTTTTCGCATTTTTGGCGGAGTTAACACTCGGAAAGACGACACGTGAAGCATGGAGTATCGGTGTGGGAACAGTTCTCGCGTTTCTCGGTAGCACGCTCTTAAAAGTGATTGGAATGACGATGATGGTCATCTTGTTCTTTATCTATGTGTGAGACGGAGCTCCTTTCTCCGTCTTTTTTGTTTGAAAGGGGAATGGTTTTGGGGAAAGAAAAAACAAGGCCATTCGATTACTCGAATGACCCGGTTTTGACCAATTGATTGAAGGCAGAGCGACTGAACGATTGTTGAATCTCCACTTTCTTCTCGAAGAAGGCGGGTTTCAAATTCGACGTGGCGACCCCTTCTTGAATGAGAGAGTCGAGCACTTGTTTCGTCGCATCTTGTTTTGGGTTTAACATGAGTCCTTCGGCGACGAACGTATGGTGATCGCTCAGGGCTCGTTCACTCGTGAAGGTCAAGGCGAGTGCGGCAGGCGCATTCGTCGGAGATGTAATGATGGCTTCAGCGAGGATGAGGATTCGTTTGTTTAAGTAATGGTGAAGCGTGACGGCCGATTCGGTCGGCACGAGCATCTCGAGCAACCATTCTGAATCATGTTCTTTCGAGATGATCAACCCGTCGAGCAAATCGATTGGTAAATTAAGTTCATTGCCGTACTCGTCTTGAACGAGACGGACTTGGACGAGGCGAAACGTTTTCATAGCATCGTTCCTTTCCGCGTTTTCTTTAGACCATCTTAACATAGTCTGACGAATAGAATGTGTTAAGATAACGGGGAAGAAACAGAAAAATAGAGAGTGAGGGAGGCATCAAGATGAGTTGGATTGTTGGCGTAATCGGGTATGTGACGATTCTCGCGATCGTCTACTATGGTGTCCTTTTCTTCAAAGTGAAACGGGAGCGGAGTCGGGCCGGCTATCGAATCTTTCTTTTGCTTGCCGGACTATTTTTAGTCAGTGGGAGCGATTATATCATTGCACTGTTCCAAGGGGACACCGAAGCGACGTTTTGGCAACGAACCGTCTATTTTGTCTTGATATTGCTCTCTTTGTCGATGGCGCTTTACTTTCGGAGAAAAGAAGATCAAAGCCAAGCAGGCGAGATGACGATGGTATAAGCAAACGGTTGTGGGAATGTACCCACAACCGTTTTTTTATTTCGGTACTCGCGTTTTGCGAATCATATCGAGTTTTAAGTCCCAAAGTGGTTTACTGAACGTCACCGAGTACACTTCCGGCAAACGGAGGCGCTTATACTCTTCCCAGAGTCCGTTCATCTGTTCATGATGATAAGCGCGAATCTCGGTCGTGCTCGGAAGGTCGTATACACGTTTCCCATTGAGGAAAATCGGTTGCAACAACCGTTTGACGTTAAAGTTGCGCGTCTTGATTTTGAAGGCAGGGTCGCGGACGTCAATCAAGTCGATTTCGCTATACGATTCGACAGGTTCGTCGGCAAGGGCGATATAGTCCCCTTTGAACTTTTTCGTCTCCTTGTCGATAATACGGTACAACTCTTTTTTATGAGGGGTCGTCGTCTTCACTTTAGAAGAAGACACTTTGATGACCGGTTTTAATTCTCCGGATTCATCCTCACGAGCGACCAATTTATAGACCATGCCAAGTGCAGGTTGTTCATAAGCGGTGATTCCACGCGTCCCGACGAGGAACGTATCGGCTTCTGCACCTTGCATGCGTAAGTCTTGAATGACGTATTCATCTAAATCACCAGATACGACGATTTTGACATAGTCGAGACCGGCTTCGTTCAACGCTTTCCGAGCGCGTTTTGACAGATAAGCGAGGTCACCCGAATCGAGTCGTACAGACTTGAGGCGGTGTCCTTTCGCCTCGAGTTCTTTTGCGACCGTGATCGCGTTCGGAAGACCGGATTTGAGTGTGTCATACGTATCAATCAGGAGACTTGTGTTGTCTGGATACATCTCTGCAAACGAACGGAATGCACTCAACTCATCATCATGGAACTGAATGTCCGCATGTTCCATCGTCCCTCCTGTCGGCACGTCGAAATCACGTCCGGCAGAAACGAGACTCGTCACGTCAAAGCCGGCGATATAAGCGGCGCGGGTCCCGTAATAGGCGGCATCGACGCCTTGTGCGCGACGTGCTCCACCTTCGAGCAGTGTCTCGTTCGGAGCGGCCTGACGAATTCGGGCATACTTCGTCGCGATGAGTGATTCGTGGTTCGCGATATTGAGTAGCGCTGTTTGGAATAGTTTTGCTTCAAAGATGGTCGATTCGATTCGGACGACTTGCTCGTGTGGGAAGATGACCTCTCCTTCACGGACACTATATAGTGAACCAGTGAACTTAAAGTTTCGTAATACATCTTCGAATTCGTCTTCGAAGCCGAGCTGCGCTTTTAAATAAGCGATGTCTTCTTCTGTGAACGAGACGTTCTCCAAGTAGTGGACAATGTTTTCGAGTCCGGCGAAGACGACATAGCCACCGCTGAACGGATTCGAGCGGTAATACAGGTCAAAGACGACCTTTTCGTTATGGCGACCTTGCTTCCAGTAGATATACATCCAGCGTGGGAGATAGAGGTCTGTGTGAAGTGCTAAATTGCGATGTAACATATGTTTTCCTTTCTGTTTTACGTCACTTTCCGACGACGGTCGCACCGAGAGTCGTGACGAAATGTTCGAGCGCCCATTCATGACCGACCGGGTTGAAGCTTTGGACGGCATCGGCGTGGACGACGATTTGATAACCGAGGTTGTAGGCATCTACGGCTGTATGGAGCACACAAATGTCTGTGCAGACACCGACAAGATGAACTTCTGTAATCCCACGTTCCCGAAGACGAAGGTCAAGGTCTGTTCCGGCAAACGCACTGTACCGTGTCTTGTCGATCCAATGGTCAGCTGTTTTGGATGCTTCTTTCACCGAACCATACAATTCACGACCTTCCGTCCCACGAATATTGTGAGGCGGGAACAACGTCGTTTCAGGATGGAACGTGTCGCCTGCATCATGGACATCGTTCGCGATGACGACATAATCCTCGGTTGAGAACGTTTTGATTAACTCGACAATTCGTTCTTCAATCTCTTGCCCGGGTTTCCCACAAGTCAAACGACCACTGTCTGCGATAAAATCAAATGTATAATCTATAACAATCAATGCGCGCATGGGAGATGCTCCTCTCTCGTAATCAAAATGATGGCTATCCATCTCATTCTAAATCATTATACATCATGCGCGGAAGATTATTTTTCTCCGGTTTGGGTAGATTAAGACAGTAGACTGTATAGGGAAAGGGGATTGTGACGATGGTATTATCACAAAGTGAATTGACAGATGAACTGTCACGTTTAAACGGTTGGGAAGAAGTGAACGGGGAGATTCAGAAGACATATCGGCTTGAGACGTTCCCGGAAGCCATCCAGTTCGTCCATCTCGTCGCGGATTTGGCTGAATCGCTCGACCATCATCCGAGTATCTTGATTGAGTATCGGAACGTGACATTGACCGTATCGACCCATGACGAAGGGGGCATCACGGAGAAAGACATCACGCTCGCGAAAGGGTGTGAGGAGCTTGTCTAAACTGTATATGACCTTCGCGTCAGGTAGTGTGGCTGAGCGTCTCCGGAAAGAGCCGGGTGTCATTGCGGCAAATGGACATGAAACGATCCTGCTCGCAGAAGGAGAGAAATCTCCGTTCAAAAGTGGAAAAGTGTTTGAGATTGAAGAGGCATCTGGCGAATTCGTCAAAAAAGGAAACATCTTATATGCGAACGTGCCGACGGATGAAAATGCCCGTTCGCTCCTGTTTCATCAGTTGTTGACGGAAAAGGCACCGCTCGGGGTCGGTCATGATGGGTTTTCGGCGTACCGTCTAGGTGTCGACCCGGACGACAATCATGCGGTCGTATTCATTCAATTTACATCTGGAGGGAAACACTTCCGAGATACAGCGGACTACGCGGTGCTTGAAGATCGTCTGAAACGGGCGATCGAACAGCGCGGTGCAGGTCCTGTCATAAAACACTATGTCGTCACCGAGTCAGATAATCTATAATAAAAGATAACGTCATGTTAGGGGAGGATTTTTATGAACAAGAATTATTTCTGGTTGGGGATGGCTGCGGGCGCAGTAATCGGCGCAGCGGCATCACTTCTCCATAGCGAAACACGCGATCAACAAGTGAGACAATTGAAAGGCATGAAGTCGAAGTTGAAGTCATCGAACACATCGACAGAAGCACACGCGGTCGGTCTTCAAGCGTCATCGAAAGGCAACTTGAAAGACCGAGTCATGGAATGGAAATCGCTCTACGAAGAAAACCAAGATACAATTCAAAACCTCGTCGAAGACGTGAAAGACTTAGTCGATGCGCTTCAAGAGGCTCGTCATAAAAATCAAATCTAATCAAACGACCAAGCGAATCCGCTTGGTCGTTTTTTGTTTCCTTACTTAACTTATAAGAACTGCGCCAATAAGCCAAAGATTGCCAGTCCAATAATAATGTAGAAGAACCATTTTCCGTCCCCGGAATGAATAATTGGGGGCGCGTACGAACGTTGCTTATACTTCCCGTAGCGCATCGGGCGTGTATACGGGACGGCATACCGTGAGAGTGGAATGGCAAGTAAAAATCCTGCCAAGAAGCCATACACGTGGCCCCAAAGCGAAACGTTCGAACCGATGAGTGTAAAGACGGCACTGATGGCGACGAAGATATAGACCAAGCGGGCATCTTGGCTAAGCATCAACGTGCGGCGGAAGCGACCAATGAACACATAGAATCCGAGAATGGCCAAGATGGCACCTGACGCACCAGCTTGTAGATAAAACAAGTTACTGACGGTGAAGTAGGTGAACAAGTTGGCAAGTGCCCCGGCGAATACATAAAATAGAGCAAACTTCACATGCCCGATCATACGTTCCATCGCTGGTCCGAAGATGATCAGCGCAAACGAATTAAATAGTAAGTGGCCGAGACTCAAATGAATAAAGTTGGCCGTCACTAAGCGGTACCATTGTCCGTCGGCGAGTGCCAAATGAAACGACCCGCCTGTTGACACAATTCGTAAACCAGGAGCGAAAGAATCGATGACAAACACAAGGAGTTGGATTACAATGAACAGCGTTACGAGTGGATATGCCCGTACAAACGTTTGTACATTTTCCGTACGACTAAACATAACATCACCTCTTTCTCCAATTGTATAGGGAAACAGGGAAAAAAGGAAAGGAGCGAGTGTCCAGTGATTGTAGGAATCGGAGTCGATATCGTCGAGCTTGATCGGATGGCTCGCTCGATGAAACAACCGCGTTTTTTAAAACGCCTGCTCACCGATGCAGAGTATGAGCTTGTTCAACAATACCCACTCCCGCGTCAAATCGAGTTTGTTTCGGGTCGGTTTGCCGCAAAAGAAGCTTATGCCAAGGCAATCGGCACCGGAATCGCGCACGGTCTATCGTGGCGCCACATTGAAATTTTACCGGATGAGACAGGTCGACCTGTCATGACTGCGCCGTTTTCGGGACGAATTCATGTCAGCATCAGTCATAGCAGTGCATATGCCGTCGCGCAAGTCATCTTAGAAGAGGAGGGGCAACATGTTTCGTCCTAGTCGAATCGAGATTGATCGGGCGGCCATCGCCCATAACATACAAGAGTTAACACAACGTATCCCGCAAGACATCATGGCGGTTGTCAAAGCGAATGCCTACGGTCATGGGGCTGTTGAAGTAGCGAATATCGCCCTTCAGAACGGGGCGACAATGCTTGGGGTCGCTTTATTAGAAGAAGCAATCGAACTTCGGGATGCAGGGATCGAGGCGCCGATTTTAGTCATGGAGGCGCAATTTCCCCAATATGCAGGGATTGCAGCAGAACGAGACGTCACGTTGTCCGTTTTTTCTGCCGAATGGTTACAAGAAGCTGCTGATTATATAGAAGAAAAGTCGTTGACGGTCCATATTAAAGTCGACACAGGGATGGGACGTCTCGGTCTTCGTACGCGAGAGCAGCTTGATGCGCTGCTTGAAGAAGCGAACGATTTATTTGTCATTGAAGGCATCTACACCCACTTTGCGACAGCGGATGAACTTGATAGCGACTTGTACTACACACAACAAGAACGTTTCGAACGCTTGATGGATGGGCTACATGAGCGGTTCCGCTATATTCATACATCCAATTCAGCAGGGGCCATCCGAATGGCAGGACAAGACGTTCCTTATAATCTGGTCCGTGTCGGGATCGCACTCTATGGTTTATATCCGTCACATGAGATGGAAACATTCTATTCGTTCCTCCGCCCGGCCTTTACGTTGAAGAGCCAGCTGATGCAGGTGAAGCGTCTCGAGGCAGGTCAAACGATCAGTTACGGAGCGACCTATACGACATCGACCGATGAATGGATTGGTACCGTCCCAGTCGGATATGCGGACGGCTGGTTACGGAAGGCGAGCGGATTTGAAGTTGAAGTAAATGGTGTTCGTTGTCCGATTGTGGGGCGTGTCTGCATGGATCGCTTCATGATCCGACTTCCAAAAGAGTTTCCGGTCGGTATGGATGTGACACTTGTTGGTGGAAACGTCGCCATTGATGAACTTGCGTCATATCTAGGGACGATTAACTATGAGATCGTTTGCCAGTTCACGAGTCGATTACCGCGTCACTATGTGTGAATCACAAATCGTGTGAAATTATCTGAATTCTTTCTCGATTTCTCTATATTTTCCCATTCCCGCGTGTTATATTGATAAAGAACGCGGGAGATTTTCCGCCAGTCCATGAAACGATTCTGGAGGTGTAAGATGTTGAAGCAGCGAACTGCGGGTGCGCTAGCGTCCGTCCCAGATCGGTTCTCGCAACAAGGGGGTCCGATTTCGATGAAAGACCGTGAAACACTGTCCTTGAACGATGTAGTGACATACTTGTCTAAAGAAATTGCTGATCGACAACAAACACTGCGTGAAGAATTGGCGAAAGGCTATCAAGAGATGGCCGCGTTTAACTTGAATATGGCAGAAGAGATGCTAACGATTGAAGCCGAAGCCGAACACGCTCTCTTACGTCAAGTAAGTGGGGTGTGAGCAGAGTGATCGTAAAGCGTGGTGACGTATTTTATGCGAATCTGTCGCCCGTAGTCGGCTCAGAGCAAGGTGGCGTTCGACCCGTTCTCATCGTACAGAACGACATCGGCAATCGCTTTAGCCCGACCGTCATTGTCGCTGCGATTACAGCTCAGATTCAGAAAGCAAAACTGCCGACTCATGTGGAAGTATATCAAGAGAAGCATGGACTCGAGAGAGACTCTGTGATTTTACTTGAGCAGATTCGAACGATTGATAAGCGTCGTCTGACGGATAAAGTCACTCATCTCGATGATGAGACGATGCATAAAGTTGACCGAGCGCTAGAGATTAGTATGGGATTGATCCCTCTCTAGCCTTACATAGATCAAGACTGGTACATAGGTATCGGTCTTTTTTTAAACATTTTTAAAAAAATGGTTTAAGATTTCGAAAGTGGGGAATTAAAGTAAATCGTACTCAATTTATCTGTACGGACATTTAGGAGGGAATAGACGATGGATTTATCGATTCGTGAGCAAGTCATTGGAGAACAATTACACCTTTACGTATCCGGAGAAGTGGATACATATACTGCACCAAAATTGAAAGAAGTATTGCATCCGGCCATCAGTGAGCAAGATGTGGTCGTTCATTTAGACGAAGTGGAGTATATGGACTCGACAGGTCTCGGTGTGTTCGTCGGGGCGTTGAAAATCGCCACGCGTAACGAAAAAGAGTTGTCACTTGTCGGGGTTACGGAGCGAGTCAATCGTCTATTCGAATTGACGGGTCTTCACAAACTTCTTTCTATTAATTCGAACGTAAGAGGTGGCACGCAATGAACAATGTTGAACAGACGGTCATGACGTTCCCGGCCAAACCCGAATATGTCGGTGTGGTTCGATTAGTCGTTTCAGGAATCGCTAACCGTATGGGATATACGTACGACGAGATCGAGGATATTAAAATCGCGGTCTCGGAAGCATGCGGCAACGCAGTTCAGCATGCGTATGAAGATCATCAAGATGGAGAGGTCAAACTTGCTTGTGGCGTATATGCAGATCGTCTTGAAATCACGATTGAAGATTCAGGCAAGACGTTCGCAGATGATGTGAAACGTCAAGCGGCTCCGGTCGAAGAGACGACGGAAATTGAATCGCTCCACGAAGGAGGACTTGGTCTCTTCCTTATCGAAGCGTTAATGGACGATGTCTCGATCAATAAAGACAACGGTGTCAAAGTGACGATGACAAAACTCCTTAACAGGGACGAGGTGGATCAGAGTGCCAGCAAAATCTCAACAACGCCATCACAGTGATGACGAGGTACTAGAGTGGATTGAACGCTACCAACAAGACGATCAAAACGAAGAAGTGCAAATGCTACTCATCAATCGCTATTCGGACCTCGTTGAAGCACTCGCCCGTAAGTTTTCGCGTGGACGAGCGATTCACGATGATCTCGTGCAAGTTGGGATGATTGGATTATTGGCGGCACTCCGTCGATTTGATCCAGAATTCGGACGTAGCTTCGAATCGTTTGCCGTCCCGACCATCATCGGTGAAATCAAGCGATTCATCCGCGATAAAACATGGAGTGTCCATGTTCCGCGTCGGATCAAAGAGCTCGGACCGAAAATTAAGAAGACGGTTGAAGAGTTGACGACTGAATTGCAACGCTCACCACGAATCGATGAGATTGCCGATCATCTTGGCGTATCAGACGAAGAAATTCTCGAAACGCTTGAGATGGGCAAGAGTTATCAAGCGCTGTCGGTCGATAGTTCGATCGAAGCGGATAACGAAGGCAGTACGGTCACGTTACTCGACTTGGTCGGTAGCCAAGAGCGTGGATATGAATCGGTCGACCAACGTCTCATTCTAGAGAAAGCGTTCAACGTCTTAAATGAACGGGAACGCGCCATCTTAGAATGCGCCTACTATAAGAATATGAGTCAAAAAGAGACTGGAGAACTTCTTGGGATCTCGCAGATGCATGTCTCCCGTTTGCAACGGCGGGCACTCGAAAAGCTACGTGAAGCCATCAAAGTCCCACTCAATGAAGTATTCTCAAGCGATGACTAATCGAGTCATCGCTTTTTTGTTTGAATGTTTGCTACACTTTGGAAGAGATCATAAAAGGAAGTGATTCAAGTGATTACGAAAGTGGCTAAGGCGTTAAACTTGAAAGTGAACCAAGTAGAGACGGTTCAACAGCTCGCATCTGAAGGGGCGACGATTCCGTTTATGGCCCGTTATCGGAAGGAAATGACGGGGAACCTGGATGAAGTCGAAATCAAAGCAATCTTGGACGCCCTTCAATATGAAGAAAGTCTTCAAAAGCGAAAAACGGATGTTTTGGCTAAGTTAGAAGAGCTGGAAAAGAACACACCTGAACTAACGAAGGCGTTAGAGGCAGCGACAACCCTTCAGCAAGTGGAAGATATCTACTTACCCTATCGTCCGAAACGGCGGACGAAAGCGGAACAGGGACGTGAGAAAGGATTGCAGCCGCTTGCGGACTGGTTCCGAGACAAGTCGCCTTACTCGACAGGTGTGGTTGAAGAGCTCTCGAAGGATGTAGCGCTAGAAGAATCCCTTCCGCTCGTACATGCCATCATCGGGGAAGAATGGGGCGAGGAAGCGAAACTACGCCAGATGCTTCGCGACCGTGTACGCAAAGAAGGATTGTTGCGTTCGAAGAAGAAAAAACAAGCGGAAGATGAAAAAGAGATCTTTGCGCAGTACTATGAATATGAAGAAAAAATTGCTGGGATTGTCCCACACCGTGTACTCGCCTTGAACCGCGGGGAGCGTACCGATGTCCTTCAAGTGAAAGTCATTTTTGACGAGACACGCTTCATGGATCAAGTCCTTCGTGCATATGAGCGACTTCCGAAAGAGAAGCGTGAAGTTGTCGAAGCGGCCGTGACGGAGGCTTATAAAAAATCTGTCTTCCCAGCCATTGAACGAGAGATTCGTAGCGAGTTAACCGATAAGGCAGAGGAGCAGGCGATCGATGTATTCTCGAAAAACTTAAAGCAACTCTACATGCAACCGCCTCTTCGCGAGGTCGTCGTCTTGGGGATCGACCCGGCATATCGGACAGGATGCAAATGGGCGGTCGTCAATGAAATCGGAAAAGTCGAAGAGGTTGGTGTCTTCTATCCGACGGCTCCGAAGTACGATATCGATGGAGCGGAGAAAGTGTTAACGAGACTCGCGAAAAAATACCCGATTTCCGTTATTGTCGTCGGAAACGGTACGGCATCAAGGGAGACCGAACAATTCGTTGCGGATTGGTTAAAGAAAGCAGAGCGTGAGATTGCTTACGCAATTGTGAACGAAGCGGGAGCGAGTGTCTATTCTGCATCGGAAGTCGCACGTAGTGAATTTCCGGACTTAAAAGTAGAGGAACGGTCAGCCGTCTCGATCGCACGCCGAATCCAGGATGCGATGGCGGAACTCGTCAAAGTTGACCCACAGTCGGTCGGTGTCGGGCAATATCAGCATGATGTGAGTCAGAATAAACTGAAGACATCTTTAGAATTTGTCGTGGAGAGCGTGGTTAACATGGTCGGAATCGATGTGAACCGTGCCTCAGAGTCTTTATTGACTTACGTATCGGGACTGAACAAAACGACTGCAAAAAATATTGTGGCATATCGAGAAGAGAACGGGCGCTTTGAAACAAGGAAAGAAATTAAGAAGGTGCCAAGACTCGGAGCGAAGGCGTTCGAACAGGCAGCTGGATTCTTGCGAATCATGAATGGGAAGGACGTTCTCGACCAGACAGAGATTCACCCAGAGAGTTATTCCCTCGCATTATCAATCTTAAAAAAAATCGGATCCTCGAAAGCTGAGGTTGGAACAGCTGCATTGCGTGAACGGTTACAACAAGTTGATGCGAATGTATTGAGTGAGCGATTAGATGCGGGACTTCCAACCGTCGAGGATATCTTGAAGTCGTTAGCGAAACCAGGACGTGACCCACGAGAGGACATTCAAAAGCCGTTACTGCGTACGGACGTCATGAGTCTTGAAGACCTTCAAGTCGGAATGGAATTCCAAGGGACCGTTCGAAACGTCATTGATTTTGGTGCGTTCGTGGATATTGGTGTAAAACAGGACGGGCTCGTCCATATTTCGAAATTATCGAATCGCTACGTGAAGCATCCGTTAGATGTCGTGGCGGTCGGTGATATCGTTACGGTATGGATTGAACAGGTCGATGTCAACCGGGGACGAATTAGTTTGACGATGCTTGAACCGAACAGTTAAACAATTAATAAGAAGAAACTCGAATCAGGTAAAATGTTTTTCATTTTACCTGATTTTTTTTAGAAAAAGTGTTGACGGTCTTTTTGTACCGTGATATCTTATAGAAGTCGCCGAGAGACGGCATGCGAAATAAAAGTTTTTCTAAGAAAGTGATTGACAGGTTTCTGGTTTGCGGTTACAATATAAATCGTTACTTCGATAATTTCAAGCAACGTTCCGCAATAGCTCAGTGGTAGAGCAACCGGCTGTTAACCGGTAGGTCGTAGGTTCAAATCCTACTTGCGGAGCCATTTTATTTTGGAGACGTACCCAAGAGGCTATAAGGGGCTCCCCTGCTAAGGGAGTAGGCTGGGAAACCGGTGCGAGGGTTCGAATCCCTCCGTCTCCGCCACTTAAAATTACTTAGAAGACACATACACTGGCCCGTTGGTCAAGCGGTTAAGACACCGCCCTTTCACGGCGGTAACACGGGTTCGAATCCCGTACGGGTCACCATATATGGAGGATTAGCTCAGCTGGGAGAGCACCTGCCTTACAAGCAGGGGGTCGGCGGTTCGATCCCGTCATCCTCCACCATTTCAAATAAAAACGTAATCTGGTCTTGTGGTGTAGGGGTTAACATGCCTGCCTGTCACGCAGGAGATCGCGGGTTCGAATCCCGTCAAGACCGCCATTTACGTTGGGCTGTAGCCAAGTGGTAAGGCATCGGATTTTGATTCCGACATGCGAAGGTTCGATCCCTTCCAGCCCAGCTTTTATTTGAGTCATTAGCTCAGTTGGTAGAGCATCTGACTTTTAATCAGAGGGTCGCAGGTTCGAGCCCTGCATGACTCACCATTTTAATTTCATACGCTGCGGTCGTGGCGGAATCGGTAGACGCGCTAGGTTGAGGGCCTAGTGGTGGTTAACACCGTGGAGGTTCAAGTCCTCTCGACCGCACCATATGCACCCTTAGCTCAGCTGGATAGAGCGTTAGACTACGAATCTAAAGGCCGGGAGTTCGAATCTCTCAGGGTGCACCATTCTTTTTTATGGGCCTATAGCTCAGCCGGTTAGAGCGCACGCCTGATAAGCGTGAGGTCGGTGGTTCGAGTCCACTTAGGCCCACCATTTAAACTGACGAACTTTGAAAACTGAACGATGAGGCAAAAAAAGTTTTACAATTTTTGAATGAAGCGCAAGCTTCGTCAATTTAAGAGCTATATCAAATTCTTTGGAGAGTTTGATCCTGGCTCAGGACGAACGCTGGCGG
>NZ_JACSKK010000031.1:0-347 GCF_018617575.1 Exiguobacterium sp. s160
TGATATAGCTCTTAAATTGACGAAGCTTGCGCTTCATTCAAAAATTGTAAAACTTATTTTTGCCTCATCGTTCAGTTTTCAAAGACCAAAAAATAAATGGTCGGGAAGACAGGATTCGAACCTGCGACCCCTTGGTCCCAAACCAAGTGCTCTACCAAGCTGAGCTACTTCCCGTAATAATGGTGCACCCTGAGAGATTCGAACTCCCGGCCTTTAGATTCGTAGTCTAACGCTCTATCCAGCTGAGCTAAGGGTGCAATATGGTGCGGTCGAGAGGACTTGAACCTCCACGGTGTTAACCACCACTAGGCCCTCAACCTAGCGCGTCTACCGATTCCGCCACGACC
>NZ_JACSKK010000032.1:0-343 GCF_018617575.1 Exiguobacterium sp. s160
GGACCATATGTGAAATTGGTTTTTGATGTCTTGATGAATCTTCAGTTTTCAAGGAACAAAAGTGGAGCCTAGCGGGATCGAACCGCTGACCTCCTGCGTGCAAGGCAGGCGCTCTCCCAGCTGAGCTAAGGCCCCGTATTGGAATTGTTCATAAAAATGGTGGGCCTAAGTGGACTCGAACCACCGACCTCACGCTTATCAGGCGTGCGCTCTAACCGGCTGAGCTATAGGCCCTCATAGAGAGGTTTTGGTCTCTCAAAACTGAACGATGGGCAATGCCACATGGGCATTTTCCTTAGAAAGGAGGTGATCCAGCCGCACCTTCCGATACGGCTACCTTGTT
>NZ_JACSKK010000033.1:0-290 GCF_018617575.1 Exiguobacterium sp. s160
GGAACGAGACGGAAACCGGCGACACCTGCCTCCTACAAGCCCCTGTTCCCGTTCCTCGCCGAGGCGGACAGCCTGGCGCTCGCGAACGCGAAGCTGAACCTCGACACCGCGTTCGCGAAGTTCTTCGCCGGGACGGCCGGCTTCCCGGCCTTCAAGTCGAGACGGCGGTCGCGCGCCTCCTACACGACGAACAACCAGCACGGCACGATCCGCATCGAGGCGGGCAAGGTCCGTCTGCCGAAGGTCGGGTTCGTGCGGTTCACACAACATCGCCCGTTCGAGGGCGTCAT
>NZ_JACSKK010000034.1:0-253 GCF_018617575.1 Exiguobacterium sp. s160
TCGTCGCGTCCTTCATCGGCTCCTAGTGCCAAGGCATCCACCGTACGCCCTTTCTACCTTGATCTAGCGTCTAAGACACACGGTCCATTGCGGACCATATGTGAAATTGGTTTTTGATGTCTTGATGAATCTTCAGTTTTCAAGGAACAATCGAGGGACGAACCCTCAAAACTGAACGATGGGCAATGCCACATGGGCATTTTCCTTAGAAAGGAGGTGATCCAGCCGCACCTTCCGATACGGCTACCTTGTT
>NZ_JACSKK010000035.1:0-228 GCF_018617575.1 Exiguobacterium sp. s160
CCCCTCCACGGGTATCGGATGAAGAAGACACATCACGATCTTCTGAGGGGAGGAGAGACGGACATGCTGAAAGGCTACACATACAGGCTCCATCCGACGCCGGCACAGGCCGATTTCCTGGTCCGGACGATCGGCTGCGCCCGGTTCATCTACAACAAGCTGCTCGAGGACCGGATCGCCATCCGCGAGGAGGCGAAAACAGGGAGTGGAACGAGACGGAAACCGGCG
>NZ_JACSKK010000036.1:0-213 GCF_018617575.1 Exiguobacterium sp. s160
TCCGTCGTCTGATAGGTGAGGCGCTGTCGCGCCGGACAGAGATAAGCATCCTCTTCCGGCAGGTACGTGTACCGGGTCTTGCGGAACATCCCTTTCTTCCCGCCGAAACGCCGCCGAGCGATGCCCCCGAAGATGCCCCGTTCGACGAGCGCCTTCGCGATCCCGGTCGTGAAGTAGCCGGCATCGAGCGCGACCGCCTCGAGCGGGAAACGG
>NZ_JACSKK010000005.1:0-121057 GCF_018617575.1 Exiguobacterium sp. s160
AGGACCGTCTACATAACATTTCTTCAATCTTTTGTCGGGCAGAGCGCCTCAAGCTCGTTGAACATAAAAAAAGACGAACCAAATCGCACGTGGCGATTTGGTTCGTCAACAGCCTGAGGAGTTCATGATGAACTCCTTTTTGTTTACTCTTCTGTTTCCGTATTCACGTCTTCCTTCTGCTCTTCCTCTTCTGGCATCGGCTTCAAGTCCATCGTATATACGTATTCCTCACCGAAGTTGTTCAAGATGAACAGTTCTTCTTCCGCACGTGTCGCGAGTCCGTTCGAGAATCCGATGACGGCGTACATCTCCTCTAGAAGAACGTCTTGCTCTTTGTCAATCTCATCAAAGATGGCTTGTTCCCATCGTTCGATGATTCGACCGAGTTGAAGGTAGTCTTCGCTTTTAATTTTATTTTTGTCGCGCAGCAACTCTAAATAGTCGCGGACCTCTTTCAGATTGTCGTGCGTCATCGGGATGGCACCCGCTTTTTCTGTCGCCAAGATCTTTTGGTGCGTCATCAGATGCATCGCATCGACGAGATTCCCTTTGTTTAATTTTTTCTCATCGTCAAAGACGAGTCCCGTCGTCTCCTGCGGGTCGATCCGGCGCGTCACGTTTTGACGCCGTCCGAGCGGGTCTTCTTCTTTGATGATGTCAATCAATTCAAGCGCCCGCTCATACTCTTCTTCCGTCAAATTTTCCCGGTCGAGTTCACTTTGATTCGGTCCCATCCAATACTGATAGAATGCATATGTAGCAACAATCACTATAACTAAGACAAGTCCCATCCAAGGAAACCATTTTTTCCATTTCATTTTCCATTCACGCCCTTTTACTTATTCTCTCCATCAAGGATAACATATACACCTTGCCAAAAATTCCAATAAAAGGTTTTTCGTCATGACCTTAAACAAAAAAGTACCCGCCTCCTGATATCGGAGCGGGTACTTTCTCTACATCTTATGCTTCGAACAACAATTGTTCTGGATCTTCAATCATCTCTTTGATGTGCTTGAGGAATGTTACAGCCTCGCGACCATCTACGATTCGGTGGTCATACGAGAGGGCGACATACATCATCGGACGGTTTTCCATCGTATCCGCGTCGATTGCGACTGGGCGGAGTTGAATCGAGTGCATTCCAAGGATAGCAACTTGTGGTCCGTTCAAGATTGGTGTTGAAAGAAGTGAACCGAACACGCCACCGTTTGTGATCGTGAACGTACCACCAGTGAGGTCACTCAAACCAAGCTTGTTGTTACGCGCTTTATCCGCAAGGTGAAGGATGTCTTTCTCGATTTCACCAAAGTTTTTACGATCTGCTTCACGGACGACAGGGACGACGAGACCGTCTGGAGCCGATACGGCAATTCCGATATCGTAGTACTTCTTCAAGACGATTTCATTTCCTTGGATTTCAGCGTTCAAGTAAGGCATGCGCTTAAGAGCCGCGACCGCTGCTTTCGTGAAGAATGACATGAAGCCGAGTTTGACATCGTTGTCTTTCACGAATTTCTCTTGGCGACGTTTACGAAGTGCCATGACCGCCGACATATCGATTTCGTTGAACGTCGTGAGCATTGCTGCCGTCTGTTGCACTTCTACGAGACGGTTCGCGATCGTTTGACGACGACGTGTCATCTTGATGCGCTCTTCTTCTTTCCCACTTGCAGCCGGTTGTGGTGCTGGAGCTGCAGCAGCTGGTTTTTGCTCTTTCACAGCTGGTTTGTCTTCATGTTTTGAAACGTCATGCACATTGATACGTCCCATTGGGTCGTTCGTTTGAACGGCCGAGAGGTCGATGCCTTTCTCACGAGCGAGTTTACGAGCAGCAGGTGTTGCGATTGGTCCTTTACCCGGGCTCGCGACGTGCTCTTCGCGTTTCTCTACTTTCTTACCTTCTTCAACAGATTCCGTTTTCTTCTCAGTCGGCGCTTCTGTCTTCGTTTCTGTCGCGTTTTCTGTCTTCGTCTTCGTCGCGACAGCCGTTCCGCCACCAGAACCTGAACCGAGACGGGCGATGACGTCACCAACTTGAACCGTATCCCCTTCTCCGGCAAGTTGTTCTTCTAACACACCCGCTTCGTCAGCTGGGACTTCGATATTGACTTTATCCGTCTCGAGCTCGACGATGGCTTCCCCTTTTTCGACTTGGTCGCCTGGCTGTTTGAGCCATGTCGCGACCGTTCCTTCCGTAATGGATTCTGCTAATTCAGGTACTTTAATTTCGACCACAATGACTTCCCCCTTAACTTATTTACGATCTTTTTGGTATGTGCTCGTGCCTGCACCGCTCGAGACGACGTCGCGAGAAAGTGCTTCACGGATGATGCGTGCTTGTTCTTGCTTATGGGCTGTCGGATTTCCTTCAGCCGGGCTCGAACGTCGGCGACGACCGATGTAACGAACGTCGAGTCGGTTCGTTGTGACCGCTTCAAGACGAGGCTCGATGTACGTCCAAGCCCCCATGTTTTTCGGTTCTTCTTGTACCCAGACGATTTCGCGTGCGTTTGGATAACGGCTGATGACGTCACGAATCTCACGTACCGGGAACGGGTAGATTTCTTCGACCCGGATGATATGCAAGAAGTCGAGCGACTCTTCTGACTTGCCGACCGCTTCCGCGAGGTCAATCGCCATCTTCCCTGTGCAGAAGACGAGACGTTCGACTTTCTCTGCGTTCTCACCGAGACCTGGCTGTTCAACGATTGGTTTAAAGCTCTCTTCCGTGAACGCCTCGATTGGTGACGTCGCGAGCGGATGACGAAGCAGACTCTTCGGTGTCATAATGATCATCGGACGAATCTCTTCTTTGCCGAGCATCTCAGCTTGGCGACGGAGAATATGGAAGTATTGTGCCGCAGATGAAAGGTTTGCGACTGTCCAGTTTTTCTCACCGGCAAGCGTCAAGTAACGCTCCATCCGTGCACTCGAGTGCTCTGGTCCTTGTCCTTCATAACCGTGTGGCAAGAGCATGACAAGCCCTGATTTTTGACCCCATTTCGCACGACCGGCCGAGATGAACTGGTCGAACATGACTTGCGCCGAGTTCGCAAAGTCACCGTACTGGGCTTCCCACAATACGAGCGTGTCTTGGGCGAATACGTTATACCCGTATTCAAATCCAAGAACTGATCCTTCTGAAAGCGGGCTGTTGTAGACAGAGAACGAAGCTTTTGCCGTCGACAGCTGATGGAGTGGTGAGAACTTCTTCCCTGACTCGACATCGTTCAACATGATGTTCCGTTGGGCGAACGTTCCGCGCTCCGAATCTTGACCGCTCAAGCGTACCGGCGTACCGTCTGAAAGAATCGAAGCGAAGGCGAGCGTTTCCGCATGACCCCAGTCGATTTTCCCACCTTCACCGAAAGCGTCACGGCGACGGTCGAGTACTTTTTGAAGTTTGTGGAAGACACCGAATCCTTCCGGCCAGTCAAGCAACTCTTCATTCAATTGCGTGAGAAGTTCGAGATTCACGCTCGTATCGACTTTCGGGAATCCTTTATGGACCGCGTCCGGCAAGACGATGTCAGCATCCTCTTCTTCAGAAGGAACGAGGTCGCGTGCTGCTTTAAGCGCCTCTTCGATCTTTTGTTCGATTTGTGCTTTCTCATCTTTTGTCATGACGCCTTCTGCCTCGAGTTGCTCGGCATATACGTGACGGACAGATTGATGTCCTTTGATCGCTTTATAAAGAACCGGGTTCGTATTCATCGGTTCGTCCATTTCGTTGTGACCGTAACGACGATACCCAATCAAATCGACCAAGATGTCTTTATGGAACTTGGCACGATACTCACTGATCAATTTTGCGACGGCGACACATGCTTCCGGGTCGTCTGCATTCACGTGGAAGACTGGAATCTCATACCCTTTGGCGATATCACTCGCGTAACGCGTCGAACGTGAATCATTCGGGTCCGTCGTGAAACCGATGGTGTTGTTGGCAATGACGTGAACCGTTCCACCCGTACGATACCCCGTCAAGTTCGTCATGTTGAGCGTCTCCGCTACAATTCCTTGTCCCGGGAACGCTGCATCTCCATGAATCAAGATTGAAGCTGCCAAATCATCCTGCTGGACAGCCGATCCTTTTTCAGAACGATCATCTTGTGCGGCACGTGTGTACCCTTCGACGACAGATCCGACGAATTCAAGGTGACTCGGGTTGTTCGCCAAGTTGAGACGTACTTCTTTTTGTTGTTCGACGACTTTACGATCAAGTCCAAGGTGATATTTCACGTCGCCTGACCAACCGAAGTTGATGCCGATTGACCCTTCAGACGGAATCAATTCTTTGTTCGGTGCGTGCTGGAACTCCGCAAAAATCATCTCGTATGGCTTGCCGAGTACGTGAGCGAGTACGTTCAGACGTCCACGGTGTGCCATCCCGATATTGATGTGTTCAGATCCGCTCGAGATGAGTCCGCCGACCATGGCGTCGAGTAACGGCACCATCGCATCCAATCCTTCGATGGAGAAGCGTTTCTGTCCGACATACGTTTTATGAAGGAATGATTCAAACAGTTCGGTCTCAGCCAGACGTTTGAACAATTCGATTTTTTCTTCTTTTGAGAAGGTTTGTTTCAATGCGCCTTGTTCGACTTGACGGCGAATCCACTTCTTCTCTTCCATATCGTCTAAGTGACGGAGTTCGATTGCGACCGTACCTGTATAGACGTCAAGCAAGTGACGGAATAACTCAAGGGCACTTGCATTTGGTTTCGGTGCATCGTCCGAAAGAAGACGGGCCGGAATTTGTTTTAAATCTTCTTCTGTCAAATCATAACGAGACAGTTCGAACAATTCCTGTTCGCGCGGATGATCTTTCAACGGATAAATATCCGCCGCCTTATGACCGAACGCACGGATATCGTTGACGAGACGTGTCGCCGAAACGACTTTCTCTAAGTCAAACGACGGACCCGAGACCGGTACTTCTGTCGGTGATGATTCTGGTGCCCCGTTCTCGTCGAAGTAACGACGTGTCTCCTCATCGACCGATGACGGGTCTTCCAAATATTGCTCGTACAGTTCAATGATGTAGCCTAAGTTAGGACCATAAAATGCTTGCGATTTCTCGTGAACATTCGACGACTCTCCCATTGAATAAATCCCCCTTATCCATTCCTAAACGTCCAATCTGTGAACGCTTTCATTTTAACATGTAGCCCGAAGCCGTTCACTCTTCTCTTACCCTAGTGAACAAAACCAAATCTTGCCTCTTACGCTCAACTTCATACTACACCTTTCATGCTAGAAAGACCCTTACAAATTCACAATTCGTCCATACTATTTCGATAAGTTTTGCTTATCGATAAATTGTGTCTCAGCGGATTTGTTTCAAACATTTCAAAAAAAGATGAAACCTTATTTCAAACAAGCCCGTAGAAGGGGGTGTAGGAAGAACACTATCACTCAAAAAAGAAAGCTAGGTGACCACATGTTATCCGTACAAAATGTCCATAAGAAGATGGGAAAAGCAACGGTATTGACGAATGTCAGCTTTGATGTCGTCCCGGGTGAAATCTTTGGTTTCCTCGGACCGAACGGCGCCGGGAAGACGACGACGATCCGAATCATTACAGGCCTCATGCCTGCAACACATGGAACCGTGACGGTCGATGGGTATGACGTCGCGAACAACCGCCAAGAAGCACTCAGCCGAATCGGAGCCATCGTTGAGAATCCGGCGTTCTATCCGTACATGACCGGTCGTGAGAACTTGATTCATGCCATGAACTTGATCCCGAACTTAAAGAAGGTCGATTTGAATGCGCTTGGTGCGCTCGTCGGACTCGACGGAAAGCTCGATATGAAAGTGAAACAGTATTCGCTCGGGATGAAACAACGCCTCGGGATCGCCCGTGCCTTGTTGCATAATCCAAAAGTACTTATCCTTGATGAGCCGACGAACGGTCTCGACCCAGCCGGGATTGCTGATCTCCGGAATTACTTACGCCACCTCGCGGACCACCGCGGCATCGCCATCCTCATCTCGAGTCACTTGTTGAGTGAGATGGAATTGATCACGGACCGCTTCGCCATCATTGACCAAGGACAAATCAAATCGGTGGAAGACGGTCAGACGAAAGCCGATAGCGTCATTCTCTGTAAAGTTGCCAAAGAACAGATGAGCGATGCACTCGATGTCGCCGCTCTCGCCTTCGATGATGTAAAAATTATTCAACAGTCAGCCGAGTCGTTCATCGTGCCACGTCAGGAGACGGATATCCCCGTCTTATTGAAACAGTTGATTGAACGGGACATCGCCGTCTATCAAATCGGTATGAAACACGAGTCACTCGAAGAGCAATTCTTGAAATTGACGAAAAAAGAAGGAGGTACGAACAATGCGTTCATTACTCAGCAATGAATGGATGAAGTGGCGCCGCACGATTAAGCCTTACGTCGCCTTAGGTGTATACACCGCGATCATCCTCATCGTCTATGCCGTATTGGCGAGCGGAGATGGGACACCGGAAGCGGCATCGTTCTTCGAATTCTCAACGATGGGCGCCATCGCCTTCCTCAGCATCTTTACCATCGTCTTCACGGCCGAGATGGTCGGGAATGAGTTGAAATTTGATACGTTGAAGCATCTTTTGATGAGCCCGTATTCCCGAGACCGCATCTTGTTGTCAAAACTCGTCATGTCCGTTCTCGTCATGTTGCTCCAATTCGTCTTTATTTTAGTTGTCGCGTTCGGGTTCTCACTCACGTTAGACGGCTCTGTCACATGGGACGTCGTTCGCCCTATTCTCATCAGTGTGAGCGGACCAATCTTCATCATCTTCTTGACGCTCATGTTCTCGGTCGTCTTCAAGTCAGTCGGCGTCGTCATCGGTTTCACGGTGCTCGCGAACTTCGCCTCAAGTATCATCGGGGGTCTTCTCGTTGCCTGGAAACCTGAACTCGCAAAATGGATTGTCTTCTTGCATACAGACCTTTCTATTTATGATGTGAATCCAGAATTCATGAAAGCGATGGATGCCACGATGGGCTTCTCCATCTTCTATGTCGCCCTTCATATCATCGCCTTCTATCTCATCACGGCATTTATGTTCCGTAGCAAAACGTTTGCGGAATGAGAACAGGTCCCTTTTGATTCAAACGAATCGAAAGGGACTTTTGTTTGTCTCTATATGTGTGATGACTTTAAGACACCTTTGTCACACAACCTCAACATTCTGTCAGAAGTCTCCCACCTGTATGCGATATGATAAAACTAACAGCACGTAAGAAGGATGTGACAATATGGCTCTCACGATTGGATTAGCATTGCTTGTCTGTTTGATCGCACTTATTTTTACTATCATGGTCGGACTCGGGAAAGACCGCTCCACATACAGCCAAAAGAAGAGCTGGTCGATGGTTTCTTGGCTCTACATCATTTTGCTCCCCGTCTCGTTCATCGGACTCGGACTTCTCTACTATTTCATTACGAAATAACGCAAAAAAATCACGATGCCAGAATATAGGCATCGTGATTTTTTTACGCGATTAAGTCACTCCAAATTTTGATGGTACTCGCTAAGATGAGTAACGCTAAAATCCATTGAAGCGCTTTTGTATTCATATTCTTCCCGACATTCGCCCCGATCGGTGCAGCAATCAGACTCGCGATAATCATAATGATTGCCGGGCCCCAGACGATTTGATCGGTGATAATTTTACCGAACGTCGACCCGATCGACGAGATAAATGTGATGGCGAGTGAACTTGCGATCGCCATCTTCGTCGGGATGCGCAAGACAACAAGCATGATTGGCATAAGAATGAATGCCCCTGCCGCTCCGACGATACCAGCTGCAATCCCGACGACGAAAGCTGAGCTGGCCGCGATCACCTTGTTGAACTGTACTTGGTCAAGCGGCATATCGTCCACTTGTGGCTTCGGTAAGAACATCATGATCGTCGCAATCGTCGCAAGTACGGCATATACGACATTGATCATCGTCTCCGATAAAATTGTCGACCCGTATCCTCCAATGAAGCTCCCGATCAAGACCGCCACACCCATATAGAGGATTAACTGTTTGTTTAAGTATCCACCTTTACGATAGGCATAGATTCCACCGATTGTCGCAAAGAACACTTGAATCGCACTAATTCCTGATACTTCGTGCGCGCTGAACGCCGCAAATCCTAAGATTGGTGGAATGTATAACAGCATCGGATACTTGATGATCGACCCGCCAATCCCGACCATCCCTGAAATGAACGACCCGATAAACCCAATAAGAAAGATTGTAATGATAAACCCGAACTCCATATTGACTCCTCCATTTACTCTCGTATTCTCTACTTATTCAATCGATTCCCAAGCCATCATACCGCCTGACACATCATAGATTTCGGTATAGCCGGCATCTTTTAATCGACTAGCAGCCTGGGCACTTCGATTACCGCTTCGACAGATGACGTAGATTGGCTCATCTTTCGGATACGGTAACTCGTTGGCATCTAATGAAGATAGTGGTGCGTTCACCGCCCCTTCAATATGCCCCCCATCGTATTCAGACGTTTCTCGTACATCAAGGAGTGTTATTTCCTCGTTTTCCAATTTGTTTTGTAGAGTTTCAGCATCGATTTTCGTGATTTCATCCTTTTCTGATGTGATTACAAAGATAAAAATCACCATAACAGCCAAAATCCCAACAAATAAGGAAATTTTCTTCATGTTTTCCCCTCCAATTCTTTTCACTTGCGCTCATTATACCTTAGGGGGTATATTAAAGCCAACGAAACATTCTCGTTGCCAAAAACCTTAAACACGAAAAGGAGATCAAAGACTCATGAAGACGATTACGACTACTGAATTAGAAGCGTTACTTCAAGCTGACGACTCACTCAACCTCATCGATGTACGAGAGGTAGATGAATATGCTGGAGGTCACATTAAACAAGCGAAAAACGTACCACTTTCTGAATTCGGGGCAAAAGTCGATGAGCTCGATCGCTCTAAACCGATTCATGTCATTTGCGCAGCCGGTGGACGCAGCATGAACGCATCCGCTTATCTCGACTCACTCGGGTTCGATGTCACGAACGTCGACGGTGGGATGATGAGCTGGCAAGGCGAAGTCGAATAAACGATTACATTCATAGGGGGAAATTGATATGCTATTACGTTATTTTTATGATGAGAAATTAGCGCAAGCTTCATATATGGTCGGATGCCAAATGACAGGAGAAGCCATCGTCATCGACCCGGCCCGTAACATCGAGCCATACCTTCAAGAAGCGAAAAAAGAAGGCATGAACATTGTCGCAACAGCTGAGACACACATTCATGCGGACTTTGTATCGGGCTCACTCGAACTCGCGAAGCGCACAGGTTCGAAAGCTTATTTATCAGATGAAGGCGATGCTTCTTGGAAGTATGCGTTCGCCAAAGACATCGACGCACAACTCGTCAAAGAAGGCGACACGTTCAAAATCGGAAACGTGACACTTGAAGTCATGCACACACCGGGTCACACACCGGAACACATTTCATTCCTTCTGTATGACCGGAACCAGACACAACCGATGGGCATCTTCACAGGCGACTTCGTCTTCGTCGGAGATATCGGTCGCCCCGACCTCCTCGAAGAAGCAGCCGGTGTGAAAGGAACGACAGCAATCGGCGCGGAACAAATGTTTGATTCACTCAAGAAATTCATAGCGCTTCCTGACTTCGTTCAAGTTTGGCCAGGACACGGTGCAGGTAGTGCTTGTGGGAAAGCGCTCGGTGCGATTCCAACGTCGACGGTCGGTTATGAAAAAGCGACGAACTGGGCGCTTCAAATGACGGACAAAGATGCTTTCATCAAAGAATTGACGACGGATCAACCAGAACCACCGAACTACTTCGCCATGATGAAGAAAGTGAACAAAGAAGGCATTCAAGTGACGACGAATGTCGCTCGTCCTGAAGTCGTTGGGTCAGAACGCCTTGATACACTCGTCGAAGAAACGCAAGTCGTCGACACGCGTAAAGGGGAAGACTTTGCGAACGGACACGTACCTGGGACAATCAACATCCCATACAACAACAAGTTCGTCTCGTGGGCAGGCTGGCTCGTCAACTTCGACAAAGACATCACACTCATCGCAAATGCGGAAGAAGTCGATCAAGTACAGACCGACCTTCAATCAATCGGCCTCGATCGTCTTCGCTTCATCGTTCCGGTCGAAGAGCTCGACGCTTCACTCTTGACGGAAACCTATATGGACGTGACGGCAGAAGAAGCGATTGAAGCTGCTGAAAAAGGTGACGTCTTCGTCCTCGACGTTCGCAACGCGACAGAATGGAACGCGAGCCATTACGAAAAGGCAGAGCGCATCTTGCTCGGTAAACTCACACGTGATCACGAAGGTCTTCCGACCGATCAAACGATTGCAGTTCACTGTGCGTCAGGCGTCCGCTCACGCATGGCAGCAAGTGTCCTTCAATCACTCGGCTACAAAGATATCCATAACATTCTCGGTGGCTACGGCGCGATGAAGACTGTCTTAAACGCTCAACAAATCAAGTAATGCTATACTGACTATGAATATGGCGCCCGCTTCGAGAGGGGCGCCTTTTGTTTAGGAGGGAAAGACGTGGTCGCTATCGGTCCACTTAACATTCGTGTCGATTTACTCATTTTTTTAGTAAGCCTTGGTATCCTTTACGGGATCTTTCGTTTCCTCGGTCTAACGAGCAAGCAACGTGAAGCCGTCATCGGTACATGGTTCTATGGATTTCTCGCCTGGAAAGGGAGCGCCATCCTCATCGGTCTGTTGACGACTCGTGATATTTCTCTTGCCCTCTATGCTACGGGAGGTATATGGTCTCAATGGATTGCGGCCGCTGTTGTCCTTTGGCTCGTCTATCGACTCGATCGAGACCTCTTAGGATATTGGATGCTGAGCGGGCTCCTCATCTGGCTCGGGATGACGCTCGCGGTTCCGGTATACGGGACAATATTCACTCTTCCCGACCAGCCGATTCATCTATGGAGCGCTGTCCTTCTCCTCGTACTATTCGGACTGACGTGGCGCTGGGTGCATGTGCCGACTCGCGGACACATCCTGTGGACCGTCCTTGGCGCATCTAGTATCTGGCTGTTTCAGTCGTATGCGGTCGGAAAAGTTCAATGGTGGATGATTGGGATTGTCTTCATCCTGTTCGGGCTTTCGCTCTATGTCGCTCGTCCTTCAAAGAAAGCGATTCAAGTTAGTGTCGGTGTCCTCGTTTTGCTCGCGGTCGTGAATGCCGCCCTACCGGAACGCGCGACACAAACTGTCACGACAGAGACAGCATCGACTGGTCTAAATATCGGGCAAATCTCCCCTTCGTTTGAGTTACAACGAACTGACGGGAGTACGTTCGACTTAGCATCGTTACGCGGTCAACAAGTCGTCGTCAACTTTTGGGCGTCCTGGTGTCCTCCGTGTCGCGCAGAGATGACGGACATGGCGACGTTCGCGAGAGAACGAGACGACGTGACGATTGTCGCCGTCAACACGACGACGAGCGAACGCGACCCGGACAATGCCGTCTCGTTCGTCGAACCGTACGAAGACGCGTTTACCGTCGTCTATGACCGTGACGGTCAAGTCGGAGATGCGTACCGGATTCAGGCGATGCCGACGACATATGTGCTCGATGAATCCGGTGTGATCATCGCGAAACAATTCGGTGCCATCGACAAGAATTGGCTCGACGCTCAAGTAAATTGAACATGACAAAACCGCCGACAGTGATTTGTCGGCGGTTTATCTTATTGCTTCAAATATCCTTGTGCTTTCAAGAAGTCTTTGACATCAAGACGCGTCGATTTTGACAACATGCGCCCCATCTGTCCAGTCCACGTATCCTTACGCGGGTTCGAGCCACGGACCATATAGTAATCGTGGATCAACGCATCGTAATCAGAAAGGGACTGCTTCATCCGTTCTGGATTCGCTTCATACGTATTCTCATGGTATACATGATGGAACGGTAGGCGTGGTTTTTGATCTTCAACTGAGGCCGGTACACCGACGGCCATACCGAAGAGCGGGATGACCCGTTCCGGCAATTCGAGCACTTCTTTAACCGCAAAAAGGTCGTTCCGAATGCCACCGATATAACAGATGCCGAGCCCCATCGACTCTGCCGCTACGGCTGCGTTTTGTGAGGCGAGTGCAGCGTCGATCACAGCGACAAGCAACTTCTCATCAGTCTCAAGCGTCGCAGACACTTCCGCTTCCTGTAGCTCACCAATCACTTCATGGCGATGCAAATCCGCACAAAAGACGAAAAAGTGACCGTTTTCAACGACATAGGACTGGTTGCCCGCAATCTCGGCAAGTCGTTTTTTCTTCGCTTCATCGGTTACCCCGATAATGGAATAGGCTTGTATAAAGCTAGAAGTCGATGCGCGTTGGGCGCTCTCAACGATGGTCTGGATTTGTTCATCTGTTAATGTCTCGTCCGTAAAGTCACGGACAGAACGGTGGTTCAATAATGTCTCAATCACTTCGTTCATACGTTCTTCCCCCTTTTTTTCAATCTTGGCACAAGCTCTCTGAATCCACAAATGAGAGGAATCCGTCGGGCACATTTTGAAGGAGGACGCTCACTTCTTGTTTTCTTATGCTATCATTATAGACTACATAGAAAATACGACAGCGTAACTTCGAATAAGGAGCGAGATATATGAAAAGAATGCCATTTTACATTCCATTCCTGCTTGGGGTACTGCTACTCTCCGGTTGTACGGATGCCGATGTGAGCGTCCCGACGTCGACTGAAGAAACCGTCGAAGAGGAACAGACACAAGAAGAACAAACAACCGAGACGCCTTCACCTGAACAGGAAGAAGATTTATTTGAAGGCTATACACAAATCGAGGTCGATGGCGGTGATCAGTCCGGAACACGGGAAGCGAATGTCGTCGTCGATATCGGCTTCGGCGACCGTGAGTACTGGGCGTTCACGAACGAGTATGGTCAATTGATTCGTGTCATTGCCGACGAAATCACGCTTCAAGACGATGAGACCGAAGACGTCAATTCTTCTGGTCGTTATTATTCAGACGAGGCGAAAGTGCCGGGTGTCGAAGACCCGAATCTCGATGAAGGTCATATCATCGCTGATTCGCTCGGTGGTGTCTCGAACGCCTATAACATCACACCACAAAACAGTGCACTCAACCGCTACGGGGACCAGGCGTTCATGGAAGATGTCATCCGGAAAGCTGGCGGTGCGAAAGACTTTGAAGCCATCATTACCTATCCGAACACGACGACACAGATTCCTTCCCGCTACCAATACACGTATACCGTACGAGGCAACACAGTCACGGATACGTATGATAACGCGGACCCAGAGGAAGTGAACGAATCGCTCGATTTGACGGACGATTCTCCACCTGACGTGACGACGGAGCCTGTCGAAGAGCGAGAATTATCCGATATCGACGTTGACGGTAACGGGCAAGTGACGATCAAAGAAGCAAAAAACGCCGGATTTGAGATGCCGATCACGCGTGATCATTGGTTGTACCAGTATATGGACGACCGGGACGGTGACGGGATGGTCGGTGAATAACCACGATTGACGAGACGTTTCTCTATGAGAGGGGCGTCTTTTTTGTATACAAAAAACCGCGGTACATGACCGCGGCTACTCGTTTAGTTCGACATTTGGTTCAAGAATGGTGCGAGATCAACGTTCAACTCGTTCGAGAGACGTTCCCCGAGTTCACGGTCCGCACGATAGAAGTTGCAGATCAAGAGGAGAACCGTCTTCTCATGACGAACTTCTTTGATGTGGGCAACGAGGTTACGGATAAGCGCGTCCTTCTCTTCTTGAGAATAACGGCGATACACTTCTCCGGCCTGACCGAAGTCGTTCGTCTTCTCAATCTTCTGGCGACCCGTCACGCCTGTGATTGGTTGCGGCGTTTCGATGTAATCCGCATTCGGCTTCGGCGCGTCTTCATAGCGGTTCGGCTCGTAGTTGACCGGACTCGTCTGTTGCTTGAACGGCATCGCCCCGTCTCGCTGGTTGTTCGCGACTTGAGCGAACGGGCAGTTGATCGGAAGTTGAAGATAGTTCGGTCCGATGCGATGACGTTGCGTATCTGAATACGAGAAGAGACGTCCTTGAAGCATCTTGTCTTCCGACGGCTGGATTCCTGGAACGAGAACACCCGGGTTGAAGCCGACAGACTCTGTCTCAGCGAAGAAGTTGTCGACGTTCTTGTTGAGCGTCATCGTTCCGACCAATTGATACGGGATGACGTCTTCGAACCAATCTTTCGTCGCATCGAGCGGATCGAAGTCGAAGTTGTCCATGTCCGCCGGGTCTAAGATTTGTACATATAGATCCCATTCCGGATAGTCTCCTTGCTCAATCGCGTTGAACAAGTCACGAGTTGCGTGGTTGAAGTCTTCCGCCTGGATTTTCGCAGCTTCTTCCATCGACAAGTTTTGAATGCCTTGCTTCGGTACCCAGCGCATCTTTATGTACAATGTGTTGCCAAATTCGTTCACCCATTTGAAAGAGTGGACGGACGATCCGCGCATATGACGATACGATGCCGGAATACCTTCGTCACTGAACAAATGAAGTAGCATGTTTGTTGATTCCGGTGTGAGTGACATGAAGTCGAAGAAACGGTCTGGGTCTTGAAGGTTTGTTTGTGGGTCCGGTTTGAGCGAGTGAATCACGTCCGGGAATTTAATCGCGTCACGGATGAAGAAGACCGGCAAGTTGTTTCCGACGAAATCATAGTTCCCTTCTTCCGTATAAAACTTGACGGCGAAACCACGTGGGTCACGAAGCGTCTCCGGTGAACCTAAGCCGTGGATGACGGTCGAGAAACGCGCAAACACAGGCGTCTCTTGCCCCTCTTCTTGCAAGAATGCAGCTTTTGTATATCGTTTCATACTATTTTTTACAGTGAAGACACCATGCGCCCCTGCCCCTCTCGCGTGAACGACGCGTTCTGGTACGCGTTCACGGTCGAAATGCGCTAATTTCTCAATTAGTTGGTAGTCTTCGAGAAGCGTCGGGCCCCGACGACCCGCAGTGATGGAGTTGGCGTTATCCCCGATTGGTGCGCCTTGGTTAGTAGTTAGTTGACGATATTGATCCATATGATTGCCTCCCATTATTTATAATCATTACAATATTGATATTAATCAAACATTAGAATGATTACAAATAAAAAGCTCGTGAATCACGAACTTTTTTTCATGTGTCTCTTTTGTTTGGCTTTTTCACGTTGATGAAGCGTGACGACGAAGAACGCGGCGAGCACTCCACCAAGTGACCCAGCGATGATGTCGACCATCGTATCGTCGTTCCCGTTCCCTTGCATCGTCGTGTTTAAGACGACGTCGGATGTAAATTCATACATCTCCCAAAGCGCCGCGCCAGCCATAGAAAAGACAACGATATAGACGAATAAAAATCGTTTTGGGATTTCAGTCCGAATGTCGTCATCGAGCCGGGAGAAGAAGTCGAATCCTAAAAATGCAAGAAAGATACCGCTCAAGAGGTGTAGGAACGTGTCCCACCAGCCGTTCCCGTACAATCCGACGATGGAACCTAAATACTGTGAGGCAAACAAGAACAGGATATATGCCACCTTCATCTTGCTATCGAGCTCTGTTTTAAACGTCTTTTCAATGAAAAACGGGATGAGACCAGAGATGATCCCGGCCCCCGCAACACTCGCATCGAACCAGGATTCTTCAATGATCGATGTGACGAGCATGACCGCCATGAACAAGACGAATCCAAACTCGAGGATACGCCCTTTCGTGAGCTTCATGATATTTCCCTTCTTTCGTCTAGTTTGTTCTCTATTAGCTTTATTCCCAACTCTTAATCGTGTTCAACCACACAATCGAATTTAGTTGGACTCACTTGCTTTTTACGAACATATGTTCTATAATGTATATTATGAATCCGAGGAGGAACTTGCTATGCCGATCAATCCGTATCTCAACTTTAATGAGAATTGCCGCGACGCCGTGAACTTCTATGCGGACGTATTTAACCATGCCGCTCCAGACATCATGACGTTCGGTGACCAACCTGGTCCAGACGGTCAACCGGTGCCGAGTGAAATGGCCAATCTCGTGCTGCATACCCGACTATCGATTCACGGCTCATCGCTCATGTTTTCTGATGCGATGCCTGACGGACCGGTCACGTTCGGGGACAATGTCACACTCGCCGTCGTCACGGACGACCTCGATGCCATCCACCGTGAGTTCGAAGCGCTCTCTGTGAACGGCCGTGTCTTGATGCCGCTTCAAGAGACGTTTTGGAGCAAGGCGTACGGCATGCTCGAAGATCAGTTCGGTGTCCAATGGCAGTTTAGCCACGAAGCATAAGAACGACAAAAAATCCCCGATCCTTAACGAATCGGGGATTTGCTTATTTTTGGGCTACGAAGAAGATGCGCTCCGCATCCGCTCCCGGTGCATGTTCGGTGAAATCTGATGTGACCGATTTGACGTGGAATCCGGCACCAATCAACCATTGCATGTACTGCCCTGGTTCATATGTCCGTTGTTCATGGGTCTCCTCGATCCGTTCGTACGTTCCGTCTTCAAGCGCGACGAAGAACGTTAAATCGTGAACGACTGAGAGCGGTGCCTCTCCTGGGTCGGCAAACCAGATATACGAGCACTCTTCCCCATTTGACGCGTACGTCTTTTGGTTGAAGAGCGTCTGCATCTTATTCGGCGCATGGACATCAAAGATGAACAGCCCGCCCGGTTTGAGTTGGTTGTAGACAGATTCGAACGTGTCGATCACATCTGCCTCATCCCGCAGGTAGCAGAGTGAGTCACAGAGGATCGTCACCGCATCGACCGGTTCCGGTAATTCCAACTCACGCATATCTTGTTCCCAAAGTGGCAACTCGATTTCTGCTTCAAGTGCCTTTTCTTGTGCGACTTCGAGCATCGACTCCGATAAGTCGATCCCCATCACGTCGTAATGTTCGGCGAGGCGAATCGTAGCCGATCCTGTCCCACATCCGACATCCGCGAGTGTCGCGCCATCTTGGACGTGACGACGCACGAAAGCGACCCACTCATCATACGGCGCGTCTTTCATTAACTCGTCGTATACATAGGCGAATCCTTCGTATGCCATTAGCCGACTTCCACTTCGACGTGCGGCGCGTCAGCCCACAATTTCTCTAGGTTGTAGTAATCACGGTCGTCACGATGGAAAATGTGAACGACGACGTTCTCGAGGTCAGCGAGTACCCAACGTGCCGTGTCCATTCCTTCAAACTTGTGGAGTGGTAGGTCGTTTTCGCCAGCGACATCTTTGATCTCACGCGCGATTGCTTCGACTTGCTTCTCCGAGTTCCCGTGACAGATGACGAAGTAATCCGCGATCGGCGAGATACCTTCCATATCGAGTACGACGATTTCCTCGGCACGTTTATCGTCAGCCGCTTTTACAATCAATTCTAATTCTTCTCTTGCAGTCATATTGACCCTCCTAAGGTGTATTCACAAAATCATTATACGTTTCAATCGTCAGTGGAAAAATGCGCACCGACTTCTTCAATAAAAACTCAATCGTTTGGCGCAGTGTCGCGACAACCGCCCCTTCGAGCGAATGCGCTGCCTCTACTCGCAGGCGATCAACCCCTGGATAATTGCGATTCGGTTCGATGGCATCGGCCACGAACAGGATCTGATCGAGACGAGACATCCCAGGCTCTCCCGTCGTGTGATTCCGAATCGCCGATAGTACGGTTTCCTCGAGTTCATACTGACGGGCAAGCAAGATCGCACCGACCGGCGCATGCAACAACTCGTCCCCGTACTCAAGAAGACTTGAATCAAGTCCCTCTTCGATGACGACTTGACGCATCTCTTCCGTGTCAAAGTACTTGGCGTAGTCATGAAGCATTGCTGCTAGACGAGCCTCTTCGACGTTCTCGCCGTACTGAACCGCCATCCGCTCTGCCGTCTCGACGACACCGAGCGTATGGATATAGCGTTTTTCTGGTAGCGTCTGTTTAATCAACTCATGCGCTTCTTCAAACGTCATACAGCTTATGCTCCTTCACATACGTCTCGACGAGTGCCGGGACCAAATATTTGATGGATTTGCCTCGCTTCGCCCGCTCTCGAATATCGGTGGACGAAATCTCAAGTTGTGGCATATCGATCGGACGAACGTCCGCCTTCTCCGGGATCAAGTAACGCGTCCCAGGACGAGCGACGGCACCGAATGCGACGAGACGGATAAGTGTCTCATAGTCGTGCCACGACTCGAGTGCGACGAGTGAATCCGCTCCAATCAAGAAATAGAACGTATCGTCTGGATGCTGTTCGATTAACCGTTTCATCGTCTCCACCGTATAAGACGGCTCACTCCGTTCAAATTCAATCAAGTTCAGCTTGAAGTCTGACTGACCTTGAATGGCGCGGCGGGTCATCTCGATTCGATGGTCTGCCGAGCTGAAGCCGACCTTGTGTGGCGGAATCGCAGCCGGTAAAAACCAGACTTCATCGAGTTCAAGTTGTTCGCGAGCTTGTTCGGCAATCAACAGATGTCCGAGATGCGGCGGGTCGAACGTGCCCCCCATCAAACCGATGCGGCTCATGGGAGTTTGATTTGGCGATTTTCTTTCTCAGTCGCCTCTTTATATAAGACGATGACTTTACCAATGACTTGAACAACCTCAGCTTTTGTACCTTCTGATAATTCGCCGGCCACGTCTTTTGGCGTGTCCATGCAGTTTTGAAGTACTTGAACTTTGATCAATTCGCGTTTTTCGAGTGCGTCCACGATATCTTTGCACATCGCTTCACTGACCCCATTCTTCCCAACTTGATAGATTGGTGAGAGATGGTGCGCTTCTGCGCGTAAAAAACGTTTTTGTTTACCTGATAGCATAGTATATTATTCCTCCAATAATCCTTCGATTAACTTTTTTCCGATGGTTTCGTCCGGTTTCACGCCCGTCCATTTTTCGAACGAGAGCGCGCCTTGCCCGACGAACATGGCTACCCCTGTCACAATGATGGCCCCGCGATGTTTCGCTTCACGAAGCATCGGGGTGACAAGTGGACGATATATGATATCACAAACGACCGTGTTTTGTCGTAGTCCTTCTAATGAAAGTGGTGTCGAGCTCTTGTCCATGCCGACAGAAGTCGTCTGAATGATGACCTCATATTGCGAGACGTCGACCTTTTCGAACGTCGTGTACGTGACATCGAACACGTCTGCGAGTTCTTTTGCCCGTTCGACTGTCCGATTGACAATCGCCACCTGACGCGTCGGTAGTGCCTGTACGATTCCACGCGCAGCTCCACCCGCACCGATGACGAGGACTTGTCCTGTCCAATCGGTGAACGGTGTCAGTGCTTGAACGAGCCCTGCACCGTCTGTATTCGTTCCGACAAGGCGTCCGTCTCGCTTATACACCGTGTTGACGGCACCGGCAAGTTTCGCTGCCTCATCGAGTTCATCGACGTAACGAACGACTGCTTCTTTATACGGAATGGTGACGTTGAATCCGTCCCATTCTCCGTCCCGCATCGCTTCGAACAGTGCTGATAAGTCGCTCGTCATGGCGTCAATGGCCTCATAACGCCCGAAAAGCCCAGACGCCCTCAACCACTGCTCGTGCAGCTGGGGAGAGAGCGAATGAGCAATCGGGTGGCCGATGACAGCCAGATTCATACGAGCGCCTCGCGGAGTGTGACTGCGACGCCTTTCGGAGCCCAAGCCGCAATGCGACCGCCTTTACCGTGAATCGCGACCCATCCGAGGCCACTGAACACGATGTCTGTCTTCACACCGTCTCGTAAGCTGAATTCATGGCGTACGAGTGGTGGTAAGATTTCGAGCGTCTTCTCGTTCGGTGGATTGAGCATTTTCCCAATATGCTGGTCATAGAGCTCATCCGCGCGTTCGAGTTTCGTACGGTGTGCTTTCAACTCGTTCGACATATAGATGACGAACGATCGTTTATTGCCTTCCAAGTAATCCAAGCGTGCCAAACCGCCAAAGTAGAGCGTCTGTTGCGGGTTTAATTGGAACACATGTGGCTTGATTTCTTTTTTCGGCGTAATTGTCTTCAAATCTTTCGCATCGACGTAATGCGCCATTTGATGACGGTTGATGATCCCTGGTGTATCGTACAAGTTCGCATCATCATCGAGTGGGATGTCGATCAAGTCAAGCGTCGTTCCCGGGAAATGACTGACGGTGATGATGGCTTCATCCTCTTCACCGAAACGCTTGATCACCTGGTTGATGAGTGTCGATTTCCCGACATTCGTACAACCGACGACAAAAACGTCTTTGCCTTTACGGTAATATTCAATCTTCTCCGCGAGTTCATCGATCCCGTGTCCTTTTTTCGCACTGATCAAATGAACGTCAATCGGGTTCAAACCGAGCTCTTTCGCTTCCGCCTTCATCCAGTTCGCCATTCGGTTCGGATTGACGGATTTCGGCAACAAGTCTACCTTGTTCCCGACTAAGAGGACCGGGTTCGACCCGACTGAGCGTTGTAGGCCCGGGAGCCAACTGCCATTGAAGTCGAAAATATCGACAATCTTGATGACGAGTGCCTCTTTTGAACTGATGCCGTTCAAGATGCGCAAGAAGTCATCATCTGACAACTCGACGTCTTGGACTTGGTTGTAATGCTTTAATTTGAAACAACGTTGGCAAATGACGATTTCTCGGTCAAGTGCCGATTTTGGTGCATAGCCGACCCCGTTCGGGTCTTCCGTTTGGATGGCTACGCCGCACCCAGCGCAATATCGTTTGATTTCTTCCATAGTTGTGCTTACTGCCGTTCAGGTTTCCCCTTCTTCATTCGCCGTAGCACCTCGCTGCTACTCCTGAAGCGTTAATTCCGACGCCTTGGTCGCCGTACATGGGCAGCCTCCTTCTTCCTGTGCGTTCGAGGTCTTATTCATCTTTTTTATGTGAATCTTTGGAATGTGGATGCATCGCTTCGCCGATTTTTTCAGCAACCGCGACTTTCGCCCGCTGCGCGTCGACAGCTAACTCTTCCACTTTTTTCGTGATCAACACATACTTCCCGCGACGCTTCATATGTGCGAAGACAACCTTCTCAAGCATCCGGTTGAATTTCGTGACAAGCCCGTCCGTTTTGACGACCGGTTGAACGTGGATGACATGGATGCCGGCCATATTCGCACCGAGTACGTCCGTAAACAACTGATCCCCTAAGAAGATGGCTTCCTTCGGTGAATAGCCGTATTTTGCGAGCGCCTCTTTGAAACCGGATGGTAACGGCTTCTTGGCACGAGCGACATAATGAAGGCCAAGCGGCTCCGTAAACGTTCGTACACGGTTCTCGTTATTATTTGATACGACAATCACATCGAAACCGTATGATTTCACTTTTTCAAGCCACATCAATAAAAGCTCAGGCGCATGCGGAACGTCCCACGCCACGAGTGTATTATCAAGGTCGGTCAAAATGACGCGTACCCCACGGTCTTTCAATTCTTGTAAGTCGATGTCAAACACAGTCGCGACGAACTGTTTCGGATAAAGTCGATTAAACACGTAAAATTCCTCCAATTAGCTAAACGATTCAACTACTTATACAAGTATTGATATCCCTTCTATGGTAAACGAAAACCGACCAAACGACTAGTCTATCGTTCGGCCGGAAGAAAATTGATACAAAATTAGTTGGATTTGATCGTCCCGATGACGTCACCGAGTCGAACCGGACCCATTTTTTCATGGTCCATTTGAATCGCATCTTTCTCAAAACAAAGTACGACAGTCGAACCGAATGAGAAGTATCCGACTTCCTGCCCTTTTTCCGCTTGATCGCCCTCAAGCGTCCACTCAATCGTGTTCACGTTCAAGGCACCGACCATGATATGCTCATACGTCCCAGCCGGACTGTCAAAGCGCGTCACACGACGGTAGTTACGAGAGAGCGGTCTCACCGTCTCCGTCAATCCAAGCTCGTTTACGGGTGCCGAGCGGTCCCCAAGTTCATAGTGACTGAGCACGCGACCCGAGAGAGGCGTATGGACGCGGTGATAATCGCGCGGACTGAGGTACAGGACGACGACCGTTCCACCTGCATAACGTCTCGCCTCTTGTTGAGAACCAAGTAATTCCGCAAGTGTATACGACTGACCTTTCACCTCAAAACGGCTATCCTCTGAGATCGATTCGATGACCGATAACTTTCCGTCACACGGTGAAACGAGTGACTCGGAAGACTCATCGATCGCACGCGCTCCCGGCTTCAAATGGCGTGTAAAAAATGCATGGAGCGACGGATAGGCATGAAGCGGTTGTTCTGCTTCCTCCACCGCAATGTCATACACTTTGGCAAACGAAGGAATCAAGTGGCGACTCACGCTTGATTCCGCAAAGCGTTTGAGGCGTGTGGCAATCCAAGGCGAGGCGTTCAACTCAAATAACGTTTGGTAGAAACGACGCTTCATTCCTCTTTTGCCTCCTCATTTTTAAAGAATGTTTCGTATTGTTGTTCAGAGACCGCACCTTCAATGCGACCGACTTCTTTTCCATCTTCGAATCGGATGATCGTCGGTGTTCCATTGATGCCGTAAGTTTCCCATACGTTATGGTCTGCCAAGTTGATCGATACCGCATCATATTCTTCAATGAGTGGTTCGACATACGGTTTCACTTGCTCACAATATTCACAACCTGTTTGCCAGAAGTAAGCGACGACCTCGCCGTCCTGGTCTAACTGTTGCTGCAATTCATCTGCAGTGACGGCATTGACGCCCTCTTCTTCATTGGCTCCGTTTAAAAAGAACAACAGACCGATTCCGATGACGATAATCGCTCCGATAATGGCAAACGTGATAAAATTCGCACGTTTTTCAGGGTTTTTCATATGCATGATCCTCCTCTATGTTGGATAAAGAAAAAAGACTGACTCATGCACGAGTCAGTTTGATTGTAGACGGCTTACTTCTCTTGTGCAACGTCGCTGATTCCCATGTCTTGGTTTAAGACATCGAGAAGTGCAACGAAGATTGTGATGGCCACGCCAAATCCTGTCGCGAGCATCGCGTTGAACTCTACACCATCAACAGCAGAAATGATAAATACCGCTGTATTTGAGAGCACAATCGCCCAGATCAATGTCACTAAATAACGCATTGAACGTCCCCTCCATCTCACAGATGATTCGTAAAAATTCATACGACATTAGTATAGCATTGTTCGAATGGAATATGCGACTTCGATTGTATATTCTTTCCGTATAATCGAAAAATGTGATACGGTCGTAGAAACATCATTGTGAAGAAAAGAGGATGACTGATGTCACGTTATTTAATCGCAGTTGATTTAGATGGAACGTTATTAAGAGATGATAAAACCATTAGTGAACGAAATCTCCGTGCCCTTCAAGCGGCACGTGAATCTGGTCATGAAGTCATGATTGCAACAGGGCGTCCAAAGCGCCATTCGATCATGTACTATGAGCAAATGGGATTGACGACTCCGCTCGTCAACTTCAACGGCGCCCTCGTGCATCACCCGAAAGATGCGAATTACGCGGTCACACACCGCCCGATTCCGCTCAAGACCGCACACGATATCATTGAAGAGGTCGCCGATACGAAAGCCCATAACATCGTCGTTGAAGTGACCGACCACGTTTATTTCCAAAAAGACCCGCAAGAGTTTTACAGCCCGTATGCAGAACGTGCGCTCAGCGTCACGTCTGGGAACTTGTTGACACACTTGCAGGACGAGCCGACGTCACTTTTGATTCACGCGACAAAAGACCACGTGGCACACGTCCGCTCGCAGCTCGACGACATTCACGCCGAGGCCGTATTGAACCGTCAATGGCGCATGCCGGAGCACATGATTGAAGTCATGAGCAAAAACACGTCGAAGGCACTCGGACTCCAAGAAGTCTCGAAACATTTGAACATCGACCGGAAACAGATCATTGCGTTCGGTGATGAAGAGAACGACCTTGAGATGCTTGACTATGTCGGGACAGGTGTCGCGATGGGGAATGCCATCGACCAACTGAAAAACGTGGCCAATGAAGTGACGGCTTCGAACATGGACGACGGGATCGCCCTCTTCCTAGAAGAACGACTTGGGATCAAGTCATAACGAAAGCACCGACCTAGAAAAGTCGGTGCTTTTTGTAATTCGTCTACTTTTTAGCGACGGAACGTACCTTCGACGTCCTCTGTCGGCAAGATATTGATCCAAACGGATGGGTCTGCATCTTTACAAATCCGTGTGATTTCACGAACCTCGTGTCGTTGTGCGACCATCATGAGCGTTGCTTTCTCGACTTTCGAGTACGTGCCGATTGCCGGCATGAACGTGATGCCACGGAACACGTGTTGATGCAATTCTTTCGTCACTTCATCTGGATGGTTCGTCACGATGAAGAGCGTCTGACGCTGCGTATTCGTGTAAATCTCATCGATAACTTTTGATGTCACATACAAGAAGACGATCGTATAGAGTGCTGTCGGCCATCCGAACAAGGCACCTGCTGCGAGCGCGATCATCATGTTCATCAAGAAGAGGTAGACACCGACCGAGTTGTTCGTGAATTTCGCAAGAATCAACGCGACAATGTCAAAGCCTCCCGTCGAGGCACCGTATCGAATCGTTATCCCCGATCCGATCGCCAAGAGCACACCGCCGAACACGGCGTTCAATAACGGGTCGTCCGAGAGGAGCTGCGATTGCGGAAGCATACGAATGAACAACGTAACCGAGGCGACACTGACGAGCGTATGGATCATCATATTCCGCCCGAGCATAAAATAACTGACGACGAGCAGTGGTGCGTTCAGAATAAAGAACCAGAGCCCTTCCCCTAGTTCAAACGGTGTACCAGCTAGTAGTGCTGTCAAGATTTGGGCAAGACCCGTAAATCCTGTCGAATAGACGCCGGCTGGAATTAAAAATAATGTCATGGATAAGGCAACGAACAATCCTCCGATGATCGAGACAACCCCGATTCGTGTATGTTCTTTAACGGCTTCCGTCAAGCTTCAACTCCCCTTTCTCAAAATAGCTAAGAATCAAGATAACATAGATTATTCATGCTGCATACAGCAAATATGCAGGAAATCCGATAAGTTTTTCATACAAAAACAAGCCGACCGAGGTCGGCTTGTTCGTATGAAGCAATTGGTCACGCTTTCACTGTTTCAATTGTAATCGATTCATTCGCAGGAACCGTTACTGCATTTCCATACACGTGAAGCGTTACATCTGTACCACCTGTTTGTTGGATTGTCACTTGTTCACGTGATGATGTGACCGTCAAGTGATGGCCACGCCAGAGCATGTTGAACGAATAACCGTTCCAGTCCTTCGGAATCATCGGGCTGAACGAGAGGTGATCCCCCTGGATGCGCATGCCTGCGAAACCATGAACGATGGACATCCATGAGCCGACCATCGACGTGATGTGCAGCCCGTCTTCTGTATCATTGTTGTAGTTGTCGAGGTCAAGACGTGCTGAACGTTGATACAATTCAACCGCTTTGTCCTCATACCCGACTTCTGCCGCAATGATCGAATAGACACATGGTGACAAGCTCGACTCATGAACCGTGCGTGGCTCATAGAAATCGAAGTTCGCACGTTTCTGTTCAAGCGTGAAGCGATCACCAAACGTGTAGAGTCCTTGAAGGACGTCCGCTTGTTTGATGAAGTTTGAGCGAAGGATGCGATCCCACGACCAGTTTTGGTTAAGTGGAAGGTGTTTCGGATCGAGGTCCTTCACCAAGATCTGCTCTTTATCCATGAAGCCATCCTGTTGCATGAAGACATCTGGCACGAGGTCATCTTTTGGATAGTACATCTTCGTTTGGATATCCGCCCACTTCGCAAGTTCAGCGTCTGTGATGCCAAGTGTCGACACGAGCTCTTCGAGACGTGCAGGTTCTGCTTCTTTCAAGTAGTTATACACTTCTTGCGTGTACTCGAGCGTCCACGCGGCAATCAAGTTCGTGTACCAGTTGTTGTTGACGTTATTGTCGTATTCGTTCGGACCTGTGACGCCTAGGATCATATACACGTCTTTGTGTGGCACAAAGTTGACGCGGCTAGCCCAGTAACGCGAGATTTCGACCAATACTTCAAGTCCATATTGTCCAAGGTAAGACTTGTCGCCTGTGAAGTTCGTGTAGTTGAAGATCGCATGGGCGATTGCACCGTTCCGGTGAATCTCTTCATGCGTGATCTCCCACTCGTTGTGACACTCTTCCCCGTTCATCGTGACCATCGGGTAAAGCGCACCTTCCATACCGACATTCTTCACAGCGTTCTCTTTTGCTTGTGGCAATTGATTGTGACGGTATTTGAGCAAGTTCCATGAGACCTCTGGTTTGGTCGTCGCCAAGTAGAAGTGGAGGCAATAGGCTTCCGTATCCCAATACGTCGCACCGCCGTACTTCTCGCCTGTGAATCCTTTCGGTCCGATGTTGAGACGCGAATCTTCACCTGTATACGTCTGATACATGTTGAAGATGTTGAAACGAATTCCTTGTTGCGCTTCGATATCTCCATCGATTCGAACGTCCGCATCTTCCCAGCGTGCAAGCCACGCTTCCGTCTGTTCAGTGAGAAGCGTTTCAAAGCCCTTTTCAAACGCCGCTTCGACGCGTGTCATCCCTGCAGATTGAAGGTCTTCAATCGCATGGTCGCGGTTCGTCACGACAGATACATATTTATAGGCTGTCGCTGTCTCGCCGGCAGTCACATTGACCGTGAATTTGTTCGCCACGAAGAGGTCTGTCGCTTCGAGCACTTCACAACGAGCGCCTTCTACGTCCGCAATCATCGATGCCGTGACGTGCCAATCGAGTTTTTTCGTCTTCGTCGTCACGAAACCGAAGCGTTCTTCGATGCCACGGTCGACCGGGAGCCAGAACTTCTCATCGTAGTTCGAATCTTCGTTCTCGACATCGCCGTCTAAGTATGGCGTGAACTCGATTTTCGCTTCGTAGTTCACCGGTGTGACGTTGTAACGAATCGCTAATACTTCTTTATCGACGATGGAGAAGAAACGGACGACTTCTACGTTTGTCTCTTCTGTCCCGTTCATCAATGTGAACGTCCGCGTGAGGACACCACGCTGCATATCCAATTCACGTGTAAAGTCCTTCACGTCCCATTTCGCCAAATCGACAGGTGTCCCATTAATCGCGACGCGTAGACCGATGACGTTTGTCGCATTCAATACTTTGGCAAAGTATTCAGGATATCCGTTCTTCCACCAACCGACACGTGTTTTGTCCGGGTAATAGACGCCCGCCACATAGAATCCTTGGTGCGTATCATTCGAGTAATCTTCCTCGAAATTTCCTCGCATTCCCATGTGCCCGTTTCCGAGCGATGTGATCGATTCAGCAAGACGGTTTTCTTTCGGGTGAAGACCTTCTTCTGTTACTTTCCATTCATCGACTGCAAACAATCGTTTCATCTGTCTGCCACTCCTTTTTCTCTACAAGGCTACCTTCGATGGACAACAAGTTCGTGCAACCGCTTGTCTATGAAAGCGCTGTATTTAATCTCACCTTTCATTTTACACAACTGAAGATAGAATGCAATCGTTTGCATAAAACTTTTTCTTTCTTTTTTTCGTCACATTTTTTAGAGAAAAAAACTGCCTCCCACGGAGACAGCCTAAATGGATCATCACTTTTGATTTTCTTCATCCTCACCGAACGCCGCATTCGCTTCGTGCCCTTCGAATAGAGCGCTCCGACCATCATTGAACCCCGTATCTGGTTCATCGATGACGAGCACATATCCACCTTGTTTCAATTGTGCATGTGCTTGCCCCACTTCATCATCTGAGATGCCTAAATCGTGTAGCGCCTGTTTCATATCTTTGCCCTGACTTGTATCGTCCTGAAGGTTGTCTAACCAAGACGCGTCACCGTTTTCCACGTTTACGTTCGTCTCATGTTTGAGCACATGGACAGCGTCTTCCTGTTCGGTCACGACATATAATTCTCCTTCATCATAACCATTTTCATTCAGTTCGTTAATTTTAGAAAGCAGGTTCTCTTTCGTATCGTATGTTCCGACAAATCGTTTTTCGCTCATCTCAATCCATCCTTTCAGTTTCAATCCGTTCGTGAGAAATGTTCCCTACTTCAGGTGACTTCAATCAACAGGATATGCAAAAGACGACCTCGCTCCTTGCGAGATCGTCTAGACGATTAAGAATTTGATTCGAGCGTCTCCGCTTTATTCTTTTTTTGTCCACATGATTGGCGGACGACCAAATAGTGTGGAACGATGACACGTTTTCCGTATGGTGGGGCATTATCGCTAATTTGTTCAATCAAGCAATTTGTCGCCTCAAAGCCGAGACCGAAAATGTTGATCTCGACCGAAGTGAGCGGCGGGTTCGAGTGTTCGGCGATATAGACGTTATTGAAACTGACGACAGCCACATCTTCAGGAATCTTGAGTCCCATTTCGCTGAGTGTACTGATGACCCCGAGTGCCATCATGTCATCACTGACGACGACAGCTGTCGGTGGCTCTTCATTTTGAAGCAGTTCACGGACGGCTTTTGCGCCACCTTTCGTCATGAACTCGGCCCGGGCAATATAGTCCTCACATACCGGGATGCCCGCTTCCATGAGTGCCGTCGCGTATCCGTTCCGGCGGTCTTGTGTCACGGCGAGTTTGTCCGATCCCCCGATGAAGGCGATGCGACGGTGACCTAGGTTATAGAGATGCTTCGTCACTTCGCGTCCGGCTAAATAGTTGTCCGTATCGACGTACGTAATCGAAGAAGCGTCCCCGAACGGCTTCCCGACCACGACGAACGGAAACTTCGTCTGACGTAGATATTGGACGACTTGGTCGTCTTCACGTGAATAGAGGACGATGACACCGTCGACACGGCGTCCTTGTACCATCTCGATCACACCCGACAATACCTCTTCTTCTGTCACACCGGTCGTCATATAGAGTGAATATCCGTTTTGGTGCGCCTTCGTACTGATTCCTCGCAACACTTCTGGGAAGAATGGGTTTTGAAGCGTCTTTGTTGCCGCGCTCGGCATGACGAGACCAATCGACTGTGTCGAGCGGTTGGCAAGACTTCTCGCATGAATGTTCGGATGGTAACCGAGCTCTTCCATCGAGCTTCTGACTCGTTCTTTTGTCTTCTGACTGATTCTTGGGCTGTTGGCGATGACTCGAGATACCGTCGACGGCGCGACGTTCGCGTGCTTCGCAACATCTTTAATTGTGATTTGCATGGTGTTCCCCCCTGCTTCCGTGAATTCAATTCGTGCCTTTCGGCGTGTCATATCTTTATTTGCGACGCTTCCACATGACCAAACCTGTCAAGAAAATCGGAATCGTGACGACGATCAACCCAATCATCCACGGATTTACCGATGACTCCTCAACGATGTAAGCGTTCGCACTTTCGCCAGATAGTTCAATTGTAAACGTTCCGCGTTGATCTGTGACCAGTTGTGAGAATAATAGACCACGAAGTCTTGTATCTTCCCCGATTTCACTGACCTCGATCTCAATCTCTCGATCCTCACTGTTCATGTTGATCGCATATAACGCGACGTCATCTCCGTCTTTCCGTTCGAAGACGGCCATTCCATCCTCCGATGCAATCATACGCTGTTCACCTGTCGCAAACACAGGATACTCTTCACGCATGCGGTTCATCGTTGCGACGTATTCGTGTAACTCTTCATTTCCCGGGAATTCAGTCATGACACGGTTCGCCGGGTCGGCTCCACCTGTCTGTGCATTTTCTGTCCCTTGGAAGACGATTGGCATACCCGGTGACGCATAGAGTGCGAACAACCCAAGACGTAACCGTCGTTCCGCCGATTCCACGCCGCCGAGTTCAGCCATATGCATGAACCGTTCGACATCATGGTTATCGAGGAACGTCGCCATCTGATTCGGGTCGTTAAAAAACGTTTCGGCATAGCTTGCGGCAACATCGATTTCATCGACGTTCGCCTGCTGTTGCGTCATCGTTTTTGATACCCGGTCGTAGAATGTAAAGTTCGTGATGCTGTTGAATCCAAGGTCGTCATATTGCGCGACATATTGTGGATCCGGATCAAACACTTCAGCGAGTAAGTAAAAGTCTGGGTCGACCGACCGAACACCTTCGATAAAGTCTTTCCAGAACGCCTTATCGACGTGACGGACCGTGTCGAGGCGATAGCCATCGATGTCCGTCTCTTCGATCCAGTACTTCGCCGCGTCGATCAAATACGATTTGACTTCCGGATCCTCTGTTTTAAAGTCCGGCAAATCGAATAACCAGTGTGTCTCGACTTGCTCCTGGTCTTTCCAGAACACGATCGGCAGCTGTTCGTGGAACCATTCCGGCTTTTCTTCCACCCACGGATGGTTCGGGCCGACGTGGTTGACAACGAAGTCGAGAATGACTTTCATGTCTCGTTTGTGTGCTTCCGCGACAAGTTCTTGTAAGTCCTCTTTCGTCCCGAATTGCGGGTCGATGTTATAAAAATCCTTAATCCAATACCCGTGATAGCCGTCCGGCATATTTTCAAAAACGGGTGTCAACCAAATCGATGTGAAACCGAGTGACTCGATATAATCGAGCTTTTCAATGACCCCACGGATGTCCCCGCCATGAAACGCTTTCGGATCATCTTTGTCGACTTGCTCATTGTTGTCCGGGTTCCCGTCAACAAATCGGTCGACCATAATAAAATACATGCGTTCTTGTTCCCAAGTAGCAGCTTCCTTTGCACCGACGACGGTCGGAAACAAAAGAAGCGACAGGAGCACGAGCACGACGCCTCGCCTCATATCGCTTCCTCCTTTTACGAGTATTATCCTTTCGTACCACCCGCTGTAAGGCCAGAAACGAAGTAGCGTTGGAACATGAAGAACAAGATGACGATCGGAAGGGCTGAAAGAACGGCACCCGCCGCGAATAACGTGAAGTTATTATCGAACTGTTTCGAGATCATGTTGTAAAGACCAACTGCCAATGTTTGTTTCTCTGGTGAACGAAGGACGAGCGATGCCAAGATAAAGTCGTTGAATGGTCCCATGAAGTTAAAGAGAGCAATCGTTGCGACAATCGGCTTCGCAAGCGGCAAGATGATTTGCCAGAAGATTCGGAGGTGACCTGCACCATCCATGCGGGCTGCTTCGTCAAGTTCTTTTGGAATCGTGTCGAAGTACCCTTTCGCCAAGTACGTGTTCATCGGAATCGCACCACCCGCATAGAGCAAGATGAGCGCTGTATGTGTGTCAAGAAGACCGAGCATGTTGAGCAATACATAAATCGCGATGATCGCAACGAACTGTGGCACCATCTGAAGGACGAGGAACAAGACGAGTGAGTTCTTGCGTCCGACGAAACGGTAGCGTGAGAAGACGTAACCAGTAATCGTCACCAAGACGACTGAGAGTGCCATAGTGATGAAAGCGATTTTCAACGTGTTCACATACCATAAACTATAATCCGAAATCGTTAGGTCAAACAAGTTTTTATAGTGAATAAACGTCGGGTTCGCTGGAATAATCGTTGACGTAATCGTACGCCCCGGGTTGAATGATGTACCGACAACCCAAAGCATCGGATAGAGAATGATGATCGACGCAAGCGTCAAGATGACATACGAGATCGCCAAATTGATTCGTTTTTGTTTTTTCATATCAGATCATATCCTCGTCTTTGAAAGATTTTGTCCGACGGAACTGGATCACGGCAAGTGTCATGATGAAGAATGACAAGATGAGTGTAATCGCAGCCGCAAGTCCGTATTGCGGGTTGGCACCGAGAGACAATTTGTAAATCCAAGAAATCAAGATGTCGGTACCGCCGGCCGTTTGTCCAGGTACAGCAGGGCCACCGCCATTAAAGAGATAGATGATGTTGAAGTTGTTGAAGTTGAACGTGAACTGCGTGATCAAGATCGGTGCAGTTGCGAACAAGAGCATCGGCAATGTGATCAAGCGGAACTTATCAAAGATGGTCGCTCCGTCAATCGTTGCCGCTTCATACAAGTCACCAGGAATCGATTGAAGGACCCCTGTCATGAGCGTCATGATGAACGGGAATCCGAGCCACCATTGAATGAGAACGAGTGCTGTTCGTGTAGCTGTCGGATCGGTCATCCAGTTGACTGGGTCAAGACCGAGTGCCGGCAAGATTGTCGTATTGAACACCCCGAACGATTCGTTGAACATCGAACGGAAGATCAAGATTGTGATGAATGCCGGAACTGCCCAAGACAAAATCAAGATTGAGCGGAACAAGCGACGGAAACGAAGTCCTTCTTGGTTCAAGAGTACCGCAAGGAAGATCCCGATTGCGATGACACCTGTCGTTGAAGCGACTGTCCAGACAAGCGTCCAGCCGAGTACCCCGACGAACGTGTCACGGAAGATATCGATTTCAAAAATACGCGTGAAGTTCTCGAATCCGACCCATTCGACGAGTTTCGCTGGTGGTGCGTTGTTGTAGCGATAGTTCGTGAAGGCAATCAAGAACGTAAAGATCAATGGAAGAATAACTGTAAACACTAACAAAATGAGTGATGGGATTAACATCAAGTATGGGAATCCATGGTCACGCAAGTTGCGAAGTTGCATTTGGAACGATGGAAGGTTTAGATGCTGATCACGAGCGCGACCGACACGATAGGCGTCACGAATGTTCCAAACATAGAACGCGATTCCGAAGAAAAGTAAAATTAACGCGACAATCCCCTCGACCATCAAAAAGATGGAGTGGTCGTTACGAGGTCCTGGCACTTCACCAAGCGTGATCAATCCCCAAAGTCCTCCACGGTCACCTGGTCCTGCGCCCGCCCCTTTGAAAAATAGATCATAGTTAACAGCAAAATAAGATACGACGATGATAAAGAACGCTACCGCCTTCGCGTATTGTTTGTTATATACCTGTCCGAGTCCCGGAATGATGGAAAGTAGTCCCGCGTTCCGAGCATGGTTTGTAGGCTTGTCCGGGCGTTGGTCCGGTGTTTTAGGGTTCGCAATTGCAGCCATCCTCAGTTTCTCCTTTCGATTTGAGCAAATCAATCAAGCAAACGTTTGCTCAATGTTAGAAAATGAGGGGGAACGCCATGTGGCGCACCCCGTCATTTCAATTCCTTATTGGTTGTTTGCTTGGATTTGTTGTTCGATGACTTTCACTGCATCGTCTGCAGATTTTTGTGCATCTTGTTTACCAGTCGCTACAAGCTGAAGTGCTTGTGCCATTGGCTCCCAAACTTGTCCCATTTCAGGAATGTTCGGCATTGGGATTGCGTTTGTCGCTTGGTCGAATACCGCTTTCGCAACTTCGTTCGACGTGATTGTTTCGTTCGACTCGAGTGCTGCTACTGGTGGGATCTCGTTGTATGCTTCAAACATTGCCAATGCGTTTTCTTCATTCGTCAACTCTTGAAGGAACATTTCAGCCCACTCTTGGTTTTCTGTGTAAGCTGAAAGGGCATATGTTTTCACACCCATGAACGTCTTGATTGGCTCACCGTTCGGAAGTGTTGGCATTGGAGCCGCTCCGAGGTTCACGCCTGCATCTGTGTAACCAGCTACAGCCCATGGTCCGTTCATGACTGAGTGAGCTTTCTTCTCAGTGAAGAGTTGGTCCATTGCCTGGCCGCCAGGTTCTCCGACCAATCCTTTAGGGAAGAGACCTTCTTGATACCATTTACCGATGTATTCGAATCCTTCAACCGCGCCTTCGTTGTTCAAACCGATGTCAGATGGGTCGAGTGCGCCACCGTCTTCTTTGAACACGTATCCGCCGAATCCAGCGATAACACCGTGTGCGAAGTAGAAGTTATCCCAAAGTGCGAGGAATCCGTACTCGCCGTCAGCTTTCACATCGTTTGACAACTTGTAGAGGTCGTCCATTGATGCTGGAGCTTCAGCCATCAAATCTTTGTTGTACATGAGAACTGGTGTCTCAACTGATTTTGGATATCCATAAGCTTGACCATCGAACATGACAGCTGATTTCGCAGCGTCTGTGAATGCGTCAAGTGATCCTTCGTCAGCGATTGGAGCCAAGTGACCTTGGTCAGCGATTGTACCGATTTGGTCGTGTGGTACGAGAACGATGTCTGGACCTTTACCAGCTGGACCGTCAAGCGCAAGCTTGTCTTTTTGGTCTGTCATCTGTACTTCGACGACTTCAACTTTTACGCCATGCTCTTCTTCGAACGCCTTCGCAACTTCTTTCGTTGTTTCAGACTTTTCGATGTCTTCCCAGATGACGATCTTTTCAGGTTTGTTCTCGCTTGAAGAACCACCTTCGTTAGAAGATCCGTTGTCTGTTCCGCCACCACATGCAGCAAGTGCACCGAATGCGAATACTGCTGTTGAAAGTCCTGCTACCATTTTTTTCATCTTCATGATGAAAAACCTCCCCAAGGAAATAGTATGGTCAGATTTGCGCAATCGCACGACCACGTCAATTTTAAAACTCCGCTACGAAATTGACACGGTAGTGAAAACGTTTGCATCCTCACCTCAATTTTTATTATACAGTTGTGAAAGCGTTTTACAAGTCTTTTTTTACACTTTTTTTACGTCTGTTGACCCATTTATGTAATTTATAAAATTTTGTTCTCAAATCTTCACTTTTTATGAGTTTCAGCAATTGACAAAATGTAAACGCTTTATTACCCTTTGCTTGAGCAAACGTTTTCGCAACACCTATTCTCTTTGATTCACAGTGTTGTAAAATGATGTCATCCCCCTTAAAGAAAGGAATGTTTTCCTTATGATGAAAGAAGCGATTTATCATCGTGCCATGTCCCCGTTCGTTTACAAATATGACCGTGAGACGATCCACATCCGTTTTCATACGAAACGTGGAGATATTGAATCGGTCGATTTGATTTGGAACGACCCTTATGATTGGCATTCTGAAGACCCGGCCATGTGGAATTTTGACCCGGACAAGCCGAGCTACTGGCGTACATACGAGACTCCAATGGAGAAAATCGGTTTTGACGACGCCTATGACTACTGGTTCATCGCCATCAAGCCGCCGTTCCGTCGCCTTCGCTACGGATTCCGTTTGAATGATGGACAAGAGACGGCCGTCTATACCGAAAAAGGATGGTTCGAAGAAAAACCGCTCGATGATACGGGATATTACTTCTGTGTCCCGTTTATCAATCCGATTGATATCTTCCACGCACCGTCTTGGGTGAAGGACACGGTTTGGTATCAAATCTTCCCGGATCGCTTCGCCAATGGAGATGCTTCACTTAATCCAGAAGAGACACTGCCATGGAACTCGACAGAGCCGACAATCACAAACTTCTTCGGTGGGGATTTCCAAGGGGTGATCGACCATATCGACCACTTGGTCGAACTCGGGATTACTGGAATCTATTTCTGCCCAATCTTTAAAGCGACGACGAACCATAAGTACGATACGCTCGACTATATGGAAATCGATCCACAGTTCGGGACAAAAGAGAAATTTAAAGAACTGGTCGACCTCTTGCACGAGAATGGCATCAAGGTCATGCTCGACGCCGTCTTCAACCATATCGGATATCACCATCCATGGTTCCAAGATGTCGTCGAGAACGGTCCGTCTTCTGAGTATCGAGATTGGTTCTATCTTCGCGATTTCCCGGTCGTCACAGAACCGAAGCCGAACTATGATACGTTCGCATTCGAGAAGAACATGCCGAAGATCAATACGGAGCATCCAGAGTTAAAAGCTTACTTATTAGATGTCGCCCGTTACTGGGTCGAAGAGTTTGGTATCGACGGATGGCGCTTAGACGTCGCCAACGAAGTCGACCATGCATTCTGGCGTGACTTCCGTAAGGCAGTCAAGCAAGCGAACCCGGAAGCCTACATCCTCGGGGAGATTTGGCACGATTCACAACCTTGGCTACAAGGGGATCAGTTCGATGCCGTCATGAACTATCCGTTCACGAACGCAAGCTTGAACTATTTCGCACTCGACCGGACGACGGCTTCTGAGTTCCGCAACGAATTGACGCGCGTCGAGATGATGAACACGATGAATGTCAACGAAGTCACATTCAACTTGATCGACTCACATGATACGCCACGCGCGTTGACGCGGGCGAAAGGTCATAAAGGCAAGTTCAAGCTATTGATGACGTCGATGCTCACGTACACAGGTAGCCCATGTATTTACTACGGGGATGAAATCGGACTCGAGGGAGAACAAGACCCGGGTTGCCGTCGCTGTATGCCATGGGACGAAGCCGAAGAAGACCGTAACCTCTTCCGTTACATTCAAAAGCTCATCCAGCTACGGAAAGACCATCCCGTACTCGCGAACGCCGGTTCGTATCGCTTCAACTTGGTCGACGACGCCAACAATGCCGTCATCATCGAGCGATGCACGAAAGATGAGACGTACTTGGTCTACTTCAACAACTCGGACTCTACTTCGAAACTAAGTCCGCTTGGTTATCGTGGCGCCGCCTACGACTTGTTACACGACCGCGATCTCGAGTCACTCGAAATCGAATTGGCACCATTTAGTGCAGCTATTCTGAAATTGAAATAATTTCGAAAATCACCTGATTGCTTCGGGTGATTTTTTTGTTGAAAATAATTTAGCAAACCCCTTTCTTTTTCATTTCATAAGGAGTAAGATGACCTTTGACATTTTTATAAAACAAATAGTTAACAGAAAGAATTATAGAGAAAAGGGAGAATACACTACATGCAGACGAAACAAACGGAACAGCTCACCCTGTTCAAACTGTCGTGGCCGATTTTTATCGAACTTGCCCTCCACATGGGGACCGGGATCATCGCCACATTGATGCTCGCACATTACTCAGACGCCGCCGCTTCGGCCGTCGGGGTTGCCAACCAAATCTTAAACGTGTTCTTGATTGTCTTCAGTGTGACGTCTGTCGGGGCGACCATCTTGATCGGTCAAGCGATTGGCGCACAACGCATGAAGAAGAGTCGTGACTTTGCCCGCTCCGCCGTCAGTTTGAATATGTGGCTCGGTGCAATCATGGTCGTCGTCATCTTCTTGTTCGGCGAAACGTTTTTACGCCTGTTCGGTCTATCGGACGAACTGTTTGCACACGGGCTGTTGTTCCTGCAAATCGTCGGCTTGTCGTTATTCACCGAAGCACTCATCATGGCGCTCAGCTCGATTCTACGAAGTCACGGCATGACGAAACATGCCATGCTCGCGACGCTTCTGATTGATATCATCACTGCTGTTGGTGCCATCTTTGCCGTTACCGGCTGGTTCGGACTTCCGGTCACTGGCGTTGCCGGTGTCGCTTGGGCCATCGTGATCGCACGATTCGCCGCCATGGTACTGTTGTTCTGGCTCGTCAAACGGAAGCTTATGATCCGCTTCCCATTAAAAGAAGTGATTCGTCCGAAGAAAGACGACATCCAGTCGCTCCTTCAAATCGGTGTCCCTTCTGCCGGAGAGAACTTGTCTTATCAAGCTTCACAAATCATCATCACCGGTTTCATCGCGACGATGGGAGAAGCTTCCCTCGCCGCACGAGTATACGTCATGAACTTGTCAATGCTCGCCTTCTTGTTCACCGTCGCCGTCGCACAAGGGACACAGCTCTTGATTGCGCGAGATATCGGGGGCAAACGTTTCAAAGAGGCGTATCATCGCGCCGTCAAGACATTGAAGATTGCCATGTTCGCCTCGTTCGTCGCCTCTCTCGGATTGGCGGTATTCAGCGAGTCGCTACTCGGTCTCTTCACATCAAACCCTGACATCATCGCGGTCGGAGTGCCAATTTTATGGGCAACGCTCATTTTAGAGCCAGGTCGCGCCATGAACATCGTCTTGATGGGATCGTTGAAGTCCGTTGGGGACGTCCGTTTCCCGGTCATGATCGGAATCGCCTCAATGTGGGGCGTCGCCGTAGCGTTCAGCTACTTGTTCGGTCTTCAAATGGGGCTCGGCATCCTCGGGATTTGGCTCGCCTTCTCTCTCGATGAGTGGTTCCGCGGTTTCTTCGCGTTCCGCCGTTGGAAGTACGGAACGTGGCAACAAAAAGGATTCCAGTTCGAAGCCAAATCAACCACGTAAAAAAGCGGCCGCGGCCGCTTTTTTTATTTCATCAAAAATGCCTGCATCGCCTGGCGGTGTACGTCCGTGTCCCCACACTTCCGTTGCCAATCGATTTCTTCATTCAATCCCTCTTCAAATGAAGCAGCCCGCATGAGCGCCTTCATCCCTTGAACAGCGACCGGGGATTTCGCAGCGAGTGTTTCCGCATATGAAGTCAATCGCTCCGTATACATCGCATCTTCCACGAGCTCTGTGACGAGTCCAAATGTGTGTGCGGCCTCCGAGTCAATCGTACTGCCACTCCACAACCAATCTAATGCAAGGTCATCTCGCATGAGTCGACGTAAGTGATACGGTCCGCCTGCATCTGCGACCAACCCAATTTTAATGAACGCCGAGCTGAACTTCGTCGACTTCGCGACGATTCGAACGTCTGCCGCGAGTGCCAAACTGAGTCCCGCTCCCGCCACGACACCATGAATGCCCGCAATGATCGGCTTACGGCATGAGAAAAGCGCACGAACGAGTGGATGATATACCTCTTCTAAATATTCCCCGTAATCTGCATCGCTCTCGATTGTTAAATCTTGTCCAGATGAAAACGCTCGTCCTTCGCCGACAAGGACGATGACGCGAACCACGTCGTCCTGATCAAATTCGTCGATTGCCGTTTTCATTTCACGTAACAACGTCTCGTTCAAGGCATTCAGCTTTTCAGGTCGGTTTAGTTTCAACCACCCTACCCCATTGTGCGTCGTCAATTGAATCGTCTCCACTTTCATTCCCCCTTATAAAATGAATCACTGTTCATTTCTTCGCCATTCAGCCAAACTCCTTCCTTTACTGAAAAGTTTTTTGAAGTTCAATTGCCGTGAAGTTGGTTGATTTGCTATTCTAAAAGGAGTCGGTCACGAAAGGATGAGTCAGATGCAACTGACAAACGCCGCTCGGCAACTGAAACAAAAGAAGATTCCGTTCGCTTATCATACGTATGAAGTCGATGAAACCGATGTCTCTGCCAAACATGTTGCGGAGACGTTGCATAAACCGCTCGATGAACTGTACAAAACGATTTGTCTCATGAACGAGAAAAAACAATACGCCTTCTTTCTCATTTCCGGAGAGCGTGACATTGATTTAAAAGCAGCCGCGAAAGCTTGGGGAACGAAGAAAGCATCGCCTGTCCCGATGAAAGAACTCGAGGCACTGACCGGATACATCCGGGGTGGCGTCTCTCCAATCGGGGCGAAGAAACCGTTCCCCGTATACTTGCATGAGGCAGCTAGAGAGAAAGAGACCATCACGATCTCTGCCGGGAAACGTGGCTATCAAATCGAGTTGAAGCCAGAAGATTTACTGCAATTCACAAACGGTCGCTGGTTCAGCCAATGACCTTATTGGGGGCAAAATTATGTGGAAAGAACGCATCCGTTCGTGGGTTCCAAACTCCTTTACGTTCGGAAACTTATTTTGTGGTGTCGTCGCCATCGTCTACGCCGCACGTGGTGACTTCTCAAACGCCACACTGTTAATCATCATCGCGATGATGCTCGATAGTTTAGATGGGCGACTCGCCCGTATGCTCGGAGTCGCTGGGGACTTTGGGAAGGAGCTAGACTCGCTCGCTGACATCGTCACGTTCGGTGTCGCACCGGCGATGCTCGCCTATTATACGTTTTTCATTGATTACGGCAATTATGGATTGTTCTTTGCGGCACTCTTTCCGCTATTCGGTGCATACCGTCTCGCCCGCTTCAACTTGTCTGCGACAAACGTTGCGGCAAGTTACTTCTCAGGCGTCCCGATTACGGCCGCCGGTGGACTTCTCGCCGTCATCACGACGTTCGGGGACCGCGTCAGCGAACTGTTGACACCGATCTTCTTCACAGGGCTCGCCCTGTTGATGGTCAGCCGTGTCCGCATCCCGAGTTTTAAAGACGTGCCACTGCCACGTCACTCGTTCATCATTACCATCAGTCTTGTCTACGTGACGTATATGATGTTCGCCCGTTGGAAAGAATGGCCGACGTTCTGGTTCATCGCCGTTCCGTTTTATGTCTTATTCATCGCTTTCTCGTTCGTGAAAAGACGGAAGCGGATGGCCAATTAAGAGTCTCGTTCGACGAGGCTCTTTTTTCGTACATGCATTTGTTAGACGAAGACTGAGATGAGCTTTAGAATGAAAGAAGAGGTGATGGAATGAAAGTGTATCCGTTTATTTGGAAATGGTTTCTTGTCTGGTATTTCATTGGATTGATCTTAGTTGGATTCGACCTGCTTCCGCCTTGGCTAGAGTGGGCAAACCCCGTCTTTTTATGGCTCGCCGGTGCGATCGGCGGAACGATTCTTTATCAAGGGATTCGACAAGGTGTTTGGATTGTTCCGTTTATTTTCTTCGGTTCAATCGCCGTCGAGACTTTCGGCGTGAAAACGGGGTTCCCGTTCAGCGAATACGTCTATGCCGAGGCATTCGGTCCGACTGTATTTGGAGTCCCTGTCACGATTGGGGCGGCATGGCTCGCTGTCATTGGCTCTAGTTTTGCCGTGGCTCGACTCTTCACGTTCCGAAACAACATTTTATGGCTCGTTCCGATTCTCGCCGTATGGCTCGATATGGCAATCGATCCCGTAGCGGCAAACGTGAAAGGCTACTGGGAATGGGCAAATGACGGCTTGTATTATGATATCCCGACGCAAAACTTTATTGGTTGGTTCGGGTTATCCCTTATTTTCTCATGGTTGTTACAACGTCACGAACGAGCTGTCGATTCCTTGTTCATCCAGCACGGCGTTTACTTGTTCGTCATGCTTCATGCCCTCTTTGGCGTCACGGCCGTGAACGCAGGTCTTTATGGGATCGGCTTCCTGAGCATTCTGACGTCTGGGGTGATTCTTTTAGAAAGGAGAGTTCGCGATGATCGAGTCACACAAAAAGAAATGGTTCAATAATGTATTCTCAACATTCGTAAGGGAACGTCAGATTCGTCCGACGTTTCATAATATTTTTATTCGAACCGATGATATCCCTACGCCTGGTTTAATCTTAAGTACGCACAGTGCTTGGTGGGATGGACTCGTCATGTATATGGTGAATGAACATTTTTTGAGACATGACATCCATGTGTTAATGGACGAGGACGGATTGCGTCGTTTCCCGTTCTTTCGTCACCTTGGGGCCTTCTCTGTAAAAAAAGGAAGTCTATCCGATGTGCGTGCTTCTCTCGCCTACGCGAATGAGTTGCTCGCTTCAGGCAAATCGGTATGGATGTATCCACAAGGTCGAGAAGTCCCTCAAGAAATGCGTCCGATTGAAATCGAATCGGGGGCGACCCTGTTACTGAATGAGCGCCCTGTTCATTTATGTGCCATGTATTATGCATTCGAAAGCCATGCCGAGCCTGTTGTCTACGTCCGATTCCGAAAGTACAGTGTGACCTCGTCGACACGGAGAGCTCAAAAACAAGAGATTGCGCAAGCACTCGAGCAGTTGTATGACGATGTCAGACATGACGTCATCACGCGTTCAACCGCCTATGCTCCTTTGTTCCGTCCGCGACGCAATCTAGCCGAATGGACAGAAACGTTCGTCCGACTCGGGAGGAAGGGCTCATGATTCTTTGGTTCGTGACCCTCTGCATGCTCATCTTCACACTCGTGAATCTGGCATTTTTACGACCACTCGCAAAACCTGGGAAAACACCGGCGACAGCCGTCTGTATCCCGATGCGAAACGAATCACGACATGTCGACCGATTGATTACTAATTTACAAATGGCGATCCCGGAGAATACTCATGTCTACATTTATGAAGACCGCTCCGAAGATGATACATATGAACGATTACATCGCGCGATTGGGGACGATGCACGATTCACCGTCATTCAGGGAGTCCCTTTGCCTGATGACTGGGCCGGGAAAGTCCATGCCTGTCATCAGCTTGCAACACGTACGACTGAACCGTATCTCCTCTTTTTAGATGCGGACGTCACCATCGATTCGAGCTTCATCCCCCGCATGCATGCGACACTCGCTCGTGAAAAGGCTGTCTTTCTATCCGGATTTCCCCAATTTCCGACATCGACATTTCTCGGGAAATTGTTGATTCCGATGCAACATATGCTTATCGCCCAACACCTGCCTCTGTTCTGGCGAAAAGTGAAACACCCAGCATTCGCAGCGGCGAACGGAATGAACGTACTTGTCGAACGAAATAGTTACGAAGAGATTGGTGGGCACGCTGCGATCCGTTCATCGTTGATTGATGATATCGATTTATGTCGTATGTTCAAACGCCATCAAAAAGTGACGTCACTCGTTCAAGTCGCCCCGTTCATCTCTTGTGATATGTATGAGACGAATGAAGAAGTATGGAGCGGGTTTTCAAAAAACGTATTCAAGGGAATGAATGAATCAGTAGGACTTGCCTTGTACTTCTTGACGTATTACGGGATTCAGTTGACCGCTATGTTCGCATGGCTATTTTCACCAAGTTGGCAAACGATCAGTGCGGCACTCTTCGTACTCCTCGCCCGACTTGCTGTCGACATAAAATCTCATGGATCCGGTACATGGTTGCATCCAATCAGCTTGATCGCTTATCTGACCTTACTCGGGAACGCCGTCATCCGTAAATGGAGACGTCTACCGATCACGTGGAAAGGTCGCCATTATTCCTAATCGAGCGTTTTACTTAAGGGGGACAAATGTATGAAACAAATTGTTGTCATTGGAGCAGGGTTAGGTGGCCTGAGCGCTGCCGTCACGCTCGCCACACACGGCTATGACGTCACGGTCATTGAGAAGAATGAACATGTCGGCGGAAAACTTATGCCCGTCATCACCGACGGGCACCGTTTCGACTTCGGTCCGAACACCATCACGATGCCAGATGTCTTTCGTTCCGTCATCCGAAACAGCGGTGCCAATCCTGATGACTATTTTGAATTGATCAAACTCGATCAACATACCGTCAATCATTATTCGGACGGCTCCTCGTTCACATTTAGCGCCGATCGGGCACAGCTTGAATCGGAAGTGCGACGATTGACGAATGACCAAATGAAGAAAAATCAATTACAAGCTTATTTAGATGAAGCAGAGAAGTTGTTTCGAATCGCGAACGAACGCTTCTTCACCCGTATGGAGACAAAATTAGATCCGGGCCTTTGGGCGGACATGGTAAAAGTACACCCGCTGCAAAGTCTGCATGCCCTTCATCAGAAATACTTCAAAGATAAGCGCATCATCCAGGCACTCGACCGATATGCGACGTATATCGGCAGTAGCCCGTACGTGACACCCGGCACGTTCGCGCTCATCTCTCATTTAGAATTGAATGAAGGGGTCTACTTTGCCAAGGGAGGCAACTGGAACATCGCCAAAGGGTTTGCGAAGCGAGCGAGTGAACTCGGGGTGACGTTCCGACTCGGACACGAAGTGACGAAAATTGAAGTCCTGAACGGGAAGGCTCATGAAGTCGTCGTTGATGACAAAGAAGTCATCTCTTGTGATGCCGTTCTGCTCAATGGCGAGCTGCTCACGCAATATCCTCGACTTGTCGATGCGAAAGACCGGCCTTCTTTCCCGGTCCCGACACGCGATACCGTCGAGCCGTCTATCTCTGCATTCGTGTTAATGATCGGGTTAACAAAACGATTGAACCTCGCCCATCATAACGTCTATTTCTCTGACGACTACGAGCGAGAATTCAAAGCACTCTTCCAGGAAGAACGCTATGCGGACGAGCCGACCATCTATATCTCCAATTCATCCGCAACCGATCCATCGATGGGGGAGGTAGGAGACAACCTGTTCATCCTCGTCAATGCCCCAGCTCATTTGACTGACATCGATGCTGATACGTATGAACATTTGATTCGTCGTCGCTTGCGGGCGTTCGGTGTCGATTGGGAAGAAGAAGAGGTTCTCTTCCATCGACGTGTGACACCACAAGACTTGAGCCGTGACTTTTATGCCTATTACGGTGCTCTTTATGGCACGTCGGCCAACTCGAAAAAAGGTGCATTCTTTAGACCGGCAGCCCGCTCGACGGACGTCTCGAACATATGGTTTGCAGGTGGTTCGACTCATCCTGGGGGAGGGAGCCCGATGGTCACGCTTTCAGGACAATTCGCGGCACGATCGATGTTAGAGGACATACCTCTGACAATATGAACATTTTGTGAACGCGAGTTTCGACACTTGTCGACAATTGAAAGACGTGATAATATCATATTCGAGTTCAAGCAGTTCTGTAACGTTGGTTACACCTGTAGCGATCGAATGGCTTCCCCGAGCCTCATCGCGTTTTGAACTTGTCACACCCGAGAAAAAGTGATGAGCGAGTTTCCCCACTCGTATCCCGTAGTTGAGACAGCTTGCGTATGATGTTCCCCCTTAGTCCATCAAGCATCCTGTTTCAACGAAGATGTCCCAACTGATTCATTCCCCATGAATCCCGGCACATCTTTAGGGCTTCATCACAAATCGATTCATTCATTTCCCCGATGAATGGATCACATAACGCTTACGCCACTTTTGGTCCCCCGCCAAAAGTGGTTTTTTTTGCGCAAAAAACTGTAGACGCCCAGAAGCGCCTACAGCGAGTCGAATCATTTAAAGTTTTGCTAGCAACTTTCCTTTTTGAAGCGTCGATACGTATGCACGCTTTGTAAAGACGTCGTATCCGTTCGCTCGAGCCGCATCTAAAATTCCTTCGTATAGAAGCGCTGCCGCTTGAACTGGCTTTCGACTGGCCAGTGGATAGAGGTGATGGGTTCCACGTGCGCGTTCATACAAGAACTCCGCACGTTTCGCCAACGCCTCCCATAGTTCGATAAAGGCAGGTGTCACTTCTCGTTGCTGTAACATCTCTTCAGTTACACCGAACTGTCGCATCATCGTCCGTGGTAAATAAATGCGGTCTCGGTTCAAATCTTCCCCGACATCTCGCAAAATATTCGTCAGTTGCATCGCAATCCCAAGGTCAATGGCACCTAGCCGAAGCTGGCGTTTCGTCGCATTGTCTTGATTTGGGACAAGAATCGGGAGTAGCATCAGACCGACCGTGCTCGCCGCATAGTAGCTATATTGCTCGGTCTCTTCGAGCGTCTCATATCGCGACTTATGTAAATCCCACTTCATCCCTTCTGCCAGCTCGAAAAATGGATCTACGTCCATCTCATAGCGCTGCCACACATCTCGAAGGGCAACCCATAGTGCAACGTCTTGATCATACCCGGCCAAAAAACGATCGAACGCATGCAAAAACGACGCCAGACTTTCTTCTGGACGGTCCGATTCATCGACTGCGTCATCAAGGGTCCGACAAAACGTATACACGGCCATGACCGCTTGACGGTCTGGTTTTGAGAGCAAAGAGAAGGCCCGATAAAAAGTCAGCGAGCCTTTCTTCATGATTTCCTCACATTGACGATACGCTTCTTGTGTCGTCACGATGTATTGCCCCCATTTCTTCTTCCATTTTTTTCACGAGTAACTGTGACCCAATCATGACGATCGGCACGCCACCACATGGATGGACAGATGCACCAACCGCATACAATCGTTCGATTTTCGGGAACGGTCTTGCCTGTGGCTTGAAGGCAGCTGATTGAGACAACTTCGGTGCAATCCCAAAGCTTCCTCCTTCAAATAGACCGAAACGCTCAGCATCCATCGGTGTCCGGACTTTCATCTCGGTCACGCGTTCACGAAAATCTGGTACGAGTGCCTCGATTCGTCCGAATAGATGATCAATCGTTCCTTGCGTCTCAAAGTCTTCCCGTTCCAATTTACGAGGTACCGGAACGAGGACATATAACACGCTCGTCCCATCCGGCGCTAGTGTCGCATCGATCCGTGATGGATTGAACGTGTACATCGCCGGATACTCACTTAGTTTACCATCCTCAAAGATTGTACGCATCGATCCTTCAAAATCGTTTGGTAAATCAAATTGATGAACCGGTAAATCGAGTGCGCCATTGACAGTAAAGTACAGGAGTAACGTACCGCTGGACGGTTCATATGTCTTTGGTGTGACGCCATCAATGAGTCGCTCCATAAGTGGGAAGTCCCCGTTCACGACGACCGCGTCATAAGGCACATACTCGTCATTGACCGTGACACCGTCTGCCACACCGTTCGTGACGTGGATGCGATTGACGGTCGCATTCATCACAAAACGGACACCTCGACGCTTCAGCTCTTGTTCCATTTTCGCCGCAAGCGAGAAATATCCTCCTTTTACATACCAGACTCCCTCTTCCTGTTCGCGATACGGGATCAGTCCATATAAAGAAGGCGTCGCATAAGGATTCCCACCGATATAGAGTGTCTGTAAACTGTAGGCGACACGTAGGCGTTCGTCTTCAAAGAAACGTTTCATGTTCGCATGGGCCGTTTCATATGCTTTCAGACGCATAAGAAGGAGCAACAGTTTAGGTTCGAACAATTCCGTTTTTGATGCGTAGCTTCGGTCCAAAAACGTATCGAATCCAATCCGATACTCTTCTTTCTTCTGCGACATATAATGACGAAATGCATCCCCTTCACCGAATGTTAGCTCGATTTCTTCAGCCTGACGCTCGATATCGCGATATTTGTAGAACGATGTCCCGTCTTGATAACGCAAGCGATAGAGCGGGTCAACTTCGAGTAAATCGACTTCACTTTCCGGTAGCCCTGCTTCCATCAACTGTTGCTTCAGTTTACTCGGTAACAAGACGATCGTAGGCCCTTCGTCGACTTTCGCCCCATTCTCAAACTCAACATAGTTCAAGCGTCCTCCGACGCGTGCTTCTTTCTCATAAATCGTGATATTTAGCGACGGATTACGTTTCGTCAATAAGAGGGCGGCATAAAGAGTGCCGACCCCGGCCCCGACAAAGCTGATGTTCATCGGCCGACACCTGCCCGTTCACGCAACAGGTTCGTCGTGATTCGCGCCGATTCAAAAATCGTCGGAAGCCCACTTCCCGGATGCGTTCCACCGCCGACGAGCCAGACGTTGTCGAGCTCTTCAAATTGGTTGTGCGGACGGAAATACATCATTTGCGATAGATTATGGCCAAGGTTAAATGTTGCTCCCTCATACACGCCAAACGTCTCCCAGTCCACTGGTGTCAACGTCTCCATCACCTCGATATGTTGTCGGATGCCTCGGTACGGAGACCGTGTCTCAAGGGCGTCGAGTACACGTTCTGTCATCGTCGTCTGTAGCTCGTCCCATGGGAGACCGGATAAGTTATTCGGTACCGGTACGAGCACGTAAAGCGATGACTTTCCTGCAGGCGCGAGCGTCGGGTCGATGCGTGAGGCGTTTTGAACGTAGAATGAGAAATCCTCGCTCAGTTTCAACTCTTGCGTCATCTCTTTGACGTTCAACTCATAATCGTCTGCAAAGTGAATCGAATGGTGCGCCACGTCTTCGTATATGTGATCAAGTCCGAGATAGAGCATGAACGTCGAGCACGAATAGCGCTTCTTCTTCAGTTGAGCCGGACTCCACTTCGAGAGTTTACCTTCAGGGACGAGCGACGTCATCGCATGTGCAAAATCAGCACCGATTACGACTTCATCGAACGCATAATGGACACTTCCGGCCACGAGACCTGTCACTTTCTTGTCCTCCATGAGGAGGCGATCCACTGGTTCTCCTAGACGAATGGAGCCACCTTCTTCTTCCACGACTTTCGCCATCGCATGGCAAAGTTGATTCACTCCCCCAATCGGGTGATGAACCCCATATGCGTGTTCCATATACGATAAAATGGAGAAACCGCCCGGGCATTCCCAAGCGGACATGCCTAAATATTTTGCTTGGAAGGTAAACGCATACTTCAGTTCTTCGCTCGTGAAGTACTCGGATAAGACATCATAAAGCGACTTCCCGATTGAAAGGAACGGTAGTGCCTTGAGTACGCGCAACGAGACGTAATCGGTCAATTTATCATGCGCGGTCTGTAAGACAGGCATCAACTTGGACAGCTTGATCGCCTGTTCGCTCATGAATCGCTCATATCCTTCTCCATTTCCCGGGAATTGTTCTTCGATGGCTTGATGCATCTGGTCGCGATCTGTCGTCATCGAGAGCTGACGCGTGCCGCGATCGAAATACAAATCATACATCGGTTCCAGTCGTTTCATCTTGACGTAATCATGTAAATCGCGTCCGGTTTCTTCAAAGATTTCTTCTAAAATATACGGCATATTTAAAAACGTAGGTCCTCGGTCAAACGTGAATTCGCCGACTTGGAGACGTGACGTCCTCCCTCCAACAAACGGTTGTTTCTCAAACACGGTGACGTCTACCCCACGATGCGCCAGTAGCATCGCAGCAGCCAATCCACCAGGTCCTGCCCCTATTACGGCAACTCTTTGTTTCGACACACTCAACAACTCCCTATGTGAATAGTCTCTTATGCTTCTCTATCATTATAGAAATGACCGGAGACAAGTTCAATTTTCAATCGGTTGATTGAGCAGGTTCTTGCTTCCTCGATTGGCGATGACGATGTACCAAGATCCTTCTGGGATGAATGGAATGAATCGAATTTGTTCAAATCCGACTTCTTGCATTTGTCGGCGTAATCGTGGAATGGTCGGGAGCGGATACAAGTTGTCATGGAGAGTCATAAATGCGTTGAATGCGGAAGCGAATCGTCCGCCAAGTGCCGTCTCTGCAAGCGGCGTCACAAGGACTGCTACCCCGTTCTTTTCTAAACGATCCCGAAGTCTCTCAAGCAGTTTGATCCGCTCTTCTGGTGAAAAGTAATAGAGCATATTGTTCATCATGACCGCATCGAACTGCTCGTCCGTTTCCCAGTTCATGAAGTCGGCGACTTCGAAATGAATATCGCCCCGTTCATCACGAGACCGCGCCTCTTCAATCACCTCTTCCTCTAAATCAATACCTGTCAGTTCCCAACTTGGTTCGAGCGCTTGTAATTTACGTAAGTAGCCACCGTGACCGCAACCGATATCAAGCATCGATTGGACATTCGCCTGGCGTAATAATTGCTGTACAATCGGGAACGCGACCGTTTCCACAAGGGTCGACGTTTTCGCGACGACTTGACCGTGCTCTGCCCCATCGAATGTCTTTTGTTTTCCGGACTCTAAAAATTCCGGATAAGCAATCAATGCAGGAATGTGAAGTTCCATCATCTCTTGAAGCATGAATCCGATGCTTCGTTCGTCGTTACCGGATAATTGATATTTTAAGCCACGTGTCGGATAGTAGCGCCAGCCTCTCTTCTTCAAATGACGTACTGCGACTCCGACTTCTAACCAACGCTCTAGTGCAAGTTGCGTCAAGGGGCGTTTGAGTCGTAAATTCATCTCTGCCATACTTGCGCCACCTTGAAGTGCATCGAATAGGCCAAACTTATAGCCGATATAACCGTGCCATAATGGTAAGAAAGATTCTGTTTGTTTCATCCATTTCCGTGCATGTAATACGCGTGTCCATTCCGTCATCTGTTGATCCATCGTTTCACCTCATCGTCATGATTACTGATTTTTTTATTTTCCCCTAATAATTTGTGTACAAACAAAAAATTCCCACTTCGGTGTGCGAAGTGGGAAAATCTTATTGAATGAAGCTGTTGAAGAATGATTGGCCATATGGTAATGCGTAACCGATAAAGATTGTCACAAGTGCCAATACAATAAATCCGCCGAACAAGGCGTTTGATGGTTTTTTCTTTTTCACTTTGACGAGCGTCATCTCACCGAAAATCAGTGTCAATAAACCGACTGTGATTTTCACGTGATAGAACGTGCCGCCTCCGTTCAATTGAAGGTAGAGATAAAGTCCTGTTCCGAATGCGATGAGTAACATGAGTCGAAACGCCATATGTGCGATCTTTCCACTCTTGTTGCCGTTCTTATAACCGATATAGGCCACGGCAAACAAAATAAGTAACAAAATCCAGCTCGTAACGTGCGTGTGCAAGAATGCAATCAGTGGCATTCTAATGCCCCCCTTTATGTTGTTGTACAGTCTTCATTGTACACGAACCCTCTCCTGATTGGTCAAGCGAACGCTTACTAAAAAAATGAGCCATCCTTCGAGGATGACTCATTTCATTATACTGGTGTCGTCTCTGCCTCTTGGACAGCATATTCATAGCTAGGAATTTCAACGATGAAGGTCGACCCCTCGTGTTGAATCGATTCCACATGAATTTGACCGTTATGGCCACGGACGATTTCTTGACAAATCGGTAATCCAAGACCCGTTCCGCCGATTTCGCGGCTATCGGAGTTATCGACGCGATAGAACTTATCGAACAATCGGTCGAGCGCGTCACTCGGAATTCCAATTCCTTCATCCTTCACTTTGATGGATACGATTTGTTCATGATGGGCAAGTTCCACCGTAATCTTTCCACCACGTGGAGAATACTTCACCGCATTCGACAATAGATTACTCATCAGCTGCTTGAACTTCTGGCAGTCAACGAACAACTCGTACGGACGTGCATCATCCGCAATCAATTCGAATTCGTGCTTCAAGGAAGACGCTTCATAGAACGTCAACATATCACGGACGACCGGTTCAATATCAAGTTGTTCCCGGTCGTACATCTGACTACCGGATTCCATCCGCTGCACATCGAGGAAGTCGTTGACGAGGTGCGTCAGACGTTCCGTTTCCGCATGGATTGTCTCTAAATATTTTGCTTGTTTCTCATTTGGTAACTGTTTCTTCACCATCAATTCTGTAAAACCGTAGATGGACGAGAGTGGTGTCCGCAATTCATGAGAAATCGTAGAGATGAATTCACTCTTCAATCGTTCAGCCTCAGTCTCACTCGTGATATCTCGGAAAACGAGAAGCGTCCCTTTCGAAAGACCGCCAACGATAATCCGTTCCGCATACATCTGCAAGTTCATCTCACCTTTACGGATTGAGAAGCTGACGCTGTCATGCGGGAAATCTTCGGTGAACAAGCGATTCGTATACTTCGTAAAGTCCTCCGCTTGGTCTACGGTTTCGACAAGACGATTGCGCCACTCTTCCCATGATTCTTCTTCAAGGTCCTGCGTGCTGACATCACTCAGTTCTGGGAACATCTCGTAGAGTGGTCGGTTCACGAACACATCATCCGTCGCATGTTCGATATAGACGACCGCCTCTCGAATTGAGTCGAGGATGCGTTCTGTCTTCCCTTTTTCACGCTTCATCTCTTCGAATAGACGCATCCGTAAGAGCGATAGTGAAAGCTGACGAGCGAATGACATGATGTCACCCATCTGCGTCTGTGTGAAACGGTCTTTATAACGGACCAAATAGATGAACGCGATAATCGAGTCATCCGTCGGGTCATGGACCGGCACCGCCGTCTCGAACATATAGTACGGATATGGGAGTGGGTGGTCACTTGCGACTTGTTTCGACGAATGTACTGTCGTCTTCAATGTCATTGCTCGTGTCAATACAGAATTCTCACTATCGAGCAATTGACGTGACAACGTGTCATTCAAGCCATGGCTTGTCACGCGGTACGTGCCCGATTCATCGACGAAGACAAGTGCCCCGACCTCTGAATCGGTGATGGTCACGAGTTTCTCAATAATCTCTGGGTAAGCCGTAAGCGAATCACGTGACGCTAACGTCTCCGTCAATTCGTTTCGGTAAGCGAGATGTTGTTCGTTTTGTTGTGTCTGTTCAAGAATCTCTTCAAGCTCTTGCTGCTGTGCCTGAAGCTCTTCTTGTTGGGCAATCAATTCTTCTTGTTGTGCCTGGAGTTCATGGTTCTTCTCAATCAAATGACGTTCGTTGTCACGAAGTGTCTCGGCCATCTTATGGAACGAGCGAGACATCGTTCCGATTTCGTCTTCACGCTTCATTTGATCACTCAAATCGACGATTTCACCTTTCAATAAACGGTTCGATGCAATCGAGAGTTTTGAAATCAAGCGTGTTTGACGACGAAGGAACGGTTGGACGAATAACAAAATCAATGCAGCAAATGAGGCAATGCTCATGACCCACAAGAATTGAAGCATATTATTGTTTTCGCGCCATTCCGCATAGACGGCCTCTTTTTCAGACACCATCAGTTCACGATAGTTCTCAAGTGACGTCTCTACTTCATCGATTGGTCCAAGGATATCGATTCCCCGTTGCGGATTAAATTGGACGAGACCTTGATCAATCAAACGTTTCGCAGTCGGCAACTCCGCAATGGTCTGCGCATCGATAAACGTTTCTGTCACGTCACCGTCTTGCTGCGCTTTTGCATACTCGTACGTCACCGGGATGATGACATCGTAGTAAAAGTCATGAAACTGTTGAAGATCTTCTGCGAACAGTTCACCTTGACGCGTCGTGACTTGCGTTTTGAACCAATTGATTTCCTGTTGGAATTTCGCTTCATTGCCGCTCGCTCGTTCAAGAGATGCGATGTCTCCAAACAAGAGGTACCCACGTGTGTCATATTGATCCGCTTGCCACTCGTCCCACATGTTCGTCAGACGATCGACGCTTTCATCCACTTGACGCAACTTCGCCTCATTCGCCTCTAAACGGTTCTCGATATAAAAATATGTCAGAACCGATCCAACCAATGCAATGGCGAGGAACGAATAGAGGACGACCATGATGTCACGCCCGAGTTTTTGTTTAAACCACCTTTTCACTTCACGATGCCTCCTATGATTTTAACGAGTTCAAGTGGGCTGAACGGTTTTGAAATGAAGTAGTCGACACCAATCTCATTCGCGCAATCACGGTCAGATTGTTGGCTTTTCGCTGTCAACATCATCACTTTCGTATTTTGTCGCCCTGGTAACTTTCGTACTTTTTCAATGACCTCGAGCCCTGTCATGCCGGGCATCATATGGTCCACAATCACCAAATCATATTCGTTTTCTTCAATCAATCGATAGGCCTCTAAGCCATCTTGTGCCTCATCGATATCGTATCCTTCGTCTTCTAATGTATCCATCACAAGCATGCGTAGTACTTCTTCGTCTTCTGCTAGTAAGATTTTAACCATAATCGTTCCTCCATTTTTTATCCCATTTTTTTATTTTAACGGATTTGTAATTGTTACACAAAATAAAAAGACGTACGAAATTATCTTCGTACGTCTTTTGCCTAATCAATAGCGCGCAAAACCTGTATTCTTCCTATACAACTTCTTTTTCAGCGAACTGACTATTATATAAATCTTCGTAGAAACCACCCGCTTCAAGAAGTGATTCATGCGTTCCTTGTTCGATGACGCGACCTTGGTCCATCACTAAGATGAGATCCGCATCCTTGATGGTCGATAAACGGTGAGCGATGACAAAACTCGTTCGTCCATTCATCAACCGCTTCATCGCCTGTTGAATCAAAATCTCGGTACGCGTATCTACACTCGATGTCGCTTCGTCCAAAATCATAATCGGCGGATTTGCGAGAACTGCTCGCGCGATCGTCAGTAATTGTTTTTGACCTTGCGAGATGTTGTTCGCTTCTTCATTTAAGACGGTGTCATATCCGTCTGGCAACGTCCGGATGAACGAGTCCGCATGCGCCGTCTTCGCCGCGTTGACAATTTCATCTTCTGTCGCACCGGTTTTCCCGTAAGCGATGTTGTCACGGATTGTCCCATTAAAGAGCCACGTATCCTGTAAGACCATCCCGAACGTGTGACGCAAATCTTGTCTCGACATTTTACGTGAGTCTTTCCCATCAATCAAAATCTCTCCATCGTTCAACTCATAGAAACGCATGAGCAGATTGATTAATGTCGTTTTTCCGGCACCGGTCGGACCGACGATGGCTACCGTTTGTCCCGTCTTCACATCAAGGTTCATATCTTGAATGAGTAAATTTTCTCCGTATCCGAAATCGACGTGACGGAATGCGACATTCCCTTCCGCTCGCTCCAATCGATAAGTCGTTACTTCTTTCACTTCTTCCTCTTCATCTAACAATTCGAATACCCGTTCCGCTGCAGCGACCGTCGACTGGACGATGTTCGCGATGTTCGCCGTTTGCGTAATCGGTTGGGTGAACTGTCGCGTATACGTGATAAACGCCTGAATATCCCCGATCGAGATGCTTCGCTGTGTGACTAAAATCCCACCGACGACACTGATCAACACGTAACTAATGTTCCCGATGAACATCGTCATCGGCATGATGATCCCAGAGATAAATTGCGCCTTGCGTCCGGCATCATAAAGTTCTTCATTCACCTCATCAAACTCACGGACAGCTGTCTCTTCACGACCGAACGCTTTGACGACCGCATGCCCGGTATACATTTCTTCCACGTGACCGTTCAATCGTCCGAGATGACGTTGTTGATCGGAAAAATATTGTTGTGACCGTTTTAAAATCGGACGAATCGCAAAAATCGTGAGTGGTAAAGACACGAGAGAGATGACCGTCAACAGCGGACTGATGAACAGCATCATAATCAAAATCCCGACAATCGTGACGATTGAGGTAATGAATGACGTCACACTTTGTTGAAGCGTGCTCCCAATCAAATCGATATCGTTCGTCACTCGGCTCAACGTCTCTCCATTCGAACGACCATCGTAATATTTGAGTGGCAATCGTTCCAATTTTTTATTGACGTCTTCCCGCAAATCATAGACGGTCTTTTGCGCAACGCCTGACATTAAATACTGTTGCACGTAGTTGTATAGACTGCTGATGACGTACAGTCCTGCGAGTAACGACAAGATTTGCCCGATTCTCGTGAAATCGATCTCTGCGCCTGGTACACCCGTGAATTTCGCATAGGCGCCTTCAAAGAGTTCCGTAATGGCAATCCCCATGATTTTTGGACCAGCAATCATAAAGACCGTACTTAGAATCGCTGCGACGAAGACCGCAATCAATGTGTTTCGCCGTGGTTTCAGATAGGCAAGCAGACGACGAAACGTGACTTTGAACTCCTTCGGTTTCTCACCCATCATCATCATGTTTCCACCGCCAGGACCCCCTGGACCACCGTGCCCGCCATGAGTTTGTCGCGTCGTTGTTTGTTTCTCACTCATGCGATTTCCTCCTCAGACAATTGCGACTTCACGATTTCTTGATAGACCGCATTCGTCGCAAACAATTCATCATGTGTACCGATTCCGGCCACACTTCCTTCTTCTAGTACGATGATGCGATCGGCATCCATGATCGTACTCACCCGTTGTGCGACAATCAATACGGTCGCATCCTTTGTCTCTTCTTTTAACGCCTTGCGTAACGCGGCATCCGTCTTGAAATCGAGTGCCGAGAAACTGTCATCGAATACATACAAATCTGGTTTTCGAACGAGTGCCCGTGCGATGGAAAGACGTTGCTTTTGTCCACCCGATACGTTCGACCCGCCTTGCTCAATCACAGATTCATATCGCTCTGGCATCTTCTCGATAAAGTCGCTCGCCTGCGCGATCGACGCGGCATGTTCGACTTCTTCGGTCGTCGCATCGGCTTTCCCATATCGAATGTTCTCTGCAATTGTACCGGTGAACAGTAACGCCTTTTGCGGAACGAATCCGATTTTCGAACGGAGCTCCTCTTGCGGTACGGCTTGAACATCGACCCCGTTCACGCGAATTTCGCCAGACGTCACATCATAAAATCGTGGAATCAGATTGACGAGTGTCGACTTACCAGACCCTGTTCCACCGATCACCGCCGTGACTTCTCCTGGGTTTGCTGAGAAACTGACATGTGATAATGCCGGCTCTTCGGCACCTGGGTAAAAGAACGTGACTTCATCAAACACGAGTGTCCCGTGTTCCACATCGGCCGTTTTCGTGCCGTCATCGACGAGTGAAGGAGTCATCTCGAGCACTTCATTGATGCGATTCGCAGATACGGACGCTCGCGGAATCATAATGAACATGACAGAAGCCATGACGAGCGCGAACATGATTTGCATGACATATTGAATGAACGCCATCAAATCCCCGATTTGCATCGCCCCGTTATCGATTCGGATGCCTCCGAACCAGATGACGCCGACGACGGTCAAGTTCATGACTAGCATCATGGCCGGCATGAGGAACGCCATGATTTGGTTGACTTTAATCGAGACGTCCGTCAATCGTTCATTCGCCTCCGTCAAACGAACTTGCTCTTCTTTTTCACGATTGAAAGCCCGAATGACACGAATACCCGTCAAATTCTCTCGTAAGACGAGATTCAAGCGGTCCAATCGTTTTTGCACTTTCTTGAAGAGCGGCATCGCCTTCCAAAAAATGAGGAAGATCGAGATGACGAGAACAGGCATGGCGGCAACGATGACGAGTGACAATTTAGCATCTTTCGACGTGGCCATGATCAAACCACCGACAAACATGATCGGTGCACTGACGACCATCCGAAGCATCATAATGATGACTTGCTGGACTTGCGTGATGTCGTTCGTCGTCCGAGTGATGAGAGAGGCCGTGCCGACGCGATCGAATTCTTCAAGCGAGAAACGCTCGACATGGTTAAACACGCGTCTTCGTAAATCACGTCCGAACCCCATTGCCGCTTTCGATGAATAAAAACTTGCGACGACCGCTGCAAGCGCCCCAAGTCCGGTCACACCGAGCATGATGCCGCCCATTTGCCAAATATAGCCCGTGTCTCCTGTCACGACCCCGTTATCGATAATGTCTGCCATTAACGTCGGTAAGAATAAATCTGCTAACGACTGTGCGAACACAAATAACAAGACCATGAGAACGGCCCATTTATAGGTAATCAAACGTTTTAACAACTTAATCATGACGACATCCTCCTTCACAATCAGTGAACCCTTCGTTCAACCCATCTGCAATCTGTTGATGCGCTTCAATCATATGCCGATATGTCCCTTCATCTAAGCGAGCGAGGATTTGATTCAACTGTTGTTCGGTTCCTTCCTCCTGCTGTTCAATCTCCTCAATCAATCGCTTGCCGGATTGATCAATCGTCAATACTACTTCGCGCCGATTGTCCGGGTTGATGTCTCGACGAATGAGCCCTCTTTCCACAAGTCCATCCAATGATTGACTCAACGTGCTCTTCGGCATCCTTGTGCGGCGAACCAATTCTTTTTGAGTGATCGCCCCTTGTTCATTCAACATCATCAGTCCGTGAAGCTGTGGCAAAGTAAGGTCGTTTTGTTGTGCCGTCTGATGCATGAGTCGAATTAATACACGCTGGACACGCCAAAACGATTGCATCATCTCCCGCGCTCTTGTTGCGCTCATCTCGGTCATATTTGTTCACTCCTTTTATCGTTCCGGTTCGGATTGTTCTATATGGAACAATTACTTATATAAAATAAATTACTCCTCCATAGCTCACTTGTCAACGATTTAGAATGTGAAGATGCACATAGCAAAAAAGAGCGATGTCATGTAGCTGACATCGCTCAACGTGTAACTTCTATGAAATTGTCACCGTGACGATTTCTTGTAAATCAAGTGAGTAAATGAGCGTCTGTTCGACGCGAATCTCCCAAATCGTCTCAATGGCCTCTCGGTACAGCTGCAACTGAATCGCGTATCGCTCACGGAGTCGCTCGTGTGCGTCTTCACGAGATTCAGACAAATGAACAACGGCATCTGATTTATAATCCAACAGGACATACGATGTTCCGTCGAAATACAGACAGTCGATAATCCCTTGAATCAAGACGTCCTCATCCGTAAACTGTCCATCCGGGTTGACTCGTTCAGCCGGTAAGGTATAGGTGAACGGAAGCTCTCGCCACGCTGTGCCGCGCTCAAGCGCGTCGGCGAGCGCCTGCCCGACGTCGGTCTGGAAAAATGCTTCGACGTCAGGAATGGCAAGACGCGCCGTCTCAGCCTCGACCGGACTGAGCATTCCTTGCTGCTCCCATTGATCGATTTGGTCGACAATCGGTTGATTCGGGTCAGCCATTTGGAAAATCAAATGTAACGTGGTCCCTCGTTCGGCACCGGTCTGTTTCACTTGACGCCATTTCGGTTCCCGATAAGGTGTATCGATCGGGCGAACCGGGTCTTCGAAGGCAGCTTGTTCCAGTTGCATCGCCCGTTTTAATTCCGTCACCGTCTGTTTCGCCGCTGTACGTACAGCATCCTGAGCTGGATAGGTATAAGTTAACGCTTTGTGGACGGCACGAATCGTCTCATCCTCATTTTGAATAGGGAAATCAATCGCTTCAAACCGTTGCACATGGTGGAGTTGTGCCATCATTTCTTGAAGTGTCGCAATCTCTGCAAGATCGTCTTCTCCAATCAAACGGTACGTCCACGAAGTCGATTCATAAAATGAAGCGGGTACCGTGAAGCCGAACGACTCGATAAATGTTGTGGCACTTGGCAAACGTAAGAGAGCTGGCGCAATCCAATCCAAGTACGTTTTCGCCTCTCGTCTCGCCTCACTCGCTAACAGTTCCCCAGATTGCCCGACCTGTAGCCATTGCTGGAGCTGCTTGGCTGAATCTCCAACCGTACCAACGAGAATGAGTTTCTCTTTTGCCCGTGTCAATGCGACATAGAGGACACGCATCTCTTCGGCTTTCATCGTCGCATCCAAATCTCGTCGGATCATCTCTTTCACGAACGTTTCTGATTTCGTGCGTGTCACGACATCAATCGCATCGAGCGAAATCCCATATTGCTTATGGAAAATGACGCGCTGTTTCTGGTCGAGTGTATTGAACTGTTTCCCGAGCTGGGCGACAATCGTCACCGGGAACTCGAGGCCTTTCGATTTATGAACGGTCATGATGCGAACAACGTTCTCCTCATCGCCGAGAGAACGCGCCTCGGATAAATCTTCCCCTGTATCTTGTAAACGGTCCATGACACGTAAAAAGCGATACAGTCCACGATAGCCGCTTCGCTCATAAGAGAGGGCACGGTCATAAAGTGCTTTTAAATTTTCCTGGCGCCCTTTCCCACCAGGCAATCCACCCGAGAAGTCATAAAACCCGGTGTCGTTAAACAGCTGTTGAATCAATTCGGATAAGCTATGGTTGCGTGCATACGTACGCCAGTGGGAAAGACGATCGAGAAACTCCCCACACTTCACGCCGAGCTCGTCATCGTCATCCGCTTTTGCTTTCAAGGCTTCAAAGAAAGAATCTTCGGACTCGAGTCGGATTCGTGCCAATTCCCCATCATCGAATCGGAACATCGGGGAACGGAGGGCACCGGCAAGCTGGATGTCCTGTAGGGGATTATCAATCACTTTCAAGAGAGCAAGAATCATTCGAATCTCTGTCGCTTGAAAATAGCCGCCATCTGAATCCGTATAAGCCGGAATGTTATACTGTGTCAAAATGTCCATCAACTGTTCAACCCGCCCTTTTTTCGAACGGACGAGAATCACGATGTCCCGGTACTCACAGTTTCTTAGTTGGCCCGTCACTTCATCCGTCACTTTGAACGGTTCTTCCCCAGATACTAATTCTAGGATTCGGGTTGCGATCGCTCGTCCCTCGACTTCCTGTTTCGATAATTCACGACTTGTGCCGTCGACGATCATGAATTCAGGATTCGCTGGAATCGGTTCATATTCACGACCCGGCACGAGTTGAGCGGCCTCATCATAAGCGATTTCTCCGACCTCTTCATCCATGAGCTGGACGAACAAGTCATTGATGCCATGAAGCACCTCTGCCCGACTTCGGAAGTTTTGAGAGAGATCAATTCGTTTTCCCGTGTCCGCCTGTTTGAAACGCGTCGCCTTATCGATGAAGAGACCCGGCTCCGCATGACGGAACCGATAAATCGACTGCTTGATGTCTCCAACCATGAACAAGTTCCCGATCTCTTCTCGTTCATTTGCGACAAGGTTGATGATTGTCTCTTGAATTTCGTTCGTATCTTGATATTCATCGACCAGTACCTCGACGAAGCGTTCCTTGTATAGAGCCGCGACATCAGACGGTCCATCCTCCTGCCTCAAGATGGCAAGCGCATAATGTTCTAAGTCGCTAAAGTCGACGAAGGCTCGATCACGTTTCGCTTGCTCATACGCTGTTCCGAACGCGCGAACCGTTCGGACGAGCGTCTTGACGAGAGGTTGCTGCATCGCGACGCTCTCTAATAGATCCGCCCCACTGACACGTGCCCGTTCGGCAGCTGCCGTCAACTTCTTCTTCGCTTGATCGTACGCCGGTTTGAGCACCTCATGATAAATTTGATGCTCTTCTTTTTTAGGGACGGCTTTCATCGTCCCAAACTTCATCGCACGTGCGGCCGTTTCAAGTTCACTCCAGACAATCTCTTCCCCTTCTAACTGTTCAAACGGGAAAATCGCCTGACGAATGTTTTCCGACTGCGGTTCATAGCCTGCAACCCGAAGTTCCGCCTCGAGCTTCCGAAGATCATGTACCGCCTTTTCAATATCCTGCCACAGCATGTGACCGAACTCGATGAGGATGGCTTCTTGATCCGGGTCATCATCGAACGAATACATCGAAATGAGTTTATCTAAGTAGGCGTCGGGGTCTGGGAGTGTACGAGCATAATGATACAGACCGAGAATGAGGTCTTCGATTTCACTATCGCCACGGTCTGACGTATAGGCATCGACGAGGGCGAAGAAGTCCGTATCCTGCTTCCCGTACTCCTCTTCAAGCACCTCTTCTAACACATCATCTTGTAGCAATACGAGGTCGCGTTCTTCCGCAATCTTGAATGCCGGGTCTAAGTCTAACAAATAGTAATTCTCGCGAATCACTTCTAAACAGAACGAGTGGATGGTCGTAATGAGAGCCCGGTTCAACATTTGTCGCTGTTTTCGGACGTACTCATTCGTCGGGTCGTCGCGCAACGCCTCTTCAAGCGCTTTTGCGATGCGTCGCTTCATTTCTGCAGCTGCCGCGTTCGTAAACGTGACGACGAGCATACGGTCCGCCGTCAACGCATCCGCCTCGTCAAGCAATCGGCTAGACAACCGCTCAACGAGAACTGCCGTCTTCCCCGACCCGGCCGCAGCCGAGACGAGTACGTGACTTCCCCTCGCTTCAATTGCGGCGAATTGATCATTCGTCCATTTCACGGTCATCCCCTCCTAACTCCTGAAATACATCTTCTTTCTCTAACTTTTTCAATTTGCGTGGTTCATTCGCGAGCGCCTCGTCAAAATGGCAGACACTCTGGTACGGACACGTCTGACACGGGCGGCGCTCTTTATATTCGTACGGCTCGACGTCAATCTTTCCTTCATACATCTCTTCGGCACTCGATTTGACGACGTCAAACGCATGGTCCATCAATTGTTCAAGTTGAGGTGGTGTGACAATCTTTTTCAGTGTATTCGAATCAGGTGTGCCATCTTTTTTATATTTGACCGGGATGACAATCGATTTTTTCGAGGATCCTTTCGCAGAGCGGTCCATCATCTCCAAAATTTCCGGATCGTCTACCAACAACCCCTGCATCTGATACGACTCCAATACTTTCTGTCGCGTCTCTTCCTCAGATCCAGCAGGTGGGACGAGTGGGCGATGAACGTGGAAATACAGTGCCGCAGCCGGCGCCACGTTCTCTTTCGTCCATACCTCTGCCTGTTCAATCAGTACTTTCAAGTAGATGAGCATCTGCATGGCAAGACCATAGTAAATTTCCGCGAAGTCGACTTCACGCTTGCTCGACTTATAATCGACGATACGAACGTACAGCTGATCGTGGACCATCGCCGTGTCGACACGGTCGATTCGGCCGATGAGCTCACACGTGGCCCCATTTGATAACGTGAATGAGACAGGTGGGAACTGCCCACTCCCGAATGCGAGTTCAAACGCTTTCGGGTCAAATCCGTCCCGTTTCGACTGTTCAATCAATACTTCTGCCGTCTTGCTGACGACGTCTGTCAATTTTTTCTTTAAATAGGCGTAACGATTTGAGCTCATCAGAATGGCGTGTTGGATTTCAGGCGTCACGAGTTCTACTGCCTGTTCCGCTAAGTTCACACATTCATCAGGTGCCACATCCCGCCATTCTTTTCCGTCCATCTTCACCGTTTGTGACATATGTTCAATCGTTCGGTGATACAAGTTTCCGATATCCGGTGCCTCAAGTCGATACAGTCGGCGCTCTTTCAGACGCAAGCCATAACTCGCAAAATGTTTGAACGGACATGCTTGGAACGTCTCAAGTCGCGAGACACTCGCCCGAATTGACGGTGTATAAAGAGATTTAGCCACATCGTCGTCTAGTGATTTCGGGATATTTTGATAGAACAGGGCGCTCGTCAACAACTGCAAACGTTCACGGCCGTCCGGATGTTTTAACAGTTCGTTATAAACGGCGAACCACATATCTTGAATCGGATAATGACGACTCAATCGTTGAAGTTCAAGAGCCGTGACCGCTGCCGTCTGGTTCACGTTCGTCAAAAAGGCGAACTGGTCACGTGGTCGGTGCTCTCCTGCTTCAGCAAAGTGTGTCTTGATGATGTTTTTATGGAGACGCGCCTTCAAATCAGCGATGAAACGTGCCGGTTGAACCGCCTTACCGGTTCTGTCGACGAGGGCGTAGCTAATATAGAGACGCTCACTCGGTGCCGTCACTGCTTTATATAAGTAATACGTTTCATCATCGAATAAGTGCTCGGTCGCTTTCCCGGCACGCAGTCCGTTCTCATGCATGAAGTCCAAGTCGTGATCGGTCAACAGTTTAGACTGTGTCGTGACGAGTGGGATTTGATCTTCATTTGCCCCGAGCAAGAACACCACTTTTTTATCAATCAATCGACCACGGACATAGTCCGTCACCGTCAACTGATCGAGTGAGGGTGGGATGAGCGCATAACGTAGACTATCTAGCCCAGTGTCCATCATCTGGAGAAACAGTTCCGTCGACAACGTCTCTTCCGGAGCTGCCGCTTCCAATTGTTCGAGTAGATGTAAGACCGCGTCCCACACTTGGGTATGCTCACGCGCTTCGAGCAACTGCGCTTCTTCAATCGCCTCGTCACGCCAATGCGTCAGACAGTCCGATACACCAATCCGCTCCAAAAAGGCATACATGGCATGCGTATAGGCTTGCATCGTCTTCGCCTGCTTCAAATCCGCTAACAACGGATCGAACGTTTCGATGACGCGTTCCCGGTATCGATTCAACTCCGCTTCGACGTCTAGCTCTTCACTCGTCAGTCGCGCTTCTTCACCTGTACGACGACGCAATTGCCATGCATCGTGCCAGTGGTAGTGTTTGATCCCGCGCTCAATGACGAATGCTTCGAGACGGTCAACTGACGTGCGTCGATGTGTCGGGTCGAGGACGACGAGTTCCGTCTTCAATGCCCGGAAGACCGCCTCCTCCCGATAGCTACGCAAGGCGATGTCGATGGTTGCTTTCAACAATTCGACGAGCGGATGGTCAAGCATCGGTTGCCGTTCATCTAGGAAGTAAGGAAGTCCCATCTTTTGTAACGCCTGCGATGCCAAATCGCCATACTCTTCGAGTGAACGTGAAATGAGCGCGATATCTCGGTAACGATATCCTTCTTCACGGGTGAGTCGAATGACTTCTCGAACAGCCGCCTCCACCTCGACAGTTCGGTCGACGGCAGCATGTAAATCAACGTGGTTCTCTGCCCCTGTATACGGCTCTGCCGTCATCTGGTCAAATGTCGCCTCTAAATAGCGAAGGCTTGGATGCGTATAGCGATAGATGGTGTCATACGGTTTGTCGACCGATGGAAGTTGTCGTTCCGACAAGAGTTCCTTGAAGCGCATGAGCGTCCGTTGCGTCGGTCCAAACAATGGGTCAGGACGATACATCGATGAAGGGTCAAGCGTCAGCAACAAATCGACGTCGACTTTTTCCGCAAGACCGACGAGGACGGCTAATTCCTGCTCCGAGAACTCATTAAATCCGTCCACGTAAACACGGACTCCCGTCAAATCCGTCTCGGGCAACAGTTGCAACAGGACGTTGAAGTAATCTTCCGCATGCAGCGACTTCCCTTCTGTCACCTTTAAAAATCCTTCATAGATGATGGAGAGGTCCTGTAACTTCAAGGCACGGTGTTGCGCTTGTTCACTCAACCGCAACAGATGTTCAGGTTCGACAAGCCCTCGCTTCAACATCGAAATCAGTTGGTTCAACTCTTCATAAAATCCGAACTGGTTCATCGTTCGACGGAACAAGGTCAAGCGTTCCTCGCTCATCTCGACGACTCTCCGCAACAACAGATGTGTCCCCGTCTGATCTAAAAATTGGTCGGTCGCCACTCCTGCATCCCGCATCATCAAAAATGCAAGACGACGCATCGACAGCACTTGGATTCTTGTCGAGCCGCGTAGGTCGTCCACTGTCGCCATCTTTTTCTCCATTTCAAACGACATTTGGTCCGGCACGATCATATAAATCGTTGGTCCGCTCGGGTTTTGTTTCAGTTCTTGAATGACCTGTTCAATCATCCGTTCACTTTTCCCCGTCCCCGATCGACCAACGTGAAAGGTTACTGTCATTTTAGCGAACACTCCTTCCCTTTTTTCTTTCATTATGAACCATCTGCTCTTATTTGTAGAGGGAAACCTCCTCTTTACCCTAGTCAAAAAAGTCACAGCTTGCATCATTCCCATTTTGGTTCGAAATCGATTAGACTGAACGTATGAGGGGGAATGAATGTGAGTGCCTATGAACAATTTGGAGGCGAAAGCGGCGTTCAACAACTCGTTGACGCGTTTTATGACCTCGTCTATGCCGACCCGATTCTACTTCCGCTGTTTCCGGAAGACAAAGAGCGGGTGAAGCAACACCAATTCGAATTTTTGACCCAATTGCTCGGTGGTCCGAAGTTGTATTCGGAACGTCGCGGTGGTGGAAATTTAGCTATGATTCATCATGAACATCCGATTTCTGAGACACATGCCGGACATTGGCTCGGATGCATGGAGCAAGCGCTCAAGACAGTCGATGCGCCAGAATCGATCAAACGTCAGCTCTTCCAGCGCCTGATCATGTCCTCTTCGAATGTCGTCCGCGTTTGCTCGCATCATTTTGAGTAGTCACAACTATAAAAAGTGGGTATGATAGGAAAGTAAGTAAAGGAGGTCGTTTCACATGACAGAAGAAGAAAAAAAAGAAGTCGTCTCATCTGAAGAAGAAGAGACAGAAGAAAAAGAAGAAACGGTAGTCCTCGCCGACGCGCTTGATGAAGCTAACGAAGCTGCTGAAGCAGAAGAAGATGAGGACGAAGATGAGGATCAACCGGAAGAGAAGAACATGGATCACATCAAAGGCGTCTTCAACTACGATCATGAAAATGGTCGTGAGTACCGTGTCGTCTTTTACAACGATCGCAAAAACTTAGTGTTCCGTGAACTTGGAAACGGCAAAGTCGAATTTGTCGGACGCTTCACGGACGATGCATACGACGAAGAAAATGAGGCAGAAATGCGTGAACTCGGGCAACGTGAACTCGAGCGCATCCTCGCTGAACGCTTCAAATAAAAAAATCGCCGATTTTTTCGGCGATTTTTTTATTAGTTCTTTTTATTTCGTTTCTTTTTACGGAGTGCATATGCGACACCAGCAATCCCACCGACAACGGCAAGTCCGGCGACAACCGGAACGAGCACACGTTTCGTCGGAATCATCTCTTTCACACGCTCATACGGTGTTGGTGTCGAGAACTCTAACTGTACGGCTGTATCACCGTGTCCATGCGCCCGTGCCTTACGTGACGCATCCGTGACGACGACACGCCCTGTCGTCCAGCGACGGTTCCCATGCTCGTCCACATATGGACGACGTACACGTTTCACGTCGCGTACCATCTTCCCACGTGCGCGGTCCGGTCGAACGACACGCTCACTCGACCAAGAACGGCTCCCCGTCACACTGTATGCGGGTCGTACTTTACGGCGATTAAGCCAAGTATATGAATCGTTCATTTTCAATTCCCTCCCATACTGTTCAAAACCTCTCTTCTAATTATACCCATACAACATCACCCAAAACATGTGACAAATGGTTCAAAAAAAGATGTGACACCATACGGCATCACATCTTCAAGCTGAATCATTCTGTAAACGGTTTGTCCTTGTGACGGCGTTTCGCCAAAATCAGGTAGTATGCCGGAACAAGCACGAGAGTCAACACAGTCGAGAATAGAATACCCGATACGATGCCAATCGCAAGCGGTTTGAAGAGCGGGTCTTCTCCAAGTGCGACCGGTAGGAGGGCAACGACTGCAGTAAGTGCTGTCAAGAGAATCGGACGAATCCGAGCACGTCCAGCTTCGTACACGGCGGTCGTGACCGGTAAGCCTTCACGAATGCGCTGTTCGATAAACTCGAACAGGACGACTGCGTTCCGGACGACGATTCCCGCAAGCGATACCATCCCCATCGATGCCATGAAACTGAACGGCGTCTGTGTCACGAACAACCCGACGACCGCTCCAGCAATCGCGAGATAGATTGTGAACAACACGAGAAGTGGTAATGACAATGAGTTGAACTGGAACGCGATGATCAAGTAAATCAGGAACAAGACGACGACGAACAATGTCGCAAGCTCTAAGAAGAACTCGTTCTGCGTATCACTCGCTCCGGACTGGTCAAACGTGATTCCTTCATCTTCTAATCCAGACTTCGCGTCATCCAACACTTGCTCGACATCTTGCTTGAACGCATCTTCATCCATGCCTTCACTCGCATAAATTTGGAGTGTGACCGAACGTTCCCCGTTCTCGCGAGGAATTTGTTGAATTTGCTCAGTCGTCGTTTCTGTCACGAACGTACTAAGCGGTGCAACCGGTGGACCGGCTTCCGTTTCGACCGGGATTAAAATGTCATCAAGCGCAAGTGCCTCACGGTTCGCTTCCGCATCGATGACAATCTTCACGTCACGCTGTTCCACACCGTCATCGAACGTGCCGATTGGAATCCCGTCTGTGACGAGTCGGATTTGATCACTGATGGCTTTCGCAGTGACACCTGCTTGGGCCATCTCCTCACGATTTAGCTCGTATGTGAGCGTTTGGAACGGCTCTTTGATGTTATCGAGGACGATGGCGCCATCGATTTCTTCCAAGTCAGTCTTCACTTGGTCCCGTGCAGCGACGAGCTGATCAATCGTTTCACTACGCATCGTGAACTCGACAGGAGCCGACGCCGGTGGTCCTTGTTGTTGCGTATCTAAGAAGATTTCTGCATCAGGATATGCTTCACGCAACTCATTCGTGTATTTATCAATCAACTCGATGGCATCGATTGATTCATTATCGACACGGACGACGACTTGCCCTGTGTTCTCACCGGACTGATCGAGTCCACCAGTGAATAGACCAGGAAGTCCACCACCTGCAAAGATCGATGTTTCAACGACACCTTCTTCTTCCTGGAATCTTGCTTCGATTTCTTCAAGACGTGCTTCTGTCTCTTCTAAATCCGTCTGTACTGGTAACGTCACACTTGTCACGACTTCCGGACGGTTCGCCGCCGGGAAGAACTCAAACGGCGTGAGAAGAATCAAGCCATATAACGCTGTCGTAATGACGAAACCGACAATCCCGAACGTCCAAGGACGTTTCGCGACACTCGGTAACAGACGGTCGGCATAGAAGTTACTGAGACGATTGAGCGGTCCGCCGAGCCAACCCGGTTCACGCTTCGATACTTTCACTTCTTTTCGGTTCAAGCGATACTGCGCGATCGGGACGAGCGTCAAACTGATGACCATCGAGGCCAAAACAGAGAGCGCGAGCACCGTCGGCAAGGCACGGATGAAGTTTCCGTTCGCTCCAGATAGCAACGTGAGCGGAAGGAAGGCGAAGACGACGGCGAGTGTCGACGTGACAATCGAGCCCCATACTTCTTTCGTTCCCCGCACTGCTCCGAGCATCGCGGAATCACCACTACGGTACCGTCGTAAAATGTTGTCGTTGACGACGATCGCGTCATCAACCAAAATCCCCAAGGCGATGATTGCTCCAATAATCGAGATTTGGTTCAAGTCGACCCCGGTGAATTGTAACGGGATCAACGCAATCAAGAATGACAATGGAATTGCCAAACTGACGATGATTGACCCAGAGAACGTGAGACCAATCGTTGTCACGGCAATGACGGCGATGATCGCGATAATGAATTCACGCGTCAGCGACGAGAAGATTGCATCGACAGCCTTCGCCTGTTCATAATATGGAACAAGCTCAAAACCGTCCAAATCTCCAAGACCGTCTTCCACTACCTCGTTGACACGGTCTTGCATCGTTGGGATATCCAAACCTGACTCAATCGGTACAGTGATGGAAACGGCTGGTTTTCCGTCTAATGAAACGAGGTCCGTCTCACTTTTCGCCGTCTCTTCAACCGTTCCGACATCTTCTAACAAGACAGGCTCTCCATTGAATGAACCGACAATCACTTGCTCCATATCGTTCACATTCGTCAAGTTGTCGATTGCTAGTTGATAGATGCCTTCATCGGTCGATTGGCGACCGAGTGGTGTCGTTTTATACTCTTCGTTGATTGCTGTCAACACGTCAGGGAAGGCGAGCTGTCGTGCACTGAGTTCTTCGGAGTCGAGTGAGATGACATACTCTTGCTCCGGTAGACCTTTGACGGTGACTCCTGTCACACCATCTGTTCGCAGAAGGTTCGATTCTAATTCTTCGATGTCTGCACGAACATTCTCGAATGATTCACGATCATCCGCTGTCAACAAGTAAGAGGCGACCGGTAATTGACCGAGGGAATCATTGACTGTCGGTGCGAGTGCGTTTTCTGGCAGCTTTGGTGTTGCGTCAGACAAAGCTTGGCGTACATTCGCCTGAAACTCTGCCTGGTCAGTCCCATCTGCATACTCGACCGTAATATTTGAGAACTCTGAAGCCGAAATCGACGTCACGTTCTCCACTCCTTCTAGACTACGTAGTTCTTCTTCTAACACGCCAGTCACACTTCGTTCGACCGTTTCGGCAGTCGCACCAGGATATGGTGTTTGAACGAGTACGATATTGATTCCCGTTTCCGGAATCTCACGTTTAGGGAGCTGGAAAAACGTCAGCACACCTACGATGATTGCAACGAGAAGAAACACGATGACCAGTTTCCCTCGCTCAATCATTTTCTCAAAAAACATAAAAACCCCTCACTTTCGGAAGATGTGCAAATACACATATGATATCTCTTCTTCATCATAGAGGGGTTTCGTATTGAATTCAATCCTTAAGCGTGTTGCAATGTGCTGTCATGGAAACGTTTTTGAAATGCGTATGATAATTCGATTGACCGTTGTTTTTGCCTTGCCACCGTATGGTCGGATACGTGAACCTTGACCGATTCACCTGTCAAAAACTGAATGAGTGTCTGATTTCCGTCTTTTTTGATGGCTGTCACGTGCTGAAAATTGATCCACGCACAGTCTGGGCTCTCCTTTGCAATCGTCGGAAAGAAGACCGCGTCAGCGTGCCAATCCATCACGACAGGTGTCTTCCGGTGTGGACCGAGGACGTGACGCGCGGCTTCGATTCTGCCTTGGATGCTCGATCCATAGTATAAACATGCATGCTCTAACAGATTGATGGGTGATCCTTTCACTCGCGTCACGCCTTCCGGTTGATACACGAGCGTCTCCGCTTCGCCAAACTCGTTAAATACAGGAATTAAAGCTCTCGTTTCATTGGTCAATCTACTCATCTTTTCATCCCCCATAACGTATGTAATGACTTACATGTCATTCATACCAAGATTCAACAAACACCGCAAATCGACTTTTTGACATTTCCCATAAAAAAACCAGCCGTTTCCTGGCTGGTTTTCAAAATCAAGCGTTAGATTTTAAAGCATTGTTCGGTTTGAGTCGTGGAAAATAAAATCTCACCGCAGTTCCGTCTCCTGTATTTCGAAGGGAGACTTCCCCTGTGTGAAGTGTCACAATCCGTTGGACGATAAATAACCCGAGTCCGAACTTTCCTTGTTTCCCACGGGAGAACTGATGGAATAAATCAAGGCTCTCGTCAACGGGTGGCCCATCATTAAAGATGATGATTTCCACGCCAGACTCATCTCGGTTCAAGTCAATTCGGATGCATGTCTCCGCATAACGAAGCGCATTGTCGAGAACGTTCTCGAATGCGACCCGAATCTGTTCCCTGTCCCCGAGCATCTCTCCGCCTTCTCCATTGATTTCCCAATCAAGCTGTCCTCTCAGTTTAAAGCGCGCGACAAGGAGTTCCATCAATTTATCCAGATTGATCGGTTCAAGTTTCATCTCTTGTCCTTTGAAATATTCGAGCTTCGTCACATACAGCAAGTCGACAACTTTCTTTTCAAGTCGAGATGCCTCTTCGTCAATGACTTCAGAAGACCCCTTCAAGTCTCCCGTCGGATAGATCCCGTCCCCGATCGACTGGGCATATCCACGGATGACCATAATTGGCGTTTTCAAATCATGTGAGATGTTTTGGAGTAACGCTTGTTGAGCGAGATCCTGTTCCTTCAATTCTTTGCGCATCGCATCGATTGAATGAGCCAATTGTCCAAGTTCATCTTGTCGATCTAGCGGAAGAGCCGTCTCCCATTGGCGATTCGAAATTTTCTCGACCGCACGTTCCATCTCGACGATCGGTTTCGTCAACTGTCGAGACATGAGCAGTGCCGGGATGAGCGACAAGAGACTGATGACACCAATCAAAATTGAAATGCGCAAATACAACGTCGAGACTAATTCACGACGGTACGCATCCCAAGCGTAGGATGCTTGATAGACGATCGTACCATCGTATTCATTTTGACGAATGATGTAATAGACGTCTTCCCCGTCAATCGTCGTCTGATAGCGCTCGACTTGCCCACTTTGGTTCAACGCCTCCTGATACATTCGATTCGTCAATTCGAGCGGGGCCGATCCGTAGATGATTCGTCCGTTCGGAAGAAAAATCAATTGATTGACCGAACGCGACTCTTGCTGACGCCGGTCATACTCGATCGGATTTTGCGGATAATTCTCCAACTCGTTCGTATTGCCCAAATAATAGTCTACATCTCGTAACGTCTCATATACTTGTTCATCGATGAACTGGGTGATGGAAGAGCGGACCGTGATCAAAATCATGAGCGCGAGGGTCACGATGATGAGAAGGATGAGCACCCAAATCTTCCACATGAGACGCTTCGGTTTGATGGCGTTCATCATGGTCTGACGAGACGGTAGCCGATACCGTAAAGCGTTTCGAGCTCGAGACGGTGCAGTTTCTTACGAACGCGGCGCACCAAATCATCGACGACTCGGTCCGAACCGAAATAATCGTTCCCCCAAACTCCTTCAAGAATCTGTTCACGCGATAAAGCCGAACCCGGATGTTCGAGGAAGAGAAGGAGTAAGTCGAATTCTTTCGAAGTCAAATCAATCTCTTCATCCCCGTGTTTGATGAGTCGTTTGTCCGGATAGATTGTATACTCTCCGTACTCGATATGTTCATTCGACTTCGATCCGTAAACACGATCAATCAGTTTTTTGACGCGAATGACAAGTTCTCTCGGGAGAAATGGCTTCGCAATGTAATCATCCGATCCCATCTCAAGACCAATGATTTTGTCGATGTCCTCGTCTCGGGCTGAAATGAAGATGGTCGGTGTATTGGCATTGACGGCCTTGATTTGTTTCAGCAATTGAAAACCATCCAAGTCCGGCAGCATGATGTCAAGCACCCATAAGTCTGGCTGATCCGGGATCGCTTCTTGCGCGGATGTCCCGTCCGCGAATGAGCGAACGTTGTATCCTTCCTGTTCTAGATACGTGACGAGCATTTTATTCAAATTTGCTTCATCGTCGACTAAGTAGATTGTATACATTCAAGTCACCTCAACACGTTTTTTCTCATCATATCAAACAATTGTCGTGAAATGATGGGAAAGGTTTAGAGTCAAAAAAAAAGAAGGCAACGAAATCGCACCTTCTTCAACGTACTGAATTTGTTCGTAGCTGTTGCGCCAAAAACGCTGTGCCCCCACTAATCAACGCCAACACTCCACTGATCATGATGATTTCCATGATGTCCGCCTCCCGTTGATACCGATTCTCATTATCAACTTAAATATAGCACACATCCTATTTGTTGAATACCACAAAAAAAGTCCCGATTTCACTCGGGACCCTTCTTATGCCTTTACGTCGTATCCTTGCTCTTCGACTGCTTCGACCATCGCCTCGCGTGAGACAGAATCTTCGTGAATCACGTCGACACGATGCTCTTGAAGCGATACGGTTGCTGATTCGACACCGTTCAATTCATTCAATGCTCCCTCAACGGCAGCCTTGCAATGATTGCATGTCATGCCTTCTACTGTCAATGTTGTTTCTTTCATGATGATGATCCTCCTTGTGTTTTTAATCGTAATGCGTTCAAGACGACAGACAACGAACTGAACGCCATCGCCGCACCGGCAATCCATGGGGCAAGTAACCCCGCTGCAGCGACCGGTATGCCAAGACTGTTATAAGCGAGCGCCCAGAACAAGTTTTGACGAATGTTTTTCATCGTCAAACGGCTCATATTCATCGCCCGGCTCACACCTTCAATATCATGCCCTACAATTGTAACATCTGCCGCCTCTAGTGCGACATCTGTACCGCTCCCGAATGCAATCCCGACGTCCGCGACCGCAAGGGCAGGAGCGTCGTTCATACCATCCCCTACCATGGCAACACGGCCTGATTGCTTCAAGCGTTCGATCTGATCTGCCTTTTCGACCGGAAGGACTTCGGCAATGACTTGATGATGCGGAAGGCCAAGTTCGTCGGCAATCGCATAAGCGACTTCTTTTCGGTCACCCGTCAAGACATACACGTCACGTGTTTGGCTAAGTGCCTGCACGACATCGCGGCTTTTCGGTTTCAATTGATCTTGTAGTCCGAACGCCGCGACAATCCCGCTCTCATCTGCGACATAGACCGGGGTCATCGCTCGCATCGACCAATCTGGCAAGTTGTATCCGAGCTCTTCCATCATTCGAACAGACCCGATGATGAGTTCTTTCCCGTCAACGACCGCTTTGACGCCACGACCCGCCAACTCTTCCACTTTCGTCACGACACCATCACCATGTTCTCGACCAATCGCCGCCGCCAAAGGATGCGTCGATTGGCGTTCTGCCATGACAGCACGGCGGAGCGCCGCTTCATCTCCGAATGTTTCTACCACTTCCGGTGTCCCGTTCGTCAATGTTCCTGTTTTGTCAAAAACGACGATGTTTGCTTCATTAAGTGACTCGAGTTGCCCGCCACCTTTGAACAACACACCTTGTTCTGCCGCTCGTCCCGTTCCGACCATGATTGATGTCGGTGTTGCCAATCCGAGGGCACACGGACAGGCGATGACAAGTACTGCGATCGATGCACGAATGGCTGTATCGATATCATTCAAGAGAAACGCCCAGACAGCAAACGTGACGGCACTGATGGCTACGACAATCGGCACGAACACGCCAGAGATACGGTCGGCCTGCCGTTGAATCGGCGCCTTATCTGTTTGTGCCTGCTCGACGACACGTACGATTTGAGCGAGCATTGTCTCTTTCCCGACTCGTTCTGCTCGCATAAGGATTCGGTGGGACTGGTTGATCGTACCGCCGACGACTTCAGCATCGACCGTTTTCTCGGCAGGAATCGATTCACCGGTCAACATCGATTCATCGATGACCGTCTCCCCTTCGATAATTCGTCCGTCTACTGGAATCTTTTCTCCCGGACGAACAACGAGAACATCTCCTGCCTTGACGAGTTCAACGGCGACAGACCGTTCTTCTCCGTCGACAAAAAGGATCGCCTCTTTCGCCTGAAGCGATAAGAGTGATTTCAACGCATCGGTCGTTTTCTCTTTCGCTCGTCCCTCTAACCATTTCCCGAGCAAGACGAGCGTGATGAGGACGGCACTCGTTTCGAAGTAACGATGTGGATTCATCGGGTGCACAATCATTTCAAAAACAGAGTAAAAGTATGCGGCCGACGTTCCCGTTGCGACGAGCACATCCATGTTCGCCGAACCGCTCTTTAAGCTCTTATACGCCCCTTGATAAAACTGTGCGCCAATCCAAAACTGGACGGGCGTTGCAAGGGCGAGTTGCCACCATGGGTTCATCAGCCATGGTGCATGAAATCCGAGTCCTGGTATATGCGTCAACATGACGAGGAGTAAAGGTGCCGACAACAAGGCAGAGATGATGACTTTCCGCTGTAATGGACGTAAGTCATGCGGTGGCGCCATCTCCACTTTCGGTTCAGCTCCGTATCCGATTTTTTCGATTCGGGCGATCAGTTCTTCTTCTGTAATGCCTTCATCGACACGAATGGTTGCCGTCTCGAGCGGCAGGTTAACCGTCGCTTCGACACCGTCCATCTTGTTCAACACTTTTTCAATTCGTGCCGAACAAGCCGCACAGGTCATTCCTTGTATGGATAACTCAACGGTTTTCATGAAATCCCTCCTTATTTTTTGATGCGACTGACAATCGTCATCAATTCATCAATGTAAGGTTCCATGTTTTCCGTCTCACTTGCGTGAACCAAACACTTGCGCATATGACGTTCTAACAGTTGCATCTCGACTTGCTTCAGTGCGGCCTGAATGGCTGACGTCTGTGTCAAAATATCGACACAATAGCGGTCGTTCTCGACCATCTTTTGAATCCCCCGGACTTGTCCCTCGATTCGTTTTAGACGCTTTCCGAGTGCCTCCCGCTCAGCATCATCACGCGGAACGAGTGGTTGTTCATGTAAAAATTCATCCATGTTGATCACCTCACCATTAATATACCCCTACCCCGTAACAGTGTCAAACGAAACGATAAAAAAGGAACGACTCGTAGTCGCCCCTCTCTACTCAACTATTTTGAAACGTTTCGCTCTTTAAAACTGTACGTAAAATCTTACCTGTCGTATTTCGCGGAAGCTCTTCGATGATTTCAATATAAGTCGGTTGCTTATATTTCGCCAACTTTGTTTGTGTGTACGCACGAATATCCTCTTTTGTCACGTCTTCATGTTTCGTGACGACGAACGCCTTCACCGCTTCTCCTTGCTCTGCATCCGGCACACCAATCACCGCTGCTTCCACGATATCAGGATGTTGATATAGAACTTCTTCTACCTCACGAGGGTATACGTTATAACCTCCGACGATGACCATATCCTTTTTCCGGTCGACGATATAGAAATAACCGTCCTCGTCACGTCGAGCCAAATCCCCTGTATAGAGCCAGCCGTCGCGAAGCGTCATCATCGTCTCTTCCGGCAACTTGTAATACCCTTTCATGACGTTCGGTCCACGTACAATCAATTCCCCGACTTCACCGACGCCGACTTCTTCCCCAAGTTCGTCGACGACTTTGTTTTCGACATGAACGATTGAAGGTCCGATGGATCCCGCTTTTCGCTCGCCGTGAAGCGGGTTGAAGCAAGTGACCGGTGACGCCTCAGACAGACCATAGCCTTCGAGAATCTTACATTCGAACATCTGCTCAAACGACTCGAGCAGTTGGACCGGTAAGCTCGCCCCTCCCGAGACGAACACGCGGACATGTTTCAACGCGGACGTATAGGCCGGTACTTTCATCGCCGTCTGCAGCAAGAAGTTGTACATCGTCGGTACTCCCGCAAACAATGTCACACGATGCTTTGGCACCAAGTCGAATACATCTTGCGGTGAGAATTTTGGTAAGATGACAATCGTCGCCCCACGAAGAAGTGGCGCGTTGACGATGACCGTCAAACAGAATACGTGGAACATCGGTAATGCCGCCAACGCCTTGTCTTCCGGTGTGATATCCAAATACTCTCCAATCGAATGAGCATTCGAGAACAGGTTCCGGTGGGTCAATAACGCACCTTTTGGTTTTCCAGTCGTTCCACTCGTATAGAGAATGACGGCAACCTCTTCTTCATCGACTTCAATGAACGTCCCTTCCGCTTGTGCGAACGCTTCCGCGAACGGGATAAACTCAATTTCACCTTCACGCTTCAATGCCGGTACATCCGCATATGGGACAGAGATGACAAGTTTCAACTGAGGCAACTTCGAGAGTGCCGCCTCTGCCTGCGCGACGAGCGGTGACAATCCGACAATCCCTTTGACGTCCCCATCAAGCAGAATGTAGGCCATTTCATCAGGCGTGTATGTAGGGTTGATCGGAATGACGACCCCTCCACGTGACAACACGGCGAAGTACGCGATCAAGAACGCTGGGCTGTTGCCGAGAACAAGGGCGACGTGATCGCCTTGTCCAATCCCTTTTTGTTCAAGCGTCGATGCCATCGCCTTGACTTGCCCATAAAACTGTCCGTAACTCACTGTGTCTTCCCCAAACACATACGCTGCTTTTTGCGGGTGAGCGGCCACCACTTCTTGTAGTGACTTGACTAAGTTTGCCATGGTAATCCCCCTTTAAATGAATGATGATTCACTTTTGAGCCATAAAAAAGAGCACGTTGTCCGCGCTCTTTTCAATTACTTCTATTGTACATGAAATGTTTCAATAAGAAAACGCTTCCAAAAAGTTCGTTTGTAAGTGATATAATCCCGTTCGGCTTTGCACGTGAACGAGCGCTTGGAGTGACTCATCATCCATGAGTAAATCATCAATCAATTTGTGATACGCCTGCTTTTTCGGTTCCGTCGTAGCTGTAATCAATAAGATGGCTTTCGCGTGAATCGTTTCACCGGTGATCGTCTTCATCTCGCATGGATTCAACAGATGAAGGAGTGAGATGCCGTCTCGTTTTGAAATAGAGAGCGGTACGTCGATGACAGCTACCGGCTCGGCCACGTCACTCACTCCGGACGGAATAATCGCTTCTTGATCCAGGATCACTCGTGTAAATGAAGAATCGACAATTTCTTTACGTTCCAACTCTAGCCCTATCGCCATGACAGCCCGTTCAAACGTCGCTTGTTCCGTCACCCACATCCGACTTGGATCCATCCATTCATTGAGCTTTCGATACATCGTTACTCCTCCTATTTTGATCAGCCTCAACGAAAGCGTTTGCATAAATTATGATACGCCTTATTTTTTCTAGGTGCAATCCGTAGCATCATCGTTCACGAAACTGCCAAACATCTATAATCCGGTGCTATACTTTGGAGTGAAGTATTTTAGTCAGATGTATAGATTTTTGTGTTGAGGGGGGAGAACATTGCTCGAAAAACTTATCCATATTTTTGATTTGGACATTCAACATTCCGCTCCTGTTGAAAATTCATTTAGTTCAACTGTTTATCGGTGTGTGCAAGCTAATGGTGAGACTGTCTATATCAAAATCCCATTCTCGAAAGTGAAATTATTTCGTGAACTTGAAGCTTACCGACTTTTAAAAGCTCACATTCCAATTCCGACATTGCTAGACTTTTGGACCGGTGATGAACATTCAAGCGGTGCCCTGCTCTTGAAAGAATCAACCGGTGTACAACTTTCCGTAGATTCATCGGCCACAATCGCTTTTCAGGTGGGAGAAGTGCACGCTAAGATGCATTCTATTCCACCACCAACTAATCAAAAAATCACATATATCGAAAATGTTTTTCAAGAGTGGCCGCAATTTCTAGATCGTCAATTTTATAGTTTTGCGACAGATGCAAAGCCTTTGTTGGAGGAATCATTATATAACAAAGCCATTCATACTTTTGAAAAAATGAAACTGCAGCTCCCGGAACCTGATGGACCTAGTTTTATACATATGGATTTTAGACCAGGTAATATCCTCGTCACATCATCTGAAGTCTCAAGTTTGATTGACTTTGAAACCGTTCGTTTTGGTTCAACAGAAGTCGATTTCACTAAGATTTATCGGGACTATCTGAGTCATGACTTACAGTTATACGAAGCCTATCAAGAAGGTTACACAAGTATTCGACCATTGATCAATCTCGAACGCGTTCTTCCGTTTTATCGATTTACTGATGCTTTTAACAGTATTGGGTGGTGTAACCGTAGAGGACTTGAACAAAATATAGATTTTTATGAGAGAAACCTAGACATCCTTAAAGCAGAAATAAGTTAACCTTTCTTGAATCACATCAAAAAGGTGTTTCGGAAATTCATCCCGAAACACCTTTTTACTTTTAACTAATCAAATCAACCAATTCCTCGAGCTCAACATTTCCGAAATAGTGCTTCAGATCGAGTTGTAACAATTGCTCGCGAATGGCCGCACGTTCGAAACGAGTCCCGACGAGCGCCTGCTCGACATCTTGGATGTCACCGACACCGAAGAAATCACCGTAAATCTTCGCTTCAGTGATCGTTCCTTTGTTGACGTTCAAGCGGACATCGATCGTCCCAATCGGGAAGCGACGTTTCGACTCGACATCAAACTTCGGCGATTTCCCGAAGTTCCAGTCCCAGTTCGCATAACGCTCTTTCGAGATATCGTGGACAATTTCCCAATCCTCGTCACGAAGCACGTAACGCTCCGGCTGCTCTCCATCGTAAATCGAATGGAGCAACGCCTCGACGAAATGTTCCATTTCCATCTCACGCTCTAAAAATTCAGTGATGTTCGCCACACGGCTACGGACCGACTTGATTCCTTTTGAGCGCATTTTCTCTTCCGAGACGTTGAGCGAGTTGACGACTTCTTCAATGTTCGAGTTGAACATGAGCGTCCCGTGACTGAACATGCGTCCGCGCGTCGTGAATTGTGCGTTCCCGCTGATTTTACGTTCACCGACCTGAATATCGTTACGGCCTGTTAGCTCCGCCTCGACACCGAGGTTACGTAACGCATCCACGATTGGTTGCGTAAATTTCTTATAGTTATTGAACGAGTTGCCATCATCTTTTGTGATGAAACTGAAGTTCAAGTTTCCTTCATCGTGATAAACGGCACCGCCACCAGAGAGGCGTCGAACGACATCGATGCCGTTCTCTTCGATGTACTTCAAGTTGACCTCTTCAGACGTGTTTTGGTTTTTCCCGATGATGATGGACGGACCGTTGATATAGAACAAGAAGTAGTCTTCATGGTCTACGTTCAAATGTTTTAAGATATACTCTTCGACCGCCAAGTTAAGCTTCGGGTCGCGGATATCTGGATTAAAAATAAATTTCACAGTCTATTTCCTCCTAGTAGGATGTTCGTTACTCGTATTATACGAGACGAGACGATGACTCGACAAATCTTTTACTTCCACTCACCCGTCATCACTCGCTTCAAGGCATTCGCCACCCCGTACTCGTCGTGACGCTCAGTGACGTGGTCGCTGATGGCGATCAAGTCCTCATGGCTGTTCCCCATCGCAATCCCTTTACCGGCCACTTTGAACATCGGTACGTCATTCAAGTTATCCCCGATGACGACGACTTCCGATAAATCGATGCCATAATGTTCAGCGAGTTTTGTCACACCGTTCCCTTTATCTGCACCGTGTGCCATCACTTCAATGTTGTCATTACCTGAAGATGTGACGTATACGCCTTCGACTTGTGCTTCGATTTCTTTCCAAAGCGCTGTCATTTTCTCGAGATGACTTGAGAACGCGATGAACTTATAGACACGTCCTGCTTCCTCACGAATGAAGCCCTCGATGTCGTCGACAATCTTGACGTCTTCATTGACGTAATAGCGATTCTTGAAGAATTCATACATCTCGAGCGAGCGGTCGTCACCATTCGCTTTCAAGTTTTTCATCGATGCTTCAATCAAGTCACCACGGCTCGCCACGAGTCCAGCTTCCGTGTACATCTCGTAAAAGACGTCCGCATACTTGTGATCTTGATGAAGGACTTCAATGACCTGAAGAGCCTCTTCAATCGTCAAGTCGATCTCATGAAGGACTTCTCCTGATGTGTCGAGCACACGTCCCCCATTCGACGATACGATTGGGCAAGAAAGTCCGACCTCATCCAGGATTTGTTTCGCATTCACATAGTTGCGCCCCGTCGCAATTGCGAATCGAATGCCTGCTGCCTCTGCTTCACGAATGATTTCTGCCGTCTCGTTCGCAATCTTGGTGTGGTTGTGCAAAATCGTACCGTCCATGTCTGATACAAAAAGTTTATACGTTACCATCTTCCATCACTCCTTTTTCTCTTTCGCTTCTAACTATAACAAAAAGAGAGGGATTCGGAACAATCCGAACCCTCCCTTCATCAAATCTCAATTTTTTTCACGCAATGCTTTCACTTGTTCCCGCACACTCTTCACACAGTCCGGCATCCCGATTCCGTCATAGGCGATTCCAGCCAGAATGACTCCAGGATATACCCGGCTCATCTCGGCACGAAGCGCTTTGACGCGGTCCGCATGAAAGACGGCATACGGTGGCAGTCCGTCACGAAGTCTACTGACGACTGTCTGAATCGGATCACGGTGAATTTGCATGAGACCTCGAAGATCATGTAACGCTGTCTCGATGATTTCTTCATCGGACGCTTCCACGATGTCATCTGCCCCCGGACGACCTAAAAAGACACGGAGGACGTGATACCCTTTCGGCACGGCATGTGGCCACTTTTGGTCGATGAACGTACAAGCCGTAATCGTCACATCTGCTTCCTGACTCGTCACAAATCCCGTCCCGACGAATGGGAGCTCGATATCTTCTTCTTTAAAGACAAGCGAGCAAGTCGCCGTCGCATGTGGTTTCATATCCGCCAAAAAGTCACTATCGACTTTCGGGAGGAACTGACGAATGAGGCGTGGTGGGACCGTCAATACGAGATGATCCGTGTCGATATCTCCACGATTCGTAAATAACCGATACCCGTCCTCGCGCTCGGACACTTGTTCGACGGCACAGTTCAATACAATCTCCGTCCGTTCCAATCGTTCGGCCAGACGATCCGTGAGCGATTTGAGTCCTCGTTTTAATGAGGCAAACTGCCCTACTTTTTTCGCCCCGACCTCAGCGACCCGTTGTTCGGGACGTAGATGACGCATCCCTTCATACAAGTTCCCGTATTTCTTTTCTCCCTCGATGAACTGTGGGAATGTCGACATCGCACTCATTTGATCGATGTCCCCGGCGTAGATACCAGAGAGCAACGGTTCGATCAAGCGGTCGACGATTGGGTCCCCGACACGTTCACGAAGGTAAAGACCAAGCGAGACGTCCGAATCTGGTGCTTCTACATCAGGTGGTGTCAGTAACATTTTTTTCAAGTCTTCGTGTTCTTCTTCCGAGAGCAACGTCGTCTCACGAAACGCGTTGACGTCGAGCGGGATTCCCATCACTGTCTGCTTTGGAATTGGATGGAGTCCGTCACGATGGAGAACATAAGCCTGTCCGACGCCGTTTCGAACGAGTTCGTCACCCAAACCGACGTCTTCAATCAATTCTGTCATGGCTGTCTTTCGAAAAACGTACGAATCTGGTCCGCGTTCAACCGCAAACTCGCCCGTCTCATACGTGTCAATCTTTCCACCGAGACGGTCTGTCGCCTCGAGCAATGTGATTGATACGTCTTCCGGCAAATAACGCTCCGCATAAAAAGCGGCGGTGAGACCTGTGATCCCACCACCGACAATCGTAAAATTACGCATGATGCACGATCACGCTTTCCATTCGATCCGCGATGGCTTCGATGAAGCTTCGCTCTGCATTTGGCATAGCTGGACGTGCGTAGTGGACACCGAGGCGGTCACAGACGACTTTACATTCGACATCGTTGTCGAATAATACTTCGAGATGGTCTGCGACAAAGCCGACCGGCGTGTAAACGAACGCTTCGTAGCCATGTTTTTCATAAAGTTCAGCCGTCAAATCTTGCACGTCCGGTCCAATCCATGGATCCGGTGTGTTTCCTTCTGACTGCCAACCAACTTCAACGTTTGGTACACCTGTCGCCTGAGCAATCTTATCTGCCGTCTCTTTCAATTGATCTGGATACGGGTCGCCCCCAGCCAAGATCTTTTCAGGAAGACTATGTGCTGATACGATGAGACATGCTTTTTCAGCCGGTACAGGCAAGTTCGCGAACGTCTCTTTGATCGCCTCTGCCCACCAGTTAATAAATTTCGGCTCATCATACCATGAGTCGACTGAACGGATGTCGATGCCATACTTCGCTGCTTCTTCATGAGCACGACCGTTATATGACTTGACGCTATATGACGAGTAATGAGGTGCCAAGACGACCGATACCGCTTCTTTAATGCCGTCGTTCGCCATTTGCGCGACCGCATCTTCTACGAACGGTTCGATATGCTTCAATCCGATATACAGTTTGAACTCGATTTCACCTACATGGCGCTCATTCAAGATATCACGAAGCGTCTCCGCTTGATCGATCGTGATTTTTGCGAGTGGAGATACGCCGCCAATCGCTTCATAGCGTTCCGTTAAATCTTGGAGCGCTTCCGGCGATGGTTTACGTCCGTACCGAATGTGCGTGTAGTAGCGTTCGATATCTTCCGGCTTGTACGGTGTCCCGTACGCCATGACAAGTAGTCCGACTGTTTTCATGATTCATTGCCTCCCATTTTTTCGCGTGAGTAATCGTGAATGAATGCCGTCAATTTGACGAGTACGGCTGGATCGACTTCTGGGAACACCCCATGTCCCAAGTTGAAGACGTATCCTGGCTGCTTCATTCCTTCATCTAAAATTTCTTTTACCTTCTCTTCGATGACCGGCCACGGTGCCAGTAAGAACGACGGGTCCAAGTTTCCTTGGACAGCCTTTGTGATCCCGCGGTCGCGCGCTTCTTGTACGGATAGACGCCAATCGAGTCCGACCACATCAAGTGGAAGGTCGTGCCATTCTTCGATTTGATGACTCGCTCCGACTCCATGCATGATGAGCGGGATGTCAAGAGAACGTAATTCTTTGAAAATACGTTCCGTCGTCGGCTTGATGTAACGCGCGTAGTCTTTACGGCTGAGCGTCCCGACCCACGAATCAAACAATTGGAACGCCTGAATGCCAGCATCCGCTTGCGCCTTCGCATACGTGATAACCATATCACCGAGTTTTTCCATCAATGCATTCCAGACATCCGGTTCTGCATACATGAGCGCTTTCGTGCGATGGTAGTTCCGTGATGGACCACCTTCGATCATGTAGCTCGCCAATGTGAACGGCGCCCCTGAAAAGCCGATGAGCGGTACTTCTAATCGTTCCCGAAGTAAACGGATTGTGTCGAAGACGTATGAGATATCATCTGGGTTTAACGGCTTTAAGCGTTCCACATCTTCCATCGTTCGATATGGGTTGTCGATGACCGGTCCGATTCCGCTCTTAATCTCGACATCCACTCCCATCGATGGAAGTGGCGTCATGATGTCTTTATATAGAATGGCCGCGTCGACTCCGAGTTGTTTCACCGGAAGTTCCGTGACATATGCACAAAGTTCAGGATCATGCGTGATCTCGAATAGTGACCTCGTCTTTTTAATCTCTCGATATTCCGGTTGATAGCGTCCGGCTTGGCGCATATACCATACAGGTACATAGTCCGTCGCCTCTCCTTTAAACGCTTTTAAAATAGTATCGTTCATACGTCGCGTCATTCCCCTCTAAATTTCTCCTACACTCTTTATTCTCGTGTTTGTGAACTCAAAAACATTATACAGAAATTAATTAGAATTATGCTAATGTGAAGCATTTTCATTGTGTTTTCTTTGTGTCATTTTTTTGTCGGAAATGTTCGGAAAGCCGAATTCAACTGACCGCGAATCAAATCATCACGCTGCTTCGCCGATAATCGACGCTCGCGCTCTTTAATATCTTGAATTCGCCACCCATCCTCTAGTTTGGTCGCCACTTCGACCAAACGCTCCACGTCATGGAAAGAATATTTACGTGAACCGCCTTTCGTACGTTCAGGAAAGACGAGACCTTTTTCTTCATAATAACGGACCTGACGCTCAGAAAGTCCCGTCAACTCAGTCACGACGCCCATCCCGATTACTTTCTTCGATTTATAGTCCATTCACCCTCGCCCTCCTTAATAAAAAAACTATGTCAGATAATCTGACAAAATGCAATCCAACATCAAATTTTCGTTTTACACTGAAGTCAACTTTTGGAAAGCACCTAAGAAAAAGGAGGGCATGAACATGGAAGACATTCTCTATTATATGGACACGCTGTATGTACTCATCGCTGCATTGCTCGTATTGACGATGCAATTAGGTTTCGGATTACTCGAGACAGGGACGCTTCGGGCGAAGAACGCCGGTCACGTCGCGGTCAAACAAATTATCAGCCTCTCTGTGGCGGCACTCGCTTTTTGGGCGGTCGGATTCGGCCTCTCATTCGGTGACGGAACGACTTGGTTTGGAACAGAAGGATTCTTCTTAAGCGGATCGTTCACAAGCCTCGATTGGGCGAACGTATCAATCGACATCAAATTCTTATTCCAGTTATCATTCGTTGCGGTATCCCTCGCCATCGCTTGGGGTGGATTTGCGGAACGGGCTAAGCTTTCTGCCTACGTTCTCTTCGGTATCTTCTTCGTTGCCATCCTCTACCCAATCGTTGCACGCTCAGTATGGGCTGGCGGAATGCTTGGATCGATGGGGATGCAAGACTTCGCAGGTTCGGCGGTCGTTCACCTTCAAGGTGGGATGGCAGCTCTCATGGCGACCATCATCCTGAAACCACGTCGCAAGACGGAATCACTCGCTGGTCACAACCACGTCTTGACGGTCGTTGGCGGTCTCGTACTCTGGCTTTGCTGGTTCGGATTCAATGCTGGTTCGACGATGTCGGTCGCTGACGGATTCTTCGGTTACGTGGCGTTGACAACAATGCTCGCAACAGCAGCTGGTGCGCTCGGTGCCCTTGCCATCGTCATGCTCCACCGTAAAACGGCGGACATTCCAACGATCGTCAACGGTGTTCTCGGAGCACTCGTTGCCATCACAGCAGCTTGTGCGTTTGTGGAACCTTGGGCAGCCGTCGTCATCGGTGCACTCGCATCAATCGCAACATACGGAACAAGCATCTTGATGGCGAAATATGTAGATGACCCACTCTGTGCCTTCTCCGTACACGGGGTGGCTGGGATCATCGGAACACTCGCACTCGGCTTCTTCGCTTCTCCTCGACTCGTCGAGATTACAGGAATCGGTTCTGCAGGACTCTTCTACGGCGGCGGTTTGACACAGCTCGGCGTTCAGACACTCGGTGTATTGATCGCCATGGTCATCGCCGGTGGCGGAAGCTATGCTTTCTTGAAACTCCTTGACGTCACAATCGGACTTCGTGTCACGGAAGAACAAGAAGATGTCGGTCTCGATATCGCAGAGCATGGTGTATCAGCATATGGTGAAGTCGAAGAAACAACAGAGAAACCAGGACGCCTTCCGAAGATTCTCGGTTCAAGCGTATCGGTCATGTCTCCTAAGAAATAACATCAATCACGCGAGAAGGACATCCAGAATCGGATGTCCTTCTTTTCATGTCAACCGTCTTAAATAGTAACGAATGACCACGATGGATAAAACCAGCCCGACTGCCGCGTCCCATGTCGCACCAAATCCAACCGAGGCGAGTACGAGCACGATGGATTGCACGATGAGTAACCGCATCGCCCACCACGAATAGCCTTCGATCCGCTCTTGACGAGTGATTGGTAGCCAGGACACAATGGAAATCGCCTCTAACCGTTTAAACAATGGAACGAGCTGTAACGCTGTCAACCCTACGAATAGTGGTGTGACGAATCCTACATACCAACCGCCTGACATCCACATGACGATGAGCGCCACCGCCGTCAATCGAAGGATCAGGTCGAGGGAGTCGTTCGAACGAATAATCCGAAGACCGTACACGTAACGGGACGCATCGACGCGTTGGAGCACTCGTTTTTCGAGCAGCTTTGTCAGAAGTCGTCGTTCCCGCACTTCTTCTTTCAAGGTCGGCAAGTCGACGAACCAGCTGATGACTCGTTCAAACTGAGCCCGACTCTTCTCCTCAAGCGCCAACCAGTGTAAGAGTGGGATTCGTTCGTTTCGTTTTACATGTAAGAAAATGAACGGCATGAACGCGGGCACCCACGCCCACTCTGTCCAATCCATTAGAAGACATGCGCCGCTCACGAGCGCGAACGGGACGATGAGCCATTCGCGTACCCCTTCCACTTTTGCCAATCGACCCGCAGCCGACAGTAACGTCATCGTGACAACGAACGATAATACCTCAATTCCCGTATAGCTCTCCGTCCGCACGAGAAGCGGCAATAAAATGAGTAAGAGAAGGAGTGCACGGATTGTCGCGAATCCGATATTGAACAAGCGCACACCAATCATATAGGAGCGAATCGTCCCTAATTCAGGGAGGAGGAACACTTGATCCGCCTCTTGGATAAACGTTCTCGGTCGATGGCCGAGCGGGATGAGAATGAGAACCGTTGCGGCAATCCACACCCCCGGGAACGTCCCATCAATACGTTCTAAAAAGTTGTTATAGACGAATGCCCCGTAAATCAAAGTGAAGTAGAGCGTGAACAAGAGTCCGCCGTTTGCGACGTAGCGACTATATTTGACGACTTCTTCCATCCAGTTGCCGAGTCTTGAAGTAAATCGATTCATGACGACCGTTCCTCCGACGCAATCGCCTCTACATAAATGTCATCGAGTGTCGCATCAGGTGACAATTGATACTTGTCTCGCAACTGTGCGGCCGTTCCGTTCGCAATGACGACACCTTGATGAAGGAAGACGAAACGGTCGCAATGCCGCTCCGCAGTCTCAAGAATATGGGTCGACATCAAAATCGCACAGTCTTGTTTGTACTCATCAAAGAGTTGCAGCAACTGACGAATCGCTAATGGATCGAGACCAACGAACGGCTCATCGACGATGAGGAGCGGTGTCTTCGTCACGAGCGCACATAAGATCATCGCCTTTTGACGCATCCCTTTCGAGAAGACGGACGGGAACCATGTGAGCTGTTTTTCCATTCGCATTTCTTTCGCTAAGCGATTTGTCCGTTCGGTCAATTCTTCAGGACTTACGTCATATGCTTTCCCCATCAACTCAATGTGTTCTTGTAAGGTTAACGTCTCGTATAAAATCGGTGTCTCCGGTATGTAACTTACTTTCTTACGATACCTTTTCTCTGAAGACTCTAATGTTTCTCCATCAATTTCGATTTTTCCGGACAGTGGTGACAACAGACCCAAAATGTGTTTGATCGTCGTCGATTTACCAGCTCCATTTAGCCCTATTAACCCAACGAGTTCTCCTTTGTTCACTTCAAACGAAACGTCATGCAAAACTTGTTTACCGATATATCCGCCGTTCAATCGATCGACGTGCAGCATGAAAACCACACCTTTCATTTTCAACTTTTTTTCGTGGTATATGTTTTAAATGTTGTCACATGGGAATAATCTGAACTGTAAGGCATTTTAAAATAAAACATCAGTACTCCCATTGTTCCACAAAATCGTTGAAAAGAACAATGGGCAAACAGAGGAAGGAGAAATGAATTATGGGGTTTATTCTTTATTTGATTATCGGAGGTATCATCGGTTGGTTAGCAGGATTAATTTTAGGTAAGGACGTACCAGGTGGAATCATCGGTAACATCATCGCAGGGATCATCGGTGCTTGGTTGGGTGGACTCATCTTCGGTGATTTCGGACCAATCGTAGCGGATATCGCGATTATCCCAGCTCTTATCGGTGCGATTGTTCTTATCTTGATCGTGTCGTTCGTCATGAAATCAATGCGTAAGAAATAATTATTTATGTACAGGAGGGGCTTCCGTAATGGAATGTCCCTCTTTTTTTCATTGAATCAATAAATACATCGCGTCATTTTTTTCAATAAACTGCTTCTCCGTCTCAAGACCAAAGAACGTGAAGAACGATTCGAAGAAGGATTGACCGTAATCCCACTCTGTGCCGAGTTTGTGTTCCGTCTTTTCTTTCGGTTCGCCGAGTAATGCAATCAAGTCGTCTGGTCGTTTATCAAGATCAACCATAACCGATTGCACGTCCCCCTCTTCAAACACGATGGTCAAACGTTCATAATCCCATTTCCCATCACGTTTCCCATCTGGCTCTCCTAACGTTTCTTGAACCTTTCCTTCCGATTGCCCGATTAATGAATCAATCGTTTCTAACGGATGACCGGTTTGCGCCTCAACCTCAATCTCAATGAGCTCTGCTCGCTTCAAATCGAATTGCCCCGCAATCGCTTCGCTCGATTCCGGCATGAGTGCATAATCAATCGATTCGGACGTGATCAATTGAATCGTCTCTGTTTCGGACACCGTCTCACCATTCGCCACGGCGACCGCCTTCACATCATAACTTCCTGGCATCTTCTCGAACGTGAATCGTCCGTTCGCTTCATCAATCCGACCGACGCGCTGCCCATCGACCCAAATATTCGTCAACGGTACGTCTGAAGTGACATCGATTCGTTGTGGCAATAACTCAATCCGATAATCTGAAAAGCCAAAGCGCCCTTCACCTGTATCAATCAATCGAAACAGCCCTTCCGCTTCCATGCCTTTCGTCCGATTCGCACGATCTTGTGCGACTTCGGCGATGGCATCGCCACGAATGGATTTTTCATCGTTCAGCCAGCCCATAAACCGCAGCGCTTCGGCACGCGTTAACGTTTCGCCTTGATATTCTACCTTTTCCTCAAAGAAAGCACGGTCTTCCTCTAATAAGGCCTCTTTAAATGCGACGTGAATCTTATCTTGCTCCGCCGCCGGTTTGTATCCATATATATAGAAGACAATGGCTCCGACTAAAATGGTGAAAATAGATAATAGAAGAATCATTTTGGAATGACGTTCTTTCTTTCGACTTCTTGTATACGACATCTTTTCGCCTCCTTTCTTCAGTGCTTACTTCAAGTATAAAAGGAATCAATCTCTCTTCCAATCGTTCTTGCGCCTGAATTTCCGTGGTATGATGAAACAGAAATGACTTTTAGAACGGAGGAATATAGATGCATACCGATCCAACCTGTATCTTTTGCAAAATCGCTCAACAAGAAATCCCGTCGTATCGGGTATATGAAGATGAGGCGGTCGTCGCTTTCCTCGACCTCTCGCAAGTGACAAAAGGTCACACGCTCGTCATTCCGAAACATCATGCGAAAAACGTTTACGAGCTACCTGAAGAGGTCGCAGCGGACGTCTTCAAACGCGTCCCGACCATCGCGAAGGCCATTCAACGCGAAACAGGGGCAATCGGCATGAACGTCTTGTCGAATGCTGAGGAAGTTGCCGGACAAACGGTCTATCACTTCCACATTCATTTAATTCCACGTTTCGGACACGAAGATGGATTCGGAGCAAAATGGATTACACAAAATGATGCGTTCACATCTGAAGAACTCACAACCCTCGCATCGAATATTCAATCACACGTTTAAGACAGACCGAGACCCGTCAATCGATGACGGGTCTCGTTTTTTATGATTGATTGATTGAATCAAGGTGACGTTTCCGTTCTTCTTCTAATTGCGCTCGCTCGACCTGAAGTTTGATTGCCACTTCGTATAACTGTTGACGCGTCTTAACAGATGTCGCTTGTTCAAATTCTTTTCGTAATTCGGTTAGACGGGTATCTATTTCAAGCATACGTTTTTCTCGTATCGATTCTTCGCGTGCCTGCTCTGTTTGTTTCGACGCTTCATACCCCGCCTCTAGTGTGTTCATAATGGAGTCGGCCCAAGTGTCATCTCCCAGTCGTTTCGCAGCGAGATACAGGTCAAGCATGTCATCTACCCAACGCTTCGCTTTCTCCACTGAGGATCACCTTCCTTTACCTATATTTTAAAATAAAATGATTTTTCGGTCAAAATTGAATGTTCTGAAAAATTTTATTTGCGATATAGGTTTTTAATCACTCTTTTTTGGTAAAATAATATGAAAAGAATGTAATTCGGATTATCCGAGCTTGAGGAGGGGAATGTTTTGTCGAGTCGCCAACGTCGAGATTGGATTGCTTTCGGCTTTGTTTTAGCATTTTTAGGAGTTGCCACGTTTAAAAAACTGGCGAGAGGTACCGCAAACGATGCTGCTGCTCAACAACATCGAGCATCCACAATCACTACGCTAAAAGAACAATTTGGGAATGTGGCGAAACATGCATCGCAAGTTGCCGCCGCAGGGAAACTGCAAGGAAAAGAATTGACTGATCAAGTGAAAGCCGAAGTCGAACGCTATCAACAAGACATTCAGCCTTCAGTCGAGCGAATTCAAGGGAACCTTCAGGAACTCTCGAACGTACAGTCTGCTATGACTGACAACACTGCCAATCAAACACAATGAGTGTTTGAGGTCATCGTCCGTCGATTACTTTTGATTTTTTATCCGGAAAGGATGGATCGAAATGGAACACGAAAAAGAATTCACTGGCCCTGAGGCCATGCTCTATAGCCACAAAATCATTCAATTGAGTAAGGCTTTGTGGAAAACCGTCGAAAAAGATTGGCAAAACTGGATTAAACCATTTGATTTAAACATCAATGAGCACCACATCTTATGGATTGCCCACGCGTTAGGCGGCGCATCGATCTCTGAAATTGCAAAATATGGCGTCATGCACGTCTCGACCGCTTTCAACTTCTCGAAGAAGTTAGAAGATCGTGGATTACTTACGTTTTCGAAAAAAGAGACGGACAAGCGAAACACGTATGTCCAATTGACACCTGAAGGAGAATCGTTGTTGCTTGAAACGATTCACGCGTTTGATCCAGAAGGAAACGGCGTATTCCGCGCTTCACTTCCGCTCCAAGAACTTTATGGCAAGTTCCCTGACTTAACAGACATGACGGCCATCGTGCGTCGTTTATATGGCGACAACTTCATGGATATCTTTGCTGAAACATCAAAAATGATCACAGAAGAGGCAGGCAGACGTCCTGATGAGGATGAACTCAGTCAAGAAGCCTAACCTGCCGATAGAGTGGCTCTGTGACGTCTAACTCGATTCCTTGACGGACGCATGCCCCAAGAATCGTTTTTACGTCGAGCCTTGAATCCAACATACCCACAAAGTGGACGAGCAACGGCTCTATGGACGTAAACCCATAGCGCATTTGCTCGTTTTGTCGTGCCCGAATATCATCAAGCAACTGATAAAACGCCTCTACGTCCTGCTTTGTCAAGTTCGCTCGAATCACTTCATATTCAAACGGACGGTCCGTCCAATCGACAATCTCGAGTAAGATCTTCATCTGATATGATAAATGCTCGACCTTCTCTTCTAGTGACACTACCATCACCCCATCATTTCACATTCTATTACATCATTATACGACAGGATTGTGTGCTATGATACTGTACAGACAAGAGAACAGCTGTCATGATTAGGAAAATGTGATATAGTCGGACTTAGAAACTTTAAAGAATTATTAGGGGTGGAATACATGTCAAACGGAATGACTAACGAACCAAAAAAGCAAGATAAAAAATTCTCAACCGGCGCTCTCATCGGTGCATCTGCACTTGCACTGATCATCGGTGCTGGCGGCACATACGCAGCAACAAGCGCAGGCGGCGGAGAATCAGATAATTCAGCAGTCGTCACATATAAAGGCGGCGAAATCACACGCGGTGAAATCGCGGACATGAGTTACGACCGCATGGTGCCACAACTCGCATTCCAAGAGACGATGAATGCACTTCTTGAAAAAGAGTACGGTGACCAAGTCGAGCAAGAAAAAGTAGATGAAGAGTTCAGCAAGACAGAAGAACAATTCAACTCAAAAGAAGAATTCGAACAAGCGATTCAACAAGCCGGCATGAGCGGAACCGAAGAATTCAAAGAAGCGCTTCGCGGACAAATGCTTGTCGACGCAGCTAAATCTGAACTTGTCGACGTGACAGATGAAGAAGTCGAAGCACAGTTCGCTAAAGAAAACGTGGAAGTGGAAGCTAGCCACATCCTCGTCGAATCAGAAGAAGAAGCACAGGACATCATCAAACAGTTGAATGACGGTGCAGACTTCGCTGAACTCGCGAAAGAAAAATCAACAGATACAGGTTCTGGTGAGCAAGGTGGAGAACTCGGTTACTTCTCTACAGGCACGATGGTACCTGAATTCGAAGAATATGCATTCAAAGAGGACGTCGTCGGAAAAGTCTCTGAGCCAATCCAATCGCAATTCGGTTTCCACGTCATTAAAGTAACAGACCGTAAAGAGAAAGACTTGAAACTCGAAGACGAGAAAGACCGTATTCGTGAAGAGTTGGCAACAGAAAAATCAGCTTCTGTCGATGCAAACAAAATTTACGCGGAGTTGATTGAAAAATACAACGTTGACGTAAAAGATGCAAAAGCAGAGCAACAATTTGACGCTGTCAAAGAAGCAATCAAAAACGCAGACGAGTCTTCTGAAGAATCGACTGAACAATAAGACAAAAATGGCACTCCGCAATGGAGCGCCATTTTTTTATGGACATATTATAACTTTGGACGATAGAAGGCACGGTTATCGAGTGCCATGACACGCTCCGTAAACGTACCCGGCTCGACGCCTTCATACGCTTTTTCGAACATGTTCATCCGCGCGTCGATGTTGTCGATGAAGAACAGCATCTCCGCTTCAGGGAGTTGTGGCGTATTCGCCGATCCCCACTCCGGTTTCCCATGATGGCTTAAGACGAGATGTTGCAACAACGTCGTCACTTCTCGGTCCGTCCCGAGCTCACGTGACACGACTTCAATTTCAGATGCCATGAGTGAGAGATGACCGAGCAACTTGCCTTCAAGCGTGTATTCTGGTGTGATCGCATCCGATAACTCGATGACTTTCGCCAAATCATGCAAGATCACGCCGGCAATCAACAGGTCTCGGTTCAACGATGGATACAGGTCACACATCGTGTCCGCAAGCTTCAGCATCGACATGACGTGGAATGCGAGTCCTGAATAGACCGCGTGATGATGTCGCACAGCAGCTGGATACGTGAAGTATGCCTCTTCGTGACGATTGACGATTTCTTCAACGAGACGACGAATGTCATCGTGTTGCAGTGACGTGATGAACTCACGGATGGTCGTTTCAAGTTCCGACTTCGGAATCGGCGCCGACCGAACGTACGGGGCGATATCGACTTCTTGCTCGATGATTGAAATTTGCTTTAACTTCAATTGCGTCCGTCCACGATAGTCCATCACTTCACCTGCCGCATGGACGATTTTTTTCGTCGCATACTTTTCGGTATCCGAACTATCCCATAACTTTGTTTCAATTTCTCCACTCTCGTCGCACAGGATTAATGTTAAATAAGGCTTTCCGTTCCCGGCAAGTCCCTTATACGATTGTTTGATCATGACATATTGGTCTAGCGTGTCGCCCACTTTGAGCTGACCGATTTTTGTCGTCAATGAAAGCACCTCTCTCTTGTTCAGTACCTTCATCTTATCGAAACTTTGCGACAGATGCCAACATTCCTGACAATTTGGGAATACTACTACTATAGCGAATTGGAGGAATAGACGATGGAATGGGATTGGTACACGCGCCCCGAGGATTATGTGAAAGTAGATTCTCGATATGCACTGGCCTATACGTATTGGCTCGAGCAGTTGACGACCGCAAGCGTCACAAAAATCGTGGTCGAGGATGGTTATATGTACGGGTCACTCACACTCGACTACGAGCAGTTAGAACGCGAGCCTCAGAAAATCGGACACTATTTTATCGGCCCTGATTTTTTATGGACGATTGGATTTGACGATTTGCATCACGAGTCGGTCCTTGCGAAAGACTGCAACTCACCGATTGAAGCGTTCTATGAGTTGCTCGCCGAACGAATGAACAATTACTTTCACGGAATCGATGAATTCGAAGAACGACTTCTCGTGGCACAGCGAGAAATGGCAGGACAAGTCCCTGCCACGTTCATGAATGAAATCTTTGGTCTTCGGAGTGAAATCGAACGGTGGTCCGATACGGTCACTCCTTATAAAGAACTCGTCATGGCAGGACGTGAGGCCTTTCTCGATATCGACCTACAAACGTTGAGACCTTATCAACTCGCGGATTATCGAGTCAGTCGACTATTGACGTTAATCAACCACTATCAAGGGGACGTTATCGCGATGACAGACCTCGCCTCGACACTTTCTAACTTTCGGGGAAATGAAATCATGAAGGCACTCACCGTCTTCACGGCACTCACCACCCCTGTCGTCGCGTTCGGTGCCGTATGGGGAATGAACTTTAAAGAGATGCCTGAACTGGATTGGCCGTTCGGTTACGCGTTCGCCTGGTTGATGATTCTATTCTTCACTCTTATCATTCAAGTATGGTTGAAACGGAAGAATTGGATTGGATCGTTGTTACAATTCCCGAATCAAACCACTTCATCTAAGAATAAAGTAAAACAAAATCCTAAAAAAACGAACAAAAGTTCGTTATAATAAAGAAAAGAGATTTGCACAGGAAAGGTGATGTTATGGAACGACTCATCATTCATGTGGACATGGATGCCTTTTATGCCTCCGTCGAACAACGGGATCGTCCAAATTTACGTGGGAAACCGGTCATCGTCGGTGGACCACCTCACAGTCGTGGAGTCGTTGCCACTTGTTCATATGAAGCGAGGAAGTACGGTGTACACAGCGCGATGTCATCACGTCGCGCTTTTGCCTTGTGTCCACACGCCACGTTTGTCAAACCACGATTCCAAGCCTATCGACAAGTCAGCGCGCAGGTCATGGACATCTTTAAGTCGGTCACTCCTCTCGTCGAACCGTTATCCCTTGACGAAGCCTATTTGGACGTGACCGAAAATACGCTGTTGAGCACATCGAGTCCGTATATTGCCCGTTATATTCTAGGAGAGATTAAACGCCGTACCGGTCTTACGGCATCCGCTGGCGTCGCGCCTTCAAAGTTTGTCGCAAAAATTGCGTCCGGCTTTGATAAGCCCAGCGGCCTTACCGTCGTCTCGTCTGAGAAAGTCGCTGATTTTCTCTCTCCCCTTTCCATCGAAGCGATGCACGGTGTCGGAAAAGTGACCGCCCAAACGCTTTACAAAAGTGGCTATCATACAATCGGTGACCTTCAACAAGCTCGTCCCGAACAACTGAAGGCCATCTTTGGACATGATCGCGGACAACAACTGTATGAATTGGCACATGGACGAGATACGCGTCCTGTCGTCGCCACGCGTGAGCGTAAGTCAATCGGGTCGGAAACGACGTTTGCGTTTGACATCGACGACCCCGAGGAAGTATTCGAACGGGTCATTCCCGAAATGGAAGACGTGTTGCGTCAGCTCGACCGCCGTGAACTGAGTTGCCAAACCGTCACGATCAAATTAAAGACGAGCGAGTTTCAGGCTAGAAGTCATCAAATCAAATTGAATCATCCGACGCATGACCATAACGAAATTCGACGACTGGCGAGACGCCTCTTCGATGAGATGAATGTCACCGAGCCCGTTCGCTTGATTGGGCTGACCGTATCCGACTTGATTCCTCGAACTGAATCCACACGTCAACTGACATTTGACGAACTGACAAAACCTTCTCTTGAAGAATGAATGACCATTCATTAAAATAGAGAAAAAGGGGGTCGTGTGAATGGAGACATATACGGTGACAGGATTTGAAAATGATGGCACACTCGTGTTGAATGAAATGTTCGAAGCAAGCGATGATCAGTCAGCCAAACAGCAAGGGCTCGACATGCTTCGAGCAGCAGGGCATGAACATAAAGGAGCACGCATCGTTCGCCGGGGACAACTCATCTATTTCGAACGTTGCAAATTACCGGGGAAATTAAAAGGAACGGCATCATAATGAAAGTAGACCGAGATTCTTGTTCTCGGTCTACTTTTTAATTTCCATATTTCTCATTCCATGCTTTCTGCCATTCCTGAATATCAGGGTGAATGTCCTCGAACGATTCCCCGCTCAAACTATATCCGCTCCCTAAACCCGATCCGTCTGTCACAGGGAATGACGTTCCCCCGATTACCTCTCCATCCACGACCATTACCGAGACAGCAGTCTGACCGGCGGGAGATTGTTCACCAATCGGATGATCTTTTACCGTAAAGTTTTCATAGTATATGGTCTTTCCAACGTATTCATCCGGTGACACGGATTGTACTCCCCAAGTGTTCTGTGCACGATCTTCCTTCAACTCATCTAAGGTTAACGTACTCATATACTCGCCTTCATATGAGACGATTGGGTACTGTTGTTTCTCAAGATACTGTTCAGCCACCCGCCCGTTCTCCGTCATCTCAGGTTTTGGTTCGGCCTTCTCTTCTTTCCCACAGGCTACTAGAAACAAGCAGAGGAAAACCAACATCCATTTTTTCATCGTCGTCCATCCTTTCATTTCCTGATCACTTTACTTTCGTTATCCTCCCCCTAAATCCTGCTTAAAATGGAAAGAGAAACAGAATCATCAGGATTCCGACGATGCCGGTGAGTAGTTGCAACGGCACACCGACTTTGACGAAATCTATGAATCGATAGCCTCCTACACTAAACACCATCGCGTTTGTCGGAGAACCGAACGGTGTCATGAAAGCAAGGGATGCTGAAATGGCGACAGCGATGACGAACGGAACTGGACTGACCGCCATGGATTCCGATAGAGCGATGGCTAGCGGAATGAACAAGATAGCGGTCGCGGTGTTCGAGATGATTTGACTGAGGACCATCGTCGCAAGAAATAAAACGACGAGGACCCAGGCTGGCCCAAAGCCCGCGAACGACCGCCCAATCCAGTCGACAAGCCACGCCATGATCTCCGCCTTCTCAAGCGCCGTTCCTATCGGGATCATCGCGGCAATCAAGACGAGTGAAGACCATTGAATCGATTGATACGCAATATCTAGGTGGCGCACGGCTCCGCTCATCACCATCGCAAGTGCCGCCAGCCAAACCGCAACGGTCGGATCAACCCATTCAAACACGAACAACGTCATCATCATAACCATGATCACACCTGCCGCAAGTTGATGATGACTCGACACCGTCCGATTCGCTACATCCGTCACCCGCTCGTTCGAGAGGAGCAGTCGTGCCTCTTGTTCAACTCGCTCTAAATCGTCCCACTTCCCTTGTACCATCAACAAGTCCCCTTGTTTTAGCGGCGTATCTTTCAGGTGTACTTGTGCAATTTCTTCTTGTGGGCGGATGACACGCAAAACGTTCACATGAAACTCATTCCGTAACTGGCTCTCATGAAGACATCTCCCTACAAGTTGACTCGACCCTGGAATCGTGAACATGACGATGCCACCGGTCTTGTCATAGACGTTTGTTGCCTCAACCTGCTGAAACGGAATGTGTTGTTGTTCCGAGAGAGAACGGACTCGCTGCTCATCCCCACTGACGAGGATCGACCCGGCACGCAATACGGTGTCAGCGCGAGCAGTTTCGTAATGCCGCCCTATTCCTTTCACTCGTTCCTTTAATACGATGATCCCGTCACGCGACCATTTCAATTCACTTAGTCGTTTGCCAATCAACGGATGTACCTCGTCAATCGACAGGACATACACGTTCGGGTTGATCGTCTCGGTTGCACCGCCTCCATCCCATTCCCTTGAACGATTATCTTCGAGCAAGCGATTTCCGACGAGGCGAAAATAGAACAAGCCGACAATCATCACGACCGCGCCGATTGGGAACAAAGAAAAGAAGCCGATCGGCACATCAATCAGACCTCGTAGCGATTCAGCTGCGACAAGGTTCGGCGGTGTCCCAATCAATGTCATCGTCCCTCCGATGCTCGAGAAGAAAGCAAGCGGCATCAGATACGTCTTTGCGGATCGTTTGATTTGTCGGGACATCGCCATGACGACAGGAATGAGCAATGCGACCGTCCCTGTGTTCGACATGACGCTTGAAAGCAAGGCGACGGTCAACATGAACAAATAAAAGAGTCGTGTCTCACTTCCGTTCGCGTACGGAATGAGTGCAGATGCCAATCGTTCCGCTAAACCGGAATGAAACAACCCTGCTCCGACGATGAATAGTCCAGCAATCATCAAGACGACTGAATTTGAGAATCCCGCCATCGCCTCACCCGGCGTCAATTGATTGGTTAGAACGAGACTTAAAAGACCGATCAATGCGACCAAGTCTGCTCGGAGCCAACCTGTTATGAAAAAGAGAATCATTCCGAATAGAATGAGCACGGTCCACATGCCAGTTCACCCTTTCCCCATCATTCTACTTTCATTATAAACCCTCTATGAAAACGCTTACTTCAATCTTGTGACAATCTCATCAACAAAAAAACGGATGGCTCAATCGCCATCCGCTTCTCACATCTTATTGAACTTCGTTTTCATTCACCATCGGCGCGTAAAGCTCTTCAAGTGGTTTCATGATGATTTTCGTTACTTCTGTAACGAGCTGGTGCATGCGTTGCTCTTCTTGCATGAGCTCCATGATCAATTCGTTCTGTTGAACGCTCATCATTTTCGTTTGCGCATCCATCATTTCCTGCTCAGAGATTTCTTCTCCTTGCATTTGCTTTTGTTGAAGCGTCATTTGGATGTTACGGAAGTCAGCGAACAACTGGTTCGCTTCCGCATCCGCATTGACACGATCGTATAAAGAAGAGAGTGTTGTGAACTCTTCAGAATCGCGAAGTGCTTTCTCCAATTGGTAAGCTTGGTCGTACAAGTTTGTTTGTGACATGTAACGTCCTCCTAAATGCTATTAGGGTCAAGCTCATCATAAGATGGCAATCAACCCTTGAATCAACCCAATCATACCACCTAACAGCGCTCCAAGCCATGTTATTGCCCGGAACTCTCGTTTCGAGATTGATAACACGATCTCTTCGAGGTACGAGGTGTCGAGCGACTGGACTTGTTGCTGTACGATTTGATCGATTTTTAAGCGGTCCATGATCGTCTCCATTTGATTCGTGAAGCGCTCAATGACAAGGGTGACCCCTTGAGGCACGAGTTCATCGACGACACGGGATTCGATGGACTCGGTATACGATGAGACTGGTCGATCCAACAATTGCCCGATTGGCAAACGTGTGACGACTTGCTCGGTGATCCCGTCGATGAGTCGGGCTTCTAAACGTTCATCTATCAATGTATCGACCATCTTCTCACTGAATCGTTCGAACTCACGCGTAATCATCGTCGTCATGCCGTCACGAGTCGACTGACCTCGTAAAATATTGACGATTTCTGGTCGAACCATCTCGACAAAATTCATATTTTGAATAAATCCTGCGATAAACCCAAGTCGACGTTGAACGAACGAATCGACCATATGGCGAAGTTGCGCCTCACCTTCAGGAGAATAAAAATACTCTTCCGATTTGACGAGAAGTGCCTCAACAATTTCAGGAATGACTGCCCGTACGCGGTCCATTCCTTCTTCTCCAAGCAATTCAAACAACTTCCGTTCTTTCACATCGGACATGACGCTCGTTAGCTCGTCACGTAACTTTTCATCCGCCGACGTAAGGATGCGTGCCTCTGCGTTCGGGTAGAGGGGTTCTACGAGTTCTCGAACGGTTTTATCCGAGCGTAGCATCGCCTGAACTTCTTGTTGCGCAAAGTGCGTAATATGCGTCGTCACTTGGTCATCTAGTAAACGTTTTCGCATGCCTTCCGGCGTCAATAAATGTTTGACGACCGTTTTTCCTAAGCTAGATGCCAATTCATCCCGACGTTTCGGAATGAGACCTGGTGTAAAAGGAATCCGGAATGAACCGATATATTTCGGTTCATGTGGCCGGAACAACATCTTGATGGCGAGAAAGTTGGTCACGCCACCAATCGTCGCTCCAATCACAATCATGAGTAAAATCTTTAATAACCCGTCCAAACTGCAAGCCTCCGATCTGAAATATGATACATTGTTGATGAGGTGATAGTATTGAATACGTTTGATCGTATTAAATCGATTTTTCCGACTGCTGTCCATCGGTCGGAAGATGCATCTGGGGACCTTGACTGGTTCGAGACGCAAGATGGTACCATATTTGGGCTCCCGACGTTCGAATTGACCGAACGTGAACAGCAATTGCTCCGCATGTGGGCGACCCCGTTCCTTCAGTCCGACCCACATCAGCGAAAATGGCAAGAACGCCTTCAAGATGAGACGTACCGTCTTGAACAATCATTCCGGCTCATCTCTCTTTCCCTCCAAGAAGCAGAAGAGGAAGCGTTCGAATCATTCATCAGCATCATCCACGACTTCATGCCACATGCTGAAATCGTGTTGATCACAACCAAACATATCGAACTCATCGAACGAGACACGTTTGTCGACCTTCAGGAGTTCGAGGACGTCTTGCGTGCCATCGCGAGCGATTGCTTCATCGAAGCACACGCTGTCTATAGCGAACGTTCTCAAGGTCCTCTTGCCCGTGTATATCGTCAACATCAACTGCTCATGCCATACGCTCGTCTATCTACTAAAACTTACCCTGCTAGTCAATTATTATACCATTATTTACTACAAGAGCAGGACTTAAAAGAGCGGAACCATATCACGGCCTCACTCATGGAGATGCTTGATTTATCGACGATTGAACTGCTCGAAGCGTTGTTCAGTCATTCATTGAACGTCTCCCACACGGCCAAAGCGCTCTTCATGCACCGAAACACGCTGAATTACCGACTCGATCGCCTGTTCGAGACGACGGGTTATGATGCACGGAAGTTCTATGACGCGAGCCTTCTTCAACTAATGGTCACGTTGCACAAATCCGATTGACGGTTTTTGTGCAACTTGTCTATATTCAATGCAAGCGGTTTCATCATATAATCGTTCTTGTAAGCGCTATTATAAACACACAGATTCTTTAGGAGGCTAACGACATGGCAGAAATTCGTTTAGAACATATTGATAAAATTTACGATGGTGGCGTCAAAGCCGTCAGCGATTTCAACTTACACATTAAAGACCGTGAGTTCATCGTCTTCGTCGGACCGTCTGGTTGCGGTAAATCAACGACACTTCGTATGATCGCAGGTCTTGAAGAGATTTCAAACGGTGACTTTATCATTGACGGGAAACGAATGAACGACGTCGCTCCTAAAGACCGTGATATCGCTATGGTCTTCCAAAACTACGCGCTCTATCCGCACATGAGTGTCTATGACAACATGGCGTTCGGCTTGAAGCTTCGTAAGTTCCCGAAAGACGAGATTGACCGTCGCGTAAAAGACGCTGCTCGTATTCTCGGTTTGGAAGAGTACCTTGAGCGTAAACCAAAAGCGCTCTCAGGTGGACAACGTCAGCGTGTCGCTATCGGTCGTGCTATCGTCCGTGACGCAAAAGTCTTCTTGATGGATGAGCCTCTCTCGAACTTGGATGCAAAACTTCGTGTACAAATGCGTAAAGAGATTATCCAACTCCACAACCGTTTGGACACAACGACAATCTACGTTACCCACGACCAAACAGAAGCGATGACACTCGCAACGCGCATCGTCATCCTAAAAGATGGTCTCATCCAACAAGTCGGTTCGCCGAAAGAAGTATACGACAACCCAGACAACATCTTCGTCGCTGGTTTCATCGGTTCACCTTCGATGAACTTCTTCCGCGGTACACTCGCTGAAGGTAAATTCATCACAAACGGTGAAGAAGTCAACGTTCCAGAAGGAAAAATGAAAACGCTCCGTGACCGTGGCTATGTCGGAAAAGAACTCGTCCTCGGGATTCGTCCAGAATCAATCCATGATGAGCCAATCTACATCGACTCACCAACGACACACACGTTCAAAGCGCACATCGACGTCGCTGAGCTCATGGGTTCTGAGTCTTACCTCTACGCTGAACTTGGTGGACACCAGTTCACAGCACGCGTTGACGGCCGCTCGAACATCCACATGGGTGACGATGTCGAACTCGCACTCGATATGACAAAAGCTCACTTCTTCGACGGTGAAACTGAACAAGTGATCCGTTAAGCCATACAAAAAGCCTCGATTCGTCTGAATCGAGGCTTTTTCTTATCGAATCGCGTAACGCTGTTCGAGTTTGTGTTGACCGGCTTGAATCAAGGTCGATAAGATCCAATAAATCGAAGCCGAGAACAAGAGTAACGGCATGACCAAATATGTCGTTGCGGCAATTTGGTCCGACACGTACGTCAACTCCTGGACCGCGATGACCGAACCGAGTGACGTCGACTTGATGATGTCGATGACCGAGTTCGAGACAGGTGGGATGGCGCGAGAGAGCGCCTGTGGGAAAATGATGTCTTTGAAACGCTTCACTTTCGGGATACCTAGCGCGACACTCGCCTCAACCTGTCCTTTGTCGACAGAGTTGATGGCTGCCCGGAACGCTTCCGAGATATAGGCCGCAAAGTGGAATCCGAGTCCGAAAATCAGCGCCTGCATCCCACTGAGTTGCACGAACCCAGTGAGACCGACATACAAAATCAATAATTGAAGCAAGAGCGGTGTCCCACGGAAGAACGAAATGTACGTCCGCGTGAACAACCGTACGATTTTAATCGGGCTACTATGAAGTAAAGCGATGATCAGACCGAGCGCCAAGGCGAGAAGAATCGACAGGACACTGGCGATCAACGTGAGCTGGACGGCTTCAAGATAGACCGAACGGTTATCTATGACGGTCGTGATCAGTTCATTCATTGACTGATATCCTCACCGAAGTACTTCTCACCGATTTCCTGCATCGTACCGTCTTCTTTCATTTCCGCAAGTGCATCGTTCAATTTCTCAAGAACGTCGCTATCTTGACGTGTCATGAATCCAGCTTCACTTGTGTTGAAGATGTCACCGACTGCTTTGACGTCATAGCCTGTTTTTTCAAGCTCTGTCAAGATGAAGAGACGGTCGTTCAATGCCGCATCAAGACGACCGACTTCGAGGTCTTGAAGGACTTGGTTCGCCCCTTTGTAATATTTCACTTCTGCGCCAGCTTCTTCCGCCATTTGCGCATAGACTGAACCTTGCGTCGATCCGACTAATTTGCCGTCAAGGTCGTCTACGCCTTGGATATCGTTGTTATCCGAACCAACGATGACTTGAGCTCCTGATACCGCATACGGGTCAGAGAACGCATATTTCTCTTCACGCTCAGGTGTGATGCTCATTTGGTTGGCAATCATGTCGATGCGTTCTGCATCAAGTGCTGGAACGAGTCCTTTGAAGTCCATTGCCTCATACTCTACTTTATAACCGGCACGTTCTGCCGCTTCGTTCAAGACGTCGATATCATATCCCATCAATTCACCTTTATCTTTGTATGTGAACGGTGGATATGTCGCCTCTGTACCGACAGTGATGACTGCTTCGTCCGCTCCACTGTCTGTTTCGTTACCGCAAGCTGCGAGAAGCCCTACTGAAGCTCCGATCGCGAGTACGCTTGTTAATGTCTTTTTCATGATGATTCCGCCTTTCCTATAATCCTTATATGATTACACGGTTTTAAACAATAACCTCATCATACTGGCGTGATGTCTTCATGTCAAACAAAAAACATCACCCTATCGCTAGAGTGATGTCCCCCATCAATCGATGGCTTTCGCCTGCTTCATGACGTCCGCTTCAATTGCTTCACGTTTCGCTGTCGTCTTCTCGGCGCGATCCGCATGTACACTAAAGTAAAACTTGATTTTCGGCTCTGTGCCAGATGGGCGAAGGCAGAACCAAGACCCGTCCGCAAAGACAAATTTCAAGACGTTCGATGATGGCAATTCAATCGCTTCAGACGTGTTCGTCCGTAAGTCAGTCGCCACTTGTTTCTTATAATCTTCGAAACGAACGACTTCGTATCCCCCAACTTCTTTCGGCGGATTGGCACGGAATGCTTCCATCATACGACCAATTTGCTCGAGGCCAGCTTTCCCTTTTAGCGTCATCGACTGTAATGACTCTTCGTAGAATCCGTACTTCTCATAAATCGACTGCAACGCATCATAAAGCGTCCGACCGTGCTGTTTATGGTATGCCGCCATTTCCGCTGCGAGTAGACAAGCCTGAACCGCATCTTTGTCACGGCAGAAGTCACCAATCAAATAGCCGTAGCTTTCTTCATAGCCAAAGAGGAATTCATATTCACCTGATTCCTCGTATTGTTTGATTTTCTCCCCGATGAACTTGAATCCTGTCAACGTGTTCTCAAGATGCACGCCGTATGCTTTCGCAATCGCAGCCCCGAGTTCTGACGTGACGATTGTCTTGGCGACGAAACCATTCGATGGAAGTGTTCCCGTCTCACTCTTTTGTGACAAAATATATTCCATCAGGAGCGCACCTGTCTGGTTACCGGTCAAGACGAACCATTCCCCGTCACGTCCGCGTACTGTCAAGCCGACACGGTCCGCATCCGGGTCCGTCGCCATGAGCAAATCAGCCCCGACGCGATCCCCGTATTCCATCGCCAGTTTAAACGCAGCTTTTTCTTCTGGGTTCGGATAACTGACGGTCGGGAAAGCACCATCTGGTTCTGCTTGCTCTTCTACAATCGTCACATGGTCAAACCCATACGCTTTCAACCCTTCCATGACCGGACGGCGTCCGGTCCCGTGAAGCGGCGAATACACGATTTGAAGGGGGCTGTCCTGTACGTCACGATGAATCCGAATCGACTGGAGTGCTTCCATATAAGCCTCATCGACGGACGGGTCCACTGTAACGAGTAGTCCTGTTTGACGAAGCGCCGCCTCATCTTCGATATCAATCTTCAACTCATCTTCAATCGCATTGACGTAACTGACGAGTTCATCCGCTTCTGCTGGCGGAAGTTGTCCACCATCTGCCCCATACACTTTGAACCCGTTGTATTCAGGCGGGTTGTGACTCGCCGTGATGACAATGCCACCGAACGCATTCAAATGACGTACGGCAAACGAGAGTTCCGGTGTGGCGCGCAAACTTGGGAACAAGTAAGTCTTGATCCCGTTTGACGCAAGCGTCCGTGCCGCCTCTAATGCAAACTCTGGTGAAAAATGACGCGAATCATGGGCGATCACGACGCCGTGACGTTTTGCTTCTTCTCCCGAAGCTGCGATAAAGTCAGCAAAGCCTTGTGACGCTTTTCGAATCGTGTATACGTTCATTCGGTTCGCACCCGGTCCGATTTCTCCGCGCATCCCGCCTGTCCCGAACTCAAGCGTCTTATAGAATGCGTCTTCTAACGTTGTCTCATCTTTTGCGAGTTCCTCAAGTTCCGCTCGTAAATGCGGCTCAAGTCCTTCAAATTGATTCCAACGGTCATACGTTTGTTGCCATGTCATGATTCATTCCCCTTTCACCCTCAAAAAATTCAATCGAAGTACTCGCCAATTGCTTCCATCTTGTATACGATGAGAGTAACGAAACCTCGAGGTGATATTAATGTTTCCAACAATGCGTGCCCAAGAATTAAAACAAATCGTGCATACGAACTCGATTCGTTTCATCGATTGCCGATATTCGCTAAACGACGCGTCCTATGGTAAATATGTCTACCGAAAGGGACATCTTCCGAACGCTGTCTTTCTCGATTTGATGGAAGACTTGTCCGGTCCGCTCGGCGAACATGGCGGACGTCACCCACTTCCTTCAAAAGAGGCGTGGACGGCAACACTCCGTCGCATCGGCTTGAACAAAGAAGATTTGGTCGTCATTTATGATGACGGCTTCCCATTCGCAGCTCGTGCGTGGTGGCTCTTCAAGTGGGCCGGTCACGAACGGGTCGTCGTCCTAGAAGGCGGTATCCAATCCGGCATCACTTATTGCGGTGAGACCACGACCGACGTGCCGAACTACCCAGCGAGTGACTATGCCCCAGATTTTCAAGATGATATGATCGCGACACTCGAAGAAGTGAAAGCCGCTACGAGCGGTTCACTCTATGATTCGCGAACAGAAGATCGCTTTAACGGGACACATGAACCGATTGACCAAAAGGCAGGCCATATCCCGAACGCATTGCTCTGTTCTTATGCCGAGGCCATCACCGAGCTCGGTACACTAGAAGACTTTCACGATTTAAAAGAACTTTATAAAGACGTCCTTACCGTGGAAAATCCAATCTTTTATTGTGGTAGCGGCGTGACCGCCTGCGTCAACATTTTGGCGCTGCACGCTCTTGGGAAAGACGATGTTCGACTTTATCCCGGATCCTATTCTGACTGGATCAGCTATCCAGAACACGAGGTCCACCCGTAACGGGTGGATCGTTTTTATTTTACACCGAAGTTAATACTATTCCAAAATAATCTTTATTTGACGCTCGTCGGTTTAATGTTCCAGACTGCGTTTGCATATTCCGTAATCGTACGGTCACTCGAGAAGATCCCCGATTTTGCCGTGTTGACGATTGAGCTCTCTGCCCAACGCGAGCGGTCGCTGAAGACTTCGTCGACACGTCGCTGCGCTCGCATATAGGAGATGAAGTCTTTCAAGACGAGGAAATCATCGTTATAGACGAGGAGTGAGTCAAAAATCGACTGGAACTGATATTCGCCGACCTTATCGAATGTACCGTTGACGAGACCATCGACCACATCTTTAATTTCCTGGTGGGCATGATAAATTTCCGCCGCGTGGTATCCTCCGAACTTTTTATAGTTCATGACTTCTTGTGGGGATAATCCAAAAATAAAGATATGATCGTCTCCGACCGCGTCACGAATCTCGATATTGGCACCGTCTAACGTACCGATTGTCAACGCACCGTTCATCATGAACTTCATGTTTCCGGTACCCGATGCCTCATAGCTCGCTGTCGAGATTTGTTCGCTCAAGTCAGAGCCTGGGAAAATACGTTCTGCCATCGAGACACGATAGTTCTCAAGGAAGATGACTTTAATGAATTGGCTCGCCCGCTTATCTTTATTGATTAATGTGGCGAGTGCATTGATGTAGCGAATGATTTCTTTCGCGTAATAGTACCCTGGTGCCGCCTTGGCTCCGAAAATGAACGTACGAGGGACCATCGTAAACGTCGGATCCGCTTGAATCTTCAAGTAAAGCGCATGGATATGAAGTGCGTTTAGAAGCTGACGCTTATAGGCGTGGAGACGCTTGACTTGAACGTCAAAAATGGAATGCGGGTCAATCGTTTCTCCCGTCTCCTCCTGAATATAAGTAGCCAAATCCAGTTTGTTTTGTTGTTTCACATCCATCACGGTTTCTTGGAAGCTCTTATCTTTCGAGACGCCCATCAACTTTTCCAAGTCGTTCGGATGCTCGATCCATGACGGTCCAATCGCTTCCGTGATCGCGTCAGACAGTCGCGGATTCGATTTCAAGAGCCAACGTCGATGTGTGATCCCGTTCGTTTTGTTGTTGAAGCGTAGCGGGAACATCTCATATAAGTAACGCATCTCGCGCTGTTTTAAAATATCGGTATGGATCTGGGCAACCCCGTTCGTCGAATGAGAGCCGACGACAGCCAAGTTGGCCATGTTGATGTGCTCATTCGATACGATTGCGATTTCCCCCATATGTGATTCCAGATGAGGATAGTTGACCAATACGTCCCGACAGAAACGTCGATTGATTTCCTCGATAATTTGATACACGCGAGGTAGTAGCCGTTGATACATCTCGACCGGCCATTTCTCAAGCGCTTCGGCGAGTAACGTATGGTTCGTGAACGACATGACGCTCTTCGTGATGCGCCACGCCTCGTCCCAACCGTACCCATGCTCATCCATCAAGATTCGCATCAATTCAGGAATCGCAACAACCGGGTGTGTGTCGTTAATATGAATCGCATAATGATCGCCTAATTGTTTGAGCGACTTATTGCGCTTCAAATAGGAGGCAAGCATCGATTGAATCCCCGCCGACACAAAGAAATACTGTTGTTTCAAACGCAGTACTTTTCCTTCATACGTCGTGTCATCTGGATATAAAAATTCCGAAATGGTCGCAATCGACTGTTTGTATCGCAACAAGTCTTTGTACGTCCCTTTCGTTTTCTCTAAATACGCCTCATCATCAAGCGGCGACTCCGCGTTCCAAAGACGTAACGTATTCACGACGTCATTTTGATAGCCGATGATCGGCATATCGTAAGGTACCGCTCTTACGACTTCATCCGGATGATGGACGACACGTAACCGGTCTCCGATTTGCTTCATCTCAATCCAGCCGCCGAAGTTGATATCGACCGCTTTATCCTGACGTCTCGTCTCCCACATATTGCCGTCACGGAGCCAGTTGTCCGGTAACTCGACTTGGTACCCATCGACAATTTTTTGTTTGAAGAGACCATAGCGGTAACGGATCCCGTTTCCGTGTCCAGGTAAACTGAGCGCGGCCAATGAATCGAGGAAGCAGGCTGCTAAGCGGCCAAGTCCCCCGTTCCCAAGTCCCGGTTCTGGCTCGATCTCCGTGATGTCCGTGAAGTCGTATCCAAGATCCTCGAGCCCTTCTTTGACGAGCTCTAACACGTCGAGACTCAACAAGTTGTTGTACAGGAAACGACCTAATAGAAATTCAAGCGAGAAATAGATGACTTGTTTACTATGTTTTTCTTCTTGACGGTCTCGCGTGTGAATCCATTTTGGCATGGCTTGTTCGCGCACCATCGTTGCCAAGGTTTGATACACTTCCTGCTCTGTCCCATCCTCGATCGACTTCCCATTTAATGCGATGAATCGTTCTTTAAATGCGTCGACAAAGCTCTGTTTATCTGTGAACATAAATCAAGTTAGCTCCTTCCACTCATGCGAATAAATGATATAACTCACGATATTGCTTGGCGGATTGTTTCCAGCTAAAGTCCGCGGTCATCGCCTGATGGACGAGGGCATGCCAATTTTCTTTCTCATAGAAGACACGAATCGCTTTTTCAATCGTTGCCAGCATCTCATGGGCATTGTAGTTCATGAACCCGAATCCGGTCCCTTCTTGCGTGAATTCGTTATACGGCTTCACCGTGTCACGAAGTCCACCTGTCTCACGGACAATCGGCAATGTTCCGTAGCGCATGGAAATCAATTGACTGAGTCCACAAGGCTCAAAACGTGACGGCATTAAAAAAGCATCCGATCCAGCATAAATCAAGTGAGCGAGTTCGATGTCAAAACCGATATAAGAGCCCACTTTTCCTGGATGTGCTGCTGTCATTTCGTGAACGATTCCTTCATATTCTGGTTGTCCTGAACCAAGGAATGCAAATTGGCATGGCAGTTGGCCGAGTTCTTCAAATACACCATTAATTAAATCGAGCCCTTTTTGGTCAACGAGACGGCTGACGAACCCGATGAGCATGACATCATCTCGGACTTCTAGACCAAGTCGTTCTTGTAACGCTCGTTTATTCGCAAGCTTTCCTTCTTTATACGTATCGAGGTTATACGTCTGTTCGATTCGCGCATCTGTGTTTGGATCGTTCGTCGCCAAATCGATTCCGTTTAAAATCCCTCGAACGTCAACCGCGCGATGACGTAATGCCCCGTCTAAGCCTTCCCCATAATACGGTTCCATGATTTCGTCCCGATAAGATGGGCTGACGGTCGTGATTTGATCGGAATGCACAATTCCAGCTTTCATATAGTTGACGAGACCGTTATGTTGAATCCCTTCGGCCGTAAAATGCTCATGACCGAATTGTAATAGTTCTCCAAGAATCTCTTCCGGGAAAATCCCTTGGTACTGCAGGTTATGGATGGTATAAACCGTACGAATGTGTTGATACGCTTCAATATGTTGATAGTGAATTCGTAGAAAGGCCGGTAAAATGCCGGTCTGCCAGTCGTGACAATGAAGAACATCAGGCACTTCTTCCATTTTCCCAATCATCTCAAGGACTGCCCGTGAGAAGAATGCGAATCGTTCCGCATCATCAAAGTGTCCGTATAAGACACCGTCACGTTTAAAGTAGTATTCGTTATCGATGAAGTAATACGTGATGCCATCTCGCTCTAATTTCAAGACCGCGCCGAATTGCTTCCGCCAACCGACCGGAACGATGAGGTCGAATAAATACTCCATCTCTTCCACATATTCAGCAGCAATCGAGCCATATTTCGGCATGACGACACTCACTTCTTCTCCTAAATCCGCCACCGCTTGAGGGAGCGAACCGACAACGTCGGCGAGCCCCCCCGTTTTCATGAACGGTGCCGCTTCTGAAGCAACATACCAAATTTTCATAAAATCCTCCTCACACCACTGTTCGTTTCGCGATGACAATCGGTTCGTCGATTGTACCTCGGATGACTTGCCCCCGTTTTACGACGACTTCTTTATCAAGAATCGCATTTTCGACGACAGCGCCTTCTTCAATAATCGACTTCGACGAAATGATTGAGTTTTTCACGCGTGCGTGCTTACTCACTTGAACACCACGGAAGAGAATACTGTTTTGAACTTCACCATGAATCTTACACCCGTTCGCAACGAGCGCTTCGTTCACTTTCGACCCTTTCAAATAGCGAGTCGGTGGTTCATGCTTGATCTTCGTATAGATGTGTGGGAAGTCATAGATGATTCCTTCTCCACGAAGCAGTCGCATGCTCTCGTTATAGTACGAAAGTACGGAATGAATAGCCTGCATTTTACCGACATAATGGTATCCGTGCACATGCAACCGATGGAGCTGTGGACGGATGACACCGTCTAACAAGTCATATTCTCCTTTAGACGTCGCTTCGTCGACAAGGCGCATGAATAGATTTTTCGACATGATGATTGTTTCTGTGAACGCATATTCATCATCCGGTGAAAAACCACGTTCTGAAACACCGACGACGCGATCATTCTCACCAAGGCGAATCGGGCGACAGTAGCCACACTTCTGTTCATGCGTTGTATAGGCAAGTGTGATGTCTGCTCCCATCGACTTGTGGTGTTCGAGCATGTCGTTGTAATCGATTGTCGTCAACACATTCGATCCCGTAATGACGACGTACGGCTGTTTGCTGCGAATGAAATGTTCACGGTGCATCGAGAAGTTAGCTAAGTCACCGAGATACGCTTCCCCGTCAGGTTTTAAGGCAGGTGGGAAAATGTGCAGCCCTCCCTGTGAACGGTCCAAGTCCCATTCTTTTCCTGATCCGAGATGGTCCATCAACGAGCGGTACTTGTCTAACGTGAAGATCCCCACTTGACTGATGTTTTGTGTAATCATATTCGTCAACGTGAAATCAATTAGACGATAACGTCCCGAGAATGGGACTGATGCCAAATTACGATGACCTGTAAATTCTGGAAATAGACCTTGCTCCGTGCCTAAGTTAATGACCCCTAATAAATCGTTCGTCAACAGTAACGCCTCCTTGCGTGTCTCTTTACTCGAATCAAACTCGTTGTTTGAAGACGGTGCCGCTTTCAATGTTTTCGTGTGGTTCAATAACAACGATTTCACCACCCGGCTCACCGACTGTCGCGCCGTTTTCAATGACTGCACAGCTTGCGACAATGGCTCTGTGAATTGTTACATCCTTCCCGATTCTAGCCCCCGGCATGATGACCGAGTCTTTCACGAGCGATCCTTCGCCGACACGAACGTCATAGAATAGAACCGAATGTTGTACTTCCCCTTCGATATGACACCCTTCATTGATCACAGACTGTTCGACGCAGGCATCTTTACCGATATATTGCGGCGTCTGATTCGGATTGACCGAATAGATTTTCCAGTTTGGATCGTACAAATCGAATGGTGGTTCTTCCTCAAGAAGATCCATATTCGCTTCCCAAAGCGATTGAATCGTTCCAACATCTTTCCAGTAACCTTTGAACTTATAGGCAAAAACATCTAGCCCTTGGAGAAGCGTGTTTGGAATGATGTTCTTTCCGAAGTCAAAGCTTGATGTTTCGTCTTCCGCATCTTTAATCAAATGCTCGCGCAAGATGCTCCAGTTGAAGATATAAATCCCCATCGACGCCAAGTTACTCTTTGGATCTTCAGGTTTCTCTTCAAACTCATTGATGCGAAGGTCATCCGCCGTGTTCAAGATCCCGAAACGTGACGCTTCGTCCCACGGCACTTCCATGACGGAAATCGTCACATCGGCTTGTTTTTCTTTGTGGGCTTCGAGCATCTTCTCGTAGTCCATCTTGTAGATGTGGTCTCCTGATAGGATCAAAACGTAATCCGGATCGTAATCATCGATGTAGCTCAAGTTACGATAGATCGCGTTCGCTGTCCCTTCGTACCAATTTTTCCCCGACTGTGCTTGGTAAGGTGGGAGAATGGCTAAGCCCCCGTTACGACGATCTAAATCCCATGCCGTCCCAATTCCTAAGTAACGATTCAATTCAAGTGGCTCGTATTGTGTCAACACCCCGACTGTTGTAATTCCCGAGTTCGTGCAGTTTGATAATGGGAAATCGATGATTCGGTACTTTCCGCCAAAATGAACGGCAGGCTTCGCCGTTTTTCGCGTGAGAGGCCCCAATCGTTTTCCTTCTCCTCCCGCAAGGAGCATCGCAACCATTTCTTGCTTCATAAATAATAAGCCTCCTCAAAAATCGTAATATACAACCTCTTTTACCCTTTTTCGCTCTTTCCTAAAGTATTCCTTCTCGAATTATTATATGATAACGTTTACATTTTTATTTTTTTGTAAATTGGACGATATAATGAGTAGAAAGAGGTGAAACGATGAGAGCTTGGATTGGAATCTTGTTTTTTGCAGGACTATTAGCGACTTCTTTGACGCTCGCGAATGCATTGAAAGAAGAAATCGAAAAGACAGATGAAATTTTATCTTGGGGACAAGAGCTGGTATCAGAACAACCACTCTCGTCGAAGCATGCGATCACGCTCGCGTACAATGGTGGCGAACAGCAGATTTACTTGGCAGGTCGCCGTAATGATGTCTCCCCAAAAGCATTACCTGAACACATTCAAGAAGCCATCATGATCATTGAAGACCGAAAATTCAACGCCCATCCCGGCTATGATTTAAGCGGGATTGCCCGGGCATTTATTAATAACGCGAACGAGACATCTGTGCAAGGTGGAAGCACGATCACCCAACAGCTCGCGCGAAATGTTTACTTAACTCACGAACGGACATATGAACGAAAAGTGAAAGAATTATTGATTGCACGAGCATTAGAAGAAAATTATAGCAAGAAAGAAATTTTAACTGCATATAGCAATGTCATTTTCTTCGGACATAATGTATATGGCATTCAATCTGCGGCCGATACATACTTTTCGAGACCGCTCGCCGATTTAAACTGGAACCAACTCGCCTATTTGTTGACGGTACCGAACAACCCGTCACTCTATGATCCGCTCAATCCGTCAGATGCTTATTTCGAGCGAAAAGATCGGATTTTGACACAACTATTCGAAGCGGGCGTCATCTCAAAAAGCGCCTATGATCAATATCATGGTGTGAAACTTCAAGCCGCATACCGAAGTCAAACGATTCAATATCCAGACTATATGGATACGGTCGTACGCGAAGCGATTCAGTTAGTACGTTCACGGTATGACTTGGATGATGCCGAAGCAAGAGACTATTTATCGACGCACGAAGCGACAATCGAGACGTATCTGTCGACGGCCAAACAGACGAAAGCGAAGCAAGTGATGAGTCAGTTGCCATCCGGGTTAAACGGAGGATATACGGAACTGACACCACAAGGACGAATCGTGGCGATGGTCGATTCAGAAATGACGCAAGTCGGTGAGTTCAACCGCGCAACCCAAGCCTACCGTCAACCGGGTTCCGCAATCAAACCGATTCTCGTGTTCGCCCCATTCATCGAAGAGACGGGAGCGACGCTTGATACGGTTCTCGATGGACGACCAGCTTGCTACGGTTCCTATTGTCCGGGTAATAGCCATGACCGCGTGTTAGGAGATGTGTTATTGAAAGATGCAGTCGCCTATTCCTACAACACGCCAGCTTTGGCTGCTTTCTCTGTCGTTGATCAGCCACGAGCCTATGAGAGGGCCGATATGATGTTCAGTCAATGGGATGAACAGGACGAGAACTTAGCGAGCGCGCTCGGTGGTCTCACACAAGGGGTCTCTCCGAAAGAACTTGCGGCCGCCTACACACCATTCTTAAACAAAGGCGTCTATACATCCGGTCATACGATCAAACAAATCACATTTAAAACGAATGAACCCGCATTGACGCCTATCCTGACCGAAGAGGCAGTCTGGTCTCCCGATACCATGAATGTGATGAAGAAGGCTTTAACGACCGTCACGACTTACGGAACGGGACGTTATGCCAATCAGGTGAAAGGTGATTACGAATATCTCGGAGGAAAGACAGGGACAACGAATGACAATAAAGATATGTGGTACGTCGGACTTACAGATCAAACGATCACCGCGATTTGGCTCGGGGCCGACACGCCACGTCCGTTCCCCGAACTCGCTAACCGTGCTTACCCGGCAATTATCTGGACAAAGGCACATTAACCAAAAAGAGTCAGCCGATTTTCATCAGCTGACTCTTTTTTTGATGCCTTACACGCTGCGTTCGATTCGCATGCGATAGCTTCGCCAATGCTTCAGTAATTCCTCATAATCAATCAGTTTCCATGGGTTGAACCGAACTTGACCGTGCTTGTTGAAATATAGGTTTTCACGAACACAGTAGCTGGCGTGAACGAGTTGCTCTTGTTCGTTCCAAAAAGTAAGGACGTCACCAGATTCCGGAACAGCATCCGTCACCGTTTCAAAACCGCCCTGCTGAATCGTTTGTAGAAACGTCTCCGGATGAATCCACTGGTGAATCATCCACTCATGTTGTGTAGCTGCGAATAACGTCGCTGCCAGACAGTTACTCCCTTCATATATCGGAAATGTGTTCGCATATGTAACGAGATGTGCTGGTGTCCGTTCATCACATCGTTCCCCTTCCCACGTATCCCATTCTTTCGCATAGCGATAGATAAGCGAATGACGGGTTTCTGTCGAAAGCTTTTTCCAGTTCGACTCGTCTAAGACGATGAAAGTTTCCCCGTCCTTCTCCACAATCGCGTCATCGGATACCTCATTCCGCTGCTCAACCGTAAGAGATAACACAAGCCCACGATTCGTCGTCACCTGATATTCAAGAAGACGCGACTTGACGTCCTGACGTAAACCATCAACCGCGTTTGAAGGGGCATTGACAACATGTGTGACGCCTTCCCCCATCATCCATGTCAGATAGGCATTCGAAAGATGCGGATTTTTATAAGCTGGGTGACGAGAAAACTCTTCTCTCGGTAAAATGAGGGCACTACTCGGCAAATCATCAAAGAAAGTAGAATCGATCCAGTACAACGTTTCTTTTGGAACAAACGTCTGACACCACGCTTCTATTTCATCAAACGTCGGCTCAAATTTCTCTCTCATAAGATGATGTCTCCGACAGAGTTAAACAGTCGCAGAATCGACCACCCTAATCCACTGATCAATGTCGCCCACATGACCCCTTGCATGAGCAACAAGCCGATTGCACGGGGAACGGACATCGATTGACTCACTTGCCAGACGTAGTAAAAGAGATACATCAATAACGTACAGACGAGGACGGCCATGACGGCAAGTAATGTATTCAGAAACAGAAAACTGATCCCAGAACCGATGAGGAAGATAATCGCCCCAGGTTTAAGTCGATGGAGTGACGTCCCGTTTGTTTCTCGCGCAAAAAAAGCGAAGCCGAGTTGATTGAAAGTATCGGCCACCAGTTTGAGTGCACTAAACAACATAAAGAAGATGGTGAAGAACACGACGAGTACGAATACTTTCGTTTCTTGCACGGATAACAGTTCGATGATTTCACTATATACGCCAATTTGATTCAGCCACTGGATCACATACTCGGACGTCGCAATCGCAAGTGACATGGAAAACAAAATAATTCCGATGAGTGGTGCATAGCTCAGTAAGTACACATTCGTTTTCATGTTCCTTCTCCAATTTCACAGTAATTTCTTATATTCAGTGCAATTCTACTACCAAGTATATTATACTATTTATAGTTATGGAGATTAAAAGGGGGATTTTTGGATGGGCCTATTATTGATGGTTGGAATCAGCGTCGTCTTCCTCGCAGCGATTTTGACAGCTGGATATAACCGTAAACCTGAGGGTAACGAATAAGAGCCGGGATTCTTACGAATCCGGCTCTTTTTTTATTTCAATCCTGCATATCCTTGTTGGCGTAGGGCCTCATATACAATGATGGCAGCTGTATTCGACACGTTCAATGAACGGACGAGGTTCGATTGTGGAAGACGGATACAACGGTCTAAGTTGTTCTCGATGACTTCCATCGGTAATCCTTTCGTTTCACGACCGAACACAAAGAAATAGTCGCCTTCTACGTCCGAAACATCTAAATCACTCGGATATTGTTCCCCGTACTTCGTGATATAAAAGAATTGTCCGTCCGGCTGCTTCTCCCACAATTCTTCTAACGAATCATGATAGCGTACATCGACAAACTGCCAATAATCTAACCCTGCACGCTTCAACATTTTATCGTCTGTCGAGAAACCGAGCGGACGAATCAAATGGAGAACCGAGTTTGTCGCCGCACACGTACGTGAGACGTTCCCTGTATTTGCTGGTATTTCTGGTTGAAACATTACGACATGAATCGCCATAGTTCATTTCCCTCACTTTTTCATTTCAAATTCAAGTAGGCGTTGCTTTTCAGACAACCCTCCTGCAAAGCCGACAAGCTTCCCACTGCTTCCAATCACCCGATGACACGGAAATAAAATCGGTAACGGGTTTCGGTTGAGTGCTTGGCCGACGGCACGAACAGCTTTCGGTCGACCGATTTGTTCTGCAAGTTGTTTATATGTCCGTGTCTCACCGTATGGAATCGTCAACAACGCATCCCATACTTCCTGTTGAAATGGTGTTCCCTTCATTTCGATGTAGGCACGATCTGATTCATGGAATCCATGCTGCTCGACGCGCATCATGAGATGTTGTAACCAGTCAGGGGCTTCTTCTGACGGTTCATGTGTGGTGAACTCAAGAGCTGTCAGTTTGCCCGCTGCGTTTAATTCATACGCTAACGGTCCCCATTTAGACGACACGATCTTCATGTGTCCACTCCTCTCGATAGATACGAATTTCTTCATGTACCATGTCAGACACTTCTTTACGTTCAATTTCTTCAAAAATCGATTCGGCATCAGGACCAAGAATTGCACCGATCGCCCATACCGCAGTCGCTCGCATGTCCTCTCGTTCATCGTTTCGGATGAATTCACGTAAAATCGGAATCGCAGATGGTTCCCGGTAGTGCGCGAGCGCCAAAATTGCATTTCGCTGGATTGGTTTCTTCCCGCGCCACGCACCTGATAAATGCCCAAACTTTTGTTTAAACTCTCGGTTACTCAATGTCAAGAGCGGCTCTAACAGCGGTTTGACGATTTCTGCTTCCGGTAACAATTCTTCGTGGTGACGCCAATCCTTTTTACGATTATACGGGCAAACTTGCTGGCACGTATCACATCCGTATAAGCGTCCTCCAAGTTTCGAACGAAACTCTCGTGGCATCAACGTTTTCATTTGTGTCAAATAGGCAATGCAACGTTTCGCATCCAGTACACCTGGTTCCACAAGGGCCGTTGTTGGACATGCCGTCATACACTTATCACAGTCGCCACATCCATCTTCAATCGCTTCATCCGGTGGCAAGTAAACGTCTAAAATCATTTCCCCCAAATATAAGTACGATCCCTTCTCAGGTGAGATGATGGAGCAGTTTTTTCCGCTGAAGCCGATCCCTGCCCGTTCGGCGACGGCCCGGTCTACGAGCTCACCAGTGTCGACCATCGAGCGCGTACGCACTCCAGGAACCAGCTCTTCAATGTACGCTTGAAGCTGCTCTAATCGATTGCCGACGGCGCGATGATAATCCAGCCCCCATGAGGCTCTGGCAAATAGCCCTCGTCTCTCTCCAGCGACACTACGGGGTGCCTGCTTCAACTTACTTGGGTAGGCAATCGCAATCGCAATGATCGACTGGGCTTCTTCAAGTAAGAGTTCCGGGTTTGTACGCTTCTCTAGGTCGGGCTCTTCAAACCCAGAGGCAAACCCTTTCTCTTGCTGTCGAATGAGTCGCTGTTTCATGACGATGAACGGATCAGCCGTCGTCACTTTCAACTCGTCAATCCCGATGGTTTCGGCATACTCGAGAATTTGTTGTTTTAATGTGTATGGGTCCATTCCGTTCACCTCCTTTATATATTTTCGCATACAAAAAATCTCTCCGCCACTCGGCAGAGAGATATGAAGCGGGTGAAGAGAATCGAACTCTCGTCATCAGCTTGGAAGGCTGAGGTTTTACCATTAAACTACACCCGCATGAAATATTGTTGTCGTTCAAGCGACTACAGTTAATATACACCTATACCATTAAACTGTCAACAAGTATTCGTAAGTTTTTCTAAAATCACTGAAAAAAATATTTCAATATACCTTAATCACTAACATTATGCCTGTACAAATAACGATTCAAGTGGTCTGATTACACGAAATGTTCGTCCATGCCCTTCTGTCTCGGCATATGTCAACTCCATCAATCGTCCTGATTGATACATGTCGACATGGAGAAAACGATCTTGAACGTTATTGTAAATGTGGAAGACGTCTCGCTGGTGTCCGATTCGCTTTATTTGTTCTAAAAGCTCTTCTTTGACAGGACGCGGCATTTGATTCGCAACGTGCGTATGGAAAATACATAGCGTCTCTGTGTCCGGTACACGCATAGCGAGTTCATGCAATAATGTTACGCCATCTCCTTCAATAAGCGTCACCTTGTCAAAATTGACGTCTTGCATGGCAGCATCAAGCATTTGACGGCGCGTGTCATGTTCCGGCCAAATCAATGCATTCAACCATGATAGTTCTGCTTCGTCCGTCAAATCAATCACATTCAAATCGACGCCGAGGCGTGTCCCGATTTTGAACGGTACCGTAGTCTCGAGGTGAATGGGCTCCTTCGATTCAACGGTCGCTGAAATGGTTACAGACGATGTATTTGTCGGATGAAGTGGAACATCATTATATACATAGGCATATTGATCAACAAATAGTTGAAGACCCGCACTCGTTCCGATTTCGAGTAAACCGAGTGGTCGCTTTGTCTGTTGTTGAATCATTGAAAAGATTGGATACAAGTAAGAGCACCGTTGAATCTCGTTCGTTTGCACACGACGAGTCATCAATCGATTCCGAATCTCATCTTCGTATGTATGACAAAATACTAAAAAAGATGGAAAGGCATTCTCAGGTTGTTTCGGATTCTTCGTCGCGCTCGGATAATATGTAGCCAGTTCATCGGATTGGTGTTGGAGTACCAACTCATGAACGGCTGCAAATAATAAGTTCGGGGCTGGTTGTCCTTCAGGTATCTCTTCACATAATGATAAAAGCCATTCACTTTGAGCTGTTTCTCTAGCTAATACTTCATACAATCGACTAGATCCTACACATTCATTGTCAGCAAATCGGATGAATCGTTCTGCGATTTCTTTTTGATTGATTTTACTCACCTCTTTACTTTTCTATTCAATTACAAGTCGAAAAGTTCCTGCTCAGGTGAAACAATTAGAAATCTCACTTTTTATTGATCATCCAGTCAAATATTCGAATCACGTATACATGATCGGGATAGCAAGAAAGAAAAGTCATTGCCACAATCAACGTGTCGTTGCTCCTCTGTCATATCTACATCACCTCGGTACTTTTTTATATACAAAAAAGACCCTAACCTCAGTTAGAGTCATACGGATACCGGTGGTCGGAGTCGAACCGACACTCCAGAGGAACACGATTTTGAGTCGTGCGCGTCTACCAATTCCGCCACACCGGCATATTATGTTGGAGGCGCCAGTCGGAATCGAACCGACGATAGAGGAGTTGCAGTCCTCTGCCTTACCACTTGGCTATGGCGCCAAAAAGTCATTGGAGCGGAAGACGGGATTCGAACCCGCGACCCCGACCTTGGCAAGGTCGTATTCTACCACTGAACTACTTCCGCAAAATGGCTGGGCTGGAAGGGATCGAACCTTCGCATGTCGGAATCAAAATCCGATGCCTTACCACTTGGCTACAGCCCAATAATAATGGGGCGACTGAAGGGAATTGAACCCTCGAATGCCGGAATCACAATCCGGTGCGTTAACCACTTCGCCACAATCGCCATGATTAAATTAAAACAGGGGCAGCAGGAATCGAACCCGCGCTGACGGTTTTGGAGACCGTAGTTCTACCGCTAAACTATGCCCCTAAGTGGTGGGGGGGGGCGGATTCGAACCGCCGAACCCGAGGGAGCGGATTTACAGTCCGCCGCGTTTAGCCACTTCGCTACCCCCCCACATATGGTGGCTTTGGACGGAATCGAACCGCCGACACAAGGATTTTCAGTCCTTTGCTCTACCAACTGAGCTACAAAGCCATATGTAGTCTTGATTTTCTAAAAATAAAAATGGCGGTCTCGACGGGATTCGAACCCGCGATCTCCTGCGTGACAGGCAGGCATGTTAACCCCTACACCACGAGACCGGACATTAATTGCGGGGGCCGGATTTGAACCGACGACCTTCGGGTTATGAGCCCGACGAGCTACCAGACTGCTCCACCCCGCGACGATATAAAATTAAATGGTGACCCGTACGGGATTCGAACCCGTGTTACCGCCGTGAAAGGGCGGTGTCTTAACCGCTTGACCAACGGGCCATGTTTGATTTTTGAAAAACTGGCGGAGAGCAAGGGATTCGAACCCTTGAGACGGTTTTGCCGCCTACACGAATTCCAATCGTGCTCCTTCGGCCACTCGGACAGCTCTCCAAAAGAGAAAGTGGCTCCGCAAGTAGGATTTGAACCTACGACCTACCGGTTAACAGCCGGTTGCTCTACCACTGAGCTATTGCGGAACGATCTTGCCTGGCAACGTCCTATCCTCACAGGGGGAGATCCCCCAACTACTTTCGGCGCTGAGACGCTTAACTTCCGTGTTCGGCATGGGAACGGGTGTGGCCGTCTCGCTATCGCCACCAGACAAGTATTATATTAACATTATTTATCGATAATGTCAACATGTTTTAGAGAGATTGTTCTCTCAAAACTGAGGATTCATCAACACAAACCATAGACTAGATCAAAGCCTCGACCGATTAGTATCATTCAGCTCCACGTGTCGCCACGCTTCCACCCATGACCTATCTACCTCATCGTCTCTGAGGGGTCTTTCTTGATTGCTCAAAGGGAAATCTCATCTCGGAGGGGGCT
>NZ_JACSKK010000006.1:0-111852 GCF_018617575.1 Exiguobacterium sp. s160
CTTAAGTCGCGATGCGGCTCCGGGATTGCCTGCGGAAAGCGTGGGCGCCGGAAGGACGAGTTCGAACATGTTATTTGTCAACAAGCTGAAGAGATGCGTAAGCATCTCTTTTTTCTTTGTATAAAAGGGGACATCTTCACCAAAATTGTCTCTTTTTATTGAGCACCGTCCCCCATTACAGTAGAACCAAGGAGGTGCTCATAATATGAAATTTAAGGATTTTCCATTAAACGTCCGCTTGCGACTCGTTTGTGGATTTTGCATTCGAATCGTCGGCTCTGCCATTTTCCCATTCATGGCGCTCTACTTTTCAGAAGAACTTGGTAAAGTGCCCGCCGGAATCATCATGACGTCATTCGTGATCGTCGGCTACTTGACCGGCCTATTCGGTGGGTACTTCTCCGATCGGTTCAATCGGAAAGTTATCTTACAAATTGGTCAGGTGATTCAAATCATCTGTTTTCTTGGTATGACCGTCGCCATTCACCCATCGAACAACTGGGCACTCGTCGTCGCCATCCTTTACTTCGGGCATGCCGTGTCGAACGGATTGAACTATCCGGCACTCGAGGCGATCGTCATCGATTCGATGGAAGAGTCGAATCGAAAAGCCATCTATGTATATGACTATTGGCTCGTCAATTTGGCCATCGCAGGAGGCGTCATGCTTGGAGGTGCCTTTTATCGAGACCATCGCTTCGGCCTCTTCATCGGCATGACAATCGTTCTTACAATCACGACGATTGTGCTTCAACGTTATTTGGTCGATACGTATAAAGGAAACCGTTCGACTCCATCAAATCCGATTCACGGGGTCATCGAAAACTATGAAATCGCGTTGCGCGATCGTCGTTGGATCACCTTCGTCCTTGGAAGCATGCTCGTCTTTTCGACCGAGTTTCATATGGCGAATTACATCGGTGTCCATTTAGCCGAGTCATTTGAAAGTCGACAAATTCTCGGAATACCGTTTGACGGGGTACGCATGATGGCTTTTATGCAACTTGAAAACACGTTGCTCGTCGTCGCCATCACGTTCGCCGTCACCGCATTCGTCAAGCGGTTTAAAGAGAAAGCCGTCTTCTTCGTCGGATTATCGTTGTACGTGACGGCCTATGCTGCCATCACATCGATGAATTCCTTCATCGTTCTCGCTGCACTTGCAATCATCTTTACGATTGGTGAACTTCTCTACTCTCCGATTCGACAAGTGAAACAAGTCGATTTGCTCGACCCTGAGCGACGCGCTTCTTATCTTGCATTCGGCGGCCTGACGTTCCATGGTGCCAAACTCGTCGCGGCAGCCGGTATCGTCGTCGGTGCGTTCATCGGTCCTATCTTCATGAGCGGGTATATCTTTATCTTTGGTGCCCTCGGTGCTTACTTGTATTATGTATCGCTATATAAGATGCAACCCGCTCGCCAACTCGCGGCTTGACGTTTAACATGAAGACAAAACGGTAAAACAGTACGATGAAGGAGGCGAAGCACTTGCCTGCGATTGTGTTATTCGATGGAGACTGCAACTTTTGCGATGCCAGTGTCCAGTTCATTATTCGTCACGACCGACATGCCTCGATTCACTTTGCATCGCTCCAAAGCGAAGTCGGTCATTCGTATCGAGCACGACACCGAATCCCAGAAGCAGTCGACAGTATCGTCTACATTGAAGAAGGTGTTCCTTACTTGAAATCAGACGCAGCGATTCGGATTGCCGAGCACCTTGATGGCCGTTGGCGCCTGCTCCGATTCATCCGATTCGTACCCAAATGGATTCGTGATCGCGGATATGATCTCTTCGCCAAACATCGAACACGTCTATTCGGGAAGAAGGAAGTGTGCACGCTCCCTTCCCCCGATGTGCGTAAACGATTTTTAGACCACTAAAAAAGTCGAGCCCTATACGGACTCGACTTTTTCGTTATTCAACTACGGCTAAATCTTGAATCATATACAAATCATAATAGGCACCACGACGACGCATCAGTTCTTCGTGCGTTCCTGTCTCCATGATTTGTCCGTTCTCGACAACGACGATTTGATCGGCGTCGGTGATCGTCGACAAGCGATGGGCAACGATTAACGTCGTCCGCCCTTTCGTCAGACGAGCAAGCGAGTCTTGAATCATCGCTTCACTCTCTAAGTCGAGCGCACTCGTCGCCTCATCTAGAATCAAAATCGGAGGGTTCTTCAAGAACACACGCGCGATTGCAAGTCGTTGCTTTTGTCCCCCGGAGAGCTTGACACCTTTCTCCCCGACCGGTGTCGCATATCCGTCTTGCAGTTTCGAGATAAACTCATGGGCGTTAGCCGCCTTCGCCGCTGCGATGACTTCTTCATCCGTCGCATCCGGATTCCCCATGCGGATGTTCATCGCGACCGATTCACTGAAGAGGACGGAGTCCTGCATAACCATTCCAATCTGGTCACGGAGCGCACGCAATTTGAAATCACGTACATCGACCCCGTCGATTTTGATACTTCCATCCGTCACGTCATAGAAGCGTGGAATCAGACTGACCAGTGTGGACTTTCCGCCACCGGACATCCCGACGAATGCCACGCGTTCCCCGGAGCGAATTTGAAGGTTCACATCGTCCAATGCCCGTGTCCCGTCCTGCTCATACGAAAAGCTCACATGCTCAAGATCGATTTTACCTGCTGTTGACAGTGGGACGAATCCGTTCGGTTTCTCCTTGATATCATATGTCTCATCCAAGAATTCAAAGACACGGTCCATCGAAGCGACCGACTGCGTGAGTGTCGTCGCCGAGTTGACGAGACGTCCGAGCGGCGCATAGAGACGGTCAATATAAGCAATGAACGCAACGAGCGTACCGAGCGTTACCTGTTCTTGAATAACGAGCCACGTCGCCGTTGTGAAGATGAGGATCGGCGCGATATCTGTGATGGTTGACACGACGACATACGTTTTGGCGTTCCAACTCGTATGTTTAAGCGCCGCATTCAAGAACCCGCCGTTCTGTTGTTCGAACGCCTTGTTTTCATATGGCTCTAGCGCAAAACTTCGAATGACCGCCATCCCGTTCACACGTTCTGTCAAATGTCCCTGAAGATCAGCGAGCGCTGCCGAGCGTTCACGCGTCAAGCGACGCAACCGTCCATAGAAATAACGGACCGCAAATGCATAGAACGGAAGTGGTAAGATGGCAATCAGTGTGAGTTGTGGATCAATCGTATACATGATTCCAATAGCGATGAAAATTGTAATCATATCGAGCCAAATATTCATCAAGCCGGTGATGACGAAGTCTTTCGTCTGTTCGACGTCGTTGATGATCCGCGAAATGATTTGCCCCGTCTTATTGTTTGAATAAAAGCGAAGCGACAACTTCTGGACGTGATCGAACAGTCTGTTCCGCACATCGAACAAGACACGGGTCGCGGCCCACTGTGCCAAATATTGACGCAAGTATTCAATTGGTGGCTTGAGAACCAGGAAGACGAAGAAGACGATACTGAACAACCAGACAAGCGTCGTATAGTCCTGTCTCGGCGCATCGTCACCTAAATAATTATCAATGACATATTTATACAATAACGGTAATCCGAGCGGGATCGAAAACTTTAAAATCCCGACGAAAATCGTTAGGGCAATTTGTTTTTTATAAGGTTTAACAAATTGCAGATAACGTTTAATACTACCCATAGTTCCTCCTTCATTAAGAAAAAAAGCGGAGATGAGGAATCATCTCCGGTAACGTGCTTCGTATTCGCGATACCATTCATCGACGAATGTTGGGTTGAACGGCCCTTTCCGTCCTCGAATCCAGTTGATCAGTTCTTGCACGTTCTGCTTCAAGATTCGATCAATCGCTTTCGGATAATTCATCTCGCGACGATGCCGCTCATATTCATCTTCATCTAAAATCGTATACGACATATCCGGGAACACCTTGATGTCCAAATCGTAATCGATATATTTGATGGCACGTTCATCCCCATCAAATGTAGTCGGCGAACCTAGATTACAGTAGTAGTAAATCCCGTCTTCGCGAATCATACAGATGACATTGAACCAATACTCAGATGAAAAGTAGCAAATTGCCGGCTCACGCGTTCTCCATTGCCGACCGTCTGATTCACTGACCATGATGCGGTCGTTGAATCCGATCATATCCGTTTTTGACGACTGAAGGACGAGCGTTTCTTCCCAAACGCGATGCAAAGTTCCGTTGTGCTTGTAGCTCTGTATCTCGATTTTGCTACCTGCTTTGGGAAATAAGCTCATAAGCTCCTCCTTTCCGCTGTGATGCTATACAATTCTCATATTTAATTATAGCGACTTTCAGAACCAATGAAAAAGGAAATCTCTTATTTTCAGGAATTTAGTGTTTTTTGGAAGGCCCGTGCCCGTTCCTGAAACATCGGACGAAGCACCAAATATTCGACGAGTATGTTCGGGACATAGCTATCGAACGTCACTTCGTCAATCATGACCGCCTTTCCGTCACGCGACTCGACACGGTGCACGTGCGTGAACCGTTTGAACGGAAACGGCAGTGTCTTCCCTTGATCACAGAACGCACGGTTCCCTGAAATCGTGATGGCACTATTCCAGGGCAATTCTATTGGACCGACCCCTATTAACAACTTCACTTCATTGCCTTCGACCGAGGCACCATCCCCCATTAGACGTACTTTAGGAAACTTTGTCAGCTTCGTCAAAAGCGAAGCATCCTGTAATAGATCCCATAGCGTATCAACCGTCGTATCGTATGTCGACTCTACATCAAATCGTCTCACTTTCACCACCTGCCAATCGTTCTAGTTTTTGTTGAGCCACAGAAACCGTCTTCACCTCGCGCTCCGAGGCATCTAACCAGACGACATCATCGGTCGGGAGCGTATCGACTCGATATAAATCGATATACCAAACGATATGGGAGAAGACGTGTTTCACTTGCCCGAGATAAGTTCCGTTTACCTGTTCCCCCGTTCCTCGTTCGGTAAGCGGATATTGCCACATCCCAGCGAGCAGTCCTTTTTCTGGTCGTTGTTCATAGGCGACTTTCCCATCTTTTTCGATACATAGCGCGTCATACATTTCGACACGTGCCGCTCCTTTTTTCGTTTTCACCGGCAGCTCATCTTGAACGTGGTGGGCATACGCATAACAGGTGTCTTGGACCGGACAGAGCGAGCACATCGGATTTTTCGGTGTACAGACCGTCGCCCCTAATTCCATGACGCCTTCATTAAAATCGGACGCATGAGTCGGATCCATCAAACGACGAACGACTTGTTCAAACAGTTTACGCGTCTTCGGTACGGCGATATCGTCATAGATCCCGAATTGTCGGGACATGACACGCATGACGTTCCCATCGACTGCTGGTTCCGGTTGGTTGTAAGCAATCGACAACACCGCTCCCGTCGTATAAGGGCCGACTCCCTTCATTTTTTCGAAACGTTCCTTCTCTTCGGGGACGATGCCATCATAAACAGAAGCGACTTCTTTGACTGCCTCGTGTAAGTTTCGGATGCGTGAGTAATAACCGAGACCTTCCCAATATTTGACGACTTCGTCTGTTTCAGCAGAAGCGAGCGCCTCAAGTGTCGGGAAGCGTTCCATAAAACGGTTGTAATACGGAATGACTGTATCGACTCTCGTCTGTTGTAACATGACCTCACTCACCCAAACACGATATGGATTTTTCGCATGACGCCAAGGTAAATCACGCTTTTCACGATTGAACCATGTGACCAATTCCTCATTGAATTGATGAATATTATAATTTGTGAACAATTTATCAAGATTAAGCATTGTGTTTCCCCTCGTTTTAAAAATATTGTATGATAAATAGGAATAGATGACGTTATATTGTGTTTATTGATGGAGGTGCTGAAGCACATTGGATACTGCGACACACATTGGTATGGGACTTGGTTTAAGTGCCATCGCGACGCTCAGCCCGGAGGTGTCAGGTGATGCACAGATGTTTCTGGCCATGACAGCCACGGCTCTCGTCGGCTCGCATGCACCAGACTTCGACACCGTCTTTAAGTTAAAAGGAAATAGTACGTATTTACGCCAGCATCGCGGTCGTTCACACGGAATCACCGCACTGCTTGCTTGGCCGATTATCGTCAGTGCCGTCATCGGTACGGTGCTTGGCGTCAATCCCGCCTCCCTATGGGTCATGGCACAAATCGCTGTGTTGTTACACGTCACGGTCGACTTGTTCAACGCTTACGGGACGCAAGCGCTACAGCCATTTTCGAAAAAATGGATTGGCTGGGGTGTCATCGGAACGTTTGATCCGTACTTGTTCTCTGCTTATTACGGTGCATATGCATTATGGATGATTACCGGTGCGACTGTCCCTATTTTTGCATTGCTCATTGCGCTTGTCATTAGTTACTATGCAATTCAGTTTAAATTGCGTAACCGTGCGCTCGCTACTGTGGCACGACACTTTGCCGGTGCACATGAACTATTTATCTCACCAGGAATCGGTTGGGATGATTGGCACGTTGCCGTCCGTTTCCGCGATGGTCTCGGAGCCGTGAAAGTGAAGAAAGGGAAAGTCATCGAGTGTGGTCGCTTCCGCGACAAACCGATGCCTGGGGAAGAAGATCTTCATTTCGTCGAAGCTCGAAAAAATGCAGATTTACAGGCGTTCCTCGAGTTTTCAAAAATTCACACGTATACCGTGACACGCCATAACGGAATGATTGAATATCGTTTCACGAACTTACGTTATTTCTCAAAAAATATGTATCCGTTCGTCGCTGTAGTCATCGTAGACGAACAGTCAAACGAAGTATTATCTTCCTTTACTGGTTGGGTATTCAGCGAAGATAGCCTTCAGAAAAAACTAGTATACGAACAATAAAAAGTCGCTCGGTTGAGCGACTTTTCTTATGCCTCGGCTTCAGTGAATTGCAACTCGAACTCAAACTTGACTTTCTTATCGACGAGAACACCTCCCGCTTCGAGCGCTTGGTTCCATGTTAATCCATAATCTTCTCGGTTGAGAGAACCTTCCCCTGAGAACGCGTGTTTCATGTTCCCCCAAGGATCTTTTGCACTTCCCTCATACTCGACTTCGAACGTTTCTTCCCGTGTCGTTCCTCGAATCGTCAAATCCCCTGTCAATTCAAACTCACCGCCGCCTTTCGAGCGGAATGATGTCGATTGAAACACGATATGTGGATATTCTTCTGCATTGAAGAAATCTCCTGAACGGAGGTGATTGTCTCGATCCGAATTGTTTGTATCCACGGATGCTGCCTGAATCGTCACTTTTACGCTCGCATTTGCCAAGTCGTTCGGGTCTCCGTTCGCTTCGATATCAAACTCTTTAAATTCGCCTTTCACCTTTGAAATCATCATATGTTTAACGGTAAAGGTTATGGAACTGTGCGCCGGGTCAACTTGATATGTCTTCGCCATGTTAGTTCACTCCTTATAGGTAATTGAATGATGTACACAATGTACTGATTACCACAAATCTTGACTTCAAAACGTTTTTATAAAAGATTGACAAATTATTGTCAAAAAATTTTGACTTTTATCACAACAAACCATTACGATGAAAAAAGGGAGTCGTTCGCTTACCTAAAAATGTAAGCGCATACATAACTCCTCTATCTCGTATGAAAAGGGAGGAACGAACATGATTTATGAAGTACCGAACTCAGCAGGAACGAAAGTACAGTTTAAGGACCGTTACGAGAACTTTATTAACGGAAAGTGGACCGCACCGGCTGGTGGAGAATACTTTGAAAACACATCTCCTGTAAATGGGAAAGTATTATGTGAAGTCGCCCGCTCAACGAAAGAGGATATTGAACTCGCATTGGACGCTGCACATGCAGCAAAAGATGATTGGGGCAAAACGTCCGTCGCGGAACGTTCTGTCATCTTAAATAAAATTGCTGATCGCATGGAAGAAAATCTCGAGATGCTCGCTTATGCAGAAACGTGGGAGAACGGTAAAGCTGTTCGAGAAACGCTCAATGCCGACCTTCCGCTCGCAATCGATCACTTCCGTTACTTCGCCGGTGTGATTCGTTCACAGGAAGGCGGAATCAGTGAACTCGACAACGATACAGTCGCCTATCACTTCCATGAGCCGCTCGGCGTCGTCGCTCAAATCATTCCATGGAACTTCCCAATCTTGATGGCGGTATGGAAACTTGCTCCGGCACTCGCGGCTGGAAACTGTGTCGTCTTAAAACCAGCCGAACAAACACCTTCTTCCATCATGGTCCTCATGGAACTGATTGAAGACTTATTGCCACCAGGTGTCGTGAACATCGTCAACGGCTTCGGTCTCGAGGCAGGTAAACCGCTCGCATCGAGTGACCGTGTCGATAAAGTCGCCTTCACAGGCGAGACAACAACTGGTCGCTTGATCATGCAGTACGCTTCACAAAACATCATCCCGGTCACACTCGAGCTTGGTGGGAAATCTCCGAACATCTTCTTCGCAGATATCATGGAAGCCGATGATGATTTCTTCGATAAAGCGATTGAAGGCCTCGTGATGTTTGCCTTAAACCAAGGTGAAGTTTGTACGTGTCCGTCTCGTGCATTGATCCAAGAATCCATCTATGACAAATTCATGGAGCGTGTGCTCGAGCGCGTCAAAGCGATTAAACTCGGCAATCCGCTCGATTCGGACGTCATGATGGGTGCACAAGCATCGAACGAACAAATGGAGAAAATCCTCTCTTACCTTGAAATCGGGAAAGAAGAAGGCGCGGAGTGTCTCATCGGTGGAGAACGTAACATGATGGATGGAGACCTTGCGGATGGGTATTACATTCAACCGACCATCTTTAAAGGTCATAACAAAATGCGCATCTTCCAAGAAGAGATTTTCGGACCGGTCTTATCGGTAACGACGTTCAAAGATGATGCGGAAGCACTCGCCATCGCGAACGATACGCTCTACGGACTTGGGGCAGGCGTGTGGACACGTGACATGAACCGTGCCTACCGGTTCGGTCGTGAAATCCAAGCAGGTCGCGTCTGGATCAACTGCTACCATTCATACCCGGCACATGCTGCTTTCGGTGGGTATAAAATGTCTGGGATCGGTCGCGAGAACCATAAGATGATGCTTGGTCATTATCAACGGACGAAAAACATGCTCGTCAGCTACAGCGAACAAAAGCTCGGGTTCTTCTAAGATGGTAAAACGAGTCGAGGCCACCCCCGCCGCGCTCGAACTGATCGAACGTCTAAAATCGAAACACGGTCCCCTTCTCTTTCACCAATCAGGAGGCTGCTGCGATGGAAGTGCACCCATGTGCTTCCCTCGTGACGAGTTTATGATTGGTGACCACGATGTACTCCTTGGGGAGATCGGAGAGACACCGTTCTATATCCACGAGAAACAATATGATTATTGGAAGCATACACAACTCATTATCGATGTGGTCGATGGTCGAGGCGGTATGTTTTCCCTCGAGGGTGTCGAAGGGAAACGATTTTTAGGACGTTCTCGAGTCTTTACAGAAGAAGAGCGTGACGCGTTAAAACATGAAGCATGACAGAAAGGACCCATTCCGATGGGTCCTTTCTCATTTTCAAAAAACGATTATCCTTAATTGTAAAAAATATACATATATAATTGATTTCTTATGTATAGTGGAGAAAAAGGGAGGCCTTCGATGACTACATTACTTACCGAATTATTAGAGAATATATTTGTGACCTTGCTTGTGATCTTCACACCGATTTTTCTCATACTCGCATCCATCATCGTCTACAAGATTAGACGCTACAAACGAAGTCAATACTATGAACAGACACGGCATTCATATGTCAAAGTCGTTCAAGATACAGGCCTTTATGGTGAATATTTGTGTGTGGCAGACATCGAGTCAACATTCTCTCAACCGCTCATATTGACGAATCTTTATTTGCCTCATCCCTCAAAGAAAGATCGAACAACAGAGATTGATGTCGTCTTCATCAATCAGGCTGGAATCCATGTCATTGAATCCAAAAATTATAGTGGATGGATTTTTGGGCGTGCACGTGACAAATACTGGACGCAGACACTTCCCCGTCGTAGAAAACATCGCTTCTTCAACCCAATCAAACAAAATGAATTACACCTGAAAGCCATTGAGCAAGTTCTCGGACTCGACCGAACACATCTCCATTCATGGATTGTATTCAGCAATCGATCTACACTGAAACAAATTGAGTCATCAGACGTTCCCGTTTTGAATCGTCAACAATGGGCTAAACAGTTGACCACCTACCAAGATTTCGTCTTCGACCAAGATGAACAAATACAATTATATGAGACCTTATTATCTTTCACACAAGTCGACGCAGCTGTCATGATGAAACATGTCGAGGACATCGAATCAGCTTATAAGCGGTAAAAAAACATTCCCCACTCGTAATGAGTGAGGGATGTCTTGTCATTTACTCTGCATTTTAAAGCGCAAATACAATTCGTTATAGTAAGCGTTCATCCGCTTCCCTAAGTTTTCATACACTTCAAGTTCTTGCGTCACGTCGCGAGATGGGTAGAACCGCTCATCTGATGTGACTTCTTCATCTAAAAACTCGAGTGCCGCTTCGTTCGGAGTCGAATAGCCGACATAGTCCGTATTACGGGCTGCAATCTCGGCATCTAGCATGAAGTCGATGAATTGATGCGCACCATCTACATTTTGTGCCGTACTCGGAATCACGAGGTTATCGAACCAAAGATTCGTCCCCTCTTCTGGAATGACATACGTTAGTTCTTCATTTTCGTACATGATTTCCGACGCATCTCCAGACCACACGACAGCCGCTGCTGCTTCACGGTTTGCCATCAACATTTTAATTTCATCCCCGACGATTGCTTTGATGTTTGGCCAAAGCGTTTCTAACTTTTGTTCCGCTTCAATCAACTCATCTTTGTTCGTCGTATTGAGCGAATAGCCGAGCGAGTTCAAGCCGAAGCCCATTACTTCTCGTGTTCCGTCTGCAAGAAGGATGTCATTTTCAAGCGGCATCTCCCACAAGTCGTTCCACGATGTGATTTCACCATCGACCATTTCGGGATTATAGACAATCCCGACCGTTCCCCAGAAGTAAGGGACCGAGTACTTGTTACCTGGGTCAAACGATTTATCGAGAAAGCGTGGATCGATGTTATCGAAATTCTCAAGCTTCTCGTAGTCGATTGGAAGCAACAAATCCTCTTCAATCATCTTACTAATCGCATAGTCTGACGGGACGGCTACATCGAACGCCGTACCCCCTTGCTCAATTTTCGTGAGCATCGCCTCGTTCGAATCGAACGTCTGATAGACAACTTTTAGTCCACTCTGTTCTTCGAACTCACCGATCAAGTCCTCATCGATATAGTCTCCCCAGTTATAGACGACAAGCGTATTGTCGCCACCAAATCCTTGCGCAGCGTTCAGTTGCTGAATCCAAAGAAGGAGACCGAAGCTGACAATCAACGGAACAGCCAGCATGATGATTAATTTTTTCATCGTCTAACCTCCTTTGCTCCTCGTTGCGCCAACACATAATATCCTATGACAAGGATGAGGGTGAAGACGAACAAAATCGCAGATAACGCGTTGATTTCAAGCGAGATTCCTTGACGAGCCCGCGAGTAGACTTCTACTGCAAGTGTCGTGAACCCGTTCCCTGTCACGAAGAACGTGACTGCAAAGTCATCTAACGAATACGTGAGTGCTGTGAAGAATCCGGCGAACACACCTGGTGTGATATAAGGGAGAATGACTTTCGTCAACACATCCCATGTACTTGCCCCTAAATCACGTGACGCATCGATCAACGTCGGACTCATCTCTTGAAGTTTCGGTAATACTAAGATGACGACAATCGGAACCGAGAACGCAATGTGCGACAAGAGAACCGAATAGAAGCCTAACTGAATCCCGAGCATCGTGAAGAGAATCAAGAACGATGCCCCGATGATAACGTCCGGACTGACAATCAAGACGTTGTTCAAAGACAACAGGGATGTCTTCGTATACTTTTGTTTCGCCGTATAGATGGCGAGCGCCCCGATGACACCGAGCACGGTCGAAATTGTCGCCGATAATAGGGCGATGACGATCGTGTTCAAGACGATGACAAGAAGTCGCGTGTCCGTGAAGAGTGACTTATACCACTCAAGGGTGAATCCTTCGAAGTTACTCATCGTCCCGCCGCTGTTGAACGAGTAGAAGACGAGATATAAGATTGGCGCGTATAAAATGAAGAACACGGCCGCCAAATATAGGTTTGATAGTTTGAATCGTTTACGTTTCATCGACGGACCGCTCCTTTCGCACCCCAGTCACGCGTGATGACCATGACGAGAACCATCGCCAAAATCAAGAAGACGGCAATCGTAGATCCCATCCCCCAGTTTTGCGTAACGAGGAATTGTTGTTCAATCGCCGTACCGAGCGTGATGACACGGTTTCCTGCGATCAGGCGTGTGATCATGAAGAGTGACAACGCTGGAATAAAGACAATTTGAATCCCTGACTTGACGCCGTCAAGCGTCAACGGGAAGATGACACGTCGGAACGTCGTCCAGTTCGATGCACCTAGGTCGCGCGATGCATAGACGAGAGATGGTGGTAATTTTTCAATCGCGTTGTAAATCGGCAAAATCATGAACGGAATGAAAATGTATACCGAGACGAAGACGAAACTGAAGTCCGTAAAGAGAATCTGCTTCGTTCCAATCCCAATCGCCTCTAAAAACTGATTCGTGATGCCGTACGTTCCAAAAATCCCGAGGAACGCGTACGCTTTTAATAACAAGTTAATCCATGACGGAAGCAAGATGAGCAAGAGCCAAAGCTGTTTATGCTTCGTCTTCGTCAACAAATACGCCGTCGGGTACCCGACGAGTAGCGAGAAGAACGTAATCAGGAACGCGTACCAAAATGATGATAACGTCATCGACAAGTACGTCGAAGAGAAGAACGTCTGATAGTTCTCTAAACTCAAGTTCCCGTCGATATCAAAAAACGAGTAATAGACGACGAGGACGAGTGGCGCGACGACGAATAAGGCAATCCAAATCCAATATGTCGTCAAATATACCGTCTTTGCGGTCTGGTTAGTTTGATTCATGAGGGACCTCCTCATAGGATTCGAGACGACGGTCGAACTCTTCTTCTGTCTCTCCTAATCGCATGACGTGAATCGCTTCCTCGTCAAACGTCAATCCGATTTTTGATCCGACGGTCGACTTCTTCGTCGAGTGAACGAGCCACTCGTTCCCTTCTTGGTCGTAACAGCAAATCTCATAGTGAACGCCGCGGAACAGTTGTGAATCAACATCGACAATCAGTTTCGCAGAATCGATGGATGTCATCTCCAAGTCTTCCGGACGAATGATAACCTCGACTTTTTCGTTACGGTCAAACCCTTGGTCGACGCAATCGAACGTTTTGCCAGCGAACGTGACGACATTGTCTTCTGGCATGACACCCGGTACGATATTCGATTCTCCGATGAAGTCCGCGACGAAGCGGTTAATCGGTTCGTCGTAAATATCAGTCGGCGTCCCACTCTGAACAATTTTCCCGTTGTTCATGACGAAAATCTCATCGGACATCGCGAGCGCCTCTTCTTGGTCGTGTGTGACGAAGATGAAGGTGATGCCGAGACGTTGTTGCAACTCACGTAATTCATATTGCATTTCTGTACGAAGTTTCAAATCTAAGGCAGACAACGGTTCATCGAGGAGGATGACCTCTGGCTCGTTCACGATTGCGCGGGCGATGGCAACACGTTGGCGCTGTCCACCTGACATCTCATCGATTTCGCGCGAGCCGTATCCTTCTAAGTTAACAAACTTGAGAGCCTGCTCCACTTTTGCTTTGATGTCTGCTTCTTTCAACTTTTTAATGCGGAGACCAAACGCGACATTTTCAAATACGTTCAAATGAGGAAACAGCGCATAATCTTGAAACACGGTGTTCACTTGTCGTTTGTTGGCGGGTACATCGTTGATTCGCTTCCCACTGAAGTGAAGATCACCTTCAGTCGCGTCGGTAAATCCAGCGATGAGACGTAGGATTGTCGTCTTCCCACATCCCGATGGACCGAGAAGCGTATAAAACTTCCCACGCTCAATCTCAAAACTGATATCTTCTAGGACGACGGTGTCGTCGTAACGCTTTGACACGTGGTCAAAACGAATAATTGTCTCTGCATTCATGCTGTTTCCTCCTCTATTGACTTATAAATATGAATGAGTCGCTACGATGAGACATTCACTTTCGCCATCGTGATCGTTGACGAGTTGGTGTGAGTCCGAGGCGACATAATACATCGTTTCTCCCGCCTTGGCAAAGTAGGTGTGATGACCTAACTTCAAAGCCACTTTTCCGGACAAGACATATACCAATGTCTCTGAGCGGGACGGTTCATATTGTTTGAATTCTCCATTCTTGCAAAACGTGACGAGAATTGGCTCCATTTCTTTCTCATTCGATTCCGGAATAAGCCACTCCGTTCGATATTTTCGTTCCTCATCCGTATACGTGGTGCGATCATCGACGGTGTATACGACTTTTTGATTCAAGTCTTCATCGAAAAACTCTTTCGGGGAACTCCCGAGGACATTCAATAAATCGAATAACGTTTCTAGTGAGGGAGAGCTTAAATCCCGCTCAATTTGAGAAATGTATCCTTTACTCAAATCGGTACGTTCCGCCAGCTCCTCTTGGGTCAATCCTTTTTTGATCCGGAGCCGCTTAATGTTTTGACCTACTTCCAACGACTGAACGCCTCCTTTTTGTTTAGTGAAACATGAGTTCAACTAAAGAAAGTTTATCTATACTATACTTTAAAACAAACTATTAGCGACCTTCATTATAACGAATTGTTGAAGAATTGCAATAAAAAAATCACGCCCCAAGGACGTGACTCAGTGTAAGTTCCGTTTAGACATCAAATGCTTGAACTTTTCGTTTTTCGTTTGGAACAGATGGAGCTGTGCCCCATATGCATCGATCTGTTGAATGACGTATTGGAAAGCCTTTGCCTCTCCCGGATACGGTTCGCCCGCCTTGGCAAGTGAGGTCTCAAAATCTTCCCATAACACTTCGACCCACGTCACCGCTTCTGAATCGTTCAAGACGTCGTTCTTCTCTTTTAGAATGGCCGCGAGTCGCTCGTATTGTTCGTTTCGGTTCATCGTTTCACCTCCGACAATTCAGAGAGCGGGATGGCCCGTTCTGTCATGTCCCCTTCAAACGTACCCCAACCCATGACACCGTTGACGAATTTTAAGCGGAACGGCTGGTCGTTGTAGTTGACGACATATGTTTCACCGGGACGAAACGAAGTCGGGTCGACCAAATAGCTTTCGGCAATCGCAATCCGTCGAAGGACAACTTCGATTTCGCTGACCATGCCCATTTGTTCAGCCTTCCGTTTTCTCTCATGCAAGGCTTGAATCTCCTGCTCTAACTCATATTTCGATAAATCACTTAACCGCTTTTCCATTTCGTTCACCTCGATGTAAGCGTATCAGATTTTGCGAAAAAAAGAAAAAGACGAGACTGAGTGAAATCCACTCAGTTCGCCTTGAAGTTGTACAACGGTTTGATGACTTGGTCGATGCTGACCGCTGGTTCGATATAACGGACGATCTCGTTCATCGATTTGTAGACGAATGGTGACTCATCCACCGTAGACGGTCGAACCGAAGTCGACCAAACGCCTTCCATCGTACGTTTAAATTCTTTGAAGTCGACGCGTTTGCGCGCGGCTGAACGGGACATGATCCGACCTGCTCCGTGAGGACCAGAGAAGTTCCAGTCTGGGTTCCCTTTCCCCGTACAGATGAGCGAACCGTCTCGCATATTCATCGGAATGATGACACGCTCTCCTTCTTGCGCGGAGATGGCTCCTTTACGAAGAATCATCGCGTCATGGTCGATATAGTTGTGAACGGTGTCGAATTGATCGACGACGTTCCACTTCATCGCTTCCACAATCACATCTGTCATCGCTCGACGGTTCGCTGCTGCGTATTGTTGGGCGATTCGCACGTCGTGCATGTAATCGTCCATGTCCTCCCCTTCGACATAAGCCAGGTCACGGAATGGTTTCCGCGCTTCACGTTCCGCTTCCAGATACGTCGAGATCTCTCCCTGCCGTCCAGCATCCTTCAATCGTTCGATTGCTTCTTTTACATCTCTCGTTTCCATCATGTGTTGAATCGCGCGCTCTTGATAATGATCGGCAATCTGTACCCCGAGATGGCGCGAACCCGAATGAATGACGAGAAACGTACGTCCCTGGTCATCCTGGTTCACTTCAATGAAATGGTTCCCCGAGCCGAGTGACCCGACCGAGCGCAAGGCACGGTCGAGTTTATACGGCGCTCGAACCGCTTCAAGTGGAAGTTCAGACGCGTACGGATGAACCGTCTCGCGAATGTTCATCCCGCTCGGTACGAGTTCGCGGATCACGTCATCGAGTCGCTGAAAGTCGATTCGTTTTGCTTTGATTTCCGTACAAAGCATCCCACACCCTAAATCGACACCGACCAAGTTCGGTACGACTTTATCGTGAATCGTCATCGTCGTGCCAACGACTGACCCTTTCCCGGCGTGCATATCCGGCATGATGCGAATCGATGCTCCTTCTGTGAACGGTTGGTCAAGAAGGGTTTGAATCTGATTCCTCGTCATGTCATCGATTCGTTCATTGAATACTTTGGCGCGGTTATATTTCCCCGTGATTTCCATGTGACCTCCTTAACTGATTGCTTGTTGCTTACTTTGTAATTCGTGCATTCGAGCATAGACACCACCGAATTCGATGAGCGACTGATGATTCCCACGCTCGATGATTCGACCATGGTCGAGAACGAGGATTTGGTCCGCTTCCCGAATCGTAGAGAGTCGGTGCGCGATGACAAACGTCGTTCGACCGTACGTGAGTGTTTTGAGTGCCTCTTGAATCAGCGCCTCGGTCTCCGAGTCGACACTCGCTGTCGCCTCATCGAGAACGAGGATCGCCGGGTCAAAGACGAGGGCGCGAGCGAAGCTGATCAACTGTCGTTCCCCACTCGAAAGGGAAGCACCACGTTCAATCACCGGTTCATCGATTCCTTTTGGCAACTGTTTCACAAAACGATCCGCCCCGACGGCCGTGAGTGCGTTCCACACCTGTTCGTCCGTGATTGTCTCGTCTCCTAGCGTGACGTTCGTACGAATCGTCCCAGTGAAGAGAAACGGGTCTTGCAAGACAATTCCGAGATGGTCTCGTACCGCCTGAGTCGGGAGCTTCGTCACATCCATCCCATCGATGCGAAGAACACCTTTCGACGGGTCATAAAAACGCATGAGCAAATTCATAATCGAACTCTTCCCACTGCCTGTATGTCCGACAAGGGCAATCGTCTCACCCGGAGCCGCGTGTAGTTCAATCTGTTGTAACACTGGTTTCCCAGCTTCATAACTGAATGTCACGTCATCAAAGACAACTTCCCCTTTAAATCGTGGAATGCGTTCCGATGAGACCGGCTCTCCTTTTTCATCGAGCAACTGGAACATCCGGTCGGCCGATACGAGCGCTTGTTGAAGCGGTGATAACTGGTTCATGATTTGTGTCACCGGCTCAAAAATCCGTGAGACATAATCGATATAGGCATACAAGATCCCGAGTGTCAGGATGCTTCCCCCACCGAGTGTTTGGGCCCCAACAAACCAGATGAGTAAGGCGAGCGCCATGTTTCGGAAGAAGTTGACCAAGTTGTGACTCATCAACGCATCCAACTTCAACAGTTTCCGTCTCGTTTGGAAGTTGTCACTGTTCTTCTCGTTGAATTCGTCATAGACGAGATCTTCGCGGACGTACGATTGAATGATTGGCATCGTCTGAATGCTTTCATTCAACTGTGCATTCATATCCGCGACGAGTGCGCGGACACGGAAGTTATTTTTTGTCGAGAAGCGTTGGAACAGCTTGATCCAGACGATGACGACCGGGATGATGATGAGTGAGACGAATCCAAGACGTACGTCTAAGAAGAACATCGCAATGAGTACTCCAATCATCATGACCACACTTTGGAAGACACGGGCAAGTACTCCTAAATACAAGTCCCGAATCGTTTCCGTGTCGTTTGTGACACGGCTGACAATCTTCCCGATTGGCGTCTGGTCAAAATAGCGGACCGGGATTGTTTGCAAATGCTTCATCACGTCGAGACGCATCGTCTTCACGATACTGTGCGCCGAACGTTGCAAGAGCATCTGTTGTCCCCAGTTCAATCCGGCTGCGAGTAGCAATAGGACGACATAGAGACCAGATAGCATGAGCACTGCTCGTAAATCTGTCTGATAAAACTGGAACACGTCAGTCGATGAGAGTGAAACGATATTGTCATATGTCGCCGTCTCATCACCTCGTGTAATTGTCAGCACGTCTCCTTCGACATCTCGAATCCCCCCGCTCATCACAGCATCAGGGACGAGATAGTATCCGTCCGTCATTTGCACGATAGAGACAGGCTGAATCACCTCTTGACCGTCTAGTCTCGTTTCTTTCTCATACGATTCTCCATTAAAGGAAACACTACCGCCGGATTCGACTTGAACCCAGTCACGCTCGATGGCGACGATATGCTCATCGATAATGATTTTGGCGATATACGGTCCGGCAAGTTCTGCGCCGACCGCTAAAAAGAGTAATGTCAGTCCGAGGAAGATGGAGCGTTTCACTTGTTTGGCATAGCCAACGAGTGAGCGGATCGTCTTCTTCCGGCGGACCGGATCTAATTCATATTGATCGATCATGAGAGATTCCCCCTTTCCCGGATTACTCCGACTCTCCTTGTCGAATAAATTGTTCATAGTACCAACCGTGTCGTTCCATCAGTTGGTCATGGGTGCCGCGCTCGGTGACTCGTCCGTCTTGAAGGACGAGAATTTGGTCGGCATGTGCCACCGCGGAAAGACGGTGCGCCACGATGAAGGTCGTCTTCGCCTCACGGCTCGTACGGACCGAATCGATAATGCGAGATTCCGTTTTCGCATCGACTGCTGAGAGCGAATCGTCAAGAAGTAGAATCTCAGGATTTTTCAGTAAGGCGCGTGCAATCGATAATCGTTGTTTTTGTCCACCTGACAGCATGACCCCTTGCTCCCCAACGACGGTATCGAGACCGTTCTCCAAGTGTTCGATGTCTGTATCGAACGCTGCGAGATGAATGGCTCTGTCGAGTGCTTCATCCGAGACATCATCCACTCCGAAACGAATGTTATCACGCACCGTTTTTGAGAATAAGAGATGCTCTTGTGACACATAGCCGCTCCAACCACGGACCGTTTCAAGTTTAATGTCCGAGATCGGCACCCCGTTCACGAGAAGTGAATCATCAATCGGATACTCCCGGAGCAATTGACGTAACAACGTCGTCTTCCCAGCTCCAGTCGGTCCGACAATTCCAATCGTCTCACCACGCGAGACGTGCAGGACGATGTCCTCTAACGACTCCCGATTCGCGTTTGGATAACGGAATGAGAGCGATTTAAAGGTGATTTTCTCCGGTACATCGATGTGAACCGTTCCGGTTGACGAAACGTCCGGTACCTCATTCATCGTCGTCTCAATCCGTTCCAAGCTCGCCGTACCTCGTTGGACGACGTTGATGAGTTCCCCGAAGGCATACATCGGCCAAATCAACATCCCTAAATAAATGTTGAAGGAAACGAGCTGACCGAGCGTGATGTCGTTCGTAAAGACGAGATACGTCCCGAATGAGAGCCCAATCAAATAACTGAGTCCGACAAGAAGTTTGATGACCGGTTCAAACAACACGTCGATTTTAGCGACATGCATGTTTTTCGCCATGACATCGTCTGTAATGTCATCAAATTTTTTCGTGTCCGCCTCTTCTTGAACGAATGAACGGACGACCCGGAGACCTGAGATTGACTCGACAACTTGGTCGTTCATTACCCCGAACGAGTCTTGAGCTGCCGTGAAGCGTGTATGGATTTGGCTTCCGAGTTTATTCATCGACCAGGCGAGAATCGGCATCGGTAAAAGTGCCGCGAGTGTCAACTTCCAATCGATGAATACACCCATAATCGTCAACGCGATGAGCGTCATGTTGAACGAGTCGACCAATGTCATAACCCCGAATCCTGCTGTCCGCTCAACTGCTTTCAAATCATTCGTCGCGAGTGCCATCAAGTCACCCGTACGATGTTGTTGATAAAAGCGGGGCGTTTGTTTGAGGAGGTGACCGAAAAAACGTCCTCTCAATTTCTTTTCAAGTAAAAAGGCTGTCCCGAATAGTCGGGCGATCCACAAGTACGACATTACATAAGACAACACCATGATGCCTAAAAGTGATGACACAATGAGGATCAATCGTTCTGTCGTCAAACTTCCTTCACGAATCGCATCGATCGCCTGTCCAATAATCCACGGTGGCAGCATATCTACAACTCCCGTGATGATGAGTAAGATGATGGCTATCACGTACGTCCGTTTCTGTCTTTTAATAAACCAATCTAATTGTTTAATCAGCTTCATGACTGATTTCCCCCTTCCGTCCTACCCCATCTAAGCACGCAAAAAAGCGCACTCCACCTGATTGTGCAACCAATCAAATGAAGCGCGCTTGAAGTAGTCTTCAATCTTTTGCATGGTCAGGGAAAGGACACTACCCCTATCCAGCTGCCAAAGTCACGCAGTTAAATACGAGTAGCCATATGATGTTTTGAGTGTGTTTGTAAGTGCAATGTTGTTCATCATTCTGGCTCCTCTCGTTTCATAGTTTTAAAATCTACTCAAACCTTAGCAGACTGTTCTGAAAATTGTCAATATTATTTTGTAAAAAAATTGTAACTTGATTCAGTTTAAGAAAAACATGCCCAAAATGAGACCGATGATCCCTGTTGCCGTGACGTAATAAATCATCGGCATGAGCGTGTATCGAATGATGGTCCCTTCTTTACCGAGCAGTCCCGCAACGGAAGCAACCGCTACGACGTTCAACACACAGATCATGTTCCCCGCGTTCGCCCCTGCCATCTGCATCGACAAGGCGAGCGTCTCGTTGATTCCGACAGACTCGGCTACGTTTGTTGTTAAACTTGAAAACATCATGTTTGAGAAGGTCGCCGAGCCCGAAACAAAGGCGCCGAGCGCCCCAATCCACGGTGCGACGAGTGGCCACACCCCGCCTAACGTGTCAGCAGCTGCCGTTGCAAGTTCGAACGGCATAGACTCAAGTCCCGCACCACCATTTTCGGAGTGGATGAAGATACGGACCATTGGAACAGAAGCCGCTAACGTGATTGCCGTACCGACGACTCCAAGCGTCGTCGCCTTGAAGACCGACGTCACTTGTGACCAACTCATATTGTGTAGGAAGAATGTGACGATGATGGTCAAGATAAACATGAATCCTGGTGAATAGAACGGTTCCCAAGAAGTTGAAATTCCTTCGACCCCTAGTATGTTCTGAAGGTCGATGCGGACACTACGTGTTAACTCATTTAAAAACGGAACAATACGCGTTAATATCAAGAAAACAGTTAGAATAAGGTAAGGCGCCCAAGCTTTCCATTGAGGTAGTTCACGAAGGTTGGATTTCGAGGTCGTTTTTTCAGCTGAAGGTTCTACTTCATCCGCATACCCATCGAACGTCCATACGCGCTTCGGCATAAGAATTCCTTTACGAGCCATTGCGACGAGGATGACGAGACCCGTTAGTCCACCAAGCATCCCACCGAATTCAAACCCGAGGACACGTGTCCAAACATAGGCCGGTATACTGTACAATAACGCGGCCACGATTGCGATTGGAAATACTTCGAGGGCCGGTTTGATCGACTTCTCCTTACTGAAGAAACGGGTTAACATCAAAATTAAAATAAATGGAATGAATAGACCGACCACCATATCGATCAATACAGTCTGCAAGACGACATCTGTAATTAATTCAATCGACTCGGGCTGGTTCACGTCGAGCGAAAGACCATTTCCAATCCCGATGAGTGCCGGTGTCCCGACCGCACCGAACGTGACGGCTGATACGTCCGCAGACAGTGCGATCACGACAGCGGCAATCGGCGGAAAACCGAGCGCCATCAAGAGCGGTGCCGCAACCGTCGCCGGTGTACCAAATCCTGAAGCCCCTTCAATAAATGAAACGAATAACCATCCGACAATCAAAACTTGAATTCGAGGGTCGGGTGTAATGTTGACGAATCCGGAACGAATTGCGTTCATCCCGCCCCCTTCTTTCATCGTATTCATCATTCCGATTGCTCCGTAGACAATCCATACTGTCGTGACGGCGATGACGAGTCCTTGTAATGTCGCCGCCATAATTCGTGTCGCATCCAATTGCCAGACGAAGAACGCTAAAATCGCCGTCGTCACAAGTGACAAGGGCATGGCTACCGATGCAGGTAAACGCATAATGACCAATAAGATGAGCACGGCCACAATCGGTGTCAGTGCTGTAATCCATTCTAAAATCGTCAATGTAGACCCACCTTTTCGTGTTTTCCCCTACCGTAAACAGATGTCCCATCACGATTCTTCTTCAGCGATTCGATCTAACGTACGTTCAATCACATCATACGGAAATCCTTTGCGCCGAAGCTGCATCTTCATGCGCTGTTTGCGTTCGAACGCGTCGTATCCGCTGAACTTCCGACTCAACTTCTCAGCCTGTTTCAGACATGCCGCAACCTCGACATCTTCGTCCTCTTCTTCCCAAAAAGTATGAATCGCCTCTGAAATAATATCAAAGGTAAACCCCCTTTGCATCAGGGTTTGTTGAATTCTTTGTTGCACTTCTGTGGCAGAACGACGATTCGTTTCCAGTTGTTTCCTTTTCACGAACTTTCCAGCCTTCTCGACGAGATCTTCGTGTGAGATTGATTCTAATACGGATTCAACAACGTCCGTTGGGATTCGGAGCTGTTCGAGCTCACGTTTAATTTTGATCGGCCCACTTGGACTCGTGTTGAATTTCGTTTGGACATACGCTTTTGCGAACTCCTCATCATTCAAATAACGCTGCTCGATTAGTCGCGTGATGGCATGTTTGATAGCAGATTCACTTAACTCTTTCTTCACGAGATAGTCCCTTACCTCTGAAATGGCGCGCATTCGATACGATAAATAATTGATGGCCAACTTATAGGCTTTCTGAGCTTCTTCCGCCTCAAGGACGTCTTGCACAAAATCGTCTTCGAGCTCCATCCCTTTTGTGAGCCCGTACTTGATGAATACGTCAACATCGATGGCGAACGCAAACTCCTCTTTCCCCTCCCGTTCGATGAAGACGTTCAGTCGATCTTGGTTCTTCTTTTGGGTCGTGAACTTTGCAATTTTCACAACGACTCCCCTCCATTCCATGTTTCTAACATATCACGTTCAAGAAACGTAGAGGATTTTTGATAAGTTAGAAGAAAGGGTATTCATTTGGATATACTGACTTATACCCAATTTTAGAAACAACACATGATATCGGAGGGAATTTCATGAAAATCGCAATCACCGGTGGAACCGGGCTCATCGGTCAACCACTCGTTCGTGCACTCGCCGACGCCGGACATCAAGTCGTCGTGTTGACACGTCATCCACGTCCCCGCCATCGCGGTGTGTCGTTTATCGAATGGTTGACACCGAATAGTAAACCAGAAGAGGAACTCGAGGGAACAGATGCGTTCATCCATTTGGCCGGCGCCTCAATCAACGACGGGCGATGGACCTACAAACAGAAACAAGCCATCCTTCAAAGTCGAATCGAAGGGACGAAGGAAGTCGTCCGGATCATTCAACAGTTGAAACAAAAGCCACAGGTTGTCATCAGCGGCTCGGCCATCGGCATATACGGTGAAGATCGTTCCATCACGTATTCCGAAGAAACCCCATTACCGACACGGACTAATTTCCTCGGGAATGTCTGCGTCCTCTGGGAACAGGAAGCAGAACCCATTCGTGATTTAGGCGTTCGTCTTGTGACGATGCGCACCGGCGTCGTCTTATCGAATGATGGTGGTGCCTTCCCGTTAATGAAACTCCCCTATCAGTTCGGGGTCGGTGGTAAAATTGGTTCAGGAGAGCAATGGGTTCCTTGGATTCATTTAGACGACCTCGTCCGCTTGTTCGTGCACGTCATCGAGACTGATTCCATTGAAGGACCCGTCAACGGCACTGCACCTACACCGGTGACGATGAATGAGTTCGGGAAAACGATTGCGAACGTGATGCATCGTCCTCACTGGATTCCGGCACCTGCTCCAATGATGCAACTCGCCCTCGGCGAAAAGAGCGTCATCGTCCTAGAAGGAGCGAAAGTCGTTCCGACGAAGGCACTTCAACATGGTTTCGACTTCCGCTATGAAACATTGGAACCGGCTCTATCACAACTACTACAAGATGCTTAAGGAGAATGAATTGTGAGTCACTTACTAATCCGAAATGCCCATATCTACCCAATCACTGCCCCTCATTTTTACGGAGACCTCCGTGTTCGAGACGGGAAGATCGTCGAAATGTCCGATTTACTTGAACCGACTGACGGGGAGCATGTCATTGAAGCCGAAGGAAATTTTTTATTCCCGGGCTTCATCGATGCTCACACCCACCTCGGATTATATGATGAAGGAACCGGCTCTGTCGGAAACGACGCCAATGAGACGGTCGAAGCGATGACGCCTCATGCTCGTGCGATCGACGGGGTATACCCGCTTGACGAAGGATTTCAAGAAGCGCTGATGGCAGGCGTGACCGCCGTTCAGGTCATGCCAGGAAGTATGAACGTCATCGGTGGTGTAACCAGTGTCATCAAAACACACGGTCGCTATATTGACGACATGATCGTCCGTCGTTATGCCGGATTGAAGATGGCGCTCGGCGAAAACCCGAAACGGATTCATAGTATGGGGAAAACCGGTGATTTGACGCGGATGGGGATTATGGGGTTGCTTCGTGAAGCGTTCCGTACCGTCGGATCGACCAAAACGATCGGAACGTTCGGCAGCCAGATGATTCAACTTGCCCTCGACCGAGAGATGCCGATTCGCGTGCATGCCCACCGCGCCGACGACATTTTATCTGTCGTTCGTTTTGCCCAAGAGTTCGATCTCGACTATCGCATCGAGCATTGTACAGAAGGTCATCTCGTCGTTGAAAAATTACAAGAACTCGGTGTGAAACATGTCACCGTCGGACCGACATTTACTCGAAAATCTAAAATCGAGCTTCAGAACAAGACGTGGGAGACGTATCGCATTCTCCATGAGCACGGCATGATCGTCTCCATCACGACCGACCATCCGTACACGCCGGTCCAATATTTGAACTTGTGCGCCGGACTTGCAGCACGTGAAGGACTGCCTGTCGACATCGCGTTACGCGGGATCACCATCAATCCGGCTGAATCACTAGGTGTCGCCGACCGAATCGGCTCTCTCGAAGTCGGAAAAGATGCCGATTTGGTGCTTTGGAGTCACTTCCCGCTCGACTACTTATCGAAGCCGATTATGACCATTGTGAACGGTGAAGTCGTGTACAAAACGGACCGTGCTGAAACCCATCATGAGGTCGAATAATTTTCATTATTTTTCATAAGGGTTTTTACGCATAATTTACTTGCTTTTTTAAAAATACTATATAAAATTATCTTGTAACTTCATAAAGCAGCCAAGGCGGTTCGAACAGCGAAGCCAGAAGTATGCTTTCGTTACGACTATTCTTCAGCGGTCTGAAATAGGAGGAGGAATGTAAAGGTGCTCAAATTTCGTGAGCTCACCGACTGCGCGGAGTTGTTCGAACTGATGCAACACCCAGATGTCTTTCCGTATGTCCGTCAAAAGACGGTCCATTTTGACGAATTTTTATTTAGCACGAAGCAAATCATCGAGCTAGAAGAGCAAGGAAATATCATCTCACGTACCATCACGAACGAGTATGGCACCCCGATTGGGACGATCAGCTTGTTCGATGTCGAATCCGGCTATGGATTCCTCGGCACGTGGCTTGGCAAGCCGTATCACGGCAAAGGTTATAATCAAGTGGCGAAAGAGGCGTTCTTCTCAGAACTGTTCTTCGAGCTTGATATTGAGAGCGTATTTTTAAAAATCCGTAAATCGAATGAACGATCGATTGCGGCAGCAGAGAAGCTCCCGTACGCGTTTTGCGCGAACGAGATCCGCTCCGAACTGCTCGCGGAGATCAACCAAGGTGACGTGGAGTATGTTTTATACGAGGTATCCAAGTCGAGCTTCCAATTGTACTTGCATGCCCTGCACGTCCCGGAATACGAAGTGCCATACGAGGCACAACTCGAAGCATGAGCCAATTCTGTCAAAGAATTGGCTTTTTTGTGGCGTTTTTGTGTGGATTTGATGGAGGGAACTTGTCGGAGCCGAATAAATCTGTTCTAATTCGAAGAGATAGGTATGATAGAAGTATGAGGGATTTATCACAACTCCCGTTAACCGTTTTGCAAAGGAGAATGGCATATGTCAGAATCAATGTTTCGTATCCTCGTGACCGACGACGAAGAACAAATGCGCGATTTGCTTGTATCAAATTTAGAAAAAGAAGGGTATGAGACGGTCACCGCCTCAAACGGCCTTGAAGCGATTGAACGCTTGAAAGAAGAGACGTTCCATCTCGTCTTACTTGACGTGATGATGCCAGAACTCGACGGATTGACGGCCTGCATGCGCATCCGTGAGTTCTCAAACGTACCCATCATCTTGTTGACGGCACGCTCAGAAGAGCTCGACCGCATTCACGGCCTGAAAATCGGGGCAGACGATTACATCACGAAACCGTTTAGCCCACGCGAGTTACTCGCACGAATCGAAGCGACGCTCCGTCGTACGCACAGCTTCTCGAAAGAACAAGAGGCGACGTTTGATGTCGGAATCCTCTCGATTGATATCGAAGGACGTGCCGTCAGTGTGAAAGGGAAGACCGTCAACTTGACACGAAAAGAGTTTGATTTACTCTATCTGTTCATCACGAACGACGAGAAAGTATTCTCTCGTGAGCAATTGCTCGATCAAATTTGGGGGACCGAGTACCACGGGAACCTTCGCACGGTCGATACTCACATTAAGACGCTGCGCCTGAAACTCGGAGAGGCGGGCGGTTATATCCAGACCGTTTGGGGGATTGGCTACAAATTCGAGGCAAACGGATGAAACGATACACGATCAGGAAGCGGATTTGGATTACCATCTGGACAGCCAGCCTCTTCTCAGCGTTCGTGTTTCTCATCATGACGTTTTATCTGTACGACAAGTTCTATATTCAAACGCAAGAAGAACTGCTCATCAATCGCGGAGAGAAACTCGTCACAATCTATAAGGCCGACGGTTTCTCTGACGCTTTTGCTGACAGTATGACGTATACGAACGAACTGACCGAAACGAAAGTATTCCTTTCCTCCGTTCGAGAAGATACACTCGGCTCCGGTAAGACGTTCCTACGACAACAAGATCTCGAGCGTCTCCAAGGTGGATATGCAATTTCTGTCACACGGAAGCATCCGACCGAGGACGTCGATATTTTAATGACCGCCTTCCCGCTCATACGCGACGGGGAGCTCGACAATGCGCTCATCCTCTATATGGAACTCAGTAAAATCAGCGAACCGTTCCAACCGATTCGGCTCATGATCACGTTCTTACTCATCCTCATGATCGTGAACTTGCTCCTTTTCGGTAAACAGATTATCGATACGATCATCCAGCCGCTCATCCAGATGAAACGCGCCTCACAAGTGTATGCGCAAGGTGATTTCTCACACCGCATCCCGATTGTGTATGATGATGAGATCGGCGAGTTGGCGGATACCCTCAACTCGATGGCGGAGTCACTCGGACTCGTCGAAGAACAGCGAAAAGAGTTTCTCGCGAACGTCAGTCACGAACTCCGTACCCCACTATCCTACATTCGTGGGTACACGGAGATGCTTCAAGATGACACGTTGGATGAAAAAACACGGGCGCAATATTACGACATCATCGAAAACGAGACGAACCGTCTTCAACGTCTCGTCACGGACTTACTCGACCTCGCACAGCTAGAGCGCGATTCGTATCCGATGACAAAAGAACCCGTCGTGTATTCGCAAGTGCTTGAAGATGTCCTTTATCGACTCGAACCGATTGCCCGGGCAAAAGGAGTGACAATCGAATCCGATTTAGACTTCGACTTGATCATTCTTGGCGATCATGACCGACTCGAACAAGTCATCGGTAACCTTCTCGATAATGCACTCCGCTACACCGAGGCGGGCAAAACGATTTATGTGAAGACATTCGCCGAGACAAACTATGCGATCACAGAAATACGCGATGAAGGTCGAGGCATTCCGAAAGAAGATCTGGATAAATTGACGGAGCGTTTCTATCGCGTCAATAAATCACGGACAAGAAAAGATGGCGGCACCGGTCTCGGGCTCGCCATCGCGAAACATATTATCGAACGACATGAAGGATCGCTTCACTTCAGCTCAGAAGTTGGGCAAGGGACGACGGTTACGGTCGGCTTACCTCTCTTACCAGAAGAAGCGTTCGATATGTAAAAAGGCAGCCTCGCGGCTGCCTTTTAAATGTCTTTCCCTTTATATTGATCGACCGACTCTTGCTCGAGTCGCTCTCGTTCTGCATGTGTCTGCGGGTATCCGTTCGCTTGCCATTCGGCACGATGACTCGAATCGAGTTGCGTGAGACCTTGCTCCGCTTCATCCTGATCCGCATCGACGCTCTCCCGCTCGTCCATCTTCTGCCACGTATCTTCTTCCTCACGTTGCGAAAGCAATGCCGCCACTTTCGGTGCAACGAGTGCTGCGCCTGCAACACCGAGTACAATCCCCATCAATACTTTACGATCCATCCTGTCCCCTCCTTCACTATGAAATCTTCATTCCACCATTTGATCATCTTAAAACCCAAACCGAAAACGTTTACAACTTTTCAAGGAGTGGAATTTGTAGTGAGAAGGAGGCGATTGGATGGAAAAGAAACGACCTACGTCGAAACGTCCGTTTGATAACCCAGACGCTGTCGATACGGACAAAGAGAGTATTTTTGACGAGGACGGCATGCAAACCGTCGACCCGATTCCCGTCGAGGAATTGAATGAACGGGTGAAGGATGAGAAGAACAAACGTCACTCCAAAGATGAATCGGCGAGTGAAAAGAAATATAAAGACGAATAAACAAGCTGCGGACAATCGTCCGCAGCTTGTTACGTTAAGTCCTTCGGTGAAAATCCGTAAGGCAACATTTCTTCTTTTGTCATCACTTTTGTTTCACCGTTCAAGTTCGCAAGAATTAAGGTAAAATCCTCTCCTGCGAATTCGGCGATGACTTGACGGCACGCTCCACACGGTGAAATCGGACCTTCTGTATCGCCGACAACAACGACCGTCTCAATCGAGTCACTACCTTCCGAGACAGCTTTAAAGATGGCTGTCCGTTCGGCACACATCGAAAGTCCGTACGAGGCGTTCTCTACGTTACATCCCGTAATCTCTTTACCAGATGCATCGATGACGACGGCTCCGACGTTAAATTTTGAATACGGTGTATAGGCGCGTTTGCGCGCTTCAATGGCTTTATGCACGAGTTCTTGTACGCGTTCTTGTGAAATCATTGGATGTTCCTCCACTTCTAAATTTGAGAAGAAGTCTGACATCTGAACTATAACGTGAAAACGCTTACGTGACAAGTCTTTTTACCGACTCGTCAATATTTTTTCTTTTTCTTTTTCTCGAACACGACGACCGATTCAACGTGAGACGTCTGCGGGAACATATCATACGGCTGAACGTAATTGACCTTGTATCCCGCTTTCATCAACTGATCGGCATCTCGCGCGAGCGTTTGCGGGTTACATGATACGTAAACGATTCGTTTCGTCTTCGATGAAATAATCGAGTTGATCAATTGATGATCCATCCCTGTTCGTGGCGGATCGACGACCACGACATCTGGAATCCAGCCATCTTTCACCCAACGAGGGATCCAGTGCTCGGCACGTCCTTCGACATACGTGACATGGTTATAGCCGTTTTCACGCATATGGTCATTCGCATCTTCGACCGCTTCGGGGACGACTTCCATCCCGCGAATTTCTTTCGCATACGGTGCCAACCAAAGACCGATTGAACCGACACCTGCATAAGCATCGATGACACGTTCCTCACCCGTGAGTCCTGCCGCTTCAACGACTTCGCGATACATTTTTTCAGTTTGCGCCGGGTTCAATTGGAAGAATGCACGTGGTGACAGATGATAATGCACATCATCAAGTTGTTCATCCATCTTCTCTTGTCCTGCGATATGGACTGTCCGATAACCAAAAATCACACCTGAACGATTCGCGTTGATGTTGATATGGAATGAGACGACGTTTGGCAATTCCATGATTCGGTCACTTAATTCATCCAAGTCCGGAACATCTTCATGTCCGACGACCAAAACGACTTGAACGTCATTCGTCTTGTAACCTGAGCGAACGACGACCGTCCGAGCATAACCTGTGTCACGACGTGCATCGTAGACGGGAATGTCGAGTTCGTTTAAAATACGGACAATCGCATTGTTGATGTTTGTCGTGTCACGTTGTTGAACCATACAGTGCTCGATTGGTACGAGATGGTTCGAATTCGGCTTGTAAAGACCGGACACGATTTCCCCACGGCGTGTACCGAGCGGGAACTGTGATTTATTGCGGTAATACCATGGATCATCCATGCCGATTGTCGGACGGATATCCGATTTGTCCACGTTGAGTTTTGTCTTTTGACGGAAAGCGTTTCGGACGATTTCTTCCTTATACTCCATCTGCAGACGTGAACTCATATGTTGGATTTGACATCCACCGCACTCGTCGTAAATCGGACAAGGTGCTTTGACGCGATCTTTTGAGTCGTTATCGCGTTTGACGACACGTGCCTCCGCATAGTTTTTTTCGACACGTGTGATTTCGACTTTTGCTCGTTCTCCCGGCAATAAGTTCGGAATGAAGATAACCATGCGATTAATTGTCGCAATGCCTTCTCCATTAATGCCAAGTCGTTCGACTGTGACATCTTTAAAATCTCCTGTGATTAATTTCAATCTGATTCATCCTTTCGAGACGATTGTTCTAGGTCTTTGGCGTAACGCACAACTTTGGCGCGCAACGAATCAATGTCGGCTAACAGGCGATGTAAATCTTCAGGTGTCGTATGCTCATCTAGCGTATTGACCGATAGACATAGCAATTCCGTTCTCGATTTTAGGACGTTCATCTTTCCGGCGGTATCTGTACGTGATTTACCCATCTTGTAATCGCTCCTTTGGTTCGTGACAAAGAGTTGCTATTATAGCATACTATTTCGTGTAACTTGATGAAAAGGTGGAATCCACATGCAAAACATCTCCCCAACCTTCGACCCTTGGGAAGCCTATCTCGACCAAGTGGAACATGGTCGACTCGTCTTATCCAACGTCGAAGTAACCACAACAAAATTGTGTAACATGCGCTGCGAGCACTGTGCGGTCGGTTATATGCTCGACCAAACGGAAGAACCGGAAGTGCCGCTCGAACTGTTGATTCAACGGTTAGATGAAATCGAACATTTACGCGCTTTCTCCATCACAGGTGGCGAGCCGATGTTATCGATGAAATCGGTTCGAAACTATGTCGTCCCGCTGTTACGTTATGCGAAAGAACGCGGGGCACGTACGCAAATCAACTCGAACTTGACGTTACCGTTATCTCGCTATCATCTTATTACCCCTTACTTGGACGTTTTGCACATTTCGCATAACTGGGGCACCGATGCCGATTTCCTTGAAGGTGGATTTGCAATGATGGACCGGAAACCGAGTGAAGAGGCCCGGTTAAAAATGCTCCAAACGATGAAAGATAACGCCCGCGCCCTTACCGCTGAAGGGATCATCGTGTCAGCAGAAACAATGATTAACAAACGAACGATTCCGCATTTAAAAGAAATTCATGAAGAAATCGTCTCACTCGGTTGCCAACGTCATGAGGTGCACCCAATGTACCCCGCAGATTTCGCTAGCGCACTCGAATCTGCGTCACTCGCGGATACGCGACAAGCAATTCACGACTTGCTCGATGTCCGAGACGAGAACGTCTGGATGTTGTTCGGCACGTTACCATTCTATGCATGTTCTGATTTGCCGGAAGATCGCGCTTTATTGAAACGACTTCATGAAACAAAAAACGTGACGGTCCGAAACGATCCGGACGGCCGTTCACGCCTTAACACGAATATCTTCGATGGTCAGATTATCGTGACCGATTTTGGTGATGAGCTCGGTACACTCGGTACGGTATATGACACGTCTTTCCAGGAAGCTTACGATACATGGACGAACAGTCAATTGAATGCTACACTCTCTTGTCACTGTCCTGCCGTGAAATGTCTCGGGCCGAACGCACTCGTCAAACAAGCCTATTATCCGACAGTCGATTTCCAATCCCGTAAAGCTACCTCGTTTTAATTATTTCGATTCGGGAAATGTTCTGTATATTAACTGAATCGAGGTGTGTATAGATGACAGCGATTTATGTATTCATGATTACAATCATGGCCATTATTATTTTTGGTGGTGTGCTTAGCATCTTATTGACAGCCGCATTCGTTTCAGACAAAGTAGAGCATGATGAAATGTTTAGTCAAGGCAGTTGGGATGATGAATTGCTTCACTTGAATCACTCTCCACAACCGATTGACGACACGAAAAGCTGAGAACCTTCTCGGCTTTTTACTTTGACTTCATGAGGTGAATCCATGCTCCGCTTTCGTTTTATGATTTTACTATTGATTGTCTTTATATCCGGCTTGATTCAAGGTGCGCTCATTCCCCTCCTGTCCACGTTGATTGAACGTGACGGAGCACCTGCTTGGGTGAACGGATTGAATGCAACGATGCTCTATGTCGGGGTAATCGTTTCTGCGCCGCTCCTTGAGCGCTTCGTCCGAAAATACGGGTTCCGTCCGACCATCGTCCTCGGCATTGTGTTAACCGCATTCGCGACTTTCGCTTTGCCCATCTGGCCGTCTTTACTCGTGTGGGCGATGATGCGGTTCTTTATCGGGTTTGGTGACTCTGCCCTCCACTACGGTTCACAAGTGTGGGTGACATCTTCTACGGATAAGCGTAGTCTCGGTCGCGCGATGGCGTATTATGGGATGTCGTTCAGTCTAGGTTTCGCCGTCGGACCTTTACTTGCACCACTTGTCGATTTATGGTTTTGGTTACCGTTTTTGATCATCGTCTTTTTCTGTCTTGCCTCATTGATGCTCGTCTTTAAAGTCGAGAATGAGTTCCCTGAAATCGAGAAAGTGAAGACGGATTCGAAGGGACGCATTCGGTTGATTTTGGTCAGTGCGGGATACACGCTTCTCCCTGCGTTTACATACGGATTTCTTGAAGCGAGCTTGAATGCCAACTTCCCAATCTTTACGTCACGTAACGGGATGAGCCTGGCGGAGACGAGTACACTGATTACGACGTTCATCGTCATGTCGATCGTCGTTCAACTCCCTCTCGGTCGACTCGCTGACTTGTATGGGAAGAAACGAATTTTACAAATCGTTCTGGCGTTCGGTACACTTGTCTTCGCTTTAGCGAATGTTGTCGTCGATCACTATGTCGGTCTACTCGTGCTGTTCGCTCTTGCCGGCGCAGGGTTAGGGTCGACGTATTCACTCGGTCTAGCACACATGACAGAGGTGCTCCCTCGCTCCCTCCTCCCGACTGGTAACATGCTGTATAGCATCTCATTCAGTATCGGCTCGATTTCAGGACCAATGATTGGCGCCTATTGGTTATCGCTTCCGAAAGAGGTTTATTTCTTCATGTATACGTTGATTTTAGGCATTCTCGCCTTGCGACTCTTCACCTCTAAGTCAAAACCGATCAATATATAATATAAAGAGGCAGATGGTTCCTATGAACCATCTGCCTCTTTTACTCTACAACTCGATCCATCTCTTCATCGTTTAACTGCAACGCCTGGATGAACACTTCATCTAGTGCGAATGGCTCCGTGTCCAGCGAGGCGAGGACTTCCGATTTCAACGTCACCTCTACGACACGATCTTCGAACTGCCATCTCGTCTGAATGTCATCCCCTTGTCTCGTCGCGCGGGTCGCCACAGGACCGTGACGTTCTTTTAAACTCTGACTCACGCACTTCATCACGTACTTGACGTACTCATCTTTCGGTTGACGCGAGATGAGGATATTACGGACGATTCGATTTCTAGTCATTGTTTTTCCTCCTTCCTTTGAATGATTGCGTACGTAAGTCTTTACAAACGAAGACCGATTTCCGAGCTTAAAATTCAGAATTTTTAATTTATTTTGTCACGGGATTTTAATTCCGTCAACTCCGTCTCTTTTTTCAATGACTCACGCTTCGTTTTTTCACGCGCTTCCCTTGAAAATAAGTAGACAAATAAATCCCTACGATAACGAAAATGAGTCCGACAATCGCGTTCCACGGTATGGTCTCCCCAAGTAAAATACCTGACAACATGACACCAAATAAGGGAACTAGGAAGATATAGAGTGAAATCCGACTGACTGGATTATGTTTCATCAACGTATTCCAGAGTGTGAAGCCAATCGCTGACAACATTGCTAAATAGAAGAGGAAGGCAATCGTCTGTCCGGTGTATGGCATCGAGATCCCACTTGGGTCTAACAAATAGCCGATAATGAGCAATCCAATCGAACCGATCACCATCGCCCAAGCTGTCATCGGGGCAACATCATATTCTTTCGAATAATCCTTCGCAATCAAATTTCCAAACGCACCCGAGACCATCGCTAAAATCAGTAAGATCTCACCCAATCCAAAACCGACCTCCGTACCAGTTGCCGGCCAGTTCGCAATCACGATTCCAGAAAAGCCAAATGTCAAAGCAAGTCCTTTCAAACGATTCAATTTATCATCGTCATAGCGGATATGTGCAAGCGCCATTTGGAAGAACGATGTCGATCCGGCAATGATTGACCCTTGAACGCCAGTCGAAATTGAGAGTCCGACATAAAAGAACAAATATTGAAGGAACGTTAAAAAAGAACCGAGATGCGCATACGCTTTAAACTTCTTAGGCGTCAATCGAATCGAACGTTTCAATACCGTCTGACTGATGATGAGTAGAAGGATCCCAGCAAGCAAGAAGCGCTCACCTGCGAACAACAACTGTTGACCATATTCGTTCGACTGAATATCCAACTTCTCATAACTCAGTTTGATGAACGGAAAGGCACTGCCCCATAACAACGTATTAAAAATCGCCAAAAACGCCACTGTCCATGGGCGTTGAAATATATTTTGCATGACACAAAAACTCCTTAATCTTTTTATTTGTGAGTCACTGATGAGCGTGTTAGAATGAACCTAGATAATAATTATTATAAATAAAGGGATTGAGTCAATTAAAGACTAAAACCTTATATTAAGCCAATTGAAGATGATAATCATCATCAATCATTATCATTTAATCGAGATTTATTCTCAATTAGAAAGAAGGGATTCTATGAACGTCCAATCGGTTACACACGAAAAAAGCCACGTATTCAAACGGGCTAGCTGGTACGAACATATCGAATTGATCATGGCGCTCATTAGCGGTGTATTGATTGTACTCGCTTATATCGCCGAAACACAAGAAGGAGCACCTTGGATTCATGTCACGCTTTACTTATCTGCTTTTTTCATCGGAGGATACGCAAAAGCGAAAGAAGGAATCACAGACACGATTGAAACAAAGTCTTTGAACGTAGAGCTACTCATGATTATCGCCGCTATCGGTGCCGCATCCATCGGCTATTGGATGGAAGGTGCGATTTTAATCTTTATTTTTGCTCTATCGGGTGCCCTCGAAACGTATACGATGAATAAAAATGAGCGCGCACTCGAATCATTGATGGAATTACAACCTGAACAAGCAACTCGTTTAACCGATTCTGACAAACTTGAAGTTGTGCACATTGACGACCTGAAAGTCGGTGATCGGATTTACGTCCGCCCAGGCGAACGCATCCCTGTTGACGGGCGAATCATGAAAGGAAGCGCATCTGTCGAAGAAGCCGCTATTACAGGAGAGTCTGTCCCGGTTGACCGACAAATCGGAGATGACGTGTTTGGATCAAGCGTCAATTTAAACGGTGTCTTGACGATTGAAGTGACAAAACTCGCAACCGAGACGTTGTTCCAAAAAATCATTCAAATGGTCCAGCAAGCGCAGGAAGAAAAGTCACCTTCTGCGCAGTTCATCGACCGCTACGAAGGGCGATATGTACAAGTTGTTCTTCTATCCGTCGCAGCCATCATCCTGCTCGGTCCCTTCTTCACGTCATGGTCTCTCGAAACGAGCATCTATCGCGGAATGATTTTACTTGTCGTCGCTTCTCCTTGTGCCCTTGTTGCCGCCATCACGCCTGCTGCCCTAGCAGCCATCGCCTCATCCGCGAAACACGGGATCCTGTTCAAAGGTGGTGCTCATATCGAGAACATGGGACGGTTGAAAGCAATCGCATTTGATAAAACCGGAACGCTCACGATCGGGAAACCAATCGTCCAAGAAGCGCTCATCTCACCTGATTTACAGGAAGTCGAAGTCAACCGAATCGTCAGTTTGATTGAAGAACATTCGATGCATCCGCTCGCCGAGGCCCTTGTCTCTTATACCGGAAAACATACCGGAGAGATGACGCACTTTAAAGACATCACAGGTTCCGGAATCGAGGCGACAATTGACGGGACGACATATCGCGTCGGTAAACAGAAGTTCGCTGACCGAAGTGGTGACTTCTTCAAAGAAGATGTAGAGCGGTTGAAAGAAGCCGGTCACACACTCGTCTTTATTAGTGATGATTCTCGTACAATCGGCGCCTATGCTCTCCGAGACACGTTGCGGGCCGAGGCTAAAGTAGCAATCAAGCGTCTGAATGACCTCGGAATCGCGACAATCATGATTACGGGAGATAATGAAGCGACTGCTCGTGCCATCGCAAACGAAGCTGGATTGACACGTTATATTGCCGAATGTTTACCAGAAGAAAAAGTTTCACAAATCAAAGCGTTACGTGAAGAGTACGGTTCAATTGGAATGATAGGCGACGGCATCAATGACGCACCTGCCCTCGCGACCGCTGATGTCGGAATCGCGATGGGTGAAGGAACCGATGCCGCTCTTGAAACAGCCGACGTCGTCTTGATGAAAAACGACCTCATGCGTTTGAGCGACGCTATTCGTCAATCACGCAAGCTGAACCGAATCGTCCTACAAAACGTCGTCTTTGCGCTCGGTGTCATTCTCGTCCTTATTGCCACAAACATTTTCGAACTGCTCATCATGCCGTTTGCGGTCGTCGGACACGAGGGTTCTACCATTCTAGTCATCTTGAATGGACTTCGTCTTCTCACCTCTTCATGGGAATAACCGATTCGACAAAATCGAATCGATGATTGAAACGATATGTCGATTTCGTTATAATTGAAACAATGTGTCTAAATGGACTGAAACAGATCGAAAGATTGGCTAAAGGTGGTACATGATATGAATACGATTGCAGTCATCGGCAAAGTGTTTGTCGATATTAAAGGAACATCTTTCGCACCGCTTCATAAAGATGCGAAAAATGTTGGCGACATCACTTTCTCTAATGGCGGAACAGGTCGGAACGTTGCTCAAAACTTAGGTGTACTCGGTAACGACGTTCGCTTCGTCTCAACTGTCACGAACGACCAAATCGGGGTCGGCGTCCTCGAGGAGTTGCGTGGTTTACAGGTCAATGTCGATGGTGTCGATATGCTCGACGATAACGGAATGGGAATGTGGCTCGCCGTCATGGATAACAATGGCGACCTCCAAACATCGATTTCGAAACAACCCGACGAAGCACGGATGGAAGAAGCGATTTTACGCCGAATCGACACAGTCTTTAAAGAGAGCGATGCGGTCGCAATCGACTTAGACTTGTCTGTTAACGTCTTAAACGAAACGATTGAACTTTGCCGTGAGATGGACTTGCCACTATACGGTGTGTGTGGCCACCTTTCTGTCATTGAACGGAACCGCCATTTACTTCAAGGCTTCACTGGATTCATCTGTAGCCGCGAAGAAGCGGAAATCTTGTCCGATATGTCAATCGTCACGGTGGATGACGCACTACGCGTCGCCGAAGTACTCGCCATGAAAGGTGCACCCCTCACAATCGTTACGATGAGCGAGCTCGGGGCTGTTTATGTCGACCTTCGTACGAATGAACAAGGTCACGTCCCAACAACGAAAGTAAAAGTGGCCGACTCTACTGGGGCCGGTGACTCATTCTTCTCCGCTGTCATCTCAGAACTGATGAAACAGCATCCAATCGAAGATGCGCTTCGTCTCGGGATGCGTGTCGCAGGAAAAGTCATCGCGTCACACGAGAACGGATTGACGCAAGACATGTATGATTCATTAGAACAACCTACGCAAAAATGAGTTGAACGCATCGGCGAATCGTCGATGCGTTTTGTGCAAAATTATAGGAATGAAAGGAACGATCTCAGTGGTTCGAACGAAATTAAGAAGTGCAATCATTCTCATGAATGATCAAGATGAAGTGGCTTTGATTCGCCGCGAAAAAGAAGATGTCTTGTATTATGTATTCCCTGGAGGGGGAGTAGAATATGGGCATACGACTGAAGAAACAGCCGTTCGTGAAGCGTTTGAAGAACTCGGCGTTCATGTCGAGTTAGAAGGGGTTGCTGCCTATGTTGCCTTTAACAACGAGTTAAACCCTTACTATTGGGCGAAGATGACGGGTGGCGAATTCGGGACCGGAACGGGTGAAGAATTCCAAGAAGAACAGACAAACGGATCGTACACCCCGATGTGGATCAAGCGATCGGCGTTACCCCATCTTCCGGTCCGTCCTCCATCGCTCGCTGAAAAACTCGCCTCGCATGAGTCACGTTTTTACGATTTGACGTTATCTGAGGATTAATCATGTGTATCCTCGACCGAATTCGGGAAACATTTTTTTAATGACCGAGTCAGGAGGGTTTCATGATGGCAATGACAGAAGTAAAGGAAAAAAAGAATTGGTTCGGGTTTGGAAAAGAGTTATTCCGTCGTTTTAAAGAGCATGATGTACAAGATTACGGGGCCACGCTCGCATTCTTTTGGTTTTTATCGATTTTCCCCGGAATCATCTTCATTTTGGCACTCTTATCATTTTTTGATATCTCACAAGATTCGTTTCAAAACCAATTGAACGATTTGGCGCCGGGTTCCGCTGCTTCCGGGTTTTTGACGGGTATCTTTGACGCAATCGGGGAACCCCGAGGCGGTCTCTTATCGCTCGGTGCGATTTTAGCCATTTGGTCTGCCGCAAAAGGGGTCGATCGACTCATCACGACTTCCCTACACGCGTATGGCGAGGACAATGAACGAAATTTCTTTGTCAAAAAAGGATTAGCGCTTGGTTTGACGATTCTACTCGGGATCGGGATGCTGCTTCTCATTCTCTCTAACGTGTTTGGGGCGCAAATCATCTCGTTCGTCACCGAATATTTACCCGTCAACATTACCGGGGCAGAAGAGATGATGATCAATGTGTTCCGCTACGTCTTGACGACAGTCGTCTTGATTTTGACGCTTTCGATTTTTTATAAAGTCTCACCGCAGCAACACGTATTCTGGAAGAGCACGATACCAGGAGCCATCTTCGGTGTCATCGGTTGGCAGCTCGTATCTTTTGGGTTCAGCTTATACGTCTCAAACTTCGGAAGTTACGACTCGACCTATGGCTCGCTTGGTGGAATCATCGTCACGTTGCTTTGGTTACAATTGACGGGAATGATCATCCTCATCGGGTCTGAAATTAACGCGACGTGGATGCGTTTCTTTAAAACGCCAAGTGAACAAGAATATGAACGTGACTTCAAGAAGAACAAAAAGAAAGCGAAACAAAAACAAGAAGAGGATGACTACGAAGACATCCCAACAAATACGTACGGCTAATACAAAAAGGAGCACGTTCGAGTTGAACGCGCTCCTTCCTTATGCCTCTACTGGGTCAAGACGTCCTGTCGCCGGGTCAATCACGAACCCGTGGACATTCGTGCCTGGTGGTAATAATGGATGATTGTTGATTAAGTTGATTGAATGAACGACGTTCTCTTCGACCGAATCAAATCCATGTAGCCATTGCTCCAAATCCATCCCTGACGATTTCAACGTCTTCAACGTCTGAGGATCGATTCCTCGTCGTTCCATCTCTTCAATCACAACAGACGGCTCGATTGCCGCCATCCCACAATCGTAATGACCGACCACGACAACTTCCTCCGCGCCTAGCGCATAAAGCGCGACTAAAATCGAACGCATGGCTGAACCAAATGGATGCGACAAGACAGCTCCCGCATTTTTGATGATTTTAGCGTCTCCGTTCTTAAGTCCTAGCGCTTGAGGTAACAGTTCCGTCAAACGTGTATCCATACACGTCAAAATCACGATTTTCTTATCCGGAAATTTATCAGATACGAACGGCTCGTACTGTTTTTCCTCTACGAAACGTTTGTTAAATTCAAGCATTTCTTTTACGACTGACACGTTAACGCCTCCCCTTTTCTCACATCACAAATCTTGAAACAATGAGTCCGACGACCATCCATGCCCCGAACAACGTATTCACCTTCGCCGTCATCGCCATCGCAGGCATCAATTCGGCCGGTTCGGCCTTTTGCCAAAACCGTTGAATCGCTCGAACCATGACCGGCACGGTGAATAGTGATAGCAAGACCCATGGTGTGACTCCATAATACACGACGGCGACGATGATGCCGACTAATGCGGCGATAAAGAATGCCGCGAGTACATATACGGCACGTCGATGACCGACTAGACACGCGATTGTTTTTCGCCCGTTCTCTTTATCGTTATCTAAGTCTCGAATATTGTTCGCAAGTAAGATTGCCCCAATCAACAAGGCCATCGGGAACGACACGAGCAACAATTCCGTCGTCACCGTATTGATTTGAATATAGCCAGCGATTCCAATGATGACATATCCCATGAAGAGACCTGCAACAATCTCACCAAACGGCGTATACGCAATCGGTAACGGACCTCCCGTGTACAAGTATCCAACGAGCATGGATAACGCACCGACCCAAAGCAGGTGCCAACTCGTTGACGCTGCGATATAAAGTCCGAGTATCGCCGAGACAGCATACATGCCAAGGGCGATTGACAGGATTTGATTTGGCGTAAACCCGTCGCGCACGATGGACCCACCAATCCCGATCGATCCTTCATGATCTAATCCTCGCTTATAGTCATAGTACTCGTTAAATAAGTTCGTTGCGATTTGAATGAGGACTGACGCGACTAACATCGCAAGAAAGAGTCCCCACTTCAGTTCGGTTTGATCGAGGACGATGAACGTCCCGAGCAAGACCGGAATAAAGCTTGCTGTCAGGGTATGTGGGCGAATCATTCGCCAATATGCCCCTTTTGATTTCTGTTTCATTTCGTTCCCTCCCTTCGTTAGTTTACGTCTCGATGAAAAAATCTGTCAACGCTAGCCATCTCTCTCACGTTCCTTACAATTTCTCAAGCATTTCATAGGCAAGTGGATTGCGAACTCATGATACACTAAAGAGTGAGAATTCTATCGGATTGAGGAGGCTTTTCTTTCATGCCAGATACTCAAACACATATAAAACAACGAATCGAGCAAGCCCACAAACGGGCACGAGCTTGGCAACGACCTGTGCTCGCATCCTACACATGGGAAATTTCGGCGTTCGATGCGTTTCAAATCATCCAGAACACGGATACGTCCCACTATTACTTCATGACACCGGACCGTACACTTGAAATGCTCGGTTGCGGAGATGCGCTCGTCTTGAGTGCCTCTGGACCCGAACGATTTCAGCGACTCCAGTACGATTGGAGTCTTCATCGGCGAGATGTCGATGCGACCGTTCATGCGTTTGCTGGCTTTTCGTTCGATACGTTCATGCGTCCACAAAAGAGTATGTGGGATGCCTTCGGGGAGGCATCGCTCGTCGTTCCAAAATTTTTATACCGCCGTTATAAAGACCGACACACATTGACAGTCGCGACCCTTGTCTCTTCGAAACAATCGGTCGAACAGTATTTAATTCAATTAGCCGATCAATTGGCGCAATTCAGCTCACTACGCCCGGCCGAAGAATCAACACCGTCCTATTCGAAAGTAAAAGACGGTGTGGAACATTACAAATCAAGTTTTCAGCAAGCCAAGCAGTTGATCGAGGAAGAGCGAGTCGAAAAAATCGTCATCGCGCGAGAAGAAATTTATCAACGTTCCGATGACGCTTTCCCTTTCGCTAAGAGTTTGAAGCATTTGGCGGACCATCAAGAGTCGAGTTACATCTACTTATACCAACCTAAACGTGACATCGGCTTCTTCGGAGCGACACCTGAACGATTGATTCAAAAAGAAGGGATGCGACTGAATACAGCTGCCATCGCCGGAACCATCAAGCGCCCTCAGACTGAAATCGAAAGCGACCTTGCGAAGGAACAACTGTTACATGATGCGAAAAATCGTGAAGAACATCAAATCGTCGTAAAAGATATTAAGCAAGCTTTGACACCTTATACCGCGCCGATTCACACGAGCGAGACACCGCAAATTCTTGCGAATCGGTCGGTGTTTCACCTGCACACTCCAATCCAGGCGACACTCGAAACAAACGCTTCCTTGTTGTCGTTAGCGGAAGCACTCCATCCAACCCCAGCCCTTGGTGGCTCACCGAAGCGGACATCGGTCCGATTACTTCGTGAAATCGAGCGGTTCGACCGTGGATGGTACGGTTCTCCATTTGGCTGGGTCGATAACGATGGGGATGGCGAGTTTGTCGTCGCCATCCGCTCGGCACTCGTCCAGCATCAGTTCGTCGCACTTTACGCAGGAGGCGGGATTGTCAAAGACTCGGTTCTCGAGCAAGAGCTTGAAGAAACCGAAATGAAAATGAGTCCAATCAAACAAGCTTTGCAGTTTGATTCGCACGATTAAGGAGGCACCCTACATGAATAAGATGTTGACCGACTGGGTAGCATCCATGGTGAATCGACTTGTTGAATCTGGCGTGACCGACGTGGTCATCAGTCCGGGTTCTCGTTCGACCCCACTCGCGATAGCGGCTTATTTACACCCGCAAATCCGCCATCACATCATCGTCGATGAGCGCTCCGCTGCATTTTATGCTCTCGGATTGACTCGATCGACGGACATTATCCGTCCTGTCGCACTCATTTGCACGAGCGGTACGGCTGCGACAAATTACTACTCGGCGGTGACGGAGGCATTCATTTCGCAATTGCCGCTCATCGTCTTGACGACCGATCGACCACATGAACTTCGGAACGTCGGGGCACCACAAGCGATCAATCAAGTCCGATTATACGGTGAACAAGTAAAGACGAGTCTCGACTTACCTGTACCTGAAGAAGCAACGCTGCCGTTCATGCAGCAGACAGTCACTCGCTTCACGAATCTTGCCATGCAGTCACCCATGGGACCCGTTCACTTGAATGTCCCGTTCCGAGAACCGCTACTCCCAGACCTTGAACAGTTGAAGCTGATGCTGAGAGGTGAACCCGCTATACCGGAAAGACAGCGTGTTCGCCCGACAAACATCGATCGGGAAATCTTTTTGGAACGTACGAGTCAAAAGCAACTCGCATTCGTTGTCGGCCCTTACACACCGATATCATGGCAAAAAGCCATTTACAAATCAGCGACCGAGCATAATATCCCGATCTTTGCGGATCCACTCAGCGGCATGCGTCGTTTCGACGGTGTCTTGACGAACTACGACACGTGGCTCGCAAGTGAACACAAAGCCGACTGGTTACCGGATGTGTTCATTCGATTCGGTGCCGCTCCCGTTTCAAAACGACTCAATCAGTGGATGACTGCGACGGAACTAGTTGTGATTGAAGAGCCGGGCTCTTATCGTGACCCAAGTAGCCGTGCAACCATCTGTTACGGAGACGCACTCGACTTTTTACCACTGATTGAATCAACAAATGATCCACGTTACGTTGAACGACTACGTTTCTTCGAGGATGTCACGGAAGTGGCGAAGCCTTCACTTCAGGGAGAAGCTGAATTGACGAAACGATTACTCGATACGTCCATCGAACGTCTCTTCGTCAGTAACAGTATGCCGATTCGTGATGTCGATACGACATTATCCGCCGGAAAGAGCGTGCAAGTTCTTGCAAACCGGGGGGCCAACGGGATTGACGGTGTTCTTTCGAGCGCACTCGGGAGCTGTTTTGACACGTCGCATGCCGCTCTACTGATTGGTGATTTGGCATTCTACCATGATAGCAATGCCCTACAACTGTTAAAACATCATCCTGGGAAGTTTTCAGTCGTGATTTCGAATAATAATGGTGGAGGGATTTTCTCCTTTTTACCGCAAGCTTCCGTCGATACCCAACTTTTCGAAGATTTGTTTGGGACACCGCTTAATTTGAACATTCGTGGGTTTGCCGAGACTTACGGGTTGTCCTATCGTCTGATTGAGCAACCACAGGAGATTCAAGAAGCGATTGAAGACGGCATTCATTTGATTGAGTTCCCATCGGATCGGGAGCAAAACGTGACGACTCACCGAGGATGGACGCAGTCTGTCTGCGCTCGTCTCGTCACGGAGAATGAGGCATGATCGTCGAGTTGCGAGGTGTCGACTATGAAGTATGCATTCGAGGAGAAGGAAAACCAGTATTATTTTTACACGGGTTCACGGGAAATGCTCAATGGGTCGATTCATTCCCTAGCTTACCGGTTCGACTCGTGTCACCTTCATTATTGCAACATGGCGCAACGGAACGCCCTCCCGTCACTCGTTCGACGATGAGTCAACAAGTGAAGGATCTTTCACGCCTACTCGATTTAGACGATCGTCCTTGGACAGTCGTCGGTTATTCACTCGGCGGTCGAATCGGATTGACACTCGCCGCGTGCGACAAACGCGTCGAACATGTCATCGGGGTCAGCACGACACCCGGTCTCCGATCTTCTAAAGAACGGACAGCTCGTCGACGTCAAGACGAAGAACTTGCCCGATTCATCGAAACCGAAGGACTCTCCGCATTCGTCAAGCGATGGGAGAACCTTCCACTTTGGCGACAAACTGAAGAGATGAAACAATCACTTAGGAAGGACCGACTCGCACAACATCCGACTGCTCTTGCGAACAGTTTGCGCGCCATCGGTACAGGTCATATGCCTTCGCTCTGGGGTGCATTGCACCGCCTTCCCCACGTCGCTTTGATTGTCGGGGCAGAAGATTCTAAGTTCAAAGCGATTGCACGAGACATGCAGAAAGAGCGTTCTGATATTAAAATCTATGAAATTTCAGATGCGGGGCATGCTCCTCATATCGAGAATGCACCAGAGTTTGGTACAATAATAAAGAAATTGATTTTAGGGGGTATTTAAAATGGAATCAGTAGCGAACTGGACATCGGTCCGTACGTATGAAGACATTAAATATGAAACATGGAATGGGATTGCTAAAATCACCATCAACCGTCCAGAGGTACGCAACGCGTTCCGTCCGTTGACGGTCAATGAATTGATTGATGCATTCGCACGCGCACGCGACGATAAAGAAGTCGGCGTCATCATCTTGACGGGTGAAGGCGAAAAGGCATTCTGTTCAGGTGGAGACCAAAAAGTTCGTGGGCATGGCGGATACGTCGGGGAAGATGAAATCCCGCGCTTGAACGTCCTCGACCTTCAACGCCTCATTCGCGTCATTCCAAAACCGGTCATTGCCATGGTCGCAGGTTTTGCAATCGGCGGAGGACATGTCCTTCACGTCGTATGTGACTTAACAATCGCAGCGGACAACGCTCGCTTCGGACAAACAGGTCCTAAAGTTGGTTCGTTCGATGCAGGATATGGTTCTGGTTACTTAGCACGCATTATCGGTCATAAGAAAGCTCGTGAAATCTGGTACCTTTGCCGCCAGTACGATGCACAAGAAGCACTCGAAATGGGACTCGTCAACACAGTCGTCCCTCTCGATCAACTTGAAGCAGAAACAGTCAAGTGGTGCCAAGAAATCTTACAGCACTCACCGACTGCACTTCGCTTCTTGAAAGCAGCAATGAACGCGGACACAGACGGTCTTGCTGGACTTCAGCAACTCGCTGGAGACGCAACGCTTCTCTACTACACAACCGATGAAGCGAAAGAAGGACGCGATGCGTTCAAAGAAAAACGTGACCCTGACTTCGGTCAATTCCCACGTTTCCCTTAATTTTGTTGAGAGAGTAGCGATTCCGCTACTCTTTTTTTGGAGGTTACAGACATGTATGAATGGATTGAACAACATCCGGCATCACAGATCGCACTCGTGACACGCGAGGAAAGACTGACGTGGGAAGCGTTACGTACCGAGAGCCTGCAACTTGCCCAATACATTCATGAACAGGCACCCACTGCCGAAAAGATTGGCATATTCGCTAAAAACAGCAAAGACTATATCATCGCCGTCCATGCGGTGCATCTGCTCGGCAAAGTACTCGTTCCAATCAACACACGCTTGACCGAAGAGGAAGTACGCACTCAGTTAAACAAAGTAAGAGTTGATTTGCTTCTCGTCGATGACGAGATCGATTTGCCGGTCACACAACGTTTCGTGACACGTCGGGCGCGATCATGTTTCACGGTGACACATGAGTGGAAAGAAAATGACACGATGTCTCTCATGTTTACGTCTGGTACGACGGGGCGGGCCAAGGCTGTACAACAGACGTATGGAAATCATCTCGCAAGCGCACGTGCTGCCGAAGCGCATCTAGACTATCGTCCATCTGACCGAATGCTTACGGTGACGCCACTCTTCCATATGAGTGGACTTTCTCAAGTGTATCGGAGTGCAATCATCGGTTCGACGCTTTATGTTGAGCCACGTTTTGATGTCGACCGCACCCTTTATTTAATTGAAACTGAAGGCATTACTCAGTTGTCACTCGTCTCTATCATGCTTCAGCGACTGCTGGATGCCGGTCTAGAAAAACACAGTCTTCGCACCTTGCTCGTCGGAGGTGGGCCTGTCCCTCGTCCGTTACTAGAAGAAGCAGAGCGACGACAGTTACCGGTCGCTCAAACATATGGGATGACCGAAACGTGTTCTCAAGTCGCCACGCTACTTCCAAGCGAAGCGCTCTCACATATCGGTTCGAGCGGGAGATCCATCGCACCGACCGTGATCCGAATCAGTCAGGACGGGGAGATTGAGGTAAAAGGACCAACTGTGACGAGTGGGTACTTCGAACAACCCGAATCAGACGCCCGGACACCAGACGGTTACTGGAAAACGGGTGATCTCGGAACGATGAAAGACGGGTATTTATATGTACACGATCGCCGAAACGACCTCATTATTTCTGGTGGTGAAAACGTATACCCTGCTGAAATCGAGGCTGCGATGTTACGATGTGCCGGTGTCCGAGATGTTGGGGTTACGAAACAAGCACACCCGACCTGGGGAGAAGTCCCGCTCGCCTTCGTCGTCGGATCATATGACCCGACGGAGATGCAGGCAATCCTCGATTCCCAGTTAGCCAAGTATAAACATCCGCTTGCGATTCATCACGTAGAGGACCTACCTCGAAACGCGAACGGAAAATTAATGCGTCATCGCTTAAAGGAGCTACTGCCATGATCAAACGTGCTGACCTTTCGATTGTCCCTTTAACATTTAAACACCCCATCGTAACGGCGCACGCCGTCTTGTCGGTGAGACGAACACTCATCCTTCGACTTGAAACCGTAGATGGTGTCGTTGGATATGGCGAGGGTGTCGCCTTTGAGACACCTTGGTACACGGAAGAAACGACCCAGTCCATGATTGATACATCAAAATTGATTCTTCATCTATTAAAGGGCATGACGGTCACGACGGACGTGTTTCCGACCCTCGTCTCATCGATAATCGGTCAACGAATGGCGAAAGCGATGTGGGAAAGTGCATTATGGGAGATTGAAGCAGCACGCGCGAACATGTCACTTAAGTCGTATATGAAGGCCGGGGATACCGTCTCCTGCGGTAGAACGATCGGGATTGGGCTACTCCATCAGACGATGAACTCGATTGAAGCGGCGCTAGCCGATGGTTTCGAGCGAATCAAATTGAAAGCCTCCCCTAATGAATTACTCCCGGCACTACGCGAAATCCGAGCCGTCTTTCCAGATGCGCCGCTCATGATCGACTTAAACGGAAGCGCGTCCGATCAACCGATAGAATGGTTCGAACAAATCGACGCCCATCGGTTATTGATGATTGAACAACCGTATCCGAGCCGCCAGTTCGCCAAATCGGCGACTCTTCAACAAAAACTCAAGACACCGATCTGCCTCGATGAGTCGATTACGTCTTACGACGATGTAGAGACGATGACGCAACTCGGCGCGGGTAAAATCGTCAATATTAAGCCGGCACGTGTCGGTGGTTTCAGTGAGGCGTTACACATTCGGAAACACGGAACGCCGTACTGGGTCGGTGGAATGTATGAATCAGGGATCGGAAGGTATCATACCCTATTATTCGCTTCGCTCAGCGGCGCGAGCTTTCCGGCGGACATGTCTGGGACGAGCGCTTACTTCGAGCAAGATTTGCTCGATACACCGCTTGAGGTCGAGAATGGGAAATTGACGCTTCCGGACTCAGTACAACCAGACTGGGATGTGATTGAACAGCTGAGAGAAACAAATATCTCGCTAGCTTAGGCGTTTTTTAAAGGAGTCATTATGAAGAAAATCGGAATGTTAGGCGGAATGAGTTGGGAGTCCTCACTCGAGTATTACCGAATGATGAACGAAGAAGTGAAAACGATATTAGGTGGGACACATTCTGCCAACTGTCTGTTGTACTCGTTTGATTTCCAACAGATTGAACGATTACAGCACGAAGGAAAATGGGATGAATTGACGCGTATCATGGTAGAAGAGGCTATGAACCTTAAAAAGGCAGGAGCCAATCTCATTGTGATTTGTACGAACACGATGCATCTTGTAGCGCCTTCCATTGAAGCCGCCACTTCCCTGCCCGTCTTGCATATCGCAGATGTCACGGGACATGCCATCAAACAGGAAAATCTAAAAAAAGTGGCGCTTCTCGGTACACGATTCACAATGGAAAGTTCATTCTACCGCGACTTGCTGAAAGAGTGGTATGAAATCGAACTAATGATTCCAAATGAAGAAGATCGCCAATGCATACACGACATCATTTATGATGAGCTGATTTTCGGAATCATAACAGAAGCAAGTCGTCTCGCTTATACGCGCATCATTGAATCGCTGCAAGCCGATGGAGCAGAAGGTGTCATTCTCGGATGTACGGAAATCCCCCTGTTGATTCAGCAACAACATGTGTCCATCCCACTCTTTGATACAACGTATCTTCACGCGACAGCAGCCGTGCGCAAAGCTCTCGAACAATGAATACAGAAAAGGTGCGGTTCACGAGAACCACACCTTCTTTACATTAACGGAACGATCCCGTTAACACTTCATATCCATCTTCTGTGACGATGACTGTATGTTCGAACTGTGAGACGAGGCTCTTATTCGGTGTGAAGAGTGTCCATCCGTCTTCTTCTGACTGATAGACGATTTCGTCTTTCGTCGAGATGAATGTTTCGACCGCAATCACTTGCCCAGCTTTTAAGAGCTGATTCTCTTCGCGGCTGTAGTAGTTTGAAATCGTCTCCGGCTCTCCGTGTAACGTCCGACCGAGTCCGTGTCCGGCCAAGTTACGGATGACCGTGAATCCATTCTTTCTCGCGTCCGAATAAATGGCTTTCCCGATTTGGTTGACTTTCACGCCCGCTTTGACTTTGCTGAGACCGGCTTCGAGCGACGTCAACGACACTTCGACCAATCGTTCATGTTGAGGTGATTTTGCTTCCCCAGCAATGACCGTACGACCTGTATCGGCATAATAGCCATCCTTCACAGCCGAGACGTCAACGTTGACGATATCGCCTTCTTGAATGACTTCCTCTCCAGGAATCCCGTGGGCAGCGACGTCATTGAGTGAGATACACGTGTACCCTGGGAATTCATACATCGTAATCGGTGCAGAAGCCGCACCCTCTTCTTCTAAAATACGTTGCCCAATCGCATCCAATTCTTTTGTCGTCATGCCCGGTTTGACGGCTTTCGCCATCTCATCTCGTGCAAGTGCGACGATTCGACCGATTTCGCGTAACGCATCGTAATCATAATCTAACATCATAACTCTTCCTTTCAGTCTAATAATCGATTCTGGTACAAATATTCTTCGGATATGTCGGCGAACAAGAACATGCCGTCGGGTAACGGATAGCTGAACGTACGCGTCACTTCGTTTGAACTGAAATCACGATAGTCTCCTGATAAATAACCACGTCCTCGAACGTCCATGGCCGCCATCGTTTGAATGAAATATGGACGGAAACTCCAGTTGTAACCCCGATACGTATTATCGACACGCCATTCTCCGTTCACACAGTAGACGTTTGCACTCGTCTGAAACCCTGTCTTATCCGTCAAATAGTAACGGACAAACACTTCCTCGAGCTTCGGTGCGATGTATTGAATCCACTCGTCTTTCTTATCTCTCGACCATTTACCGGATTGAACGAGTTCTCCGATTCGACGATGTAACTCAAACTCAAGTTCGTATAAACGATTCAATCGCTTCTGGTCATGTAAAAAGAAAGAAGGCACTTCTTGTGCCAAGACACCCATTCCTTTGATTTCTCGTTGTGGAATCTCGTCTTCTAACCCAAGCAAACCACCCATGTAATAGCGACCGCCGTGTTGCCAAGCATAACGAAGCTGTCCGATATGGTTGATTGATTTGTACAGAAGCGGTGCCCCGAGCTTCGATGCGATATATTCCATCGTTTGAAGCATGTTCGGATACGTGACCGACAACGTCTTTTTCTCAATCATCGTACCGAGGTCGACAAGCAACAATTCTGGAGCAAGTGTCATAATGTCCTCGATACTCGTCGACTCTGCGAAGTCTAGTGCGATTTTCAGCCCGTACGACCGATAGTACTGAATGACACGCGATAGGCGAGGAACATCAACCAGATCCGTCCCTTGAAGCGTCACATAAATACGATGTAACGGGAAATTCAATTCGCGCAGAGGAGCTAAAAAAGCTTCTCCCCCTTCTTCAAGAATCCATTCCGATCGACATCTGAATGTGACGAATGGCTTGGCGTCTCGAAGTTGTGCTGCTGCCAATTGCTCCATCCGTTGGGCGATGTCTAACTGATACTCGAGCGGAACGTCATCATCATAAAAAAATGGTGTCAACGATTCGCCTCGGAATCGCCCATGTACCATATAGCCTTCCACTTGAAACGTTGCCGCTCCAAGGATTGGTTCATACGTCACCATCACTTCTTCAGGATGGACCATCACTTCTACCGCATCCATAACTCATCACCTCTTCGTTAAATGCGAAAACGAGCTACAATCAGCTCGTTCGCGTGTGTACATACATATAGGCACCGAAACAAGCAATAAAATAGGCGATACTCATTACGCCATATGCAATGCCCATCTTTCCGCCTACTCCAATGGCTAACACTAAAAAAATCATCGCTCCAAACAACAATGTCGCCACGGGGATATAACGAAAGTTAGGACGGTCTGTCTTTGACACGATTGGTTTGAGTGCGAGCACACAACCAAATAGCACAAGGAGACCGAAACTTAATTCCACCATCCGTTGACACCTCATCCTTCTATCTCTACTCAACTAGTGTAGCACGACACAATAAAAAAAGCCGCAAATCCACTTAAGGAAATGCGGCATTTCACGATGATTAGTCACGCGGCCGGCGTGGGCCACGGTCATCCGAGCGACGACGATCGTCACCACGGTATGATCCTTTACGGTCTCCACTGCGTCCATCACGACGTTCGCCACCGCGTCCACCACGACGATCGCCACCACGGCCACCGCCACGACGGTCGTTACGACCACGGTATCCACCGCGATCGCCACCACGGCCACCTTGACGTTTGACACGAACTGGTTCAGCGTACGAGATTTCAACAGGTGTTGAATCTGGCTCTTTCGTCAATCCACGAAGGGCTGCAGCGAGAATTTCAACTGCTTCATACTCTTCAAGAAGTTCAGTCGCAAGTTGCGTGTACGCTTTGAAGTCGCCCGCTTGAACGCGTTCGATCAACTCTTCAGCTGCTTGCTTTTGGTTTCCTTCAAGTACTTCCGCGATTGTCGGTACGTGACGACGGTTCATGCGTTTGTTCGTTACACGTTCGATTGCTTTTACTTGTCCAAACTCACGTGGTGTGATGAATGTGAGGGCAGTACCTGTTTTACCAGCGCGACCTGTACGACCGATACGGTGTACGTAGCTCTCTGGGTCTTGTGGTACATCGAAGTTGTAAACGTGCGTGACACCTGAAATATCAAGTCCACGTGCAGCAACGTCAGTCGCTACTAAGATATCGATCGTTCCGTTTTTGAAACGACGAATCACTTGGTCACGTTTTGATTGCGTCAAGTCTCCGTGAAGACCATCTGCTGTATATCCGCGCTTGATAAGTGCTTCTGTCACTTCATCAACACGTTTCTTCGTACGAGCGAAGATGATGCTGAGTTCTGGTGAGTCGATGTCGATCAAACGGCAAAGCGTATCGAATTTTTGACCTTCGCGCAATTCGATGAACTGTTGGTTGATGTTCTCAACTGTCATTTCTTTCGCTTTGACTTTGATGATTGTCGGCGACTTCATGAAACGCTCTGCAATCTTTTTGATTTGTGGTGGCATCGTCGCTGAGAAAAGAAGCGTTTGGCGCTCTTCAGGAAGACCTGCCAAAATCGTTTCGATATCTTCAACGAAGCCCATGTTAAGCATTTCGTCTGCTTCATCCAAGATGACTGTTTGAATGTCATCAAGTTTGATTGTTTTACGTTTCATGTGGTCCATGAGACGTCCTGGTGTCGCAACGACGATTTGCGGGTTCTTTTTCAAACCACGGATTTGACGGTCGATTTGCTGACCACCGTAAACGGGAAGTGCGTATACGCGCTTTGTTTCTCCAATTTTGTTTAATTCTTCTGCAACTTGAATCGCAAGTTCACGTGTCGGTGCAAGAACGAGTGCTTGGACTTGACGTGCCTTTGAATCGATTCGCTCAATTGTCGGAATACCGAAAGCTGCTGTTTTCCCTGTACCTGTTTGTGCTTGTCCTAATACGTCCACTCCTGTGAGTGCGACAGGAATTGTCTCAGCTTGGATCGGTGTAGCTTCCTCGAAGCCCATTTTGTGTACACCTTTTACTAACGCTTCACTTAATTGTAAATCTTGGAATTTTGTCAAATTATATTCTCCTTTGTTCATACAAAAAACGTCTGAGTTCAGTTTGACAGATCTACAGACGTTTTCTCAATGTTTCCTCATAGTCAACTTTATTAACTATAACGTATTTATTCCTAAAATGAAAGAAATACATTTTCAAACTTTTTCATGTCATCCGAACATGAGTTATCTTATTTCAATTTGTAGCCGTTGTCGAGCTTTTCAACTTGCTTTTCTTTTAGTAGTTTTCCGAGCGCCCGTTTAAACGCGGCTTTGCTCATCCCGAACTCACGGTCGATGACGTCAGGAGCCGTCTTGTCACCGTACGGCATTTGGCCACCACGTTCCTCGATGTATGAGAGGACGCTCGCCGCATCGCCATCAATCGCCTCATAGGCACGTGGTTTCATGGAAACAAGAACCGTTCCATCTTGTTTCACTTGGGTCACTCGAACCGTCAATTGTTCACCGAGACGTGGCCAACGTGTCATTTCTGCTTCGTGTAAGAAACCGAGTGATTCTCCTTCGACCCATACGTTGACGCCAACTTCACGTTTATTGACGACAGTCGCTTGAACATCTTGGTTGTTCCATTCTTCTTTCGATGGACGTGCCAACAAGTTCAAGTATGCGTAAGGTGCCGGATCCCCAAGCAAACGTCCTTTTTGGTCATACTTCAAACGAATGCACAATTGGTCTCCCGTTTGCGGCCAATATGACCGGTTCTCTGGTAAGTCGTCCATCGAGACGAGAACATCTTTTTGAATCCCGATATTGACGAAGACACCTGTGTTATATCGAACGCCAGTCACTTCACACCATTCATACTCATCGAAAGAGACCGTCGGAATCGTCATCGTTGATGCGAGACGCCCTTCTGAGTCATGATATAAAAAAACACGAACCGTTTGACCGACCGTCACTTCTTCCGTCTGTTCTTTTCGATGAAGGAGTACCTCTTCGCGACCGTTACTAATGAATACTCCAAAATCAGCAGAACGTTCCGCGACCAAGTCTACTACTTCTCCTGCGCGCAATGCCATTACACCCACATCCTTTTCTAATCTATTACTGTCAGTATACCTATCTACACACGTTCCTAATCATATCATGTTCTCTTTCAACATTTTGAATAAATGTGACGAAATTGTGAATGCAAAGAAGAAAGGGAAAAACGTCACAACAAATGGAAGGTAGATGATTTATTAAAATTTTGTGACAATTTTGTGAACGTCTTTTTTTCTTCTAGTATCCTATTTTTGAAAACGTTATTATATAGGAAGTGTCCAGTATAGATAAGGTTTCATTTAGGATTGATCGGGGGATAATAAATGTTTGATATACAGTCTCGTTCGTTTGCAAAACGTTTTACAAAAGGGCTACTCGTCGCCTTTTTCGCATTACTCGCATCACTCAGCTTCATTTTTTCAAACGGTGTGGATACAAACGTATCGTCATCATCGACTTATATGACTCAAGAGTAAACGTCTTCCGTGCTACTGGAGGCGTTTTTTCTTTGCCAAACGCAAACAGGAATTTCCTACAAAAGGTCGAATACGATTAAAAGACCTTGCCTTTTTCTTTACTACCACATAAGAAAAGGAGACTCCGCTATGATTTTCTATTTTCTTACGACCATCTTATCGACTGCAGGCCTCGCTTTCTTGTTCCAGTCCGAACTGTATAAAGATCCGATTGGGACTTTTCTATTTGCTGTTTTAATTGCGATGGGACTGTCTTCCTTCAAACAACTCTTTATGCAAGCGAGCGAGTTCTTTGTGGAACGGCGGAACCAGAAACGAATCAAACGCGTCGTGGCCAGAATGCATTCGACGACACGGAAACGCTCTACATAACGCTCGTCTTCCCTCTCCACATTTGGTATTCTATGAAGGAACAGACAACGTACATTGGATTTATAATCGCAGGAGGCACACAATCGTATGAATGAAATTCCGTTATCGAATGAATGGCTACTTCGTTATTCACCTGTCATGGAGCTTTGGTTAAAGGAAGATGGAATCTTACTTGTCGATGACGACAATCGCATCCGCCTCACCCTTGAAATCGGGAACGACCAAGCCATGCAAATTAAAAGTATTGAACAAGACGGCGCTTATTTCGTCGTCGATCCTGTGAATAAACGCATTACGTTCGAGCTTGAGGAAGAGGAAGAAGAGAGCGATTCTCGCTTTTGGGAATAAGGATTCATGCCGAAGGGTCGGATTCTCGTCAAGAGAAGAAGACTCTTTCTTGTTGTCATTATGAGAGGAGAAAATAAAATGATTCGAACAGCTGTATGGTTTTTCTCATTTTTTGCGGTGTTACCGATCACCGTCCCATTTTTACAGAAGGCGAAAAAAATCGATCCACCAAAGCGTTATCGCTATGTACAAGACATCGCTTATAAATGGGCACAATTCTTGTTGAAAATTGCCGGTGCCGACATTCGGGTCCATGGACAGGATCACATTCCGGATGAACCGGTCGTCTACGTATCGAACCACCAAGGAAACTTTGACGTTCCCATCATGTTGACGGCCACGAAACGACCAAAGGCATTCATTTCGAAAATTGAAGTACAGAAATTCCCGATTATCCCGCGTTGGATGGAATTGATGGGCTGTATTTTTATCGATCGAAGCGATCGTCGTCAATCAATTAAAGCCATTCGCTCAGGCGTCGAGACAATCCAATCCGGTCAGTCAATGATCGTCTTCCCAGAAGGAACACGCTCAAAAGGCGGTCCTATGAAAGAATTTAAAGCTGGGAGTTTGACACTCGCTACGTCAAGCGGTGCGAAGATTGTTCCGGTTGCCATTCAAGGGAGCTACAAACTGTTAGAAGCTAAAAATCGAATCACTCCGGCAACGGTCGACGTCACGTTCTTACCCGCGATCGATCCGGCTGACTTACCGAATAAAGAAATCGCTGCAACGGTCGAAGCAGCCATTCGTCAACAGATTGAAGGAGAGAACGCATGAGTTTATTAATGATTGAGGGCATTCATAAAGAGTTTGCCGACAAAGTCTTATTTGACGATGTGACAATGACGATTCATCCAGGAGACCGTATCGGAATCATCGGAGTGAACGGTTCTGGAAAGTCGACATTCATGAAAATCATCGCTGGTGCCGAGACGGCAGATAAGGGAACGATGCAACATCCGAACGATTATCGCATCCGCTATCTGACTCAGACGGTCCAGTTCGATGAAGGTCAAACGATTCTTGACGCCTTGTTCACAAGCGATACACCGTCCGTTCAAGCACTGAAACAATTCGAACGTTCCCGCCAAGCGCTCGAAGCGGATCCAACGAGTGAGCAATTACTCGAACGTTTCATGAAAGCTCAGCAGGCTGTCGATGCCGCAGACGCTTGGGAAACGGAAGCAAAACTGAAGTCGATCTTGAACCGTCTTGGTCTTCCTGACGTGTCCGTCGATGTGAACGCCTTGTCAGGTGGACAACAAAAGCGTGTCGCTCTCGCCGCAGCGTTACTCGACGAAGCAGACTTACTGCTCTTAGATGAGCCGACGAACGAACTTGATGCCGACACGATCGCATGGCTCGAGACGATGCTTGCGGATTATCGGGGAGCCATCCTTCTCATCACCCACGATCGTTATTTCTTAAATCGTGTCACAAACCATATCTTAGAGATTGCAGACGGGACGAGTTATTTCTATAACGGGAACTATGAGCTGTTCCTTGAGAAGCGGGCCGAACGAAAAGCACGGGCACAATCGATGGAACAGAAACGGCAAAATATTTTACGTCGTGAACTCGCTTGGTTACGTCGAGGCGCAAAAGCACGAACAACGAAACAAAAAGCACGCATTCAACGTGTCGAAGACTTGAAACATCAAGAAAGCTTGGCCGAAGAAGAGTCACTCGACGTTTCCGTCGGATCGCGCCGACTCGGTAAAAAGGTCATCGAAGTCGAGGACTTGTCTTTTGGATACGACGATTCGCTCCTCATTCAGCAGTTCAATTGGATTTTCGGACGCCGTGAACGCTACGGCATTGTCGGACCGAACGGGAGCGGGAAATCAACACTTATGAACCTGCTCGCCAAGCGTTTGGAACCGACAAACGGTACCATCGTGCACGGGGAAACGGTCCATCTCGGCTATTACGGTCAACAAGTCGAGTTTGAAGACGAATCACGACGCGTGATAGACGAAATCGAGCGGATTGCGAAAGTGATTTATACGCCGGACGGCGAGACAATCACGGCCGGTCAAATGCTCGAACGCTTCCTCTTTTCACCGGACGCGCAATATAAACCGATTGCGAAGTTATCCGGTGGAGAAAAACGACGCCTTGTCCTCCTGCGGATTCTCATGGACGAACCGAACGTCTTGTTCCTCGATGAGCCGACGAACGATTTGGATACGGAAACGTTATCCGTGTTAGAAGACTATTTAGAATCGTTCCCTGGCACCGTCATCGCCGTCAGCCACGATCGTTATTTCCTAGACCGTGTTGCCGGACAGTTGATCGCATTTGAAGACGGTACGATCCAGGTGTATCACGCAGAATACAGTGACTACTTGGCGATGCGCCAAGAAGAGGTTCGTCAAGTGAAGAAAGAGAAAGAACCAAAAGAGAAAAAAGAACGAGCGAAGTCGGAAGTCGTGAAATTCACCTTCAAAGAACAGAAGGAATGGGACACGATTGAAGAAGACATCGCCGCGCTTGAAGAACAGATTGAAGCACAAGAAGCGACGCTTGCGACCGCGGGCAGCGACCTCGGAAAAGTGAATGAATTGTACGCAACAATCGCCGAACTGAAAGAATCACTTGATGCCAAGATGGAACGGTGGACATACTTGTCTGAAATCGATGAACAGATACAAGCACAGAAAAAGGGCTGATTCCACATGAGGTAGCCTTTCACATCTAATGAAAAAGAGGTAGATTTCCGGTTCACACTCCGGGAATCCACCTCTTTTTTTATCATTTCACTTTAATGACGATTTTCCCTTTGGCATGTCCTTCTTCTCCATAGTCATGGGCAAGTTTCGTGTCTTCCAAATCAAAGACACGGTCGATCACAGGTTTCAGTTCGCCTTTTTCAACAGCTTCCGCAATTTTTTTCAAGCGCTCCCCTGTCGGTTGCATGAAGACATACTCCGCGCGGGCATTTGCCTGTTCGGCTTCTTCTTCATTCGGTGGTGTTGAGATGGAGACGAGCATCCCATTTTCTTTCAGCATTCGATACAGTTTGCTCTGTCCGTCTCCTCCCATCGTATCGAATACGAAGTCAAGATCGCGGACGGTTTCTGATGGATCTTGTCGTTTATAGTCGATGACCTTGTCGGCCCCAAGTTCGCTGACCCAGTCCACGTTCGGCGTACTGGTTGACGTGACGACATACAATCCGTGTGCTTTCGCAAGCTGGATGGCAACCGTTCCGACACCACCTGAACCAGCACCGATGAAAATTCGGTCACCCGGTTTCGCATCCATCACTTCGTACATGACTTGCCATGCCGTATGCGCGACGAGCGGAAGTGACGCTGCCTCCTCGAAGCTCAATGAATTGGGTTTCTTGACGACGAGATGGGCATCGACCGCCACGTATTCGGCATATGTGCCTTGCCTCGCAATATCCGGACGGCTGAATACTTCATCGCCGACCTCAAGCTCGGTCACATTCGCCCCGACTTCTTTGATGACTCCCGATACATCCCATCCGATGACGAGCGGCATTTCGAAATGAAGCATTTCTTTTAAGTATCCTTCACGCAACTTCCAATCCACCGGGTTGACACTTGCGGCATGAACCTCAATCAATACGTCATCTGCACCGATTGTCGGTTGCTCAAGCTCCCCTACTTTGAATTCGTCTGATCCGCCATACTGTTCGATATATGCTGCTTTCATCCTATCGTCCTCCTTTGAGCGAATAACTCACCTTTACTCGGTTCCCATTTTGTTTGTCTCACAAACGAAAAAGCACAACGCCCGTTAGACGATGTGCTTAGATTGACTGATGTGTCATATAGCTATAGACATAGACGTCATGGGCTTGTCCCCGCTGACGCATGTAATTATGTAGTCGACCTTCTTGAACGAACCCATTCTTCTCAAGCATACGTTGCGATGCGAGATTGTCGATATAGACAATGGCACCGACACGTTCAATCTCACATGTCTCGGCATACTGCAGGGCCGCATGGAGGGCTTCGGTCGCATAACCCGAACGCCAATATTCTGGTCTGAGTTCATAACCGATTTCGGCGCGACGGTGTGACGGCGCCCGATTGTGAAAACCGATTGTTCCAATTAACGTTTTTGATTCTCGATGTTCAATCGCAAAACGGATGATGGCCCCCGTCTCGATTTGAGCGAGCATGTGGGTAAGCATCTGCTCCGTCTCTTCAAGCGTTTGATGCGGCTCCATCCCATAATGCTGGAGCACGCGTTCATTTGAAAAAATGGCGAATACGTGTGGAATATCTTCCATTTGAAGGGGGCGCAGTCGAAGACGTTCCGTTTCGATCAAAGGGAGCCGATTCATCCTTTACTCACCAGATTATGTTGAAACGCATACACGACCGCTTGTGTTCGGTCATAGACGTCAAGTTTCGTCAAGATGTTCGAGACATGCGTCTTTACCGTCTTCAGTGAAATAAACAATTCGTCCGCAATGACTTGATTCGACTTCCCTTCCGCCATGAGTTGCAAAATTTCTCGTTCACGTGCAGTCAAGCTCTCATGGAGGGTCATCTCCGGGTGACGTAGACGTTCGAGCATCTTTCCTGTCACTTGGGCAGCCATAACGGGATTGCCGGCAGCCGTCTGACGAATCGCGTCGGCAATTTCATTGGCGTTTGCCGTCTTGAGGACATAGCTCATCGCGCCGGCTTCAATGACCGGGTATACTTTCTCGTCATCCAAGAAACTCGTCACGACTAGAATCTTAGCCTCTTTCCAGCTTGCTTTGATTCGTTTCGTCGATTCAACTCCGTCCACCGGTTCCATGACTAAGTCCATGAGGACGACGTCCGGTTTTTCCGCAATCGCAAGCTCCGCTCCCGTCGCGCCGTCCGATGCCTCACCGACGACTTCAATGTCCGGTTGTGTCGATAAAAAGGCAGACACGCCCGCTCGGACCATTTCATGATCATCAATTAATACAACTCGAATCATCATTACCCCTCCACTTGTTGTTTCACACGTACTTCGATTTGTGTTCCGACATTCGGCACACTGACCAATCGTAACGTCCCACCGACTTCCGCCGTGCGCTCTCTTATCGATTGTAATCCATATGAGGCGACTTGTGTATCGTCCACGTTAAATCCGATTCCGTCATCGTTGATCTTTAAAATGACCGTCTGTTGCACGGTTCGCATCTCAATTTCTAGGCGAGTCGCCTTCGCATGCCGCAACGTGTTACTGATTGCCTCTTGGACGATGCGGAACAGTTCATTTTCGGTGTGCCGTGATAGCTTCACTTCTTCTAGACGCCAGACGAGTTCAGTCGACTGTTTACGCGACAGTTCTTCTAATAGGCGTTCGATTCCGGTTTTTAACGTCATACCCTCTAATTCCACCGGTCGTAGTTGTAGGAGTAACGACCGCATCTCTGCCTGTGCCGTTTGAGCCATGAGCTCCACTTGCTCCATTTGTTTACTCGCTAATTCCGGTTTCGTCTGCATCGTCTGTTTGACCGCTGTCGTCATCATCGAGATGGCATAGAGCTGTTGACTCACCGAATCATGAAGTTCTCGTGCGACGCGACGTCTTTCTTCGACGACCGCTTCACTACGCGCCTCTTCCACACTGACTGGACGCTCACCGACTCGCTTCGCCATTTCAATCATCTCTTGACGTTGTTTTGAGACGCGAACGATTCGTTCGAGCGTGTCTCGGTAAGGCGACAACGGTCGGAACGTGATTTCTTTTTGATTCTCTAGTTTCCAAAGGGCGTTCGCGACCTCTCGGAAATCTCGACGTAAGTAAAAGTATGATGCGACTCCAAAGATACTGCCAATCAAAACGGCAATCACCAAAATGGACACACCGAAAGGCAACCCTTCTTCACGCGAAAACAAGTCGCTCAGTGAAGTCGAGTCACCTATGAGAAACGCCACTGTAATCAAGAAAGCCGTCAAGAGGCTACTGAACAATTGATGCCAGACGACCGTCCGTGGATAAGAATCTTTTTTCATACCGTCATCACCTCGACACTTCCGCTCATGAGCACGATATGAATCCGAACTTTTCGCGTAGCCTGGACATAATCATCAGACGCTGTATAGAAGCGACGATTAAAAACCGGTGAATAGTTCGAATCATCGACTTGGACTTTTCCAAATCCAATCGACGCATCGATTGAATAATCATAACCCGCTGGAATGAGGATGCGGATGTCTCCCGCAAGTCCATTTAGGAGCAAGAACGTCTCCCCTTCAGGAATGATGGCTTGTGATAAATCCATCTCAACATCACGCAACAAAAAGAACTCATTCGTATCGCGTAACACATAGTGTCCCGATTCTTTCATACCGAACGAGAAGGCTTGTTCCTGACGAAGCGGTGTCCGAATTTTTGATTCAACCGGTCGATTCTTATAGAGTCGATACCCGAATAGCAACAACAGACCCGAGAGCACAAACCCAAACGCGGCCGACGAGAAGATCAAGCCAATCAAGAGAATGCCCCCGATGGCGTAAAAGATATAGCTGGCCGACTGTTTACCTCGACGACTGAAGCGTCTTCCAATATAAAGAAGAAGCAATGGGAGGATCATGCTGAATAAGACGCTATTCCCACCCGTCACGATGTCGATAAAGAGTCCAACTGAAAATAAAATAATCATGAATCCAATGATTTGACGTGTGTTCCAACGTTCCATGTCCATTCCCCCTTTCTGTTCATATGTATGAAGCAAAGAAAGCGATGACCTTGTTCAGGTCATCGCCGAACCGTCACCTCACTCTTGTTTAAAGCGACGCTCCAGTTCTTTTAGTTTTGCTTCAAAATCATCTTCATCTGCTTGCGTGTCTTTCTTCTCTTCAACAGGTTGTTCTTTCTTCTCTTCCTCGGTAAACGGATGAGACTGCGACGTGTTTTGACCGAAGATTTGGTCAAGTGCCCCTTTTAGAAGATCTAAATTTTCACGCATCGCAAATTCATATCGTTTGTTTTGCATTTCATCGAGCTTGAGTTTCATCTCGAGTGCACGACGCTCTAGCGCATCCAATTCACGCTCTCCTTCATCGATCAACCCTTCGAAATAACGATACTGTTCTCCGTAGTGTTTTGACTCAAGAGCTGCACGTTCTGCCAACTTCTCTTCACCAGCCTGCTTCGCCAGTTCTGTCTGTTCATATCGTTTATCTGCCATCTTTTTGGCATCATCACGCTTTTCAGCAAGCTCTGCAAGTAGTGTGCGTTGACGTTCGACGAGACGCTCAACCGATAGCGCTTCCTTCTCCGCTCCACGGATATGACGGTTCAATTCCGCTTCTCCACTCGAACGTGGCATCTCTTTATCTTGATACTTCTTCACTTCTTTTGAAATCTCTTTCGTCAATTCATTCGCTAGTTCACGAAACTGATCAAACGGTGTCTTCATGGTGAATCCTCCTTATGAAATCTTAACGACGATTAACAAATTTTTGCCACACTTGATCGAACTGTTGGAAGCTGCTACGGCTAGCACGCGTTCCGTCGGCATTTAAAATTTCGACTTCCGGGTCGCGCTTCTCACCTGTATACATCATATACCCTTTAAACAACAACCACGCGACAATGATTCCGACGAGTGCCCAAATGTTTGAGAGCATCGTCCCAATCCCGATGACGGCAAGGATTCCGAAACCAACTTTAGCACCGATGTGTGTCACAGCCTGAAAACGGACTCCAGCCCACAGCGTCAAGAGCGCTCCTAATCCGAATAAAATCATATTCGGTAAAGAACCGATCAACACGAGCACTAGAGCGATCGCGGCTACGATGAACAACACCTTTTTCACTTGGTGATTCATCTGTCATCCCTCCTTGTTAAGTACACTCTTATCATAATACGTTATTTTGTATAGGTCGACGAGCGGAAGGCTTGTTTCGCCTCGGTCTTTAGACTGAGATGTTACCGTTTCCAATAACTGTGGTACACTGATGCTATCGAACAATGAAAGGATGATGTTTTATGAGCAACATGATGCATGCACGTCACCAAATGTCAGCGAATCGGAGGGCTGTCGTCCTCCATCATTAAAAGGAGGATTCTTTTGAATCAACAAACTGAAACGGGACGTGTCACGGCACAGTTCCAACATCTTTATACGGTATCAATCGGAGAAAACGCCTATATGTGCGGGGTTTCCGGAAAATTTCGACATGCGGCGACGAGCGAACGAGATTACCCGGTCATCGGCGATTATGTCACGATTCAAGTTCGCGAGCATGGTCAAGGTACGATTCACCATCTCCTTGAGCGTCGGACCGTTCTATCACGAGCGGCCGCCGGCAACGAGACGCGTGAACAACTGATCTGTGCGAACGTCGACTACGTCTTGATCACGATGGCATGCGGACACGATTTCAACATCCGCCGCCTTGAGCGCTATACGCTAGCTGCGTGGGACACAGGTGCAATCCCCATCATCGTCCTGACAAAAACGGACCAAGTCGAATCGGTCGACACACTGCTCGAAGACATTGAGCTAAACGCACCTGGAATTCAAGTATTTCCTGTCAGTGCTGTGACGGGAGAAGGTGTGGCTGAACTTCGTCACGCGTTACCGAGCGAAAGCACAATCGCCTTCGTCGGTTCGTCTGGCGTCGGAAAATCTACGCTGACAAACGCCCTAGCCCACGAGACACTTGCCGTCACGCAAGCCGTCCGGGCGCAGGACGAGCGCGGCAAACATACGACGACACATCGCGAACTGTTTCGAATCGACGACTTATACGTCATCGACACACCAGGGATGCGAGAATTCGGACTATGGGAAGGAAGCGAGCATCTCGATGAGACGTTCCGTGATATCGAAGCGCTTGCCGAGACATGCCGCTTCCGCGACTGCTCTCATCATAAAGAACCGGGTTGCGCCGTCCAAGAGGCGCTAACGAACGGTACGTTAGATGCGAAACGCTATGCAAGCTACGTCAAACTCGGGCGTGAGCTTCTCTACATGGAGAAGAAGCAAGCAGAGCAAGCACGGGTATTAGAAAAGAAAAAACGGCGGATATAAGTTCGTTGGACTGTGAGCGAAGCTGCTCGCAGTCCTTTTTATTGTAATTTGACAGGTTCTCTAGGCAGGCGTAAACTTGCCATATACTTAAAAAGTTTACCTAAGTAAACAAATTAACCATTAGGCAAGAAAGAAGGATCTGTCATGTTGAATGAAGTCGAATTAATTCGAATACATCGCTCGATGACTCAAAAACTAAATACACTTCTCCCTTTTTTAGGTCCAGCTTTTGTCGCTTCGGTCGCATACATCGACCCTGGAAACTATGCAACTAATATTGCAGCAGGCTCTCAATTTGGTTATTTACTCTTATGGGTAATTTTAATCGCAAACTTGATGGCCGGATTAATCCAAACGCTGTCTGCTAAAATCGGAATCGCGACTGGGAAAAACTTACCTGAAATTTGTCGTGACCGCTTCTCTAAGAAGACCGCAGTCTTTTTATGGATTCAAGCCGAATTAATGATTATGGCCACTGATTTGGCAGAATTTGTTGGTGCGGCACTCGGGATCTACCTCGTGTTTGATATAACGCTCATTCAAGCAGCACTACTTGCCGCGGCCGGTTCTTTTGCCATCTTAGAAGTACAAAGACGTGGCTATCGACCACTTGAAACGCTTGTGACTGGGATGCTACTCGTCGTTGCTCTTGCGTTTGCCATTCAAACGTTTAGCTCTCAGCCCGAAGTGAAACCCCTTTTGTCAGGTCTCCTCATACCTCGTTTTGACGGGACAGAGAGTATTTTATTAGCTGCCGGAATATTAGGTGCAACTGTCATGCCGCACGCTATTTATTTGCACTCTGCTTTGACACAACGGCGAATCAAGGGAAAAGATGCGGTAGCACGAAAACGCATCATGAAATTTGAACGAATTGATGTGACAATCGCAATGGTCCTCGCTGGCGCAATCAATGCCAGTATGTTGATTATCGCAGCTGCCGTCTTTTATAAGAATGGGATGTTCGTAAACGATTTAGAAATCGCTCACCAGCAGTTTGACTCTTTTTTAGGATCACCAATTGCCATGTTATTTGGCATCGGCTTAATGGTCTCCGGATTATCAAGTGCATCTGTCGGAACATTGGCCGGGGATGTCGTCATGCAAGGGTACATTCAAAAGCATATTCCGATTTATATACGTCGTGTGATTACGATGGCTCCTCCACTCTTACTCATTCTTTCCGGTGTCAACTTGTCAAACGCTCTCGTTTGGAGTCAAGTCGTTCTCTCTTTCGGTATATCATTCGCCCTCATCCCTCTGCTTCTCTTTACGAGTAATAAAGAGTTAATGGGCGGGCTTGTGAATCATCGTTTTACGACATGGATTGGATGGGGTATCACAGCGATTGTCATCGCATTAAATATATTTTTGATTGTCCAAACCTTTATCTAATCTCTAAATATAAAAAACAAGCGCAGGCCGAGCGGCCTGCGCTTGTTTTTTATACAGTTCCCTGCAAGATTCCTTCCGCCCATTCGACTTCATCAGACGTCGGGGGTTTCGTACCTTTGAGTGGATAATCGAGTCCGAGCGCCTCCCATTTATAGACGCCCATCTCATGATAAGGCAAAATCTCAACTTTCTCGACATGGTCTAATTTTTGAATGAACGCGGCGGTGCGACGAAGCGCCCCTTCTTCAAGCGTCCATCCAGGGACGAGGACGTGGCGAATCCACATTTTCGTTCCGCGCTCGGAAAGGTGTTCGGCAAGCGCGAGCGTGTTGGCATTGCTACGTCCCGTCAATTTTTTACACATGTCGTCGTCGATATGCTTGATATCGAGCAAGACAAGGTCGGTGTGATCTAAAATCCCATCCAAGTTAGGAGGACGGAGAGCACCGGACGTATCGAGTGTCGTATGGAGCCCATACTTTTTCGCTTCACGCAGTAATGCCTCTAAAAATTCAGGTTGCGCGAGTGGGTCACCACCTGAGATGGTGATGCCGCCGTTCGATGCCTCCATGAACGGTCGGTAACTGAGCGCCTCTTGAATGACGTCTTCAGCCGAGCGGTGGTTATTCTTTTTGAAATCCCACGTGTCCGCGTTATGGCAATAGAGGCAACGTAACGCACAACCTTGTAAAAAGACGATGAAGCGAATACCAGGGCCGTCAACTGTTCCGAATGATTCGACCGAATGTACATATCCCATTGTCATCGAAATGACCTCCTAACGAATGAGCGGCCCTCCGTGGAAGGCCGCTAAGCCTTTACTTACAACGAACCGTGGAACGTACGGTTGATGACATCAATCTGTTGCTCACGTGTCAACTTGATAAAGTTGACCGCATATCCAGATACGCGGATTGTGAGTTGTGGATACTCTTCCGGATGTTCCATTGCGTCGAGAAGCGTCTCGCGGTTGAAGACGTTGACGTTCAAATGGTGTCCTTTGTGCTCTCCACTCATATACCCATCGAGAAGTGCCGCCAAGTTGAGTTCGCGTGCGATTTCTTCTTTTCCAAGTGCTTTCGGTACGATTGAGAACGTATATGAGATCCCGTCTTGTGCGTGTTCAAATGGAAGTTTCGCAACAGATGAGAGCGATGCAGCCGCACCTTTCGTATCCCGTCCATGCATCGGGTTGGCACCTGGAGCGAATGGTTCACCAGCACGGCGACCGTCTGGCGTATTCCCTGTTTTCTTACCGTAGACGACGTTCGATGTGATGGTGAGGACCGATTGCGTATGAAGCGCGTCACGGTATGTTTTATGTTTCCGTACTTTTTCCATGAACGATTCGACGAGTTCTACGGCAATCGCGTCGACACGGTCGTCATTGTTACCGAATTTCGGGAAGTCGCCTTCCGTTTCGAAGTCGACGATGATTCCTTCTTCGTTACGAACGGGTTTGACGTTCGCATATTTGATTGCTGAAAGACTATCTGCCGTTACGGAGAGACCCGCGATCCCACAAGCCATCGTCCGTAAGATTTCTGGATCGTGAAGCGCCATTTCGATGCGTTCGTACGCATATTTGTCATGCATGAAGTGAATAACGTTGAGCGTATTGACGTATAGCTCTGCCAACCAATCGAGCGTACGGTCAAAGTCGGCATATACTTTTTCGTACGTGAGCACATCTTCTGTATTCATTTCCCAAGCTGGAGCAATTTGAGCGCCGCTCTTCTCATCACGTCCGCCGTTCATGCTATAAAGAAGGGCTTTCGCCATGTTGGCACGCGCACCGAAGAACTGCATTTGTTTCCCGATCTTCATCGGTGACACACAACATGCGATGCCGTAGTCATCACCGAATTGTGGCATCATCAAGTCATCATTCTCATACTGAATCGCCGATGTTTCAATCGACATTTTCGCACAGTATTGTTTGAATCCTTCTGGAAGTTTCGTCGACCAAAGGACCGTCAAGTTTGGTTCTGGAGCAGGACCGAGGTTTGTGAGTGAATGTAAGAATCGGAACGAGCTCTTCGTGACGTTCGAGCGACCATCTTCACTCATCCCACCGATTGACTCCGTTACCCAAGTCGGGTCACCTGAGAATAATTCGTTATAGTCAGGTGTCCGTAAGAACTTAACGATTCGAAGCTTCATGATGAAGTGATCGACGATTTCCTGAACGTCTGACTCTGTTAAACGACCAGCTTCAAGGTCGCGTTCAGCGTACACATCAAGGAATGTCGAGACGCGACCGAGTGACATCGCGGCACCGTTTTGTTCTTTAATCGCAGCAAGGTATGCCAAGTACACCCATTGATACGCTTCTTGCGTGTTTTCCGCAGGGCGACCGAGATCAAATCCATAAGCGGCTCCGAGTTGTTTGAGTTCTTGGAGGGCACGAAGTTGTTCCGATATTTCCTCCCGGTCACGGATGTCTGATTCAGATAAGAATCCACCTCGTTTCGCCAAGTCTTTTTTGCGTTCTGCCATCAAGAAATCAATTCCGTAGAGCGCGACGCGGCGATAGTCACCGATGATGCGTCCACGACCGTACGCATCCGGAAGACCTGTGATGATTCCTGATTTACGAGCGGCCCGCATTTCAGGCGTATAGGCATCGAAGACACCTTGGTTATGTGTTTTACGGATCTCTGAATAAATTTTTGTGATTTCTTCATCTGGTTCGAAACCATATGATTCGAGTGCGGCATCCACCATGCGAATCCCGCCATTTGGGTGAATCGAACGTTTGAACGGCTCATCCGTCTGAACGCCAACGACTTTCTCTAACTCTTTGTTTAAGTAACCTGGTCCATGCGACACGATTGTCGATGGTGTGTGTTGATCAACGTCCCAAACGCCTCCGCGTTCACGCTCTTCTTTTGTCAGTTCCATCACACGATTCCAAAGAACGTTTGTCGCTTCTGTCGGACCTGCTAAGAACGTATCGTTCCCTGTGTATTCATGACGGTTCAAACGGATAAACTCACTGACATTGACTTCATTCGTCCACTGACCAGGGATAAAACCTGACCATGCGGATTTGATTTCGGTTGCCATGTTGATTCACTCCTCATTCTCGAAAGTAATTGCGTGTTATCTATACTGTGAGTGTACGTGAAAACGTGAACAATATGTTTTACAGTCTTGTGAAACTTGTAACAATCTTATGAACGTGATGAAATAGCCGTTTTTGAAAGCGTTTTACAAACTGTTATATTCGATTAATTATATAGTTTGAAACAGCTGAATCCTATTTCATTAAGGTTGAACTATGATCTGTACTAATTTGATTGTTCTGTGACGAACTATACAGTTTTGTGGGTGATAAATCTCACATCACTCGGTTAGAACTTGAATTTTTGTGTCGTATCAGACACAATGAAGGCAGAACATTGTATAAGAGGAAGGGGTTCTACTCATGACGTACGAACCATTAACACCAAGCCACGCCTTTCAAGTCGGCGATCGCATCTCGTTGAAGGTCGACGAAGCCGGTGAAAAGCGTGATGGATTTATCACAGAATTTGAAGATGGAGGGTTTTGGATTCGCTTTGACGATGACATCGAGAACGAAGATTTTATCGATTATCGCGACCAATTACTCGCCGGACTTTTGTCGCGTCCAATCCATGTCATCACGACACATCCGGAACTGAAACCGTTCGAGAAAATGACGTCCGAGTTACAGTATCGCGTTTATCAAGGATTCACGATTGAGAAAGTTGAATTGACAGCAGAAGGCGCGGATGCCCACATCCAACTCATCGAAGACGGTCAAACGTATACACAGACGTTACGTTCTTCAATGGAAGATGGCCAGGAGCATGTTCGCTATATTTGACGAGGGAGCGCTTTCGCTTCCTTTGTTTTTGCCTAAAGATAAGGAGACCTATTATGAATTTTACAAAACCTTTTATTAACGAGACGTGGGAACGGATGGGCTTTAACGAGCCGATGCCGGTCCAAAAAGAAGCGTTTCCCCTACTATTAGATGGAAAAGACGTGACAATCGAGGCACCGACCGGAACGGGTAAAACACTCGCTTACCTGCTCCCAGCGATTGAAAAAATCGATCCATCGAACGACCGAATCCAAGTTGTCGTCGTCGCTCCAACTCGTGAACTTGTCATGCAGATCCAACAGGTCGCACAACGTTTCACCGAAAAAGGCGATGTCCGCATCGGCTCGTTTATCGGCGGTGTCGAATTGAAACGTCAAATCGATCGGATTAAGAAAAAGCCTCATTTGATTGTCGGGACACCGGGACGTCTCGTCGAATTGATTGATAAGAAAAAGCTGAAGCTCCATGAGACACATACCGTCATTCTCGATGAAGCCGACCAAATCATCGATAGCGGTTTGACAGAGGCGGCTGAGCGCATCATCAAGCATACTGCACATGAGCGTCAACTTGCACTCGTCTCGGCAACACTCACTGATTCACTCAAAGAGTGGTCGGCACCGTTCATGAACGAGCCGGCACATATCAAAATCGAACGTGCTGTCAGCGATCAAGTGACATACGGTTACTTGTTGACGACGCGTCGCTACAAACCAGAACTGTTACGCCGTCTTTCACACGTCGATGGCGTGAAAGCACTTGCGTTCATCAATAACCGCTCGTTCTTGCCACCACTTCGTGGGGAGCTTGAAAAGTTGAAAGTGGACTACCGCATGCTCGACAGCTTGAAAGGAAAGCGCGAACGCGTCGAGACACTCCGTGAATTCCGTAAAGGCGAATACCCGCTCCTCATCACGACAGGTCTCGCGGCACGCGGGCTCGATATCGAAGATGTGACGCACGTCGTCCATTTCGACTTACCGGAATCCATCGATGACTTCATCCACCGTTCAGGCCGTACGGCTCGCGGTAACGCAGGCGGGACCGTTCTTTCTCTCGTGACGACGGACGATTTACCACACTTGAAATCATTCGCGCGTCAACTCGGTGTCGAATTGAAAGAACTCGAGATTTATCGTGGCGATGTGATCGAGAAACGAATTGAGGAGAAGCCTCCTGTCGTCAAACGCCCTGCGAACAAGCGAGGACCGCGCCGATGAAAAAAGACCGGAAAGTAATTCCCTTCCCTTTGCTCGTCGAAGAGTCCGAATTGCTTGCCGAACTGAAAAAGTTATATGAGCAAGCCGCTCTTGCGCGAAGCACACAATGGACGAACTATATTCAAGAAATCGCATCAGAAGGGACATGGCATTTAAAAGATGCCGAGCTCTTCCGTGACCTCTTCATTGATTGGGCCGTCTTCTTTGAAACGGACGAAGATGGCATGACGCCCCACGGTCGCTATTTGGCTGATCATAAGGGCGACATGTCACCTGCTCTTTATCACGCACTCCGTGGACTAGCCGTCCCGCGCTGCAGCATCTTTGAAGTGACGGAAAACGGTCAGTTAAAAGACTGGGAGTCAAAAGAGACGTACGCTGTTCAGTTACCGGAAGAACGCGAGACCGGCGACCTCGTCCTCGGAAAGTTACTCGACATCCGAGGCAGCTGGCGCTTCGGTTCGGCGTTCCTCGCCTTACCTGCGAAAATGTCTGGAAACGTGGCCGACCTATATATCGACTTTACGGATGAAGTCGGTCCCGGTGCCTTTTTGGAGCAATTTCCGGAGTTCTGCGCGGAACTGATTGACTTGTTGCTTGATTTAGAAGAAGGCGTCATCATACCGAAACCATCAAAATAAGCAAAGGGCCGCGGCCCTTTGCTTATTTTTGTCTAACGTATACGTCAACCTGATCAAGCATCGCTTGCGCTTCCTCGTTTTCAGGTGTAACCGCTGCACTTGAGATTTGTTTTCCATCCTCGTATACATCGATGATGACACCATCTTTCGCTTGGCGCGTTTGGTACAGGCGACCATTTGCATAGAAGGCGTGATCCACTGAGTCGAGAACTTTCCGAGTCATCTGCTTCCCGGTACTTAAATCAATGACAGTTTCTTCGCCATCCGCATTTAGTGTGAACAATGTATTTTCGAACACTGAATAGTCCCAAAAGTCTTGGTCTCCTGCCAACTGGACAACTTGTCCTGTTTCCGTATCGTAAGCGAATTGCCCCGGCATCGTAATTCCACTATAGTACGTCTCTTCCCCTTCTCTAATTGTCTCATAGGCACTGACGCCGACTGGGACATAGCGTGTTTCGAACTTGGACGGAGATCCATTTGTCTCATAAAAACGACTTGTTCCACTTACGTGCGTGATAAATCCATTTTCCATCTTTATTTCTTTGACAGTGACGTCATCCATCGTTTGATTGAATGTTGCAAGCATTGTCGTTTCATTTCCATCAAAGCCTTCCTGATAAATCAAATTGAGTTGACCATCGGACATGAACAAACCGGCCCATACACCTATCAAGATCTCATAAATTTGACGATCCTTGGCATCGAACGTATAAGTCGTGATCTCTTTTCCATCTAACTGATTAAAGATTATGAGCTCTTCATTTCTATTTTGGCCAATTCCTATGAATCCATTTTTCATTTGAATTGATTGCGCAAACGTCAATCCGTTCATTTTTCGGTGCATCAAGCGTTCGTTCTCATTCAAACTTTCTCGATAACGAATTCCTTCAGCGATATAATTTAAATCCGAAGTGACACGACTCTCATCAGAAGTGACTTCAAACCTTTGAGCGACATCGTCATCTGTGTTATAACCAAATTCAACGACCTTGTCTTTCCAAACAGATGGATTCGAACTGATGTTTAACGCCCATTCCGCTTTCGGCTCCATCGCATCGACGGCAAACGTCCCAAGCCCAATCACGATCACCGCACCGAGCGCGGCCACATTCCACATTCGCTTCATTTTATCACCTCACACATTTAATTTCGTCTGTAAAAATCTTCGACTAAGCCAAATCGTCACACTTGCCCAGACGACCAATACCACACCGACGTAAATGATTGTCTCATTATAAATCAGTCGATTCGACAGGAACGCGTAGCCTAAAATCGGAATGTTCAAGATGACAACTAGAATCGATAAGCTAAGTACCGGTGACCACATCGTCCGTTGCCAAAAACTCCGTTCAATCAACACAAATGTGAAAACGAATAGGACGACGATGACAATAAATAATTGGTGGATGACAAAGTTGATAGCTGAAGTAGGATACATCATGCCCAATATTCCGTTGAAAGATAGAGCTCGTTCAAATGATCCATTCATCGGTATCATCTTTTCATCAAACCAACTCGTGAACGTTATGTATTGTAACTTAAGAGCAATCCATTCAATGGAAAATAGCCCCAACGTTATCATTAAAATTGTAGCGAGTTTGGCGAAAAACAAAGTCATGCGCTTTTGTGGCATCGTCAGGAGTCGGAGCATAAACGTCCCTCGTCCTTGAAAATCGCGATACCAAATCCAGGCGCTGTATAATAACATCGCCGCGACTGCAATGCCGAGCGACAAGAGATAAGGCGTACCTCCAAGGTAGTCTGCAAATGACAATTGATAGTCCGCGTTTCCTTCACGTCGCAACTGTTCATAAAAGTTCGTCTCGTCCCATAAAAAGTAACCGAGATACCCAAACTGGACGACGAGGAGGCCAGTAACTAACATCAAGAACGGTTTTGTGACACGCTCGATTTCCCAACTCAAAAGTTTCAATAGATTCATGCCCCGTACTCCTCTCTCATCACATCGACGATGGACTTCCCGTGAATGAAACGGACATCTTCGACATCAAACTCACGGACGATTCTTCCGTTATTCAACATGACGGCCTTGTCGATCAAGTACTCGATATCTTCAATCTCGTGTGTCGTAATGAGCACGCCACGATTCTCCATGACCTCGCTCGAAAATAGTTCGACAATCTGTTCTTTTGAGAAGACATCGATTCCTGAGAACGGTTCATCAAGCAATAAATAATCCGGGTCTTGCGCAATCCCGAGTGCGAGGTTCGCTTTCGCGAGCGTCCCTTTCGATAACTCGCTCAACTTATCTTCCGGAAACAACTTGAAATCATCAACGAGACGGGCAAATAATGCCGAATCAAATGTCGGATAAAAATCTTTCATGAACGCCTCACATTGTTCGATTGTAAAGTGAATCGGGAACATCGCATGGTCGGCGATAAAGGCGACACGATTCAAATCAATCGGTTTCCCATCGATCAATACCGAACCTTTATCGAAAGGTGTCAATCCCATGATGCCTTTCAACAACGTCGACTTCCCCGTACCGTTCAAGCCGATGAGACACGTGATTTCACCTTTATTCGCTGTGAACGACACGTCTTCAATGACTTGTTTCCGCCGATAGCGTTTTTTAACTCCCAACACTTCGATCATCGTACATTCCCTCCTTGTACTGTCGTTTGATTTTCTCGACAAGCTCGTCCACCGAGACATCAAGCTCTTGAATCGATTCCACAAATACGGCGACCGCGTCATCTACAATCTCAGAGCGGATTTGTGCCAATACCGTTCGATCTGTCGTCACGCGACTCGGTCGATTTCGTTCGGTCGTAATCAATTGTTGGTCCTCCATTTCCTTGAACGCTTTTTGAACCGTGTTCGGATTAATTTTTAATTCATTCGCAAGCTCACGCCGAGATGGCATCTCATCCCCGGCTTTCAATTCACCGAGCGCCATTTTCTTTTTGAAGTAATCGACGACCTGTAGGTAAACCGGTGCCCTCGTATTGAATTGCATGTTCATCACCTTTCTAAGTGTATGACATAGTTAATACACTTTCTAACTGTATTATTAGCATAATACACTTTGACGTCAATCATTTTTTCAAATTTTCTCCAAATTAAAAACACCTGACGCGTACATCAGATGTTGAAACGTTCAGTCAGAGCACGATATCTGCTCCTCTTTTCGGGTCGACGAGTTGAAGATAAAGATCTTCCCCTGGCCAATAGCGCCTCTTGTATTTCGCAAGCCGTTCCTCCGGGACGCCGAGATATGTATCTCGATTCAATACCCGTTCATACCGAACCTCGCGGGGACAGTCGAGATAAATCACGTAATCGTAATATGGTCGCCATTCCGGTCGTTGTAGAAAAATCCCTTCGACGACAATGGTATAAGCAGATGACACATCGATTACTTCTTCAACGATGACATCTCGTTCATGATTGTATCGCGGTAATGCTAACTCCTTAACCCCTTCTGTTAAAGGACGGAACAGTTCGTTCTCAAGACGCGACACGTCCCATTGAAGTGCGTAATACTCGGTCGATTCAGGCTGTCCGGTCTCATAGCGTTTGTCTCGTTCGACAATATAGTCATCAATGTGAAGAACAAGTATAGTCGGCTCTTCGCTCAAACGCGAGACGAGCGTTGTCTTGCCCGCTCCACTCAATCCATCAATCGCCACGACAAACGGGCGATTGGCTGAATGCATCGAACGCGCTTCATGGATGACGTCTAATACGTTCATATCGTTCCTCCCCACACAAAAAAGTCAGCTCACGTATGAGCTGACTTTAGTTTACCAGAGTACCCAACCACGCGCTCCAGGAGGCGCACTCTCAATCAAGTGCCAGATTGGAACCGTGTATGCAAATGCAATCAAGACGAACGTTACCGTAATCCACAATTTCCAGTTTTCGAAATAGCGCGGTGTATCCATAGCCGCCTCTTCTGTCTCAGCGAGCGGGAATTCCTCTTCGCCTTTTGGAGCGAGGAATGACAAGTTGAACATCGAGTAGACGAAGATCAGAACCGAGATGAATAAAATCGTTCCTCCAATCGCCATCATGACGTGGTACGGAATCCATTCACGCGTCAATGCATCCGAGAAGTAAGTTGCTGGACCCGTACGACGTGGGTTACCATTCAAGCCTGAAATGTGCATCGCATATGACATGATGGCCATACCGAACGCCCACGTCCCTGCTTGAATCAATCCAAGCTTGTTCATCGCTTTCGTCAACGTGCGACCACGAAGTACTGGTACGAGCCAGTATGCCGTTCCGAAAAACGTCAAGGCGACAGCCGTTCCGACTGTGATATGGAAGTGACCTGTGACCCAAAGCGTATTGTGAACCATCGCGTTCAATTGGTGAGACGCGTTGATGATCCCACCTGCACCGGCAGGAATGAAGAATAGCATCCCAACGAATGGTGCGAGGAAACGAACATCGCCATACGGCATTTTCTTCACCCAACCGAACAACCCTTTCGCGCCGAGCGCACGTCCACGAAGTTCGAACGTCGCAAAGAGCGAGAATGCTGTCATGAACGATGGGATGACGACCAAGAACGTCAAGATGACTTGAACGAACTTCCAAAACGGTTCAATTCCTGGTTCTGTCAACTGGTGGTGGAAGCCGACCGGGAATGAGAAGAGTAAGAACAACAAGAACGCCATACGCGCCAACGCATCCGAGAAGATCTTCCCACCGATGACTTTCGGCACAACCGTATACCATACAATGTATGCCGGCATGAGCCAGAAATAAACGAGCGGGTGACCGAAGTACCAGAACAAGGTACGTGATAATTCGATTCCGACGGTATCTGTCCATCCTAACGAGAGAGGAAGGAGTTGGAACAGAATCGTTGCTGCGACACCGAGTGTCGCAATGTCCCATAGAAGCATCGTCATAATACTCATGTAAGCCGGGAGCGGCGGATGAACGCCTGGGTTGTCGCGTTTGTAGTCCGCATACATACGGAACATCGCGAATGACGACAACCACGTTCCGACTACGAACAGGACGAGTCCGACATAGAAGAGAGGATCTGCCATGAGCGGTGCATAGAACGTATACAATACTGTCCCTTTGTTGGCCAAAATCATGACCGTTACCATGACGGCACCGATAATCATCGTCCAAAAACCGAGCCAAGCGACACGTGTCGGGAATGATTCAAAACGACCGAACGACTTCGCAAGCAACGCATATAAGAGACCGATGATGAACATCGTCGTGAAGACGATCCCGAGCATAATACCGTGAGCCGTTAGTAATTGATAATATCCAAAGATTTCAGGAATGACTCCGGTCCGAATTAGCGTCTGTGTCAAACCGGCCAACGCACCGATCAAGACGGCGAGAATTGATACGAGAACGTGACCGTACGCAAGACGCGCCTCTTTCGCTCCGATACTTGGAACAGGAACCCCTCGCTCCATCTCCCATTGTTTCAGTTTAGATGATACGTCGTTCATTTACTCCACCACCTTGATTTTAGTCGACATCATGTGATGCCCTGTCCCACAATATTCGTTACAAAGAATCAAAAATTCGCCAGCTTCCTCGAACGTGTACGTCAATGAGTTAATATGTCCAGGGACAACCATCATGTTGACCGGTGTACCTGTCAACTGGAATCCGTGGACAACGTCAGGTGACGTCACAAGGAATGTTACTTTTGCGCCTTTTGGAATTTCAACATTCCCTGGTGTGAACGTAAACGCTTGTGCGATCATGACGAGTTCGTATTCATTCTCACCAATTTGATGAAGTCCTGGTTTGTCGAATGGAGCCGTCTGATTTACTTTGGCCGGGTCAATCAAATCCGCATCCGATGCTGGCTGGTTCCCTGCCGCGAATGCCGATACCCCGAGAACAGTCAAGAAGACCGCGAGTAGGATAATACCAAATGTAAGCCAATATTTTTCTAGTTTATGAATATGCACGATGAGACCCTCCTCCCTACATGTTTATCGTGTGACGAATAAGTAAAAGACTGATGACCACATGGCGATGATGACACCTGCAACGATCATGACCGATGTAAACGTTCCTTTTAGGTTTGGTTCTTGCCCATCTTTATGTTCCACGTGTAAGACCCCTTTCGGTTGTTTTTCCACTTTCATTGTATGCAATCGCCTAGTGGATAATATGTGATATTTATCACTCTAAAAGTGACAATCACATCAATTTTGCGTAGTTTCAACACACAAAATTCACATTTCCATAAAAATAGGTCACAAAAAAACCGCCTTCACATGAGGCGGTTCATAAACGACATATTCCTGCAGGACAACCTTCGCAGTGACAAAGCTCTTTTAAAAAATCAACATCATGGATGACGATCGATTTGGTTGTCGTACTGATGACTCCTTCTTTTCGCCATTGACTGATTAATCGATTCACCGTCTCACGCGGTGCCCCGATCAATTGTCCGAGTTCTCCATCAGACGGATGACGAGGAATGACGATCGTATCTTCCTCTTCCACGCCGGACATAGCTGCCATGCGAAGTAGGGTTGAAGCCAGCGCTCCTGGTTTTCCATACAATAATAAGTCCCGTACTTTCATTTCTGAATGCTTCCGCATCATGGACGTCCATCGTAAAATTTCTCCGGCAAAGCGGATATCTCGTTGCATGAGCGATTCCAATTCACGTTTTGAAATGGTTCCAATCGTACTCTCTTCAGTCGTCTCGATGCTATACGAACTAGGGAACGTTTCCACGATGTCAAACTCGCCAAAGAAATCATCCGCCCCATACATGAACATGACGAGTGGATTACCTTTTTTCGTGATTTTTGTGAATTTGACAGAACCACTCTTCAAGTAAAAGAACTTATCACACTTTTCACCTTCCCAACATACGATACTCGCTTTCGGATGATGTTGAATCGTCATCATTTCCAGTAGCAATTGTTTCGTTTCATCTGAGAATACAAAACTGTTCGGTTGGGTCGTTCCACATTGCATTGACATAGGTCGGTGCTCCCTCCACGTTTCATTCGTACGTTCCAGTTATGACTTTATTATACAGGAGTGTGACAGGGAGTATCAGAAAAGTATGTGACATTTCAAACAATCTTTTTCAAAAAAAGAGACCCGGCATTCGTACCGAGTCTCTCTATAGCTTTATCGTTGAATCAATCGAATCAATTGTTCGGCCGGTTTGAAGTTCGGATACCGGACTGGTAAATCAAATTTTGTCGTGTTTTTCAAAATAGACTTCGCATGACTAAACGTCTCAAAGCTCGTACGTCCGTGATAGGCACCCATACCGCTCTCACCCACTCCACCAAACGGGAGATTCGGGTTCGTCAAATGCATGATGACATCGTTCACACATCCTCCTCCAAAGGAGAGGTGTTTCATGATCGTTCTTTCCACATCTTTCGATTCCGTAAAGAGATAGAGCGCGAGTGGATGCGGCCGGTCAGAGATGAACTCGATCACTTCATCTAGTTGACGATAAGGAATAATCGGTAAAATCGGACCAAAAATCTCGTCTTTCATCACATCAGCATCTTCTTCGAGATTCGTCATGACAGTCGGTGCAATTTTTAGCTCATCCCGGTTCGTTTCCCCGCCAAAAGCAAGTTCACCTTCCGTCAAATAGTGAGACAAACGGTCGAAATGCGATTCGTTGACGATACGCGTGTATCGTTTCGTACCGACACCGTTCCCGAACATCGCAAACGCCTCTTGTTTGATTGCCTCTAAAAATGCTTCTTGCTGCGATTCATGTACAAGCACATAGTCTGGCGCGACACACGTTTGCCCGGCGTTCATCCATTTCCCCCACGCGACACGTTTTGCTGCGATGGAGACATTCGCATCTCCGTGAACGATGACAGGTGATTTTCCTCCGAGTTCGAGTGTGACGGGTGTTAAATGTTCTGCTGCCGCCTTATTCACGATTCGACCGACTTGCGTCGAACCTGTAAAGAAAATGTAGTCCCATTTTTGATTCAAGAGCTCTTGGGCTGTGTCTTTATCCCCTTCGACACTTGCTATATATCGATCGGTGAAAGCACGTTCTAGCACTTGTGTCAGGACACGCGCGACGTTCGGTGTCAGTTCTGAAGGTTTGACGACCGCTGTGTTTCCCGCGGCAATGGCACCAATGAGTGGTGCGACCGCTAGTTGGAACGGATAATTCCACGGAGCGATGATCAATACCGTACCGTATGGCTCATATTGAATTTCACTCTTCATTCCAAGATGGATGGCAGTTCCACGCACACGCTTCGGACGCATCCATCGTTTTAATTCGCGTGTCGTCCGGGAAATCTCGTCATAAATGAATCCGATTTCTGTCGTATATGCGTCCATTTCCGACTTGTTCAAGTCCTCTTTAAGGGCTTCTAGCAAGTCCGCTTCATGATGCTTGATCGATTCCTTCAAAAACGTCAGCATACTTAAACGGAATGCCATTGATTTCGTCGCCTGTGTTTTAAAGAAACGACGTTGCTTCTGAACAAGCTCGTCAATCGTCAATTGTTCAATCGGTGCCAGCATGAACTTTCCTCCTTATGATTCATCACATTGATTTCATTTTATCATCGAGTGAAAAGCGAATCAAAAAAACGCTTTCATCGATGCAAGTTGCACTAACCGTTTAAATGTTTAAACATTTAACCATAGAGTAATACATTACTTTTATCGTGTCAAAATATCCGTCTTCCCTTTACCACACTGACAAGAAAGAGGAGGCTCGCCCCCCATAAAATCAAACCAGTTAGCGTGAACTGCTCGACGACTGAAAGTGGCAGAGCGCTTAAAAAAGAAGATCCCGCTACCGTACCGAGAGAGAAAAAGGCATAGAACGCCCCGTATGCTTTTCCTCGATTTTGAGGAGAAGTTGATTGAATCAACAATGTGTTGATGGCCGGGAAAAGAATCGCAAACCCGACACCATATAAGGCAAGTACCCCATAAAGGCTCGTTTGTACACCTGCTTGTCCAATTAACATCTGGCACGTCCCAATAATCGCCACCCCAAGTGCCGTCAATTTGGTCGATGAAAATCGATCGAACAATCGGTTCGTCGGTAATAAAAAGAATAAGACGGCGACCACGCCGAACATACTGAGCAACGTCCCACTCAATCGTGAATCATAGCCAAGCTCCTGCACATGAACCGGTAACAAAAACGCAAGTGCCCCTTGGGAAAACATGAGGAAGAATGCCCCCCAATAGGCTCGAATCACTTTCAGGTCTGGTTTTATCGTTGCTGTATGGGTATCTTTCTTCGAATCCACCGTTTGATTCCGTCGCATCGTTACGATTGTCACGAACAGAATCACCCAGCCGAATAAAGAAACAAATAAAAAGACGGTCGGTGGTGATGTGATACTGGCGACAATTCCACTGAACGCAGGACCGATAATGGCCGCTAATCCGACGAAACTACTGGTGATGGCGACTTTCTTCCCTTGACGATTCATTGCTGTGATGTTCGCAGACAAGGTAAACGCAGCCGGGACGATCAGTCCAGCCATAAAGCCGTGGACACACCGGACAAGCAGTAATATGGATGGCGAGTCGACGAATTGGTAAGCGAGTAAACTTAAGCTCGTCAGAAACAAACCGAGAACCAATACGCGATATGGACCATTCTTGTCAGTCCATATACCGGACAGCACATTTCCAAACGTGTTCGTCAACGAATAAATTGCGATGGAAAAACCAGCGATAAATGAAGATGCCCCAACGGATAACGCAAATGTGCTCATGATTGGAAGTTGGGCGAACAGATCAAAAAAAGCAAAAAATACAATTGCATATAATATAAAACGTGATGGAGTTTTCATTAGACATTTCCTCTTTCTCGGTATCTTATCCTTAGTCTAGCTGGAGCTCCAACCGTTTCATAGGGATGAATGGGTTTGGACACAAAAAATCCCTACAGCCAAAGACTGTAGGGAAAACTGTTTAGTTCGTCACTTCAACCGCTGTATCGAGAGCGACACGAATCATTTCATCAAACGTCGTCTGACGCTCTTCTGAAGTCGTCTCTTCACCTGTCAACAAGTGGTCAGAGATTGTGAGGATTGTCAACGCGTTTACTTTATGTTTCGCCGCAAGCGTGTAAAGACCCGCTGCTTCCATCTCGATTGCGAGGCAACCGAAGTCCGCCCACTTCTTGAAGTGGTGGAAGTCATCTTGATAGAATTGGTCCGCTGTGAAGATTTGTCCTACTTTGACCGGGATGCCGGCTTTCTCTGCATTCATATACGCACGATGTAGGAGGTCGAACGTCGCTGTTGGTGCATAGTCCATTCCGTTGAAGCGTACACGGTTTTGCCCCATCTCACTTGATGCGCTCATCGCGATGACGACATCACGCACTTTGACATCTTCTTGAATTCCGCCGGCAGTTCCGACACGGATCAAGTTTTTTGCACCGTACGACATGATGAGTTCGTTCACGTAAATCGACATCGAAGGCACACCCATCCCTGTTCCTTGGACCGAGATGCGTTTTCCTTTGTACGTACCTGTGAAGCCGTACATCCCACGAACTTCATTATATAATTCGACGTCTTCTAAAAACGTCTCCGCGATATACTTGGCGCGAAGCGGATCCCCTGGAAGTAATACCGTTTCTGCAATTTGTCCTTCTTGAGCTCCAATGTGTACACTCATGTTTGAATTCCTCCTTTAAGCTTGTCGTTGAACCTTTTCCCGAAATTCGTTCGGAGTAACACCGACTTGTTTTTTAAAGACTTTCCGGAAATATTTATCGTCCGAAAAGCCGACTGCTTGGGCGACTTCATAGATACGCTGTCTACTCGTCTCTAACAGGCGCTTCGCTTCGTTCATCCGAATCGTCAATACGTATTCGGACAAGTTCACGCCATATTGTTGTTTAAAACGTCGCGAGATGTACTCTCGACTTAAGTAAAATCGTTCGCTCATCCCTTGCAAACTCAGTTCTTCCGAAAAATGCTGTTCAATGAACGTTCCAATCTGAGAAATCGGGTCTTCACTCGATCGATCCACCACGTCCCCTAACGCGCGTGCCAACGTATCATTCAATACATCCGGGTCGATCGGTTTTAACAAATAATCAAAGCTCCCATACTGGATGGCGCGTCGCATATACGAATATTCATCGTATCCTGTCAACACGACAAGCTTAGAAAATGAAGCATGGTCGTGTACCCACTCCATCAGCTCGATTCCATCACAATGGGGCATTTGAATATCGGATAAGATGAGCGCTGGACGTTCTTGTTCGATGAGCGCCTGTGCTTCACGCCCATCCGTTGCTTCAAGAACCGTCGTCACACCGAACCGTTCCCATTCACCGAGTAATTTCACCGCTTCCCTTACCGGAGATTCATCATCTACAATCAACACTTTCGTCATGACGCCACCCCCTCAGAAGAAGCCGGGAAACGCATCATAATTCGAAAACCGCCTGTTTCAGGTGTAGCCAACATAAATTCTGCCTCCCGATTATAGTTTAACATGAGTCGATCGCGAATGTTTCGTAATCCTGTGCCTTCCGTGTCATAAAATGTCGAATCACTTTGTTCAATCCGTGACATGACTCGTTCCCATTCCTCGGTCGTCAGCGAACGACCACTGTTCTCACAACGAATCACGAGTGACGTGCCGTCCATCCAGGCCGTCACATCAAATCGATTCGCTAAAGCAGAGCCGTCCCGCTCGAACCCATGCTTGAAAAAGTTCTCTGCCAACGGCTGCAAAATCATTTTGGGAACAATCAGTTCATGGAGGTCTTCAGGAACTGAAACGGTCACTTGAAACTGATTTGGAAATCGTACGTCTTGAAGACGAATGTATGAATTCAAATGCTCGATCTCTCGTTTCAGTGTCACCATCGACTCTTCTGGATGCATCGTATACCGCATCATCGAAGACAGTTGCGTGATCAATCGATAGACCGTCTTGCCATCTCCCTTCAATGCCAATGTTCCGATTGACTGTAACGTATTAAATAAGAAATGCGGATTGGTTTGCGCCTGAAGCGTACGAAGCTCATTCGTCCGATTCTCTAAGGCGAGCTTATACTCTCGTTGAATTAAATCATCGATCCGTTCAATCATTCGCTTGAACTGTCTTCCGAGTACGCCGAACTCATCATTTCCGAGGGAATCAAATGAGACGGTCATGTCCCCTTGCTCGATTCGCCAAATGTTTGAGGTCAACGTCTTGATTGGTGTCGTCAATTTCATCGAAGCATAGGTCGCTCCGATCAGTGCCAAAATGAGCGAGACCATCCCGACAAGCAAGATGATGAATGACGTTCGTGAAGCCGGTTCGGTCAAGAGTTCATCTGGAATCGATTTACCGACATAAAACTGCTGATGGTCAAACTCGAATGTTTTCGTGATCTGATGGTGTTTTCCATCGGTCGAGATGGATCTCGGCTGAAATGAAGACGGAATTTCTCCCTCACCGAGATGGGCAAACACACGGTTGTCTTCACCGACGAACCATAAACTCTCATCCGGACTATTTTGTAAAGAAGCCAGCTGCCCGATGAATAAATTTTCAGGGATATCGAGCGAAAGAATAGCAAGTGGTTCATCCGTTTCAATCTTGTCCAGCCTGAAATGAAGCGTCACGACGTCTTCTTGTGTCATGATCGGTCCAAAATCATGATAAGCAACAAGTGGATGGGATGCTTCCAATAAGATACGACTTTTCGGATTGTCCAATAGCTGTCGTTGGACGGCACTCGGCTCTTTTTTCGATCGTGGTGACACTTTCATTTTATAAACCGCAAACGAATCCATATCTTCGAGCATTAACAGCTGAATTTGCGCCACATCTTCTCGGGACAGATACATCGCGAGGAGCGCGCGCCGCACTTCAATCTCCGTTTCTCGTAACGAAAGCCCCGGTCCATACTCCAAAATGTCTAATACGTCACGATCAGCGTATAAGCTCGTTGGCAATCGACTCAAATCAGAGATATAGCGTTCCATCTGACGTGTCCCCCTTTCGAGCGACCATTCGGTCATCTCAAGACCACGTTCACGCTCCCGATCTTGCACGTACCAAAATGAAACAATCGTCGCTAAAATGACCGGTACAATAATGGTCAACGCAATCATCCCCGTTAACTTTGTCCGTATGCTATTCACCGATATCCCTCCTACCCAAACAGTATATCACGCGCTATGCAAACGTTTGCAAAAAACCACAAAAAAATTTCCTCGTCTCTTTTGAAACGAGGAAATTTCTTTTATTCATATGCTTCCATTAATTCAATGAGTTCAGAACTATGTCCCCAATCACGTGCCGTATCAATCGGTGTCATCCCGCTATCATTTTGGAGCGTGACGTCAGCTCCGTTGTCTAGCAAGAGTTGAACTGTTTCTTCATCAACCTCATCATTGTAGAACAAGTTGTGAAGTGGCGTTTCGCCATACTCGTCTTGAATATTCACGTCAGCACCATTTTGTAATTCTGCTTCGATTTCTTCATAGCTCGCATTATTGTACGTCAATTCTTGGATTGGTTCTTCCCATTCCAACGCCCAATCATCTGCAAGGTCCTCGCTCATCGCCGCAGATACAATCTCCGTCAAATCGTCGCTCATAACAAGAAACGCGATGAGGACTCCGTTCCCGATGACCGTCAACAATATCATCGAAATGATAGAAGCTTTCACATATCCAGCCGTCTTGAAGACTGGAATGTTTTCTTCACCTGCAGCTGTTGCAATCGATGCGATTCGTTTCGGTAACGTTGGATGCGTCGACAACAACTCACTATATTTCGCGATAAAACCGTTCTCTCGACTTGCTTCGTACAAATAGTCGAACTCATTCACTTCTTTCGCGAGCGGTCCCCCGATTGCAAGAACCGTTAACGCACGCTTCGCCGCCCCGAAGTCTTGAATGTAATGAGCAGCCATCCGGTCACACGTATACTCACAAGCACGTGAATAGGCAGAACCTAAGAAAGGAATGATACTACCGAGCAAGACGACCCACTGCTTTTGGACATGGTTACGACGAATGTGTGCTAGCTCGTGTGCGATGACAAACTCCACTTCTTTCGTCTGTCCCGTCCGTGTTAATTCCACAACATCCGAATACAGAATGACCATGTTCTTCTGGAAGAAACGTGTGGCAAAAGCGTTTAATACACCACCCGCTTGTAAAATATACACATCTGGCAACAAGCGGATGCCCATATCTACCCCGACGCGTTGAACCATCTCATGAAGTTCTGTAAACTGACGAGCCGTCACTTTGACACCGTTCGTCCGAATGTACCCGATTTGAATCCAGTGAGTAAAGAGCGAGAGCGATACGATTGTACCGATGATCCATAAAAAGAGACCGAATGAGGCTACTGTCAGCACGATCCCGAGGATTAACATGAGCACGCTTGCTGCAACTAATAGTGAGAAGTATAGTTTTTCTCGTTTATGTACCAAGTTTGAATGATTCATCTATTTTCTCCTTCTTTTTCCAAAATACATGTTTAATTATACCGTTACTTCCAGAAGAAACAATGAAAAAAATAGAAACTGACAAAGTCGTCAGTTTCTAGCGAATCGTTACTTGATAAAGTTGATCGTCTTGAGGCTGTGGGTTGCCTCGTCCGTCCGTATTGTTCGAAATAAAATACAAGGTGTTATCTTCTAACCACACATCACGAATCCGACCTACATCTTCGACAATCGTCGTCACTTGTTTCGTTTCCCGGTCGATGGCAACAAGCCGCTCGTTCCGAAGCGTCGCCATATAGACGTACTGTTCATCTGTCGCGATACCAGAAGGTGCCCAAGAGGTCTCGCCTACTTCAAACCACGGTGTGACAAGGTCTTCTTGTTCCTGATTCGCCTCAATGATGGGCCATCCATAATTGTTTCCTTCTTCTATCACGTTGACCTCGTCATGTCCGCTCGCCCCGTGTTCGCTCGCATAAAGAACTTCATCAATTTGACTCAATCCTTGAGGATTGCGGTGACCGAGCGAATAGATCCAGTCGGTCGGTTTACCTTCACCCGATAATGGGATTCGTAGAATCTTTCCGGCTAATGATGATTCGTCTTGTGCAAGTTCAGGCACGAGCGCATCTCCCGTCGTCACCCAAAGATGCTCACCGTCCAGCAATAGGCGACCTCCGTTATGAAAACGTGCACCTGGAATCTCGTCAAGTAAGACATTCGTCTCCTCAAAGCGTTCTCCATCCCATGTCAACTCGACCACACGATTTTGAACGTTTCTTCCCGACGATCCATACGTATGATACGCGTAAAGGATTCCGCTCGATTCAAAATCTTTGCTTAACGCAAGACCAAGGAGCCCTCCTTCACCAATCTCGAATACACTTTCCTTGAAGTTCACGTCTTGTCGGGTTGCGCGACCCGAACTGTCAAGCACGGTGATCGTGCCACCACGTTCGGATACGAGCCATCCCTCCTCTGTTCGAGCGAGTGACCACGGAATGGACAAGTTCTCGGCAATGGTGGTCACTTCTCCAATCTCAAGATTCGACTCTTCCGTCGTACTCGTCTCACGGTCAGTCTCTGACTCACTTCGTGTCTCTTCTGAAGTAGGTGGTTCTGCTCCTTCGTTCGTTTGTTCTGGCGCACACCCCATCAGAAACAACAATGTCACAATCCCAATTTGACGTTTCATGTCGGTTCGCCTCCCTTTCTTTCATCATACCCTTGTTTCACGAGCGCTGTGAAGGTTCCGGTGGGCGAGCCGGCAAGCGGGACGCGATGACGAACGCGATGATTGCGGCGACCATCGCTCCGATAAAGATGCTGTTCAATCCGATCGCAATGATTTGTTCTCCTTGAAGTCGAACCGAAGCGTTCAACGTCTCCGTGACACTCTGATTGAAGAAGTCTTCTAATGAAACTTGAGATAACGCGCTGCTCTCTTTAAAGTCGTTAAGAACAACAAAGTTAAAGACTGCTCCGAACACCGCTACACCGAGCGTTTGACCAACCGTACTCAAGAATGAATTTGTCGCCGTTGCCGTTCCACGCTGTTGATAGGAGACGACAGTTTGCAGGACGACGATAAACATCGGTTGAGACAACCCGAATCCGACACCGATCAGTGCCACTGCCCCGTATACCCATAAATCTGAACTAGATTGTGATAATAATGTTAAGGTTAGCGTCCCGATGATGAGCAATCCCATCCCAATCAAAGCGCGTCGTCTCGGAGAAGCCACTCCGAGTGTACGCCCACCGATAATCGATGTGAACGTCCACGCGACCGATAATGGCATCAACATAAATCCAGCCTCTGTCGCTGATTTCCCTAACACAGCTTGTGCCCAAATCGGGATATATGCAGACATGGAGACGAGCACCCACGCCGCAAAAAAGACCGAACCGTTAATCGCAGCAATCGTCGGTTGCTTGAGTAGTTCAAACGGCAACAACGGAGATTTTGCTTTTCGTTCAGATACGAAGAAGCCAACCAATAAGATGATACTGAACACCCCGCTGGCAACGATGGTCTTCGTCCATTCATTCGTTTCACTGAATGTGATCAGGGCGTATAGGAATGCTGTCGTCCCACCTGCGAACAAAAGCGCGCCTTTCAAGTCAATCCGCTCAGTCGTCTCAGCGACTTTCTCTTTATAGAAGATGATAATCATGATAAACGAAAGTAACGCAAATGGTACGTTCAATAAAAAAACGTAGCGCCAAGATAACGTTTCGACTAAAAAGCCTCCGATGACCGGACCGAGTACACCCGACACGCCCCATACGGCACTTAAAATCCCTTGAATCTTTCCGCGTTCCTCATATTTGTATAGATCGCCGATAATCGTCATCGAAATCGGAAGAACCGCACCGGCCCCTAGACCCTGTAGCGCCCGAAAGACGATCAGCTGTTCCATCGACGTGGCTAACCCACATAAGAGTGAGGATAGCGTGAACAACCCGATGCCAAACAAGAGGACACGCTTCCGCCCGAATAAATCCGCCACTTTCCCATATATCGGTGTCGATACTGCTGTAAATAGTAAGAAGGCAGCAAATACCCAACTGACGAGCGTCGCCCCGTTCAACTCACTGGCGATGACAGGCGTCGCAACTGATACGACCGTCCCTTCAATCGCCGCTAAAAAGGTTGCCAATAAGAGGGCAACCGTCACATTTTTTCTCATCCGTTCCATCTCCCCAAAAAAATAGTGGCGTCGGAAGGTTCCGAGCACCACTTCAACTGTCTATTATTTTGTGCGAGCCACGTCCATTTTACAAGTGTCATCTTCTGATCCGAAAAAGAATTCTCTTAGACGTTCATACGCGGCTTGTTCTTCATGGACATGCACCTTCCCACAAATAGAACCCGCTCTCATCATCCAGACTTCATCTGACAACATAGCGGCAACATCTAGTTGATGAGTTGAAAATACGATGGTCGTCCCTCGCTCCGCCTCTTCACGTAGTAAATCTTGAAGCATTCGCATCCAGATCGGATCTAGACCGTTCGTCGGTTCATCTAATAACAGGATAGCCGCCTCATTGACGAGCGCTTGTGCCAAGAGGAGACGTTGGCGCATCCCTTTAGATAATTCGGCGATTTTCTTGCGCTTATGTTCATATAACCCGACTCGTTTGAGAACTTCAGGAGTCGGACGTGCGCCTTGCAAGATGGCGTAGTAGGTGAACGTCTCTTCAACCGTCCATGTCCCATCAAACGAGAAATCGTCCGGCATATAGCCAAAGTTCTCATTGTATTTCGTTCGCTGCTTTGTCGTGTAGCCATTCAACTGAACGACCCCGATACTTGGTTCGATTGTCCCGTTCATCAGATTTAAAAGCGTCGACTTCCCCGCCCCGTTGCTCCCGCATAAAGCAATGATTCGCCCTGAGGTAATCTCTTCACGAATCGGATGGAGCGACCACGTATCGCCATATTTTTTTCCTACGTCTATGCAGTGGATCATGATGTTTTCCTCCAAGCCACTTTCGAAGCAAGCCACAACAAGAAACTACTCATCGTCATCAAGGTAGCCCAGACGATGACAGATCCAATCGGGTGATTCATCCAATTTAACCAGTTGAGATACACCTCTCCAAAAACGTCTGGAGACGATACCGTCGTACTTGCCCAAATACGCATCAAATCAAATCCATTCACGAACAGTGCAGCAATCATCCCGTTCACCTGCATACCGTAAGGAAGCCAGGAAATAATCGTCACGAGAATCGTCGACCATAATAGCACGAGAACGACCCACGTTAAAAAGGCGAGTAACATCGCCCGGATTCTCGTACGACCGAATAGTCCGATTAACGTACCGAGTGCCGTCGCATATATCGTTAATCCAGTCGCGTAAGCAAATAGGATGAACCACGTTGTAAACGATTGACCGACGACGAGTGACGCGATGAAGAATGCCAATAATAGAACGAGCACTTGTGTGACCAAAAATGAACTAAAGCGGATGAAAATGAATTTCCATTTTGGATAGGTAAATGTCGAAAGTAAACTTAGTCGTTTCGATTCTTGCTCTTGTCCCCAATGGATTGCCGTGGTCAGTAAGATGAAAAGCGGAAGCAATAGACCGAGCACCGTGATCAGCGTTGCGCTTATGTTCGTATAGTCGGCAGCAATCGGTAGTGCTTGTCCAAGTCCTCCGAGTAGAACGAGCGTGAGAATCCACGTCAGGAGAAAGACATAGTTCTCTCGCTTTCGAAGGCTGCGTGCCCATTCCATCCTCCATAGAGACATCGGTTACTGCCCTTCTTCTTCCGTATCCATCTCCATGTCCATCTCGCTATCTTGATTCATTCCGTCCATCGAACCTTCGCCATCCATCATCATGTTCATCTCGCCACGTTCCCATGTATGATCTTTCAATTGATCGAAGTCCATCATCTCGCCGCCGTTCTCTTCCATATACGCTTCCGCGTCCGCCTCTTTTGCGAACGATAGAATATTGTAAGCCATCGGTGTTTTCGACTCTTTGTCGTAAACAAACATCGCTTCGTCTAATTCGACCCAATCTTTCGTATTGAAATCTTTCACATACATGGCTGCAATATCGTCTTCTTTTTGTTCTGGATACCAATCACGCATCAAGCATCCAATATCATCGAACGCATATCCTTTTTCATTCTCCATGATTGCTTCCGCTGCGAACTGCTCATCCATGATTTTCATCTTACACACTTCGCATTCCGTTTCGCCCCATTTGATTTCAAACGGTTCTGCCGATGCACTTGAACATGCACCAAGTGCCAACGATAATCCTGCTACTGATAATAGTCCTGCTACTTGTTTATACGATTTCATGTCGTTTCCTCCCAAATCTCCAAATGATAATGAGCAATAAAATACTTCCTACATTCCAGACCGAACCGTTCCATTTCCACATCGGAGAATAAGTTTGTGGTGAAACATCTGTCAACGATACGTCTTCCGGGCTCCTTAGTATACTTTTTAGTAAAAGAAGACCGGGTGACCCATACAATAATTCGAATGCCTCATATGAATCTGTCAATAAGAATAAATATGGGTCTGTGCGAAATGGAACCTCACTATAGCCGTCGCCATTCAGGTCAAGGGTCATGTCACCCCACACATTTCCTTGCACGATGTTTTCAGATGACTCGACCATCGTTACGGGTTCTCGATTCCCCAATAGATTATTTTGGAGAATCATCATCCCTCTTGCTTGCTTCAATTGAAAGCCAATGTCATTTCCATTAATTGCATTCTGTTCGAGTGTCGTCCCAGTCGACTGCTCCGCATATAAACCGATATGATTCCCATAAATACTCGTCTTCTCAATTGTTGTATCGATGGCTTCATATAACATCAGTCCCGTCGCCGTTCCACCGACTTGATCATGCACATTTCCATTTTGGAAAGCGACTTGATTCGTCCCCATAATCATCGCACCCGTCAAATTATGATGTAGTTCAGGTACAGAAATCATAACGTCAGTCGGAAACATCAAGTGAATGCCATAGCGTGAATGCGAGACGACTGGTCGCACAATCGTGTGCTGAGATCCGTTTTCTATGTATATCCCGTCTCGCACCTCTTTCGCGACGACTCCTCTGAGCTCTGACGCTTCGCTATTGAGAAGTACAATCCCATCTGCCTGTCCGTTTCCTTGAATTGATGTTCGAATGACACGTACGCCGTAACTATTCTCAATCAATAGTCCAGTGCCCGAGGATTCGATAGACACATCGATTAGTTGGTGTCCGAGACCCGACATTTGAACGGCGGGTACACGATCACCCTCGCACTGTTGAACCGACACACGTTCAAGAAGAGCACCCGTCCCTCGAAGAATGAACGCCGGGTGTCCACAGCTTGCATATGTTTTTCCGGTCCCATCAAATATTTCGTTTGATTCGATGACGATTGGTTCAGTTAATGGAGTCAGCGTTCCTTCCGCATTCACATGCGGCATCCAACACATAAATAAAATCCCCACTAGTAATCGTTTCATGCCCCCTCCTTCTCTCAACCGCTTACATCACTTATTTTACTGAAACCCCCATAGGTATGTGTGTGGTTTATATGGGATTCTTGTGACAGTTTCTTCATAAAAAAAACACAGACGGTGAAGGGGTCGTTTCACCGTCTGTGCGTCGCTTATTTCACTTTGTCTTGCCATACTTTCGTGAAGTCTTGAAGCATCTCTTCACCTGTTTTTTGTCCACCGACATATGCCTGCATGAGTGCACCGTATTCATTCACCGCACCATCCGGATACTTGAACCAGTTCCATGAGATGGTCTTTCCTTCATTCGAATATGCAAGGATGTCATCTGCGAGCGGTCCGAGGTCGTTCGCTTCAATCGACTTGAACGCCGGGATGAACTTGAACTTGTTGACCATATAGTCTTTTCCAGTATCAGATGTCGCCATCCATTCTAAGAAATCTTTTGCTTCTTCTTTATACTTCGAATTCTTGTTGACGACCCAGTTGTTAGGGACACCAACCGGTAGGCGGTCCATTTTCTCGGCATCGTCGTTGATTGGAATTGGAACGAAGCCCATTTCCATATCCGGATTCACATCGAGAATCATCTGTTGTGCCCAGTTTCCTTGTTGGAGCATCGCTGTCTCACCTTGGGCGAACTGAGTGACTTGTGTATTATAGTCTGTCGTCAATGGATTCTTATTTCCGTATTTGATTGTCAAATCAAACAGCTTCAAAAACTCTTGGAACTGTTCGTTGTCTTCAAACTTCGCTTTATTTTCATTTAGTGCTTGAATGAACGCATCCGGATCATCTTGCTGCGCCATCGGAATATTTAAGAGATGAATGCCTAAAATCCAAAACTCTGCATAACCGACAGAGAATGGTGTGATGCCTGCCTTCTCAAGTTTTTCAGCAGCATCTGTCAGTTCAGAGAGCGTTTTCGGCAACTCTTTGATACCCGCTTTTTCAAATAGTTCTTTATTATAGATGAATCCGTATCCTTCAAGGTTCATCGGCATTCCGTAAAGTTTACCATCCATCGTCATCGGTTCTTTGGCGACTTCCGTCAAATCTCCGACCCACTTCTCGCTCGACAAGTCTTCGAGTTTGTCTTTCCACGTCTGCGCTTCTGTGAAGCCACCGTTATTAAAGATGTCCGGTTCATTGCCCGAAGCGAATTGAGACTTGAGGGCCGCACCATAGTCCGCACCGCCACCGACCGTTTGAACGGTCACTTTGACGCCAGTCTCTTCTTCATACTCTTTTGCCATCGCTTCAAGATCTTTGGCGATCTCCGCTTTGAACTGGAAGACATTTAACGTAACGTCTTTTTTGTCACCGCTATCCGCACTTCCTTCAGAAGACCCTTCGTCTGTAAGAGATCCTCCTCCACAAGCCGCTAATGAAAGTACCATTCCAGCCGTCATGACCGCAGTCGACAATTTCCACTTCTGTTTCATTTCATTTCCTCCCTTAACCTGATCCATTCTTTACAAAATCAACTTTAAATGAAAACGCTTCCATAATGTAGGTGTCAAATTTGACGAATAGGGTGGAAAATGTTGCACAGAAAAACAGGACTCACATTTTAGAGTCCTGTTCCGTGTTTCTTCTTATTATATTACAACAAGCTGATGCCAGCTGCTTCACACGACTGAATCACTTCTTGTGGCCAAACCGACGTTTGTACTTCCCCGATATGGCGCGCACGCAAGAGATACATCGCCACACGTGATTGACCGATTCCTCCGCCAATCGTCAGTGGAAGCTTGCCTTCGAGGACACCTTGGTGGAATGGATATGCCCGTTTCTCGTCCGCATCCGCTTTCTTTAGCTGTGCGTCAAGAGCCGTTTCATCTACCCGGATCCCCATCGATGATAACTCAAATGCCGATTCGAGTTCTGGATGCCAGACGAGGATGTCACCGTTGAGTGACCAATCGTCATAATCAGCCGCACGTCCATCGTGTTTCATGCCAGATGCGAGAAGGTCACCAATTTGCGAGATAAAGACGGCGCCATGTTCTTTACAGATGGCACTCTCACGTTCTTTCGGTGTCATCGTCGGATATGCGTCCTCTAATTCTTGACTCGTGATGAAATGGATGGCTTCCGGAAGAATCGCTTCAATGCCATACGTTGTTTCCACTTCCGATTCTGTTTCACGGAGTGCCGCATAAATCGACTCGACCGTTGCTTTTAAATATTCCATCGTCCGTTCTTCTCGAGCGATGACCCGCTCCCAGTCCCACTGATCGACGAAGAGAGAGTGTGTCGCATCGAGTTCTTCATCACGGCGAATGGCGCGCATTTGCGTGTATAACCCTTCTCCGACTCCGAATCCATATCGTCCGAGTGCCTCACGTTTCCATTTCGCAAGCGATTGAACGATTTCAAGTTCATGTCCCGGATACATCGTATCGAACTGAATGATGCGCTCCACGCCGTTCAGATGGTCGTTGACACCACTTGCTGACTCTACGAATAGTGGTGCCTGCACTTGCGTGAGTCCGAGTTCACGTGAGACCTTCTCCTCGAAGAGTGCCTTCACTGTCGCGATTGTCTGCTGTCTTTCCTTCATCGTGCTTGTTGCTGTTGTCATTTTCCGTTTCCTCCAATTGTGGAATATTTGAAAATGAAGCCATGAAAAAAAGCCCTCCATTCCCATTGAACATGGGACGGAAGACTTCGGTTCCGCGGTGCCACCCAAATTAGTAGACGAATCTACTCACTTTTTCGAGACAATCATCTCGTAACTCCGATAACGGGGAGCGGTCCGGCTACGTCTACTGGCAAAGCGTTCGGGTAGCGACTCCAGGAAGTTTTTCGACGAAGGGTTAAGACCGGGCTCACACCACCCCCGGATCGCTTGACTCACTACCTTCGTGTACTCGTCCTTTCGACGTCGTTCACAATTGAATTGAGTTCATTATTATAAATATTCAGACTAATGTCAACGACTTTTTTCAAAAAAATTAATCCTCCGTGTAGCGAACGGAGGATTCCCTTGGGAGGGTTATTTAATCGAGCCACTTGTAATCCCTTTGATGATATGTTTTTGCATACCGAAGAAAAAGACTAAAAGTGGAACGATTCCTAACACTAAACCAGCTAACGCCAAATCCCATTGCTTCGTGTACTGCCCAAAGAAATAGAACGTTGCGAGCGGGATGGTCCGCAACTCCACATCACGGAGAACAAGTGATGGCAATAAGAAGTCGTTCCAAATCCATAGGCTATTCAAGATGACGATCGTCACCGTGATTGGCTTGAGTAACGGGAAGACGATGCGCCAAAAGACGCCCCATGTTGAACAACCATCGATGATTGCGGCTTCTTCAATCTCTTCGGGAATCGATTTCATGAATCCGTGGTATAGGAACACGGAGATTCCAGAACCAAATCCGAGATACATGACCATCAGTCCCCAATGACTGTTGAGTAGCCCGAGAATGCTTGAGACTTTCACAAGCGGAATCATGATCGATTGGAACGGAATGACCATCGCTGCCACGAATAAGAAGAAAATCATCGTAGAAATCCAATGCTTCGTCCGAACAAGTTTCCACGCTGCCATCGATGTGAAGATGACGATGATTGCATTCGCCCCGACTGTAATGAACAGCGAGTTTAAAAACACACGTCCATAATTCATCGCTTCCCATGCTTCCGTATAGTTTGACGTCAACCACTCATTCGGCAACGCCGATGTGTTCGTAAAGATTTCAGCCATCGATTTAAACGAATTGGCAACAACGTAATAGAACGGGACCAAATAGAGAAGTCCAAGCAAGATGGCGACGAGCTCAATGATTCCAAGGTTCCAAGAATATGTTCCCGGGCGAAGTGGACGTTGCGGAACGCGCTTCGGTGTTTTCTCTATGTTTCTCTCGACATGTTCCAATTTCTCAGTCGTCATGCTTCTACCTCCCGTTTCTTCGTCACGTACACTTGTGTCACCGTAATCGCAGCCACGACCAAGAAGAAGATGACCGCTTTCGCTGACCCAAGACCATAGTTATTATTCACAAAAGACTCCGTATAAATATTTAAAGCTAACATCTCTGTTGATTTGAACGGTCCGCCGTTTGTGAGTGATAAGTTCGTATCAAACACTTTGAACGACCAAGAAATCGTCAAGAATAAACAGATGGTGATGGACGGCATAATCATCGGCAACGTGATGTGACGAAGCATTTTGAAACGGTTGGCTCCGTCAATCCGAGCCGCCTCCATCAAATCCGTCGGTACATTTTGTAGCGCCGCGATGTAGATGACCATGACATAACCGCCTCCTTGCCAGATGGCGACAATGACGATTCCCCAGAATGCTGTTTGCGCATCCCCGAGCCACGGTAATTCAAATAAACTCCAACCCGTCAACGCTCCGATTGAGGCAAACCCTTTAACATAAATGAACTGCCAAATGAATCCGAGAATCAATCCACCAATCAAGTTTGGCATGAAGAAGATCGTACGCAAGAAATTTCGTGTTTTAATATTCATCGTCAACAGCAATGCCAACGAGAATCCAACGATGTTCGTCAGTAAGACAGAGATAATCGTATATTTTGTCGTTATCCAAAATGAAGCGCGGAACTGCTCATCTTCAAAGAATAGTCGCTGATAATTATCAAATCCGACAAAATTCAATTCTCCGGTCACACCGTTCCAATCCGTAAAACTATAGTAGATCCCATTGAAGAACGGAATGAGCACGATCGCGACGAACGCTAGAAAAGCAGGTCCGACAAATGCTACAAAACTCGCTGGTTTCTTCCAATTTCGTCTTCGTTTCATCCGTTTCGAAGTTTCAGTCATGTGTATCGCCTCCACTATCAATGTATCGTGAAGAATCTTTTATGAAAACGGATACATTTGACGGAAAGGGTGGAAAATATTGAACGGAATGAATGAATTTCACGATCTGATGAGTTATGATAAAATCAATGATATTACGAACGGGTTGGACATGAATTCATTCGTTTCGTGCTTAAAAACACCAAAACCGAATATTAAATAATATATAAAAACATATCGTTCGAAAAACGGAGGTACTTTTTTATGACAACAACGAAACCATTATCTGACCTAACCATCGCACAACAAGCTAAAACATTGCCCATCAAAGAGATTGCAGCAAAAATCGGATTACAAGAAGACGATCTTGATTTTTACGGAAAATACAAAGCCAAACTCTCTTATGATGTCCTCGAGCGTGTGAAGACAAAAAAAGATGGAAAACTTGTACTCGTTACAGCCATCAATCCAACGCCAGCTGGAGAAGGAAAATCGACGGTTACGGTCGGACTCGGCCAAGCCTTGAACCAATTGAATAAACAGGCAATCGTCTGCCTTCGCGAACCTTCACTCGGACCGACGATGGGCTTAAAAGGTGGAGCGGCTGGCGGTGGTTTCAGTCAAGTTCTCCCGATGGAAGACATCAACCTCCACTTCACAGGGGACATGCACGCCATCACGTCAGCTCATAATACGATCAGCGCCATGATCGACAATCACCTTCATCAAGGAAACGACCTCGGCATCGATGTTCGTCGAATTGTTTGGAAACGCGTGCTCGATTTGAACGACCGCGCCCTTCGTCACGTCACTGTCGGTCTCGGTGGTCCCGCTCATGGCGTACCACGTGAAGAAGGATTCGATATTACTGTCGCCTCTGAAATTATGGCCATTCTCTGTCTCGCAGATTCTTTAAAAGACCTCGAAGATCGGATTAAGCGAATCGTCGTTGCTTATGATCATCAACAAGAACCAATCACCGCTGAACATATCGGAGCAGCTGGTGCGGCAACATTGCTGTTGAAAGAAGCGTTCAAACCAAATTTAGTTCAGACGATTGAACAAACCCCTGCCCTCGTCCATGGTGGACCGTTTGCGAATATCGCCCACGGCTGTAACTCGCTCATTGCGACAAAAACAGCATTAAAACTAGGCGAATATGTAGTGACAGAAGCAGGATTTGGAGCCGACCTCGGAGCAGAAAAGTTCTGCCATATCAAGTCTCGTGTTGGAGAATTAAATCCTGATGCGGTTGTGCTCGTTGCGACGGTTCGTGCTTTGAAAATGCATGGCGGTGTGGCGAAAGACCAACTCCATATCGAGAATGTCGGTGCGGTCGGTAAAGGGATGAAACTGCTTGCGAAACATATCGACACGATGAAAAAACTCGGTCTCCCGACTGTCGTTGCCTTAAATCGTTTCAATTCAGATACCGAAGAAGAGATCGCAGCGGTACTTGACTGGTGCACAGCACATGAGATTCGTGCTTCACTGAGCGAAGTATGGGCAAACGGCGGACTCGGTGGGCAACAACTCGCTGAAGCTGTCATTGATGCGGTTGAGTCAAACGAAAGTAAACTATCACCACTTTACGAATTGACCGATTCGATTGAACAAAAGATTAAAACGATTGCCCGGGAAGTATATGGAGCGGCCGATGTCACGTTCACAGCAAAAGCTAAAAAACAAATGCTTGAGATTGAACAGAAAGGTTGGGCAGACCTGCCGATTTGTATGGCGAAGACACCGTTCTCTCTATCGGACGACCCTTCCAAATTCGGTTATCAACAAGGATTCACCATTACGGTACGCGAATTAAAACCATCAGTAGGAGCAGGTTTCCTCGTTGCTCTCACAGGTAACGTTTTAACGATGCCGGGCTTACCGAAACATCCGGCTGCCCTCAATATGGGCATTGATGAATCTGGAAAAGCAATCGGACTTTTCTAATAGGAGGATGACACATGGTTCTTTCGGAGTTGACGTATCCAGACGGATATCAGACAGAAGTAATGGAAATTCGAGCAGAGCAGTCTATTGGAAAAATATTCATCTTTCATGGAATGCTTGAACACCATGAAAGATATATTGAGTTCGCTCATTTTCTAACAGAAAATGGATACGATGTGTTCATATGCGACTTACGAGGGGCGGGTTCAAGCGCCCACGAACAACAGACTTATGGACACCTCTCTCCGGGCGAGGGCTTTCCGCAACTTGTCGAGGATGCTCAATATCTGATTAACCGTTATGAAGATGAGCGCCCTACTTATGTGTTAGGTCACAGTTTCGGTTCTCTGCTCGTTCGTCGACTTGGTCAAATCATGGGGCATGCTTTGGCTGGAGTGATTGTCGTCGCGCCTCCCCCACATCCTGGGGTCGCAGGTGAAGTCGGGCATCGTTTAATCGCTTCCGTCATGAAACGTAAAGGTGCCACGCATCAATCACGTTTCTTTGAACGCCTTTTGTTCGGGCGCTACAACCTTAAGTTTTTGCCTGCTCGAACGGATAGTGACTGGCTATCAAGCGTCCCCGAGGAAGTTGATTCGTATATCGATGATTCGAATTGTGGGGGGCTTCCCTCACTCGGATTTTTACATGAAGTGACCCGTGCCTCACTTGATGTCACGACCGTCGCACGCATTCATGAGCATCCGAAGTCTCTTCCGATGTTGCTCGTCGCCGGGATGGACGACCCTGTGATCCATGACGGGGAGGGATTGAACGGAATCATCGAAAAATATCGCAATGCGGACGTCGAACTGTCCGTTGCGACATATGACGATGCCCGACATGAAATTTTGCGTGAAGCGGACCGGGAACAAGTATGGTCAGACATACTCATGTGGATGAAACAAAACAAAACCCATTAAATGGTTTAAGCTCCTTTTTGAAGGAGCTTTTTTATTTTCCATTTTTCATACATTTCACTTCAAGGATTCACCTCTTTTTTGAAAGATAACCTTCTTATCAAAATTTAAGTACGTTATACTTAGACCGCATAGTGAAAATTATCTACATCGACCGATGACCAATCGGTTGGTGAAAGGAGTAAATAGACTTTGAAATCAAACCTTACACGATTGAGTGCAGCCGTCCTTGTTTCGACCTCGTTATTTAGTGGATTGGCTCCCACTCCATCATACGCAGCAACATATGAAGGAACCGTCAACACAAAGATTTTAAATGTTCGTTCTGACTCGTCTACGACTTCATCGATTGTTGGGAAACTAACAGAAGGAACAACGGTAAACGTCTATTCATCGAATAACGATTGGGCACAAATCGAATTTGAGGGTCAAACACGTTATGTCGCTTCCGAATATTTAACCGTCAATACATCTATTTCTAAGTCTTCTACATCTACTACTTCTACCGCTTCTACTGCGCTATATATCGCTAAAGAAGCGACAAGTATGTATTCATCGATGACGACCTCATCTTCTGTCGTAAGCGCAATCCCGAAAGGTGCGACCATCACTTACATATCGACGCATGGGGCGACGGGTTCGTGGTACAAAATTTCTTACAATGGGAAGACGGGTTATGTCGCTCAAAAATATTTTGTTGAGCAGGCATCTGCAAAACAATATGTTGCGGAAATGAACGTCAATTTAAGAGCTGAAATGACGACTTCTTCTGCTGTATTGACGGTCATTCCTAAGGATGCGGTCGTGAACTATATTTCGACGCACGGCGCGACGGGTTCGTGGTACAAAGTTTCTTATAACGGGAAAATTGGTTACGTCGCTCAAAAATACTTTTCTGCATACGAAGGTGGAAGTGTGACGCCTCAAGTGAATCCGACACATATGACAACTGATTCAACAAAAGTATATGCATCGATTACGACGACTTCTCGTGTATTGACGACTCTCCCGAAAGGCGCGAAAGTAAGTCTTCAATCTTTATATGGTGCGACAAATTCGTGGGGTAAGATTTCTTACAACGGAATTACTGGATATGTGGCCATGCGCGACCTCCAATCGCTGACGGCACCTAAACCGATGTATATTAGTAATCAAACGACGCTTTACAACTCTATGTCATCAACTAAAAAAGCTATCCGTACGTTAACGCCTGGCACGGCGGTCTCTCAACTTTCGACTCATGGCGCAACAGGTTCATGGTCTAAAGTGACGTATCAATCTACGACAGGTTACGTCCCGACACGTGATCTATCTGAGAAATTCACGCAAGTGGTGACACCGTATTACGCCCAACAAGAAACGAAGTTATATTCTTCGATGTCTAGTTCTAAAACGGTGCTACAGACCATCCCAAAAGGGGCTAAAGTTGATCAATTCGCTAAATTTGGAGCGACTGGTTCATGGTATCAAGTGCGTTACAACAACACGACTGGCTATGTCGCAGCTCGTGACTTTGCGTTGACGCCACCGACAACGACACCGACTGAACAGTACGGTCCGGAAGCCGAATACCGAATTTATGTAGAAGGTGGAAGTACGTTAAACGTACGTTCTACTCCTGCCGTCCAGTCAAATAACCTCGCTGGAACGTTGAACAACGGGACGATTGTCAGTGTGAAACCAATCATCGGTTCAGATTGGGGATTATTGACGAATGGTACGTATAGTGGAAACTATATTCATATGGATTACGCAATTCCGGTCACGACAACGCCTCCGGGAAGCGGTGTCATCAAGAACGTATTCTATACAAGTTATCCGATGACTGTTCGTGACATGGCAGAGCGACAATATAATCAAATCGCTCAAACTGATTTTCATCGCTACGAAAAAGCGTATTTGCCAAGAGCTTGGGTCAGTGTCACTGATAACGTCGGCACAATCGTCAATCAGGATATGACCGTCATCTCAAACGTAGGTGCTGCGTTAAAATCGTCTGCCACATCAAGTTCTGTGACAGTGGCCACTATTCCGAAAGGAGCAACAGTTCAATATGTAGAACGCGCTTCCTCTTCTTGGTATAAAGTCAAATACGGTACGGCAACGGGTTATATCACATTGAGTTCCGTCATCGGTAAGGCCAATATTTTAAGCCAACCAAGCCTTACATCTCATCCATACGGTCAAATCAATCCGGGCGAAAAAGTAACCATCACTGGACAGACAGGCACATACTATACAGTTTCTTACAACCGTCCATCCGGTCACAACCTTCGTGTGTTTGATAACATGTGGCGTCGGGCATCGCTCAATGAAGTGTTGACATATGTTGACCCGACTGGCATTGATCCGAATTCACGCTCGTTCTACCAATTCTTAGATTTATCGAAGAGTGCCGGAACGACAGCGACAACGCTCAATAAGCTACTCCTGTCGAAAGGTACACTCAGTGGCTTAGGTCAAGCGTTCGTAGATGCCGGCAGTCAGTATAATATCAATGAAGTCTATCTGCTTTCACATGCACTTCATGAAACGGGTAACGGTACCTCAAAACTAGCGTCTGGTGTACCCGTTGATAAAGACGGAAACGCCTTGATTAACTCAAACGGTGACCGCATTTATCCCGAGCGACCTGTAGCCGCTACCGTATACAATATGTATGGCATTCAGGCCTTCGACAGCAATCCACTTGGAAGCGGAGCTAAGTATGCATTTGAACAGAAATGGTTCACGCCTGAAGCAGCAGTAATCGGTGGAGCCTACTGGATTGGTTCTAGCTACATTAATCATCCGACTTATAAACAAAACACACTTTATAAGATGCGTTATAACCCTGATTCACCAGGCACGCATCAATACGCAACGAATATTGCTTGGGCAGATATTCAAACGAGACAGATCTATGAAGTCTATCAATCGCTCGATGCCTATACACTTAATTTCGATGTTCCAAAATATCAATAAAAAAATGAGACACGCGCCTCTAATTTGGCGTCGTGTCTCATTTTATGTCCATTCGACTGAGTCGATGATGGATTCAATCTCCATTTTTTCATTCGTCACTTGATCAGCAACGTATGTCATGAATAAGAGGCGCTTTCCGTCCGTCAAAGACCAGACATCTAAATGCATCCCGTCTTCGATGCCGCTCGCATAAGCCGTCGTCATGTCACCCGTCTCGTCAGTCACGCTTGGCGCAATTTTTACGTCGATTGGGAACTCTCCTAAAAAGGTATTTAACTCGCGTAAGACGGCTTCTCTTGGTTCTTGTGAATCCTCAGACTCATAGATGGAGATTTGAAGCGTTCCTTGCGCATCCTCTTCTGTTGAATAGAAGCTCACATAATCTTCTTCTTCACTGTATTCGTAATGTTCCGGATACGTCAGGCGGAACCACCCATCAATTTCATACTCTTTCATGCTGTTTTCTCCTTTACTTGCTTAAATGCCAGTCCTGTGACCATTTTCGCTTGTAATGCATACTTTAGTCGTTCGGTCACATAAAGACGTTGGCTATTTACATCTTGGGCAATCATATGTCCAAATAAATTCATTCGAACCGTCTGATTAGATAGGAAATAGAATCGATCCGTACTTAACGGGCGAAATTCGTTCGAGTGTTCGAGGTATTCGATTTCAAAGCGTCGGAGCACATTAAGCGCGCAGTAGCGATCTGTCTTCCCTGTACTTGTATGAAGCTCGACACGGACGAGCTGAACGTCATATGGACAGACATTCATAAAGATCGGACTGACTCGCTCATGGATCAAGAGGATGCCCATATCGGTTTCAATCAGATCAGGCAAGGACCCTTCATCTTGTGAAATGCTCAATACGACATACGGCCGGTTCGATGGTGCGAGCAATTCGCCTTTGTAAAATCGAAATCGCTGAATCCCTGTCAGAACCCGGGCCCGCCAAGCACTCCCTCGTGCTTCCGCTTCCATTCGATACAACCTCTCTTCACTCACGCTTACTCCCCCTTCACTTGTTTGAGCGCATCGACGAATGTTTCCCATTCTAGGTTGTCACAAACAACCTTATTTTCCAATCCCCATTCTTCATCGATTGTCAAACGTACTTCGTTCGATTCAGGGTGACGTATGATTCGAAGATTCCCAATTTGAATCGAATCAAGAGCAATATCAAATGTATGACTCGGCAATCCGACCCACTTGACCCGATTCGAACGTAACACGACATACCATTCGTTGTCATGATGAATCGAGAACGTCCAGCTTCGAAGAGACACTGTTTGATCGGTTTGTTTGGACTGCTTCAACATCCGAAATCCTTCGCCCATCAGTTGTAAATATGATTTTCGTTCACTCATATTTGATTTCTCCCCTTTTTTCTATTATCTTCGTTATGGATAGGATTCTGCAACCTAAAAAGTTTTTTAAAAAAGGGTTTGCAAATAGAATTTGATATGCTATTATATCAAAGTAACGTTAGGACGTAACGCGGGTGTAGTTTAATGGTAAAACCTCAGCCTTCCAAGCTGATGACGAGGGTTCGATTCCCTTCACCCGCTCCATATTTTTTCTTCATGCGGGTGTAGTTTAATGGTAAAACCTCAGCCTTCCAAGCTGATGACGAGAGTTCGATTCTCTTCACCCGCTCCAATATCGACATATACGCGAGAGCCTCTCGCACACATACAATGCACGGTTGAGACCTTGCAAAAGCAGAAAGTCATCTGACTTTCTGCTTTTTTGTTGTTCCATCGATTGTTTTGGGGAAAAGAGTGAATGACTCTAATCAGATGAGGAGGAACTCTTTTGATTCAAGCGAAACTTCAATCATTCACGATTTACGAAAGTGCGTTGATGCGAACGACATCGACCTTGATCGATACACCAGATGCCATTCTTTTGATTGACCCCACGTGGCTTCCTGAAGAAATTGCCACGATTCGTCGGGATATCGAGTTAAGACGCGATGATCGCCCACTTTACGTCATCTTCACCCATCATCATTTCGACCATATTATCGGGGCTTATGGTTTTAAGGATGCGACAACGATTGCCTCACAGGCATTTGTAGATGCCGACTCGTCCGATCAGCTCGATGAGATTCGCGAGTTCTATGAACAGCACTACATCAATCGCCCGATTCAAAAACCTGAAATCGATATCGTGGTCCAACCGAATCAGACACTTCTACTTGGATCGTTACCCGTTACGTTCATCCCGACACCGGGCCATGATGCAACTCACCTATCTGTTCTAATCGAGCCGATGCACCTACTCGTATGCGGAGATTACGGTTCGAATATCGAGCCACCTTTTATCGAGCATGATTCGACCGCATATCTCGAAACATTACAAACGTTGCAAACCCTCATTTATGAACATGAAGTTCAATGGTTCGTGCCTGGACACGGTGACCTATGCGACAATCGTAGCCAGATGATTGAACGTTTGAGTGCAGCAGAAGAATACATCTTAGCACTTCCCGAAGAGCGCCACTGGTCTCCTATGTGGCCAGAACATTCTTTTTTCGATCGTGTCCATGAACGTAATCGAAAAATGGTGGAACAAAAAGAGACCGATCGCCGGTCTCGTCAACAAGACTATTAAAAAAATCGCAACGTCTCCCCAAGACGTTGCGATTTCCCCCTATGTAGACCTATTTCTTTGTGACGCGTTCTGAGCGGACCGTGAACATACGGTCAACCCCATAGATCGTTACTCCCGTCAGAGCGAGTAACCCAATCATTGCAGAAGAAAACATGACCATCCCCCCATTGTTCACAGTTTCGTCATAATCACCCCGTGCTTTCATTATAGAAGACCATTTTAAAAAAAGAAAGCGTTTTCTTCAAACTTCCTTCACATTTATCAAATTTATCCTCTTGCGTTTCTTGGAATAACTTCCCTTGTCCGATTGGACAGACACTCGTAAAAATGTGTAGCTTTTGTGGAATGTGGGAATACATGATGTAAGGATAAAAAGAGACAGAAGCTGCTCGTCGAGGAGGAAGAGGCATGATTAAGTACGGTACATTGGTGCGAATCGAGGGAAAATATGCCGTATTGAGATGGAATAACGGCTCAAGTTTCATTCCTAGACGATTCCTACCTTCCGAAGCACGTGTTGGTGATACAATCATTCGAGACAATCATCATTATTATCTTGAAGAAGATATGACCCCAAATTTTGATGCATTGATCAAGCAACACTATAAAAGCTGAACGATCTGCCCTCCCATTAAGGGCAGATCGTTCAGCTTTTTTGAAATATCACATTGACGTCTTTTCAATCTGTTGCTGAATCCACGCTTCGTCGACGGGACCTGTCTGCTTTGCCACAATGACTCCTTGTTCATCTAACACGTACGTTGTCGGTAGCGCGACGACACGATACTGTTGCTCTACGACCGCTTCTTCATCTAACAAGATTGGAAAATCAACCGGGTACTCCTGTAAAAAAGCCTCGACGTCCGCTTTTCCTCGTCGTTCATTTTTGGTGACATTCACACCGAGAACCGGAATACCTGTCGCTTCTTCAAACGAAACCAGTTCAGGGAACTCATCTCGACAAGGCGGGCACCAAGAAGCCCAAAAATTAATGACTACCGGCTGTCCTTGGAACTGTGAAAGGGTCAGACTCTCCCCCTCTAGGGTATTCAAGGTGAAGTCCGGAGCTTGTTGCCCCACTTCGAGCCCTCCTAATACCGATTCATTTTGAGCGATTGGAACCGCTTCTTCTTTCTTTTGTGTCGTCATATATTCTTCGTAGCCCTTGTAGGCAAGCCCAGCAATCAATAGAAGGATGAGCGTTCCGATTACGATTCTTTGTAAGCGCATCATTTACCCCTTGTTTGTTTTACTTAAGATTTCTACACTTAACTTATCACAAACCGTAAAGGAGCGTATGTATTGTGCAACTTCAAAACAAAAATGTTCAGATTACGTTAAAAGCACAGGGTGCTGAGATGACTAGTTGGAAAATAGACGAAACGGAATACTTATGGCAAGGTGACCCTACGTTTTGGGGACGACAGGCCCCCATTCTTTTCCCGATTGTCGGGCGATTATTGGATGATCAATATGTATATGAAGGCAATACGTATACGATGAGTCAACACGGATTTGCTCGTGACGCGATTTTCGACATCGAATCATCGAATGAAACTTCCGTTCGTTTCACCTTGAAAGATACACCTGAATCAAGACAACATTATCCTTTCCCGTTTACTCTGAACGTATCGTATCAACTTGTAGGAGAAGAAGTCATTGTCACCTATCATGTCCATAATCCAGGGGAAACCATGTTACCGTTCAGTATCGGTGGTCATCCCGCATTCAATATCCCTTTCAAGGGTGGTGCGTTCGAGGACTATACGATCGACTTCGGAGAAGTACGTACACTTGACCGCTATCTATTAGAAGGACCTTATTTGACAGGAGCCTATCAACCACTAGGCGAACGGCAATACATCCCACTTACCCGTTCTCTATTTGACGACGATGCATTGATTTTCGAAAATGTGGAGTACGCCGCGCTACGTCATCAACCGTCAGGAACAGCAATTGTGATGGAAAGCCCTTCATTTACTCACTTTGGCATTTGGTCACCACCCCATAAGGATGCTCCATTCGTTTGTCTTGAACCGTGGTTCGGTCACGCAGATTATAAAGGACACCGAAAAGATTTTCTACACAAAGAAGGAATTCAGCTCCTTGCCCCAAACGAGACGTTCGAAGCAAGCTACACCTTATACATCGAAAAATAAAAGCAATCCGACATGACTGTCGGATTGCTTGATTTCGTTAAAAACGATCTTCTTGTTCCGCCTCATATTCTGATGGCGGCTTTTTCATGATGATGGCCAGAACGATATAAATCAGAAGCCCTGGACCACCTAAGAGTGCCATTGCCACAAACAGAACACGCATAATCGTGACGTCCACTCCTAGATAGTTCCCGAGCCCTGAACAGACCCCGGCAATCATTTTATTATTCTGATCTTTATACAACTTTCGTTCCATGTCATCTTCTCCTCAACTCGTTATGATCGTTGTGGTCGGCGTAACGTCGTTCTACCTCCGTTTGCCACTTCTCCACGGCCTTCAAAATCAAGCGCTTCATTAATCGGCGTACTACCCGACTTGATTTCGATTCGGCGACCGTATAGTCCACGGTTGTCAAGAGATGCAGAGATGACAGTCGCGACATCCGTCTCCGAAATCGTCGCACCGTCCGCATCGTTCAAGTCTTCAGATGCTTCGATGGAACCTTTACTCGGTTCATCGACAATGGTCACTGGGCAAATGATCGTATAGTTCAAACCGCTATGTTCGATGTATTCGTCGGCGGCATTGTTGGCTGACAGAAAGTTAAAGAGTTCTTTTGGTGCGGCATTCGGTTGGTCCGCGCCATATGCACTGAGCAAGACGACGTGACGTACTCGTTCTTTTTTAGCAGCATCAATCGCGTTCATCGCGACGTTTCGGTCGAGTAGTTCAATCTCGGTACTCGATCCGTCTGCGCCGGCAGTCGCCGCAATGATGACTGCATCTTGTCCACTTGTCGCCTCATGAACTTTTTTCTCAAGTTCTTTCTCGACATCAACCGTCAATACGTGCGCACCCATTTTCTCGTACTCTGCTTGTAGTTCAGGATAACGAATTAAAGCGGTCACTTGATGGGTCTTCGCTAGACTTTTCAATACACGTTTCCCGATCTTTCCTGTTGCTCCAATGACTAATACTTTCATTCAAATTTCCCTCCTCAAAAGAGTAGTTCATTTGTTTAAAATTCCTCTTTCAAGTCAGAATCAAACCCTTTTCTTAAAATTATCTGACCGTGCCCCACATCGATAAATCGAGGGCGTCCCGAATGGATTGCACACTCTCTTCTAAAGGTTCGTAGTAATAGACATTGTTGATATAGGCATCTTGTCCTTCAACTTGCATCTTATTCACGTCCGGGTTCGAGATCATCGTCAGACCGACGGATGCCATTTGTAAGACATTCATCTCAAGACCCATTTCCTCTTTCATGAAACGATACGTTGCCGGAATCTTCGTCCAACCCGAAGGACTAGCCAATTTTTCTGCGACGGCTGTCATGACTTCGGTTTGACGATTCGAACGGGCGCCGTCCGTATCCGACTTACGGTGTCTCGCATAGGCAAGTGCCATGTCTCCATCCATCGCGTAAGAGACACCTTCCGTATACTCATACGTTTGGTTGAACCCTTTCTCACTGAATGAATGCGTTGCCGTCACATTGACACCACCGATCAAATCAATCAATTCCATGAACGACTCAAATGTGATCACGACTTGTCCATCGACCGACGCATCGGTCAGTCCTTCAACAGCACCTACCGTACACGTTGCACCACCATAAGCGAAAGCATGGGTGATTTTATCGCCATCCCGGTCTGGCTCACATGGAATGGCCGTATACGTATCGCGTGGAATCGACACGTTTTGAACAGTACGTGAACGAGGGACAAATTCCATCAATTGTAGAGAATCTGTGCGGGACCCCGAGAGGGATTCCCCCACCCGTGCGTCACTTCCCATAATGAGGAACGTGAACGGGGAAGTCGCCACATACCCTCCGACAAGCAACAGGAGAATGAGAAGAAGGGCCACTTTCCCTTTCCATTTACGCTTTCGTTTATTTGATGGTTTGGACGAATGATCGACTTCTTGTTTCGGAGATTTTGCCGGTTTCGGTTGTTGCGTCGCATGATTCGACTTTGATTGAGAAGTCTTTCGTTTCGATTTTGAGAATGACGGAATCCGTGGCATACGCTTCTTCCGCTTTTTTGATGTTCCGTAGTTCGGCTTCGACGAATCCGTTGATTTCTCGTTCAAGAACGGGTGCTCCGATTGAACAGGAGCCCCTTCCCCTTGTCGATTCTGTCGCCATGCTTCATTTATATTCGATGGCTCTTCTATATTCGACGGCTCATCTGAAGATCGTTCACCATTCAAACGAGACGCTTCGAGTTCTTGTTGTTCGAGTTCGCGCTTTCTACGTTCTACACGCGATAAATGTTGATCATCTTTCATATTTTCAATCCTCAACTTTATCAATTTTTCTCTATTATCCCGAACCCGCATTGATCTGACAACGTTTCTAAGGAAAATCCGTCTTAAGCATGAGACCATATGATTGTTTCAGATGAAATCCGGGAAAGGAATATTAATTGGTGTCTGCCCAAATCAGAGATGCATACAACAAGTATGAATGAAAGGAGGAGAGCTGATGCGCATCGGAAAATTACGCATGTTGTTGGAGCAATATGGTGAGGCGACGTTACGTGATTTATTGGTCGAGATGTATCGTCATACTCCAAAAGATGTGATTGATGATCAAGACTTTGATTTTATGATCAGCCAGTTCACACGCTATAAAGAAAAAAAACATTCGGAAGAGCGTCATTCGCTCTCACAAACGATTACGTTAGCTGAACGTTTTGTCGATTCAGCATATGAACATTTATATATTCGTCCCAACCAAGTCATGTCCGACCGTGATCAAAAAAATTGGTATATCCACGCCAAAAAAATCATCCGTGATTTAGCCCACTATGCCGAAGAATATACTGAGGCACGCACGATGTATGAAGAGATGTTTTATCTTCTGTCAACGTCAGCCGGAGAAGAACCTCTCTTTTCAACGAGCGACCCGTTTCGCCTATTGAAAATCTCACAAGTCACGATGCTCCAAAAACTCATCCACTACTACCAACTAGACGCACCCATTGATACCGTCTGGATTGACCGCGCTTTATACACTGCCCTCCACGTGCCAAAAGACGTGGATTCCACACGAATCGACTTACTATCAACCTTGCCGATTGAACACAGCCAAGCCAACACGAGAAAGATTCTTCACGCACGCATTCTCAAACTGTGTGAGCGGATGTTAGAAAAATCCCAGACAGAAGATACCGCACTTGAAAACTATCAAGCTCTTAAAATGTTAGAGCTCCGTCTCCTCGTCGCCGAAGGTAACTTACAAGAAGCCGAACAGAAGCTATTTTCAGAGTATATCCCTTTCTTTTCACATCGTTCCGAACCGTTCCGTGTCTACGTCGATTTCTTAGAGAGCCATGGCCATACGGATGAAACAAAACGATTAAAACGATTAGCAAAAGAAAAACGTATTCGATTTTAGATAGACAAAAAAGGGAGTCAATCGATGACATCGGTTGACTCCAATACATGATATGAACGAGGGGTGTTCATTTGAAAAGGAGGACAGAAAGTTGGTGCAGAACTTTCTTCCTACACATATAAGTATAAGGCAACGTTTGTAACCGTTACCAAACGACTTATTGCGTTTTTGTGAACGTTTTCACGTTATTCAATCGTATTCATGATTCCTAAACCAACGACAGATAATAACACGATTAATACGAAGACATACACCATCTCATTGGGTGATTGAAATCCTTCGTGAATCTCTACCTCTTCTTCAACAATGATGTTCTCATGAATCACTACTGGTTCTGTTTCGGCCATAACCGTAGTCGGAGCAGCAATCATGAACAACATAGCGACGAGAATCAGTTGATAAATATATTTCATCATAAACTCCTAATTGATTGGTTTCATTGTGATTAAGTATATCATGTCTTCGCCACACGTCACGTCTGACATTTGACGAAACTCACAGACCAACATGTATAATCAATCATTTATTCAAAATCATGTGCGAACAATCTATTTTATTTCATTTTTTTATGAAGGATGTTGATTATTTTCATCCATCAGGTGTCATGAAAATGCCACACAACTTTTATTCAGATAGCGCTTACAATTTAATTGAATCAGGCGAGAATTCTCCCTCCTCTAAGCGTCTCGGGGCGTAGCCCGGCGTAGGTGGGGGATGAATCGCCCGGTTCAACAGTTTTCTCTCCTTGTGACAGATTTTGCGAACAAAAGTTCGTTATTCCGTCAGATTCTCCCTCCCCTCCACGGGTATCGGATGAAGAAGACACATCACGATCTTCTGAGGGGAGGAGAGACGGACATGCTGAAAGGCTACACATACAGGCT
>NZ_JACSKK010000007.1:0-106200 GCF_018617575.1 Exiguobacterium sp. s160
CCGCCAGCGTTCGTCCTGAGCCAGGATCAAACTCTCCAAAGAATTTGATATAGCTCTTAAATTGACGAAGCTTGCGCTTCATTCAAAAAATTGTAAAACTTATTTTTGCCTCATCGTTCAGTTTTCAAAGTTCGTCTGCCGCTCTTAGCGACTCATTTATAATAGCATCTGACTTTATATTCGTCAACTATAAAAATAAAGTTTTTTAAAAAAGAATAAATAAAGACGATTCCTCTCATTTTTGATGAGAGGAATCGCCAGTCTCTTCTTATTGAAACGATACAATTTTCACTTCAGCCAAACGCGATAAATCATATTCAGTCTCATCCGTATCTTCTATAACAATAGGTCGCTCAATATGATTCGTATAGGCGTGAATCTTTCCCCGCACTCCGCTACTCAATAAAACGGTTCGACCGATTTCATAAAATCCGAGCAACGTAGCGAGAAGCGACAAGGCCTCCTCGTCATAGGCTTTATTCTGCCACATATAGAAGTATGCTTCTTCTGGCGAAAGTGGTTTTCGAAACGTTCGAGGTGCGGTTAACTGACAGAATCGATCAGCGACAATAAATAGAGGAGATGCGGGATTCAGCTCCCGCTCGGTTAGACGTTTTGGAAAACCGGATCCATCTAGACGTTCGTGATGCTCTGTGATCAATTGATAGACACGCCCTCGTAGCGTTTGGTTACTTGGAAGCATCGCTGCCGAGACGAGTGGGTGTTGGTATAGTAGCTCCCTTTCCATTTTTGTGAAATAACGCATATGAGACCATTTTCGAATTTTAGCGTAACTTGCATCAGCGAAATAAGAAGCAATTCCGTAATCAAATTGAAGTTGGTGCTCATCCCCTCGATATTTCGATAAGGCGCGTGCGACGAGTGCTCGATAAATCGCATGGTAGATGACATGGTTTTTTCGCAAAGGTTGATGCGTAAAAAAATGAACAACTGCTGAAAGCGGGAGTTCCTGACGAAATAGTTGATGAATGAATTCTAAACCTTCGTAAGGATTCGGGGCGATTCGCTCTTCCCACTGATTATAATGTTTCTCATATTGTAGAACCTGTTCGCAAAGAAGCTTTTCTTCTATAGAAGTGAAGATGAATTGTTCAACGGGTGCAACATCAATTGCTTCAATCTTTAAGAAACGGAGCAAACGTAGATGTTCATTTGTTAAATGAATTCCTGCCTCTAAGGAAGAAACGGGTGACAATAACGTCATACCAACATGTACAGCGGATAAGTTCAAACGCACGCGAATCCCTCCTATATATGAAAAAGGTCGAACGGAAACACCGTTCGACCTCTCGTCTTACTCATTCACATCAGACGATTCGTCGGCTTCAGGTGCTTCTACCTCAAACCCATTCTCCAAATCGACTGCTGATTCCTCTTCTAACTCATCTTTTTTCAATTTTGCGATAGTCGCTAGACGATCGCCATCTTCAATGTTCATCACTTTCACACCACGTGTGCTTCGACCCATCTGAGAGATAGTTTGCGAATCGATTCGAATCGCAACGCCGTGTTCAGTCATCAACATGATGTCATCATCTTCATCAACAACACGCATACCCACGACTGTTCCACGATCTGTCTTAATTCCAATGATTCCGGAACCGCCACGACCTTGTGTACGGAACTGCTCCATAGCCGTACGTTTCCCGAATCCTTTTTCAGTGATAATCAAGACGTCTTGCGTTGTGCGAACGATTTCCATTGAGACGACTAAATCATCGTCTTTCTTCAAACGAATTGCACGAACACCACGTGCCGTACGTCCCATCGATCGAACTTCTCCTTCGAGAGGGAAACGAATCGACATTCCTTGGCGAGTGACAATCAACATTTCATCATCGCTCTTCGCAAGGCGGACGGTGACGAGCTCATCTGTTTCATTCAAGCTGATGGCACGAAGACCGTTTTTGTTGATTCGAGCGTATGCCGAGAGTGGTGAACGCTTAATCAAACCTTCTTTTGTAATGAAGACAAGAGACAATTGCTCATCTGCCACTTCTTCTTCCGATTCATTTTGCGCATCTTCTGCCACCGTTTGGTTTGCCAGGTAACTATTGAAATCGACAGGAATCATCGTTTCAACTTTTTCACCTTTATCAATTTGAAGCAAGTTAATGATTGGCATTCCTTTTGCGGTACGACTCATCTCAGGAATTTCATATCCTTTAAGACGGAAGACACGACCGAAGTTCGTAAAGAAGAGAATCGTATCGTGTGTCGAGGCTGACAGCAAACGAAGTACGAAGTCTTCATCGTTCGTTCCCATACCTTGTTTCCCACGTCCACCCCGACGCTGTGCGCGGTATGAATCGGATGGAATTGACTTGATGTAACCTTCGCTCGTTAACGTGATCATCATGTCACGAACCGGGATTAAATCTTCATCCTCAAGTTCAACGATATCTGTACGAATCACCGTACGACGTGCATCACCATACCGCTCTTTGATTTCAAGCAACTCGTTGCGAATGATGTCGAGAAGCAACTCCTCATCACCAAGAATCGCACGAAGTTCCTCGATCAACGCTTTCACTTCACGGTATTCGCCTTCGATTTTCTCACGCTCCAAACCAGTCAATCGTTGGAGACGCATATCTAAAATCGCTTGCGTTTGCTCAGTAGAAAGTCCAAAGCGAGCAATCAACTTCTCACGCGCCTCGTCACCAGTACGTGTACTACGAATGATGGCGATGACTTCATCCAAGTGATCAAGCGCAACACGAAGTCCCTCTAAGATGTGGGCACGTGCTTCGGCTTTATCCAAATCGAATTGCGTACGACGACGTACGACTTCTTTTTGGTGTTCGATGTAGTAATAGATGGCTTGTTTGATGTTCAACGTTTTCGGGCGACCGCCTACGAGGGCAAGCATGTTCACTCCGAACGTCGTCTGCATCGGCGTTTGCTTATACAAGTTGTTCAAGATGACACTCGCATTCGCATCCCGACGAACTTCGATGACGACCCGCATCCCGTTACGGTCGGATTCATCACGCAAGTCTGTGATTCCTTCAATTTTTTTATCACGTACCAAATCGGCAATTTTCTCAACGAGACGTGCCTTGTTGACTTGATATGGGATTTCATGAACGAGGATCCGTTCACGACCGTTTTTCAACGTTTCGATTTCGGCTTTCGCACGCATCGTAATCGATCCACGTCCCGTTTCATAGGCACGACGAATCCCGCTGCGTCCCAAAATCTCTCCCGCTGTCGGGAAGTCAGGGCCTGGGATGTGTTGCATCAATTCAGCAATCGTGATGTCCGGGTTATGAGTAAGAGCCAACACCCCATCGATGACTTCATTCAAGTTATGCGGAGGAACGTTCGTTGCCATCCCGACCGCAATCCCGCTCGTTCCGTTGACAAGGAAGTTCGGGAAGCGAGCCGGAAGAACAACCGGTTCTTTCTCTTCACCATCGAAGTTTGGTTGGTAATCGATTGTGTTTTTGCCAATGTCTCGTACGAGTTCCATCGCAATCTTAGACATACGTGCCTCGGTATAACGCATCGCAGCGGCCGAGTCGCCATCGACTGAACCGAAGTTCCCGTGACCGTCGACTAGTTCGTAACGATAACTGAAATCTTGAGCCATACGAACCATCGTTTCGTAAACGGCAGAGTCACCGTGTGGGTGATACTTACCGATCACGTCCCCGACGACACGCGCCGATTTCTTATGTGGCTTGTCCGCACGAATTCCGAGCTCGTTCATCGCATACAAAATACGACGGTGAACCGGCTTCAAACCATCTCGCACGTCCGGAAGGGCACGTGATACGATGACGCTCATCGCATAGTCCATGAACGACGTTCGCATCTCTTGGCTAATATTTATATCCTTGATATTTTCTTGTTCTGCCATTCGTTATTGCCTACCCTTCTTATTAAATATCGAGGTTCTTCACGTAATGGGCGTGAGATTGAATAAAGTCACGGCGTGGTTCGACGTTGTCACCCATGAGCGTTTCAAAAATCTCATCTGCCTCAATTGCATCTTGAAGATCGACGCGAAGCATCGAACGCGTTTCCGGGTTCATCGTCGTATTCCACAACTGTTCAGGATCCATCTCTCCAAGACCCTTGTAACGTTGAACGCTATAACGTGCGTTTTCAGGAAGTTGTGCAAGTGTAGCTTGTAACTCTCGCTCGTTTTGAACATAGATTGTTTCTTTACCGTGCTTCACACCATAGAGCGGTGGTTGCGCAATATAGACGTATCCACTCTCCACGAGTGGTCGCATGTAACGATAGAAGAACGTCAATAACAGCGTACGAATGTGCGCTCCATCGACATCGGCATCGGTCATGATGATCAGTTTATGGTAACGAGCTTTTGATAGATCAAACTCATCCGCAATCCCTGTTCCGAGAGCCGTGATAATAGTCCGAACTTCTTGGTTGGCTAAAATCTTATCAAGACGTGCTTTCTCGACGTTGATGATTTTCCCTCGAATCGGCAAGATTGCTTGGAAGTGACGGTCACGACCAGATTTTGCCGAACCACCCGCTGAGTCACCCTCAACGATGTATAGTTCAGATTTCGAAGCGTCTTTCGACGAACAGTCAGCCAATTTCCCTGGTAATGAACTGACTTCGAGAATACCTTTACGACGTGTCATCTCGCGTGCGCGTTTCGCAGCAAGACGTGCGCGTGCTGCCATCAATCCTTTGTCGACAATAAGACGACCGACTGATGGATTCTCGAGCAAGAATTGTTCGAACGTGTCACTGAATAACGTATCTGTCGCCGTACGAGCATCGGCATTTCCAAGTTTCGTCTTCGTCTGTCCTTCAAACTGAGGTGCCGGGTGTTTGACGGAAACGATCGCCGTCAATCCTTCACGGACATCATCCCCAGAAAGACTTCCGTCGGCCTCCTTCATCAATCCGAATCGCTTCGCATAATCATTGATTGAACGTGTGAGTGCTGTCTTGAAACCAGTCTCGTGCGTCCCACCTTCATGTGTTGGGATGTTGTTCGTGAATGAGTAGATGTTACTTGCGAAACCTTCGTTGTACTGAAGGGCAATCTCTACCTCAATTCCATCTTTCGTTCCGTGCACATACACAGGCTCTTCATGAATCGATGCCTTCGAACGGTTCAAGTGCTCGACGTAAGACTTAATTCCGCCCTCGTAGTGATAATTACGTTCAATCGTCTCATCGCTACGATCATCTTTTGCGACAATCCGTAGCCCTTTGTTTAAGAAAGCGAGCTCGCGAAGACGTGTTGCTAGCAAATCAAAGTCATACTCGAGTGTTTCTTGGAAGATATCGCCGTCCGGGAAGAAGCGGACAGTCGTTCCTGTCGTATCTGTCGTTCCGACGATTTCAAGTTCACCTTGTGGAACGCCACGTTTGAACGATTGATAATACACGTTGCCGTCGCGACGGACGAACACTTCAAGTTTTGTCGATAGTGCGTTAACAACCGACGCCCCTACACCGTGAAGACCACCTGAAACTTTGTATCCGCCACCGCCGAATTTACCACCGGCGTGCAATACCGTGAAAATAACTTCAACGGCAGGTCGGCCTGTTTTCTTTTGAACGTCTACTGGAATCCCACGTCCGTTATCTTCGACAACGATGGAGTTTCCTGGCTCAACCGTCACTGTGATCGTGTCACAATAACCTGCAAGCGCCTCATCGATTGAGTTATCGACAATCTCCCATACTAAGTGGTGGAGACCGCGAGAGCTTGTGGAACCGATATACATCCCTGGACGTTTACGAACAGCCTCTAAGCCTTCAAGAACTTGAATCTGATCGGCGCCATACGCTTGCAATTCTTTTTCGTTTTCATTACTCATCGGTTATTTTCACCTACTATACATGATTTGGTGTTCCTTCTTACCACGATTACACGGATTCTGTTTCGACTTCGCCTTGTTTCACGTGAAACACTTTGGCTTGTTGAATGGTTTCATGTGCGATTCCATCAATGTTTGTCGTCGTCAAAATCGTTTGTACTTTTCGTCCCATCGTATCGAGTAGATGGGTTTGGCGATGATCGTCAAGTTCAGATAACACATCGTCTAATAACAAAAGAGGATATTCGCCAACTTCTTCATGAATCAATTCAATTTCAGCTAGCTTCAATGACAAGGCCGCCGTTCGTTGCTGACCTTGTGAACCGAACGTTTGAACGTTTCGATCGTTTACGTACAATTCAAAATCGTCACGATGTGGACCAAATAAGGTCACACCTCTTCTTCGTTCGTTCTCTCTTATTTTATCAAACTTTTGACGATACGTTTCAAACATCTGTTCTTTTGAGAAACGTTCTTTTTGGAACGTGTCAGAAACGTATTGAATCGTCAGTGTCTCTAACTCACGTGTGATCCCAGAATGAATCGGATTAGCCCATTTTTCGAGTTGATCGATGAAATGATAGCGTCTCATCACAATCTTCACGGCGAGTTCAATCAATTGGTCCGTCAATACTTCGAGTAACGTCTCGTCCCCACCCTTTGTGGATAACTGCTTCAACAAGGCGTTTCGCTGTTTTAACGTCTTCAAATATTGATTGAGCTCATGTAAGTACACGGGACTGACCTGACCGATTTCCATATCTAAAAATCGCCGTCTCCCTTGTGGACTGCCTTTGACGATGGCTAAGTCTTCAGGGGCGAACAAGACGACGTTAAATGCGCCGACATAGTCACTGAGACGACGTTGTTCTAAATGATTGAGCTTTGCTTTTTTTCCTTTAGGAGAAAATGAGAGACTCTGCACCGATTCGCCGGTGCGTTTATGAATCCGTCCTTCGATACTTGCGGCATCAGCTTCCCAACCGATCAATTCTCGGTCTTGTGTCGTCCGATGCGATTTTGCGAGCGCAAGTACGTAAATCGATTCGAGAAGATTCGTTTTTCCTTGGGCATTCTCACCAATTAGAACATTCGTCTGTTCTGAGAAATCTAGCTCGAGGGTTTCGTAGTTGCGATAATTTTGCAATCGGATCGACTTTAAATGCACGTCAGTTTCCCTCGATTTGATATTCCCCGAAGCCTTCGACCTCGATTGTATCTCCATCTCTCAATTTGCGACCACGGCGTTGGTCCTGCTCACCGTTCACTTTGATCATGACATCTTCTAAAAAGAACTTTGCTTGTCCCCCACTTGAGATGATATCTGCTAATTTTAAAAATTGTCCGAGCGTTACATACTCGGTTGTAATCGACACTTTTTCCATGTCGTCACTTCCTTTCTCACATGCTGATCTGAAAAAATCGCCATACATATTAGTTTATCGAAAATCGTCGAATAAGGCAAAAAGAGGGATGACAAGGTCAGACACCTCATCATCCCTATCCGCTGCTTACGATGTGCGGACTGGTAAAATCAGTTGAAGAACGCTATCTTGCTCAACCGGTCGTAGAATGAACGGTCGCATCGAACCCGTGAACTGGATTTCGATTTCAGATGCATCGAGCGCACGAAGCGCATCCATTACAAATTTAGAGTTGAAGGAGATTTTCAATTCTTCCCCTTCAAGCGATAAGATGCTGACACGCTCAGACACTTTACCGACTTCAGGTGAATGTGAAGATACTTCGACTGCTGTCGTATCTTCCGCGACAAATTTAATCACGTTGTTCCGGTCAGCACGTGCTAAGAGTGACGCACGATCGATGGCTTGTAAGAATTCTTTCGCATTCATGCGCACCGCTGTACGATATTCTTCCGGAATGAGGCGTGACGTGTCTGGGTACGCCCCGTCTAACAAACGCGAGAAGAATGAGATGTTTTTCATGCGGAACAAGATCTGCTGGTCCGTCAGCACGATTTCAATCGGCAACTCTTCACGATCGAGCAATTTAGCGAGCTCGTTGAGCGAACGACCAGGGACGACGACATTTTGGAACGTCAAGTCGTTATCTGTCTCAAAACGAGCACGACGAAGCGCCAAGCGGTGGCTGTCTGTCGCTACACATGTGAGGAAGCCTTTCTCAGCAGAGAAGTTGACCCCTGTTAGAACGGGGCGTGTCTCTTGTGAAGAAACAGCGAAACTCGTCTGACGGATGATGGTCTTCAAGAGATCCGCTGGTAGATAGAAACGACGGTCGCTCGCAAGTTCTGGCAGGCGAGGATATTCGTCCGGGTCGAGACCGTTCAAATGGAATTCTGCCTGGCCAGACTCAATTCGTGTCATGAAGTTTGGTGACACTTCGAGTGTGACTTCGTTCGTCGGCAACTTCTTCACGATTTCTCCTAAAAAGCGCGCATTTAATACGACACTTCCAGCACGCTGAATTTGAATGAGTTCGATTCCACCTTCTTCGATTGGGATCAAACGTTCAATCGAAATTTCAGTATCACTTCCTGTCAGTGTTAAACCGTCCGCATGAGCTTCAAGCTTTAAGCCTGTCAAAATTGGAATGGTCGTTCGTGAAGCCACAGCTTTTGATACATCTTGTACGGCTTGCATGAATACATCTCGTTGAATCGTTAAATGCATGTGGATAATTCCTCCTAAGGTGAAATGAGTCATTTACTAATAATAATAGTATTAATTAAGTCATAATAGTAATAAGGGCTGTGGATACTGGGGATAAGTCCCCTGAAGCATACGTATGAAGCCATTTCGCCTGTGAATAACTTGTGGATAACTAAGGTGGTTTATCCACAGGATATCCACAGAGAATCCGTCATCAGTTAGACAGTGCTTTTTTCAACGTTTGAATCGTCTCTTGCATTTCCACATCGTTTTTCAGAAGCGTGCTGATTTTCTCATGTGCATGAATCACAGTCGTATGATCACGCCCTCCAAACTCTTCCCCGATTTTCGGTAATGAACTCTCCGTCATCTCACGAGATAGGTACATCGCGATTTGACGTGGGAATGCCAACGTTTTTGTGCGTTTTTTCGAGTTCAACTCTTCTACTTGAATGTTGAAGTGTTGACCGACGATTTCTTGAATGTCACGAATGACGATCTTCTTCGCTTCCTGGACCGGCATGATGTTATGAAGCGCTTCTGCTGCTACGTCTGGGTCAATCGGTCGCCCAACTAGTTTTGCGTAAGCGACAACGCGTGTCAATGCCCCTTCTAGCTCACGAATGTTCGTATCGATTTGATTCGCAATATAAAGCATGACCTCGTTTGAGATATCGAGACCTTCAGCAGTCGCCTTTTTACGGAGAATCGCAATTCGTGTCTCGAGGTCAGGTGGTGTGATATCCGTAATGAGTCCCCATTCGAAACGCGAACGTAGGCGATCTTCTAACGTCGGAATTTCTTTTGGTGGTCGGTCGCTTGAAATGACGATTTGTTTCTGATCATTGTGTAGCGCATTGAAAGTGTGGAAAAACTCTTCCTGCGTTTGTTCTTTTCCTGCCAAGAACTGAATATCATCAATCAGCAACACATCGATGTTCCGATAGCGATTACGGAACTCGCCTGTTTTATTGTCTCGAATAGAGTTGATGAATTCATTCGTAAACTTTTCAGAAGAGACGTACGCAATCCGAGCTCCTGGTTTTTGTCCTTTTACGTAATGACCAATCGCATGCATCAAATGCGTTTTCCCGAGTCCGACTCCCCCGTAAATGAATAGCGGGTTATATGCACGTGCCGGTGCTTCAGCGACAGCGAGTGATGCGGCGTGGGCAAATCGGTTCCCCGATCCGATGACAAACGTCTCGAAGATATATTTGTCATTCAGCTGTCCGAGATCCCCTTCCTCTTTTGAAGGTAATGGTAAAGGCTGTTCCCTTGTTTCCGTCACGGCAATGGATTCTTGTGACGATCCATCCGCTGGAGCATACTTGTGTGCTTGAGATTCTTCAATAAAATGAATTTCGAGCTTATTGTTTGTGATTTCTTCGACCGTATCTTGTAAAAGTGACAAGTACTGTCGCTCTAACCACGTAACGATAAAACTGGCCGGTGCCGACACAACGAGTGTCGTTCCCATCAGTGATACCCCTTCGGTTGATTTCAACCACATGTCAAAACTAGCTTTTGGAGTTCGTTCCTCTTCTTCAATCACAGATAAAACGTTTCTCCAAATCTCGCGAGCATTCTTCAATGAAAGACCTCCTTTACTCACATGTTTGGTAAAACTTATTCACACGATATACACATACACTATTCTATAGTAGAAACTAGGGTTATCCCCAAAGAACAAAAACTGTGGATAAAGTTATCCACATGGTGTTCATTATGGGGATAACACTTATCCACAGCCTGTGTATATCTCGGAATCACGAATTGTTCATCCACAAGTTTGTGCACATTCAGTTTAGCAAAATAAAATAGACGTGGCAATGCTTTTCGGTATTTATCCACAGACAAAGAAAAGTATCCACACCCACTTATCCACATGCTGTGTGTTTTGTGGATAAACTGTGGATATGTTGTGGATAAAGGGGTTTGGATAGAAAGGTCACTGAAAAAGTTATGCACAAAAGAGGAGGAAGTGAATTGAGAGAAAGTTTTTGTAAAAGAAGAAAATGAAAAAATAAAGAATTTAGACATGAAAAAAGAAGAGTTATTCACATATAAATGTGGATAACTTCGTGAATATGTGGATAAAATGGCTCAACATCGCTATTTATAAAGACCGTTTAAGAAATACGTAAAGGTTTCGTATCAATCTGGTTCCATACAAGCCGTTCTAGACAAAGTTAAACGATCCTAAATGACACCTCTCAATCACGTGATCTCCCCGATTCGAAAACCGTTCGAAAATACATTGACAATTGTTGATTCGATTTATATAATCTTAAAGACTGCCTTAAATGAAACTATAACTTGCTAATAGAGCGTTAATCTTGAGGAGGTGCTGTAACCATGAAACCAACTTTCAACCCTAACAACCGTAAGCGTAAGAAAGTTCACGGATTCCGTGCACGCATGGCGACTAAAAACGGTCGCAACATTCTTGCTGCTCGTCGTCGTAAAGGCCGTAAAGCCTTGACTGTATAATTTCGAATGAAGATTGCCCGGGGATCCTTTCCTCGGGCAATTTTTTAGTTTGTCACAGAAACGTAGCATTTCATGGATTCTCCCTCGTTCAAATGATGCGGATATGATATGATGTTAGTTGACGATTTTTGAAGCGAAGGATGGAGTGAGAATTTTGAAAAAAGAATACCGCCTGCAAAAGAATGAAGAGTTCCAAGCGGTGTTTCGCGAAGGACGCTCCGTGGCCAATCGTCAGTTTGTCGTCTACACGCTCAAAGCGGATCAAACGCATTTCAGAGTGGGTCTTTCTGTCAGCAAAAAGCTTGGAAATGCTGTAGAACGAAACCGCATGAAACGATTGATGCGTGAGTCGCTTCGCTTGCTTGAACCGAACGTTGCGCCGAATGATTATGTGATCATCGCCCGGAAGCCTGCGACCGCATTGACGCAGTCGGAAGTGACCGAGAGTTTGAAACACGTATTCAAACGAGCAAAGGTTTGGCAAAAACAAAGCCGGTGACCATGACAATCTGAATTTGTTCTCTCATATAATCAGAGTCTTATAAGATTGCCCGATCGACGTGTGCGTTAAAAAAGAATTGATAAAGAAAGCGTAGGAGGAACTATGAGCAAAAAGCTAAAATTAGGATTACTCGCTGCCATGACTGCGGTCATTATGCTGATGGCAGGCTGTGTGGATCCGTCTACCATCCAAGCCGAACCAATCACGGCTGACACAGAAGGTTTCTGGGCGAAGTACTTTGTATGGCCGCTCGCATGGCTCTTGAAGGAAGTTGCTTATTTAGTCGGTGGCCCATGGCAATATGGGATTTCAATCATCATCGCGACAATCATTGTTCGTTTGTTGATTCTCCCGCTCATGATCAAGCAGACGAAGAGTATGGGTGCGATGCAAGTCTTGCAACCGGAAATGTTGAAGCTTCGTGAGAAGTACAGCTCAAAAGACCAAGAAACACAACGTAAACTCCAAGAAGAGATGATGAAACTTTATCAAGAATACCAAATCAACCCGCTCGCAGGTTGTTTGCCAATCTTGATTCAAATGCCGATTCTCTTCGCGTTCTATGATGCGATTCGTCGTACTCCTGAGATTTTCGAAGCGGACTTCTTATGGTTCGACCTCGGTGCTCCGGACCCAACGTTCATCTTGCCGATTTTAGCGGCAATCTTGACGTTCGTTCAACAAAAAATCTCAATGGCGGGTCAAGAACAGAACCCACAATTGAAGATGATGCTTTACATCTTCCCGGTCATGATTTTCATCATGTCGATCAACCTTCCAGCCGCGCTCTCATTGTACTGGGTAGTCGGTTATATCATCTCAATCATCGTCACGATGGCAATCATGCTTCCGATGCGTGAGAAGATGAAGGTTGCAGCAGAAGCGAAAATCGCTGCGAAAGAAGCAGAGCGTGCAGCGCTTGCTGAAGAAGAGAAGAAAAACAAAAAGAAAAAACGTAAATAATCGTTAGGCTGGGTGTCTTCTGACACTCAGCTTTTTTTGTGGGATTGTATGTCGAGAAGACGGGAATAATGAAAGAAACGGGTAAATGGAGGTGTGGAAACATGGAGGCATTTATTCATCGTGTAGAACGTTCGACGTTATGGCAAGCAATCCTTTACTTTGTGCTCGGTGTTCTTATTCTACTGTACCCTCGATTTTTCTTTGATGTCATGGTGTACGTGATTGCTGGATACTTGGCGATCATGGGCATATGGATGATCTTTCAGGGAGTTCGCAGACGACAAGGCGGATTACCGCCAGCTTTCTTTATGGGTCTCATCTATTTGATTTTGGCAACGGTCGTCTTTTTCTTCGCCGAGACGCTGGCTAGTCTACTCCCGATTTTAATCGGGGCGCTGTTTTTATTTGGAGGAATCATTCGCCTCATTCAGGCGCTCGGTTACCGTCAATCGATGGCAGGACGATGGCTCTGGTTTTTGATTGGCAGTCTATTGTGGATTGGTGTCGGGATTCTCATGTTGACAAATCCGTTCAGTAGCCTACTTGTCCTATTCCAGCTTTTCGGTGGAATCCTCATCGCCATTGCAATTCTAGAATTGTTCCTCTATTTCACGATTCGTTCGACGAAACGACAAGCACGTTACTAAAAAACAAACCGTCCTCTTTCAAGGGCGGTTTGTTTCTCGTTGAAGCAACTGTTCCATAAACGATCCGAACACATTGTAGCCGAATAAGGATTGGAAGAAAGGGTGTTCTTCTTTAAGTCGCTCGATGTAGAGTCGGGCGGCTTTTTCATGATTCGCTGGGGTCAATTGATTATAAAATGGATGTAGGTCGATTTCTTGTCGCTGCGTCATATCCTTTAAACCGAGGGAAGCCCGATCCGGTGTATGGTGAGCGGCTAACACATATGCAAAATGGACCATTCCTTGACGAAGCATTTCGGCTGCCCAAATGTCGTTACCGCGATTTCTTGATTTCGTATATTGGAAAAAGAACCAAACGGTGTCGAAGGCATGGTCACTGATTGCTGCTTCGTCTAACTCCAAGGAAGTGGCGTGTCTAGCAAGTCGCTGTTGTGGGTCGTAGATCACATGAATCGAGTCTTGATGGTTCAACGTATCTTGCGTGACCGTGAACAGGTCGAGGTGAAGAAAATCGTCGAATACGACGATGAGTTGTGGCGCAACGATGTGAATCTCGTCTTTTAACAGAATCGGACGGTAGGCGTTTAAATGCTCGAGGCGTCTAGATAGAAAGGAGGCCTCCTCATCGGGGTGCACCATGACATAAAGGTCGATATCTGAATGCTCATCGGCTTCTCCCCTGCCGAAAGAGCCTTTCAAAAAAATTGCTTGAACTGCCTCATCCTGTTTTAATCGTTCCGTAATGAGTTGAATCGCTTCCTGTTGCTTCATGTTCATCCCTCTCGTCTCTGTCAATATATTCCTTTATTGTACGAAAATAATGATAGGAACTGCAATGACTTCATCGACGGGTGAACTCTTTCGTTCAAGTCGAATATCGTGTATAGTAGGTTCGTTATGCATATGATAGAAGAAGATGGTTTAGGTTTGGAGGGAGAAAGATGCTAGAGTTTGACACGATTACAGCGATTTCGACGCCGATGGGTGAAGGTGCCATTGGAATCGTCCGATTATCAGGCGATTTGGCGGTCGAAACGGTGAACAATGTGTTTTCTGGAAAAGACTTAACACAGGTCGATTCACATACCATTCATTATGGAACATTAAAATGTCCTGATACGGGCGAAGTCGTCGATGAAGTCATGGTCAGTATCATGCGAGCACCAAAGACGTTTACACGAGAAGACGTCGTCGAAATCAATTGTCACGGAGGCGTCGTGGCGGTCAATCGTGTGCTAGAACTCATTCTCGACCAACCCGACATCCGCTTAGCAGAACCGGGCGAGTTCACGAAACGCGCCTTTTTAAATGGCCGAATCGATTTATCACAAGCCGAAGCGGTTATGGACTTGATTCGTGCGAAAACGGATCGGGCGATGAATGTGGCCATGTCTCAAATGGAAGGACGTTTGTCACGACTCGTTCGCGAATTGCGTCAACAACTGCTTGAGACGATTGCGGCAGTCGAGGTCAATATTGACTATCCGGAGTATGACGCCGAAGAGATGACACAAGCGATCGTCGAAGAGAAGGCAGGCGAAGTCAAACGAATCTTGGAGCAATTGCTCGAGACGGCGCGACAAGGAAAAATCTTGCGCGAAGGTTTGGCGACGGCAATCATCGGGCGACCGAACGTCGGAAAATCTTCACTCATGAATACGCTTGTGCAGGAGACGAAAGCGATTGTCACGGAGATTGCCGGGACGACACGTGACACGATCGAGGAATATGTCAACGTGAAAGGTGTTCCGCTCAAGTTGGTGGACACCGCCGGTATTCGCGAGACAGAAGATATCGTTGAACGCATCGGCGTAGAAAAATCGAGGAAGGCGTTAGAAGCAGCGGACTTGGTCCTTCTCGTCTTGAACGGACATGAAGGGCTAACTGTCGAAGATGAGGCGTTGTTTGAGGCCGTCAAAGGGATGAATGCCATCATCATCATCAACAAGACAGACTTGCCACAAAACATGGATTCTTCTAAGCTAGAGAAACTAGCGGCAGGCCGACCAATCGTGGCGACGTCGCTCTTACTAGATGAGGGAATCGATGCACTTGAAGCGGCGATTGCGAACCTCTTCTTTGCAAAAGGCGTCGAGTCACAAGATATGACATATATCTCAAACGCTCGACACATTCAATTAATCAAACGAACGATTGGTCAAATTGATGAGGCACTCGGTAGTGCTGTCATGAATATGCCAATCGATATGGTCCAAATCGATTTACGTCGGGCATGGGATACGCTCGGTGAAATCAATGGAGATACCGTACAAGAGAGCTTGATTGATCAGCTCTTTTCACAGTTTTGTCTTGGGAAATAATAAGGAGGAACAAATATGGCTTATACGGCAGGCGAATATGACGTAATCGTCATCGGGGCCGGACACGCAGGGATTGAAGCGGCACTCGCATCGGCTCGGATGGGTGCCAAAACAGCGATGCTGACGATGAACCCTGATATGGTCGGGTTCATGTATTGTAACCCGTCAATCGGTGGACCGGCGAAAGGGATTGTCGTACGTGAAATCGACGCACTCGGCGGAGAAATGGGTCGTGCGATTGATGCGACGTACATCCAAATGAAGATGCTCAACACGTCGAAAGGTCCAGCGGTACGTGCACTACGTGCACAGGCGGACAAATTCCAATATCAAAATCATATGAAGAAAGTGCTAGAAGACGAGCCGAATCTATTGCTTCGTCAGGCACTTGTTGAACGATTGCTCGTCGAAGACGGAGAAGTTCGTGGCGTGGTAACGAACACGGGTTCAGAATATCGCGCGAAAGCAGTCATCGTCACGACGGGAACGTTCATGCGTGGTCAAATCATCATCGGTGAATTGGCATACGAAAGTGGTCCAAACAACCAAATGCCATCGGTCGAGCTTTCAAAACATTTAGAAGAACTCGGCCTCGATTTAGTTCGATTCAAAACAGGGACACCGCCACGAATCGATGGGAAAACAATCGATTACTCGAAGACTGAGATTCAGCCTGGAGACGAGAATCCATCATTCTTCTCGTACACGTCGACTGACTTGAATCCAATTGAACAAATCCCTTGCTGGCTCACGTATACGAGTGAACGTACACATCAATTGATTGATGAGAACTTACACCGTTCACCGATGTATTCGGGTGCAATCAAAGGAACAGGACCACGTTACTGTCCATCGATTGAAGATAAAGTCGTCCGTTTCAATGACAAACCACGTCACCAAATCTTCTTAGAACCAGAAGGTCGCGATACGGAAGAAGTATACGTTCAAGGTTTCTCGACGAGTATGCCAGAAGACGTTCAACATCAGATGCTTCGGACGATTCCAGGTCTTGAAAAGTCAGAGATGATGCGTCCAGGTTATGCGATTGAGTATGATGCGGTCGTACCGACGCAACTTTGGCCGACTCTTGAAACAAAGGCAGTTCCAGGACTCTTTACAGCAGGGCAAATCAACGGGACGAGCGGCTACGAAGAAGCAGCTGGACAAGGAATCATGGCGGGAATCAACGCCGCATGCAAAGTGCTCGGTAAAGACCCTGTCATCCTTGACCGCTCTCAAGCATACATCGGTGTCTTAATCGATGACCTCGTGACGAAAGGAACGAACGAACCATATCGTCTCCTCACATCGCGTGCTGAGTATCGCCTCTTGTTGCGTCATGACAATGCAGATTTACGTCTCAGCGACATCGGGCATGAGATCGGCTTACTTTCAGAAGAACGCCATGCACATCTCAATGAGAAGCGTGAAGCGATTGAAAAAGAAGTGAAGCGACTTGCATCACTTGTCGTCAAACCGACGCCTGAAGTGAATGCGATGCTTGAATCGGTCGGTGCACACCCGCTGAAAGAAGCGACACATGCGAACATTTTGTTGAAACGTCCAGAAGTGACGTATGAGGCACTCATGACGGTCGTCCCATCTACGGACGAGTTGTCGTTCGAAGTGAAAGAGCAAGTCGAGATTCAAGTGAAGTATGAAGGCTATATCTCAAAACAGCTCGAACAAGTCGAGAAGATGCGTCGCATGGAAGCAAAACGGATTCCAGAAAACTTGGATTACGATGCAATCGGCGGTCTTGCGACAGAAGCGAAACAAAAATTAAAACAAGTTCGTCCACTTTCGATCGGACAAGCATCACGAATCTCAGGTGTAAACCCTGCAGACGTGTCAATCTTGCTCGTCTATATCGAACAAGGACAATATGCGACGGTGGAGTGAAACGATGAACGAATCTCAATTTATTGAAGCGTTACGGGCGAAAGGGTTTGAACTGAACGAGACACAACTCGCTCAGTTCAAGCGCTATTTCGAGATGCTTGTTGAATGGAACGAAAAAATGAACTTGACGGCCATCACGGACAAAGAGGAAGTGTATTTGAAGCACTTTTACGATTCGCTCAGCGCAGCGTTCCATTTCGATTTCACGAAAGTCGAAACGGTATGTGATGTCGGAGCGGGTGCCGGATTCCCGAGTCTCCCTCTCAAGATTTTATTCCCGCACTTACATGTCACGATCATCGATTCATTGAACAAACGCATCACGTTCTTGAATGAGTTGGCGCTCGCCCTTGGACTTGAAGGTGTCGCGTTCCATCATGGACGTGCCGAAGAGTTTGGGAAGAACAAAAAATTCCGCGAACAGTTTGATGTCGTCACAGCACGTGCGGTAGCCCGCATGACGGTGTTGGCTGAGTACTGCTTGCCACTCGCAAAAGTAGGCGGAAACTTTGTCGCGCTGAAAGCGGCGAAAGTATCTGATGAGATGAAAGACGCCCAAAATGCGTTGGCTGTCCTTGGCGGGAAAGAAAAAGCGACACACCAGTTCCTATTGCCAGGAGAGATGAGTGAGCGTAATATCGTAGTTGTAGATAAACTACGAAAAACGCCCGGGAAATATCCGCGTAAGGCGGGGACACCGGCGAAAGAGCCACTTATCTGATGATGTCGTTTCACGTGAAACAAAAGCAGATTCCAGTGGTGGAGTCTGCTTATTTTTTTACATAAAAGGGGTGCCCGACGTTGAAGAATAGATTTGCGAAATTGTTCGGTGTGAATCGAAAAGACGAAGTTGCCGTGACGCAGATTGCAGAAGTTCGAGCGGATGACACGGTACAGGAGCTCTCGTTGTCACGATTGCGTCCGAACCGATATCAACCGCGTAAAGTGTTCGAACCGGCTAAAATTGAAGAGTTGGCAACGACGATTTCGGAACATGGATTGCTTCAACCGATCGTGGTTCGAAAGGCAGACGGGGACTGCTATGAAATCATCGCCGGGGAGCGTCGTTTCCGAGCCGTGAAATCGCTCGGCTGGTCAGCGATTCCAGCAATCGTTCGCGATATGGATGACGATACGACGGCTGCGCTCGCATTGATTGAAAACTTGCAACGGGAGCAGTTGAGTCCAATTGAAGAGGCGGAAGCATACGACCGGTTACTCGGCTTGAACGGCTTGACACAGGATGCATTAGCGAAGAGTCTGGGGAAGAGCCAGTCTACGATTGCGAATAAATTGCGACTGTTGAAATTGCCTGAGGATGTGAAGCAGTCGCTTCGCGATCGTCGCATCAACGAACGACACGCACGTGCGCTGTTACCGTTAAAAGAAGAGGGATTACAGCTCCAAGTGCTCGTTGAAGTGTTGGAACAGGATTATAATGTTAAAGAGACGGAAGAAAGAGTCGCCTTTTTGACAACGCCGATTGAAGAAGAAAAGCGTAAACCGAAAAAACAACGTCGCCGGACAAAAAGTTTTGCGCGCGATACGCGAATCGCCATCAATACGATTCGTGACTCAATCGATTTGATTGGGAAAACAGGGATTGATGTCCAAACTGAAGAAGTAGACGAAGAGGAATTTGTTGAAATTCGAATTCGCATCCCGAAAGCGCGGCCTCAAAAATGAGTCCGTGCTTTTTCATACGATGAAGGAGGTTTGTAGATGGAACGATTAGCTTTAAAATTCATTCGCCCAAACCCGAACCAACCCCGGAAACAATTTGAGGTGGAGAAACTAGAAGAGTTACGCCAGTCGATTGAACGGTATGGCGTGTTGCAACCGATCGTCGTACGAAAAGCGACCGGCTACTATGAAATCATCGCTGGGGAAAGGCGATTCCAAGCGGCAAGACTCGCCGGGAAAGAAGACATTCCCGCTCTAGTCGTCACGGCAGACTCGGATCGCGTCATGGAGTTGGCCTTAATTGAAAACATTCAGCGTGCTGACTTGAACGCCATCGAAGAAGCCGTCGCCTATGAACAATTGATGCAGACACTCGGCCTGACACAACAACAATTGGCAGACCGGGTCGGGAAAAGCAGAAGTCATGTGACGAACAGTTTGCGTCTGCTTCGTCTACCGAGCGCGGTTCAGCACGCGGTCATGGTCGGCGATTTGACGATGGGTCATGCACGGGCGATTACAGGCATGAAATCAGAACAAGCGATGGAGCAAATCGCGAAGCGTGTAATTGCCGAGCATTGGACAGTTCGCAGACTTGAGCGTTACTTACAAAAAGAGCGCACAGCAAAAAAGACGCTGAAGCAATCGAACGCGGATATCGAAGCGGTCGAAGCAGTGCTTGCAGAGCGTCTTCAAATGGATGTGTCGATTCGTCCTCGTCGAAAGGGAGGCGTGTTAGAACTAAAATACTTCTCTCAAGACGATTTAGAACAACTCCTTACGTTGTTGTCGCCTCAAGACTTTGACTCGTCTCGCGACTGACGAAGTCTAGTGATCGCAGCCTCTTCGTGATGAAGGCGTCCGATGCGTGAATCGAAATCGACGAACCCTTCCGTGATGAAGCGTGCGAGTTCATAGACGAGATGGAGTCGTGTATTTTGAAGAATCATCATCTCCATAAAGCCACTGACGTTCACGACGGCTTTGATATTATAAGCGCCGACGGCAGGGAGTTCTTTTTGGACACCTGCACCTGGGGCGAGTGGTCCTTCTGAGAAGAAGACGTAGCCGACACTCGACAAACGTCCGAGACAGGCATCGATGGCAATGATGAGCGGTTGATGGAAGCGTGTTTGAATCTCATGTAACGTCTCCACTAAATTGAGTGCGTGTACGGGTTTCGTTAACGTACCGTATACGTGCAGGTTGCGGATGCGACGTTCTTCTAAAAACGTTCCGACGAGTGGACCAAGAGAGTCACCGGTCGAACGATCCGAACCGATGCAAACAAGGACGATGGGGCGATGGGTTTCATTGACCAACTGTTCATGAAGCTGGTCCGCAAGTAATCTGGATCCACTCCGCTCAGTGTGTTCAATGAAGAAAGAGTATGGTTTATGAGGTTTTAGGCGAAACGGCATGAATCTCATCCTCTCTTCTGAGCTGCCTATTCCTAGTTGCAGTTAGGGGATTGATCTCGTATTAACCCATTCCCAAAAGTGGAAAACTTCTAAACTTCCGAATGCGGCGTTTGAGAAAAGTCGCGAAATATGTTTTGATGATTTAGAATCTACGACTTTTGAGGTGAAAAGATGGCTTCGCAAAATACAGAAAAAGATTTAAGCACGGTGGCAGACGAAACGATGGATAGCGTAAACCAATTCGTGGAGTACTTTAAAGATACAGACATGTGGATTGGTTTAGGGATCAAGCTCGCCGGTGTCGCGCTCATCATTCTTGGCTTATATATTGCAACAAGAATCTTGACGACGATGGTGGAGCGCGTATTTACGATTCGAAAAATAAAAGAACATGATATTGTCGCTCAGCGTCAAAACGAGACACTTTTGAAACTCGCACAAAATACGATCCGTTATGTAATCGGTTTGATTATGGTCCTGACAGTGCTCGGACAATTCGGCGTCAATATTGCCGGTTTAATCGCATCAGCCGGGGTAGCAGGTCTTGCCATCTCGTTCGGTGCGCAAAGTTTAGTGAAGGACGTCATTACAGGCGCGTTCATCATCTTTGAAAACCAATATAAAAATGGGGATTATGTCAGTTTGAATCAACAGGTCGAAGGAGTCGTCATCGAGGTCGGCATTCGCACTACGAAACTAAAAGGATTGAACGGACAAGTTTCTATCATTCCGAACGGACAGATCATGCAAGTGACGAACTACTCACTAGAAAATAGTGTGGCGGTTGTCGATGTCGGTGTCGCCTACGAAGAGGACATGGAACATGTCGAGTCGGCGATTAAAGAGATTGCGAAAGAAGTCGAGGCGAAGTATCATGACCTCTTCATTGAACCAATCACACTCGCAGGAGTACAGTCACTCGGGGCTTCAGAAGTCGTCTATCGCTTGATGGCAGAAGTGCCACCGACTCAACACTTCGCAGCTGGACGAATTTTGCATAAAGAATTGAAGGCAGGATTCGACCAACGTGGTATTGAAATTCCATACCCACGTACGGTCATGTTACCACCGAACCCAACTCCTAAAGGAGGAGAAGCAGAAAATGCACAGTAAAACTTATGCGTTGAACGATGTTGTGGAAATGAAAAAACCACATGCCTGCAAGACGAACCGCTGGCAAATCACACGTGTAGGGATGGACATTCGCATCAAATGTCAAGGTTGCGGAGCAAGTGTACTCATGCAACGCCGAGACTTTGATAAGCGATTCAAGAAAGTGCTTGAGCAAGGGAACGCCGCAGAATAAGCGGCGTTTTTCTTTAGGTTATGAACGTGAGTTGCGGTTTAATCGTGGACTATCTATAATTGTGAAGGATGTGACGGTGTGGTGTACTGAAGGTACCCACTCCACAGACGGCTTAACATTTCCCGGGAAACACCGGATGAGGAGGAACTACTAGTGGGATTAACAGCAGGAATTGTCGGATTACCAAACGTCGGGAAATCGACTTTGTTTAATGCGATTACACAAGCAGGAGTCGAAGCGGCTAACTATCCGTTCGCGACAATCGACCCGAACGTCGGAGTCGTTGAAGTACCAGATGCACGTCTTGATCGATTGACGGAACTCGTCAAACCGAAAAAGACGGTGCCAACAGCGTTTGAATTTACAGATATCGCTGGAATCGTTAAAGGTGCATCAAAAGGTGAAGGACTCGGAAACAAGTTCTTGGCGAACATTCGCGAAGTCGATGCAATTTGCCAAGTCGTTCGTTGCTTTGAGGACGAGAACATCACGCACGTTGCGGGACGCGTCTCACCGATTGACGACATCACGACGATCAACCTTGAATTGATCTTAGCTGACCTTGAACAAGTCGATAAACGAATCGCTCGCGTTCAAAAAATGGTAAAAGCAAAAGATAAAGGAGCGGTACAGGAGCTTGAAGCACTTGAGATCGTACGTGACGTTCTTGAGTCGGAGCGCCCAGCACGTGTCGCTGAATTAACGGACGACCAACTCGCCATCGTGAAACACTTCCAATTGTTGACGATGAAGCCGATGCTTTATGTGGCAAACGTGAGTGAGGATGAAGTGGCGGACGCGGACTCAAACGAGTACGTACAAGCGGTCCGTGACCATGCAGCAACAGAAGGGGCGAAAGTGATTGTCATCTGTGCACGTATCGAAGAAGAAATTTCAGAGCTCGAACCGGAAGAACGTCTCGAATTCTTACAAGATCTCGGTATTGAAGAGTCAGGACTTGATCAATTGATCCGTGCTGCGTATTCGACACTTGGTCTTGCAACATACTTCACTGCAGGTGAAAAAGAAGTTCGCGCTTGGACGTTCAAACAAGGGATGAAAGCACCACAATGTGCCGGAGTCATTCACTCTGACTTCGAACGTGGGTTCATTCGTGCTGAAGTTGTCGCGTATGAAGATCTTTCAGCAGCTGGCAACATGACGACAGTGAAAGAACAAGGGAAACTTCGCTCGGAAGGTAAAGAATATGTCTTCCAAGACGGCGACGTTGTCACATTCCGCTTCAACGTATAAGTTGATTTACGGAAACGTGTTGTAAAAGTCAAGGAAGTTTGATAGTATATTATGACGTGAGTAAAACAATTGTTTGCTCCTTGCTCCTACAAACCGGTAGGAGCCGTTAGTCCAAGAGGAGGTGAAAGATAATGCGTAAATACGAACTTCTTTACATTATCCGTCCATCAGTTGATGAGGAAGCGAAGAAAGCTTTAATCGAGCGCTTCAACAACGTCATCACTGAAAACGGTGGTACTGTTGAAAAAACAACAGACATGGGTAAACGTCGTTTCGCTTATGAAATCAACAAGATGCGCGAAGGACACTACGTTCTTCTTAACATCGTTGCTGAACCTAAAGCGATCCAAGAAACAGAGCGTCTCATGAAGATCTCTGACGACGTTGTCCGTCAAATGACAACAAAAGACGAGCGTTAATCCTTAACGCCTCGTATCGTGAAAGGGGAGCTTGGAGATGATTAACCGAGTTGTGTTAGTTGGTCGATTGACTCGCGATCCGGAAATGCGTTACACGCAGAGCGGAATCGCCGTAACACGCCTTACTCTCGCTTGCGATCGTCCATTCGCTGGACAAGATGGGAAGCGCGAGACGGACTTTATTGATTGTGTCGTTTGGCGCAAACAAGCAGAGAACGTAGCACAATACTTGAAAAAGGGCAGCATGGCCGGCGTTGACGGTCGCCTTCAAATCAGTAGTTACGAAGGACAAGATGGCCAACGTCGTTACCGGGCAGAAGTAGTCGCCGACAGCGTACGCTTCCTTGAACCACGCGGAGCCGCAGGGCAACGTGAGCAAGCACCATCTGGAGATGTCTTCGGTGGTGGTGAATCAAGTGGATCAGGATGGGGCGCAGGAGCTGCTTCGACTTCATCTCAGTCCTCGAATTCGAATAAAGGTTTTGACGCAGATCCGTTCTCGGGTGGCGGCAAAATCGACTTGTCAGATGATGATTTGCCATTCTAATCATTGTTGACAATAAAAACTAACTTATAAAGGAGGTCTTCACATGGCACGTCGTCCAGGAGGTCGTCGTCGTCGTAAAGTATGTTTCTTTACGTCGAACAACATCACTCATATCGATTATAAAGACGTAGAATTGCTCAAACGCTTCGTTTCGGAGCGTGGTAAAATTCTTCCACGTCGTGTGACTGGTACTTCAGCGAAATACCAACGTCCACTTACTGTCGCTATCAAGCGCTCACGTCAAATGGCTTTGCTTCCATACGTTGCAGAGTAATGTTTGACGAACGGCTTATCCTTTTGGATAAGTCGTTTTTTTGTATTTCATCTCGTTTGTAAGTGTGTAAGTGAAACCGACGAATATGGTATGATAGAGCAGAAACCTTTACGATTCCATGGGTGAACATTACTCATTTTAGGAGGCATACATGCACAGTGGTGAAGCAATAACATCCGTGAAGAACCAATACGCGCGGCATATGATTCCATATGTGATTGGATTCCTTGTCTCGTTAGGATTGGCGTTCTACAGCATTGTGGCGGCAATCACCCTGTTTGTGGGCACGCTGATCTTTTTCATCTATCAGCAAGTGACGATGCGACGGGAACGTAAAAATTGGGAACAGTATGTCCTCTCACTCTCTCATCAAATCGAAGAGGTCGGAAAAGAAGCATTGACGACGATGCCGATTGGGATTTTAGTCTTCGATCAAGACAGACGTGTCAATTGGTATAATGAACAATCGCGCTTGATCTTTGAACTTGATATGGCGATTGGTGTACCGCTTGATGCGCTCCATTCCGCATTCGATGAATTGATTGAAGAGGAAGAGGATGAAGCCACGATTGAAGTGGGTGACCGCGTCTACCGTGTCTATTACAACCAAATACATCAAACCCTTTATTTGTTCGATATGACCGAAGAAGCTGAGATTGAACAAAAGTACGCTCAAGCGCAGACGGTCATTGGTATTTTGTATCTAGATAACTATGATGAGATGTCGACCGCAGTGGATGAGCAAGTGCGAAGTGAAGTAAATCGTCGTGTGACGGTGCTTCTCAACCAATGGGCGCAGCGGCATCACATCTATATGCGCCGTACGGCAGCAGACCGCTTTTTCCTCGTGATGAATGAGCGGACGTTATCCGAACTTGAGAACAATCGCTTTTCCATTTTGGATGAAGTGCGTGATGCAACGAAGGAACAAAGGATTCCGTTGACGTTATCGATTGGGGTTGGATGTGGAGAAACGACATTGACGGAACTCGGTAACTTATCGCAGTCGAGTCTAGACCTTGGACTTGGTCGCGGTGGTGACCAGGCAGTCGTCAAACGTCATAACGGAAAAGTTCGTTTCTTTGGAGGGAAGACAAACCCGACGGAAAAACGGACGCGCGTCCGGGCACGTGTCATCTCGAACTCGATGCGTGATTTGATTCGGGAATCGAGCCGTGTCCTCGTCATGGGACATAAAAACCCAGATATGGACTCGCTCGGGGCTTCCATCGGAATTATGAAGTTGGCTGAGTTTGTCGGACGTGAGGCGTACGTGGTGGTGCCGTCAGGTGAGACGAGCATCGGCATTCAGCGACTCGTTCAAGAGGTAGAAAACGATGACTCGCTATACAGCCAGTTCTTAACCGAATATGAAGCACAACCACTCATCGATGAACAGACGCTTCTCGTCGTCGTCGACACGCATCGTCCTTCACTTGTCATTTCAAAAGACATTCTGTATCGGGCGGAGCGTGTCGTTGTGATTGACCATCACCGACGTGGTGAAGAGTTTATCGAGGACCCGGTCCTTGTGTACATGGAACCTTATGCATCGTCGACGTGTGAGCTCGTCACAGAGCTGATTGAGTATCAGGCAGGAAGTCGCAAGCTTTCGATTCTAGAGGCGACGTCACTTCTTGCAGGAATTATGGTCGACACGAAAGGCTTTACGCTCCGTACAGGTTCACGTACGTTTGATGCGGCGTCCTACTTACGTATTCAAGGAGCTGACACGGTGCTCGTGCAACACTTTATGCGGCAAGACCTCGATGCCTATATCGAACAGTCACAGATTTTGAAAAACACCGAGATTTACGCAGATGGCATGGCGATCGCGGTCGCTTCTGACGATGAGGCCCATCACCAAGTATTGATTGCCCAGTCTGCAGACCAGTTGCTGAATATGGAAGGTGTCAAAGCCTCGTTCGTCATCGCGATTTTACCGGATGGACGAACCGGGATCAGTGCGAGGTCTCTCGGTGACGTCAACGTTCAAGTCATCATGGAAATGCTCGATGGTGGCGGACATTTGACGAATGCAGCGACACAACTCGAAATGAGTCGCGAACAAGCAAACGTCTTGTTAAAAGAAGCAATTGATCATTATATGACAGATGATACTGAAGGAGAGGAATTAGAATGAAAGTCATTTTGAAAGTAGATGTTAAAGGGCAAGGAAAAGCTGGAGAAGTGAAGAACGTGGCAGACGCTTATGCCAAAAACGTCTTGTTCAAGAAAAACTTGGCGGTTGAAGCGACACCTGGAAACCTAAAAGCGTTCGCGGCGAAAGAACGTCGTGCTGAAGAGGCTGCAGAAGAAGAGTTGAAAGAAGCGCAGCAACTTAAGGCAAAACTTGAAAAAGAGACAATCGCCGTCACGACAAAAGCCGGTGAAGGTGGTCGCGTGTTCGGATCGGTCACGAGCAAACAAATCGCGGATGCCCTCAAATCAATGGGCTACAAGATTGATAAGCGTAAAATTGAACTCGAGCACCCAATCAAGGCGCTCGGTTTCACGAAAGTGCCAGTGAAGTTGCACCATGACGTCGTTGCGACGTTGAACGTACATGTACAAGAAGCTTGAAGGTGAGGTAGAGACGGATGAGTGATGCGATTCAAGTCAATACACCACCACATAGCGTGGAAGCAGAGCAAGCCGTCTTAGGGGCGATCATCCTCGATTCGGACCGGTTGATCACGGCCTCAGAGCGGGTCGACCCGGACGACTTTTATCGCGTCAGCCACCAACGCATCTTTGAAGCGATGTTAAAAATCAATGACCGGGGCGAACTTGTCGACTTGGTCACGCTCAGTTCAGAGCTCCAGGCGCAAGGTATTTTAGACGAAATCGGCGGTCTCAACTATTTAGCGGAGGTCGCTGAATCCGTCCCGGCCATCGGGAACATCGGCTATTACTTGAATGTCGTCGATCAAAAAGCGGCACTTCGTCGTCTGATTCGAACGGCAACGAACATCGTTTCAGATGGTTATGAGCGTCAGGACGAGGTCGATTCTGTCCTCTCGGACGCGGAGCGGAACATTCTAAAAGTATCGCAACGGAAAGGGCAGTCCAGTTTCCACCCGATTGGTTCCGTTCTATCGGATGCCTATTCGACGATTGAAAAACTGCATCAGTCGAGCGGTGAGATCACTGGGATTGCCACAGGGTTCACGGATTTAGATAAGATGACGGCCGGTTTCCAACGAAACGATTTGATTATCGTGGCCGCTCGTCCATCTGTCGGGAAGACCGCGTTCGCCTTGAACATCTCGCAAAACGTTGCCGTCCGTACGGGCGAGAACGTCGCCATCTTCAGTTTAGAGATGGGGGCGGAACAGCTCGTCATGCGTATGTTGTGTGCGGAAGGAAATATCGATGCCCAGCGCCTCCGGACCGGACGTCTTGAAGCGGAAGACTGGGGTCGCTTATCACTTGCGATGTCATCGCTCTCACAAGCGGGCATCTACATCGACGATACGCCGGGTCTTCGCGTCAACGAGATTCGGGCGAAGTGTCGTCGCTTGAAGCAAGAGCACGGTCTCGGGATGATTATGATTGACTACTTGCAGCTCATCGTCGGGAACGGCAAACCGGGCGAGAACCGACAACAGGAAGTATCGGAAATTTCACGTACGCTCAAAGCGATTGCGCGTGAACTTCAAGTACCTGTGATCGCCTTGTCACAGCTCTCTCGTGGGGTAGAGAGTCGTCAAGACAAGCGACCGATGATGTCGGATATCCGTGAATCGGGAGCAATTGAGCAGGATGCCGATATCGTTGCCTTCCTCTATCGTGATGACTATTACGATAAAGAGAGTGAAGACGCCAATACGATTGAAATCATCATTGCGAAACAACGTAACGGTCCGACCGGTACGGTCAAGCTCTCCTTCCGGAAAGAGTACAACAAGTTCGTCAATATGGAGACACAAGCCTTCGCACCACCGATGTAACGTCGGTGGTGTCTTTTTTTATATAGGTGATTTGTAAAATAACGAACGAATAGTTACATGTTATATAAAACGTTCGGTATTGGATTGACTTTCTCGCTTTTCAAGTGTACACTTACGGATGGTTTGAACAGAACGTTGATCAATAAGGAGGATTCATTATGTCATCAGTAGTCGTAGTGGGAACGCAGTGGGGCGATGAAGGGAAAGGGAAAATTACCGATTTCTTATCGAAACAAGCCGAAGTCGTCGCGCGTTATCAAGGGGGAGACAACGCTGGTCACACGATCGTCTTCAATGATACGAAATATAAACTTCACCTCATTCCGTCTGGTATCTTCTATTCGGATAAGACGTGTGTCATCGGGAACGGAATGGTCGTCAACCCGAAATCACTCGTGACAGAACTCGCTTACTTACATGAGCGCGGTGTGAGCACGGATAACCTTCGTATCTCGAACCGGGCGCACATCATTTTACCGTATCACCAGCTTCAGGATCGTTTAGAAGAAGATGCGAAAGGTGATGCGAAAGTCGGGACAACACTTAAAGGGATTGGCCCGGCATACATGGACAAAGCGGCGCGTATCGGGATTCGTATCGCAGATCTTCTCGACAAAGAAGTGTTCGCAGAGAAATTAAAGACCGTTCTCGAGTTGAAAAACCGTATGTTCGTGAAAATGTACGAGGTCGATCCAGTTGAATTTGATGACATCTTCGAAGAGTATTACGCGTATGGCCAACAGTTTGCGAAATACGTGTGTGATACATCTGTCGTCTTGAACGATTCACTCGACGAAGAGAAGAAGGTTCTCTTTGAGGGAGCACAAGGTGTCCTTCTCGATATCGACCACGGAACGTACCCGTTCGTCACATCGTCGAACGCAGCGTCAGGTGGCGTATCAAGTGGTGCCGGAATCGGTCCATCAAAAATTCATCACGTTGTCGGTGTCTGTAAAGCATATACGTCACGCGTCGGTGACGGTCCATTCCCAACACAACTCGATGACGAGATCGGTCATACAATCCGTGAAGTCGGGAAAGAATACGGAACGACAACAGGTCGTCCACGTCGTGTCGGCTGGTTCGACTCGGTCGTCGTTCGTCACTCACGTCGTGTCAGCGGGATTACAGATCTTTGCCTCAACTCAATCGATGTATTGACAGGTCTTGAGACGCTCAAGATTTGTACATCGTATGAGTACGAAGGAAAGCATCTTGATGAATATCCGCCGAACTTCCGCGTCCTTGAGAAGTGTGTACCGGTATACGAAGAACTTCCTGGTTGGACAGAAGACATTACGGGCGTCCGTAACTTCGACGACCTTCCAGAAAACGCGAAACGTTACGTGCGTCGCATCGAAGAATTGACGGGTATTGAGTTATTGACCTTCTCGGTCGGACCAGCTCGTGAGCAGACCGTCATCTTGCGTGACATTTACGAAGCATAAGAAAGGGAGCCGTTGCGGCTCTCTTTTTCATTTCCACGGAAATGGACCACGCTTTCTAAGCTGTATAAAAAGAGTTACAATGTAGGCATGTACGTTTAATGATAAGAGGAGGACTCACTGAATGGATCGTACGATTTTAGTGGTAGATGACGAACAACCAATCGCAGATATATTGAAGTTTAAACTTGAAAAAGAAGGTTACCAAGTGCATGTCGCATATGACGGCGAAGAAGCGCTCGTGAAAGTAGAAGAGATTCAACCGGATCTCATCTTACTCGACATCATGCTTCCACTCAAAGACGGCATGGAAGTATGCCGCGAGGTACGGAAGAAGTATGATATGCCAATCATCATGTTGACGGCAAAAGACTCAGAGATTGATAAAGTGCTCGGACTAGAGCTCGGTGCAGACGATTACGTCACGAAACCGTTTAGCTCTCGTGAGTTATTGGCTCGCGTCAAAGCGAACATGCGACGTCATGCGACGGCGCCCGCGCCTGAAGCAAAAGGGGCGAATGCGAACGATATCGTGATCGGCGACTTGACGATTCACCCGGATTCGTACATGGTGACGAAGCGGGAAGAGAAGATCGAGCTGACGCATCGCGAGTTCGAATTGATTCATTACCTCGCGCAAAACATCGGACAAGTGATGACGCGTGAGCATTTACTCCAAACGGTTTGGGGCTATGATTACTTCGGGGACGTTCGTACTGTGGATGTTACTGTGCGTCGTCTTCGTGAAAAAGTGGAGGACAACCCATCGACACCGACGTATATCATTACGCGTCGCGGGGTCGGGTATTATTTGAAGGCAGGAGAAGAAGATTAAACGATGAAACGGACGAACTTCTTTAAATCAATCCAGTGGAAGCTCGTCGTCATCTATGCGCTGCTCATTCTCGTTGCGATGCAAGTCATCGGCGTGTACTTTGTGCGTTCTCTGGAACGGCAATACATCAACAACTTCTCGCAGTCACTCGTCGACCGGGCGAACCTACTGAGCTATAACGTCAGTGAGGGGATCGCCGCGAACGAGAGTGACTCGACCACGGACCAGCAGTTGAACCAGTTACTGGATCAGCTGCTGTCTGACTTTACCGAGAGCACGACGCTAGCTGACGACATTCGAGAAGTCCAAATCATTGATACGAACAGTGTCGTACGGGCGACCTCGAACCAGAACAATCAAAGTCTCGTCGGACAACGGACGGCAAGTACGTTTATCCAGAAGTCATTCGCAACAGGCGGCGCCCAAGAGACGCTCGTCTATGAAGATTCGAATGACCGGATGCGCGTCGTCGCCGTTCCCGTCAAGTCAGAAGTAGACGGAACCACAATCGGCATGATCTATATCGAGGCATCGATGCAGTCTATCTATAACCAGATGGAACAAGTCATCCGAATCCTCGCAACCGGGACGGTCATTGCCTTGATCATCACATCCTTCCTCGGTATCTTGTTATCTCGAACGATCACACGACCGATTGCCGATATGCGTCGGCAAGCCGTCGAGATGCGAAAAGGGAACTTCTCGCGGAAAGTTAAAGTGTATTCGGATGATGAGGTCGGTCAACTCGCCTACGCGTTTAACGAATTGACGGACGAGTTGATGGAAGCGAATGCGACGACAGAAGCAGAGCGCCGTCGATTGACGAGTGTCCTCGAGAACATGTCTGACGGTGTGGTTGCGACCGATCGTTCGTTACGGGTCATCTTAATGAACGACCAGGCACGTGACATGATCGGGGTCGATGAAGAAGAGGCGATGGGCATGAACTTGCAGAGTCTTCTCGCGTTCGAAGAGGAAATCGTTATCCCAGAGGACGGGACTATGCCGGCGAAACTGATTGACCTTAGTACAGATGAGGAACTGTTCCTTGTTCGAGCTTATTTCTCACCGATTCAAAAACATAGTGGACCAATCACAGGTCTTATCGTCGTCTTGCATGACGTCACTGAACAAGAGCAAGTCGAACAAGATCGCCGTGAATTCGTCGCAAACGTCAGTCACGAGTTGCGCACGCCGCTCACGACGATGCGTAGTTATTTGGAGGTCCTTGCGGAAGGGGCTTATCAGGATGATGAGTTGGCGCCTCGCTTCTTAGAGACGACGCAAAACGAGACAGAGCGAATGATTCGCCTCGTCAATGACTTGTTGCAACTCTCGAAGATGGACAGTAAAGAATATAAGATGCAGAAAGTGAAGTTCGACTTTGTGCAGTTCTTTAACGACATTATCGATCGTCATGAGATGACGAAAGGGGACGCGATTCAATTCCGCCGGAAGCTGATGAAACGTCGCGTATACGTGCATGCCGACCAGGATAAGATGACACAAGTGATCGATAACATCATCACGAACGCCATCAAGTTCTCGCCAGAAGGAGGTACGATCACGTTCCGGACGATGCTTCGGGCGAAACGCCTCGTCATCGGCATTAAGGATGAAGGGGTCGGGATTCCGAAGTCGAACTTGAAGAAAATTTTCGAACGCTTCTATCGTGTCGATAAGGCGCGGGCGCGTAATATCGGTGGTACCGGACTCGGTCTATCGATTGCCAAAGAAGTCGTATCCGCTCACGGTGGAGACATCTGGGCAGAGAGTGAATTTGGCCGCGGCACGACGATTTACTTCACAATTCCGTTCGATACGATTGTGGAGGTGAATGATTGATGAAACGGTTTACGATTGCAAAGCCAGAACTGTGGAAGTCGTTCCTTTTGCTCACGTTAATCGTCACGTCGATTGTTCAAACCATCATTTTGTGGGATTATCATCCCACCTATCAGTCAGTCCAATCGGAGACGCAATTGACGACGGTGGATGAGTCTCTCCAACGCCGAGCGAATCAGGTCGTGATTCCGGTTCAAGCGGTCGTTCATGACAACAACGCCGTCTTCGCTTCGAAGAACACCCCGAAGCAGTTGATGCGGGTCATCCGGGATACGTTTGAAGCAAGTGAATTCAAACCGCTCGCCACGAAGAATGTCCCGAGCTTTTACACGGATATCAACGAAGGACTCGAATTGATTTTGCCGGAAGCCTACTATGCGGACACGCTCAGCTATATGCTTCCGGGCACGTACAGTCTGTCTGGGAAAATCCCGCAACGTGTGCTCATCTACATGGAAGACAATGCGTTTACCATTCGGACGATCATGAGTGACCAATCGATTTGGGAAGGGAAGCTAACGAAGGTCGGAAACGGCGACGTGAACAGTCTATTCCTAAAAAACTCGAGTCGGACGATGAAGCGAGTGACGTATACGGATGAACGCGTGAACTATATCCCGGTCGTCGGACCGGAGATGAATGAGTTGTTCGCATATGACGTATCGTCGATTCAAATCGATGCGCGCCTCGACTGGATGCGGGACACATTCTTCCCAGGCGACCCGAACGTCCAAGAAGTCGACCCGGCGAGTTCAGTGGGGGCATTGACGAACGGTGTCAGCGTAGCAGAATATGATGCGAAGCTGAACGCGAGTCGCTATCGGAACTTATCGCGTAACAGCACCGAGCGGGAAACGGCACTCGGATTGGATTCGATCGTCGAATTCGTGAATTTCCATGGTGGATGGGTCGACGAGTCTTCTGAGAATCAAGGACTCTCGCTTCGTTTCGATGCCATCACACCGGCGAACAAAGGCTTTGAAACGACCGTATTCCGTTTTCATGTGAAAGGATTCCCGGTCTTTAGCCAGCGTGAGGCGTTTATCAACAATGACGCCATCGACTTATCCACATTGCGTGTGGAAAACGACGGGGCACAAGTCCGGTCCATCACACGACATCACTTAGAGATTGACCGCTTGATCACAGTCGGCACGACGCAGCTGGCTGACGCGGATGAAGTACTCGGGACACTCATCAATTCTGGACGGTTTGAGAACGTGACCGAGATTCGAATTGGTTATGAAATTGAGTATAACGAGGATACGAGCCGATATGTGACGTTCTCACCGAATTGGTTCGTACGTGAAGCGGGACGTTGGGTTCCGTACAACCAGTCAGAAGATTGGACAGAAAGGATGATGTATCGTGGATTGGAGTAAAGCGAAAACCATTTTAATCTTCGCCTTCCTCGCCTTGAACATCTATCTGTTGTTCCAATTGGTGACTGAGACATGGGCGACCGAAGTCGTGACGAACGACAACACGTCGATTGCACAAATTTTAGACCAACGAAACGTCGACCCGGCAAAACTGCCACGAATGGGTCGGGATATCGGCTATTTGACAGGGTCGTCTGAAGAGATGTCGGCCGCGATGATCACGAAAAATCGGGAGGCTCAACTGGCAACGACGCTCGACAATATGCAACTCGAAGTCGAGCTGAAACAGCCCGTGCCGCTCGATGCCAAGGATTTGCGAACGACGGCTTCGACGTTTGTTGCGGAATATGTTCCGTTTGGAGAAGAGTATGCCTACTGGCGATACGATGAAAAGACGAAACAAATCGCCTTCGTCCAAACGTTTGAAGACAATAAGATTTTCTCGGCACCTGAAGTCGAGGGAGATTCGGAGATGTATATCGGACCATCCCTCATCTTGATTCAATTGAATGAGGCGTTTGAAGTGACGGATTATAAGCAACGTCATTTGAAAGACATCTCATCGAAACCGCAAGACGATCTCGTGTTAACGGCCAGTGAAGCCATCTCTCAACTCGCGTCACGGAAGTATTTCCAACCGAATCAGGAGATGCGGGCCATCAACACAGGGTTTTATAGCTTACCCCTCGACAGCTCTGGCGGTTTGATTATCATGCCACCGCTATGGTCGGTCGCAATCGACGATCATGTATATTTCGTCAATGCCATCGACGGAACGGTAGAGCGCGTCGAGTTTGAAACGAAAGAATGAAAGGAGTGATGGTGTGAGTTTACAGTATAGTGTGTTAGCGAGCGGATCGACCGGGAACGCCCTCTATATCGAGACGGAACGGACAAAGCTGCTCGTCGATGCCGGATTGACCGGGAAAGCGATGCAACAACGCATCGAAGCGATCGGTCGGTCGTTTGATGGGATCGATGCACTGCTCGTCACCCATGAGCACTCCGACCATATTAAAGGAGTAGGGATATTAGCACGAAAGTATAACTTACCGATTTATGCGAATGCGAAGACGTGGGCGGCGATGGAATCACTCATCGGAAAGATTGACCCAGCGTTGAAGTTTCATATCGAGGTCGGGGACATCAAGCAGTTCGGTGATATTGAGATTGAAACGTTCAACGTCAGTCACGATGCGGCGGACCCGATGTTTTATCAGTTTGCCCACGACGGGAAACGCTTGGCCCATATCACGGATACGGGCTACGTCTCAGACCGGATGAAAGGGGTCATTCGTGGGGCTGACGACTTTATCTTCGAGTCAAACCATGACGTCTCGATGCTGCAGATGGGACGTTACCCGTGGAGCGTCAAACGACGCATCCTTGGGGACTACGGCCACGTCTCGAATGAGGATGCGGCGATTGCGATGAGTGAGGTCATCGGTGACCGAACGAAACGGATTTATTTGGCGCACTTAAGCAAGGACAACAACATGAAAGAGCTCGCGCAAATGAGCGTCTCGCAAACACTCGGCATGCGAGACGTCGACTTAGGTCGAATCAAATTGTGCGATACGGACCCGACAATCCCCACTTCGCTCGTTTCTTTATAAGGAAACTTGGGAAAAGACAGTTATCACACTGTCTTGAAGGGGGGACGCGTCGTGAACGAAGAGAGACACCATGAGTATGAACCTCAAGACGTCGAACCTGAAGTACACGAAGCAACAGAAGAGAAATCGACGTATCCGTCTCGGAGCGAATGGCGTCCGAAGCAAGAGGAGCACGTACGCCACAAACCGAGACCGAATATAAAACCGTTGTTACTCGGAGGGGTTGGCGGATTCTTAGGAGCGGCTTTGTTTTTTGTCACAGTGATGCTCTGGGATTCGCCGACCTCTCGTTTTGTGACGAACGAACTGACGCGGACCGAGCAAGCCGTGACCGTCACCGAATCCGACGTCACGACCGCTGTCCTCGGGGCGAAAACATCCGTTGTCAGTATTACGAACATTCAGCGGGCCTTCACCTCAGACTCGCAGTGGGAGGCGGGCGCAGGATCTGGCGTCATTTATAAAGTGGAAGGGAACACGGCGTATATCGTCACGAACTTCCACGTCATCGAAGAAGCGGATGAAATCAATATCGCCTTCTCCGACGGTCAGATTGCGTCAGCGACCATTTTAGGTGAAGACCCGCTCAACGATTTGGCGGTCGCGGAAGTCGAGCTGCCGGATAACATCGATGCGAAACCGATTGTGCTTGGCGATTCTACCGTGCTACAGGCCGGTGAGACCGTCATGGCCATCGGAAATCCGCTCGGTGTCTTCTCAAACTCGGTCACCCGTGGTATCGTCAGTGGTGTCGAGCGGACGGTGCCGGTCGATACGAATAGCGACGGCTTGATGGATTACAACGCAGAAGTCATCCAGACCGATGCGGCCATCAACCCAGGGAACTCGGGCGGTGCTCTCATCAATATTCGTGGAGAGCTCGTCGGAATCAATTCGATGAAAATCGCCGAAGCGAGCGTAGAAGGGGTCGGTTTCTCGATTCCGGTGAACGTGGCGCTGCCGGTCATTGACATGTTAGAACGTGATGGGAAAGTGACACGAGCACAGCTCGGGGTCACAATTCAAGAAGTCATTGCGGTACCTGGTAACGTCCGGGAAGAGTATGGCATCTCATTCGATCAAGAAGACGGTGTCTTCGTTGAAGAAGTGACACCAGGTAGTCCGGCTGAAGAAGCGGGACTTCGCGTCGGCGATATCATCACGCAAATCGGAGATCGCGAGATTAAACGATACGTCGATTTACGCGATGCACTCTATCGAGATGCAACAGTCGGTGATACGATTACGATTGAGTATTTACGTCGCGGTGAAACGAGAGAAACCGAGGCGACGTTAACTGAAGCAACTTAAAGAAGCGGCGACGCTTCTTTTTTAAGGAGGAAAAACTGTGGAAAAAAAAGTATGCAAGGAACATGTTGAAATCGCTTTAGACATCATTGTGGATGAAACAGGGGAGTACCCGTTGTTAGAGGAATTATCCACAAGTGAACAAGTGACATGTGAGTTCTGTGAAGCCGACGCAACATATGTTGTGTCAAGCAAAAACTAATTATCAACATGTGGATTTGTGGATAACTCTGTGGATAACCCTATGGATAACTCCAAAAAAACTGTGGAAAAAGGAAGAATTGGATGAATATTTCAATTATCACGGTCGGCAAACTGAAAGAAAAATATTTAAAGCAAGGAATTGCCGAGTACACAAAACGGCTCTCTGCCTACGCAAAAGTGCAGGAAATCGAGGTCTCAGACGAAAAAGCACCCGAGAATTTAAGTGAGGCAGATATGTTATTAGTAAAACAAAAGGAAGGCGAGCGGATTTTAGCGAAGATATCCCCAGACACGCACGTCATCGCGTTGGCCATTCAAGGGAAGCAGCGGACGAGTGAAGAGTTCGCTCGTGAACTCGATCAACTCGCAACGTATGGAAAGAGTAAAATTGCCTTCGTCATTGGAGGATCGCTCGGTCTGTCCGACGATGTGATGAAACGAGCGGACGATACGATCTCGTTCTCGAAGATGACGTTCCCACATCAACTCATGAAGCTCGTATTGTGTGAACAGATTTATCGGGCGTATCGGATTAATCGTAATGAGCCGTATCATAAATAGCCTTAATTTCTTGAGATTCAGGCTTTTAACGAACCAGGTCGTATTTTTCAATCTGGTTCGTCTTTTTTTTTTTGAGTAGCATATCACGTTAAGAGAAATTGGTTGTAATCGTGTAGGCACTGGAGGACTGAATTAATTATCAAATACTATTAAAAGTACAATAAAAGAGGATTTATTCGTTTTCTATAAATCAGATTGGTTGGCATGGAGTACTAAAGAGTTATATGAAATTCAGAAGTATTAAAAAATGTTGATTTCGTATCAATTAGTGATGTATTTGATACATCTATCCAACTGTTATAGCGATGTTTGGGATGCTAGTTATGTTCCCCGAGTTCTAGTAAGATATTTTATCCATTAGCTTACTAAAGTAGGATATTGTAATAACTTATAAACGATGGAGAGTAGAGAAAAATCAGAAGTTGATAAAAAGGTCAAAAAGTTAGATCTTCATTTGAGGCTAGTAAAAGTGCTGAGGATATTGGAAAACAATAAGGATACAGACGTTCAACTATTCATAGAGTTGTCAAATCTGTACCCGTTAATGAATAATCTATAAAATTTAATAAATAGGGAACTAGTAACTACTAGATTAAGCTAGAAAGAGTATTCGGTTTTTAAACCGAATTCTCATTAATTCGGTCTAAAAACCGGATAAATAACAATTCGGTTTCTGAACCGGATTCTATAGGCTATAATTTAATAAAAAACTTATTGAATAGAGGTGTTTTAAATTGAAAAAGGCTGTATCTATTTTTATTTTAGATGTTTCAGACTCAAGTAAATTCGAGAATGGACGAGAATTGAGTACCTATCTTTATGATTGTCAAAATATGCTAGAAAGTTTAAATAATGTAATAAAAATAAAGTCTAAGTATAGAATGGGTGATGAAATTATATGCTTAGTTGAAGGTTATTCAAGTGCAATAATGATAGCAAATTATTTAATCTATAATTGGTATTACGAAGAAAATATGCCGTATTTTGGTTTATCTTGTGGATTGATAGATGAAGATATTAATGATATTGATATTGAAACTTGGAATCATCTTCTCGTTAAGAAAGCACGTATAGCCAATGATTTAATAAAAGAAGAAAAAAATAGAAAAGGATTAATTGAATTTAATCCACTAAACAAATTCAATGATAATGAAATTGAGTTAATAAATACTTTATTAGACCTTCAAAGTGCAATAATTGTAGATCAAACAAATAAGCAAAGGGAAATCTTGGGTCTATATAGTCTAATTCGTTCTCAGAAAGAAATCGCTAATAAAATAAATAAATCTACATCTACTGTATCTGGTCATTATACTGGAGGAAAATCAGATTTGATTTTAGAGGCAGCAAAGTCAGTTTGTAGTTTTTTGACAATAAAGGAAATACAATCAGGAAGAAGTACTGAAGGTGAGGATGAATATTTAGATATAGTACATGTCGTACAAAAAAAACACGAAGAGTTAGAAAAAGAAATAAGAAAACAAATTTTGAATTACAGATTTAGTTAGGAGTAAAGCAAATGTTGATACTGATTTTAATTTTAGCGCATTTAATTGCTGATTACCCCTTACAAACCAATAAAATAATCGAGAAAAAATTACAAGGATTTGTAGGAGTTCTTCAGCATGTTGTGATTCATCTGTTTACATATGTAGTAATAATCTTTATAAGTTCTAGTATCGGATTGATAAATTTTAACTACCTAATACTTTTTTATGTCTTTTTAATTTGTCTAGCTCACTTGTTAATAGATTTAATAAAAGAGAATTTAAATAATAGAATTGCTAAATGTAAAGGTTTTAGCAGTTATCAAAAATCAATTATGTCAGCTATCTTATACATATCAGACCAAGTAATTCATCTAGGAAGTATAGTAATACTTTCGCTGATGGTATTTGAGAATTATGATAAAGCTGTAACAAATTTATTTAGCAATTTAATCTCTAGTGGTAGTGTTAATTTAGAAATAGATGAAAAAGTGATAATTACATTGATAATAATATTAGTAAATACTTATTTTTCAGGATATCTGATAAGCATAATTTTAAAGGAATTTAAACCTACTAACAAAGTAACTGAAACAATTATTGAAGGTAGTTTTATTAACAACAACGCAGATGTTACATACGAAAGGTTTAGTACAGATACAATCGAAAATGACTGGGTTACTTACTCAACAAAATCAAAAGAAGATATAAAATTGAATAAAAAAATTTCTATTATTAGTGATTCTCCTGCTAAAGCAGGAATGTGGATAGGGATTTTAGAAAGAAATTTAATTTTATTATTGTGTGTGTCTAACAGTTTATCAAGTATCGGATTCTTGATAGCGATGAAAGCTTTAACTAGGTTTAAACAATTTGATGATAAGAGCTTTTCTGAATACTATCTAATAGGAACTATGTTAAGTATTATTTTTGGTATGAGTGCCGGTTTTATAACTAAATTTATCTGGTGATTTTAAAAGATTCGGAGGAATAATCTCTGAATATTTATATTTTATCAAACTTTGATTTTTAGGATAAAGTGATTGTATGTGGTTTTCGGCGATATGGTGAACAATGCTATAAATTATTTTCAAAGAGTCATGTAGAACATTGTTTTATACTTGTTCTAGATGACTTTTTTTAGGAGTTGAATTATATGGGTGTTTGGGGAGTAGCGATTTTATCGAATGACCTTGCCGAAGATATTCGGTTTATATACAAAGATTTACTAGGGGACGGCTATTCGAATGAACAAGCGAGTGAAAAGGTCATTCAAGAGTACATAGATGAGTTAGATACTGAAGAAATGACACTGTTTTGGCTTTCCTTTGCACTTATTCAATGGAAGCTAGGACGATTACAAGATCACGTAAAACAAAATGCTGTAGAGATTATTGACAGTGGAATCGAGCTAGAAAATTGGAACGATGATTTAAAGTTAAAGAAGAAAAGAGAGGCCGTTCTTCTTAAGTTAAAACATCAATTGAATCAGCCTCAGCCCCTGGCTAAAAAGATTCCTAAGCGCTTTGTAGCGGATACGACGTTTAAATCAGGAGACATTGTCAGTTTTCAGATGGACTCTTCCGAATATATCCTGTTAAAAGTGATTGATATTATTGAGCAATGGACACGTGATCGGTACCCGATTTTTGAGATATACGATTGGCAGGGAAAAGAAATTCCTTCATTAGAGGAAATCAGAACATTGAGATTAAAGACCGGATATTATGATGACGATGAGGACATGCCTCGAAAAATTGCCGTGTATCAGTCTGGTAAAAGGGATCCATTCGTCAAGCGGGCTAGTCTCGTTGCTGAAGGTTTTCCTGTAACGAGTGATACGGAACCACCTTACACCTTATTGTCTTGGAAAGGTCTGAATGCGTTTATTTGTGATATGCATCTAAATGGAAATGAAACTTGACTATGTAAAATGCATTGAGGAAATAGAGTGATAACCAAATGCTAATTTCACCATAAATCCTCTTGAAAGGAATGACTTGAAGAAAGACTATCTCCAATTGAATTGCAATTAGTGGAGGGTGGTACAGGATTCACAAACCTTTCAATGGTCAAACTTTACAATGAAGCAAATGAATTTGACAAAAGTGAAGAACGTGACTATCCATGAAAAGTATCTAAGTTTGACCTCAAATTTATGTTGTTAATCTGGTTATTAATAAAAAAATTTGAGGTCATAGATGATATATAACCTACAAAAAGTTGATAGTGTACTACAGATTACACTAAGATACTCTTCGCTACTTTATCTAAAAATTTCTTTCTTCGACGATCTTTCCCGCTACTCGTAAATGAGCTGTTCACCCATTTCACATTTTTAAGTCCAATTCCTTTAAATGTTCCGCGAATAAGAGTCCCCTTAATGGGGTTCCCGGCTAAAAATCTTAAATACCACGTAGGCACTTCCGAAGTGGTAATGACAGTAGTCTTTTTTATATGAGTGAGTAATCCTTTCAATCCGGTAGATTCCTCTACATAGGCAAAATTTTTCAACATAACCTTGTCAAAAAAGCCTTTTAAAATAGCTGGTACATCAAACCACCAAACAGGAAAAATAAAAACTAATTCATCGCTATCGCTCAGCATCTTCTGATATTGGTTCACTAGTTGATCTCGAGATTGACCTTTCGAATAAAGAGATAAATCCGATTCATTTAAAACAGGATTAAATTGATCTTTATTTAAGTCAATGATTTGGTAGTCTTTTTTCTTGAGTACTAATTGTTCGATTGTTGTATCCATGATGGATTTATTGAAACTGCCATGCCATGGATGAGCCAAAATAATCGTTGTTTTCATAAGTGATCCTCCTAGTATGATTAGAATTTGAATAAATTAAATTTGAGCATTTGATATTATTTGAACAATTGCTCAAATAATATACCTGCAATATAATGTTAGTGTAGACATTGCGTCAATACGTATTGAGGTATTCATACAAATCTCTCATTCTGTACAAATTAAGGAGTACTTATGCTAAAGCAAAAACCTATAAATACGAATTCTAAGAGGTCAATCAATCTTTTAGTGGATACTATGTTGGAATTAATGCGTCGAACGAACTTTACGAGTATTACGATATCAGAACTTACTAAAACTGCTGGATTGGCGCGAAATACATTTTATGCTCATTTTGATACGAAAGAGGATGTACTCACCTATCACATGTATGAAATATTTAGGCAGAGAATTCAACTTGCATTAACAGAAGCGGGACAGGAGCAGCTTGATTTCGATACGTTATATTTTGAGATATGGAGTGACAACCTCGAATTCTTGAATCTCTTAAAAGAAAATGATTTACTTCCGCTTTTGAACCGCTTTGAGGAACATTTCGATTTACTTTGTACGGATTTTCAAATTTATGAGAATTGCAACGTGTCCGAAAAAGCGGAAGTGTATGCGAATGCGGTATACGCAGATTCATTAGCCAGTATTGTGAAAAGGTGGATGAAGACCGGTATGAAAGAAACACCACAAGAGTTAAGTGACATTTTTAAAGAATTCATTCGGTGAACATTTTTTTAGTTTGCTTGGAATCGAAGTAGGAAATGAAGTCACATATTCGGTTTCTTAAATAACTGATCAAAATAATAGGAGAGTTTTATGAATCACACCATCAGTCTTCTAACAAATCAAATCGCTCCCGATTTTTTAACGACCTTCGTACGCTTTCAGGAAACGCATCGCATCTATGCCGTGGATTCAAATGGTGAGCTTTATCAAAAAGACGAGCATTACATCGATGAATGGGATGACGCGAAAAAACAACAGGTCATTGAGATTCTTAACTACTACATCGACCGTGGCGGCGTTGTTGTGGCAATCCAAAAAAGTGAAATGTTACTTGGCTTTGCCGGACTGGATGGACACCTGCTCGGAACGGAAGGCCAGTATTTAAATCTGGGCTTCATTCATGTGAGTCGTCCTAATCGTGGACAGGGGATTGGTAAAGTGTTATTTGAACGTGTCTGTCAGGCAGCAATCGAACGAGGCGCGAAAAAGCTATACATCGGAGCGAACCCGGCCGTCGATACATATCATTTCTATGAAGCGATGGGATGCATAGTAGCCGAAGAAATCGTGCCACAAATCTATAAAGAACAACCACTCGATTTACAACTCGAATATGTTTTACCGTCTCCTGAGACCGCATCGTAACGATGCGGTCTTTTTCATGCAGAAAATCGCTCAACTCCAAGTTTTTTCTCCTATGAAGAATTGACCGATTTCGAAAAATTGTGATAGAATCACAAGGCAAATGATTATCATTATCAGTCAAAAAGAATAGATGAAATCGAACAGTTGGAGTGAACGTGAGAGGATGAATACAATGAGCACGCTTGAAGCATATAACATGGCATTTAAAAACGGATTGGAATTAGAGGACGATGTGGTTCTCGAGGACATGAAGCTCGGAGAATCGACGGAATGGGATTCGATTGGACACATGACGCTCATCGCAGAAATCGAGGATGCGTTTGACGTCTATATCGACTCGGATGAAATGACGGAGTTCCATTCGTATCAGTCTGGCATCGCGTTGCTGCAGCGCCTCGGTGTGGACATCCAGTCATGACGCTTTTTCAAACACTCGAGCAGTACATGGATCGCGAGGCGGTCTATGAGGACCATTCTTACACATACGGCGAGATGTTGGAGGTCGGCGACTCGATTTGTCAAGAAGTCGGCGAACGGTCGCTCGTCTTCTGTCTATGTGCCAACCGGGTCGAGTCGCTCTTCGGCTATGTCGGTTTTATTCGGGGACGCGTCGTACCCGTCTTGTTAGACGCGGATATCCCAGCCGAGCAATTACAGAAGTTGATGGAACGGTATGAACCGACGCACGTATGGGCACCGGAATCGAGAGACGATTTGGTGAACTCCTTGGATGCTTACTATGGTTACGGTGGTTACGCCTTGTTTGAAACAGGAGCAACAGTTCACCATGAACTTCATGAAGAGTTGGCCCTTCTGTTGACGACTTCAGGGAGTACCGGAAGTCCGAAATTGGTCCGTCTCACGTATAACAATCTATCAGCAAACGCCACATCAATCATCGACTATCTCGACATCGATCAGACGGATAAACCGATTACGACCCTTCCGATGAACTATTCGTATGGGCTCTCGATTATCAACAGTCATCTGTTGAAAGGGGCGACCATCATCCTAACAGACCGTTCGATCGTTCAAAAAGAGTTTTGGGAGTTGTGTCGTGTTGAGCAGGCGACGACGTTTGGTGGCGTACCGTTTCATTACGAGATGTTAAAACGTTTGAAATTTGAGGCGTATGATTTGCCAAGTTTGAAGAAGTTGACGCAAGCGGGTGGAAAGTTGGACCCAACGCTCGCCCATCACTTCGCGACGGTGTGTGAAGAAAAAGGGATTCAATTTTTCATCATGTACGGCCAAACGGAGGCGACGGCTCGGATGTCGTATTTACCGGATCGGATGCATGCGAAAAAAGCAGGAAGTATCGGAATCGCCATCCCTGGTGGAACACTCTCGTTACGAGATGAAGCCGGGAACGACATCAAAGATGCGAACGTGACGGGCGAATTAGTATATCAAGGCGACAATGTGTCGTTCGGATACGCGACCTCGTTAGCTGACCTTGCGAAAGGTGACGACAATCAAGGTGTCTTACGTACGGGTGACATGGCGTATCGCGACGAGGATGGGTATTTCTTCATCGTCGGCCGCATCAAGCGCATGATTAAACTGTATGGAAGTCGAATCAGCTTGGACGAAGTCGAGACTCTCCTTCGAGAGCACGGACATGACTGCGTCTGTGCGGGGGAAGACGACCAATTATACGTGTATACGTTGCAAGATGACGTCGCACGCATTCAAAAAATCATCAAAGAACAAATCAAGGTGAAAGGTGTTCGGGTGATGCAGATTGACGAGATTCCACGTAATTCGTTCGGAAAGATTCGTTATGCCGCATTGCCGAAGCGAGAACTTGTGACCACCTGATTGTCAGGAATCGGTACATCGTCAAGTTTCATAACATCAGGTGGTAAATATGACTTTTATTTCGATTGAATTTCTCTTATTTTTAACAATCATCGTTGGAACGTATTACGTGGTCCCGCATCGATTCCGATGGGTGCTCCTCCTCTTAGCGAGCTATGTCTTCTACGCCACGTTGAGCGTCCAATTCATTCCGCTATTGTTGATCAGTACCGCCTTCACCTATGTGATTGGGATTCTGATTGAAAAGCAAGAAAAGAAAGAACAGAAGAAACGGCTCATGTGGGTCGGTGTCTCGGTTCTTGTCTTCTTCCTCGGATGGTTCAAGTATTTTAATTTCGTCAACGATTCGCTCCGTTCGTTCGCCGCATGGAGCGGATTTGATTATGATGTGCCGTATAAAGAGATCGTGTTGCCGTTGGCCATCTCGTTCTATACGTTCCAAGCTATCAGTTATGTCGTGGACGTCTCACGAGGGAAGCAAAAAGCAGAGCGTCATTACGGCTATTTCTCGGTCTATTTCGCCTTCTTCCCGCAACTCGTAGCGGGACCGATTGAGCGAGCGAAAAAGCTACTTCCCCAGCTGAAGACGGAGCAACATCTCGACTACGACAATATCAGTTATGGGATACAGCGCATCATTTGGGGATTCTTCAAGAAGACGTTGATCGCTGACCGATTGGCTCCGATTGTCGCAAGTGTATTCAACAGTCCAGATCCGACTGGTTCAGAGATTGTGCTCGCGACGATGTTGTTCTCGATTCAACTGTTCGCCGATTTCTCGGCGTGTAGTGATATCGCCATCGGTTGTGCACGATTGCTCGGAATTCGATTATCGGAGAACTTCAAACAGCCACACTTTGCCGTATCGATTGCCGACTTCTGGAACCGCTGGCACATCACACTTTCGATGTGGTTGCGAGATTATATTTTCATGCCGCTCGCGAAAGGGAAGAAGAAGCGCGAGCAGATTTATGGTGCCATCCTCGCAACATTCTTAGTGAGTGGAATTTGGCATGGTGCCGCGTGGAATTTCGTCTTATGGGGACTTATTCATGGAATCTATCGTGTGTTCGGAGACCATACGAAACAGCAGCGCGAAAAAATGGCGTCATGGGTCGGATTTGACCGCGTGCCGACCCTACATCGGTGGTGGAAAATCGCCATCACGTTCCAGCTCGTCTGTTTCTCGCGTGTCTTCTTTCAATCACATTCGATGGCAGAGGCGTTCTCGCATGCCAAACTGTACGTGACACCCTCTTCATGGGCACCGTCAGGCATGATACAGGCGATTCAAATGTTCTCGTTACTCGATTTGATTATCTTCCTCGTCGTCTTTGTCGTCGTTCACTTGTTCCAACATATTGAACGGACGAAAGGTTCGGCTTGGGATTGGATGGCACGTCAGTCTGCCGTGACGAGCGTGGCGATCAACTTGTTCTTGATTGTCTCGGCCTTCTTGTTTGGCGTGTCGGGCCAAGGATTTGTATACGGTGGGTTTTAAGATGCTCGGAAAGGAATTAGCATGAAGCGTTTAGGAATTAAAATCGTCGTTGTGTTACTCGTGATTATCGCCATCTTTATTCCCGTCAACGAGTTCGTGAAAGACTCGTGGGAGTACAATAACAATCGGGCCGTCCTAGCGTTTAAAGAAGACCCTCATCCTGTCGATATCATCAATCTCGGAACGTCTCATGCGATGTATGGGTATTATTTTAAACCGGCCGGATTGTCGCATCTCGACTTGGCGTTACCAAGTCAACCGATTGAATATGACTTAAAGATGTTGAAAGAATACGATAAACACTTGAAACCAGGTGGGGTCGTGATCGTGTCTTTATCTCAAATCACATTCAGCAACTCAGATGTCGGTCGGAAGGCGAATTACTATCGCGTCTTGGACCGTAAAGACATCGAGCCGGTCAGTCTGTTTCAATATTATACGCATGAGGAGTTCCCCGCATTGAATAGTGGCAGTGTTTATGCCGCGATTTCCCGGGAAATCCGAGATTTTCGGTTTGATGCGCATAAGCCATGGGAGAATGGTGGGCTGAACTACTCAGAGCGTAAGTATGAGGAAGTGGCCGCTCAATATGAGAATGCCGTGAACCATCATGAGATTGAAGAGAACATGTCGCATTTACAAGACATCATCGATTACTGTAAACGACAAGGGTATCGTGTCGTCTTGGCGATGGAGCCGGTCCATGCGTCGTATCATACGTATTTTGATGAAGACGTCATGGAGCGCCTCGTGTTTCAGCATGTAGAGAAGCTTGATTTAGATGTTCCGTTCCTCAATTATATGGGGGATGAACGATTCATTCATGAGCAGTCATTCTTCCATAACCCGGACCATTTGAACGGTGATGGGCGAACGCTGTTGTCTTCACTCGTTTATGAAGATTTGAAGCGGTTGGGATATTTATAAATTGATGGGCGGCTGTCCATCAATTTTTTTATGCTTTATGATAGCGAAAGGGACGAAGTGAAGGGGGAAACCATGAACAATCAGCAAATGGTAAAAATCCATGACTGTGAGTTATATGTTGAGTATATTCAACAACATTCAAAGTCAGTGACAATCATCATGGATGCAGGATATGGCGATGACTCTACGACTTGGAGACAGGTGGCGGATGAAGTGTCGACATATGCCAATGTCCTTCTTTATGACAGGGCGGGTCTAGGCAAAAGCGGGACCAGTACGAATCGAAGAACCAGTAAGGAGATGGTTCGAGAATTGCACCAACTAATCAAACAGTTGGATATAGCATCTCCGTTCATTTTGGTCGGTCATTCGTTTGGAGGCGTCAATATGCAATTGTTCGCATCTGAATATCGAGATGAGGTAGTGGGTCTAGTGCTAGTAGACACGACGCCGAGCGACTATCGGGAACGATTTCTTCCGACCATGTCACGAGAGTTTCAAAACGCATACTCCAAGCAATTTGTGCGGGAAGGGAACTATGATGAATTTATGGAAAGTTTGCACCAAGTGAAACAAGCAAATCTTGATCTTTCAATCCCGACAACAATCATATCAGCAGGAAAGAAAGACTTTTATTCCGCAGAAAATCAGAGGCTGTGGAATGTCTTACAAAAAGAAATGACGGGAATATCTTCAAATGCCACGTTTGTAATTGCGGAGCAGAGCGCACATTATATTCAAAGAGATGAGCCACATTTAATTGTAGAAGCAATTCGAAAGTTAATTTAAACACTTTTAAGTCATCCATAAACGATGGGAATTTATCGCGAGGCGAAGCTATATATTCAATCAAAAAGAATGCCTGCGAACGTCCATAGTATCACTAGCATCGACAGGAACGAGACGAATACCGTCTGATTCGATACCCGTTGCTCCGCAAAGCGTCGAAATAGTCGTTCGAGGATTGTTTGGCCGATGACGACCGCTAGAAAGATGATCGCCATTTCAGCGAATAGAGAATAGTCGTTACGAAAAATAAAGATCATGGCAACAAAGAGGATGATGGAGCTGGTCAATGTGGTGAGAAAACGTTGTTTATTCAATCAAATCTCTCCCTTCTCTCATCATTACGTGTATGCTGAAGAAAAGATTCAAAGAGATGGGGAGTGATTCGAATCGAAACAATCTATTTAGCGGGCGGATGTCTATGGGGTGTTCAAGAATTTGTGAGGACGTTACCGGGCGTCCTTTCAACTGAAGCAGGACGCGCGAACGGTACGACCGATACGTTAGACGGAGAGTATGACGGTTACGCGGAGTGTGTCAAAACAACGTTCGATCCGGAGGTAGTGACGGTCGAGGATTTGATGAATTATTTGTTCGAAATCATTGATCCATACAGTGTCAACCAACAAGGAATCGATGTCGGGGAGAAGTATCGAACGGGCGTATACAGTGAAGAATCACGACATTTGATGGAGGCACAAGAATTCATTGAGCGACGCCTTGATGCAGAACGGATTGCTGTTGAAGTCAAACCGCTCACGAACTATGTGCGAAGTGCGGACGAACATCAAGACCGCTTGACGCGTTGCCCGGACGATTATTGTCATATTCCGAATAACTTAATTAGAAAGTATAAAGTGTCAGAATGTTAATCGATATATTGAATTGCATTATTACGAATCAGTATCTATACCATTTGATAGTAGACTAGATATCTGCATTGCTAATTCATTAGGTTCACAATCAAATCCGTTTTCTACCCAACTGATAATAATAGATAAATGGGCACCAGCCACAAAATCAATAAGATAAGACTCTTTGTTATTTATATGAATGTCTCTGTTATTAATTTCTTCTATGCTATGTCGAACGGCTTTTTTTATGATTTCTAACATACGCCATCTAAAATCAGTAGGACCATTCGGACTCAATAGAACGCTATAAGTGTACGAGTATTGCTTCACATGCTCTAATGAATTCAGAATAGGGGGATAAATGAGGTCGGAAAATGACTGAACGCCGTACTTTGGAATTTTAAGATGTTGAATTAATCCATTTAATGTATTGCTCTCTATATGTTCGATTAAATCTTGTTTATCTTTAAAATGATTGTAAAAAGTCGCTCGGTTGATGTCAGCGTCATCTACAATATCTTGAACAGTAACTTGCTCAATCCCTTTTATGATTGCATTTTTTAAAAGTGCTTTTATAATTGCGGCTTGAGTTTTTCTTTTTTGTCGATTCATAAGTGAGACCTCGTTTTCTACAATACTCGGCAGGTGAGGAATTGTAAAATTGCTCATACTTTTTTAATTTATATTAATCATAAATGTTGTTACATCTTTAGTCTATTTTCCAACTAAAGTATGAAAGCTTATTTTTTGCACGATTTCGATACAAAGATACAAAAAAATTAAACATTTATAGAGAATCTGTTTAATTTTATACAGATTGAATCAATTTGATGGTTGTGATGGTATTATCTGATGACTAAAATTAAAAGCGCTTACAACAAGGGAGAGTAAGTGTTCATAATTTTTTAGGGGGTAATTATTTATGAAAGCAGCTAAATTTTACGCAGCAAAAGACATTCGAATTGATGAAATTTCAGAGAAGGAAATTTCATTGCATAAGGTAAAAGTAGAAGTAGAATGGTGTGGAATTTGTGGGAGTGATTTGCACGAGTACGTAGCAGGTCCATTAAATATACCTGGTAATGTCGTATTAGGACATGAGTATGCCGGCACAGTTGTTGAGATTGGAGAAGAAGTTCGTACGGTTAAGGTCGGAGATCGTGTCGTTGTTGAGACGCTAAGAAGTTGTGGAGAATGCGAATATTGCTTGGAACAACGTCCACAGCTTTGTGACAATATTGGGATTCAGGGATTGACTGAAGATGGAGGCTTCGCAACTTATGCGGTGGCTGATGAAAAGTATATGCATGTTTTACCTGACCATCTCTCTTTAGAACATGGGGCGCTTGTAGAACCGGCAGCAGTTGCTCATCATGCTGTGAAAAATAGTAAATTAAAAGCAGGGAATAGTTGTGTTGTTTTCGGTGCTGGACCTGTGGGACTTTTGGTTACGGCAATGGCTAAAATTAAAGGCGCTTCACAAATTATTGTTGTTGAAATGGCAGAAGAACGACGCAACAGAGCGATGAAAGTAGGCGCAACGCATATCATCAATCCATTAGAAGTTGATGTTGTATCAAAAATTAAAGAACTCACAGGCGATAAGGGTGTTGATGTAGCGTTTGAAGCGGCTGGAGTACAGCCTACATTTGTTGCAGCGATGGAAGCCTTAAAAAAAGGCGGAGAACTTATGATTGTTGCTATGTATGAAAAGGAAGTTTCTATTATGCTTAATGAGTTTATCATTTCTGAAAAATCAATTTCTTTATCATTTGCTTATGCGAATAATTTTAAAGAAGTGATTGATTTGTTTGCCGAAGGAAAAGTGAATTTAGAGACATTTGTTACAAAGAAAATTTATTTAGACGACATTAAAGACGAAGGATTTGAATCTTTGATTCATGATAAATCTCAGTGCAAAATCCTTGTGACACCTAAAAAAGAAAATGTTTACGCATTACAAACTAAATAAATAGTCAATAAATTAAAATTAAGAGACAGTTTATCAAATTAAGCACAACATTTCTTCGGGGAAGAACTTGTGTACTGTTTTTCGGTCGAGACAATTTCTTGACCGTTCATTTAGGCAAGTTGTTCGGAGAATTATTGTCATTTACCGAATAGTTTATTTACGAAATATCGAAAAGACGAAACATCGCCAACCCCTTAATCCGGAGTTGGCGATGTTTTCACGTCCGCTCGAGAATGTTCACGAGCATTTGATGAACGACGTCATGATCGTTCGGGTCATGCAGCTGATATGGACTCCCGGGGAGCGTGTATACATCTTTCGCTCCGACGTACGTGATGTGGAGTGTCAAGGAACCATCTTCCTGACACGCCGTCGTCAATTCCAAATCGCCACTGATGACACCGACTTCTTCCGTCATGACACCGTGGGTTGCCTTAAAGGTAGAAGTAAGTTTGTTCATGAATGACTCCTTTTCTCTCTCAATAAATACAAGCGTTGATGGCTGTCGTGAGTGCTGACTTCTCTGCTGATTGAAGGCTCAAGCCCCAACGGCTCTTCGTCTCAACCCACATCTTCGCATATGCACAGCGTGCCCCGGTACGAGGGGGTTGCCATGTCGACGGGTCTTGGTCTCCTTTAGAGCGGTTCGATGAAGCGGACACCGCGATCAACTGAGGACCGTTCAAGTCGTTCGCAAAGCTCTGACGTTTGGTTGTCGTCCAGCTGCTTGCGCCAGAGCGCCATGCTTCAGCGAGCGGAACAATGTGGTCGATATCGATGTCAGATGCCGACGTAAACGTCAAACCGTCATAGTAACTGTACCATGAGCCCGTCGTTACCGGACATTGGTCGACGACCGAGTCAGCGTCCCGTTTCAAGACGATGTGACGCGTGTTACAACCACTTCCTTGACTCGACCAGTGTGGGAAGAGGTCCCGACTGTACCCCGTCATCGACCCTTCATTTTTGACAGTGAGCGCATTCAGTTTTGTGAGCGCATCCGCTTTCGAAGGAATATTCGGTGGGAATGCAGAGACCGGTGTCGCGTCAAATGACGCGGAAATCCAGACAAGCAATGTGACGAGTGCGACAGACATGAGTTTCTTCAACATAAAAAGCCTCCTACTATGTATTTGGAATGAACACTTGTCGAGCAAGTGGGCAACCTTTCATCAACCAAAAAGTGAGACAAACATCACGCAATAAATTCAACTTGATCATACACAGGTCGATTTTGAAAAAGTGTGAAAATCTGCAAAATGATTAGAAAGACTATCGCAAATCCTTCTCTAGCATTAGCGAGCGATCTCGTGTTATTTCTTTGGAACTAGTGAGCGATCAGGACTGGTATAATAAATGACATGGATTGAGAGAAAAGAAGAGGTGGATGGAATGAACAAGAAAGAGATTGCGGCGATTCGCCGACAGTTTAAAGTGAATGCGACGAAGCTGAAGATTGCTGACTTATATACGATTTACATCCGGCAGGAAACGAATGAGATTTACTACGAAGAGTTGCGCCCGTTCCCGTTCCTTGAAGAAGAACAGCAGGAACTGTTTTTGACAAACTTCAAAAAAGTGCTCGGTGGGAAGCTAGATGAAAAACTATTCGAAGTGAAGTTCCAATATCCGGAGGAAGGCCAAGTCGACCATACGCAAGGATTGCTGTATGAAGGACTTCGTACGGAAGAGACAGACGTATGGACGGACTATATGCAACGCATCGCCTTGAAGATGGTGAAAGACACGCCATTTGAAAAAGACATGGTCGTGACGTTCATCCGGGGTAATTACAATAAGCCGACGAACCGGTATTCGGAAGAGTCTGAGATTCACGCGAACGATGAAGTGTATACGACGAAGTTCATCCTCGGCAGTATCAGCCCGACAGAACTTCCGAAAAAGTCACTCGTCTTTGACTTCGTCGAGCGTGAATTCAAAGCCAGCTTGATTGTGAATCCAATCATCAAACTCGAGGCGCCAATTGGTGGATTTTTATTCCCGTGTTTCACGGATAATGCGGCCGATGTGAACCATATCCTCTATTCGGCACATAAAGCGCACCAACCGGATATGACGTTCATTGAGAACGTACTGAACGGTTCAGAAATCGTTACAGCAGTGGAAGAGAAGGCGGTCTTCGAAGAAGTGGTGAAAGCGGTCATCGGGGAAGAAGTCAATTCCCGGACGCTCGCAACCGTTTATGATGAGATCAATCAAATCATTGTCGCTGAAGAAGAGAACGAACAGGAAGAAGAGCGGGTAGCGATGCTCGACTCCCGTGCGGTCGAGGTCGTCCTTCGGGCGAGCGGTGTTGAAGACGTGACGACAGAAAAAGTCGAGCAGGCGTTCAAACAAGTCGTCGATGACACGAAATATGAGATGAAAGCGACGAGCGTCGTTCCAAAATATACGTCGAAATCGATTAAAATCAATACGAAAGTGGCCAATATTTCTGTCAGTCCACAAGATTTAAAATATGTGAAGCAAGTGAACTATAAAGGGAAACCATGTCTGTTGATCGAAGTGGAAGAAGAGACAGAGATTGAAGGATTCAAGCTCATCTCTGAAGAGTCGCTAGACTGATCGGAGGAAACGCAATGCATCCGCTTGAGTTGATTGATCTACTAATTGTGTTCGCCATCGTGGTTGTATTGGCTTTGCTGTCGTTTCAATTTCATGGGAAATGGCGAAGGCGTATACGGATTGTGACGGTATGTTGTGTATTGGCGTACGGAATATTCTATGCAGTTCGTCCTTATTGGGTGAATCAACAGGTGCAGGAAGAAAAAATAGTGCTCGAAGCGTATCTCAAGAATCGATATCCAACCGAAACGGTCACCGTCCGCTCTATTTCTTATGGGGAGGACGGATTTGAGAGTATGAATCCCCATACATTGTTCGCGAAATTTTCGACAGAACCGGATGCGGAGTACACATATCTCGTGAGTCGTGACGAATCGATTCATCAAACGAGCCACAGTTCAACCATCGACTCAAAATTTGATTTTCTTCACTTGGAAGACTGAGCCCGAACGACAGATTGGGCTCTTTTTTGACAATCGAGTGAGGAAGGTTGAATTTGAGATTTGATACAGGTATGATGCAGGTGAAAACGTTTTCCGAAACCCATATTTTTTTAATGTTTATCGAAAGCGCTTTCGATTGTTGTGAGGTAATAAAAAACCTCAAAGACGACTATCATCTTTGAGGCTGAATCTGCATTATTTACGTGCTTTGCTTACTTTTAATTTCTTCCCTTTGACAGGCGTCGTTTCCATCGCTTGAAGGACAATCGAACCTTTTCCGTTGAGGATATCAACGTACGTCATCTGATCATTGATTGTGATGATGCCGATGTCGTCAGCGGATACGCCAGGAATTTTGGCAATTGTTCCAACGAAGTCGACAGCACGAAGTTTTTTCTTCTTCCCGCCACTGAAGTGGAGCTTCATGATGTCCTGGTTAATGCGAGCTGTCTTGTTGTTTCGAACGACGCGTCGTCCGCTCAACTTTTGCTCAAAGGCATCTTGGTTAGCCGCTACTTCCGCTTCCGTCGGAGCATCGATCATCGGAATCTCGAATTGAACGTATGATTCGATAGCTCCGATGAGACGTTCTTCCTGACGGGTCATGAGCGTGATGGCTGTTCCTTGTTTACCGGCACGTCCGGTACGACCCGTCCGGTGCACGTAACTTTCCTTTTCGACAGGAACGTCATAGTTGATGACGAGTTCGACGTTGTCGACATCGATTCCACGTGCTGCGACGTCTGTCGCCACGAGGTAGCGGAAGTTACCCATTTTGAAGCCGTTCATGACGGCGAAACGGTCCTCTTGCTCGAGTCCGCCGTGGAGACGTTCAGCCGAGTAACCGGCTTTGTCGAGCTCGGCGTACACCGTATCGACGTTCTCTTTCGTCCGACAGAAAATCATACAGCTGTCCGGGTTCTCGACGACCGTGATGTCTTGAAGGACAGCAAGTTTCTCATTCCGATGAACGGGAAGTAAACGGTGTTCGATTGTCGAAGCGGTCATACCTGTCGACTCGATGGCGACACGTGCCGGAGCATTCATATGCTTCTGGCAGAGACGTTCGATATCTTGTGGGAATGTCGCTGAGAAGACCATTGTGACGCGGTCTTTCGGCAACTGTTGAAGAATCTTCTCTACGTCGGCGAGGAAGCCGCGGTTGAGCATCTCGTCCGCTTCATCGATGATCAAGTATTCGATGCGATCGAGTGAGAGCGTCTCGCGCTCAATATGGTCCATAACGCGTCCAGGTGTACCGACGACGATATGTGTCTTTTGTTTCAATTCTTCACGCTGTTTCGAGAACGGTTCTTTCCCGTAGACGGCAGTCGCTTTGATTCGTTTGAAACGTCCGATGTTCGTCATGTCTTCCCGTACTTGAACGGCGAGTTCGCGTGTCGGTGTCAAGACGAGGACTTGGGGTTTGTTTTCGGCCCAATCGATGAGCTCGATGACCGGAATCCCGAAAGCAGCTGTCTTTCCGCTTCCCGTCTGTGCTTTGACGATTAAGTCTTCGCGCTCAAGCGCACGTGGGATGACCTGTTGTTGTACTTCGGTCGGTGATTCGTATTTCATAATGCCTAACGCACGAGTAATCTCGTCGCTCAGGCGATAATCCGTAAATTGCTGTTTGTTCATGGGTAACCTCATTCTTTCGTGAGAACTTCTGCTTCAGAAAATTTCAATGTCTATTTGCAATACAGTCCATTATAGACCGAAAGACGGTAGGAAAGCGAATGAGAATCCATTATCCGAAGTCAGGCAACGTCGGGTCGGGTTGAATCACATAAAAAATAAACTGGTCATGAACATCTTCTAACTGTTCGATCAGCTCTTCATTTTGTTGTTGATATGCTTCTAGCATTTGAGGGCATATGTAATGAACTGTTCCATCTTCACGAGCCAGGCTAGCGGTTTCTTCCTGATCAAATTGTAAAACTAACGGTTGTTGGCATGCTGTGCAGCAACCAATCTCCATCTTGTGAAAACCGATTTTTGCTCCCTCAATGAAGCAAGCATCGCAATAATGCTTGATTGGATCACCGAAATGACCGAGTTCATCTGTATGGATGACTTCATGTTCGTTCAATGATTTATTGCAGCTGACGCAGTTATACATCAATAACACTCCTTTAGTGATCTGTTCCAACAACGTATCATGCGATGAGCCGATGTACAACTTTATCCAATAACAATATTTTATCAGGTTCAGAAACATTGAAAGAAAGGGGCTTACATAATGGAATCCGATGATAAATATCTCGTCCAACACCTTCAACAAAGCCAATATCGAACGCACGCGAACCATCTCGAAACCATCATCAAACCGATTCCAGATTCAGATCGTACCGGTGACCTCGATCCACGCGTGTTCGCGACACTGACCACGAATCATTCAGGTGACGAACCGGATGGCGAATTCGATCTCGCTGTGGCACGTGCCAGCATGGGTTGGCCGAACCGGGATCAGACGACGACTGCTATCAAAACCGAATATGTAAAAATTCCAAGTAAAGACGGAAACATCCCGGCCCGTCTGTATCGCCCGCATCATACCGAACCAGTCCCAGCGATTCTCTTTTTCCACGGGGGCGGCTTCTTCGGAGGGACGCTCGAGACAGTCGAGAATCCATGTAAATTGCTTTCGGAACGGGCGAACGCGGTCGTCATCTCTGTCGATTATCGTCTCGCCCCGGAGCATCCGTTCCCGGCCGGATTGAACGATTGTTACCGAGCCTTTGAATGGGTATACGCCAACGCGACGGAGTTGAACGTCATCCGTGACCAAATCGCCGTCGCCGGAGACAGTGCCGGAGGGAATTTGGCGACCGCTTGTTGTCTGATGGAGAAAGAACGAGGGGAGGGGCGCATTTGTTATCAAGCACTCGTCTATCCCGTCGTCAATCTGGGATCGATTCCGACAGATGATTTTGAATGGACACTCGATGCGTACGATATCTCACACCATCACGACCTGATTCGAGGTGTCGTGCTCGCTCTTGCAGATCCACATTCGCTACTAAATGACCTCTATCTTCAAGGGAAGACGGATGTCACGCATCCACTCGTCTCACCACTTTTGGCAGAGGACGTCACGACTTTACCGCCAGCCTTGATTGTGACAGCCGAGTACGATTACTTACGACTTGAAGGGGAGGCATATGCCCGAAAACTTTCAGAAGCTGGTATTCCGACTCGACTGATTCAATATCGGGGTATGGATCATGCCTTTATGGACAAATTAGGAGACTACCCACAGGCAGATGATTGTATGAATGAAATCGCAAAAGGACTTAAGGAGCTGACGAAATGAAACAGTATACATTGGATTGGAAACGTTATGAGGAATTGGCACGTCAAGCGGTCGCGGAAGGGGTCGTGTTAGTCAAAAACGAACAGAAAACCCTCCCGTTGCAGTCTGAAACGAAGCTTGCCGTATTTGGGCGTAGTCAGTTCCATTACTATAAGAGCGGTACCGGTTCAGGTGGGATGGTGAACGTCGGACATGTCACGACACCGCTCGAGGCACTACGTGAACGTACAGACATTCACATCAATGAATCGCTTTATGCGACGTATGAGGAATGGGTGAAAGAGAACCCGTTCGACCAAGGTGTCGGTTGGGCCGGTGAACCGTGGTCGCAACAGGAAATGGACGTATCGGATGAACTCGTCGATCAAGCCGCACAGGAGTCAGATGTCGCCCTCATCATGATCGGACGTACGGCAGGGGAAGACCGTGACAATACGGCCGACCCGGGCAGTTACTTATTGACGGATATCGAACACGCGATGATTGAGCGCGTGACGAAGCGCTTCAACAAAACGGTCGTCGTGTTGAACGTCGGAAACATCATCGACATGAATTGGGCGAATGAGCCGAGTGCGATCCTCTATGCATGGCAAGGTGGGATGGAAGGCGGAAAAGGACTCGTCGACGTGCTTGTCGGTGACGTGAGTCCTTCCGGGAAACTGACGGATACGATTGCCCGATCCATCGAGGATTATCCGTCGACAAAGAACTTTGGTCACGCGGATAAAGGGATTTATCAGGAAGATATCTATGTCGGTTACCGCTACTTTGAAACGTTCGCGAAAGACGACGTCTTGTACCCGTTCGGATTCGGATTGTCTTATACGACATTCCATACTGAAGTGAAGCGTACGGCAGAAGTCGATGGCGTCCTAACGGTTGAGGTGGAAGTGACGAACACGGGAGGTTGTGACGGGAAAGAAGTCGTCCAGCTCTACGTCGAAAAACCGCAAGGAAAACTCGGAAATCCACTCCGGTCCTTAGTAGCGTTTGAGAAAACATTGCTTCTTGAACCGGGTGAGCGACAAACCCTTTCGTTTAACGTTCAGATGACTGATTTTGCGAGCTACGACGACTCTGGCGTGACGGGTCATGAATCGAGCTTCGTTCTCGAATCAGGAACATATCGCTTATATGTCGGAACGGATGTGCGTTCGGCTACACTCGCTTTCGAAGTCGAGCAGCAGGAGCAACGCGTCCTCGAGACGTTAAGCGAAAATATGGCGCCTGTCCTCCCGTTCGAGCGGATGAAGCCGATTCAGAACGAAAAAGGATGGGAAGTCGGTTACGAATCAACGCCGCTTCGTGCCGTTGATGTCGAGACACGTTATTTGGAAGAACGCCCTGAGACGCGAGTGTTCACGGGTGACCAAGGTATCAAATTGAGCGATGTATATCACGAGAAGGCGTCACTCGACACATTCTTGGATCAATTGACGGATGAGGACTTGGCGACAATCGTCCGCGGACAAGGGATGAACTCACCGCGTGTCACACCGGGGACGGCAGCGGCGTTTGGTGGTGTGTCCGACCGATTGAACGAGCTTGAGATTCCAGCGGCGTGTTGTGCCGATGGTCCATCAGGCATTCGCATGGATATCGGGACGAAGGCGTTCGCGCTTCCGAACGGGACTCTCTTAGCTTCTACGTTCAACGTTGACCTCGTTGAAGACTTGTTCGAGATGACAGGGCTCGAGATGCGAAAAAACCGCGTCGATACGTTGCTCGGACCAGGGATGAATATTCATCGCAACCCATTGAACGGTCGGAACTTTGAATACTTCTCAGAAGACCCGCATTTGACCGGGAAGATGGCAGTCGCTCAATTGAACGGGATGCATCGTGTCGGTGTGACAGGAACGCTCAAGCACTTCAGCGCCAACAACCAGGAGGCACATCGTCACGATATCGATTCGGTCGTCTCGGAGCGGGCGTTACGCGAGATTTACTTGAAAGGGTTCGAGATGGCCGTGAAAGAAGGGCGCGCATCGTCAATCATGACGACGTATGGTGCGGTCAATGGGATTTGGACGGCCGGATTATACGATCAAAACACGCGCATCTTACGTGACGAGTGGGGCTTTGAAGGCATCGTCATGACAGACTGGTGGGCAAAAGTGAACTTCCGTGAGGACGAATCGGCCAACCGTCAAAATACGGCAGCGATGGTCCGCTCGCAAAACGATTTGTATATGGTCGTCGACCGTCCGGACCTCAACTCATTCGAGGATAATACGATGGCATCGCTCGAAGAAGGGGTGGTCACACGGGGTGAGTTGTTACGGAGCGCGCGCAACATTTGTTCATTCATCTTGAAATCACCGGCGATGGAGCGTCTTCTCGGAATTCATGATGGTTCGGTCGAGGTCCTCGGCTTTGAAGATGAGACGAATCAACAGGACGCATTCGAGTTGGACTATCAGCATCTCGAAAACGGGGAACACGTTGATTTGTCAAGAATCGACACCTCGACAGGGAACACGCACGTCTTCGCCATCTCGGTCGACCAGACCGGGACGTATGACATCACGTTGACGGCCCGTTCGAACGCTGGGGAGTTGGCGCAGATGCCGGTGACGTTGTTTGCGAACAATATCCCGGGTGCGACGTTCACGTTTAACGGGACGGACGGGGAATGGGTGACACAGACGAAGCAGGTCTTCTTCTTGAACCAGCATAATTATCTCCAACTCTATTTCGCATTGAGCGGTCTAGAAGTGAAGGACGTGTCTTTCACACTTGCGGATGAATTCAGTATGAAGAACGGATAATGGATGCAAGGACGTCTCAATGAGGCGTCCTTTTTCTATTTACAAAAAGCATACACATCTGTATTCATTCTGAAAATGTATCTTTACAAAAGTCCGTTAGGCTACAGAAGTAGCAAACATTCGGGAGGGTTTACAGATGAAAAAGACAATGAAAAAGTTCGTTCCACTCGCAGTCGTTTCGACGCTTGCACTCGGGGGCATCGTTGGCGTTCAGCAACAAAACGAAGCAGAAGCAGCAAAGGATTCAAAGAATCATAAGGCGAAAAACGTCATCTTTATGATCGGGGACGGGATGGGCGTGCCTTATACGACGGCACTTCGTTACATGAACGATAATGAAGAGACGGTAGAAATGGAACCGACTGCGTTCGATTCACATTTGGTAGGGATGCAATCGACATATCCTGAAGACGAAGAAGAAAACGTAACAGACTCGGCAGCAGCAGCGACAGCAATGAGTTCTGGCGTGAAAACATACAACAACGCAATTGCCGTCGATAACGACAAAACAGACGTGAAAACGGTACTTGAACAAGCGAAAGAGAACGGTATGTCGACAGGACTTGTCGCGACGTCAGAGATCACGCATGCGACACCGGCTTCTTACGGCGCGCACGAGGAGCAACGTAAAAGTGAGAATGCCATCGCCAACGATTACTATGATGATTTGATTAATGGCGAACACAAAGTCGACGTCATGCTCGGAGGCGGAACGAAGTTCTTCGAACGCTCGGATCGAAATATTGCGAAACAGTTCCAAGAAGACGGCTACAGCTACGTCACGTCTGCAGAAGAAATGAAGCAAGACAACAACGAGCAAGTGCTCGGTCTTTTCGCGGAAGTTGGCATGGATAAAATGATTGACCGTGACGAGGAACAACCGAGTCTTGCGGACATGACGACTTCGGCGCTTGATCGCCTAAAAGGGAACGATGATGGGTTCTTCCTCATGGTAGAAGGAAGTCAAATCGACTGGGCCGGACATGATAATGATGTCGTCGGTGCGATGAGTGAGATGAAAGACTTTGAGCAAGCATTTGAGGTCGTTCGTGACTTCGCCAAAGAGAACGGGGAAACGTTAGTCGTCGTAACAGCGGATCACTCGACAGGTGGTATTTCAATCGGAGCGGACGGAAATTACAACTGGGATCCGACACCGATTCAAGCAGCGAAACGCACACCGGACTTCATGGCGAAAGAAATCGAAGGTGGAGCGGACGTGGAAGCCGTCTTACGTGAGAACATCGATTTAGAATTGACGACTGAAGAGATTGCTTCTGTGAAGAAAGCGGCTGAAACGAATGACGTGACAGAAATCGATAACGCCATCGAAAAAATCTTTGATCAACGTTCGGGAACAGGCTGGACGACGGACGGTCACACAGGTGACGATGTACCAGTATATGCGTTCGGGCCACAACAAGAGAAATTCGTTGGTATGAGCGACAACACGGATCAGGCGAAACGGATCTTCAACTTGTTGAAGAACAAAGGGAAAATCAAATAAGTAAGGATATACCTTAAGACTACGTGGGAATTCCCGCGTAGTTTTTTTTGAAGGTATCATCTTTCATATACTTCTAGTGATTTGATTGCATGTCGCAATACATCGACCTCTTCGTTTTCCCACCCTAATCGGTCTACTGCATTGATGAACTGTCGTATTGCTTTAATAAGAGCAACTTTCAATTCTTCAATTGAAACGATACCGATTTCTGTATCCATTTGACCATCTTTCATAAATGATAATTCGAGTTCAGACAAAGATATTTTTTTGGCTGATATCGAAAGGGGACCATCCATAAATGGAAACGTATGAACAGATTTAAGTGGAGCGTGTAAAATTGCGCGACAGCTATCAATCCACCATTTTAATAGGACAGCAACGAAATCAGACCAACCGACTCCCGGGAAATAATCATATGTGTCAATGACAAAGTTGATTTCACCAATAATTTGATTAGAGTATGTTAATGAATCAAGATCAATCTCAATGTAAATTTGATGACACATCATTGCTCACCTCATTAATTTTGAAAGATTACTACTAAGAACATCTTACTCGAGCGATAAGAAGTATGAAAGAATGAGCTGAACTTACAGAAAGAATCGTATGATAGACAGACAAGTAATGATTCAACCAACGAGGGGGAAACGAATGAAACACGCAGTCATTTTTGATATGGACGGAACATTATTTCGAACAGATTTGATTTTAGAGTTGGCACTCAATGAAACGTTTGATTACTTACGACAAAATGGAGAATGGACAGGATCGACACCGATTGACGAATACCGGAACATCATGGGGGTACCATTACCTGTCGTATGGGAGACGTTGCTGTCGAAACAAACGGTAGAGATTCGGGAAGCGGCAGATGCCTATTTCTTAAGACGACTCATCAAAAACATTCAAAACGGGAATGGTGCATTATATACCGGGGGTACTCGAGTTGTTTGAACAATTGAGTCATAGAGGTTATCCAGTCTTCATTGCGAGCAATGGCTTGGTTGACTATTTACAAGCGATTGTAACGCACTATGAATTGGATCATTGGATTACCGAAACATACAGTATTCAGCAAATCGACACGCTGAACAAAGGGGATTTAGTGGCTGAAATCGTGAATAAGTATGAACTACAGGATGGCTTCGTAGTCGGAGACAGATTATCGGATATCATGGCTGCACGAGCGAACGGACTTACTTCAATCGGCTGTCGTTTTGACTTTGCGCAAGAAGCAGAGTTGAAAGAAGCGGATTACGTCGTGAATCACTTGTCGGAAGTGCTAGACATCGTTCTACAGGAGACGGTTTCGCTATAAGTGAATCGATTTCGAGTTTGGGTTCGTACGTAAAGTACTACAACAAATCGGAGGGATCATTATGCATACACTCTATATGAAACAAAAAGTGTTCAGTCTACGCGGGCGCTTCACCATTAAAGATGCGGACGGACAGGATCAATATTTCATCGAAGGTAGCTTTATGAAGTTTCCAAAGTCGTTTGAAATCAAAGACATGAATGGTCAAACGGTCACAACCATTACGAAAAAGACGTTCAGTTTTTTACCGAAGTTTTTTGTAGAAGTGGATGGTACGGATATGATGACCATCTCAAAAGAGTTTTCATTCTTTAAACCGAAGTATTCGATCGATGCGACCGGAATCGATGTCCAAGGGGATTGGTGGGACATGGATTTTGACGTGACGAAAAATGGACAATCGATTGGAAGTGTTCAAAAAAAGTGGTTCTCATGGGGCGACAGTTATGAGATTCGCGTCGAAGAACCGGAGATGGAGCACCTTCTCATCTCAATCGTCGTAGCCATCGATTGCGCGAAAGCAGATCAAGCAGCGGCATCAAGTGCAGCAACATAAAGGGGAGTATCTAATGGAATTTTGGGACGTCTATAACGTGGACCGAGAAAAGACCGGTCGCACATGGCAACGGGGAAGTCGTTTGCCAGAAGGAGAGTATCACCTTGTGATTCACGTGTGTATCTTTAACGAGAAGGGCGAGATGCTGATTCAACAGCGCCAACCGTTCAAAGATGGATGGGCCAACATGTGGGATATCACAGTCGGTGGAAGTGCCACGGTAGGAGATACAAGCCAGCAAGCCGCGATGCGGGAACTCGAAGAGGAGATTGGGCTCAAGCTTGATCTATCTCAGACACGACCGCATCTGACAGTCAATTTTGACGAAGGATTTGACGATATCTATTTGGTCGAAATGGAAGTGAATTTGAATGAGCTGACGCTTCAAGAATCTGAAGTGCAAGCCGTGAAGTGGGCGGATGAGGCGACAATTCTCCAGATGATTCAACAGCATGAATTCATACCGTATCATACGCCGATGATACCGTTACTGTTTGCCATGCGAGGACAATGGGGAGGAATTGATCGTCATGCATACGTACAAGTGGATAAATGAACCGAAAAGTGTGAACGGATTTGAACCGCTCGCTTTCCGCACTTTGCCAGATACGGACTTTTGGCGAAATACACATTACGGATTTAACCGCATGACGGCGCATGCACGACTAACAGACGTTAAAGCCAAACGATTTACATGTCGGGCGACAATCCAAATGGAACCGAGCCATACATATGACCAGGCCGGGATCGTCTTATATGTGAATGATGACCATTGGATCAAGACGTCTGTCGAGTACATTCCGGACGGACCGTCCCATCTTGGCGCAGTCGTCACCTCGTTTGGCTATTCGGATTGGTCGACACGTGATTTTTCAAATGAGATGATTCCTCAACCATTGACGTTTGAAATCGTGTATACAGATGGAAATGTGGAAATTTTTGTTGAGTATGATGATGGTACGCGTGAACAGCTTCGCATTGCCCATCTTCATGACGTATCGACGTTACGCATCGGGCCGTATGCGTGCAGTCCGGATGTGAATGCGACAGGTTTTGACGTGACATTTTCAAATTGAGAACTGCGTGAAGCATCGACATGAGTCGGTGCTTTTTTATGTCATTTTGATTTCACTTCCGAAAAGTGGTTGAAGTTGGGATGGATTAAATTTTATAATAGCGTTAACGAAAGCGCTTTCGGAAATCGCTTTCAAAAGAACGGACTGATATATTGCCATCACTTATCCTGAAGGAGGACACATGATGAAGAAATGGGTTGCACTCGCACTTGGAACAGGTCTCGTCTTGTCATTGCCACAAGAAGTACCTGCTGAAAAGAGCTCAAAAGCCGACGACGCCAAGTGGAAACTTGTCTGGTCAGATGAGTTTAGTAAGGCGGAAATCGATCATTCGAAATGGAACTTTGAAACGGGGAACTGGATTGTCGACAAAGACGGAAATCCGGTCGCTGCCGGTTGGGGAAACAACGAGAAGCAATTTTATACGGACAAAAACGAAAACGCTTTCGTAAAAGATGGGAAGCTCGTCATCCGTGCAAAAAAAGAGCAAGCATCCGATCAATTCGGCACATATGATTACACGTCGGCGAAGTTGACGACGAAGGGCACGTTCAGTAAGACATACGGTCGTTACGAGATGCGAGCGAAACTTCCAACAGGAAAAGGGCTCTGGCCAGCATTTTGGATGCTACCGGAAGAGGACCGTTACGGTGGTTGGGCCGCATCTGGTGAAATCGACATCATGGAGTCATGGGGCAGTCAGCCGGACAAAGTCGCTGGCACGATTCACTACGGGGAAACATGGCCGAACAACAAGTACACGGGGAAAGACTATCACTTCGCAGAAGGTGACGGCATCGACAAATGGCATACATATGCGGTCGAGTGGGAGCCGGGTGAGATTCGTTGGTATGTAGATGGTCAACTCTACCAGACTCAAAATGACTGGTATGCGAAAGAAGTGAACAAAGCATCGAAATATAGCTATCCTGCGCCATTCGACCAAGATTTCTATTTGATCATGAACTTGGCGGTCGGTGGATGGTTTGATGGGGACGTCGATGAGACGACACCATTCCCGGCAGAGATGGAAGTCGATTACGTCCGCGTCTTTGACTTGAAGAATGGGAAGTATCGCGATGCTGTCGAGCCGACATACTCGGATGAAGAAGTCGTATTGCCAGAAGGAGCGAAGCAACCTTTAGAAGACGGGAACCTCGTCTATGATGAAGACTATGTAGAACCGATCACGACGGTTACGAACGGTGCACAGGCGCTCAACCCGACCTATTGGAACTATGTGGCGCTTCCTGACTTTGGTGGTGTCGGTTCAGTCGATGTAATCGATTTGGCAGGATCACGTTTTGCCGACATTTCGATTGATCAGGCAGGAAGTCAGCCGTACTCGCATCAATTGATTCAAAACGTATCGCTCGGACAAGGCGGACATTATAAAGTGACGTTTGACGCCAAAGCGGACGCGGCGCGTTCGATCGCCGTTAAAGTCGGTGGTGGTCCAGACCGAGGCTATGCGAAATATTCAGATGAAGGGTCATTTGATTTGACGACAGACGTCCAAACGTACTCGATGACATTCGATATGACAGAAGAGACTGACCTTGCGGCACGTCTTGAGTTCAACGTTGGACTCAGTACGTCTGGTGTCCAAATTGGGAATGTCCGTGTCGAGCAGACACCTCGTGAGGCGTTCGACCCGAATGCGACAAAACCGAAGCTTGGAGACGGGAACCATGTGTATAACGGTACGTTCGACCAAGGGGCGATGGATCGCATGACGTATTGGACGTTCGATCCAGGTGTCACGAAAGGGACAGGAACGGTCGACCCGGTAGAGCGTCTCTTCCGTTTCGAAACGAACAAGAAAAAAGGAGCACCGGCAACATTGGTGCAACAAGGCATTCAATTGCAAGAAGGACATGAATACGTTCTCCGCTTCAAAGCACGGGCAGAACGTGTAGATGGTCTTCAAGTAGGATTGAACGGAGCGAATGGAGATGCCTATCTCCCGCTCCAGCGTGTCGCTCTATCTGAAGCATTCGATACGTATAAAATTCCGTTCACGATAGAAGCCAGAACTGACCTCATGAGTCAGCTTCAGTTCATTCTCGGTTCTGAAAAAGGTGTGATTGAAATCGATGACGTCGAATTGCGCGACGTCACACCAGTTTATATCGATCCGTCTCCACTTAAAAACGGAGCATTCACTGAAGGCTTCACAAACTGGGGTTCCTATATACACTTTGACGCACAGGCTGCTGTCGAAGCGGTGAATGAGGCAGCACATATCTCGATTACGCAAGAAGGGAACGAGGCGTGGAGTGTCCTCATGGAGCAAGGTGGTCTCGAGTTACAACAAGACCAAACGTACGTCGTACAATTTGATGCATCTTCTACAGTCGCTCGTTCATTTGAAGTAACTTTAGAAAATGCCGGCTACTATCGCTATTTGAGCGAAGTCGTTTCAGTCACACCGGAAATGAATACGTACACGTTTGAAGTGACGATGCCGGTGACGGATATGACAGGATTGAAGTTCTTGATGGGACGCACGGAAGGGTCACCACTCGGTGCTCATGACATCACGATTGATAACGTGAGTGTGACGTTGAAATAAGATGATACGCAAAACAGGAATTTCTCATCGTGAGAAATTCCTGTTTTTTAACGTTTTCGACTAATTAATCGTGCCGTTCGTAAAATCGACGGCAACAATTTACGTCGTTGTCGGAATGCGAGATAACGTCCTTCCCAGGACGGTTTGAACTTTTGTTTAAACTGTCTCAGGCCGCTGAACGGATAAATGTAACTGATGTTTTCGAAAATATCGGCGGCGACGCGCTCTGGCCAATGGGAGAATGTCTGCTCACCGACGGCGGCAAGTGGTGCCACGCCGAGTCCGACATGTTCATAGCTTTCCGCACGTGCCCATTCGATGATGTGAAGAATCAGCACTTCAATTGCTCCGGACGGCGCATCATTTTTCGAACGCATCAAATCGATTGAAAGGGTTCCATTCCCTCGGAGCAACGAAATGAAGGCGACGACGACACCATCCGCATCTCGTAACAGAGCGATTGGATAACGTGTCAACGTTTCGTAGTCGAAGAAACCGAGAGAGAACCCTTTCTCGTTCCGATTTCCAATCCACTCGTCTGAGATCTCTTTTAACTCCTCTAATAACAGGAGGCTCGGCTCACAGACGATCTCGAACGTGATTCCCTTCTTTTCGAATTGATTGTAAAGGGAGCGCATATTCGCACGCTTCTTACCCGACAACGAGAAGGTCGACACGTCAATCGTCGCCTCTTCCCCTAGCTTGAAGAACGTGAAGCCGGCATCATGAAGGCGCGGCATCCAATTCGGTGTGATTTGATAAAATAAAGGAATATACCCAATCCGGTCCGCATCTTCAATGAAACGCGTTAAAAGTTCAGTTGCGGCCTGTCGTTCACCTTGGATATCTCCAAGGACAATCGCATGGTTCCGCGCTGTTGCAAATAAGAGACACGCGTTTTCAGCCTCGTTCATATAGAAGCGTTTATCTGCCATATGGGCCAAGTCAAAGCCACTCGATGTGTGCTGTGTTGCTTGAAACAGTCTGATTCGATCTTCATCGTATGCTTCGCCAAGCGCCGGACGTTTCCAATGGTCGAACAAGAGCAGAAGTGCACTTGCTACGAGCGACGTGAAGAGGAGAAGGAACACCGTCAACCAACCAGCCTGATGCGATGTGAAGAACAAGTCGTCGGTACCTGCGAAAGATTGCAACAAGAGGGCGTGAGAGCCTACATACAGCAAAACGTAGAACAGGTTTCGAATGAGACGACCGGTCGTTAAAATTGAGCGGTATCGGACATGGCGTTTTCGTGTCAACCAGACGAAAGCAGCGAAACCGATGACGACGAATGTTTCGAATAAGTTCAAGCCTCGAGCGATGACCCCGATGGTCGCCCAGATGAACGCCGTATTGAGTAACCAGAGCGTTCGCTTTGTCCGCACATACATGCCATATACGGACAGGAACATGAGAAGTCCGGCACTCAATAAGAAGAGCGTTCCAATCCACTCGAACCAACGATTCACTTCATAGAGTGGTGTCACACTCGGGAGAAGTGTCTGGAACCAAATCAACAGACTGCTCATAAGTGCGATGAGACTTCCGGTCAAGCGCCCAATCTTCGCGAGTGTCCGGGAAACGATGCGCCATACGACGGTCCCAATCTCATAAGAAGATCCAATGATCGGTCGATACTCGATTTGTTTGACGACCTGGTCCCCGAACGCGATGGCCGCTAGAAAGAGTCCGATCAAAAAAGGAACAACAAAATAGACGAATCGGTAGATGATCAAAGAGGAGAGGACAATGTCTTGGTGAATCCCCAATTGGGTCATCCCGACGAGATATAGTAAGTCGAACGTTCCGGCACCCCCTGGGACGAGGGAGACGACACCGACGACCGTGGCGACGATAAATACTCCAAAGAGTTGGGAGAACGAAGCTGACCCGTCGAGTAACGATAACGCGTAGATGGCGACAAGTCCTGCGGTGACCCATTCCGCAAGTGAAGTTATCGTGTATCCAATCAACGTGGACCAACCGACGTTTGAGCGGCGTGAGGTGACGAACAGGTAAAACGGGAGCATTGCACTCACAGCGAACAACACTGGCCAAATCCAAGGTTTCGTCCCGACGAGTGAACCCGCCGGAAAAATTCCGAGAAGCACACCGATGGAGAGGATAGAAAGACCGCTGATGAGTGTCGGTGTCATCCAGCCGATTGCACGGAGTAGGCGTTTCGTATCTGTGTAAGGACGGTACAGGGAAGTACGAAGGGCGATCCCAATCACCCCGCCGAATCCGAGCATCCCGTTCATCGAGTTCGTGATCCATGCCGTTTGCACGACTTTTCGCTTCGGCAACTCAATATGTAAAGAACGAAGCAGGAAGTAATCGTATCCCGTCATCGTCAGGACGGCGAATCCACCGAGTAGAATGAGCATGAACTGTTCCCACCCGGTCAGTTGTTTCAATGTCGTGAAGGCGGTCGCGAGCGAGAGGTCTTTTAACTCCTGTCCGCTCTGGATTAAAATCAATCCGATTAACGCTATAGGGATGAGCCATTTTAATTGTTTCCATGAAAAACGAGTGCGCATGAGATTTTCTCCTTATCTGTCATATGGCTGACAGCGTCTTCTAACTAAATCGTACTATAGGATACGACTGAAATCTGTAAAACGTTTCAAAAGAGGGGATTGTAAGCGCAAGAAAGAGGACGAAATGTTGATTTTATATTTGCTACAGTGAGAGTAAGGAAGGGGTGTGGACATGCTGACATTTGAAGAAAAGTGGGCGAAAGTGCTCGCTTGTGACGCAACGTATGATGGGTTATTTTATACGGCCGTGAAGACGACAGGAATCTATTGCCGACCATCGTGCCGTTCCCGCAAACCGAAAAAAGAGAATGTTGATTTTTACATCACAAGACAAGAGGCAGAAACGAACGGCTTCCGACCGTGCAAGCGATGCCAGCCGGAAGTCGAGCATGCCCCACACCGAGCGCTCGTACAACAAGTGACCGTGTATCTGATGGAACATTATAAACAGCCGATTCGCCTCGAACAGATTGCCGAACATGTCCAACTGAGCCCGTTCCATTTGGAGCGGACGTTCACCCAAGCGACAGGAGAGACGCCAAGGCAGCTATTGGAACGACTTCGTATCGACAAGGCGGCGTATTTATTACGAGCGACCGCGATGAGCAATCTGACAGTCTGCTATGAGGTCGGGTTTCAAACGCCATCGAATTTTTACCGTGTCTTCCGTCAAGTGAAAGGGTGCACACCGAATATGTATCGAAAAGGAGGAGGCATATGAACAATCTGCTACTAGACGTTCCACAACCGTTTGATTTTCATGAATGTCTCGTCTTTTTAAGTCGGTCCGAACAAGAAGTGCTCCATGTCACAACGGACAGGGTAGTTCAAAAGCTGATGCGAATTGGGGAACGTCTCATATTAGTGGAACTCCAAGGAGAGCAAGACCACATTCGTATCCTGTTCCCGGTCGATGACGTCTCGGATACGGAAACAGAAAACATTGAACGTGAAGTGCGTGACTGGTTAGACCTTGATCGTGACCTCACACCGTTCGAGGCGATGGGGGCAGAGGATGAATTGCTGGCTCCTTTGGTTGAAGCGCATCGTGGGTTACGGATGATTGGTTTCCCAAATTTGTTCGAGGCACTCACATGGGCCATCATCGGGCAACAAATCACGTTATCCTTCGCCTATACAATCAAGCGGCGGTTCGTCGAACGATATGGTGAACAACGAGTCGTCGAGGGAAGAACGTACTGGACGTTCCCACGTGCGGAACGAGTCGCCCTGCTTGAGCCGGAAGCGTTACGAGAGCTTCAGTTTAGTCGAAGGAAAGCGGAGTATGTTATTGATATTGCACGGGAAATAACAGGTGGGACGTTATCAAAATCGGCGCTACAGTCGCAATCTTCATCTGATATTCGTCAACGCTTGCTTTCCATACGAGGTGTCGGGGCATGGACGGCGGACTATGTATTGATGAAGTGTTTTCAAGACGCATCCGCCTTTCCGGTCGCGGATGTCGGATTGCATCAAGCGATTCAACATCGGTTAGGGGCGCCTAAAAAGCCGACGATTGAAGAAGTGAAACGATACGGGGAGCGCTGGAAAGGTTGGGAAGGGTACGCGACATTCTATCTATGGAGGTCATTATATGGAGACGTATAAATTGGACATGGAGACGCCGGTTGGCGTGATCGAAATCGTTGGAACCGAGAAAGTCATCCAGTCGATCTTATTCGTCGAACGCGAAGTGGCGCAATTACCTGTACTGAATGTACCTGATGTGTTGCGACAGTGTAAGGAAGAACTCGATGCTTATTTTCGAGGGGAGAGGATGACGTTCACCTTTCCTATTGAACAAGTGGGCACGCCGTTTCAGCGGGATGTGTGGAGTACGTTACAGACAATTCCATTTGCGGAGACGGCATCATATCGTGAACTCGCCGAACGTGTGAAACGACCTGCGGCTGTCCGGGCAGTCGGGGCGACGAACGGACGCAACAAACTGAGTATTGTCGTGCCTTGTCATCGTGTCATCGGATCGAACGGTAAATTGACGGGGTATGCCGGTGGATTATGGCGAAAAGAATGGCTCTTACACCACGAGAAACAAGTCGCACATCAAACCCAGTAAAAAAACATTTCCCCCTCCAAATCTGCTACACTAAAGGAGGTCCTATCGTGACGTCTGAATCGACGAAGTTATAGGATGATTCCCGTCACTTATGGAGAAGGTTTTTGGAGGAATGTATGATTAAATTACTAGCAGATTCAACGTGTGACTTATCAGATGCAGTGCTTGAACAGTACAACATCGGGGTCGCGCCGTTGATCATTACGATGAACAATATGTCTTACCAGGACCGGGTGGATATCCAGCCGGATGATTTTTACGGAATGTTGGAAGCGCTCCCGGAATTCCCGACGACGGCGATGCCAAGTCCGGCGACGTTCTTAACATTGATGGAAGATGCGGTCGCTGCTGGTCACGAAGAGATATTATGCATCTGTATGTCGAGTGGAACGAGCGGCTCGTATCAGTCAGCGGTCATTGGGAAAGAGTACTTCGAAGAGGCGCATCCTGACTCAAACGTGAAAATCCATGTCGTCGATTCTCGATCGATGAGTCACGGCAGCGGCTGGCTATTGCTCAAGAGCGCGCAGATGCGTGAAGCCGGTGCGACGTTCGAAGAGCTCGTTGGTTTCAACGAGACGTATAAGACGAACGTGAAGCATTTCTTGTCCGTTGATGACTTGGACCATTTGATCAAGAGTGGGCGCATCTCGAACGCGAGTGCCATCATCGGAAAACTACTCATGGTGAAACCGATTATGAGCATGAAGAACGGGAAAGGTGCCATTGTTGCCAAAGAGCGAGGCACACGTAAAGTGTTGAAGCATTATACGGACGAGTTCGTGAAGCGCGTGAATCCGGACATCACGAATTTCGTAATCATCGGGTACACATCCGATCAGCGGATTGCCGAGAACTTAAAAGCGAAGCTTGAAACCGAAACAGATTTCACAGGCGAGATTTACCTCATGCAGATGGGGGTCTCGGTCGGGACACACGTTGGTCTCGGAGCCATTTCGATGTTCTTCGTGGAGAAATAATAAAAGCCGTCTCATGTCGAGGCGGCTTATTTATGTGGCCATATGCATTTGATGACAGGCTCTTCGTTACTTAAATCGAGACGATAGACGTCTGGGTTACGCATCGTACGCCATGTTTCAAAGTCATATTTAGGATCAAGCCGTTGTAAGAGGAGCGCAAGCAGATTACCGTGTGTCACGAGTAATGTCGAGCCATGTTGAGATTGGGCACGCTCGATTACTTGCATGATTCGATGAGTCGCTTCCTTACCAGATTCAGCACCAGGCAGCTTGAACGTCGGGTCGATGAACGACTGACGTAGCGGTGTCAGCCAGTCTTCGAGCGGTTCATGAGCCAAAATCCGTTCTCGTAACAACGGTTCACGTTCGATTGGGAGTTGGTGGGCTTCGGCAAGAGGTGTGACCGAAGCGACCGCTCGGGTGTAGTCGCTTGAGGTGATCCGGTCAATCGTGATTTCACGAAAGAAATCACGGAGCAGGTGTGCTTGTTCGTGACCCGCTTCCGTGAGTGGTGCATCAGGTTCTTGACCGGAGGCCGAGCAGTGGCGAATCAGATAGAGTGTGGACATGTGGATTCTCCTTTTTGAAATGCTCAATTACCAGCAAGATAAGCGTGTCATCGAGTCATTATGACTTGTGATGTATGCAATCTCCTCGAATTCATGCAAAAAAGCATTTTCGTAGAGGGAGTTGAGCATCTCTTGGTCTTTACAGTATATCGTCACGTACTGACTGTCCGTTACAAGTAGCACAAACTCGCACGTGCTATGTAGAAAATCTTCATACGTTACGATTTCCGAGGACATATTAGAGTGGAACGCTTTTATATCAACAAAAATCAAATAGTGTTCATGTTGAGTGATCAGTTCATTGAGTTGTCGACCATTGATAATGGTCGACTTCGGAAACAACAACCAGTCAAGTTGTTCATCTTTCACAACATAGGATTCCTCATCAATCACCTTCCATTGATATTGGTCGAGAGGGATAGGAGTCAAAATATCTTGTAAAAAATGACCGTATTGATTGGGGATTGTAAAACTTAGACCGCGTCTCACAAGAACACCTCCTTCGTTTCAAGGAATCATGACAATTTCATAAAAAGTTTCAGCACAAAAAATCATACATAACCCTTATCATTCATCACAAAAGAGTTATAATCGGTATAACGATTATAAAATATATGATTGAGGAATGGGGATTCTTCGGTTGTATGACAAAAAATTCAGGGGATAAGGATGGGGTTTTCATGAGCAGTACGCAAACGAGAACAGACGTCATTTTAATTGGGGCAGGCATTATGAGCGCAACGCTCGGTTCACTCTTTAAAGAGCTCGTACCGGAGTGGAATATCAAAGTGTTCGAAAAGCTCGATGCAGCAGGGGAAGAAAGTTCAAACGAATGGAACAACGCAGGTACGGGACATGCCGCACTTTGCGAATTAAACTATACAACGGAGAACGCGGATGGGACGATTGATATTTCCAAAGCGGTCAACGTCAACGAGCAATTCCAAATCTCACGCCAGTTTTGGGCACATCTCGTCAAGCAAGGATTGATCGAAAATCCGGGTGCCTTCATTCGTTCTATTCCACATATGAGTATGGTCCAAGGGGAGAAGAATGTCGATTTCTTGAAACGCCGTTTGGAAGCGCTCACAACGAATCCGTTATTTGAAGGCATGGTCTTATCGGACGATCCGAATCAGCTACGGGAATGGTTCCCGCTCATCATGGACGGACGGACATCGGACGAACCGATTGCCGCGACGAAAATCGATTCAGGGACGGATGTGAACTTCGGCGCGTTGACACGGATGTTGTTTGACCATCTCACATCAAACGGAGTCGAGGTCAACTACGGCCATAGCGTCGAGGACGTGAAGCGTCTCGATAACGGTCTTTGGGAAGTGAAAGTGAAAGACTTGTCTGCGAACAAGATTGAGACGCATACGGCACCGTTTCTCTTCATCGGAGGCGGTGGCGGAAGTTTATCACTCTTACAAAAGACAGGGATTCCGGAGTCGAAACAAATCGGCGGGTTCCCAGTCAGTGGACTCTTCCTCGTCTGTAAAAATCGTGAGGTCATCGAGCAACATCACGCGAAGGTCTACGGAAAGGCGAAAGTCGGGGCACCACCAATGTCGGTACCGCACCTCGACACACGCTTTATCGATGGACGAAAAGAGTTGTTATTCGGACCGTTCGCCGGCTTCACGCCGAAGTTCTTGAAAACAGGATCGAACTTGGATTTGATTCGTTCGGTCAAACCGAACAATGTCATCACGATGCTTGCGGCAGGGGCAAAAGAGATGCCGCTCACGAAATACTTGATCGAACAGGTGCTCTTGTCACACGACAAGCGCATGGATGAACTTCGTGAATTCATCCCGAACGCCAAGAACGAAGATTGGGAAATCGTTGTGGCCGGGCAACGGGTTCAGGTCATCAAAGATACACCGCAAGGAAAAGGGACACTTCAGTTCGGAACAGAAGTCGTCAGCGCGGAAGATGGTTCCGTTGCGGCACTTCTTGGTGCTTCTCCAGGCGCATCGACAGCTGTTCATGTCATGTTGAAAGTGCTCGAGCAGTGCTTCCCGCAACAGTTACCGGAGTGGGAAGAGAAAATCAAAGAGATGGTTCCGTCATATGGCTTGAAACTTTCGGAACATCCGGACCTGTTCAAGACGATTCACGAATCGACAGCGGTCACGCTCGGTTTGGAAGAAAAGGACATGGTCCACAACTGAAGAGAATGAGGCGAGTATACAATCGTATGCTCGCTTTTTCTTTTGGGACTGTAAAAGGAGAATAAAAAAATGGGTATTTACAAAAATAGGAATATGAGAAGGAGGGATACGTCATCGATCCGATTAAACTGAGTAAGTGGGAGCAGAAAAAATATGCACGTTATCTAAAACATCTGCGAACATACGATGAACACTTCGAGTATTGTGTCATTCCGAATTATGAGGAGTATGCAACGGAACTGAAGACAGAGTCGATTCAACTCGATGATTGTTTTGCTGTGCTGATGCGTCAGGACGGTCACTATGTGCTCGTCTCCATAGCGTTAGATGGAGAATGGGAACTCAAACGTGTGTTGCAATGGCTTGATCTCCACGAAGTGAGATTATTCCATCCTACACAGGATACATTGATTCTATCGAACGTACAGGATGTGATTGATGCAGTCACATTTCAAGGGTATCCTCTCATATTGGTCGAGAAGGGGACGAACGTGTTATTCGTCGGTCCTGAATATCTAGAAGAAGTCACAGATGAATTCGAGCAGTACCATAAAATCACGAATACGGCGTCGGCAGAATCGCTACAGATTGAAGATGAATAAGGAGCGGTGTCTCATGAATCAAGACGGGTTGAAAGAGTTTGTTGAGAGCGTCACTACGAAAGAATATTTGCGACCGTTTGTCAGTAAATATGAATGGTCGAAACCGAATGTCTTTGTAGTTGGAATCAATCCAGCCTCTTCGATTTTGAAAATAGATGTAAATTATGATGTCAATCGATACATCGATATAATAACGGACAGAGAATCGTTTTTAACGTTCATTCAACAGAAAAACATACAAAAAGGAAAGAAACCTTTTTCAAAAACGAGAATTGGACTGAATCATTTGGTAGAACATTTAGAAACGAAGTCGAATGGGAAAATCGAAGTATTGGAGACGAATATCAATGCATATCCGACGAAAAATACGAAACAATTAAGAGTGCTCCCACTTTCGATTAGATAACAAGGGCAGGAATGGTTCCGTGAATTGATGCTTGAGCATGCTCCGCCTGTCGTCATCGTGCATAGTCTGGATGCGACACGTGATTTGATGAAATGGTTAGATTCTGAAGAGATACTTTCGCCGTTGGTTTACAATCGATCTTATCGGCTCAAAGACTGGATGGACCTTGGTCCCATTCCAATCAACTATCCTTGTGGTGCGAGAGGCGTCGTCTTTTGTACCAAGCACTTGAAATACTATGGGCGGAAGGGAAATGCGTTTCAACAGTTAAGAGATGATGTATTGAACCAGTTTAAAGAACACTGACAAAAACCGTTCAATCGAAGCAGGACACGTTGTCGCAGCTTCATTTGAACGGTTTTAGCGTTATACCATTTTAAGAAACGTCTTCGCCTGTTGTTCGAGTGTAGCGGCTGAATCCGCTAATTTCTCGAACTCTTGGACCGTCTGTTCGAGCTGTCCAGAGCTATCCTTCACTTTGTGAGAGATGCGTCCGATGCTCGTGGACACGTCATCAATCCGTTTGACGATTCCTTCGATATTGTGATTCACTTCTGTGATCGAGAGGGACACTTTATTCGACAGATTACGCACTTCCGTGGCGACGACATTGAACCCGCGTCCATGCTCGCCTGCTCGTGTCGCCTCGATGGCCGCATTGAGTGCGAGCAAATTCGTTTGGGCAGCGATTTCGCGAATCGTTTGGACGATGTCCGTGATCGTCTTTGCCTCTTGTTGGAGTGCAAGAAGGTGTTCCCTGTTTTGAATCGATTCTGCTTCGATTTGTTTCACATTTTCTAGCACATGTTCTCCGTCCTGCTTACCAACCTTAGATTGTGCGGATAAGTACTCTGATGTTTCTTGAAGGTTGTTTGCTAGATGGAGAACATCCTGTTGACTTGATGTGATATCAGCTGCAATTTTAGAGACACCAATGACACGTCTGTTCGTATCATCAAAAATAGGCATATAGGTGGCTTCTAACCAAACCGTGCGACCATCTGCAGCAAGACGTTCGATTTTGTCATGATAACTGACTCCTTGCATCAGTTTTCGCCAAAACAAGTCATATTGGGGACTGTTTGCAAACTCCGGCAAGCAAAGGTCACGATGGTGTCGTCCTATCAATTGAGTGACTTCATAGCCCATCGTTCTGGCGAAAATCTCGTTGACGTAGGCGACGCGTCTGTCTTCATTGAATCGGATGATGGCCAAATTATTTTCGATGGCTCGAATCACATGCGTGTCGGTGACATGGGTCGTACTAGAGTGCAGCTGCATCCTAACATCCTCCCTATATCGTGTGAGTTATTTGTATTAGGATACCCCATAATTGTAAAAATAAGTATATTATTGTGGCAGAACAAAAAAAGACCTCTTCCACGTGGAAGGGTCAAGGTGTGAGTGTCGCCATGCTTTCATGTAAGTATTCACCGATTTGACGTTCGATGTCGCTCTCTGAACGTTCGAGAGCAAGCGAGAGTTCTTTCACCAAAATGGTTTTGGCGTTCTCTAAAATTTTACGATCTTGTTCGTACAGCTTTTTGTTTGCCTGTAGTGCCTCGATGTGTCGACGGCTCAACGTATTCACGACTTGAGCGATCTCGTGACGATTACCAGAATGGACAACATTTAAAAATTCACGATTGCGATTGTTCGAATGTGGATTCCATTCAACGCCAGGCGAGCGGAATGACTCTAAAATCTCTAATGCTTCGTCTGCTTCGAGCAACGTCAACATCATCACATTGTCATTATCGACGGGGATGCTAATCTGCAACTTCTGTGAGTTGTTGATGGGGTGAAGCGTATAGTACGATTTCGTTTCTCCTGCGACCGTTTTGTCCGAAATGTCGTCGATGCGACATACGCCATGGGTCGAGTAGATGATTAAGTCTCCAGCTTTAAACAAGTCGATCACCTCTTCCTTACCTATAAGCATAGTCATTCAGAAGGTGAAATGTCAACTCGGTTGACGTTTAGTGCAAGGTGTGCATATAAAAATCGTGACGAGTGAACCCGACACGATTACAGTTTCCAGTCCATCCGTAGAATGGTTTTCAGTTGATTGAACGCCTCTTGTCCGATGCTTTCTTGGATCCGTTGCTCGAGTTGCGCTTTGAGCGCCTCGTTTTGTTCATAACAAGTGTGACCGAGCGGGGTCAGCTCGATGCATTTGTCCTTTCGATTTTGCGGATGATCCGTCACGAGAACGAGTGCTTTACCTTCTAAGTTCTTAATCAGTTTATGAATCGCTTGCCGAGAGATATGGACACTTCGCGTGACCTCGGCGATGGTCGTTTTTGATTGATAAAGTGTAGCGAGAATATACCATTCAGAATTTGAGATGTGGATGTCATTCTGCTCATTCCAGGATTGTTCACTCATGCGTCGAACTTGATCGTTTCGTTCTGTCAGTAAATCAAGTAGACGGGTTGACGTTGATGGAGTCAAATCAAGTCACTCCTCTTTCATTTCCAGGTTTTGACGTTCCTAACTATACAAAAGCAACTATACCCCGTCAACGTCAATCTAGAACAAAACGAGGCACAAGGCCCCGTTTTTTACTGGCAATCTTTATTTTTAAAATCGATGACCATCCGTCCCTGAATTTTCCCTTGTTCCATCTCTTCAAACACGTCTTGTACTTCGTGAAGGCAACGCTTATGGACGACCGGAACGACGAGTCCCTCAGCCCCGAACTGGAAAGCTTCTTCTAAGTCTTTACGTGTTCCGACGAGCGAACCGACGACTTCAATCCCATCGAGAACGAGACGTGGGATGTTTAAATCCATCGTTTCAGAAGGAAGACCAACCGCCACGACTTTCCCGCAGGCTCGAACGGCGTTGACCGCTGAATTGAAGGCGACTTTTGAGACGGCCGTAACGACTGCAGCGTGTGCTCCGCCGAACTTCTCTTGAACGATGTCCGCCGCATCCCCCTCGTTCGAAGGATTGATCGTCAAATCGGCTCCACTTTCTTTGGCGAGTTCGAGCTTGTCGTCGTTCAAATCGACAGCGATGACGTGCGCGTTGAAGACGTGTTTCGCATATTGAATGGCTAGGTTCCCAAGTCCGCCACAACCGTAGATGACGACTGTCTCCCCAGGCTTCACGTCTGCGACTTTGATGGCCTTATACGTCGTGACACCCGCGCATGTGATGCTTGAGGCTTGCGCAGGGTCCAAGCCTTCAGGTACTTTGACGGCATAATCGGCCACGACGATACTTTGTTCGGCCATGCCTCCGTCAACGCTATAGCCGGCATTTTGAACGTTTCGGCAGAACGTTTCACGTCCTGTCGTACAATATTCGCAGCGACCACATGCATGATACATCCAGGCGATACTGACACGGTCGCCGACTTTTAGACTTTTGACATCGTCCGCGATTTTTGACACGATCCCAATCCCTTCATGACCAAGCACGCGTCCTTGCACATCCCCGAAGTCACCGGCCGCGACGTGAAGGTCCGTGTGACAAACGCCACAGTACTCGACATCGACGAGCGCTTCACCCGCCTGTAATGGACGAATTTCCTTTTCAACGACTTCGATGTTGGCTTTGCTTGCTGAATTGACAACGACTGCTTTCATGTTTGAACACACTCCTTGTGAGAATTTAGCGAATCTGCCGGAAAAACACGCTGAATTACACCGTAAGAATATCACAAAAAATGGAATGAAAGCGCTTTATTTTTGAATAGCATTTGTCTGAAGCATGAACTTTTGTCACATGAAGATTTAGGGAAATAGAGATGAATGAAGCAAATGAAAGGAGTGTCAGTCACATGACGCGGACAGAGTTATTTCACACATACAAATCGAAAATTTTGCAGTTATCGGACTTAGGGGAAGAGACGTTAAAAAGTGAAGATTTTTTGTTAGACCGTGATGAAAAGAAACAACTCGATATCTATTACGCACCATTTGAATACATCAACCCGGATGCGAAAGTCGTCATCGCAGGGATCACACCAGGCTTGTATCAAATGCGTCAGTCGTTCGAGACGATCCGTGACTTGAAGGATGCAACAGACGAAGAGGCGCTTCGAGCCGTCAAACAACGTGGCAGTTTTTCCGGTCCGATTCGAAAGAACTTAGTGACGATGCTGGACGATTTGGAGTTACATCATCATTTGGGAATCGAATCATCCCTCGATTTGTTCGGATCAGCAAATCATCTCGTACAAAACACGGCGGTCCTCCCTTATCCGGTCTTTTATAAGGGCAAAAACTATAACGGGTCGAGCCCGGATATGATTCGAACGGATTTGTTTCGACCGTACGTGGAAGGAACGTTCGCTGAAGAGATGACACATCTTCAAGATGCACTCATCTTACCGATGGGCGTCAATGTGAGGCGAGCTGTGGAATTGTTGGTTCATCAGGGTCTCTTGGATCAGGAGCGCGTAGTGAGTGGGTTTCCGCACCCATCCGGTGGGAACGGTCATCGCCATCGCATCTTCGCCGAAAATCGAGACGCCATGAAACGACACATCGCCGAACATTTCAAACGCCATCCACTCTGAACCGCGCTGCGGTTCTTTTCATGTGAGCACATGACCTGACATCAACTCTTTACTTCGCTAAAATGATAAACGGTTGACTCACTCACGAGATGTAGAAAGGATGTCCGCCATGATCACATTGTCGTCCGTCCATAAGCGTTATGGACAAGAGATGGCCGTTCGCGATGTATCGCTTCACATTCGAAAAGGGGAGATTTACGGCATCATTGGCGCAAGCGGTGCCGGGAAGTCGACGCTCCTTCGATTGATGAATGTATTGGAGCGACCCGATAGTGGAAGTGTCATAGTCGATGGCGACCAGTTGACCGAGCTCTCCAATCGGGAACTCCGCAAGAAGCGACATCGGATCGGTATGATTTTTCAACAATTTAATCTTGTCGCGAATAAGACCGTCTTTGATAACGTCCTCGATTCACTGAAGCTTGCCAAGCGCCCGAGAGGATCATGGGAAGCACGCGTGATGGAATGTCTCCAGTTCGTCGGACTCGAAGCGTATCGCGATAAATATCCTTCCCAGTTGAGTGGTGGACAAAAGCAACGGGTCGCCATCGCTCGGGCACTCGCAAGCGAACCGAGCGTGCTCCTATGCGATGAGCCGACCTCTTCCCTCGACCCGAACACGACGGCAGAAGTGTTACGTGTTCTTCAGTCGGTCAATGAACAACTTGGCGTCACCATCGTCCTCGTCACGCATGAGATGGATGTCATTCGTCAAATCTGTCATCGCGTCACCGTCATGGCAGAAGGAGCCGTTCATGAGACGATTGAACGGGAGCCGTCGGGTGTGGTGGCCATCGATCAGAACCCAAGTTGGTTCGTCGAACAGTTACGGAAGGAGGGCGAACCGAATGCCTGACATCCTGTTACGCTATCAATCGGAGATTTGGCAGTCCATCGCTGAGACGTTCATCATGGTCGGGGTGTCGATTCTCGCAGCAATCCTAGTCGGACTTCCGTTAGGCACGTGGCTTTATCTTTCGCGTAAAGGACAACTGTTAGAGAACCAAGTCGTCTTCTCTGTCCTCAACTTAGTCGTGAACATCGTCCGGTCTTTCCCGTTCTTGTTACTCGTCGTGTTTTTGATTCCATTTACACGACTCATCATCGGGACGGCCATTGGAACAGCGGCAGCGACGGTGCCACTTTCCATCATTGCCATCGCGCATTATGCGCGTCTCGTCGAACAATCATTGATTGATGTTCCGCGCGGGGTCGTCGAAGCGGCGCTCTCGATGGGGGCGTCGGTGAAAGATATCATCTTCAAGTTTCTTTACGTCGAAGCCAGATCCGGTCTCGTACTCGGATTGACGACATCCATCATCAGCTTTATCTCATACTCGACAATCATGGGGGTCGTCGGGGGCGGTGGCATCGGTGACTTTGCCATCCGTTATGGGTATCAGCAATTTCAGACAGAACTCATGCTCTATATGATTCTCATCATGCTCGTCTTCGTACAGCTGATCCAGTTCACGGGCACGACCGTGGCACGAATCATCGACAAACGCTAAACAGAAAGTAGGAAATGAATATGAAAAAATTGATGGCACTTCTTGCCTCGCTCACACTCGTCCTCGCCGCATGTGGGAACGACACAGAAACACAAACAGAACAATCGAACGAACCACAGACGTTGAAAGTCGCGTCACTCATCCCACCGATGACAGATATGCTTGAAATCGCAAAAGAACAGCTTGCAGAAGAGAACATCGAACTCGAAATCGTCGTCCTCGGAGACAATGTTCAACCGAACTCGGCACTCGCGGCAAAAGAAGTCGATGCGAACTTCTTCCAACACGTTCCGTACATGGAAGAGTTCAACCGCAGCAATGATGCGAATCTCGTTCCGATCGAACCGATTTATTTCGCAAACTACGGTGTATACGCGAAAAACTATGACAACATGGAAGACATTCCGGAAGGCGCGACAATCGCCATCGCCAACGACGTATCGAACATCGACCGCTCGCTCTCCCTTCTTGCACAACATGATGTGATCGAACTCGGAGAGAAAGAAGGCACGTACTATACACAAGCCGATATCACATCGAATCCGAAAAACTTCAAGTTTGAAGAAGTCGACTTGTTGATGCTCGCTCGTGCATATGATGATGTCGATGCGGTCTTGATGACACCGGCTTACGCGGCACCGCTCGGTTTGACGCCGAAGAGTGACGCACTCCTAACAGAAGGTGTCGAGAACGATTTCGCGATCACGCTCGTCGCACGTGAAGACAACCAGGACGACGAAGCGATCCAAAAACTCGGAGAGGCTCTCACGAGCGATGAAGTCCGTGCGTTCTTAGAAGAAAACTATGCAGAAACGGCGATTCCGGCGTTTTAATTAATTCCGTACTCAACGTAAGATATCTTGTTCAAACGAAGTAATGACTTGTTGCGTCACGCGTAGATAGTCTTGTTCAGATTGAGCTGACTCGTAAAGGAACCAAATACCGTCTTCATCTGGAGAATGACTGCCCAGCCTTCGTCGTGCGTCGACGTCGATATCATGGGGGTCATTTTTTGTGGGCTAATTTGTTCTCCCCAATATGTTTGAAAGCCAGTGGGCGGAGCTTGAGCCAATACGACGATGAACGAACCACCATGCCGATTGAATTGAAAGGTGACTAAATCAATTCGGTCAGATTGAATGCGCCGAAAGTGAGGGAACGATCCTTGAAATTGATGTGACCGCAAATAAGGAACGACTTCCCGTTTCAAGAAGGCAATCATGTCTTTTCGTTGTTGGGATAGCATGAGAATCTCCTTTAAGTAGTTTAGTTAGAATATATACAAAAATCGGATTGAGCGCATGCTCAATCCGATTTAATTAATACTCTTCGTATTCTCTTGGATCTTGGTCATCGATGCGACCATCTGGCTTCGTCAACGCATTGAGCGTCTCCATCTCTTCCTCGGTCAATTCGAAGTTGAAGACATCGAGATTCTCTTTCTGATGCAATTCGCTAGACGAGCGGGCGAGCGGAATCACACCGAGCTGGATATGCCAGCGCAAGATGACTTGAGAGACGCTCTTTCCTTTTTGTTTCGCGAGTTCGGTGATCTTCTCGTCGTGGATGACCGTACGGGCGCGACTGAGCGGGCTCCATGCCTCTGTGATGATGCCACGCTCCTTATCGGCTTGCCGCTGCTCGACTTGCGAGAAGTACGGGTGTAACTCGATTTGGTTGATGACCGGTGTTTCTCCCGTCTCCTCAATCAAACGGTCGAGATGTTCCGGCATGAAGTTCGAGACCCCGATAGAGCGAATCCATCCGTTTTTCTTCGCCTGAATCAAGGCACGCCATGCCTCGACGTACTTGTTTTGCTTCGGGTTTGGCCAATGCAAGAGGAACAAATCCCAATAGTCGAGGTTTGCTCGATACAAGGACTCTCGAATCATCTCGAGTGCTTGGTCGTAGTCATAATATTGCGCGCGCAATTTTGACGTTAAGAAAAGTTGTTCGCGCGGGATGCCGGATTGGCGAACGGCCTCACCGACCGCTCCTTCATTATCATAACGAATCGCCGAATCGATGAGTCGATATCCGTTTCGGATGGCGCACGTAATGGCGTCGACCCCTGCTTCACCTTTCAAATAAACCGTTCCGAGTCCAATGGCCGGAATCTCATAACCGTCATGTAGCTTGATTGTTGGAATACCCATCAAATGCCTCCCCATTCAAAATCCGTTCTCTTCTCCGCTATTCCACTTTCCTCGGAAATGAAACGTTTGAATGTGAGGTCAACGACGAAAGGCTTTGATCAACCCTTCGGCCAGGTCGAGGATACACACGACGATGATCGTGAACAAAATACTCCATACACCCCAGCGACTGATTGTTTCGATGTCGATATTCGTTTGTTCAGCAATCAAAGAGAGCGCTTCGGTCGAAATTAGATCAGGTTGCAGTAAAATGAGTGCCGTGACGACGATCCATACGATATTGAAGAGGGCGTTCCACAAGGCGAGCGGCTTCGTCCAGTGTCGAACGATCCATTTGTAAATGGCGATCGCGATGCCGAAAACGGCCAAAGCAATGACAAATGGGAAGAATTGATTCAAGACGGACGAATTGAGTAGCGGATAGGATTCGCTATCCGCGACGACGCGAATCAACTGCTCGGCATTGACGTACAATACGACCATCAAAACAGTGGCGACAACATCAAACAAGATTGAACTAAGAGAGATTGAGGTCGAACGAGGTTTCATCTTTTTCAGTTGCTCAGGTTTCCAACTCGAGAAGGGGACTTCGCCCTCAGGTACGGTCCGTTCGATGATGAAGAACGTGAGGGTAATCCAGAATAGCGTCTGGACGACAACATTGAAGATGGCAGCCCCGGTTTGAAGGAATGCTTGAATCAAGAATTGACTCCAAGACGTGTCGTCAATCGGGTTGGTCAAATAACCGATAATGGAGAGAATTGTGATGACCGTGACGGCAATCGGTAAGACGATCTTGATGATGTTCACGTACTGTGTGAAGAAAGCTGGTCCGATGAGATGGAGGGGACGATTCGCATAACGAGCGGCGAGAACATGAGGGTCGCCGAGTTCGCGCAACGCTTCAAATAAGGCAGTTTCAGACGGGTCATTTCCAGTCATGTCATCGATGGTCGATTCCAATTCAAGGGCGACATCTTGCCGCATCGATTCAGGGATTCGAGAAGTGACTTCATCGATATACACATCACGAAGATTCATGATCATTTCCTCCTTCAATGAGACGGGTCAACGTTTTCGACATCTTCATCCATTCTTCATACAATTCATTCAAAATAGCCATTCCATCGGGGCTGAGCACATAGTACTTTCGAGGTCGACTTTCCGTCGTATCCCAGGAGCTCGTGACGAGTCCTTGTTTTTCAAGTCGACGTAAGAGCGGATAGAGCGTGCTTTGATCAATGTTGATCTCGGCATCAAGTAGTGCTTGGACGAGTGAGTAACCATACTGTGGTGTCTTCAACTGACTGAGCACCGCAATCGTCAACGTACCACGACGCAATTCCGTCACCAACGAGGCTTTGACATCGGACATTTTTTCGCCTCCTTTATTCGTTCATCTTTATACTGTATATAATACACTATAAGTCTTCATACATCAATGTAGTTAATCATATAAAAAAGAAATTGAGTCTTTTCCTGATTCTGGGATAATGAAGGGGAGGTGATGTTCATGAAATGGTGGTGGATAGTTAGCGGCGTGGTGATCGCCAGTTTATTGACGATCAATGCACAATGGTATGGGAATGCAGGGACGTTCGGGGTGCCGATTGGATGGATGATCACGCTATTGGTCATGACTCATTTTCGAAAGCCGACATCAACTCGATGGACTGTGGCGTTTGGGGTGATCAACGTCAGTATCGGAATCGTGTTATCTGTACCGACTTATTCGGTAGCGGAAGCGGAAGAGACGTTGGACAAAACATACAGTGATGTGACGTACATGGAAAGCGTACCGACGACCGGGGGAGAATGGAATCCATTTACCCCTCGAAGGGGCTACCGATTTGAGACGGGGAGCGGAAAAGCGGTCTTGTTCATCCCGGACTCCGGGAAAACATTTGAACTGTAAAAAAGACTCGCTCTCATGATAGAGGGCGAGTCTTCTTATTAGTTGCGAATCATGTAGTCGAAGGCGCCGAGTGCGGCTGTCGCACCAGAACCCATCGAGATGATGATTTGTTTGTAGGCGCTGTTCGTGCAGTCTCCCGCTGCGAACACACCTGGGACGTTCGTCGCGCCATGACGGTCGACAACGATTTCCCCGAAGTTGTTGCGTTCGACCGAGTCGAGCCAGTCCGTGTTCGGGACGAGGCCGATTTGGACGAAGACGCCTTCAAGTTCGACATGGTGTGACTCGTTCGTTTCACGAGACACATACGAGATGCCGTTCACTTTGTCCGTACCTGTGATTTCTGTCGTCTGAGCGTTCGTGATGACAGTCACGTTCGGGAGGCTGTGGAGACGGTCTTGAAGCACTTGATCGGCCTTGAGTTCAGGAGCGAACTCGAGGACCGTCACGTGTTTGACGATACCAGCGAGATCGATAGCCGCTTCGATCCCAGAGTTACCGCCACCGATGACCGCGACACGTTTCCCTTCGAAGAGAGGACCGTCACAGTGCGGGCAGTAAGCGACCCCTTTGTTTTTGAACTCCGCCTCACCTGGGACGTTGACGTTACGCCAGCGTGCACCAGTTGAGAGGATGACGCTCTTACTCTTCAAGACAGCACCGTTCTCGAGTTCGATCTCGACGAGGTCATTTTTCTCAAGGCGCTTCGCGCGTTGGAGGTTCATGACGTCGATCCCGTACTCTTTGACATGCTCTTCTAGACTTGCGACAAGCTTTGGACCTTCTGTATAAGCGGTACCGATAAAGTTCTCGATGCCCATCGTGTCCATCACTTGGCCACCGAAGCGCTCCGCGATGATTCCTGTACGGATTCCTTTACGAGCCGCGTATACGGCCGCACTCGCACCAGCTGGACCGCCACCGACGACGAGGACGTCGTACGGGTCTTTGTCCGAGAACGCAGACGCGTCAGGACCTGTACCGAGTTTCGACAAGATCTCTTCGAGTGACATCCGACCGTTACCGAACGATTCTCCGTTCAAGAAGACCGTCGGGACAGCCATGATCTCTTTCGCTTCCACTTCATCTTTGAATGCGGCTCCATCGATCATCGTGTGGGTGATGTTCGGGTTGAGGACGCTCATGACGTTTAGCGCTTGCACGACGTCAGGACAGTTGTGGCAGCTGAGGCTGATGTATGACTCGAAGTGATACGTGCCTTCGATGTTTTGAATTTGTTTGATCGTGTCCGCATCGACTTTCGGTGCGCGCCCGCTCACTTGGAGGAGGGCGAGGACGAGTGATGTGAACTCGTGTCCGAGTGGAATCCCCGCGAAGACGATTCCTGTCTCTTCAGACGGACGATTCACGCTGAAGCTCGGTGTACGCTCGAGTGTCGCGCGTTCGACCGAGATGCGTGATGACATGCTGGCGAGTTCGTTGACGAGCTCGAGCATCTCGTTTGAGACTTTGTCTTCCCCAGCACTCACACGGAGGACGACGTCGCCCTCCATGAGCTGGAGATATTGGTCGAGCTGTTGTTTAATCGCTGCTTCTAACATGCAATCGCTCCTTACAATTTACCGACGAGGTCAAGGCTTGGGCGGAGTGTTTCAGAACCCTCTTCCCATTTCGCTGGGCAGACTTCGCCTGGGTTGTTGCGTACGTATTGTGCTGCTTTGACTTTGTTGACGAGCGTGCTCGCGTCACGGCCGATGCCGCCAGCGTTGATCTCGACAGTTTGGATGACGCCGTCTGGGTCAATGATGAACGTACCACGGTCTGCGAGACCGTCTTCTTCGTTCAAGACGTCGAAGTTGCGTGAGATGACGTGTGATGGGTCACCGATCATGATGTACTCGATTTTTCCGATTTTCTCAGATGTTTCGTGCCAAGCTTTATGTGTGAAGTGTGTGTCTGTTGAGACAGAGTAAACTTCTACACCGAGGTTTTTGAGTGTAGCGTACTCGTTTTGAAGGTCTTCGAGTTCAGTTGGGCAGACGAATGTGAAGTCAGCTGGGTAGAAGCAGACAACGCTCCATTTACCTTTGAGATCGTTCTCTGTAACTTCGAGGAATTCACCTGTTTGGAATGCTTGTGCTTTGAATGGTAGTACTTCTTTGCCGATTAATGACATGGGTTATGTCCTCCTTGTTTTTTACTCTAGCGTTTCTATCTCGACTAGAATAATTATAATGTAATACTAACTTCATATAACGAGCTGAAATTGTCAAGGCGTTTGCATGCTTTGAAAGTATAAGGCATATCAATAGATTGTCTGTATTTGGCTTAATAAAAGCAAAGAAAACGATTACATATAAATAGGTATTTTTATCTCATTTTTCGTATTTTGAAAAACGAATAGCATGAGTATAGTTACTAATATTTTGGAAAGGGTTATACATTTTCTCGGCATGATTTGTTTGATTATCAATTACATCAATAAAATAACCTTAATCAAAAGTAGCGATTAAGGTTGAAGAATTTGCTGTATAATTTTTTCTCGATACAAAGCACGGTCTTTACTTTTCCGAAGTCGAGCATGACAGTTAGGACAAGTAGCTATTACTTGTTCAGGGAGAGCCAATCCTTCATCGGATTCTTTATATAATGAGTAAAGTTCTAAATATGGTCCTTGTTCAGTATCAAATGGTGCGGCTTGACCACATGCCTCACAGTGATTATTTGCTCTCGCAAGTACGTAATAGTATAAGGCAGCTGTCTGTTCCCTAACTTGACACTTTCGAATCGACATACTTAATCCAGTCGCACGCTTTGGGTCACGATTAGCGATTTGTTCGAGTTCCTCAATTGACTTGTATCTCATAGTTGTTGCATATTCGTGAGATTCTTCCTGTACGACGTGGAGTGGTTCAAAAGCAAAAACGATGACTTCTCGCTGATTTTGATGCTTGTCGATTCCAAATTGAATATCATAACCAATCAAAACAAGTTGATCTACGAAGTGATAATTTCCTTTTCCAAGAGACTCAAATAAGTAAACGTCCTCACCATTTTCGATATGGTGGAGAAGCGCTTTATTTCCGAAAGAAAAAGTTTGATTTCCTTCTTGACCTTCACCGCTATAATAGAACAAACCATCTTCTTCGCTCCAGCCATTCTTATAACCAAATTCTTGATCCATCCCACTATCGAAAATAAAAATAAGTTTATGCTTGTTAGGTGTACTGATTCCTCGTTGACGGCTTCCACCATATTGATCATGAATAAAGGAACATCTATACACTTTATTTTTTTCGAACAGCATAAAGCACCTCATTTCCAGGTTTTTCTTTTAAATAGAGTGTAGCATGCTTTATTGCTAAAAACGAAAAAGACAGAGGATGTCCTCTGTCTTCACAAGTCACTCCGCCATCAACGCACACACCGCATTCGAATACGCTACCGGATCTTCAATCGGTAACCCTTCAATGAGGAGGGCTTGTTGATATAAGAGGTCTGTATATTGTTTCGCTTTCGCTTCATCTTCCTTATACACACGTTGGAGTGTCTGGAAAATGGCGTGGTCGGCGTTCACTTCGAGCACTTTCTCCGCTTTCATGTCGCCACCGTTTGGCATCGCGTTCAAAATCTTCTCCATCTCAATCGAGACGTCACCTGCGACCGTCAAGCAGACCGGATGTGACTTGAGGCGTGTCGAGGCACGCACTTCTTTGACGCGGTCTCCGAGCTCTTCTTTCATGAATGTAAACAGGTCTTGGTTGTCCTCGTTGAGCGATTTCGCTTCCGCGTCATCGAGACCGAGGTCGCCGCTCGCAATCGACTTGAACTCTTTGTCGTCATACGACTGCAGCATCTTGATTGCGAACTCGTCGATTTCTTCTGTGAAGTAGAGGATTTCATATCCTTCCTCTTTCAAGCGCTCTGCTTGTGGTAAGAGGTCGATGCGATGAATCGATTCGCCTGTCGCATAGTAGATATACTTCTGATCTTCTTTCATCCGCTCAACGTACTCTTTGAGCGAGACGAGTTTCTTCTCATGAGAAGAATGGAAGAGAATCAAGTCTTTCAATTCGTCTTTGGCTGCGCCGAACTGGTCGTACACACCGAACTTCAATTGGCGACCGAACGACTCGTAGAACTTCTCGTAGTCCTCACGCTCGTTTTGGAGCATCTTCTCGAGCATCCCTTTGATTTTGGACTTCACGTTCTTCGCAATCACGCGAAGCTGACGGTCTTGCTGCAACATTTCACGGGAAATGTTGAGTGAGAGGTCTTCAGAGTCAACCATCCCTTTGACGAAACCGAAATAGTCCGGCAAGAGGTCGGGTGACTTTTCCATGATCAACACGCCGTTCGAGTAGAGCTCGAGCCCTTTCTCAAATTCTTTCGTGTAATAGTCGAACGGAACCGTTGACGGGATGTAGAGGATTGATTGATAACGAATCGTCCCGTCGACGTTCAAGTGAAGGTGCTTGAGCGGCTCATCAAAACCGTAGCGCTTCTCGTGATAGAACGCCTTATAATCCTCATCTTTGAGTTCGCTCTTACGCTTCCGCCAAATCGGCACCATGCTGTTGACGGTCTCTTCTTCCTTGTAGTCCTCATACTCTTCTGAGTCCTCTTTTTGACGATGTTTCGTCACATCGAGTTTGATTGGATAACGGATGAAGTCCGAATGTTTCTTGATGAGCGAACGAATTTCATACTCTTCAAGGAATGACGAGTACGCGTCATCTTCAGTGTCTGCTTTCAAGTGGAGCGTGATTTCTGTACCGATGTCCGCCTTGTCTGTCGGTTCGATTGCATAGCCGTCTGTGCCTTCTGACTCCCATACGTATCCTTGATCACTGTCAATCGAGCGAGTCCGCACGGTCACACGGTCAGCGACCATGAATGCAGAATAGAATCCGACCCCGAATTGACCGATGAGGCTATGGTCTTCTTCCATCTTCGTCGCCTGTTTCATGGCGAGTGAACCGCTCTTTGCAATAATTCCGAGGTTCGTTTCAAGTTCTTCTTCTGTCATCCCGATGCCCGTGTCGCGAATCGTAATCGTCCGTGCCTCTTTATCGAGTTCGATTTTGACGAAGTAATCGTCTTTGTTGAACTCGATGCTCTCGTCGGAGAGGGCGCGATAATACATCTTATCGATCGCGTCACTTGCGTTCGAGATGAGCTCGCGCAAGAAGATGTCCTTATGTGTATAAATTGAGTGGACCATCAACTCTAAAATTCGTTTCGATTCCGTTTGAAACTGTTTCTTTGTCATGATCGTTCTCCCTTTTTTGTCTGTATTTTGGCACTCTTGTATAAAGAGTGCTAACACTATTGATTATCCTAAAAATTAGGAAGATGTCAACCGGATTTGAAGAAAAGATTGACGAGGACGTAGGTTTCGCATATAGTTGAGTACATGCGATGAGCTGGTCTATGTAAGACGGCGGACATTCCCTTGAGGAGCACGTTGTGGAGCGTGGTCCGTCGCGGTAGACTTTCGAGAGCACCTCTAGTGAGAGGTGCTCATTTTTTTTTGTATACGGGAATAGAATGATGAACTTAAATACGATTCACCACGTCGCAATCATTGCGTCGGATTACGATAAAGCCAAGCAGTTTTATGTCGAGGCACTCGGATTCGAAGTGATTCGAGAACACCACCGCCCGGAGAAACAGGATCACAAAATCGACTTACGTCTTGGTACATATGAGCTCGAGCTGTTCATCAAACCGAATAGTCCCGAGCGTCCAAATTTCCCAGAGGCGCGCGGTCTTCGACACTTGGCGTTTAAAGTCCACGACATCGAGTCCGTCGTTGCCGAATTAAACGAACGTGGGATTGCGACAGAACCGATTCGTCGTGATGATTTTACAGGAGAGAAGATGACTTTCTTCTTCGACCCGGATGGACTACCGTTAGAACTTCACGAATAAACCCCTTCACAAGGAAGGGGTTTTCTTATGCCCGAATGGATGCGAGTAACATCTCTTTTAATACGTTGATTTGCACAGCCGGTTCGATATCGTCCTCTAAATAACTGATATGCGACTTCAGCATGATATTGTTGCCGAACGTCCCGAATGCATTGATGATCGTAACAATTGTCACTTTCACATCGATATCTGGTCGGAACGAGCCATCACGCTTTCCGTCTTCGATCAACGGTTCAAGCGTCTGCATGATTCGTCGTTGTACGTCAATGTATGTCTCGATGCCAGGAAGGGGTGTGGCGACGAACGATGCATAGCTCTCGAACGCCTCACGAAAACGGGCGTGGTCCGTCCGCTTCAACTGCATCTCGAAAAAATAGTTCAAGATAATCTCGAGCCGTTCATAGGCGTTACCTTCCTCGTTCACAAACTGTTCAAATCGCTCGAGTGTCGGCTGTAGATTTTTGACGGCCGCTGCGACGATCAATTGGTCTTTCTTCGGAAAATAGCGAAACAGTGTCGCTACCCCAATCCCTGCCGCATCCGCAATGTCCTGCATTTGAACTTTCTCAAAGCCATTCTCTAAAAATAAGCGTTCGGCCTCTTGGATAATCAGCTGGATTCGTTCTTCTTTGTTTTGTTGTCGTTTACTCAATTCGATCACCTCATTGTCTGTCATAAGTATATCGTCTTCGAGCAGTTTCGTTGAGATTAATGTCACATCCAATTATTATTATGATAGTTATACTATCACAATTTAACGAATGGAGCTGGGACAATGCGTTTACAGGGGAAAGTAGCGGTCATCACAGGGGCAGGAAGCGGTATGGGAGAGTCGACGGCACGTCTATTCGCCAAAGAAGGGGCGACGGTTGTCGCAACAGATATCAATGAACAAGGGGTACAAAGCGTAGTCGAGTCGATTCGTGCACAAGGTGGGGAAGCCATCGCGGTGAAGCATGACGTGACCTCACGTTCAAGTTGGGAAGACGTATTTGCAGAAGTGGAAGCGACGTGTGGAAAATTGGATATCCTCATCAATAATGCCGGAATCGCACTCGCGAAACCGTTCTTGGAACAGACAGAAGAGGACTGGGCGCGCACGTATCGCATCAACATCGATGGGGTAATGTTAGGGACGCAGTATGCGATTCCGCTCATGACAGAGAATGGCGGAGGATCAATCGTCAACATCTCCTCCATCTCAGCACTGACAGGTATGGCAGGTGCCGGGGCATACACGGCCTCAAAAGGTGCTGTCCGTTCTCTCACAAAAGCAGCGGCCGTCGATTACGGGAAGCAAAACATTCGGGTCAACTCGGTGCATCCGGGGTATATCGTGACACCGATGAGTGCGCCGCATATGGAACATCCGGACTATAAGCAGCACTTCTTGAATCAAATCGCTTTGCCGAATCTCGGACAAGCGGATGAGGTGGCGGCAGCCGTCCTCTTCCTCGCGTCAGACGAAGCGAATCATATTAGCGGGATCGAACTTCCGGTAGACGGTGGCGTGACGGCGAAATAATCGAGAGAGCATCCTGATGTGATGACACCTCGTGTTATATTAAGAAAAGAGGTGAAGTCATGATTCAGTTTGAGATGGAACGAGTATGGATGGATGAAACGGAGCTGTTTTATCAAGTTCAGCTTCAACTTCAGTCTTCTGCCTGCACCAGTAATCAGTTGATTTATTTAGATGATGCGAGTCTTGAGGATCTTCATCAAAAGATCGATCAATTCAATCAAGCGTGGGGCAAAGAACCAATCACATGGAGACTGCTCGATGAAGAAGAGGATTCGGATGATTTGCAAGTCAATCTAACCTTCACGTTGATTGACCGCATCGGGACCATCCAAGTCGATATTTTCATTCATGATGAATGGCAGTTTGACTCATTTGACCACATTCATATGAAATGTAGAATGAGGACGACAATGGGCCAGCTCGATGACTTGAGCGCTCAACTCAAACGTTTCATTCGTCGTGAGACCGACCATGTCGCATCACTTCGACCAGAATAAAAAACAAGCCTAGACGCGCGTCTAGGCTTGTTTTAGTACCATTCTTTCGGCTCGTAATTCAATTCGCGGAACAACTGCTCACGTTCTTTTTTCGAAAGGTCGCGCCATTGTCCAGGCGGGAGTTTCCCGAGCGTGATGTTCATGACACGCACGCGTTGGAGGCGGAACACTTCGTATCCGAGCGCCTCACACATCCGACGGATTTGACGGTTGAGTCCTTGCGTGAGGGTGATGTTGAAGTCGAACTTCGAGAGCGGGCGGACTTTACACGGAAGCGTCTTCTGCCCGAGGATTTTGACGCCGGCTTCCATCTGTTCGACGAACTCCGGTGTGATTGGCTTATCGACCGAGACGATGTATTCTTTCTCGTGCTCGCCTTCTGCGCGAAGAATCTCGTTGACGATATCGCCGTCGTTTGTCATGAGGATGAGACCTTCCGAGTCTTTATCAAGACGACCGATGTTGAAGATGCGGAGCGGGTGGTTGACCATGTCGACCAAGTTTCCTTTTACTTTCTTCTCTGTCGTACTCGTGATCCCGACCGGCTTATGAACGGCGATATACACGTTGTTTCGTGCGACACGTGCGACCGAACCGTTGACGAGGACTTCATCCCCCGGTTTGACCTGATCGCCGATTTTTGCTTTTTTCCCATTGATGGTGACGCGTCCCTCTTCGACGAGACGATCGGCTTGGCGACGGGACGCCTTGCCTGATTCACTGATGAATTTATTGATGCGCATGTATACACGTCCTTTGTTTGGCTTTGTCCTCTCACTATAACGCATTTTATCAAAATTAGGCGAGAATACTCCCACTTCTAAACGTTCAGGGCGAAGCCCTAGTGAAAGTGGGAAATGAAGCGCCCACCATCCTTTCGGGTATAATATCTTTCAAGGAGGTGAAAAATCATGTTGAAACATAAGGCTTACAAATTCAGAATCTATCCGGCAAAAGAGCAGGAAATCCTGATCGCCAAGACGATCGGTTGTTCGCGTTTCGTCTTCAACCACTTCTTGGCGAAGTGGGATGAAACCTATAAGGCGACAGGAAAAGGACTGTCTTACGGCTCTTGTTCGAAAGAAATCCCTTTGTTGAAGCAGCAGTTCGACTGGTTAAAAGAAGTTGATAGCACCTCTGTGCAGACCAGTGTCAAGCATCTAGCCGATGCCTACGACCGCTTTTTCAAGAAGCAGAACGAACGACCTCGCTTCAAGTCTAAGCGAAACCCTGTCCAATCCTATAAGACGAATATCCAGGGAAAGTCCCAACTTCCTGAAGTATCAATCATCGGTAACAAACTCAAGCTTCCGAAGCTTAAATGGGTGCGCTTTGCCAACTCGAAGCAGGTCGAGGGCCGGATTATTAATGCCACGATTCGTCGCACGGCTTCGGGTAAATACTTCGTATCTTTGCTCGTTGAGCAAGAAATCAACGAACTCCCTAAGACCGGTTCGTCAGTTGGTGTGGATGTGGGTTTAAAAGATTTCGCCATCTTGTCAAACGGAACCGTATATACGAACGACCGTTATTTCGTATCCCTAGAAAAGAAGTTAGTCCGAGAGCAACGCAAGCTTTCTCGACGTCAGTTGATCGCTCTAAATAAGAAAGTAAAATTATCTGAAGCTAAAAATTATCAAAAGCAGAAACGTAAAGTCACTCGAATTCATGAGAAAATCGCGAACAAGCGCAATGATTTCTTACACAAGGTGTCGACCGAGATTGTCAAAAACCACGACATCATCGGAATTGAAACCTTGCAAGTTAAGAATATGCAGAAGAACCGCAAGTTGAGCAAAGCAATCTCTGACGTAAGCTGGTCGGAGTTCCATCGAATGTTGGAATATAAAGCCGATTGGTACGGCAAGACAGTCGTAAAGGTTAGTAAAACTTTTGCTTCCAGCCAACTATGTTCTTGCTGCGGCTACAAACACAAAGACGTTAAGACGAAGCGCTTACGTGAATGGACGTGTCCGAATTGCGGAGTCCATCATGATCGCGATATTAACGCAGGTATGAATTTGAAATTAGAAGCTGAACGAATCTTAGCTTCTTCAACCGTCGGGACGACGGGGCTAGCCTGATAATGTTTCTCTAGATAGAGAGGATAACTCAGGAATCTCCCACCTCTAAGCAACGCGTAGGTGGGAGTAGTTCAAAAACTCTCGAAAGCGGGAAACGAACGGGAGAGGAGGGATGACATGGAGGCAGTACAATTGTTACAAGATGTGATCCGATTTCAAGCGATGTTATGTGAGACATCGTTTGGCCAAGAACTGATTTCGGAGGCATCGCCTGTCCTTTGGTACGGTCGTCCTCGTCCGAATCAATGGCTGACCATCGGGACGAACCCGTCACGCGGCGAATTTTTACATCGAGACGGGACACCGAGAACGGGGAAAGCCCAAAAGTTCTATTGGCGGAACGCGCTCTCGTTTGAAGATTACCTAGGAAATGAAGAGGCGCTGCAAGAAACGATAGAACGAGCATCGTCCTATTTCGAATCGGGTCGCGCGACGACGAGCTGGTTTGGGAAACCGGGTGGCGCCAAACTTGAGGCGCTGTTGAACGGGATGGGGCGAACGTTTTATGACAATCCGGCCTCTGTCATCCACGTCGATTTTTTTAAACTTGCGACGTATGAACAAATGGGGAAGATGAAGGCCGGACGCGGTTGGATGGAGCATCCGACCTCGATCGAGTTACTGGAGCGCACAATTACAACCATCAACCCGACCCGTTTGATTGTGCTCGGGCGAGAGAATTGTCGTGCCTTCACAGGTTTCTCGACTACGGGGAGGCTATCAGCTTATCCTGCCATCACTTATGAAATCGGACGCCATGAATCGGGCATCCCGATGATTGGACTTCATATGAAACCGTCTGAAGTGTTCGTCGGGCTCGGGAATGGTCGGGATTCAAACGGGCTACATTACGGGTCATATGCCAAGCGTGAGCATCTGTTAAGAATCGGACAAGCGCTTGAAACGATTATGGATGAGTGGCTGGCGGATGGACGCGCGTGATACTTCCCCAGAAATTGAATTCATTGAAGTCGATATAGCGCACGTCTTTTGAACGATTATCGAGCACGGCTAACAAGATGACGTCCGAAAACCCCCGTTTTTCAAACTGTAAATAACCGATTCCGGTGACGGAATGATTTTTATAAAAGCCGTTCGCCATATTCAATACAAATGGGCGACTCGCTTTCAGCTCACGCTCAAACGTCGACCATTTCCATAGATAGCGGGAACTCCCTCGACCTTCATACCCGTATCGCTTCCATAATTTCGTGATGATGGTGGCGATTTGAGTCGGGGGCGTCCCTTTCTCGTCTTTGAAATGATGTATGAAGGCGATCTCGCGTACATCCTCTTGAATCTGCGTCACATCATCTGGGATATTCGTATACCCATGGTCTCGGTAAAAGCGGAAAATGGCGGTAATGGACGTTAACGTACAGTTGTTCTTTCCGTTCTCGAACTGGCGTTGGAGCAAGACGGGCACGCCTTCAATCTGTACAGAGCGCTTTAATGTCCAGCGTCCGTGATAACGATCGTTCACATAAAGCTCCGGGGCGATGATTCCAGCATAGCCGTTGTTCGCGACCTCGAGTTGTCCTGCAAATGGGTGCTCCATCTAGGTCTCCCTCCTTTTTCTTTTAGTATACAAAGGACGCCCCATCTCATAAAAGAGAAAGGGCGTCGTTTTCGTTAAAAGACAAGATGCGCGATTCCGACGATGATCGGAAGCGTGATGAACGTCCGTAATAAGAAGATTAAGACGAGGTCGAGGAATGAAATCGGTAGTTTTGAACCGAGCAGTAAGCCCCCGACTTCAGACATGTAGATAAGTTGAGTGACGGACAGTGTGGCGATGACGAAACGTGTCAATTCGCTCTCGATGCCGCTTCCGAGGACGGCCGGCAAGAACATATCGGCGAAACCGACGACCATCGTCTGAGCAGCCTCCGAAGCCTCGGGTACTTGCAAGAGCATCAGGATCGGTTCGAACGGCTTCCCGATAATGGTAAAGAACGGCGTATATTCTGCGATGACGACCGCAATTGTTCCGACCGCCATGACGACAGGGAGTACGCCGATCCACATGTCGAGGACATTCTTGAAGCCGTCTTTGAGTGTCTCTAGGAAACTTTTGCTTGAACGTGACTTTTGTAGCGCTTGTATCAATGCCCACTTCCCAAGTGAAACGTTCGACGGCACGTCTTCTTCCGGTTTGAGCTCTGTCTTCTCATAGGCCGTATCTGCTTTTTTAGATAGTGGATAAATCCGCGGCATGATGAGCGCTGCGACCAAGCCAGATAAGACGATTGCCCCGTAGTACGGTAGGAAGTATTGGTCGAGTTCGACGTATTGTAAGACGACGATAGTAAACGTGATGGAGACGACGGAGAAGGTCGTCGCAATGATCGATGCTTCCCGTTTCGTGTAATAGCCTTCCTCATACTGTTTTGTCGTCAGTAGAATCCCAATCGTCGCATCCCCGACCCATGAAGCGAGCGAGTCGAGTGAGGCGCGCCCTGGCAAGCGGAAGAGTGGGCGCATGATTTTCATCAAGAACGTCCCGACGAACTCGAGAAGCCCAAAGTTCAAGAGGAGCGGTAACAACATACCTGCAAAAAAGAATGTCGCAAACAAGATTGGAATCAAATCAAAGAGCAACAAGCCCCCAGTAAATTCTGACGTAATCATCTCTGGTCCGAGTGTGAGTAGCGTCATGACACCGGCGACAAAACCGATGATGCGCATGACGAACCAAAACGGTGTCACGCTAAAGAGTGCGTTGATGGACGGTCGTTCCACCATAAAAGCAGGGCGTGCCGTAAACAACAATAAAGATCCGACAATCGAAATCCCCATCATGATGACAGCGAGTGTCGGGACGAATTCGCCAATCCACTCAATCAATAGATTGGATAAGAAAGCGACCGGAATCGTAAAGCCTTCTTCTGATGAGATTGGTACGATGAAAAACATGATGCCGATGAGCGATGGAATCAAGAACTTAAAAAAGTCTCGACTCGAAAAAGAAGGTTTCTTTCCGTCTGGTGTTGATGAACCATTCATGATGCATTCCCCATTTCCCCGAAGTGTTTATACTGTCTATGTATCCCCATTACACATCCAGCCCTTATTAAAACGTATTTCTTTATTAGTATAAAAAATATGACCAGGTGCTATCAACCGAATGCGTAAATTTTCTGAAAAATATAAAGTGGACACTAGGCAAAACATTCGTATTCCATAGAGGCATTTAGTATGATGACGGCGAGTCCAACAAATTCAAGATATTTAGAAACTTCATTATAGAGATAGGAGAATGCATCATGAGATTGAGTGTGTTAGACCAGGCGCCGGTCACGTCGGGTCATACAGGCGAGCATGCGCTGAACAGCGCGGTCGAGCTCGCACAAGTCGCAGAGGAGTTAGGATATTACCGGATGTGGATGGCGGAGCACCATGGTGGCATGTCATTCGCAAGTTCGGCTCCAGAGGTGATTGCGGCCTATCTGGCGGCGAAAACGAACAAGATTCGTCTCGGATCAGGCGGCATCATGATGATGCACTATTCGCCACTGAAGATGGCGGAAGTGTTCAAGACGCTCAGCGCCCTGGCACCAGGACGCATCGACTTTGGTGTCGGACGCGCACCAGGCGGGGACGCGAACGCCATCTATGCGATGTCACAAGGGCAGAAGCCAATGATGGACGGTCTTTACGAGAAGCTCGATACGACGCTTCAATTGATCAAAGATGAAGCACCGGAAGAGCGGTGGTATAAGAACACGCCGGCAGCCCCGACAGGCGTCACGCTACCAGAAGCGTGGTTACTCGGATCGAGTGGGAACAGTGCCGTGCAAGCCGGTCGAATGGGACTCGGTTATTCGTTTGCTCAATTTTTCAATGGCGAACTGAGTGCCGAAACACTCGATACGTATCGCCACCACTTCACTCCCTCTGATTTTATGGAGAAACCGGACATCAGCGTCACGTATTTGGTCACGACAGCAGAGACGGAAGAAGAGGCCGAATATTTGGCTCGACCGTCTGATTTGTCGCGGCTCTTCTTGATGCGCGGACAGTTGAGACAGTTATTGAGTCCGGAAGCAGCCCACGACTATCCGCTCACAGAAGTCGATAAAATTCATATCGCCAACAACCGAGCGATCCACCTCGTGGGGACGCCAAAACAAATCGCGGAACAGTTGCGAGATGAATCGGAACGCTATGGTTTCGATGAAGCGATGATTTGTAGCATCCAACATAAGCAAGAAGATCGCTTGAACGTCTATCGCCTACTAGCGAACGAGTTGCTTTGATTCGACGAACACCTTCTCAGATTGAGGAGGTGTTTTTGTATGAATGAAAAACGTTTTCCCATTTTTTCAAAGGTTTTCTCCCTAGTCGGGGCGAAACCAACTACACTATAAGAAAAAGGAACAGGTGGAGGTATACGATGCAACGGATGAAAGGCGACCCATATTATCTATTCGAGCTGTTCACACGCTTGTATCGAATGGTATTTCTAATGGAAGTGACGGATGAAGGCTATCGTTATGTTCATGTGAGCGATCAAGGGAAAGTCGCTTCTTCACTTCCGGATGATGTGGAAGGTCAGTATTTACATGAGATGTATCGCTCAGAAGTGGCGAATGAATTGATTGGACATTATGATGCGGTCGTCGAGACAGGGGAACCTGTCTATTTCATGTCAAAAATGAATATCGAATCCAATACGGCCCGATTCGCCTCCTCTATGCTTGTGCCAATCGAAGATGAATCGGGTGTCGTGCGCTATGTGCTCAGTTTGACGACGGATTTGTCAGAAGAAGCGGAAATCAAGTTGTTACGTAGTATCGAACATATGGATTATTTGACGGGGATGCCGAATTTGATGAAAGTCAAATTGGATCTTGATCAACTGTTTGATCGACAGAGCACGGAAGAAACAAGTGTGATACGCCTACATATCAATCGTTTCAAGATGATGATGTCGCTCCAAGGGGTGGAGCGCTCAAATGAATTGATTAAAGATATCACGCGTCAATTGGCGAATACGCTCCCGAAAGGTTCCATCATCGGTCGGGTCGATGGGGAAGATTTTATCGCGGTCTTGGCCCATGTCCCGATGAAGACGGCCTATATGTATGCGGAACATTTACTTGATGTCATCGCGGGTCATTCTTACAAAGTGGCCGATGCAGAATTTCCGTTATCAAGTTGTATCGGCATCAGTTCGGGAGTTGCTGACGCCGATCGCGTCATCATGAACGCCTCAACGGCTTTACTCGAGGCACGTCAGAACGGTAACCAAACGATTCATCTATATGAACATGATGAGTATGTTCAGCGTTATATTGATGAGATTATGATTGAGACGGAGCTTGTGAAAGCAATCAAACAAGATGAACTATATATGGTCTATCAACCGAAAGTGTCGATGGATGGGTCGATTCATTTCGAGGCGCTCATTCGTTGGAATAGTCCGGTACTTGGGTTCGTCTCTCCTGAAACGTTCATTCGTGTGGCGGAACAGTCATTGCTTATTGAAGACGTGACGCAGTTCGTCATGAATCGAGTCTGTCAGGACGTATCTGCACATGCAGAGCAATTCGAAGGTCGTCGTGTCGCCGTGAATGTGTCGCCGAATTTGTTTCATGAGCATCACATGAATGAATTGGTGACCATCATTTCGTCATACGACCTGAAGCCGGAGCAGTTTGAGTTCGAAGTGACGGAGCATACACTCATGCATGAACCGGTCGCTGCCATCAAAACGGTTGAATCGTTGAAGCAGCAAGGATTCCGATTGGTGATTGATGATTTTGGGGTGAGTTATTCTTCTTTAAATTACTTGAAGCTATTTGAAATCGATGGCATCAAGATTGACCGATCATTCGTTGCACAACTCGATCAAGAGAATGGGATGAAAGAATACGAAATCGTCAAACTGATTGTGTCACTCGCTAAAAAGTTAGAACTCGAAGTGACAGCAGAGGGCGTTGAAACGGAAGAACAGTATCGTATTTTACGTCAGCTCGGCTGTGATGAAATTCAAGGTTATTTCTTTAGCCGCCCGATGGCGCTCGAAAACCTAGATGAGGCACTCGAAATCTTGCATTCTCACCAGGCAGTCTTATCGAAAATTGAACAGCCGTCGCAGTTACTTCATCCTTCACTTGATGAACGCGAGATAAAGCGAATAAAGGCCATCTTACGATTGGAGATTTTAAACACGCCACAAGAAGAACGGTTTGATCGGATTTCTCGTTTGGTCGCACAAACGTTTCAGATGCCGATTGCCTTCATCTCCATCATGACGACGGACCAGCAATGGTTCAAATCGTGTGTCGGGATCGAACTTGAATCTTCTCATCTTAAGCGGGAGTGGACGCTATGTACGCGAGTCGTCACGTCGGAACGTCCGATTGTGATTGAAGATGTGGCAGCTGAAGCATTTGAGAGTGACAGTCCGTGGCTCGATCAAGTCGGGTTCTATGCCGGGGTGCCGCTCCGGACGAAACAAGGTCACGTCATCGGCACTCTTTGTGTGGTAGATGCTCAGGCGAGAACATTCACTGAAGAGAATCTACATGCGCTCGAGTCGTTCACACACTGGGTCATGGCAGAGATTGAACATACAGAAATGTCACGGCGACAAATCAAACGCCAACAAGTCGTAGAGGCATTGTATGAAGCGACGGCACTTCGTATGCCGTTTCAAGACCAGTTGGCACGAGTTCAAGAAATCTTATTGGAATGGGTCGGTTACTCGCATGCGGTGATCTTCTCAAGTGAATCCTCACATCGTCTCTTGGTCGAGAACGGGGTGTCTCGTCTGATGTGGGAGGAAGAAGAACTGCGCACCCTCCATCAACTGACGACGGTCGGTTCACAAACTCTTCAAGAAGGAGAACTGATTGTAGATGGAATTGAGTTCACAACAATTGTCAGCTTCCCTTTGACACATAAACACCAAGTGTTCGGGTGGATTGTCTTATTGGCGGAGCAAGGCAATTTAAACGATCAACTCGACGAAGAAACCCTGCAAGAGTTGGCAGACACGATTCGGTTGCTTGCAAGATGGTTAGAGAACGGAATTCGGAAAGAGCGGAAACAACGCGAAATGATTCGAATTGCGACACAGGATCAACTAACAAAACTCTGTAATCGATATACACTCATGACCGATCTATATAGACAGATTCAGCGTTCACAAACAGTCACATTGTTGTTGATCGATATAGACGACTTCAAACGGATTAATGATCAATATGGTTACCTGATCGGAGATGAGTTATTGATTGAAATCGCACAACGATTGAGCGGATTCGTGGAAACGTTCGGAGGTCAAGTATATCGATTTTCAGCTGATGAATTCGTTGTCGTTCAAGAGGATGTACCTGTTGGCGTAAAGGAGATGAACAACGTTATTTCCCAGGGAATAAACGCGTCAAATGGTGAAACCATACGTCTTACAGTAAGTATCGGGGTCGCCACAATCCAATCTACCTCAACGATTGATTCGATTCTTCAGCAAGCGGATGCGGCTATGTATATTGCGAAGAACAATGGTGGCAACCAATGGTTTCAATACGATGGATATTCAGATGGTGAGGGGTTTTAAGTATGGGGAAATTGTGGTTGATTGAGGGGTTGCCGGGAAGTGGGAAATCCACATTTGCTGAAAAGATATGTGCGTTGAAAGAAGGTGTCTTCTATTCGGAAGTGGACGCTGCTCACCCCGTCGATCTGCATGAAATCTACTGGGTAACGGAACCACCTTCACATGGTACGATTCTTGATGAAATTGAAGACGGATGGCTCGTTCGTTACGATGAAGGGGAAGAGCGCGTAGGAACAGATGTCTATGAGTTGCCCTTTGCACTTCACACACGAATCATGTGCGAACGATGGCGGCGTTATGTAACGAAATTCGAGCAGGAAGAACGTGACGTCATCTTTGAATGTGCGTTGCTTCAAAACCCGTTCACGATTGGGATGGTCGCCCAAGACGTTTCGTTAGAGGCGATTGAAACATACGTTCAAGAAATTTCATCGATTCTTAAACCAATCGAACCAATCATCGTCTATTTGGAGTTAAACGATGTCGCTCGGATATTTCCATTCGTCTACGACGAGCGACCGATTGAATGGCAACAGGGGTTTGTCGAGTATTACACGACAGGTTCCTATGCATCGAAACGTAACCTTGTCGGTGTATCGGGGACGATTGCGGTATTGGCGGACAGACAGCGACTTGAGCTTACATTGCTTGATCGGATTCCGTTTCGTCATGTCCGAATCCAAAATGATGAGCGTTCTTCATTTGAAGAACTAACCAAATTGATAGAAGAGGAGTCGAGCCGTTCATGCAAACCTTGATCAAACATTCGGAACGTTTTTGGTATATGACGCCGCTTGCGCATACGGACCGTCCGATTCTTGGTGCCGTTGTCGGTGACACCCATACGTTACTCATTGACGCAGGCAACTCCGTGGCGCATGCCTCAACCTTTTTAGAACAGCTTCAAGAGCGTGGTCTCCGTGCGCCTTCAATGGTCGCATTGACACATTGGCACTGGGATCACATCTTCGGGCTACCTGCCTTAGAAGGAGTGGTCTCAATCGCAAGCGAGGCGACAAAGCACGAGATGGAGAAGCTCGTCCCTTACGCTTGGGACGATGCATCATTGAATCAACGAGTTGCTGAAGGAATTGAAATCGAGTTTTGTGCCCAGGCGATCCGCGAAGAGTATGGTGATTCGCGAGACATTCAAATCGTTCTGCCGACACTGACGTTTCAGGAGTCGTTGACGCTCGATCTTGGTGGGATCCATGTCATATTGAGGCATGTCGGTGGCGACCATGCGAAAGATTCGGTCGTTATCTATGTCGTGGAAGAACGCGTCTTATTTTTAGGAGACGCGTTGTATGCAAATTTGTATGCTCCGACATGGCGAATGACACCAGAGGAGACACTTCGATTGTTACATGTACTAGAGACATTTGATGCACAACAGATCGTCTGGTCACACGGTGAGATGGTAAGTCGTGAAGCGTTCGCAGCAGATTGCCTTACTTTGAAAAGAATCGCCAAGATTTCGAACGATTTCCCGGGAAATATTGAAAAAATCACCCAATCATACGCTGCACTTGTCAATCGCGAATTGAACGAAGAAGAGCAGGAATTGATTACGTTTTTTGTGAATGGGACGGTGGAGGATTAATGCATACAATTGTACGAATCCATGAAGAAGACGAGTCATTTCAACAGTTTTTGACTGGGAAGCTACGTGATTATAATAATGTTCACTCTGCGCATCATCGCGAGATTCGCAAGGCGATCGTACCGGCTGTTCAATTGAAAATCGAGCAAGACGGACGAATCATTGCTGGCTTGTACGGGAGTGTGTATTGGGGATGGTTCGATTTAGACCGTTTATGGGTGGAGTCGAACGTTCAGGGACAGCGGCTCGGGAGTCGGTTGCTTGAAGAAGGGGAGACGATTGCGAAGTCGCTCGGTGCGACGCGTGTGAAGTTGACGACGTTCTCGTTTCAGGCGAAATCATTTTATGAGCGCTTTGGCTATACGGTCGCCGGTGTGCTACCGGACTACCCACCTGGATCTGACTATTACATGATGATGAAGGAACTATAAAAGGCGACACGAGTGAACTGAACCAAAAAAGTTAGACACTAAATAATTTTGTTAAGCGACTTTTAGAACCTGCGTCCGGTATTCAACCGGGCTCAGGTTTTT
>NZ_JACSKK010000008.1:0-91237 GCF_018617575.1 Exiguobacterium sp. s160
GTTCCCATGCCGAACACGGAAGTTAAGCGTCTCAGCGCCGAAAGTAGTTGGGGGATCTCCCCCTGTGAGGATAGGACGTTGCCAGGCAAACGGTGGTTCTGGAGCATTCGCTCAAGGGCCGCCGTTTTTTCTTATCATCGATTTAGTCTAGTGGAAGAGAGGACGTAAGAAATGGCTAAGAAGATCAAAGTATATGTCGAACCAAATGAAACGGTCAGCGAATGTTTAGATCGGATCAATGAAATGGGTTATCGTCCTATACGCCGCATTGAAAAGCCCGTCTTTGAGCAAACGGGAGCCAAAGATGAACCTGTCCATTCCCATCAATCGATTTTATTTGAATGCGTCTCTAAAGAATCCTAAAGAATCCTAATGCCAAGCCGTCACACTATCTGTGTGACGGCTTTTTTATATCTTAAAATGAATGCTTGCGTTCAAAGCATCGGTCTCCAAGCGCATCCAATAAAGTTTGAGCGCGTTTCTCTATCTTTTTAGGAAGGTTCTCTTTACTAAAGTATTCAAGAGCCAGGCTTTCACCGTCTTCCATCAGAAGCTCTCCATGTACTCCTTTTGCCTGATATAAATGGATGACACCGTATGTTTCATCGCCGTTCGGATATTTAAAGTAACCATCCGGTCCGGAAAAGACTTGAATGAATTCAAATTGCTTAGCGAAAAGTCCAGTTTCTTCTTTTAATTCTCGTGCAGCGACTTCTTCCAACGTTTCTCCGAGCTCCATCGATCCTCCTGGTAAACCCCAGTCAAGTGTATCCGATCGGAATTGCATCAGTACCTCTTGTTTTTGGTTGATGACCAAAATGGTCGCTCCAACGCTGATGATTGGACGGTTGCCAATCACTTCCCGAAGACTCGATATGTAATTCATCTAACTCCCCCTTTTATAATAGAATACAGGATACATAGAGAAGATTCTTCTTATATCCAAAAAGCGAACGATAAATATTCAGAAAATTAAAATGTTCGCAGTTTATTGACATGTTTTCAAAGAACAAGGTACGATAGGCGTGTGAGATAGGAAAAATAAATAGTGCTCCATATAATCGCAAGGAAATGGCTTGCAAGTTTCTACCTGATCACCGATTCTGATCAGACTATGGGGTGTAGCTGACGTGTATTTGTCATGCCTATACCCTAAACTGATTGCTCGGTTTAGGGATTTCTTTTTGTAAGGGGGACATTTGGAATGAACGTAGTAGTTGCAGTAATCATGGGTAGTTCATCTGACTGGGAGACGATGAAACATACATGTGACATGTTAGATGAGTTACAGATTCCATATGAAAAACAAGTCGTATCAGCTCACCGTACACCAGACCTTATGTTCGAATATGCTGAAGAGGCACGAGGCAGAGGCATTCAAGTAATCATTGCGGGTGCTGGTGGAGCAGCCCACCTCCCTGGAATGGTAGCTGCGAAAACGACACTTCCTGTCATCGGTGTCCCAGTTCAGTCTAAAGCTCTCAATGGAATGGATTCGCTACTCTCGATTGTTCAGATGCCTGCAGGAGTTCCAGTAGCAACTGTTGCGATTGGTAAAGCGGGAGCAACGAATGCGGGATTACTTGCTGCTCAAATTCTTAGCATTCACTCCACAGACATTACAAATCGACTTGATGCATTTCGGGAGAAGAAACAAGAGATGGCGATGCGAGGAACGGAGGAGTTGGTCTGATGAGAATCGGAATTTTAGGTGGAGGACAACTTGGACGGATGATGTCTCTTAGTGCGAGTGCAATGGGGTATACGACACTTTGTCTCGATCCAAACCCACATGCACCGACTGCTCAAGTGGCAGATTCAATTGTTGCCTCATTTGATGATGTCGACGCCGCAAAGAAACTCGCCGACCGTTCTGACATCGTGACATACGAATTTGAGAATATCGACACAGAGATGATTGCTGCGATTGAAGAAAAATGTCCACAAGGAATGGATGTATTGAAAGCGACGCAACATCGCATCTTAGAAAAACAAATGATTGAATCTGCGGGACTACGAGTCGCACCTTATGTTTCAGTCCGTACCGTTCGAGATGTTCGGGAGGCGAAAGAGAAGCTTGGATTGCCATTTGTCGTCAAAACGTGTCGCTTCGGCTATGACGGAAAAGGCCAAACAGTCATTCGGACGGAACAGGATGTTCAGGCATTCATTGAACAGTTCACGGAACAAGAATATGTCGCTGAAGCTTGGTTGCCGTTTGAAAAAGAGATCTCGGTCATTGTGACACGTGGAGAAGAAGAAACGTCGACGTTCCCAATCAGTGAAAATATTCATCATAACAACATTCTACATCTATCCATCGTACCGGCTCGTGTCATTGATGAGATTCAAGAAGATGCGAGACATCTCGCACTTCAACTCGCAGACCACATCGGGTTGATGGGAACACTCGCTGTCGAGTTGTTTGTCATGCCAGATGGTCGCCTTTACGTAAACGAACTCGCACCACGTCCACATAATTCTGGACATTACACGATTGATGCATGTGAGACCTCACAATTTGAACAACACATTCGAGCCGTGACGGGGATGCGTCTCGGACGAACGACACTGACCACTCCGGTCGTCATGGTCAATCTTCTCGGCGAACATATGCAACGACTCAATGTCAAAGCATTGCCATCGAATGTTAAACTACATCTGTATGGAAAAGATGAAGCGAAGACGGGCCGCAAGATGGGACACTTGAATGTTCTCGGTGACACAGTCGAGGATGCGCTTCATACCATCGAACAACTGGCAATTTGGAAGGAGACCGTTTTATGATTTCACGCTACACCCGCCCAGAGATGGCGAACATTTGGACTGATCAAAATAAGTTCGAGGCTTGGTTAAAAGTTGAGCTTTACGCGTGTGAGGCTTGGAGTGAACTTGGGATTATCCCGAAAGAAGATGTACAAGTCCTTTGGGACAAAGCATCGTTTGATGTTGATCGTATTTTAGAAATTGAACAAGAGACGCGTCACGATGTGATTGCGTTCACGCGTGCGGTCTCAGAGACACTCGGGGAAGAGAAGAAATGGGTACACTACGGATTGACGTCGACGGATGTCGTCGATACGGCGCTCTCGTACTTAATCAAGCAAGCAAATGACATCTTAGAAGCCGATTTAGATCGCTTCATCGGCATTCTTGCAGAAAAAGCGAAAGCGCATAAATATGACATCATGATGGGACGGACACACGGTGTGCACGCAGAGCCGACAACGTTCGGTTTGAAGCTCGCCCTCTGGTATGAAGAAATGAAGCGAAACAAGAAACGCTTCATGGCAGCACGCGAAACGATTGAGTTTGGGAAAATGAGTGGAGCCGTCGGGACGTTTGCGAATATCGACCCGTTCATCGAGTCATATGTGTGTGACAAGCTCGGCATCCAAGCCGCACCGATCTCGACACAGACGCTCCAACGTGACCGTCATGCCGAGTATATGTCGACGCTCGCATTGATCGCGACATCGATTGAAAAGATGGCTACCGAGATTCGCGGTCTTCAAAAGACAGAGACACGTGAAGTGGAAGAGTTCTTCGCAAAAGGGCAAAAAGGATCGTCGGCGATGCCGCATAAACGAAACCCAATCGGTTCTGAAAACATGACGGGTCTTGCGCGTGTCATTCGCGGTCATATGATGACGGCTTACGAAAACGTTCCGCTTTGGCATGAACGTGACATCTCGCACTCGTCAGCAGAACGCATCATTATTCCGGATGCGACGATTCTTCTCAACTATATGTTGAATCGCTTCGGCAATATCGTGAAGAACTTGACGGTCTTCCCAGATAACATGCGTCGCAACATGGACCGTACGTTTGGGATTATCTTCTCGCAACGTATTCTACTCGGTCTCATCGAGAAAGGCTGGTCGCGTGAAGCTGCATATGACGCGGTTCAACCGAAGGCGATGCAAGCGTGGGAAGAAGAGACGATGTTCCGAACATTGATTGAAGAGGACAAAGAAATGGGCGCACTCTTTACGAGTGAAGAGCTCGATGAATTGTTCGATCCGCGTTATCACGTACGCCGTGTCGATACAATTTTTGAACGCTGTGGTTTGTAATCGTTGAGGGGCGATATGCCCCTCTCACTTTTAAGGGGGACGGTTCAGATGAAAGCAATTTATGAAGGCAAGGCGAAAGCGTTATTTGAGACAGAAGAAGCGGGTGTGCTTCGCGTGTATTACAAAGATGATGCGACAGCATTCAATGGAGAGAAGAAAGAGTCAATAGATGGGAAGGGGATCCTGAACAACGCCATCACGACACAGCTGTTCGAATTGATGCATGACAACAAGATTCCGACGCACTTTATCAAACGAATCTCAGAGCGAGAACAGTTGGTACGCCGTGTCGACATCATTCCGTTAGAAGTGGTAGTCCGAAACGTAGCGGCTGGAAGCCTGGCGAAACGACTCGGTTGGGAAGAAGGGACACCGCTCCTTGCACCGATTGTCGAGTTCTACTATAAGGATGATGCTCTTGGGGATCCACTCCTCACAGAAGACCATATCCGTTTGTTGCAAGTCGCTACACATAAAGAAGTCGAAACATTGCGACAACTTGGCCTTTGGGTAAACGATGTATTACTCGATTTCTTCGGTCAACATGGCATTGACGTGATTGATTTCAAACTAGAATTCGGGAAAGTGGACGGAACCATCATCTTAGCGGATGAGATTTCACCAGACACGTGCCGACTGTGGGACAAAGAGACGAAACAAAAGTTGGATAAGGACGTATTCCGTCGCGATTTAGGTTCTTTGACTGAGACGTATGGACAATTGTTAACACGCATAGGGGGAAATGGACAATGAAAAAAGTAAACGTGTATGTGACATTACGTGAAAGTGTACTCGACCCACAAGGAGTAGCTGTGAAAGGCGGACTTGAGCATCTTGGATTCGCTGGAATTGAATCGGTCCGCATCGGGAAAGTCATCGAGCTTCAGGTCGCTGACGAAACGACAGAAGGCATGGTCAAAGAGATGTGTGAGAAATTACTCGTCAACACGGTTATTGAGAATTATGAAATCGAGATGGGGGTACTTGCATGAAGTTCGCGGTCATCGTCTTTCCAGGATCAAACTGTGACCTCGACATGTATCACGCGGTAAAAGACGTGCTCGGGGAAGAAGCGGAATACGTGTTCCATACAGAAACCTCACTTGAAGGGTTCGATGGGGTGCTCTTACCAGGTGGCTTCTCATATGGAGATTACTTGCGTTGCGGGTCAATCGCCCAATTTTCACCGATTATGGCGGAGGTAAAACGTTTCGCAGAAGAAGGACGTCCGGTGCTTGGGGTATGTAACGGATTCCAAGTACTTGTCGAAGCGGGACTCCTCCCAGGCGTGTTGATGCGAAATCGTGATTTGAAATTCATGTGTAAGACTGTCGAACTCGTCGTTGAAAATAACGAGACGATGTTCACAAGTGACTATGCGGCACAGGAAACGATTCGCGTGCCAATCGCACACGGTGAGGGCAACTACTACTGTGACGAGGCGACACTCGAGACATTGAAGGCAAATGGTCAGATTGCGTTCACCTATAAAGAGAACCCGAACGGATCGGTCGAAAATATCGCCGGCATCACGAACGAAGCAGGAAACGTACTCGGCATGATGCCACACCCAGAGCGTGCGGTCGAAGCATTGCTCGGTGGGGAAGACGGTAAACGGTTATTCACGTCAATTGTAAAATGGGGGGCACGACATGTTACTTACAACTGAACCGACAGCTACGCAAATCCGCGATGAAAAGATTTATGCCACGATGGGATTATCGGACGACGAATACGCACTCGTCGTCTCACTGCTTGGCCGGGAACCAAACTATACAGAAATCGGTCTCTTCTCGGTCATGTGGTCTGAACACTGTTCGTACAAAAACTCGAAACCTGTGCTCCGGAAGTTTCCTACAACCGGAAAGCACGTCTTACAAGGACCAGGAGAAGGGGCGGGAATCGTCGATATCGGAGACGGTCAAGCTGTCGCCTTTAAAATCGAGAGTCATAACCACCCGTCAGCGATTGAACCTTATCAAGGGGCGGCGACTGGGGTGGGCGGAATCATCCGTGACATCTTCTCGATGGGTGCCCGTCCGATTGCATTATTGAACTCACTCCGTTTCGGAGATTTGAACGAATCACGTGTGAAACATTTATTCGGTCATGTCGTGTCAGGCATTGCCGGTTACGGAAACTGTGTCGGTATCCCGACTGTCGGTGGCGAAGTCGCCTTTGACCCGGCTTACTCTGGAAATCCACTCGTCAATGCGATGTGTGTCGGTTTTATCCGTCATGAAGACATTCAAAAAGGAATCGCAGAAGGTGTCGGAAACTCGGTCATGTATGTCGGAGCGACGACAGGACGCGATGGAATCCATGGTGCCACATTTGCCTCTGAAGAACTCGGGGAAGACGCGGACGAAAAGCGTCCAGCCGTACAAGTCGGAGACCCGTTCATGGAGAAGCTATTGATTGAAGCGTGTCTCGAAGTCATCAAACACCCGGCGCTCGTCGGGATTCAAGACATGGGGGCAGCTGGATTGACATCTTCTTCAGCGGAGATGGCCTCAAAAGCCGGCATGGGGATCGAGATGAACTTAGACCTCGTCCCGCAACGTGAGACAGGCATGACGCCTTACGAGATGATGCTATCGGAATCACAAGAGCGGATGCTTCTCGTTGTCAAAGCTGGACATGAAGACGAGATTGAAGCGATCGTGACGAAGTGGGGACTTCACGCGATCAAAGTCGGCGAGGTCATCGAAGAGAAAGTGCTTCGCCTCGTTCACCAAGGAGAAGTTGCAGCCGAAGTACCGGTCGACGCGCTCGCAGAAGACGCTCCTGTCTATCATAAACCTTCAAAAGTACCAGCCTACTACGAAGCTTTCCAAGCCATGAGTCCTGTTACACCAATCGTCGAAGATGTGATGGCAACGTGGAAAGACGTCCTTGCGATGCCAAGTATCGCTTCGAAACGTTGGGTGTATGAGCAATACGACCATATGGTTCAAACATCGACAGTCGTCGCACCGGGCAGTGATGCCGCAGTCATCCGCATTCGTGAGACGGAGAAGTCGCTCGCGATGACGACCGACTGTAACGCGAAATACGTCTATCTCGACCCGCGTGTCGGTGGGGCAATCGCTGTCGCTGAAGCGGCACGTAACATCGTCGCAAGTGGTGCAGAGCCTCTTGCTTTGACGGACTGTCTCAACTTCGGCAGCCCGGATAAACCGGAAGGGTTCTGGCAACTCGACCAAGCCGTTGAAGGAATGGCGGAAGCGTGCCGGACGCTCGATACACCTGTCATTGGTGGAAACGTATCGTTGTACAACGAATCGAACGGACAAGCCATTTATCCGACACCGGTCGTTGGAATGGTCGGTCTCATTGAGAAGCCAGAGCATATTACGACATCGTTTGCGAAACAAGCCGGAGACGTCGTCTTCTTACTCGGAGAGACAAAAGCAGAATTTGGTGGCAGTGCCCTTCAAATGCTCCAAGACGGAAAAGTGAGCGGACATGCGCCGACACTCGACCTTCAGGAAGAGCGTCAGACACAGAAAGCATTACTTCAAGCGATTCGTGAAGGTCTTGTCACGGCGGCACACGATGTGTCAGAAGGTGGTCTTGCGGCAGCGTTACCAGAACTTGTTTTCGGAACAGGGTTTGGTGTCGACGTCACAATCGATACAGAACTCGTCACTGCGTTATTTAGTGAATCCCAGTCACGCTTCCTCGTGACAGTCGACCAAACAAAAGCAGAGGCATTCGCGAGCATGACGAACGGAACGGCAATCGGTACGGTCACAGAAGCGGCAACTGTTGTTGTTCGAGCGAGCGATCGCTTGATTGAAATGGATGTGCAAGAGTTGGAACGTGTATGGGAAGGAGCTATTCCATGTTATATGACATCCGAGGCATGAACGAGGAATGTGGCGTCTTCGGTGTGTTCGGTCACATCGAAGCGTCACACCTTGCCTACTACGGACTTCACAGTTTGCAGCACCGTGGCCAAGAAGGAACGGGAATCGTAACGGCAGACGGAGAGCGTCTCCACGCGAAACGTGGACTTGGACTCGTCACCGAAGTATTTGACGAAACGTCTCTTGACGCACTCACCGGGAATCATGCGATCGGTCACGTACGCTACTCGACAGCGGGCGGCAACACGCTCGAGAACGTTCAACCGCTCCATTTCAAATCGTTGACAGGTGATTTGGCGATGGCGCATAACGGAAACCTTGTGAATGCGACTGAGTTGAAACATATGCTCGAAGCGGAAGGTGCGATTTTCCAGACGACGTCCGACACGGAAGTCGTGGCCCATCTCATTAAGCGGAGTCGCGGTAATTCATTGAAAGAACGCATTGCAGATAGTTTGGCTCGTCTCGTTGGAGCATTCGCCTTCTTATTTTTGACGGAAGATGCCCTGTACGTCGGAGTCGACGTTCATGGGTTACGTCCTTTGTCACTCGGGCAGACGGAAGACGGTGCGTACGTTTTCGCATCAGAGACATGTGCGTTTGACGTCGTAGGAGCGACGTATGTCCGAGATGTTGAACCAGGTGAGTTACTCATGATTACGAATGAAGGCATCACATCTGAACGCTTCAGTGAAGCGGCAGTTCGAGCGATGTGTTCGATGGAATACATCTACTTCTCACGTCCGGACTCGATCATCGATGGAATCAACGTGCATACGGCGCGTAAAGCCATGGGGAAAAAGATGTTCGAAGAAGCACCGGTCGAAGCGGATGTCGTGACGGGGGTGCCGGACTCGAGTATTTCCGCGGCAATCGGTTATGCCGAAGCAAGTGGAATCCCATACGAGATGGGACTTATTAAGAACCGTTATGTCGGACGGACATTCATTCAACCTTCTCAGGAATTACGGGAGCGCGGCGTGAAGATGAAACTGTCGGCGTTACGCGGTGTCGTGAATGGGAAGCGGGTCATCATGGTCGATGATTCCATCGTCCGAGGAACGACGAGCCGTCGAATCGTCACTTTGCTTCGAGAGGCAGGCGCGACGGAAGTGCATGTGCGCATCACGTCACCGCCAATCAAGCATCCATGCTATTACGGAATCGATACATCAACGAAGGAAGAGTTAATTGCGGCAACCAAATCCATTGAAGAAATTAGAGAAGAGATTGGTGCCGATTCACTAGCGTTCCTCACATTAGATGGAACGGTCGAAGCCATCGATCGTCCATTCGAAGGAGCGTTACGCGGGCAGTGTGCTGCATGCTTCACGGGACTTTATCCGACTGAACTTGCAGAACTCGTGACAGAGACAAAGGCTTAAGGGGGAAAACCGATGAGCGTTCGATATGAACAAGCGGGTGTGAATTTAGAAGCAGGGTACGAGGCCGTATCCCGTATGAAACGTCATGTTGCCCGGACGATGCGTCCAGAAGTAATGACAGGACTCGGTAGTTTCGGGGCGATGATTGATCTCGGCTCGATGAACATGAAACATCCCATTCTCGTGAGTGGGACGGATGGGGTCGGGACGAAGCTGAAGTTGGCTTTCGCGCTCGACCAACATGACACGATTGGAATTGATTGCGTCGCGATGTGCGTCAACGATTGCCTCGTTCATGGAGCAGAACCGCTCTATTTTCTCGACTATATCGCGACAGGAAAAGCAGAGCCGGCTAAACTCGAGCGCATCGTCGCCGGGGTCGCTGAAGGATGTGTTCAAGCAGGTTGTGCCCTCGTCGGAGGAGAAACGGCTGAGATGCCTGGAATGTACCCGGATGGGGAGTATGACATTGCCGGGTTTGCGGTCGGGGTCGTTGAGAAAGAGCACTTACTCGACGGTTCGACGATTCAGGATGGAGATGTCGTTCTAGGGCTTGCTTCTTCAGGGGTTCATTCAAATGGTTTTTCTCTTGTACGTCATATCGTCGAAGCGCAAGGTCTTCACTATACGGATGAAATTGCGATGCTCGATACAACACTTGGGAACGCGTTGCTTCTTCCGACACGCATTTACGCTGAAGCGGCGAAAGCGGCGATTTCGACAGGTAAAGTACAAGGAATGGCACACATCACAGGTGGTGGCTTCTATGAGAATGTCCCTCGTATGTTACCGGAAGGACTCGGGATCACGTTCGATGCATCGAGTTGGCCAAGCCTTCCTGTCTTCGACTGGCTCGAACAAGTCGGAAACATCTCGAAACAGGAAATGTTCAACGTCTTCAACATGGGCATTGGTTATATGATTACGGTACGTCCTGAAGATGTGGAACTGGTCGAAGCGGCGCTCGAACGTGTCGGTGAAACAGCGCATCGAATCGGGAAAGTCGAGAGTCGTCCAGGAATCCGAATCTCAGGAGTGGACCAATGAAACGATTTGCCATCTTTGCATCAGGGTCGGGGAGTAACGCAGAAGCCATTTGGCAGGCGATTGCCGATGGACAATTATCAGCGGAATGCGTGCTACTCGTCACGGACAAGCCAGAAGCGACGGTTCTCGACCGTGCGGAGCGTTATGAGATTCCAAGTTTTTCCTTCACACCGAAAACGTATGCGTCTAAAGAGGAGTTCGAGGAAGAAATCCTCGTCCTTCTCGATTCGCTTCGAGTGGACTATATTGTGTTGGCAGGGTATATGCGCTTGATTGGAAATGTGTTACTATCCGCATATCCGAACCGAATCATAAACATTCATCCTTCACTCTTGCCCGCCTTTCCGGGGAAAGACGCGATTGGTCAGGCGCTTGACACAAACGTGTCGACGAGTGGCGTGACGGTTCATTATGTGGATGCGGGGATGGACACGGGTCCGATCATCGCGCAAGCGTCAGTCGAGATTGAAGGATGCGATCGTGCCGAGGCAACACGACGTATTCAAGCGATTGAACATCAACTGTATCCGCGCGTATTACAACAAGTGTTGAATCAACAGGAGGTTTTCAAGTGAGAGCATTATTAAGTGTTTCTGATAAAACAGGAATTGTGGAACTAGCAACTGTCCTACATGAGGCGGGCATCGAACTCATCTCGACAGGAGGGACCGAGTCGGCACTCCAACAAGCCGGTTTACCGGTCAAAAACATCTCTGAGGTGACATCGTTCCCAGAAATGTTAGATGGTCGTGTCAAGACGTTACACCCACTCGTTCACGGCGGATTACTCGGACGTCGCGACCTCGATACACATGTCGCTCAAATGAAAGACCATGATATCGAACCAATCGATTACGTGGTCGTCAATCTTTATCCGTTTAAAGAGACAATCGCAAAAGAAAATACGACGTATGAAGAAGCGATTGAAAATATCGATATCGGTGGACCGAGCATGTTGCGTTCGGCTGCGAAAAACCATGCGAGCGTAACAGTCGTCGTCGACCCAAGTGACTATACACTTGTTGCAGATGAGGTACGTGGAGGCGGTACATCATTTGAGACACGTCAACGTCTCGCAACGAAAGCGTTCCGTCATACGGCTGCTTATGACGCATTGATTGCCGATTATTTAGGGCGTCAAATCGGGGAACCCTTCCCAGAACAGTTGACGGTCACGTATGAAAAAGTTCAAGACCTTCGTTATGGAGAAAACCCGCACCAACAAGCAGCGTTCTATAAGACGCCATTGTATGATGGGATGACACTTGCGAATGCGACACAACTTCACGGGAAAGAGCTTTCGTATAACAACATTCAGGATACGAACGCGGCGCTTGAAGCACTCAGCGAATTGAACGAACCGGCTGCTGTCGTCGTCAAACATATGAACCCATGTGGTGTCGCAGTAGGACGGACGATTTCTCAGGCGTTCGAGCGTGCACATGCGGCTGACCCGGTCTCTATTTTTGGTGGGATCGTTGCCTTGAACCGCGAAGTCGATGTAGAAACGGCAGATGCCCTTCGTAACATCTTTTTAGAGATCATCATTGCTCCATCCTTTAGTGAAGCAGCACTTGAACGATTGAAAGAGAAAAAGAATCTTCGTCTATTAACGTTGGATATGGGTCAAATGACAGGGATGCGCTTAACAGCTGTCGCTGGAGGATTACTCGTACAAGATGGGGACGACATGACACTCGATGATGCAGCTTGCCAAATCGTGACGGACCGTCGCCCGACAGCATCCGAATGGGAAGATTTGAAACTCGCATGGCGCGTCGTCAAACACGTGAAATCAAACGCCATTGTCGTAGCGAAAGATGAGACGACGATTGGAATCGGAGCGGGACAGATGAACCGCGTCGGAGCTGCAAAAATCGCTTTCGAACAAGCAGGTGAACGTGCGACTGGCGCAGCGCTTGGAAGTGACGCGTTCTTCCCAATGGCAGACACGGTCGAAGCGGCAGCAGCGGCAGGCATTACAGCCATCATCCAACCAGGTGGGTCGATCCGCGATGCCGAATCGATTGAAGCGGCAAACCGTCACGGTATTACAATGGTGTTCACATCGGTCAGACATTTCAAACACTGAGAGGGGTTCGCGTCATGAACGTAATGGTCATCGGTCGAGGAGGACGCGAGCATGCGCTCGCATGGAAATTAAAACAAGACGGACATCACGTTTTCGTTGCACCAGGTAACGCCTTCATGGAAGGTATGACATGTGTATCGATCAATGAGACAGACGTCGAGGCACTTGTACAGTTCGCAGAAGAAACGAACATCGAATGGACGATTGTCGGACCGGAGTCTTCTTTGATGGCAGGGGTCGTCGATACGTTCCGTGCTAAAGGACTAAACATCTTTGGACCGACAAAAGCAGCGGCCTTGCTCGAGGGAAGCAAGGCGTTCGCAAAAGAGGTCATGATGGAGGCAGGGATTCCGACAGCAGCGTACGAAGCGTTCACTGACGCAGAATCGGCGCTCTCCTATATTCAGAAACTTAGAGCACCGCTCGTCGTTAAAGCCGACGGTCTTGCTGCTGGTAAAGGTGTCACGGTCGCGTTCACAGTGGAAGAGGCAGAAGCTGCGGTACGTGATATTTTCACTACGGATAAATTCGGTCAACAGTCACAGGTCGTCATCGAAGAGTTCCTTGAGGGGGAGGAGTTTTCACTCATGGCGTTCGTCTCGGGAGAGCGTGTCATTCCGATGATTACGTCTCAAGATCATAAACGTGCCTATGACGGTGACAAGGGACCGAACACAGGTGGTATGGGCGCCTACAGTCCGATGCCACACTTGTCAGAAGACGTGTATGACGAAGCGGTGAAGACGGTTCTCGAACCGCTCGCTCAAACGATGGTCAAACGAGGAACTCCGTTTGAAGGATTCTTATACGCCGGACTGATCTTGACATCGAGCGGACCAAAAGTGATTGAATTTAATGCTCGCTTTGGTGACCCGGAAACAGAAGTTATTTTGCCGAATTTGAAATCACCGCTCCTCGACGTGATTCAAACGGTCATCCGCAAAGAGCCATATTCGATTGAATGGGTCGACGGCTATTCAATGGGTGTCGTCATCGCAGCGAAAGGTTATCCGGACCGACCTGTCACCGGGCAAGTACTGTCTGGTTTTGATGCGCTCCCGCCGGACGTTCTCGTCTTCCATGCTGGAACTGCACAGCAAGACGGTCAAATCGTTGGAAGCGGTGGTCGCTTGCTCGTTGTCACCGCGACGAAACCGACGCTACTTGAAGCGAAGACAGCCGTTTATGAAGCCATCGCACAACTCGATTTGCCGGATACGTTCCACCGGACAGATATCGGGTCGCGAGCGTTCACACAGATTATTTGAAGGATGGGTCAACCCATCCTTTTTTTCATGCGAAAAAAAGGGAATCTCGATATCCTGTTCTACAATAATAAAGTAGCTTGAGGAAAGAGGGTGGTCGACCTGCGTGTTCAAACAAAACTATTCATTGCGATTGCCGTTAACATCGTACTCTTCATTGGCGTCATTCTATTTGTCATCAAACCGTATTTCGTAGAGAAGAGCATTGAACAGGACAAGGCGATGACCCACAATCAAATCGAGAGCGTGACAGAAGTGTTCGCCAATCATCGAAGCATGCTCGAGCGCATCCTTGTCGATTGGTCGGTCTGGACAAACGCCTACGATTTCGTTCAAAACAAAAATGAGTCGTTTATTGAAAACAATATGGGAAAAGAAACGCTCGACAATCTTGGGGTCGGGGCGATGATTTTCCTCAATGACAATCGAGAAGTCGTCTACTCCGAATTCAATCAATTTTATGAGTTGGACAGTAAGAATGAAATGAATGATTTCATAAATGAACTGGTGCGTTACGTCAACTCGTCTGGAGTCACACAAAGTGCGGTATACGGTACAGACTTCGGCCCCGTCGTGTTCATGAGCCATCCGATCGTAAAGAGTGATGGAACTGGGGAACCTGGGGGTACGCTTGTCCTCATTCAAAAAATTGGTCCAGACTTCATGGCGGCGATGAGCGTACAGGCAAAAACGAAACTTTCTATCAGTCCACTCTCGCATCAACGATTGACGATTGAGCAAGACAATCAGTTTGCCCGTGTCTCGTTACCACTGCAGTCGGTCTATCAAGATGCGAACTGGGAAGTCAATTTTTCGGTGAAGCGTACGTATTATTCAAACACACAGACGATGTTAGAAACGGGTATGCTTGGACTTCTCGTTCTCGGTCTCGGACTATTGTTGACCTTGTTTTGGACAGTGAATCAAATCGTCACGAAACGGTTAATGGACATCGTTAAAGAATTGAAGTGGATCACGAAAGAGCGAAACAGTCGCTTACGAATTCGTTTAAATCCACATCAGCAGGATGAAATCGAAGAGATGGCAGTCAGTATAAATGAAGTATTAGATGCGCTTGAACAGACACAGAAAGAATCATTGACGCGTGCCTTTCGAGATTCTCTGACACGTCTTCCGAACCGCTTGGCCGTTGAAGACATGTTCATGAACTTGCCGAACACGTCCTACTCGATCGGTGTGATGGGAATTGACCTCGACAACTTCCGACGAATCAACGACCAGTTCGGTCAACGGACGGGTGATGCGATGTTAACCTTCTTTGCGTCCCGATTGATGTTTTACAAAGAGGATGGTTTTGTTGCCCGAATCGGAGCTGATGAATTCATCATGATTCACCCTGGATGGGCGACCGAAGAGTTAGTGATCGTTGCGAATCAATTGGTGAAAGATTTAAGAGAGTGGGGCTTAAAGCAAGGCATGAATCATCTGACGTTAAGTATCGGAATTGATGAGTTGGAACCTTCCCATCATTCCTATGAGGTCATGATGGCACGTCTCGATGTCGTCTTACACGAAGTTAAAGCATCAGGGAAGGACAAGATCCTCTCTTATCAGGACATCGAAGACGGGAGCCATTACTTGCAGGCGCTCGAGATGGAAAGAGATTTGCGATATGCGCTGCGTCACGACGAATTCGAATTGTATTATCAACCAATCGTCTCACCAAAACCGTTTCAAGTGAGAGGAGTAGAAGCGTTAATTCGTTGGCATCATCCTCAAAAAGGATTCGTCTCCCCAGGTGTCTTCATTCCTGTTGCCGAACAACTTGGGCTCATTTCGGATGTGGGAAGATGGGTACTTGTAAAAGCCATCACGGAGATTCAAGACTATGCGGAACGCTTTGATTTATTTTTGTCTGTCAATGTGTCGAAACGCCAGATTTTAGATGGGTCATTTTTAGAGGCACTAGAAGAAACGCTCACCAAAACGAGCTTCCCACCTCATCGATTGCATGTAGAAATCACAGAAAGCGAGGTCGGTGGGAATGTATATGAACTCCAACAGTTCATTCAAGCGTTGAAGACGATCGGTGTCAAAATATCACTCGATGATTTTGGCGTCGGCACGTCATCGCTATCTTACCTTCAATCGCTACGTCTTGATATCATTAAAATTGACCAGAATTTCGTCAAGGGGATTCCCGAGAACAAATTTGATCGAGCGTTATTAGAAGGATTGTATCAAACGTTCCACACACTCGGCCTCGATATCGTCACGGAAGGGGTCGAACGACCGGAACAACTGGCTTTCGTATTAGAATATAGTGGTTCACTCATCCAGGGATATCATTACAGTAAACCGATTCCGGTGGAACAGCTGCATCACTATTTACGCAAAACGGTCATGACTCAAATTTGATGTAGGCGACTCTTCATGCGGAGAGCCGCCTTTTTTGTGAAAAATATATGTGAAATTTGTTACAATAGGGAACATAACTTGCGACCCTTTCAGAGAAAAGGTAAACTTGAAACAGGGGAAGAAAACGCTTTCAAAACTATTTCTTAATAGCATTGAAAGGGAAAAGGGAGGATTGGGTTCGATGCCAACAAAAAGAACGGCGCGGGCACCGTGGTCGAAAGTGATGATTCGCTCGCAACTTGAAGTCGTAGATCGAGTACGACCACCTTCGCTCGTTTTACAGAACGCGACGTATTTGAACGTATATGTGAAACAATGGAAAACAGCGAACATTTGGATTGAGGGAGACCGAATTGTCTATGTCGGTCCAGATCTACCAGAATCGGCGGTCGAAACGGTTGATGTGTCAGGGAAATATATTGTGCCTGGTTATATCGAACCACACGCTCACCCATTTCAATTGTACAATCCGGCGACGTTGTCTAAGTATGCAGGAGAGCGCGGAACGACGACGCTCGTCAATGACAACATGCTCCTTTTTTTACAAGAAAAAGGGCAAGCGTTTGCGCAGCTTGAAGCGATTCAACAGTTGCCGACGAGCACGTATTGGTGGGCACGACTCGACACGCAGACCGAGCTCGACCGAGAGAGTGTTGCCGTCGATTCAGAACGAATTCATGAATGGTTCAATCATCCGGACGTCGTGATGGCGGGTGAACTGACGGCATGGCCGCGCGCCTTGAAGGGCGATGATGAGATGCTCCAGTGGATGCTTGACGCAGAGACGTGCGGTCTACCGGTCGAAGGGCACTTTCCAGGTGCCTCACCAAAGACATTGACTAAAATGGCGTTGATGGGTGTACACAGCGACCATGAGGCGATGACAGCGGAAGAGGCGCTCAACCGACTCGAATTAGGCTACACGACGACGCTTCGTCATTCCTCGATTCGACCAGACTTACCAGGGATGATTCGTGATCTGCTTGCGAACGGATTAACCGCGTTCGATCATCTCATGGTGACAACGGACGGTTCGACTCCCGGCTTTTATGAAGACGGGATGCAGGACGCTCTCGTTCGCATCTTAATAGAAGAAGGGTTACCGGCAATCGAAGCGTATCGCATTGTGTCGCACAACGTGGCGCGTCATTTCGATCTCGATCATATTCTCGGTTCGATTGCACCAGGACGCATCGCACACTTGAATATTCTTGACTCAATCGAAGAACCTCGCCCGTCGGCTGTCATCGCGAAAGGACAATGGATTTACCGAGATGGTGTGTCCTTGTTCCCGAACGAATTGGTGGAAGCGGTACTCGATAAGATGCCGTCGACTGACGTCTCGATTGAATTGACACCACAAGACTTGTCATTTAGCATGCCCGTCGGTCTCGACATGGTCAACTCGGTCATCATGAAACTGTTTAAAATCAAGCACGATACAGGGCAGGACGAATTGCCACGCGATGAGGACGAGTCGTTTTTGATGTTGCTTGATAAGGAAGGAAAATGGCGACTAAACACGGTGCTGAAAGGATTTGCGAAAGACTTTGGCGGTCTCGTTAGTTCGTATTCGATCAGTGGGGACTATTTGATTTTAGGAAAATGTAAACAGGATATGCTACTGGCATTCGAGCGGATGAATGAACTCGGGGGAGGCATCGTCCTTGTCGACAGAGGAGAAATCGTTGCCGAAATCCCATTACCGCTCTGTGGCATGACGTCGACAGAGCCGCTTGAGACGCTCATCGGTCAAGAGAAACAACTGCGTGATGAGCTTGTGGCACGAGGATATCAGTTCGAGGATCCGATTTACACGTTACTGTTTTTAGCATCCACACACTTGCCGTATGTTCGGGCGACTCCACTCGGCATTTATGAAGTCATGAAAAAACAAGTACTATTTCCTGCGATTTTGCGATGAATAGTTGAGTCCGAGCCGCCCCTGCTTTAGAATGATAAAGAAGTATGAGTAGAGAGGATGCTTGCGGATGCAACTCGATAAATTACGAGGTCGAGAGCTTGATCAATTGTTTGAGGCAATTTTGAAGCTCGATACGCTCGAAGACTGTTATCAATTATTCGAAGATTTAGCGACTGTTAATGAAATTCAAGCACTTGCACAACGACTAGAAGTGGCACGTCAAATACGTGAAGGCAATACGTATCACAAAATTGAGGACGCAACGGGTGCCTCAACGGCTACGATTTCTCGTGTGAAACGTTGCTTGAACTATGGGACAGGCGGATATGATCTCGCTCTTGAACGTCTACAACAAACAAAAGGTGACTCGTAAGAGTCATCTTGTTTTTGATGGAGGGGAGGGGCGAGATGCAACAAAAATTCATGAAGCGGAACTTACAATTGTTCTTTCGAAATTTAACACCAGTCCAAACACTCGTGTTGATTTATAGCGCGGCAGCCGTTTTATCCGTGTTGCTCCTCGCCTTACCGATTGCCCACAAACCAGGTGTGACGATTACATTTACGGACCTCGTCTTCTTTGCGGTGAGCTGTGTCAGTGTTACCGGCCTTACACCGATCGTGGTCACCGATACATTTTCAACGTTTGGTTTGTTTATCATCTTGTTCATCGTTCAGGTGAGCGGTGTCGGGTTGATCAGTTTGCATGTAATCATGTGGATTTTGCTTGGGAAACGGATTGGATTTCGGGAACGACAACTGATTTTACGTGACCAAAACCAGACATCGATGTCGGGTATTGTCAAATACATCACGGAAATCGTCATCACCGTGATCGCCATCGAGGCGGTTGGTGCCGTCTTGCTCGGTGTCCATTACTTAAATTATTTTGATACCGCCGGAGAAGCCTTCTTACAAGGCTTGTTCGGGTCGGTCAGTGCGACGACGAACGCCGGTTTTGATATTACCGGAAGCTCGCTCGCGCCATTCCGAGAAGATCCATTTGTCATCTTCACGCAAATCGCGCTCATGACCGGTGGTGCCATCGGATTCCCGGTTCTTGTGGAGATTCGGACTTACTTGGTGAGTCGTATTACACGGAAACGTCACACGTTCCCAAGTCGATTCTCTTTGTTCACGAAGTTGACAGTCTCGACATTCTTTATTTTGATTGCTGTCGGAACAGTCGGTTTATTCATTTTTGAGTACAACAATGCCTTCAAAGATTTGCCGCTCTGGCTGTCTCTTTCGGACTCGCTATTCCAGTCCGTGACGACACGTAACGGTGGATTATCGACAGTCGATGTCAACTTGTTCTCGGAAGCGAGCATGTTGCTCTTATCGATCCTCATGTTCATCGGGGCCTCTCCATCGTCTGTCGGTGGGGGGATTCGGACGACGACGTTTGCCGTCGCCGTTCTTGGTGTCGTCGCGTTCATCCGCGGAGACTCATCGATCAAGATTTTCGGGCGTGAGATTGTTCTCGAGGATATTTGGAAAGCGTTCGTCATCATTACGGTGTCGCTTGCCGTCTTATTATCTGGGGTCATGGTCATGGCTTACTTCGAAGATGCCTCATTGACACGAATCTTATTTGAGGCTTGTTCCGCGTTCGGGACGACCGGACTATCTGTCGGTCTATCTTCCGAATTCAGTAACGTCGGAAAATGGGTGCTGACGATTCTCATGTTCATCGGTCGAATCGGAGTCATCGCCTTCATTCTCATCTTGCAACGGAGACAACCGAAGCGGATGTATAACTATCCGAAAGAATCAATCATCTTAGGATAAGGAGATTGTCATATGAAAGCCTTTTGGATTAATTTTGGATACGTCTTTATCGTTCCTGTCTTGCCGTTCATCGCGGTCGTCAATGGGACAGCGCTCTGTTCGCCAGACTCGCCATTACTTGATATTCCAGTGCTCGGATTCTTTTTAGCGAATCCGCTCTGGTTTGTCCCAGTATATGCGCTATTCGCATTGCTTGTTGCGAAATGGTTGACGGAACGGGAACGGAATCGTACGGCACGTTCGTGACTTGCTTCGGCAAGTCTTTTTTATTGGAGAGATGCACGTCACGTAAAAAATCGATACACTAGAGAAGGATTCGATGGGAGGGGAAGAATTGAAATTTCAGTCATGGCGGCACGTATTTAAACTAGATCCGAATAAATATCTCGACGAGGATTCGCTCCAGGCGCTTATCCACTCCGGCACTGATGCCTTTCTGATAGGCGGGACGGACGGTGTTGATGCAGAAAATACATTTGCGCTTTTCGCGAGAGTCCGAGATGCCGGGTTACCGGTCGCACTTGAAATCAGTCAACCGAGCCAGGTCATCGATGGATTCGATCACTATTTTGTACCGACCGTGCTGAACGCCGGAACGCCGGAATGGATTGTGGGACATCATGCACGCGCATTCGAGCGTTACGGACACTTCTTTGATTCCCGTCATATCACGGCACAAGGCTACCTCGTCTTAAATCCAGACGCAAAAGTGGCGCACGTGACGGAGTCAACATGCGACTTATCGTTAGAACAAGCCGTGGCGTATGCCGAGGTCGGGCATCATTTGTTCCGTCTCCCTTCCCTCTATATTGAATATAGTGGACGACTTGGCAATGTCGACGTCGTGAAAGAAATTCGATTGGCGCTACCGGACGCACACCTCTTTTATGGTGGTGGCATCGATGGGGCAGAGTCGGCTCGGTTGATGGGAGTGTACGCCGATACGATTGTCGTTGGCAATATCATTTATGAAGACTTAGCAGGGGCACTTGCGACTGTGCAAGCACTCCGATAAAATAAGAACAAACGTTTGGAATAAGGAAGGAAACGATTATGTATAATCTTAGCGAAGAATTAGTCAAAGGTATGAACCCGGAACAAGCAGAAGCGGTCAAACATACGGATGGTCCTTTGTTGATCATGGCGGGTGCGGGGTCTGGTAAAACGCGTGTCTTGACGCACCGCGTTGCCTATTTGATGGCGGCGAAGCAAGTGGCACCGTGGAACATTTTAGCGATCACATTCACGAATAAGGCGGCACGGGAGATGAAAGACCGGATTGCACACCTCGTCGGTGGGGTCGCCGAAGACATTTGGATTTCCACGTTCCACTCGATGTGTGTCCGTATTTTACGACGCGATATCGATCGTATCCGATACGACCGGAGCTTTTCGATTTTAGATGCCTCGGACCAATTGACGGCCATCAAACAAGTGTTGAAAGAGTTGAATCTCGACCCGAAAAAGTATGAACCGCGTACACTTCTCGGGATGATTTCGAACCATAAGAACGAATTGCGAACGGCAAAGGACGCAGCAGCTCTTGTCGGCAACAATCCATATGAACGAATCATCTCTGACGTCTACACGGCATACGAGAAAAAATTGAAACAAAATAACGTGCTCGACTTCGATGATTTGATCATGAAGACGATTCACTTATTCCAAGAAGCGCCGGACGTGTTGGCGTTTTATCAAAAGAAATTCAAATACATTCACGTTGATGAGTATCAAGATACGAACCGTGCCCAGTACACGCTCGTCAAACTTCTGGCGCAGGCGCATGAAAACCTATGTGTCGTCGGGGACTCGGATCAGTCGATTTATCGTTGGCGCGGTGCCGATATCGCCAACATCTTGACGTTCGAGAAAGACTACCCGAGCGCCCATGTCATCTTGCTCGAACAAAACTATCGCTCGACGAAGCGGATTTTAGAAGCGGCGAACGGCGTGATCAAAAACAACGCTTCCCGTAAAGATAAAAACTTATGGACTGAAAATGCTGAAGGAGAGAAGCTGTTGCTTCACGTCGCATCCGATGACCGTGACGAGGCATTCTTCATCATGAACCAGATGAAGGAACTGAAGATGGAAGGGATGGACTACGGTCAAATGGCGGTCCTGTACCGGACGAACGCCCAGTCACGTGGTCTCGAGGAAATGCTCCTCAAATCGAACATCCCGTATAAGATGGTCGGCGGGACAAAGTTCTATGAGCGAAAAGAAATCAAGGACGTCTTGGCATACTTGCGCTTGATCGCGAACCCAGACGAGGACATCTCATTCGTTCGTGTCGTCAATGAGCCGAAGCGAGGCATCGGTGCCGCGACGATTGATAAATTAGGCGACTTTGCGGATATGCAGGGCGTCTCGCTCATGGATGCGATTCGTGACATCGAACTGTCGGGGATTGCTCCACGTACGGCGACGAAACTTGCAGATTTCCGTCAGATGATGATGGACCTGCGACAAATGGCAGACTATCTCTCGATTTCAGAACTCGTCGAAGAAGTATTGAAGAAGACAGGGTATGAGGAAATGCTCAAAATCGAGAAAACACTCGAAGCAGAAAGTCGACTCGAGAACTTGCAAGAATTCCTGTCGGTCGCCCAAAACTTTGAGAAAGAAAGTGATGAACAGACACTCGTCGCTTTCCTTACTGATTTGACGCTCGTATCTGATCTAGATTCGCTTGATGAAGTCGACGAGTCGCATCAAGTCACATTGATGACGTTGCACTCGGCCAAAGGTCTCGAATTCCCGGTCGTCTTCTTGATTGGAATGGAAGAAGGTCTCTTCCCGCATAGCCGAGCGTTGAACGATGAGGAAGAGATGGAAGAAGAACGTCGTCTCGCATACGTCGGGATCACACGTGCCGAGAAGCGTCTGTATTTGACGCGTGCCCAGTCACGGATGTTGTACGGTCGTTTCCAAAACAATCCGGAATCAAGGTTCTTGCACGAATTACCGGAAACATTGTTGGAGCGGTCCGGAAAAGCGAGAAAGCCGATGCCATGGAACCCTGTCGAGTCACCAGGGAAGTTGCCGGTGAACGGCTTCAGTTCAAAACCGAAACCGAAACTTGCGCAATCATCTGGTGCCGAAACAGTCGGCTGGAACGTCGGCGATAAAGCGAATCATAAAAAATGGGGACAAGGCACGGTGGTGCAAACGCGTGGAGAAGGCGACCAACTCGAAGTGGATATCGCATTCCCGGAAGTCGGGATCAAGCGTTTATTGGCCAAGTTTGCCCCAATCGAAAAAGAATGAGGTGAAGAGATGGAGATGGCAGAACGTGTAGAAGAACTACGCAAAACGTTAAATCAATATGGATATGAATATTATGTGCTTGACCGTCCGAGTGTACCGGACTCAGAGTACGACCGTTTGATGAACGAGTTGATTCAAATCGAAACAGAATATCCAGAACTTCGGACTCCGGACTCTCCAACGCAACGTGTTGGAGGAGCCCCACTTGACGCGTTCGTCAAAGTGACCCATGACACACCGATGCTTTCGCTAGGTAATGTCTTCTCGAAAGAAGAACTGGTAGAATGGGTGGAACGGATCGAGAAAGACCTGGGCTACACACCTACATTTGTGGCTGAACTCAAATTTGATGGGCTTGCCGTCTCTTTGAAATATGAGGACGGTCGTCTCGTACGTGGTGCGACACGTGGAGACGGTACGACGGGTGAAGACATCACCCAAAACTTGAAAACGATTCGTGCCATCCCCCTTCGTCTACAGGAGGACGTGACGTTTGAAGTACGGGGCGAGGCATATATGCCGAAGCGTTCATTCGAACAGCTGAATGACGAACGGGAGCGAGTCGGTGAACCATTGTTCGCCAACCCGAGAAACGCAGCGGCCGGGTCACTTCGACAGCTCGACTCCAAAATTGCCGCATCGAGAAACTTGGCATTTTTTGCTTACGGTTTAGTGTCGCAAGACGATCTCGTCGCCTCACACGATGAGTCACTCGATTATTTGAAGCGACTCGGCGTCGCTGTAAGTGGAGACTATACGACGTGCAAGACGGCAGATGAACTATGGGACTACATCGAAACATACGTGACGAAGCGCAGCGAACTCCCGTATGAAATCGATGGGATTGTCATCAAAGTGGCAGGGTACGAAGAACAAGAACAACTCGGCTTTACAGCGAAAAGTCCGCGCTGGGCTGTCGCGTATAAGTTCCCGGCAGAAGAAGTCGTGACGACAATCGAGGACGTCGACTTTAGTGTCGGTCGCACCGGAAAAGTCACACCGCGGGCGCGATTTGCCCCAGTTTCTGTGGCGGGGTCTACGGTGACGTATGCGACGCTTCACAATGAAGATTTTATAAAAGAAAAAGACCTTCATATCGGTGACCGCGTCGTGATCAAAAAAGCAGGGGATGTCATCCCAGCGGTCGTCTCGGCGCTCGCGAGTGAACGCAGCGGGGAAGAACGGGCAATCGAGTTCCCGACCCACTGCCCAGCGTGCGGTTCTGAATTGATTCGATTAGAAGGCGAGGCCGATCATCGCTGTGTCAACCCAGAGTGTCCGGCCCAATTGCTCGAAGGACTGATTCATTTCGTCTCACGGCAAGCGATGAACATTGACGGACTTGGTGAGAAGGTGATCACGCAACTCCATGAAGCGGGACTCGTCCATAACGTGGCCGACTTGTATCGCCTGAACCGAGACGATTTACTTGGACTCGAACGTATGGGCGAGACGTCGGTGACAAACTTGCTTTCGGCGATTGAACAGTCGAAGCAAAATTCGCTCGAACGCGTGCTATTCGCCCTAGGGATCCGCCTTGTCGGGCAAAAGGCCGCCTCCTTGATTGCGGAGCGTTTTGAGACGATGGAAGCCATCATCGAGGCGACGGTGGAAGAGTTGACGTCGATTGATGGCATCGGAACGAAGATGGCCGAGTCGATCGTCCTTTACTTCGAAAAACCGGAAGCACGTGAACTCGTCAAAGAACTTTCGGAATCGGGAGTAAATCTTTCCTTCAAAGGAACGAAACGACCAACGACGGAAGGGGCACCGCTCTCTGGTAAAACGGTCGTATTGACTGGGAAATTACATGAGATGTCCCGCGGTGAGGCCGGGAAACAACTTGAACTCCTTGGTGCAAGTGTGACGGGGAGTGTAAGTAAAAACACAGACTTACTTGTGGCCGGTGAAAAGGCTGGTTCGAAACTGACGAAAGCCGAATCGTTAGGCATCGAAGTATGGGATGAGGCGAAGCTTCTCGATTTTTTAAGTGAACATGCATAAGACGTTTCGCTACGGCGAACGTCTTTTTTTGTCGTGTCGTATTGTAATAAATTATGAGATTGAACAGGTTCGCACAAGCGTTCGAAGGGTATAGAGTAACTAAATCAAAATGCTAATATATTTTTGCGGGAGAACCCTTTGACACCATGACTTTCATACACACATCCCTCTCATTCCTCTACGTGGTGAAATTCGTCATCGGGCCGACATCGATGCGTACGCTTATTGCTCACCTTAGAGGAGGGATCGACATCATGATACACAACATCCAACGCTTCCTTGCGCTATTCACCATCCTCATGCTCCTATCCACACTGATGCCCACCAATCTCGCACATGCAGATACGACCACGTTCCGATATATTCAACTGAACCTGACGGACGAAGAAGTCGAAACACTATATGAAGCAAGTCTCGTTTACGAAGACATCACATATTATGGGGTACGTGAATCTGCTGACATTTGGCGCTTTATGATTGATGCAGAAACGGTCGATGACTCATTAATTGACTTGGTCACCCTTTACAATGCTGAAGGTGTTCCGTACACGTTTATCCCGAATACCATCACGGAAGCGTATCCTGTAGAAGTGGAGGAACCACCTGTTGTGACTGAACCAGATGAACCAGAAGAGGTAACACCCCCAGTGGAAACAGAACCAGAGCCGGTCGTGGAAGAACCGATGACTGAACCGATGTTGCCGGTGCTCGCTTTAGAAGCACAGAACATCGCCGGGGTCGACAAGGCCGTTGTCGGAGGAGAAATATCGTATACGTTCATTGTAGAGAATACAGGAGACACGCCGATGACGGTGACAGAACTTTCTCATAAGTATGTGAGCGGAGACATCGATCATCAATCAATCGAATCGTTCAATCAACGCGTATTTGATCGTTTGCATGAATTAATAGGAGAAGACGGTCTCTTGCCGGGAGAACGGGTGGAAGTGACAGCAATCTTGTCCGTTCCGTCTGATTATTCAATCCACACACACCCTGAGATCGGCAGTCTGTTTCGTGTGACGGGAGTGGACGAATATGACCGTGTCGTCACAGCAGAAAGTCAACAAATCGTGCTCTTGCAACAACCTGATTTTACAGTGTCAGGAATGAGCGAGTTGACGACCGTTCAGCCTGGGGAACCTGTCCGATACACATATACAGTGACGAACACCTCTAACGTCACCTTGTTCTTGTCTGATGTGACACTCACATGGCCGAGCGGCGCCTTGACATATGAGGAACAACAGATGGCAAATGAACGATTCATGAAGCAGGTTCAATCGATTCCTGCATTCATCAACGGATTTGGACCGGAAGAAGTCGTCACGTTTTCATTTGAACTCCCGCTTCTCCCGTCCTATGACGTCCGAGCTGGAGCGGAATTGGTTCAACAGGCAACATTTACGCTCTATGTGAACGAAGGGGTGACCGTCACTCGCTCTGTCGATGTGCCGGTTGCAGTAAAACAACCTGTTCCAATCAAAGAGGACGAACCGAAACAAGTTCCTGAGAAAGAAGCGAAAATCGAAACACCAGTCGTGAAGGTTGTCGTGAAAGAGCGAGAGACTCCCCCGGTGCAACTCGAAGATGAAGTTGACACGTATTCGCAAGATGTGCTCCCGATGACAGGAGAGACGAACGAAACGTGGCATGCGATGCTTGGACTCCTCTTGTTTGCATCTGGACTCCTCTTGATGATTCGTCGGAAGCACCCATCCACCAAATAACGATTGTGTATCCCTCCTTGTCTAATTCAGGAGGGATTTCTTCTGATTCCGCTTCGATACTTTTTTCGTGGAACGATTTTGTTATAATGAACAAAGTGAAATAGGAAACGATGTTCAAAGGAGCTAGACATAGATGAAATGGAAACAACTCGTCATCCCGACAATGGCCTCTGCGCTTTTGTTAAGCGGATGTTCAATGAAAATCCCGATGGGTGAAGAAGAAGCGACACCGACCGGCGAAGAAACAGCGGCAGAAGGTGTCACGCAAACGATCGAAGCACGTGACTCTTATTATCAAATGGTCATTCCGTTCAAAGCGGCAGCGGCGCGAGGACTTGCCCAGCGCCAAGTGAGCTCGTCGTTAGAGCTTGAAGAGGTCGAACTCGGTCTCATGCGCCACTCGACAGACGCGTTTGACCCAGACAAATTCGCCTATCAGGAAGGACAGCTTCTGAATGCGGAAGATGTCTCTACTTTACTTGGACGTAAAGGTGGTAGTGACGAAGGATTAACGCCATTAAACCCGGCGTATGCGGACGGGAAGGCAGAAGTTGAGGACGACAAGTTTGTCGATGCGAACAAGAAGTCACCTCTTTATTTGGCGTCAATCGTAGAACAGAACTATATGACGAAAGCGGATAGCGGATATCAGCTTGGCGGTGTGTCGTTCGCACTCATTTTGAATCGTGAGTATGTCTTCCAGGCACCGAACTACGGACCGACCTACACGGTGAAACTCGACCAGAAGAAAGTAATCGCAGAAGGTGAACGAATGGCGAACGAACTTGTCGCCCAGTTACGGAAGCGAGAAGATTTTAAGGATTTGGATATAAACGTCGCACTCTATATGAAGTCGACCCAAGGTTCACCGACTCCGGGGAACTATATCAAATCAGCCTTTGTCGGAACGGATGATCAGGTCGCAACCGGTGACTGGAAAGCCATCGATGAGAAGTACTACTACTTCCCATCTGCGACAGCAACGAACGATGTCCGTGAGGACGCTCAGAAATTCACGCTGTTCAGTGACCGAATTGCCGACCTCTTCCCAGACTATAGCGGGATGATCGGAAAAGGCTTTTATCAAAACGGTGACTTGTCACGACTGGAAATCGATATCCCGATCCAATTCTATAGTCGCGCCGAGCTCGTCGGATTCACACAACACGTCGTCGGCTTGCTCGAAAACCGCTGGGAATATAGCCGGAACGTGCCGGTTCGTATCAACGTGACGTCACTTGGCGGAGACCCTGAAGTGACGATTGTGTTTGAGGACGGCATGGATAGCCCGAAAGTATACTTCTAATCGAGAAGAGGTTCGTTTTTTGAAACGAATCTCTTCTTTTTTTCGTATGAAAAGTAAAAGGATTATCTTTGACCTTATTTGACCAATTGAGTAGAATAGAGTTAACAGAAACGGGAAAGGGATAGGTGAGGTGAATCCATATGGCTAAAAACTATTACGACGAGCTCGGTGTCTCAAAAGGAGCAACCGAACAAGAGATTAAACGTGCATACCGGAAATTGGCGAAACAGTACCATCCGGACGTCAATAAAGACCCTGGCGCACAAGAACGATTCAAGTCGGTCCAGGAAGCGTTCGACGTATTGAGCGACCCAGAGAAAAAGGCGAATTATGATCGATACGGTAGCCCGGATGGACCGTCGTTCGGACAAGGATTCGGTGGCGGTGGAGAGACTTACGGGGAAGGCTCGTCACAATTCGAAGATCTATTCCGACAATTCGGAGGCGGGTCGCGTACGACCTCGCGGACTTTCGGATTTGAAGATATGTTCGGAAGTTTCTTTGACCAAGCAGTTGAAGAAGACTTGGATGAGACCGTACGTGTCAACATCCCGCTCAGTCAATTGACGAAAGAGTCAAAAGTGAGCCTTCGACTTCAGACTGGCACGGTGAACGTCAAGATTCCACAAGGTGCCTATGAAGGTCAAAAGTTGCGGTTAAAAGGAAAAGGAAGTCGCGTCGGACAATCGGGGAACCGAGGAGATGTATACGTCGAGCTTCACTTTGCGGATGACGATACGTATCGTCGTGAAGGAGAGCATATCGTGACAGTGAAACGATTGCGTCCGCTCGACTTTTTGGACGGAGCGAGCGTCATCATTGCCACGCTCGACGGAGGACGCGTGAAGTTGAAAGTGAAACCGGGAAGCCGTCCGGGACAACGGATGCGGATTCCGGGTCGCGGTGTCATGACCGGCTCGAAGGTGCGGTCGGACTTATTCGTCCAACTCGAGGTCGACCTGCCACTTGATGAGACGTACCGTTCTGTTTATGAGCAAATCGAACGTTAATGGATAAGGAGGAATCGTGATGGACTTTAATCGTTTTACAGATAAAGCACATGAATGCATTGTCAGTTCACAGGCGTTAGCGAAACAATATCATCATAGTGAAATCAATGAGTGGCACGTCTTGGCGTCCATGATTTCACAGACGGATGGGATCGCACCGTTGCTGTTTCAAAAAATGGAAATCAACGTGTCTGAGATTGAAGGCGAAGTCGCGCTTTCTTTAAGAAATGCACCAAAACTTCAAAACCCGACGACACCGATGATTTCGGCTTCTTTGCTGAACGTTCTAACGACTGCGGAGCGGGAAGCGACAGGGATGAATGATGAATACGTATCGGTCGAACATATTTTACTCGGCATCTTGTTGAACAGTAGTCAAGCACAGGTGATGCTTGAGCGAAAAGGGGTAACAGAAGACCGACTCCGTGAGGCGCTCGTCGCCGTACGAGGTAATCGTCGGATCACGTCGAAGTCGCCTGAAGCGACGTATGACGTCTTGACGAAATACGGACGAGACCTCATTCAAGAAGTGAAGACTGGGAAAATCGATCCGGTCATCGGACGCGATAGCGAGATTCGTCGTGTCATTCGGATTTTGAGTCGGAAAACGAAAAACAACCCGGTCCTCATCGGGGAACCGGGTGTCGGGAAGACGGCAATCGTCGAGGGACTCGCTCAGCGAATCGTCCGCGGTGACGTACCGGAGAGCTTGAAAGACAAAACGATTTTCAGTCTCGATATGAGCTCGCTTGTCGCCGGTGCGAAATACCGTGGTGAGTTTGAAGAACGTCTTCAAGCTGTCTTATCTGAAGTGAAAGAGGCGGAAGGTACAATCATCCTCTTCATCGATGAATTGCATACAATTGTCGGGGCAGGAAAATCGGAAGGTTCGATGGATGCCGGGAACATGTTAAAGCCGATGCTCGCCCGAGGCGAACTGCACTGTATTGGTGCGACAACGCTGGATGAGTATCGCCAATATATCGAAAAAGATCCTGCTCTTGAGCGACGTTTCCAACAAGTGCTCGTCGCTGAACCGGACGTTGAGGATACGGTCTCAATCTTGCGTGGCTTAAAAGAACGCTTCGAGATTCACCACGGGGTACGCATCCACGATAACGCCCTCGTCGCAGCGGCTGTCTTGTCAAATCGTTATATCACAGACCGCTTCATGCCGGACAAGGCGATTGACCTCGTCGACGAGTCGTGTGCGATGATTCGGACAGAGATGGAATCGATGCCGGCTGAACTCGATGAGTTGGTTCGTCGGGTCATGCAACTTGAAATCGAAGAGGCGGCGCTTAAAAAAGAGAGCGATGCAGCTTCCATGAAACGACTCGAAGCACTCCAACAAGAATTGGCATCGCTCCGTGAACAGTCTGACTCGTTACGTCTCCGCTGGGAGAATGAGAAAGAGTCGACGCACCGCGTTCAGCAAATCCGTGGAGACCTCGAAAAGGTACGCCTCGAGTTACAAGAAGCAGAAAGTCGTTATGACCTGAACCGGGCCTCAGAGTTGAAATATGGACGAATCCCAGAGCTCGAGCGCGAACTAGAAGAAGCGGAACAGTTGGCGAGTTCAGTGACACGCGAACTCGTGCGGGAAGAAGTGACGGAAGAAGAAATCGCTGAGGTCGTCTCAAAATGGACCGGCATCCCGGTGACGAAACTGACAGAAGGAGAACGGGATAAACTGCTCAACTTAGAAGCGGTTTTACACAAGCGTGTCTTCGGTCAAGATGACGCGATTCGTTTAGTCAGTGACGCGGTCATTCGTGCTCGCGCCGGAATCAAAGATCCGAACCGTCCAATCGGTTCCTTCCTCTTCCTTGGGCCGACTGGGGTCGGGAAGACGGAACTCGGGAAGGCGCTCGCAGAAGCGATGTTTGATTCGGAAGACCATATCGTTCGACTCGATATGAGTGAATATATGGAGAAGCATGCCGTATCACGACTGGTCGGTGCACCTCCTGGCTATATCGGGTATGAGGAAGGCGGACAGTTGACGGAAGCGGTTCGCCGTAACCCGTACTCGGTTCTTTTACTCGATGAGGTCGAGAAGGCACATCCGGACGTCTTCAACATCTTGTTGCAACTGCTCGATGATGGTCGATTGACCGATTCGCACGGTCGCATCGTCGATTTTAAAAATACAATCGTCATCATGACGTCGAACATTGGGGCAGACATTTTGCTCGAGGCAGCGAGAGACGGTGTGATTGATGAAGACGAGGAGCGCCAAGTACTTGAGAAGCTCCGCCGCCATTTCCGTCCTGAATTCTTGAACCGGGTCGATGAAACGATTCTGTTCCATCCGCTCACGAAGGATCAAATCGGTCAAATCGTCGAGAAGGCGGTCGGACGAATGAGTGAACGACTCACGACGCGCTCGATTCATATCGAGATCACAGACGCAGCGAAAACGTTCGTCGCCGACGAGGCGTACGAACCTCAATTCGGTGCCCGGCCAATCAACCGTTACGTGCAACGAACGATCGAGACGAAACTTGCCCGAAGCATCTTAGCTGGGGATGTCGAAGATGGTCAAACGGTCGTCATCGATGTCGAGAACGGGGAATTGACGTTACGTCCATCGACGGTCAATGCATAAGGAAAGAGGAATCCAAAATCGGATTCCTCTTTTATGTACGTTGATGTTTTCGTCGCAAAAGCAGAAAACTGACACCTATAAAAATGAGATAGAGTACCGTTCCGAAAAATAAGTTGAGTACCCACGGGATTGTTCCCATAAATGTGGCGCGGGTTGCTTCCTGAAACCAGAGCAGTAGCCAAAAAAATAGGCCAAGACTCGTTGCGAGTAGCGTATAAAACCCCAACAAGCCTTGTTTCGTCCATCGCTTCATCCCAAATCCGAATAACGCCGTAACGATAAAAATCGTACCAAGCCCGATATAAAACAATCCATCAATCGGTAATGACTGCACCTACATGACTCCCTTCTCACAATCAGATTCATTTAGTCTCATCTTACACTGTGAGGAAATAAATGGGAATCTTTATTGTGAAACGAGAGGACGTTCCGGCTGATAGATGCAGTACGGTTCTGCCTCCTTATAATCACCAGTAACCGCATAAGCCCTTGCCCGCGAACCACCACATAGATAACGATATTCGCAATACCCGCATTTTCCGTGATGACTATCCGGATCACGCAACGCTTTGAAGATCGGATGATGACGATAAATGTCGGCGAGTGGTGTCGTTCTGACGTTCCCACAAAGAATCGGTAAAAATCCAGAAGGTTGGACGTCACCTGTGTGCGAGATAAAGACAAATCCGTTCCCGTCATTCGTTCCGCGAGGGGCCTTCGCCAAATCATCATGGGGATGTCCGATGGGAGGAAGTCCTTCTGCTTTTCGCCGCTGATTTTCTTGTCGTGCCACCCGTCGATAAAACTGGGCTTCCGTCGTCGAGATGATAAACGGCGCCGTCTCTTGTAACGAGAACGCCCACTTCAGCACCTCTTCATGTCGCTCGGGAGAGATGGGTTGTAACAGGGATCCTCGTCCGGTCGGTACAAGGAAAAAGAGCGTCCAGACCGATACGCCGAGGGACTCTACGAGTTTTGCCATCTCAGGTAAGCGATCGACGTTATATTCGGTCACCGTCGTGTTGATTTGGAACGACATGCCTTCTTCTCGGAAGTAAGAGATTCCTCGGATGGTACGGTCGAAACTGCCGCGTGTTCCTCTAAAGTAATCGTGTGTCTGTGCATCCGGACCATCGATCGAAAACGCCCAACGTGACAACCCGGCAGCTTTTGCCCGTTTCACAGCGTCACGGGTAACGCGGGGTGTGGCAGAGGGTGTCATCGAGACACGCATCCCGAGAGATGAGGCGTACGCGGTCAATTCAAACAAATCTTCGCGCATGAGGGGGTCCCCGCCTGTGAAGACGAGAATTGGATTGTCCATCGCGTGAATATCGCGAATGAGTGCCTTCCCTTCTTCTGTATCGAGTTCATTTTCGTATCGGTGAAACTGAGCCTCGGCCCGGCAATGGACACAGGAGAGGGCGCAAGCACGTGTCACTTCCCAAATGACGATAAACGGGTTCTCGTTATAGTCGATGTGCTTCATACTGTCACCAACTGCTTCAATTTCAGGTTGTCGACCGCTTGTTTTGCAGAATCAACACAGTCTGGTAAACCAACCCCATGGAGAATGGCGCCACACGCCTCGACTCCGTCCCACTTCGCGAGCGCTTTTTCAAAGGCGTGGACATCTTGTTTATGTCCGACCTCATATTGGGGCATCGTCTGAACATGGCGTTCGACTTTCGTGAAGAGTGGTGTCCCGACTTTTTGAATGCGACGGAGCTCGTGCAAAGCGAATGTCGCGATCGTATCATCCTCTTCGTGCAACAAGGACGAGACATAATCAGAACCGATGTACATCCGAATCAACGCTTTCCCTTCAGGTGCCATATGTGGCCACTTCTTATGCATCCAACTGCAAGCGGTCAAAGCGTTACCTTCCGACTTGGCGATGACGTAACCTGTCCCGTCTAGCGCCTCGACCTCTGATTCGTCGAATGCGGCAAGAACGGTCATCGAGGACGTTCGCTTACGAGTCGACAAACGCTCGGCTTCCGGAAAACCGAGCAGCGGCCCGAGCATGTTTGGGGAAGTCGCAAGAATGATCCCGTCAAACTGCTCGACCGTTCCATCCGCCAATGTGATTTCATGCGGTCTTACGGACTTGACGATGGTATTCAATACGAGACGGTCAATGGAAGGACGGAGTGCTTCGACGAGTACACCGAGTCCTTGATCGAGTGATAAAAACTTTCCGGTCTCTGACGGCTTCACCCCAGCCTGAGAAGGCGGTGTGAGTGCTTTCATCCCGAGAATCAGACTGCGAGTTTTTTGTTCAATCGTGATAAACTGAGGGAAAGTAGACTCGATACTCATATCGTCGAGCGTTCCGTTATAAATCCCGGACAGAAGGGGCTCGATCATCGTGTCGACGACTTCTGATCCGAGTCTCGTCCGAAAGAAGCGGTCGAGCGAGATGTCCTCTCCTTCATACACGCGCGGAATGACAAGGTCGAGTCCGGCACGAAATTTCCCTCTCCACGTAAAGAGATCCGTTTTTACCATCGGCCAAAACTTGGTCGGAATACCCATGACCGATCCAGCTGGCATCTGTCTCAGTTGTTGACGTACGTAAATATAAGAGGTCCCGGTTTTAGAACGAACGAGTTGGTCCTCAAGGCCGAGATCGGTAATGAGAGACGTCAAGGTCGGCTTACGCGCCATATAACCGTCCGGACCGGTCTCTAACGTAAATCCATCTCGATAGATGGTTTTGATTTTTCCACCGAGACGGTCTTGTGCCTCGAACAGTGTGACGTGTGCACCGGCTTCTTTAGCATAATGCGCTGCGGCCAGCCCGGCGATGCCACCTCCGATAATTGCGATCTGATTCAATCGATTCACCCATTTCTATAAAGTTCTTGTCGTATTAACGGTACCGAGAATATAGACGCAGACATAGGATAAGTGTCACGGAGTTCTAGACAAATTTGTCACGAATTCGAAAGGGGAAGATGAAATGATGGCTTTCATCATTGTCGCGACGGTCATCGTGTCAGGTGTGGTTGGTTTTATTGTGACGATGAATCGGCATGGAGAAAAGTTGGTCGGGGACGAAGAAAGTCCACCGATGATTTGGGCGGACGAAGAGTGGTATAAAGAAGATGGACCGCCAGACGGGTAATATGATAAGATGACCCGGTTGAAATTTGATGGAACATGAGGTGATCGAATGAATGTACTCGAACAACAATTGAACCACTTGATTGATGAGTGTCGTCCGTATACGGCTCAGGGAAAAGTGGCGGACTACATCCCAGAACTGGCGCATGTGAAAAACGATTTACTCGGGGTGGCGATTTGTTTGCCGGACGGTACGTATATTCACGCTGGGGACGTTCATCACAAGTTTACGATTCAAAGTGTATCGAAGGCGCTGACGCTTTGTTATGTGCTGATGGAATTTGGGGAAGACTATGTGTTTTCAAAAGTGGGGATGGAACCGACGGGTGATGCGTTCAACTCGATTGCGAAACTCGAGGAAACGGTCCCGTCAAAACCACTGAATCCGATGATCAATGCAGGGGCGTTAGCGGTGACGAGTATGATTTTAGGGGAGACGGCGGACTTAAAGATTTATCAGTTCCGCCAATTTTTAGCGACTCTATTAAATCGACCGGTGGAGGAGATTACGTACGATGAAAAAGTCGCTCGCTCTGAATACGAGACGACCGACTTGAATCGCGCACTCCTCTATTTCATGCGTCATCATGGAATTGTAGAAGGAGACGTCGATGAGATTATCGACGTATATACGAAACAGTGTGCCATTGAAATCGATTGTTTTGACTTGGCGCGAATCGGACGTGTCTTCGCAGGGAACGGGGAAGACCCGGAGACAGGTGAAGAATTGATTCCACGTCGAGTCGTCCGGATCGTCAAAGCCATCATGACGACATGTGGCATGTACGATGCATCAGGCGAGTTCGCCGTCCGTGTCGGTCTTCCCGGAAAGAGTGGAGTGTCGGGTGCGATTTTAGCAGTCGGGAACCACGAACTGGATTTGAATAACGTTGGGTTTGGCATCTTCGGTCCGGCGCTTGATTCAAAAGGGAATTCGATCGCGGGGATGAAGTTGCTTGAACTATTGATTGAACGGTATACATCGCGTTAAATTGATAGGTGCTCCACGGATTCATCAAGTTCCTGCTGTAAGACATCAACTTTTTTGTCATATGGGGATTGCAGGTCGGTAGGAGGGGTGAAGGCCAGCCAACGCTTCAACAGTTGATCATGGTCATTCATCTCACCGAGTTCGGTTTGCATCTTTTTTAACGTACGGACGGTGTCGATTGACGCGTCCGACTCGTAGTTTAACAAATATTCATGCAAGTATCGTTCACGTTTCACGGCTAAGCGAACCTTATGGAGCGCTTCGATTTGTTCTTTTCCACTCGATTGTTCATGATAGATGCGAATTCGTTGTTTGCGTTCGCTTTTCGCCTTTTCTAACATCGGAGAGGCGTTCGTTTTTTTAAACGCACGAAACAACGGTCCGCCGATGAAACGACGAATTTGTTGGTCGAGTGAGGGGGTCATCTTTTCACTGACTCGTGTCGAGAGAATGGTTCGTTCGATGGCCCGTTGCTTTTCCATGGTTTGTAGAAATGCTTCATCAAGCTCAGTTTTTACATCAAACTGTTCGATGAGGACATCGAGGTCACGCACATGACCGAGTGCTTCCATCAATTGTTTGAGTTGCCGGAACGTCGCCGGCTTTGTCTCAAAGATCTGCATGAACGTGATCAGCTTTCGTAAATGAACGCGGGCGCGATGAATGTCCTCGGAATTGTTGAACGAGAGGGCCTCGGTCACGTAGTGGTTAAATGTATTCCACGTTTCTAACAGCTCAAATTTAAGTTTTTCTGCATGCCGTTGATTCATGATATTGTTTCCTTTCTGAATAAGAGATGAGGGTTGTCCATGTACCAAACACATTCATTAAACGAAAAAATCAAACTGTTCTTTACGATTTTTTTTCCAATCCTAGTCACGCAAGTGTCTTTTTATTTGATTAGCTTTTTTGATACCGTCATGTCCGGACGCGCAGGCGCCGTCGATTTGGCCGGTGTCGGTGTCGGTTCGAGTCTTTGGATGCCCGTTTACACCGGGCTTAGCGGAATCTTGTTGGCAGTTGCCCCGATTGTGTCGCAAGCGCTCGGCGCGCGGGACCGTCAACAAATTCAACGTACGTTATTTCAAGGCATCTACTTAGCCATCATGCTCAGTGTGATCACGCTGACATTAGGGTCTTTCCTCGTGCCACTCGCAATCGAAGGGATGGGGCTTAGTACGGAAGGGAAGCGAATCGCGACCCAATACTTACTTGCGCTTGGTTTCGGTGTCTTACCGATGTTCTTGTTCAACGTGCTTCGCACGCTCATGGATGCGCTTGGCAAGACGAGGGTCTCGATGATCCTCATACTATTAGGGTTACCCATTAATGTCGGATTAAATTACATCTTCATCTTTGGAAAACTCGGGATTCCGGCGTACGGTGGCGTCGGAGCAGGAATCGCCTCGAGCATCACCTATTGGTTGCTCTTTTTCATGGCATTCTTCTTCGTCCGAAACGGAAAACCGTTCCGCGAGTACAAGTTCTTACGGACATCGGAGCGAATCGTCTGGCTCAGACAAAAAGAGTTGTTACAACTCGGGACACCAATCGGGTTAGCGATCTTCGCCGAGGTCAGCATCTTTGCGGCAGTCACACTACTGCTCAGCTCATACGGTGACCAAATCGTCGCGGCACACCAAGCGGCCATTAACTTTGCGTCGTTCGTGTACATGCTCCCGTTGTCGGCATCGAGCGCGTTGACGATTGTCGTCGGGTATGAACTTGGTGCGAAACGACTACAGGACGCCGTTCGATATGCGAAGATTGGGATTTCGCTTTGTCTAGGTGTCTCCATCTTCTCGGGTGCTTTCTTGTTTTGGCAAAATGAACGGGTCGCAGCCATTTATACGAATGACCCGACAGTCGTGGACCTTGCGGCACACTTCATGATTTTCGCCGTGTTCTTCCAGTTGTCAGATGCTGTCGCTGCACCGATTCAAGGAATTTTACGAGGGTTCAAAGACGTCAACATTACGTTGGTCCTCTCTCTCGTCGCCTATTGGGTCATCGGCTTACCACTCGGTTATGTGTTGGCGGAGCATGCTGGATTTGGACCGGATGGCTACTGGATTGGATTGATTGCCGGACTGGCTGCCGGAGCGGTCTTATTATTCCTTCGACTAGTGTGGATTGTCCGTCGCTTCGGGACGCTTCAATCGACGTCATAACCCAAAGATTGTTCACAAGTGTGAACAATCTTTTATTTATCCAAAATTGGTCTATACAACTATACTTTTATTCGGTATGATAACATGGAAGAAAACAAAAGAAGGAGTGGTGAAGCGATGGGGACATTGATCAATGCTCATATCGTGTCAGCGGAACAAACGTGGGAGCGTGGGTACATCAGATGGAGTGACCAATCGATTGAAGAGATCGGATCGATGGAACAGTTTAAGCAACGAGATAAGAGCGTGATTGATGTTTCGGGTGCGCTCGTCACGCCTGGCCTTATCGATGTCCATATACACGGGGGATATGAAGTCGACACGATGGACGCGGACGAGTCACGGCTTCGTCAATTAAGTGAAGACATGCTTCAAGAGGGCGTCACGTCATTCTTTGCGACCACGATCACCCAGTCGAAAGAAGCGATTGAACGTGCGTTGACAGCAGTTCGGAACGTCATTGAAGCAGAGAATACGACCATCGTCGGGATTCATTTGGAAGGACCATTCGTCAATGTGGAGATGGCGGGTGCGCAACCAGCAGAACATATCATTGACCCAGATGCGGAACAATTCCGAAAGTGGCAACAGCTTGCCGGGGGTCATATCCGACTCGTCACGTATGCACCGGAACGACCGGGAGCCCGAGCATTTGAAGCAGCCCTTCGTGAATCGGGTGCGATCGGTTCAGCGGGACACACGAGTGCGACGTTTGAAGAGAACAAGCAGGCGGGCGTCAAACATGGAACACACCTATATAACCAAATGCGTGGCTTGCATCATCGGGAACCGGGAACGGTCGGATATTGTCTCTTAGAGAAAGGTGTCATGGCCGAAATCATTCCAGACGGGATTCACAGTCGTCCGGAGATGGTCGATTTTGCTTACCGCTTAAAAGGAGCGGATGAACTCGTTGTCATCACGGATGCGATGCGGGCGAAGGGGCTGCCTGACGGACAGTATGAACTTGGGGGACAACCCGTCATCGTAGAAGGAGGCGCTGCCCGTCTTGAAGCAGGGAATCTCGCCGGGAGTGTCTTGACGATGGATACGGCATTCCGAAATATTCAAGCGTATACGGGATGTACGCTGGAAGAAGCGGTCAAGATGACTTCGACGAATGCGGCAAAAGAGTTCGGATTGACGACAAAAGGAGACATCAAAACGGGGTTTGATGCGGACCTTGTCGTTTGGGATGACAGTGCACATGTTCAAATGACAATCGTCAAAGGAAACATTGCATATGAACGGGAGGAACAACGATGAACGTATTAGTCGCAAAGACAGCGAATGACGCGGAACGTATCGCCTATTCGCTCATTAAAGAACGGATTTCAGGGAAACATGACTTCGTACTCGGTCTCGCGACAGGCAGCACGCCGGTCGGGATGTATCAAATGTTTAAACAAGACGCGCTCGATTGTAGCCATGTGACAAGCGTCAATTTAGATGAATACATCGGTCTATCACCAGAGCATCCACAAAGTTACAACCGCTTTATGAAAGATCGCTTGTTTGACGAAGTGCCGTTCAAACAAAGCCATCTTCCTCAAGGCGATGCGCCAGACCCTGAAGCGGAGGCGGCACGCTACGAAGGTCTCGTTCGGAAACTTGGTGTCGACTTACAACTTCTTGGTATCGGGGAAAATGGACACATCGCATTTAATGAACCAGGTACAGCGCTTGATGCGAAGACACATGTGACTGAACTCACCGAATCCACACGAGAAGCAAACCGTCGCTTTTTTGACCGATTGGAAGACGTCCCGACGCATGCGATCACAATGGGACTCGATACAATCATGAATGCGCGTGAGATTGTCCTTGTGGCAACAGGCGAGCGAAAGGCAGAGGCCGTACAACATATGATTGAAAGTGTACCGACGGTCGACTGGCCAGCGACGATCCTTCAAGCGCATCCAGGTGTGACGATCGTACTCGACGAAGCGGCCGCATCGCGCTGTGCGGAAGCCCTTCAAGCACGAGGACAAGAAGCAGCAACTCGATTCTTCACTATTCGGGCTTAATCAACCTGCGGAGACATCTCCGTGGGTTTTTCTGTTTTCAACTATGGGAAAATGTAAAGAAATGAATTTGTCATCAAAACGTTTTCGACAAATTTCACACTTTCCTCTATAATGAGTGAAGCTTATTACTTTGACTCGAAGGAGACCATTATGAATTCTAGAACACATACTCGTAGACAGCGCAAAGGTCCGTCTGCGTTTTATAAAGTCTTTAGTGCCCTTGTGCTGATTGCGATTATTGCTGGGTCTAGCATTTACGGTACCGCATTTTATAAAGCCCACAACATGTTGTCCGGCACTCAAGTCACGCTAGAGGACGACCCGACGGTTGAACCGACTCGCTTTGACAAAGAAGATACGGAGTCATTTTTGATTTTAGGGACAGACCTTTCTCCACAAAAGAAAGCACGTGGAGAGTATGGACGCTCGGATGTCATGATCGTCGTCATTCTGAACAAGAAAGAAAAGCAGACGACGATGCTCAGTATCCCGCGTGACTCGTACGTCAATATCGATTACACAGGATACAATATCCCTTATGGAAAGACGGGTCTTGATCAAGATAAGATCACACATGCCTACTATTTCGGTTCCATGGATGAATCGAACCCGAACAACGGGATGCGTATGGCAACAAACACGATTGAGGACTTGGTCGGTGTTGAAATCGACCATGTCGTCTCGCTCAACTTCCAAGGATTTGTGGATTTCATTGATGCAGTCGGTGGTGTTGAGATCGACGTTCCATTCTCATCACAACAAAACAGCTATGACGCCTCACGTGAGACCGTACAAATCGAAGAAGGACTTCAGCAACTTTCTGGTGAAGAGGCACTCGCCTATGTCCGTAACCGATATGATGACCCACGTGGAGACATCGGGCGTGGACAACGCCAGATGGAAGTCATTAATGCCGTGCTCGAACAGTCACTTGGCACGTCACTCATCAATAACTATGATAAGGTCTTGAAAGCCGTGGGCGACAACATGCAGACGACGCTCGGACCGAATGACTATATGCGTTTGATTGAAGATGTCGGTGCACTACACAATACGGTGCAATATCAATTGACAGGTGAAGGCGCCCGTGCAGATGACGGCCACTTCTACTATTTCTTGAATGAACCGCTTCTTGAAGAAGTGCGCTACCGTGTGCAACAAGCGGACGCAGGCAATCCTGTGGAGCCGATGACGGATACGGAATTAGAGTCTTACACGTTAGACCCGAGTGGGGTAACGTACGAAGCGCAATAAAAAAAGTTTGCCCCAGGGCAAACTTTTTTTATATGCGCTCCATCGCAACGGTCAAGGAATACGAGTCTCCACGAAAGAGCGAGCGACTATATTCAAACATGTCTCCGTTCTCGAGATAGGTACGTTGATCGATCAGCAATACCGGTGCGTTTGGAGAGATAGTCAGCAGTTTCGCTTCCTCGGGACCGGCGCTGCGGGCTTCGAGTGTCTGTGTTGCATTTTTCAAACGTAAACCGTGCTGTTCGGCGTATGCATAAATGGAACCGGTCGCGTCTTCTTTCGTCAGGTCAGGCAATAAACGGACAGGAATGTAGGCGGTCTCGAGCGCGAGCGGATGGTCGTCTGCGAGTCGGAGCCGCTTCATTTCGTATACCGGTGTTTGATTCGGGATGCTCAGTTGTTGGGCGATTCGATCCGTTGCCGGGATGATCTCATAGGACAAAAGACGACTGAGTGGTCGCATGCCACGATGTTTGATTTCTTCAGAAAAACTGGTCAGTCCGGACAACGTCATGGCAATCTTTTGGCTCGCGACGAATGTCCCTCGTCCTTTTTGACGGCTCAAATAACCGGCGTTGACGAGGTTCATGATTGCTTGACGAATCGTCATGCGACTGACATGAAACTGTTCGGAGAATTCACGTTCTGAAGGTAGCGTGTCTCCTGGCTTTAACAATCCGTCATCAATTTGTTGCTTTAAGTACGCTTCAATTTGATAATAAATAGGTAACGGAGATTGTTTATCGATTTCTAACATATCATTTCGCTCCTGACTGAGAAGATGTATGTTTCATTATAGACGAAATTAGACTAGTTGTCTGAACAGATTTATAGAGAGAAGGTGGAGGACAAGATGAATCAACATACAGTCAATACAATCGTGACCTCAGTAAGCGAGGATGGAAAAGGTCATTGGCACACGCTCGAGAACAGTCCTTTCTATCCCGAAGGTGGTGGGCAACCGGCAGACCGAGGATGGATTGATTCGCATGACGTATTAGACGTGCAAATCAAGGACGGTGAAGTGTGGCATCTCTTGTCAGAAGCATTGCCTACCGGAACACCTATAGCGGCTCGAATCGATGAAGAGGTGAGACGAGACCATTCCATCCAGCATACCGCCCAACACTTGTTAACGGCGATTTTGGAAGATCGTCATGGCATTCGTACGCTCAGTTTTGGAATTGGCGAAGAAGATTCGTCCATTGAGATTGAGACGGCAGGGATGGACTGGGCTCAAGTTGAAGCTCTTGAGCAAGAGATGCAGCAACTCATCTTTGAGAATTATCCGATTCATGTGTATGAAATCGCAGAAGAAAAAGTGGACCGGACGCGCTTACGGAAAGCGACCGATCGAACAGGGATGATTCGAATCGTCGAAATCGAAGGGCTTGATTATAACGCGTGCGGTGGGACACACGTGGAAACGACAGGGCAACTTGGTACGATTCACGTGACGACGCTCAAAAAAGTGAGAGGAAACATCCGCTTGACGTATGTAGCCGGTAATCGGGCGTTGAAAGCGACACAACGAGCACGGGAAGCGTTACGGACAATCCACCACACGTTCTCGACAACGAATGAATCGGTGGCAGCACGTGTGATTGAAGAGCACACGATTCGTCTTGAACGTGAAAAAGAAATCAAGACGCTCGAAGAACGGATTGCGAAAGCGAAAGTGGAGGCAGTCTTACAAGAGGACAATTATGTGGCGTTACACGTGGGACGGACCGAAGCGGAAACATTGACGACCGCAATTATTGAACGAATCGCAGCGACCGGACGAATCGCTGTCGGAGCCAACTATAGTACGCAAAAATTATTTGTCATGCATGATGGGACTCATGATATCGCGGTCGGAACATTCCTCCGAGCAACGCTTCAAGAGATGAAGATTGGTCGCGGTGGTGGGAATCATAAGCAGGCACAAGCACGATTCACTTCGGTCACGGAACTTGAACGAGGGATGGAAGAAATCGTGAGACGATTACAAGAGGGGGTCTTACCATGTTGACGATTCAATCGGGAAAAGAAGCTGAGTTAATCGAGCAGGCCAAGCAAGTACGGGAAATCGTATTCGTTCAGGAACAAGGAATCGATGCGAGTCTCGAATACGATAATTTAGATGATGTTTGTACGCACGTGGTCGGTCTCCTTGATGCGCAACCGGTGACGACAGCACGTCTTCGCCCGGTAGACTCGACTGTCGGGAAAGTGGAGCGGGTGGCGACGATTCAGACGGCCCGAGGTCATGGATATGGAAAAGAAATCATGGACGAAGTCGAACGTGTCGCAAAACAGCAAGGATTAAGTGAACTGCGCCTAGGTGCACAGTTAACGGCGCTTCCGTTCTATGAAAAACTCGGGTACGAGGCGTTCGGAGATGAATTTTTAGATGCCAATATCCCACACCGTATGATGCGGAAAACGTGGTAACTCTTTTTTGAAATATCCCATTTTTCTAAAAAAAGGTTGGCAAGAAGATTTCGTTTTGTTATAACTAATACTAACAACTGACAGATAGAGGTTGCGAATGACATGAGTAAGCTTGGTTGAAACGGACGCACTCCGGACCGAGCCGAAAGGGGAAATTCGCCGAAGTCGACGTTCACGTGCGTGTGAACGAAGGCTGGGGTAGTCGTGAATAACGCCTACACTGCCATGGTCAACTACCATGGAGCGCTATCTACGGAACGATTCTTTAATCGTTTTTCAACTGCGCGTACAAGCGGCAGGCCGTAGGGAAAGTGCTTCCTACCGGTCTGCCGCTTTTTCTGTTGGTGGACATCTTGAAAGTGGGGAACTTGATGACAACCGTACTGAAATTTGGAGGCAGCTCTGTTGCTACAATCGAACAAATACAAGCCATTTCAGACTATTTACAAACACGTGTGGCGACCGGTGAAAAATTGGTCGTCGTCGTATCAGCAATGGGCAAGACGACGGACTCGCTCCTGTCGCTCGCTAAACAAATCACGGAGCGCCCGATGATTCGTGAACTCGATCGGCTACTCGCCGTCGGGGAAGAACAGACGATTAGTCTACTCAGTATCGCCTTGAACTCGCGAGGCGTACCTGCCATTTCACTCACCGGACAACAAGCCGGAATTGATACGATGGGCATCCATACGAAGAGCAAAATCAAAGCGATTCGTAAAGAAGTATTGCATGAGAAGTTGCGTCAATATGACGTCTTGATTGTCGCTGGTTTCCAAGGTGTGAATGAAGTGGGAGACGTTACGACACTCGGGCGTGGCGGTTCGGATACGACAGCAGTCGCACTTGCGGCCGTCCTCAGTCAACGTTGTGAAATTTATACGGATGTGGCTGGGGTGTATACGACGGACCCGCGGATTCATCCGACGGCGAAGCGCCTCGACACCGTCTCTTACGATGAAATGATGGAGATGAGTGCACTCGGCTCTAAAGTCATGGAAATGCGAAGCGTCGAGCTCGCGAAAAAGTATGACGTGAATATTTTTGTTGGAAAGACGCTCTCGAGCGAAGGAGGAACATGGATCATGGATACGACGCAAGCAATGGAACAGAAAGCAGTCACGAGTGTGAGTGTCGTCAAAAACGTACTCAGTGTCTCAATTAAACACATCCCGCACACGGCAGCCGGAGTCGCGGACATCTTTGAACGATTGTCTGAACGTCACGTCAATATCGATATGATTTCACAGACGGCGTTCGATGGCGAAGTGTTCCTTTCGTTCACATGTCCACTCGACGAAGAGGCGTTCTTAGAAGAGGCACTCGCAGAATTAACAGCGACCTTGCCACAAATCAAAATCGATCGTCATACGGAACACGCAAAAATTTCGGTCGTCGGAATTGGCATGCGAGACGCGACCGGCGTCGCATCAGAACTCTTCGCAACATTCCGCGAGATGGGGATTCCGTTCTATCAAGTCACGACATCTGAGATTAGCATTTCCTACACGATTCAAGAACAAGACGTGGAAGCGGCAGTCGCAGCCATTGCGGCTCGCTTCAACTTATAAGGGGGTAGCACGATGTATAACGTAGCTGTCGTCGGCGCAACGGGCGCCGTCGGACAAAAAATGATTGACGTCTTAATCGAATACGAATTTCCAATCAGTGAACTGAGACTATACGCTTCGGCACGGTCGGCAGGGAAGACAGTCGAAGTGAACGGACAATCGATTGTGATTCGTGAATTGAACGATTCGATTTATGCGGACCCAATCGATATCGCCTTGTTCTCTGCCGGTGGAAGTATCAGCGAACAGTATGCGCCATGCTTAAGTGAACAAGGGGTCATCGTCATCGACAACTCAAGCGCATTCCGAATGCAAGAAGGAATTCCGCTCATCGTACCGGAAGTGAATCGAGTCGAACTCAGCCCGGAGAAGACACTCATTGCGAACCCGAACTGTTCAACGATTCAATCAGTCGTCGCGCTCGCGCCGCTATCGGAAGTATATGGATTGACGCGAGTCGCCTATACGTCTTATCAAGCCGTATCCGGTTCGGGTCAAAAAGGGATTGATGACCTCGAACGCGGTGCTCGCGGTGAGGATCCGACGAATTATCCGTATCCGATTTATGATAATGTATTGCCGCAAATCGATGTCTTCTTAGAAAATGGCTATACGAAAGAAGAACAAAAAATGATTGAAGAGACGCGTAAAATTTTGAACGCGCCGAACCTTGGCGTAACGGCCACTTGTGTCCGAGTGCCAGTACGAAACAGTCATGCGGTATCCATCACGGTGACGCTCGAACGGGATGCGACAGTCGCAGAAGTCAAAGCTGTACTCGCAGATGCGCCAGGTGTCGTGGTTATGGACAACCCAGCCGAACTTTCATATCCGACACCACTCGATGCAAACGGAACCGATGAGGTGTATGTCGGTCGGATTCGCCGGGATGACTCACAGCCGAATACATTCCATTTGTGGTGCGTCGCGGATAATGTTCGAAAAGGGGCAGCGGCAAATGCGGTTCAAATCGCACAATGCATGATCAGTCAAACAGCGACAAAATAAGGAGGAGATGACATGTTCACAGGAGTTGCGACAGCACTAGCGACACCGTTTCAAGAAGATGGACAGTTAAACTTAGAGGCATGGACAGCATTAATTGAAGACCAAATTCAAGAGGGAGTAAGTGGACTCGTCATCGGTGGAACGACCGGCGAAGGAATGACACTGACGAATGAGGAGTTCGAGACTTTGCTTGTTCGAGCAGTAGAGGTCGCAAACGGTCGAGCGGTGATCATCGCGGGAACGGGATCAAACAACACGGCTGTCAGTATCGAAAAAACGAAGCGCGCCGCAGAACTTGGAGCGGAAATGGCGATGGTCGTTACCCCATACTATAACAAGTCGACACAAGCAGGACTCCTTGCTCACTTTACAGCGATTGCGGATGCGTCACCGATTCCGCTCATGCTCTACAACGTCCCGTCACGGACTGGCGTCGCGTTGGCGCCTGAAACGGTCGGTGAGCTCGCAGAACATCCGCGCATCACGGCCTTAAAAGAAGCGAGTGGAGATATCTCGGTCATGGCACAGATGATGGCTCACCTTCCAGAAGGATTTACCGTTTATTGCGGGAATGACGATCAAATCTTGCCATATATGGCGTGGGGTGCTCAAGGTGTCGTTTCAGTCTTATCAAACGTTTACCCGGGTGCGACCGTCGCATTGGCAGAAGCACTTTTAGCAGGTGATCTTCAGACGGCGCGTGCATGGCAATTACGCCTCCTCCCCGTGATCGACGAACTTTTCGCAGAAGTGAATCCGATTCCTGTGAAGGCTGCTCTTCAAGCGAGAGGATTTGAATTTGGTGCACCACGTCTTCCGCTCGTCCCGATGAGCGCGACAGCTGAAGCGAAATTGCTATCGGCGATGGAGCAGTTTAACGAGGTGAGACAATGAATGTACTCATCCATGGATTCGGTGCGATGGGACGAATCGTCGAAGAAGTCGCCAACACGCAAGGCGTGAACGTCTCGGCTATTGTTTCACCTGGGAGTGACGAGCATCTGGCATCATTAGACGAGGTGGATGCACAAGTCGATGTCGTCATTGATTTTTCAAATCCGGCATTACTTCCTGACTTGCTTGCATTCGGACGGTCACGCAACATTCCGCTCGTCATCGCGACGACAGGATTCACACCTGAGGAACTTGCAGCGATTGAAGAAGCATCATCAGACATCCCGATTTTTCAGTCGTATAACACATCGTATGGGATTGCTCTGTTGAAGCAGTTACTCGATCAACTCGTTCCGCTCACGCTCGGCTATGATATCGAGGTCATCGAGGCGCACCACCGAAAGAAAGTGGACGCACCAAGTGGCACTGCGGAGCTGTTGGCCCGCGCCATCGAAGCGAAGCGAGATGTGACACCGATTTACGAACGAACATCACGCCGGGAAGCGCGTGGCGCCGAAGAGTTAGGGATGCACTCGATTCGTGGGGGCACAATCTTCGGGGAGCATACGGTGCTTTTCGCTGGAGATGATGAAATGATTGAATTGAAACATACCGCGTTATCCAAACGCGTGTTTGCAAACGGGGCCCTCGCTGCAGCAGCAACGATTATCGATCGCCCAGCAGGACTTTATAATCTATCGAACTTATACGAGGAGGCTACTCATGTTACTCACAAACGCTTATGAAATCGCACAATATATTAAAGATGCTAAAAAGGAAACACCGGTAAAACTTTACGTCAACGGCCAATTGGCAGGTCTTGAAATCGAAGAAGCGAAAGCATTCGGTACAGACGAGTCGAAACTGTTCTTGACGACGGCGGAGCGCGCGGCAGCTTTCTTAGAAGCGAATGCGTCAGTCATCACCGATTCACACCTTGAATATGATCGTCGCAACAGTGCCGTTCCGATGCTCGATACGACACAACTCAACGCACGAATTGAACCAGGTTCGTTTATCCGTGACCACGTTCAAATCGGAAACAACGCTGTCGTCATGATGGGGGCTGTCGTCAACATCGGGGCAGTCATCGGAGACGGTTCGATGGTCGACATGAACGCCGTCATCGGAGCACGCGGAACGCTCGGGAAAAACGTTCACCTCGGAGCAGGTGCCGTGGTCGCCGGTGTCCTTGAGCCACCTTCAAAAGATCCAGTCATCATTGAAGATGGTGTCATGATTGGAGCGAACGCTGTCATCTTGGAAGGGGTTCGCGTCGGCGAAAATGCGGTAGTCGCAGCTGGAAGTGTCGTCACGCAAGATGTGCCTCCAGGTGTGGTCGTCGCAGGTACACCGGCACGAGTCATCAAGCAGAAAGATGAAAAAACTTCTGAAAAAACGCAACTTGTTGATGACTTACGCTCTCTCTAACGTATAATAGACAGAAAATATAAACAATGAGGAATGGGAGAGTTGCATTATGGAACAGTATGGACAATGGATGTGGAAAGACGGGGCTTGGATTGAGCCGACTGACGCAAACACGAGTATCATGACACACGCGATTCACTACGGAAGCGGGTTCTTTGAAGGGATTCGCGCGTATCACACGGAAGAAGGCCCAGCCATCTTCCGCTTACGTGAACACTTGGAGCGACTCGTTCGCTCGTGTGCATACTACCACGTCACGCTACCTTACACGGTGGACGAACTCGAACAAGCGACGATGGAATTGATTGAACGAAATGGATTTGAAGCATGTTATATCCGCCCGTTCGTCTTCCTCGGGACACCTTGGCAAGCACTTATGCCGACAGCGGAGACGAAGGTACATGTTGCCATCTCGTGTTGGCCGCTCGGCGAATATTTCAGCAAAACAGTCGGGATTCGGGCGAAAGTAGCCTCGTATCGTCGCGTATCTTCTACGATGATGCCGATGCAAGCGAAAGCCGCATCGAACTATATGAACTCTCAGTTGTTAAAAGGAGAAGCGCTTCGTGACGGATTTGATGAAGCGATCGCCCTCGATATGAACGGAAACGTCAGTGAGGCGAGCGTCGCGAACATCTTCCTCGTTAAAGGGAAGACAATCACGACACCGTCGCTCGATTGCTCCGTACTCGATGGCATCACGCGTCAGACGGTCATGCAACTTGCGCGTGATGCAGGTTACGAAGTCGTGGAACGTCACATCGGGCGCGATGAGTTATATGTAGCCGATGAGATCTTCTTGACGGGAACGGCAGCCGAGGTGACGAGCGTCATCGAGGTTGATCACATCTCAATCGGTGGCGGCGTCCAGTCGGTCGCAACAGAAATGTTGACACGCTATCGTGAAGCCGTGACAGGACAACTTCCGGAACACCGTGATTGGGTTACGTTTGTAAAATCAGCAGTTAAAGAGTAAAGGAGTTTTGAACGATGGGAGTCACAATTGACTTGAATGCGATTCGCGAGAACAAACGTCGGATTGAAGCGCTCGGGCGCCCCGTGTTTGCGGTCGTGAAAAACAACGCCTATAACCTAGGGATGGAGCCAGTTGTGACGACTTTGTATGATGAAGGGGTCCGTCACTTCATGGTGACAACAATCGAAGAAGCAATCGAAGTTCGAACGCATGCAGAAGCGGCTCGTGTCCTCGTCATGAATCCGGTCTATAAGTGGCAACACGTGCATGCCCATGACTTTGATGTCGCCATCGGGTCATATGAATGGCTCGTCTCACAGCGAGAACATCTCGATGGAGTTCGCCTACACTTGAAACTAGATGTCGGGATGAACCGATTCGGTGCCAAAACGTTTGAAGAAGCGCTACAAATCGTCGCCTTCTGTCAAAATGAAGGACTGGACCTCGTCGGATTATGTACGCACTTCCCGCTCGCGGATGCAGATAACGCGGAAGTCGAGCATAGCGTGCAAGTCGAACGTTTTGCCGACTGGTCGACGCGTTTGATGGAACGTCATACGTTTGAATTGATCCATGCGGCAAATAGTGCAGCCACGCTTCAAGATGACGCGCGCTTGCATCATTGCACACATGTGCGTGTCGGAATTTTCTTATATGGCTATTCATCGGTCGAACCCGTTGAATGGTTGGTTCCCGCTTTCTATTGGGAGACAGAAGTGGTCGCGGTCCATGACATTGAAGCAGGCGCTCACGTCGGATATGGGACGGGATACACGGCCGAAACGAAGGAACGCATCGCCGTTCTTCCTGTCGGATACGGAGATGGGTTAATGCGAGCGAGACGTCACTTGCCTGTTCATATTGAAGGGAAAGCCTATCCGTTCGTCAGCAATATCTTTATGAGTCATAGCTTCATCAAAGTGGACGACGACGTACAAATCGGCGATCGGGTCACACTGTATGGGGTAGAAACGAAAATCGATGACGTGACACGTGTTGGTTACGCCAACAATTCAGAACAGCTCTGTGCTCGTTCATGGCGTGTCCCCCATCGCTTTGAAGGAGGAATTGTATGTACACCACCAATCAATCAGAATGTTTGATCGAAGGTGTGTCCGTCCGTGAACTTCAAGCGACGTACGGGACACCTTTATACATCATGAGTGAGCCAGAACTAGAGCGTCGCCTTGGGATTGTCCAGGATGCGTTCCTAGACAAGTATCCGAATACGTATGCGTTGTACGCGTCAAAAGCGTTATCGATTGCGGCCGTGTATGAAAAAGTAATGGCGGCAGGTTTAAGTGTCGACGTCGTCTCGAGGGGTGAGATGTACGTGGCACTGCATGCCGGTGTACCGGCAGAGCGCATTCACGTCCACGGGTCGAACAAAACGATTTTGGATATCACGTTCGCACTCGAACAGGGGATTACACACTTTACCATTGACAACATGCGTGAAATCAGCCTCTTGTCAGGACTTGCGGCTGAATATAATCGTGAAGTCGATGTTCTTCTCCGCATCGTGCCTCAAGTCGTTGGAGGTGCCCATGCGGCGATTCAAACGGGTGGGGTTGATACAAAATTCGGTTTTCCGACGCATGACGATACGTATTTGGATGCTGTTCGTGCGACGTTGGAAGCGGAACATTTACAGTTGAAGGGCATTCACTGTCACGTCGGTTCTCAAATTCAAGATCCGACCCTCTTCATCAACACGGTGAAGACGATGGTGCGCTTCATGGATACGATTCGTCAAGAGACCGGCTATACGACGGATGTGTTAAACATTGGTGGTGGCTTCGGTGTCGCTTACTTGGATGAAGACGAGCGTCTCGACTTCGCACAAACGATGGAGCGTGTGATGGAGACGTTGGTCGAGGAAGTCGAGGCACGTGAATTGCCACTTCCGAAAATCGGGATTGAACCTGGTCGTTGGCTCGTCGCCAATGCAGGCGCCACGCTTTATGAGGTGGGAACCGTCAAAGAAGTGAGTGGCGTACGCACGTTTGTGTCCGTCGATGGTGGGATGACAGATAACATTCGTCCGGCGCTATATGACGCAGAATATGAAGTCGTGGCAGCGACTCGGATGAATGAAGAGAAGACGCTCGAGGCAAAAATTGTCGGAGCGTGTTGCGAGTCGGGAGATATCATCTCGAACCGCTCCTTGATCCCTCCTGTCACACCGGGTGATTTGCTACTCGTCAAAGCAACGGGAGCGTATAACTTCTCGATGGCGAGCAACTATAACCAAATGCTTCGTCCTGCCGTTGTGTTCGTCAAGGATGGGCGTCATCGCCTCGTCGTACGTCGCCAAACGTTTGAAGACTTGGTGGCATGCGAGGTCATTGGCCAATCGATTTAAGGCTACAGAGCAATCTGTAGTCTTTTTTTGATTTTGAAATGAGAACGTTTTTCAATTATGATAGAGAAGAGAAAAAAAGGGGAAGTGATGGTCATGACAAAGACAGCAGCACAACAGTTAATTGAAGACAGACGTACGGTTCGGATTTTCAAGGAAGAGCCGATTGATACGAAGGTGCTCTATGAGGTGTTGCAATCGGCACACCACGCACCGTTTCATAATAAAGTCGAGCCATGGAACGTGTATGTGTTCAATGGGGATGGGAAACAAGTACTACTCGATGCGCTCGAGCCCGCCTTCTCGGAGGCATCAGAAGGACAGCGTGAAAAAGTGACAGGACGCATCTTGAATGCAGCGACGTGTATGTATGTGACGGCAAAGCGATTTGAGACGGAAAAAGGGAATCGTGATGCGTTGCTCGCGACGGCGACATTTATTCAAAATGTTCAACTCTTGTTCAGTGAACGTGAAATCGGAATGGTCTGGCGTACGGGTGGACTATTTGACGATGCGCGTTTGAAAGAAATGATTGGAGCGGAAGGCGAGACGTTTATCGGTCTTCTGCAAATCGGGAAATATGACACAGCAGATATTCCTGCACCGAAAGCACGACAGCCAATTGATGCACACCTGACCATTTTTGAATAAAAAAGCGAGCGAAGGATTCTTCCTTCGCTCGCTGTCTATATAAATCCGTTATCGTTTTAATTTAGTTGCGAGCCAATCTTGAATCACAGGTGTTGGAATCATCCAGCCGTTCCTCCATTTTTAGAATCTTCTTCTCTACTATTATCCAAATGCATACGTTCCCAAACCTCACGATGTGCACCATGGAGCGTGTCATCGAAAGAATCATCGATATGAAGGCCATAACTTGGGTTGATCGATGAGGCGTACAAATCTAACATGAGTTGATCGTGGTTCGGATACATAGAGTGGGCTCCTTTCAATACGTCAGCTTGGCTACATCTTTAGTATACAAAGGAACTGTTTAGAAAATTCGAGAGAAACGTTAACATTTTATGAATCTTGTAAACGCTTTCACAAACTATGCGTTTCGCTTATGGGTACGCACGACTGTTGGTACTGCTCAGCACGTTTCGCATACTTCTTAACCGTTCTCTCCATGATGAAGCGGTCTTCGTCGTTCAGAGGACGGACGACTTTTGCTGGTACGCCCATCACCATCACCCCTTCAGGGACTTGCATATTCGGTGTCACAAGCGCACCCGCAGCCACGAATGACCCTTTCCCGATTTTTGCACCATCGAGCACGGTAGCGTGCATCCCGATCAAGCAATCCTCTTCAATCTCGCACCCGTGAATCATCGCCATATGACCAATCGAGACACGGTCATGGATAATGGTCGGTGAACCCTCATATTGATGGATCATCGAACCATCCTGAATATTGACATAAGAACCGATTCGAATCGGACCCTCGTCTCCACGGATGACGGTGTTGAACCATACTCCTGAGTGTGCCCCGATTGTCACATCGCCAATGACATGTGATCCTGGTGCAAGATAAGTCGTCGAATCGACGTGTGGTGTCAGTTCTCCTAGTTTGTATTGCATCGTTGTAACCCCTTTCAGATCGATATGCTATCATTGTCGCACAACTTGAAAAAGAAATTGCAACGAAAAGAATATTCTTGGTAAGATAGTTAAAATACGTTGAATAAGGAGATCAAAAGATGGAGAAACAACATTTGATTGACATCGCCGCAAAGAAAAAGAAAGCGGCCGTCGTCTTTAAAGACGTCGCTGTGATTGACGTGTACAGTCGTGAGACGATTCGTACGGACGTCGCCATCGATGCCGGGTATATCGTGGCAATTGGGGAAGGATACGATGGAGAGGTCGAATATCATGACCCGACTTGGACGCTTGCCCCGTCCTTTATCGATTCGCACGTCCATATCGAGTCGTCGATGGTCCCACCTCATGAGTTTGCGAAAGCGGTCTTGCCACTCGGGGTCACGACGGTTATTGCGGACCCGCATGAGATTGCGAACGTGAACGGGGCGCTTGGGATTGAATATATGTTAGCGGATGCAAAAGGGCTACCGCTTGACGTCCGCATGATGTTACCGAGCTGTGTGCCGGCGACACCATTCGAACATGCAGGTGCAAAGTTGTACGCAGAGGACTTGGCACCGTTTTTAGGAGACCCTGGTGTACATGGATTAGGTGAAGTCATGGACTATCCATCGGTTGAAGCAGGAAGCGAGGATATGCTTCAAAAGATTGCGCAGACGGAACAAGTGGGCAAAGTCGTGGATGGCCATGCTTCAGGTCTCAACCCCAATCAATTGAATGTATATCGTTCAGCAGGAATCATGACGGACCACGAATGTACGACGGCCGAAGAGGCGATTGAACGGGTACGACGTGGATTCTACGTTCAAATTCGGGAAGGTTCCGTTGCACGAAATGTAGAGAAGGTCAGTTTGGCCGTGACAGAAAGCAATGCCCATCGTTTCCTTTTCTGTACAGACGATAAACATTTGGATGACTTGGTCGCAGAAGGTGGAATTGACTACAACATTCGTACAGCGATCAAGCAAGGCGTCAAGCTAGAGACGGCCTATGCGATGGCGAGCTTACATGCGGCAGAAGCCTACGGGTTAAAAGAAATCGGGGCCATCGCACCTGGGAAGAAAGCAAACTTCGTTATCTTGTCAGACGTCGAATCGGTAAAAATCGAGCAAGTGTACGTCAATGGTACGCTCGTCGCCGAAGCAGGGAATGCGACATTTAACGCTGAGGGGATTGAAGTGCCAAAACCGATGAAAGGTGAACTAGCATTACCTGAATTGACTGCTGACTCGTTCCGACTTGCCCCGAGCGAGGAAGAAGTGGATGTCATTCAAGTGCTTCCGAACAGCTTGTTGACAAAACGACAACGTCTCACGTTCCAACCAGATGCGTCAGGGGCAGATTTATCACAGGATATCGCCACGCTCGCCGTCATCGAACGTCATTATGGGACAGGTCACATGGCGCTAGCTCCCGTCACAGGATTCGGATTAAAACGAGGTGCACTTGCAGCTACTGTTGCCCATGACAGCCACAATTTGGTCATCGCTGGAGTCAGCCCGGAAGATATGTTACTCGCAGCGAGAACACTCGAAAAAGTAGGCGGAGGGGTCGTTGCCGTATCGGAAGGGGAAGTGCTCGCCGTGCTCCCGCTTGAAATCGGTGGTCTCATGACAAAACGTCCTTACCGTGAAGTCGCAGATATTCTCGAACAGTTAAATGATGCGCTCGACGTTGTCGGTGCACACCGTCACTTTAATCCATACTTGACGATGTCATTCCTTGCCTTACCGGTTATTCCAGATTTGAAATTGACCGACATGGGATTGTTCGACGTGACCACTTTCTCATTCATCAACGATTGACTCGGTCTAACGTATGATTTTTGTTAAGAACGGTCGATAACGATTGAATGACTGACAGGAAGTTGGTATAGTTACGACAAGTTTCATCGGGTCAAATTTGAAAGGGGGGATATTACAGATGGAACAAGTTGCTTACAATCGGTCGTATGATGAACATGAGGAATTGATCAATTCTGTATATCGTGCTTTCAAGGACCGATGCGAAGAACTGCCAGAAGAAACACAGACGAAACGCCGTTTACGGCGACTCATCTTTTCTACGATTAAAGAACAGACGAAGTCTCACGCTGACCGATTCGTGTTATACCACTTCTTCAACGATTTCTTTAAAGCAGTAGAGACGAATGACCAAGAAGCGCTTGCTGTTTTGAAGAGAATCATTCGTGATGAAAAAAACTATTGATATGTGACGTCAACTTGTGATAATTTAGACGTAACTTTAAATGAATATTCGTGCTATCGATGAGGTAGAGGTGCGATGCTGATGAGTAAGTAGTCGGAGGATGACAACGATGAGGACTACAAAAAGGCAGGATCGCCGAAGTGCAACACCATGTCCGTGGGGTTGTGCTGGGCTGACGGGAAATACCCGTCGGACTGCCATACATATTTACGTATGGAGCGCTCCAAGTCGGCTAAGAAAGACGGAACATCCAGCGAGGGTGTCGGCTTTGTTGCCGATGCCCTCGCTTTGCGTTTTTTTAAGCATAGGGGGGCCTCATCCTAATAAAAAAGGAGGAATTCAGCATGGTAGATTATTCAACTTCGGTACTTTCACTTGTACCGGCATTACTCGCAATTATTATGGCAATCACAACAAGAAAGGTCATCCCATCACTCGGTGTCGGGATTATCGCAGGGGTGCTTCTCTTGCATAGTTTCAATCCGCTCGATTCGATTCAATACTTGTGGTCGAACATCATTGCCCTATTCTGGTCGGATGGAGCCATTAACGAATGGAACGTATTGTTGATTGCGTTCTTGCTCCTTCTCGGAATTTTATCGTCAATCATTCAAACGTCAGGTGGCGCACGCGCATTCGGTGAATGGGCTGCTGCAAACGTCAAGACGGCACGCGGAGCGCGTCTCGTATCGTTTGGTCTTGGTATTTTGATCTTTATCGATGACTACTTTAACAGTTTGGCGGTCGGGAACATCAGTCGTCCACTCACAGACCGTAAAAACATCTCACGCGCGAAACTTGCGTACACGATTGACTCAACAGCAGCACCTGTCTGTGTCATCAGCCCGCTTTCAAGTTGGGGTGCGTACATCATCGCCATCATCGCTGGAATTTTGACAAAATATTCGATTGATAGCTACTCATCATTCTCTGCGTTCATTCAAATCATTCCGATGAACTTCTATGCCGTCTTCGCACTCTTGTTGACAGCGTATGTGGCCTTTACTGGACTTGCCATCGGACCGATGCGTACGCATGAACTTCGTGCCCTTCAAGGTGAATTGTATGATTCAGCAAAAGGAAAGCCAATGGGAATGAGCGAAGATTTGCATGAACACGAAGGTGGGAAAGTTCGCGACTTGATCGTTCCGATCATCACACTTATCATTGCGACTGTTTCGGCAATGCTCTATACAGGTGGACAAGCACTTGCAGCAGATGGTCAGAACTTCTCATTGATCGGGGCGTTCGAATCGACAGACGTGACACGTTCGCTCGTCGCAGGTGTCGTCATCAGTTTGATTGTCGCACTCCTTCTTCTTGTCGGCCGTAAAATCCCGGCGCGTGACTATGGAAAAGCGGCATGGGAAGGCGTCCGTGCGATGTGGCCAGCCGTCCTCATCCTCTTGTTTGCTTGGACAATCATTGCAGTTATCAGTGACATGAAGACAGGGGAATACTTGGCGAGCTTCGTCACGGATACAATTGCTGCTTCGTACTTGCCACTTCTTCTCTTCTTGATTGCCGGAATTATGGCATTCTCGACAGGGACGAGCTGGGGAACGTTTGGTTTGATGCTTCCGATCGGGGCGGACTTGATCATGGCAGTCGAACCAGAGCTTCTTCTCGCATCACTCGCTGCTGTATTGGCAGGTGCGGTGTTCGGTGACCACTGTTCACCAATTTCGGATACAACGATTCTCAGTTCAACAGGAGCTGGCTCACACCATATCGATCACGTGTTGACGCAATTACCATATGCGATCCTTGCAGCAATCGTATCAGCGATTGGATACTTGGTACTCGGAATCACAGCATCGATTTGGATCGGGTTCTTTGCGGCATTGATCTCGTTTGTGGTACTAGTGGGAATCGCGCAAGTGATTTCAAAACGTGGGAAAGTACCTGCTGACATTCGCGCACAGCGTGAAGCTTAATAGATGAAAAAGACTTCCATCACATCGATGGAAGTCTTTTTTTTGTGTGTTTTTGCTGAATCAACTAGACGATCGAACAGTCTACCGAGAATGAACCAGAAGGAGGCTGTCACCATGTACAGTGCTGACTGTGGCAGTGAGGTCGAATGGATGATATGTGAGGAAAACCAAGCTGTCTCGAGTAACCCAAATGGAGGTGAAGTCAAAACAATAAGAAGTTCCGGTCATCAAATCCAAAAAATATTGAGGATGCAGATTGCGGTAGCCAATAGGGTGAGCCATAGCGTCCAACTCTTCATAAGTAAAAATCCCTTTCACCACAGAAAAACATCCTTGATCCGTATAGGTATCAAGGATGTTATCTCATTATTTGACGTCAAGCCACTTGAAGCTCGCATCGGCACCGAACGGGTGACGGTACATGTTTTCGATGTTTGAACGCTCTAAGTATGCTTCACCTTTTTGGTAAATCGGAGCGATTGCGAAATCTTCTTCAAGAAGGATACGTTCAGCTTCTTGCATCGTTTCCCAACGCTTCATCTGATCGGCTTCTTTCTTCGCTGATTGGATCAATTGATCATACTCGTCGTTTGAGTACTCCATACGGTTGAATGGTCCGTCTGTGACCCACATATCGAGGTATGTCATTGGATCCTGGTAGTCAGGGCCCCATCCAGCAGCAGAAACGTCATACTCACCTTTTCCTTCGAGGTCAAGGAAGTTTTTGAACGGTTGTTGTTTGATGTTAAGCGTTAAACCAGGCAAGTTTTTCTCGAGTTCACCTTTGATGAATTCGTTGACTTTCTTGAACGCTTCTTCATCACGTGAGAGGAACTCGAGCTCGATTGTTTCGACTCCTAGCTCTTCAAGACCTTTCTCCCAAGCGGCTTTCGCTTCATCAACATTGTAGCTGAGGAGGTCTGGATGCTTCTCACGGAAATCAGCGCCGTTTTCTGTGAATGTGAAATCTTTCGCCACGATGAAGTTCGCTGGTTGTGAACCGTCCGTCAAGATGACATCCGTTACACTTTGTTTATCAAATCCTTTGGCGAGTGCCTCACGAATGTTAACGTTTTGAAGCGCCTCGTTCTTTTGGTTGAAACGAAGGAAGTTGATCCGTGCATCGGCACGCGTCTTGAATTCGTCGCTGTCTTCAAATTGTGGAACGAATTCAGATGAGAGAAGCGTGTAGTCCGCTTCGCCTGACTCGAACAAGTTGACACCCGTCGATACGTCTTTTACGACTTTGACGTTGATCGTATCCATCTTCACGTTTTCAGCATCCCAATACTCTGGGTTTTTCTTATAGACCCATCCTGCATTGTCTTGCCATTCGCTCAACACATAAGGACCGTTATAGAGCGTCTTGTCGACAGAAGTCGCGAATTCTTCGCCCTGTTCTTCGACGTACTCTTGTTTTTGCGGCATGTATGTTGGGAAACCAGTTAATCCTAAGAAATATGGTGCGGGTGCTTCCAACTGAACTTCAAGTGTCTTCTCGTCGATTGCTTTCGCACCGAGATCGTCAAGAGACGCTTCGCCTGCAAGGATTTTGTTTGCATTTTTTAAGTCTTGAAGGATATACGCATATTCGGCACCTGTTTCTGGATTGAGTGCGCGTTTCCAAGAGTAGACAAAGTCTTCAGCTGTAATCGGTGAGCCATCTGACCAGTTCGCGTCACGTAGTTTAAACGTGTATGTAAGACCATCCTCTGATACTTCGACATCTTCGGCGATCCCTGGTGTCGGTTGGTTGTTCTCGTCTAGACGATATAACCCTTCGAACACGTTGTTCGTCACGATAATCGATGTCGAGTCCGTCGTAAGTGTTGGATCGAGCTGTGGCAAATCTGTCGCCGATACCATCGTAATTTCTTTTTTAGCATCGCTTGAAGATGAATCCTCCGAACTCGATGAGTCGTCTCCTGTACTACAAGCTGCTGTCGCTAATAAAGCGACCCCCGATAAAGCTAGCCATTTTTTGTTACGCATCATACAACCTCCCGAAAATTCTGATAATTTAGAATATGTTGTAATTAAACTACATCTAGGATGAATATGCAATGGAATTTTTCAAATTATTCGAAAATATAAACTTATTTAGAATATCTATCCCTCAATCCTTTTAGGAAGTAGAATAGAAAAATCGACGAATGATTATACAGTATCTTTGTATAGTTATTCGATAAGATTATAGATTGGTGGAGGCGTTAATTTGAAACAACATTCAGCCGGAATCGGCTTTTTCGGTCTCGCGGCCATGGTCGTCGGGACAATGATTGGTGGAGGTGCCTTTAATCTCCCAGGTGCTATGGCACAAGGGGCAGGTGTAGGACCTGTTTTAATCGGATGGGGGATTACAGGGATTGGGATGATCATGCTCGCCTTTGTCTTTCAGTTTTTAGCGGACACGCGTCCTGAGTTAGAAGGTGGCATTTACGCCTATGCACGGGAAGGGTTCGGCAAATTTGTCGGATTCAACAGCGGCTGGGGTTACTGGATGTCAGCATGGATTGGGACAGTGGCAAACATCACCTTGATTTTTAGCACGTTGGCATACTTTTTCCCTGTATTCTCGGCAGAACATCGATTGTTCCGTTTGTTCGTCAGTGCAATTTTGGTTTGGGGATTATTTTGGCTCATTTCCCGTGGAATGCGGGAGGCGGCACTGTTGAACATCGTCACGACGATTGCGAAGCTCGTTCCGATTTTCTTGTTCATCGTGCTCATTCTCTTTGCGTTTCAGATTAACACGTTCCGGGTCGACTTTTGGGGCGAGTCTGGATTTGTTTGGGCAAATGTTTTCCCTCAAGTGAAGTCTACGATGCTCGTGACATTATGGGCGTTCGTCGGTATTGAAGGGGCAGTCGTCTTATCCTCGCGCGCGCGTCAAAAAAAAGATGTGGGACGAGCGACAGTGATTGGATTGATCGGCACATTGTTAATTTATATGATGATTTCGATTTTCTCGTTCGGTGTCATGACGCAAGAACAGCTCGCGGCGTTACCAGAACCGTCGATGGCCTATGTGTTAGAGGCGGTCGTTGGACCGTTCGGGGCGACATTGATTAATATCGGGTTGCTCGTCTCATTGACAGGCGCATTGCTCGGATGGACGATTTTAGCGACCGAAATTTCGTACGTCGCTAGTCGAGACGGTGTCTTCCCGAAAGTGTTCAATCGATTGAACGCAAACGATACGCCAGTGAACGCATTATTGATCACACAAGTGTTTACGCAAGTCGTCACAGCTGTTGCATTATTCTCGGAGCAGACGTACCTTGTCTTGTCGAGTATCGCCGGGATCGCAGCGCTCGTTCCATATCTTTTCTCGGCACTTTATGGATGGATGGAAGCGAAGCGGACGGCATCGTTACGGATGATGGTCATCTCTGCCATCGCCTCGATATACGCCACATGGCTACTGTATGCATCAGGAATCGAATACGTCCTGATTGCGATGATTCTTTACGCACCTGGTATTTTTGTCTTCCTGTTGGCAGAGCGAGAACAGGGACGCCCGTTCTTAACACGCACGCAGTCGATTATCGCTGTCATTATTTTGTTATGTGCCACGTATGGCGTATATGGTCTTTGGACATCATCGATTGCATTATAAGAAAACTCACCAAACGCTTCATGCGTTCGGTGAGTTTTTTGATGACCGGAGTAATTGTTCGATTGCCTCTGGAGAAGCAGGTCTTGCATACAGGTAACCTTGGAATGAATCACACGCGGTAGACTTTAAATGCTGAAGCATCTCTTCGTCTTCGACCCCTTCGGCAACGACGTGAAGGTTTAAACTCTTCCCGAGATGGACGATGACGTCTAGCAAGTGAGATTTAGATGTCATCCAATCGTCGAGAAATACTTTATCAATCTTAAGTTCGTCGACTGGGAATGACTTTAAATACTGCAAGGACGAGAAGCCCGTTCCAAAATCGTCAATCGACAGACGGTAATTCAGTCGCTTGATTTGCTCCATGCGCTCAATGATTTCATCGGTTTGTTGCATGACTAAGCTTTCCGTAATTTCTAAAATGACATCTGATGTGTCGAGTTGGAGTTGTTGCTTGATGTTTCGAAGCGTATTCAAGAAACTGTCGCTCCGGAACTGGTTTGGTGAAATGTTAATCGCCATCGAGAGTGGTTGTTCAAATTCAGTTTTCCATGTCTTTAACTGTTTCGTCGCCTCTAAAATGACCCAGTTGTTGATCGGGACGATAAGCGCCATCTCTTCTGCGAGTGGAATGAACTCGGAAGGCGGGATTTGTCCCAATTCTTCGTGATGCCAGCGAAGGAGCGCTTCAAAACCGATGAGACGGTCTGTCGCCAACTCATACTTCGGCTGATACTCGAGATAAAAATGTTTTTCTTCTAACGCACGGTATAAGGCTTTCTCGATATGAATTTGTCTTGAGAATGCGGCATCCATATCTTTTGTCACGAATTGAATCGTGCCAACTCCAATCTGTTTTCCTTTGAAGAGGGCACTTTCGGCGCGCGTATACAGTTCCTCGAGCGAACTCGCAGAAGATGGATAAAACACACAGCCGACTGAAATCGATACCATGATTGAGTGATGGTAGATTCGGAATGGGCGTTGCAATTCGTGTTGCAGATGACGGAGTGATTGGAACACTTCTTCTTTAGATTCTTCAAAATACATGACACCGAATAGTCCGCCCGTCGGATGGAACAATAAAGCAGATTCCGGGATGAGGTGGATTGCGCGCTCCTTGATTTGGACGAGGAGCTCATTCCCGACGCGAGATCCGAACGATTCGTTTATGATTTTGAAGCGATCGATATCGAATAAAGCGATGTGGAGAAGTCCTTCTCGCTCATCGATTTGTTGAAGGATTGAATCGTATTGACGTAAGAATCCTTTTTTATTGTAGAGTCCTGTTAATTCGTTTTGATAAGCAAGGAATCGAACTTCTTTTTCGAGACGTTTCTTTTCTGAAACATCGAATCCAAACGCCGTATACTGAATCACATCATTTTTTTCACTAACAATCGGCACGACGGTCAAATTAAGCCAACAAGGCTCATCATCGTGCTCTTTGCAAGAAATCGGCATTTCTCCGTTCCAGATGCGATTCGTCGCCAAGGACTTTAAGACATCACGTGAAACCCTGCTCTGGTCACTTTCGTCATGAATGAGTTCGAACCAATCTCGTCCGATTAGTTGCTGCTCCGTTGCATCGAGTAAACGACATAAGGATGGATTGATATCGACGATTTCCCCTTTTGCGTTCGTTGCCAAGTAATGGGTCGATTGCTTGATCATTTCTTGAAAATGATGAAGTAAATTGAATTGTTCTGTGCTAATGAGAGGTCCGAATCCTTTTGGCAGGAAGGCGAGAAAGTAGCCGTATATCCCTTCGAGCGAAAAAGATTGCAAGTATGCGGTCGCATAAATGACGGAGCCATCTTTATGTTGAAAAGGCGTCATCGCCGTCGTCGAAAATGGATATTGAAGGAGGAGCGGTGTCCATGTCTCCAAAGCATGTCCTAACTGCCGAACGACAGGAAGTGGTTGATGGAGGACTTCTTCACGTTCCCACCCGAACAATACTTCGGCATGTGTATTCCATAACAGAACCGTACCATCTTGAGAAATATAACAACACGGTACAGACAAAGCATCGATGAATTGATCTACCGATAAATCACGCAATGAAGCCACATCATTTCCTCCAATCTGTCATGCTCAATGCATATTCTAATGTCAGTGTACCTGATTTTGCCAATTCAAGAAATGGTTAAGTACGTCATTGTCAAAAGAAAGGCGGACATCATATACTGTAAGGGTAAGATAGTTTTGAATAAGGGGGAAGCAATATGTCAAAAACACATGATGTGATTGAGCTGACAGAAAAATTCGGGGCACACAACTATCATCCACTACCGATTGTTATTTCGGAGGCGAAAGGGATTTGGGTAACCGATCCTGAGGGGAATCGCTACATGGATATGTTAAGTGCATACTCTGCAGTCAACCAGGGACACTGCCATCCGAAAATCATTCAAGCGCTCAAAGATCAGGCAGATAAGATTACGTTGACGTCACGTGCCTTCTACAACGATCAACTCGGACGCTTTTACGACAAAGTGGTAACGCTTACAAAAAAACAAATGGTGTTGCCGATGAACACGGGCGCAGAAGCCGTAGAGACAGCGGTAAAAACAGCCCGTCGTTGGGCGTATGAAGTAAAAGGGATTCCAGGTCAGGCCGAAATTATCGTCTGCACCGGAAACTTCCATGGACGTACGATGGCTGCTGTGTCGATGTCGACTGAAGCAGAGTACCAACGTGGGTTCGGACCATTATTACCAGGATTCAAAGTCGTACCATATGGCGATATCGATGCGTTTGAAGCGGCAATCACAGAGAATACAGCAGCGTTCATCGTGGAACCGATTCAAGGTGAGGCAGGAATCATCATTCCACCAGAAGGTTACTTGAAACGTGCATCTGAACTCTGTCAACAACACAACGTCCTATTCGTGGCTGATGAGATTCAGTCTGGGCTTGGTCGTTCAGGAAAATGGTTTGCCATCGAGTGGGAAGATGTCACACCGGATATGTACATTCTCGGAAAAGCGCTTGGAGGCGGTGTCTTCCCAATTTCATGCGTTGCCGCGGATCAAGAAATTCTTTCTGTGTTTAATCCAGGATCACACGGCTCGACATTTGGTGGAAACCCGCTCGCTTCTGCGGTCTCAGTCGCAGCGCTCGAAGTGTTGGAAGAAGAGAAACTTGTCGAGCGTTCGTTAGAGTTAGGGACGTATTTCATGGAACGTTTGAAATCAATCGATAATCCGATGATTCGCGACGTCCGTGGACGCGGATTATTCATCGGCATCGAATTGACCGAAGCGGCTCGTCCATATTGTGAGGCACTTAAAGAACGTGGACTTCTCTGCAAGGAAACGCATGAGACAGTCATTCGATTGGCTCCACCTCTCGTCATCACGAAAGAAGAACTCGATCAAGCGTTTGAAGCAATCGAAGCAGTTCTTGCTCCGGCAGCTATTTCGTAAACAGCGACAGCTTGGTATAATAGCCTCAGTTGAATGGACACCTGCATGTTGCAGGTGTCTTTTTCGTGGAGGAGGGCATGAGATGCTGTACGTATACGTTGGGTTAGCAGGTGCAGTTGGAGCGTTGGCACGGTACGGACTTGGATTACTAGTCGCTTCTTTCGGAACGAGCCCGTTTCCAGTCGCGACACTGTTCATCAATTTAATTGGAAGCTTTCTGTTAGGATGGCTGACGCATCGATTCCTTCAAAGGGGAAAACCTTCTCCTCAAATCGTCACGATTATCGGAACCGGAATGATCGGGTCGTTTACCACGTTTTCCACGTTTAGTGTAGAAACGATTCAATTAGCTGAAAATGATCATATACTTCTCGCTGTTACATATGTATTCCTCAGCATCACACTCGGTTTATGGAGTTCCTGGTTTGGTTATCACATTGGAATAAAAACGTCGACAAGAGGTGAAGTGAAATGACGCTTCTTTGGGTTACAGCTGGCGCTTTCATCGGTGCGATTCTCCGCTTCGCAATCGGTCAGACCATGAAAAAATGGTCTGATTCAACTTTTCCGTGGGCGACGTTGTTCGTCAATATAACAGGGTCGTTTGGTCTCGGGTACTTGTACGCGCATACCGATCACCAATCGCTCATTCTCTTTTTAGGTATCGGATTTTTTGGTTCGTTTACGACGTTCTCGACCTTAAAACTTGAATTGATGCGGTTTGCGACAAAAGACTGGATTCGATTCGGTCTCTATTTGCTTGCGACCTATCTGTTCGGACTAATCGCGGCTTACATCGGTTGGTCGATGTAATAACACAACACCCCTTCAATCGAAGGGGTGTTGTGTTATTCTGCGTGTTGAAGCTTTTCTGTGCATGAAGCACAAGTCGTTTCGTATGACTCGCACTGTTCGTCCATATGTTTTCCACATTCCTGACATGTCTTATCCGGTAATTTTTGATAAAACTCGACAGATGATTCGAGTCGGCTCGCCCATTCATTCATATGAAAATGCCTCCTTCGGTAAATTGTCTGACAGTTTTGGTTGTTGTCATGATTGTATTATAACAGCAGTCTATAAGTCAACTATAATATATAACAGATATGTTGCCGAATTTTTGCTACACTATATACATAAAAAACGAGGTGAAAAATATGAAAGTGCCCCAATGTGAGACGATTGGGATTCAATCAGAAGATGTACCGACGCTACAAACCGCCTTGGCAAAATTGGATGCCCCACGTGTCAGTCGATTGTTTAAAGCGTTCGCTGACCCGACTCGTTTGAAAGTACTGTATGTCCTGACGCTCGAACATGAACTTTGCGTTTGTGATGTTGCCGCCATCATCGGTCATTCGAATGCGACCGCATCCCATCACTTACGGACGTTACTCGAACAAGGGCTGGTGAAATATCGCAAAGAGGGGAAAGTCGTGTATTATTCATTAGACGACGAACATGTCAGACAACTTGTTGAAATTGCGCTGGCCCATAGCGAAGAACAGAAAGATGTTTGAATTCAATGACCGGATCCTTTTAAGGTTCGGTCATTTTTTCTATTGTCATGAATTTCATTTCGCGTTACGATATATTCAAATGAACGTTTGAATGTTAGGGGGAGTGGAATGAAAAATCGAGACGTGTTACCTGTGTATGGAATCACCTGCACGAACTGTGCGGCAAAAATTGAGCGAGATGTCACGAAACGCGAAGAAGTGGCATCTTGCCAAATTGATTTCGCAACGAGCCGAATGGTGATTGAATGGATTGATGTTTCTGAACGCAAAGCAATGCTCGAGTCAATCGAGCAGACAATGAAACGAATCGAACCGGGTGCGAAGTTTATCAAAACAGAGGAAGATCAAACCGAACAACGAGATACGGTCCTTTGGCGATTCCTTGCGGCTGCCCTCATATTTTCGATTGCCCTTTGGATGGATTCCATTCCAGGTTACATCGTAGCGTATGGGCTGGCTGGATATGATGTCGTATATGGTGCCGTCCGAAATGTATGGCACAGGGAATGGTTTGACGAAAAATTCTTAATGACCATCGCGACCATCGGAGCATTCGCGATTGCCGAATATCCGGAAGCCGTAGCGGTCATGTTGTTTTATCAACTTGGAGAATACGTGCAAGGGCGTGCGGTGCGCGCTTCGCGGAAGTCGATACAATCTTTGTTAAATATGAGACCAACGCTCGCTCGTGTACTAATTGGTGAGGAAGAAGTCGAGCGATTGCCAGAAGATGTAGTAAGCGGTTCACACCTAATTGTCCGTGCCGGAGAACTCGTTCCAATGGATGGGGTTGTATTCAGTGGTGCGAGTTCACTCGATACAGCTTCATTGACAGGTGAGGCGGTTCCTCGTCAAGTGAGAGCAGGTGAAGAGGTGTTGGCGGGGATGATCAATTTGGAAGGACGACTCGTCATCCGGACGACGAAGCTCGCCGCCGAATCGAGCCTTCAAAAGATGATTGCCCTCGTAGAAGAGGCGAACGGGAAAAAGGCGAAGACAGAACAGATGATTACCCGATTGGCGAAAGTCTATACACCTTTCGTTGTCGTTATGGCGACACTCGTCGCATTTGTCCCACCGCTATTTGTGGGAGACTTGTCAGAGTGGGTCTACCGTGCGCTCATTTTCCTCGTCATCAGTTGTCCGTGTGCGCTCGTCATTTCGATTCCATTAGGTTATTTCGGTGGGATTGGAGCGGGCTCTAAACAAGGTGTTCTTGTAAAAGGTGGAGAATATTTAGACACGTTAACAGAAGTGGACACTGTCGTCTTTGATAAGACAGGAACATTAACAACAGGACGGTTTGAAGTGACGAACGTTGTAACAACAGAAGGGGTGCACGCTGAAGAATTGTTGCACCTTGCCGCTCGCGTCGAACAAGCATCGAATCATCCGCTCGCGCGAGCCATCGTCAATCGAGTCGGAGACGTTCAGCCGTTCGAATCGATTCAAGAAGAGCCCGGATATGGTCTCCATGCCCATGATGGCGATGATCATATTTACGTGGGTAGCGCCCGATATATGAGGTATTTAGGTCAAACGATTGAGGATACATCGATTGGGACAAGTGTTCACGTGATGAAAAACAATCGTTGGCTAGGACGAATCGAATTAATGGATACGGTGAAGCCGGATGCGTATCCTGCAATCCAAGCGTTGAAGGATGCCGGATACCGGACGGTGATGTTATCGGGAGACCGATGCGAAGTCGCTACAACAATCGGCGAACGACTCGGACTAGATGAGGTACGAGGCGAATTGCTTCCGCACGAAAAAGTAGAAGCGATTGAACAGATGACCTCCTCCCAAAAAGTTGCATTTGTCGGAGATGGAATGAACGATGCGGCAGCGTTAGCACGAGCCGATGTCGGGCTTGTTATGGGGGGAGTCGGAAGTGAGACAGCGGTCACGGCAGCGGATGTTGTCTTGATGCATGACGACCCGAACGATGTGGTCCGAGCCATCGAGATCGGGAAGCAGACAAAACGTGTCGTCTGGCAAAATATCTTCTTAGCGTTCGGGACGAAAGCGCTTGTGTTGATTTTAGGATTATTCGGAATTGCTACGATGTGGGAAGCTGTCTTCGCGGACGTCGGTGTGGCACTGCTTGCCATCGCGAATGCGACGAGATTATTACGAATGACATCATCATGACAAAAGGAGTGTTTCAGCATCAGTCTGAAACACTCCTTTCTCTATTCGATTGTTTCATGTTCAGGTTTAATGCGCACCAGTAAAAAGGTAAGGATGACGATGATCGCAATCAATAAGAACGTGATGGTGAACAGTACTTGAGTTAAGAATGAGACTTGATTTTCTGCAGCGATCAACTCTTTCTGGATATCTTTATACTGCATCTGCTTGAGCGACCGTAAGTCCTCTAGGATGGTCTGACGTTGCTGTGTCATCGTCTCGGCTACTGCAGTGGCTTTCGTCAGGTCGCCTTCTTCATAGATGACGAGTACACGATCGGCTTCTTTTTCCCATATGGCATCTCGCTCGAGTAAATCGAGGACGGAACTCGGTGTGTCCGGGTCATCGATGACGGACTGTTTCAATGCCCTGGCTTGTCGAGACATGCTATAGTACATTTCTAAAAAGTGTCGGTCTTCGTAGGCGAGTAAACCACGGATGGCGTTTGCTCGCTCGACGTTATAATACATGATATCTTCAATCGCCTCGTAAGAGCCGAGTTGTTCATCTTGTATGATTTCGAGCCGCTCATTCGTCTCTCTCAATTGAAAAATAAAAATACCGATGATCGAGATGGATAGCACGGATAGGCTGATCCATAGTAAAATCCACTTTCGTTGTGACATCGTGACCCTCCTTTCTACTCCATCGTACATGATTTTGGAAAAGTCGACAGAAAATATTTTTTTGAAAAAGGAAAAAACGGGTAAATGTATAATCAATTAGTGTAAGAACTTTATACAACAGAAGACCATTAGAAGCTTAAGGAGAGTCAATATGTCAGAGAATTCATCGTTACACAAGTTGTACCAGGTGTTACAAGATCAGCGAACGAATCTTACTTATGAGATTCCGAGTCTGTGGAATCGTATGCATTTTCCTTCTGAACCGATTCGTGACGGGGTCGAGCGTGTAAATCCGTATGATTTTTTAGTAGAAACAATAGAGAAAGCGATTCTTCCATATGCGGTAGAAAATCGAGAATATCAGACGTCCATCGCGAGTGCAGATGGTCATTTACAGACGGGTGGCGATTGGATTAAGCGTGCCTCTGTCTATTCGATGCAAGTTCGTACATCGACTTCTTGGGATCACGATGGATCGGGTTATGTGGAGATGCAGAACTCACTAGGAATGAAAGACACGGGCACATTTGTGAAAACGCTTGCGCTCATTCCACATCTCCTTTATATGGGGATTGATACATTATTCCTGTTACCGATTTCTCAGCATAGTCATAAAAATAAGAAAGGTGAATTTGGCTCTCCTTATGCCGTTCAAGATTTCTTTGCCATTGATGAAGAGTTAAAGGAAACATTGACTGGCGATGCGATGACTGTCGAAGAAGAGTTTTCAGCATTTGTGGAAGCTTGTCACATGGTAGGGATTCGTGTCGTCATCGACGTCATTCCTCGGACATGTGCGCGAGACAATCGACTCATCCTTGAAAATCCGGAGTGGTTCTACTGGATTCCGCTAGCCGAAGTCGATTATTATCATCCACCATCTGTGCCAGGGATTGGAGAGAATGTAAAACCAGAATTTGCTTTCTTACCAATGGTGTACAACTCAGAAGATGTCTGGCAACACTTGAGACGGTTCTCGATGGCTCCGAACTTACTTGATGCTGAAAAATGGGAGCGAGTACGCGCTTTTTTGATCGATCATCCAGAAGAGAACGTCCTCGCGACGATTGAAAGAGAGTTCGGATTGACGACAGCGCCTGCCTTTTCAGACTGTATCAACGATCCGCAACCGCCTTGGTCGGATGTGACTTACTTTCGTCTCTTCTTAGACCATCCGCTTGCGGCGGCTCCTTATGTGAACGATGCGAATATCGCTCCTTATATTCTGTTTGATTCAATCAAGTCCAATCAATTCCGGGGAAATGTGATCAACGAGCCACTTTGGGAAATGCTCGCCGATATCATTCCACACTATCAACGCGAATATGGCATTGATGGCGCACGCATCGACATGGGACATGCACTCCCTGTCGATTTGGCACAGCGCATTTTAGCAAAACCACGCTCACTCGACTCAAACTTTAGCTTTATCGCGGAAGAATTGATTGAAGCAGGAGCATGGGCGGCGAAAGATGCCGGTTATAACATGATCATCGGATATGGTTTTTATAAAGAACCTCGATTCGACACGCATGAAACCCATCAATTCTTATACGACTCACGCTTTTTACCACTTCCAGTATTCGCAGCAGGGGAAACGGCGGATACACGTCGACTGGCGACGCGAGAAGGGGGACGACAAGCAAGTCGATTGTTGACAGTCCTGAACGGTTTTATGCCGAATGGCGTCCCGATGACAAACTCTGGACTTGAATTATATGAAACGCAGCCGATGAATACCGGACTCGATTGCCGTCCTGAAGAAGCGTATCAACTCTTCCCGACTGACCCGTATTTCGGAAAACTCGCGTTCTTTGATGCGTATCAGTTCCATTGGGATCATCCGGAGCGAGATGAGATGATTGAAGTGATGCATCAAGTGGCAGAGATTCGTCGCCGTTGGCTTGATGTACTCGTTGATCCGAACCATTTTGAACCACTTATTTTAGACGAGCCATTTGCACCGTTTATCGGGTTCGCGTGGTTACGTCCGGAGACGAACGATACGTTGATCGTTGTAGCGAACACAAATATGTGGGAGTCGTTACGAGGCGTGGTTTCCCTTGATGGTGTACGTCGCCGAAATTGGAACGCTAGTCGCTTTGCAGAGATGGTCTACTCACCGACTTCGTGGCCATATGCGGAACATGCGTTTGATGAACAATGGAATCTCCATGTCGATTTAAAACCTGGTGAAGTCAAAGTGTATGAGATGAAATGAAAAAACGCCTTGAACCGATACATCGTTCGGTTCAGGGCGTTGCGTGTTTCATGTAATAAATGACGAACTCATCAAGTGGCATCGGCTTTGCATAGCGATAGCCTTGCATGGAGTCACATCCGATTTTACGAAGGAACGTCTCTTGATATTCAGTTTCTACACCTTCGGCGACGAGCGCCATACCAAGTTGTCGTGCCATGGCGACGATGGTCGTTGTGACCATCTGATATTCACGGTTCTCTTCAAGTTGCATCGTGAATTCACGAGGGATTTTCAATTCATCGATTGGGTAACGAACGAGATAGGCAAGCGAACTATAACCTGTCCCAAAATCGTCAATCGAAAGTTTGATACCGAGCGACTTTAATTCTAAAATCCGATTCAAGACGCGATCGGAATGATGTGCGGCGACCGTTTCGGTCAATTCAAAATTGAGTCGGGATGGATCAATTGGGAATCGCTCGAACAACGTATTCAAGTAATCAATTAAATGCTCATCGAACAATTGCCGAACGGACAAGTTGACCGAAAGCTTCGGTAAATGAATATCCCCTTGTTCGAATACGTGAATCAGTTGGAACGTCTCATGAATCATCCAGCGACCTAAATCGTGGATATGACCGGTTTCTTCAGCAATCGGAATGAATTGACTCGGGGGAATGAACGTCCCGTTATGTTGCCAACGCATGAGCGCCTCCGCTCCAATCACTGCCTTCGTAGACGCATCGACTTGAGGTTGGAGGAAAAGTGAAATCTCTCCTTTTTCAAGTGCGGTATCAAGTCCTTCCATCAATACTTTCCGTTCTTCCTTGTCTTCCCGTAATTCTGGTTCGAACATGACGGTCTCGTCACGACCTTTGTCTTTTGCACGATACATGGCGAGATCGGCGTTCGAGAGCAGGTGTTTCAATTTCTTACCATGCTCTGGGAAGCGGACGATTCCAATCGAGGCATGCACTTCGACGAGTGTTCCAGCCATATAATAAGGTGGGCGATAGACGAGACGCCGTAAGCGTTCTGTCAACATTTCATCATCACCGTGCTCGGCGACGACAATAAATTCATCACCACCGAGACGTCCGGCATATTCGTTTGGAAGGAGTGCGGTCCGCAGTCGTTTTCCGATATGCTGCAGAAGCTCGTCTCCCATATGATGGCCAAACTGGTCGTTAATTTCTTTGAAGCCGTCTAAGTCAGAGAACATGAGCGTGAACGTGCGACCTTCTTCGATCAAACGTTCAATTTGCTCTTGTAGCGCGTAACGGTTGTGAAGCCCTGTCAGACTGTCGAATTTGGCTTGGTATAAAATTTGTTCTTGCTGCTCGATCATTTGCGTGATGTCTTTCGCGATAGCGTAAATACCTTCGACTTCCCCGTCGATGATCATGGGAACATTGACGAGTTGCCAAACACGTGTCTCGCCTTCTTCGGTCATAATCCGTACATCAATCGTTCTCGGTCGACCGTTTGATAACTCTTGAAGAATAATCGTATACGGAGCACGGTCTTTCGATTCGATGATGTCGAGGATGTTTGACCCAAGTAACTTGTCCGTCGTCAATCCAAGAATCGAACTTCCTGCCTCATTGACCGACAACACTTCGCCGTGCAAATCGAATAAGAAAATTGGTTCTGAATGATAGGCGAAAAGCGAGCGGTATTGCTGTTCACGAATCTCGAGTTCATGCGCCTTTGTCGACACGGCCACTTCTAAATCTGTATTGACGGAATGAAGACGATGGCTGATGAGCGCGTTCTGTTTTGAGACGACGAACTGGCGAATGAGCAAGAGAAGCACGGCATTCGCAATCATTGAATCGGTTACAGACGTACCGAGAAGGCGGTCTGAAGCGAGTAAAAATAGCATGACGACGATACTGTACAGAATGTAATCCAAAATGGAATCGTAAGCAAGAGCGTCTTCCGATATATCCTCGACCCAATAACTGATAGAAATCATAAGAATGCTACTGACTTGAACGAGATGAACTAGTTCATGTGTGATGCCTGAAAACACAAAGAGCGTGTTCGCGATTGAGGCGACCGTGAAGCTTAAAATTCCGACGAGTACAAGGATCCGGAATTGCTGTCCAGCCGAGACGACGCGATTTAAATACAAGAAGGATAGCATCATGTACAGGCTGATCAGGAGCATCTGCTCTTCAAAGCCACTCAACTGAGATACGAGTGACACGTCTTGTGTGGAATAAAACCATATATGTAGTGCACCAATCACAAAGAAACTAAATAAGGCGAACAAGTCAAACGTACGTAATTTCAACGTGCGAATCTCAATGGATTGAGTAATGACAATCAGAGCCATGATTAAGTAAAAGAAATTTTGTAAAAACAAGAGGTATTGAGTATTCGCACCTGTCGAATTATAGTGCATTAGTAAATAAAGTGCGAAGCACACATTTCCCGCAGTAATCAAAACATGAATAAATCTTCTCATCCCTCTATGTTTAAAAATTGCTACTCCACTAAATAAGATGGCTGCTCCTGAAATGACGAGATAATAGATGAGCAACGTGCTGTTTCGCAGATCATGAGGGGTCAAAAATAACAATAAAAGTCCGGTCAAAAACGTTCCGATGAGAATCGCCGGAACGTATTGGCGCAACGAGTGAACTGACAACTCATGCACCTCCTTCTTTATATATAGGGGTCTCTTATTTATTATCGGAACAGGTGACCGAAGATTACACAAAAAAATCGACAACAATACGAGATTGTTGTCGAACAGGTAAATATTAGAGTGTATACGAGTGTTCTTTGAAGTTCCCTACGATGGAATCGATTTCTGATACGGTGACAAATGCCTCAGAGTCAATCTCGGAAACAATCTGACGAAGTCGAGGGATTTCATTGTTCTGGACGACGACGTACAGCATTTTTTTCGAATCGTTCGAATATCCGCCTGTCGCATCCATGATGGTGACGCCACGTTTTAAGTTCTGCTTAATGACCAAGTTGATTTCATCCGCCTTCTGACAAATGATGAAACATTGCTTTTGAGCGGAGAAGAACTTGTGAATCGTGAGTAACGTGCGTGACCGGACAAAGCTTAACACAAGGGCATACATGACCGCTTTAATGTCAAAGACGATGAAGACCATTACATAAACGATGATATCTTGTGTCAAAAAGATTTTAGGTAACGACAAGTTTCGGTTGTTCATATAAATGACTTTCCCTAAAATATCGAGACCGCCGGTAGAAGCGCCTGCGAATAAGAGGAGAGCAAGTCCGAGACCCGAAACGATTCCGCTGAATACGGAAGCGACGAGCGGATCGTCAAGTGGAGTCGGCGGAATAAGGACAGGTAAACTATCGATTAAGATAGAAGAGAGCACGACAACAATTCCCGTCATCAAAATAAAGCGACGTCCCAAGTATTTTAACCCTAAGATGAAGAGTGGGATATTGAGCACGAGCTGGGTCATCCCGATTGGCGTTCCGAATAGTTCGTTCGTAATCAACGTGATTCCGACGATTCCCCCCGAACCGATTTCATTAGGTTTGAGCAGTAAACTGACAAAGACAGACTGAAGGATTGTCCCGGCAATGATGAACAGTACCGTTTCAAGGGCAACCCGTTTTCGAGATTTAGCATACATAGATAATGGCTAGGCCTTACGCCTCCTTTTGGTAAGTCTTCTGCTAGCGTACTGCTACTCGTTCATCATTTCAAGTCACAATTCGTTATGGAATCGGTCGATATCACTCGCTAATTGTTCATGTACATAATCGATCACCTGAGCATCATCGAATAGTCCGAGCGGTACATCATCTGGAATCGCATCGAACGGTGAGACGAAGTATAGAATTGCCGCGACAAGCTCTTCTTGTTTGTCAGGTTGCATTTCAAATTGATCATTGTATAGCGCGCGCAACATATTCAGCATTTGTTTCATTTGGAAGTAGAGCGTCAGTTCTTCTTCGCGCTCGATATTGCTGATTTCATTGGATGCCACGTCTACGGTCACTTTTGCGAGGGCGCGTTCACCTTGGACAAGTAGGTCGCCGAGTTGTTCTCGGTCGTGGATATCTTCTTTCGCTTGTTTCAAAAAGTGTGTGTAGGTTGATTTCCAATCTGCCATAGTAGATTCCTCCTTCATTCTTCATCTACTAATATGCCCGTTTTTGCGCATCGGTTGCAACTTTTCCTGAAATTTAAGAAAATAAAGATAACTGAAAAGGAGGAACGATACATATGTCTATGATTTCTATGCCGACAGAGGCAGATTTCGCACGCTATGCAGAGCTAGCTGTGAAAAAAGGTGTAAACATTCAACCAGGACAACAGCTAGAGGTACGTGCCGATATCAGTCAGGCACCACTTGTCCGTCACGTGGTGAAAGCCGCGTATGCGGCAGGCGCGAAACAAGTATTTGTCAATTGGAGCGATGAGGAGACATCGAAGATTCGTTATTTCGATGCACCAGCAGACTCGTTCAAAGAGTTTCCAGATTGGTTAAAGGCTCGTTTTGAACAATTGGCTGAAGAGAAGACGGCATTCTTGTCCATCGTCAGTGACGACCCGGATGCTTTAAACGGCGTTGAATCGTCACGCATCTCGGATGCGAACCGTGCAGCCGGACAAGCACTTGCGAAATGGCGTCAATATGTGATGAGTGACAACGTGAGTTGGTCGATCGTTGCAGGTGCGTCAGAAGCGTGGGCTGAAAAAGTATTCCCGGGGCGTGAAGATGCGGTCGCAGCTTTATGGCAAGCGATTTTCGCAGCAACACGTATGGATCAAGAAGATGTGGTCGCGGCATGGGATACACATGATCAATCACTCCGTAGCCGTGCGAAGTTGCTGACAGAGAAGAAATATGCGAAGTTGCACTACCAAGCACCAGGAACTGAACTTACAATCGGGCTTCCGAAAAAGCACGTTTTCCTTGGCGGTGGCGGTCCGAATGTCGATGGCATCGACTTTATCGCGAATATGCCGACAGAAGAAGTGTTCACGCTCGCGGATAAAGATTCTGTGGAAGGTCACGTGTCGAGCACGAAGCCACTCAGCTACAGCGGAAACTTGATTGACGAGTTCACGCTTTGGTTTGAAGGTGGGAAAGTCGTCAAGGCAGAAGCGAAAAAAGGACAAGCGGCTCTTGATGAGTTGTTGAACATGGATGAGGGAGCACGCCGCATCGGTGAAGTGGCGCTCGTTCCAGATGATTCGCCAATCTCAAACTCAGGTCTTCTCTTCTACAACACGTTGTTTGACGAGAATGCATCATGCCACTTGGCATTAGGTCGTGCCTACTCGACATGTCTCGAAGGTGGCCCTTCGATGTCGCAAGAAGAACTCGCGGAGAACGGCGCGAATGACTCGATGACACATGTTGACTTCATGATTGGGTCAGCTGAAATGAATATCGATGGTGAACGGGAAGACGGCACGCGCGAAGCAATCATGCGTGACGGCAACTGGGTCATCTAAACGAAAGAGCGAATTCCGAAATCGGAATTCGCTCTTTTCATGTGACGTCGTACAAATAACGAAGAGCGTGAGGTAAACGGCGGCGCCAAGCTGATTCGTGATGAATCGCATCCGGTTCCACTTCATATCGGAAAGCGATACCCTTTTTAGCGATGGCTTCAATCAGTTTTGCATTCGTAAACAAGTAATCCTTCGCTGTGATTGGTCCGCTCTCTTCATTCGTTCCGATGTCCATATACAGTTTTCCAGAGATATCGGTTTGCTGAATAGCCTGGATCAATGGATCCAGATTCGCCCATGCAGCGGTGGAGAGGGATCCGACTCTTTTGATGGAAGGGTAGGTTGCCATCATATATAGAGAGATGACCCCTCCCATCGAACTCCCCATGACGCCGACATCTTCTGGATTCGTCGCATACTCCTTGTCGATTCGTGGTTTTAAGACGTTCATAAACCAATCTGTATACAAACGACCTTGACCACCAAGGGTTGGGCGCGTTTTCGCAAGTTCCGGTCCGATACGGCGATATAACATCTCATCTTCTTCATATGAATACTCATCATAACGATCTAACCAGTTCGGAGCGCTTGCGATGGCGACGACCATGAGAGGGAGGTGGAGTGTGTCGATGCAGCGATCGATTTCCCACCCTTCTCCATATGTAGCAGTGCTTCCTGAAAATACATTTTGCCCATCATGCATATAAAGGACAGGAAGTGGGGTGTCGGCATTGACCCAGTCTGGTCGAAATACGCGAACAATCCGTTTTTGACCACGGACCTTCTCCGTTGGAATCGATACGTTCAATTGTTCAATCATTTTTCATCACCTCTTTCACCTTGTATTGTGGAGAATCATGAACGAAAAGACAAACGTAAGTCTTGACTACCTACCGTTCGTTAGGTAAGGTGAGGTGGAAGGAGAGTGAGACTCGTGAATACAAAAGAGAAAATTATGCAATCCGCGCGGACACGGTTTGCACGTGAAGGATATGAAGGATTATCACTTGCGGCGGTTGCCGAAGACGTTGGCATCCGAAAGGCTTCTCTGTATGCTCACATCGATGGGAAAGAACAATTGTTTAAGCAAGTCGTGACCGATATGGCGAATCGTTACGAAGAAGCATGGCAGCAAACTTGTGAGGATACCGAAGACCGACCACCTTTAGAACGGATTGAGTCGATCGTTCGTACGCTCACGTCATTCTTTGGCGATCACGAGACGTGGATGTTGACGAAACGGATGCTACTCGTACCACCCCCAGAATTTCGGGACTATATTGAAGAAGTCATCGGAAAGGTGGAGACGGAGTTAAAACGGTTTGAAAAAGAACAGTTTCGTCTCGCGATGGAACGTGGAGACTTACCGTCGCAACCACTCGATGAACTCTATGCTGCGTACTATTGCTTTTTAGATGGGGCTTTATTGTCTTTATTTACATTTGAAGATGACCGAGAGATGCGACAACAAGCCGCATTCCGAATCTTCAAGAAAGGTGTGGGGTGGAATGGATAAGGAAAAAGTCGCCTGGATTTCTCTCTTGTTCGCAGGATTGCTTGAAATCATTTGGGCAACGACGATGAAGTTGTCTGAAGGGTTTACCGTTCTTGGTCCGACGTTATGGACAATCGTACTCTTGATTGTCAGTTTCGGCTTACTAGCTAAGGCATTCCGCGTTCTACCGGCAGGCACAGGATATGCCGTTTTCACAGGAATCGGAGCGGTTGGAACGGTGATTGTCGGTGCTCTTCTTTTTGACGAGGCGCTCAGTGGCTGGAAACTTTTACTTGTGACGACGTTGATCATCGGAATCATCGGATTGAAACAAGTGACAGGAGGAGAAGAAGCATGAGTTGGGTATATTTGATCGGCGCAGGGATTGCTGAGATGACAGCTGTCTTCTTTATGGGGAAATCAAAAGGGTATCAAATTTTAAAATGGTCAATCTTATCGATTTTGTCGTTCGCGCTCAGTTTTTATTGGCTCTCAAAGTCGCTTGAAGACATTCCGTTAAGCTTGGCTTACTCCATCTGGGTCGGGATTGGAGCCGCAGGTGGTGTCATTCTAGGCATGCTCTATTTAAATGAGTCCAAAAGCCGCTGGCGTATCTTTTATCTGATGATGATTATCGGCAGTGTGGTCGGATTAAAAGTTGTATCGTAAAGGATTGAAACAAGCTGAAAACGGGAATTGAATAATTCAGATTATGAGATGGAAGAAAGGGGCGGAAAACGATGCATCTTGTTGAGTTGCAGTCCGAACGTTTGCGGTTTGAGCCGTACACGATCTCTGATTTCTATTTTGTTAAGTCGCTTCTCCAAGATCCTCGGGTGATGCGCTTCATCAGTCCGGACGGGAGACCGTATACAGACGAACAAACAATCGAATGGTTCGAACGTCAATTAGCCCGCTATGAAACAGGACGCCAGACAGGTCTACTGAAGCTGATGACGTTCGAAAGTGATGAACCGATTGGTCATGCAGGTACGTTGCTTCATGAGTTAGACGGTAAACTCGAGCTAGAAGTCGGCTATTGGTTGTCACCGAAGCATTGGCATATGGGTTACGGACGAGAAGCGGCCGCACGTTTGATGCAGTATGCTTTCACCGAAGGAGAGAAGGAAATCATTTCACTCATTCATCCAGAAAACGTTCCGTCTCAGCGTGTGGCTAAAGCGAACGGTCTTCACTGGGACCGTGACACGTTATATCAGAACATGCTCGTGTCCGTTTATGCAGGTGATTTGGAACGCCTCTGCCGGCATATTGATCGCCAGCAGATGACTCGTTAAAAAAGTCTGTAAAAAAATAAAAAAAGTTGTTGCCAACTTAATAGTTTCTTGATATATTAATAGTGTCCTTAAGAGAGGACACGACCTGATTCTGTAGCTCAGCTGGGAGAGCGCTACCTTGACAGGGTAGAGGTCGCTGGTTCGAGCCCAGTCAGAATCACTTGGGTGCCAAACCCTCGAGAAACCCACCGGAACATGGGTTTCCGCGAAGCCACTTCTTGCGAGAAGTGGCTCTTTTTTGTATATTGACACGGTATGAAAGCAATTGGTATATTCCTTTCAATACATAAAGAAACGGGGAATGCGACATGGTGCTAACGGGAACCCTCGTCAATGCCGGATTAATTGTCATCGGGTCATTGTTAGGTCTCTTATTTCACCGCATTCCAGAGCGTATGAAAGAGACGGTGACGGCAGCAATCGGGCTTGCGGTCATTTTGCTCGGCATTCAAATGGGGATGAAAAGTGAAAACTTTTTGATTGTCATCGGAAGTCTTGTCGTTGGGTCCGCGCTCGGGGAATGGTGGAAGCTAGATGAAGTATTGAATGAAATCGGCTATCGGCTGGAGCGGCGTCTTGGAAGTCAATCGAGTGTAGCGGAAGGGTTCGTTACGGCAACGCTCATCTTCGTCATCGGCGCGATGGCCATCATTGGGGCGCTCGATAGTGGATTACGTGGCGACCATGACGTCCTGTATACGAAAGGGTTGATTGATGGATTTACAGCCCTCGTGTTGAGTTCGACGCTCGGCATCGGTGTCATGTTTTCGGCCGTTCCGGTATTATTGTATCAGGGTGGGATTGCACTACTCGCCATTCAAATCATGAAGTTCATTCCGGAGTCGCTCATGGACAGCTTTATTTTAGAAATGACTGCGACCGGTGGTGTGATGATCGTGGCGATTGGCTTAAACTTGGTCGGGATCACAAAAATTCGCGTGGCCAACTTATTGCCAGGGATTTTAGTAGTGGCACTCATTGTGTCGGTTATACATATGATGACATAAAAAATGGACGGAAGCGTGGCTTCCGTCCATTTTTTATGGTTTCTCCATGATTTCATGGTCTTCTTTGGCACTTTCGCGTAAGGCTGAAGACATCACGTCGGCAAGGTTGCGGTCTCGTAACACGCCGACACCACGGTCGGTCGGTCCACCTGGAGCAGCGACGTCAGCAATGAGTTCATTCGTCTCACGTGTTTCATGTGACAGTAACTCTGCAGAGCCTTTCATCGCCTGAGCCACAATTTGACGAGCCGTCGCTTCGTCGTATCCGACATCGGTCAAGACCGGAGTCATCGCCCCGACGATTTCATAGAAGAAAGCTGGGCTACAACCGGCTGCTGCCATGAAGGCAGACATCGTCTTCGCGTCCGTGATGGCCGTTCGACCGACACGTTCAAAGAGGGCAGTTGCTTTCGCGCGATCGGTCTCATCTGTTTCAGGACCGAACCATAAGCCTGTCATCCCGCTCCGATATGCGACCGGCGTGTTTGGCATCGCGCATACGGCAGGAAGTCCTGAAGCTTCTTCTAATTGGCTCGGTTCGATATGTGCCGCAACCGATACAAGTAGTGGGGTCTTCCACTCTTTTGATTCCACGTACGGAATGACGCCGTCCGGTTGCATCGCTAGTACGACGATGTCATAGTCGTTCACGTTTTCTTCTTCGACGATGTGTACGCCGAGTTCATCTTGTAGGAAGTTCAAGCGTTCCCGATCACTTCGGTTCGTCATGGTAATTTGTGTCGGTTCGATTCCTGAGTCAATCCACCCTCGAACGAGCGCTTCACTCATTGATCCTGCACCGACCATTAGTAATTGTTTCATCATTCGTCACCTCTTCTATTCGATTCGGTCAATAGTTATGTTGACTATCATAACAAACCTGATGTCGAATATCGCCCATCTTGCTCATTTGTTAAGAGATGGAAAACGATTTGACATATGGAGCGGTGAACATGACAAACGTTTCAAATCGCGCTATGATGGCACTAATTCAACAGAGTGAGGCGAAATCGCGTGAAACGTGTACTAGTAAAAGGGATTCAAGGTTATCAACGTTTTATCTCACCATTAAAGCCGCCGACATGCCGGTTTTATCCGAGTTGTTCACACTACGGAATCGAAGCGATTGAGAAACATGGAACCGTCAAAGGCAGTTATTTAACCGCTCGCCGGCTCATCCGTTGTCAACCGTTTCATCCGGGCGGGCTCGATTACGTCCCGGATACATTTGATTGGAAAGCGCCTTTACAACGAGAGAAGCCTGAATCACAGCGAGACGATTAAGTTCGTCTCGCTGTTTGTATACAGATGAAAAGAGCCGGAGTTGTTTTAGCACAATACTTTTGCATTGTTCTAAGTATTCTGAAAAAATAGAGACGTACACTATTTTCGGGGAAAGGGGATACTTTGTATGGGGCAATCATTTAGTGAATGGGTGAGTACGGCATCCAATTTTGTATGGGGACCACCGCTTTTAATTTTGCTTGTGGGGACAGGCGTTTACTTGACGGTGCGTCTAGGGGGAATTCAAATCACCAAGTTACCGTATGCATTGAAATTGGCGTTTTCGAAAAACCAGGATCAATCCTCTAAAGGGGATATCAGTCACTTCCAAGCGCTCATGACCGCGCTTGCGGCGACCGTCGGTACGGGGAATATCGTCGGGGTGTCGACAGCAGTTGTGTTAGGAGGACCAGGAGCCATCGTATGGATGTGGGTGTCCGGATTCTTTGGGATGGCAACGAAATATGCGGAAGCTGTTCTGGCTGTTAAGTATCGGGTCACCGATGAACGCGGTCAGATGGCTGGTGGACCGATGTACTATTTAGAACGAGGGTTGAATCAACGTTGGTTAGCCGTAGCATTTGCGGCATTCGCCTCGATTGCGGCGTTCGGGATTGGAAATGGGGTACAGACGAACTCTGTCGCGCTCGCGCTCAAAACAACATTTGACGTACCACTCTACATATCAGGCATTCTCATCATGATTTTTACAGGGGCGGTCATTCTTGGAGGCGTGCGTTCGATCGGGAAAGTAGTCAGCTATTTTGTTCCTGTCATGATCGCCTTTTATTTAGGTAGCGGTCTATTGATTATGATCATGAACTACTCGCTTATTCCAGATGCATTCGCGTTGATCTTTAGCAGTACGTTCAGTGCAGAAGCCATCGGTGGAGGCGCAATTGGGGCAGCTATTCGTTACGGGGTCGCACGTGGCGTGTTCTCAAACGAAGCAGGTCTTGGTTCCGCTCCGATTGCTGCAGCGGCAGCGAAAACAGATATGCCGGGTCGTCAAGCGCTCGTCTCGATGACACAAGTCTTCTTGGACACGCTTGTCGTCTGTTCGGTGACAGGTTTGACACTCGTCATGGGTGGTCAAATCGGGACAGGATTAGAAGGAGTCGAATTGACTTCGGCCACATTCGAACTGTTCCTCGGTCCGGCAGGCGGCTACATTGTCACAATCGGTCTCGTCCTATTCGCTTACTCGACCGTTCTCGGTTGGTCGTACTACGGCGAGCGATCCATCCATTACTTGTTTGGGCAAAAGTCGATTCTTCCATATCGGATTGCTTTCGTGCTCGTCGCCGGACTCGGTGCCATGACGACCAACTTGAATTTGGTATGGGCGCTATCTGACGTCTTCAACGGGTTAATGGCTATTCCGAACTTGATTGGTCTCTTGTTCTTGTCGGGCGTTGTCATCGCCGAAACGAAACGATTCAATCAACAGCTTGAAATTGAGAATCGAAAAGTATCCTAAACGCATCGACGCCATCCTCATGAATCAGAGGGTGGCGTCTTTTGTTTCGCTTCTAATTCATCAAGTCGTGCTTTTTGTAAGTGATCAAATACTCTTGTAATGAATCCGACCATAATACCGACGCCGGTGATGACGTATCCAATCGTGAAAATTTTTCCGACATCAGTTTGAGGGGCGAAGTCACCATATCCGATGGTCGTCAGTGTGATGACGCTAAAATAAAGTGCATCTAACCATCGCATCGCTTCAAATTTAGCGTAAAAAAGTGTTCCGGAGAGAACGGTGAGAAAGGCAAGGCTGAACAAGACTTGAAACTCAGGATCACGGAGGCCGCGCCAAATCCCACGTACAATCCGGCGTAATGTCAGTAAGAACGGTAACATGTCACTCGCTCCTTTCGATATTAGGTTTGTTCGCTAACAACGCGGGAACATCCTTTGTAGTTCGAAAAAAAGAGAAAGGGTGAGTAGGATGGGGAAAGTCATTCCAAAGCAAGAAGGTCTCGACCATAGTGTCGATTTTTTACGTGAAGGATATTTGTTTGTGGCGAATCGACGTAAAAGTTTTCAGTCGAATATTTTTGAAACGCGTTTGCTCGGGGAACGCGTGATTTGTCTCGGAGGAGAGGACGCTGCTGCCTTGTTCTATGATGCGGACAAATTCACACGTCAGGATGCCGCGCCGAAACGTCTTCTCAAAACTTTATTTGGGGAAGATGGGGTGCAAACATTGAATGGGACGGCCCATTCACACCGAAAACGAATGTTCATGTCATTGATGACGAAAGAAAACATCGATCGTCTGCTTCGATTGACGGACCGTGAATGGAAAAGAATCCGGCATGCTGGAGAAGAAATCGTTTTATATGACGAGGCACAACAGGTATTGATGAAAGCCGTCTGTGAGTGGGCGGGAGTTCCGCTTGCACGAGATGAAGTAGCGAAGCGAACCGATGAAATGAGATTGTTATTTGAATCGGGTACTTCTTTAGGTCCAACTTATTTGCAAGGGCGGAAGGCAAGAAGTTCGGCCGAAGCGTGGATTCGACAGATGGTCAAAGAAGTACGGTCAAATCGATTATTACCGAATAAACAGACGGCACTTTATGAGTTCTCGTGGCATCGAGATGAATCTGGTGAGCTGTTGCCTGAAGAAGTAGTGGCTGTCGAAGTGTTAAACATTTTGCGACCGACTGTTGCAATCTCGGTCTATGTCCTCTTTACAGTCCTAGCGCTTCATCAATTCCCGAGAGAAAGAGCACAAGTAAAGCAAGGACAGCTTTCGAAAACAGCCTTTGTCCAAGAAGTGAGACGTTTCTATCCGTTTTTCCCTGTAGCGGCAGCTCGAGTCAAAACAGATTTTGAATGGGACGGATATACGTTTACCGAAGGAACACTGACGCTCCTTGATCTTTATGGAACGAATCACGACTCCGCGATTTGGGCTGAACCCGATCAATTTAATCCTGCTCGCTTTATGGACTGGAAGGAGAGTCCGTTCAATTTTATCCCGCAAGGAGGAGGAGACGTGGATTTTGGACATCGTTGTGCAGGGGAGCATGTGACGATTGCGATTCTAGAACAAGTCATTGAATTGTTTACGGAGGAGTTCTCGTATACCGTTCCTCCTCAAGATTTGAGTTATAGCTTCGTTGATATGCCGAGTCTACCGAAAAGTAAACTGCGTTTGACTGATGTAAAATGAATCGAATAAGCAAACGCCTACTCTTGATGGAGTAGGCGTTTAGTATAGAGTGCGGTTTATTTTGTTTGTAAATTGAGACGCTTTGAAATCGGACGAATTGGGACGGACGGGTCAATCATTCGGTTATCCCGTTTCGGTTCATCCGTGCATTCAATCTGCCAATCGGCGTCATGAAGCTCTTTTAGTCCGACGGCAATGTCATAAAGCGAATAGTTCGCATTCCCGTTTAGCTGATAGATGCCGGGTCCGCGTTTCGTCAAGATTTCGAATAAAGCTTCCGCTGTATCCGGTAAAAATGAGCAAGATGGATACCAATGCTCACTCGCTTGTATGACCCCTCGTTGTTTCATCTCGTTCGTAAAATAGTCCATCATATTGTTCGATCCGGCTTCATCCCCAATCTGCCATCCAAGACGAACAATCTGAGCACCCGGGTTGACACGAACGATGGCTCGTTCGCAGTCACGTTTATACTTTCCGTAGTCATCTTCAGCATCTGGCGCCGTGTCCGGTGAAATCGGTCCAGTCACATCATCTGAAAAAATCGACACTGTACTCGTGAACAAGAACGGAATCTTCATCTCCCCACATAAACGAGCGAGCGTCTCGGCCCATTCAACCGGTCCCATACCGATATGTAAAAAATAGTCTGGGCGGATGCTTTCAATGAATTGTCGCATCTCCTGCTCGTCGGTCGTGGACACTTGCTCACGATTCCATGCAATCCCCTCAATGCCATGACGCTGTAACGCTTCGGCAACAACCGGTGCTACCGTGCCGTTCATTCCAGTAATGATTGCTTTCATTTCATGTCGCCCCTTTCTCTCTATATCATGCCACAAAACGGGCGTGGACAAACAATCGATGTGTTTGCCTATGCTAGACTAGGTGATGGAGGGATCAATGATGAATATTCGACAAGCAACGAAGCAAGATTGTACACAAATCGCACCGCTCATGTATCAGGCGATTCATGACATCGCGTATACGTTGACGGGGTCAACGAATACCGATGAAGTATTAGAGCGATTGGCGATGTGGGTGGAGAAACCGAAGAATCGTTTAAGCCACGAAAACATATGGGTCGCCGATGTAGAAGGGGAAGTGGCGGGAATGATCATTTCGTATCGAGGGGACGAGGCGGAAGCATTAGATCGCCCGATTCGGGAATGGTTGACTGCGCATGGGAGCAAAGTGGAATTAGATGTTGAGACGGAAGGGTTCGTTCAATACATCGATTCACTCGCTGTACTAGAGGCATATGGTGGCCGTGGTATCGGGACGAAGTTGATTGAACAGATTTGTACTGTCGCGGCAGAACGTGGTGTCCCGGCCGTCACCTTGAATGTAGATCAAGACAATCAAGCGGCTCATCGTTTGTATACGCGACTCGGATTCCAAAAAGAAAAGGAAATTATGATTTCGGGATCTCGTTTTGACTATATGAAAAAAGAGACACGCTCGACTCCTTTCTCGGTCTAAAAGCGGATGCGCAAACGCTCGTTCTCGACTATACTAAGTGCTTGAGGAAAGATATATGTAAAGGAGATACATTATGGAGTGGAAGAATATTTGGCGGGGAATGGCCATGGGAACGAGTGATTTGATTCCTGGTGTAAGCGGCGGTACCATCGCAGTTATTTTAGGCATCTATGATCAATTGATTGAAGCAATCAGCGGTGTATTCAGCCGATATTGGAAAAAGTATATTGGTTTCTTAATCCCGCTAGCGATTGGAATGGGAACAGCCATCATCGCCTTAAGTCGAATTATCGAGTATTTGTTGCTCGAGTATTATGCACCGACACAATTCTTCTTTATCGGATTGATTTTAGGGATCATTCCGTTACTTTTTGTAGAGTTTAAGTCACGTGCATCGATTCGTCCCATTCATGTGATTGCCATGATTGTAGCAACGGTACTTGTAGCGAGCATGGCGTTTCTCAATCCGGTTGATTCGTCTATCATTACGGACGTTACCTTTGGAACAGCGCTCCTCTTGTTCTTGTCTGGGTGGTTAGGAAGTATGGCGATGTTACTTCCTGGAATCAGCGGATCGTTCGTGTTGTTGCTGATTGGGGTATACCCGACAGTGATCAGCGCCATCTCGAACTTCAATTTACTCATTATCGGAATTGTTGGGGCAGGCGTTGCGGTCGGCTTTATTGTCAGTAGTAAAGTGATTCGCTATTTGTTGGCGAATTTCCCAGGAATGACGTTTTCGGTCATCATCGGATTGGTAGTGGGTTCGCTCGCCGTCGTATTTCCAGGAGTGCCGGCTACGGGGCTCATGTGGGGACTCAGTGTCATTGCGTTCATCGCAGGGATCGTTGTCGTCCGATTGCTCAGTCGTTACTCCGTATAAAATAGCAAGGAGTCCGGGATCACCGGACTCCTTTTTTAATAGATAAACGGAAATAATCGTTTGCGTGACTTTGACCATGATACATACGATTGACCGAAGTGACGGGTCAGCATCCCTTCCTCAATCCGAATCCGATATAGTAACGCAAGAGCCGTAAGACCGGTACCGATCAAAGCGACTGCCCAATGAAGAAAATACAATGAGAACCCTAACGTAATGAATAATAATCCTGTGTATAAGGGATGGCGTAAGAAACGATAGGGGCCAGAGCTGACGAGCTCGTCTTGAGGACGAACGACAACGTGTCGGGTGAATTGATGACGAAGGTGGAAAATTCCCCAATACCGTAATGATACACCCGCTATGTAAAACGAAAGAGCAAGTATGCGTTGAGCCATTGATGGACGCGCCTCAACAAAGATTGAATAGATGATAGACAAAGAGAACATGACAATCATCGTCGACGCTACGAAATAAAAGCTTTTTCGCTCGACGGAACCGTCCGTTGCCTCTTTACGATTACGAAATTTCCATGTCTCCACAAGCCAAAAACAGGACACGATGATCAATGCAAGATCCATCCACTCCATAGCGCACATCCTTCCTTTTGATTCATCTTTCCTTACCCGACCTTCGATGAAGAAAAACCAATGGAAAATGGTGTTGGGAAAAAGTTTGTCAAAGACGAAAAAACGGGTTATCATCTAATGAGAATGATTATCATTTTTAAGGTGAGTAGATCATGTACATAGAAGGGAAGGATACGACGATGGGCGAAGAACAATTTGACGTGACGATTATCGGTGGGGGTCCGGCAGGGTTATATGCTGCTTTTTATAGTGGATTACGAGGCATGAAAACAAAAATAATCGAATTTCAACCTCAACTAGGTGGAAAGCTGCACGTTTATCCAGAAAAAATGGTGTGGGATGTAGGGGGGCTCCTTCCGACGACGGGAGCAAATCTGATCGATCAAATCGTCCAACAAGGCCTTACCTTTTCGCCAAAGGTCATCCTAGGGGAGAAAGTGGAGTCGATTTCAAAACGTCAGGATGGATTATTCGGGATCGACACGTCGAATGGTCATCACGTATCCAAAACGGTGATCGTCGCGACCGGGAGCGGCATTCTGAAACCACACAAGGTCGAAATCAGCGGAGCAGAGCGATATGAACTGTCGAACCTTCATTATACGGTGAAGTCACTAGAGCGGTTTAAAGGGAAGCGAGTCTTGATTTCAGGTGGCGGAAATAGTGCCGTCGATTGGGCCAATGCACTCGAGCCGATTGCAGAGCAAGTCATTTTGGTTTACCGAAAAGAAGAGCTCGGAGGTCATGAAGCGCAAGTCGAGAAGATTAAAGAAAGCCGAGTCGATTGTTGCCCCCAGTCAAAAGTAACGGACTTGATTTCTCATGATGGGCAATCGATTCAGCAAGTGCTGTTAACACAGATTGACACGGGAGAAACGAGTGTGGTCGATGTCGATGAGGTCGTCATCAATCACGGGTATGAACAAGATGCGGAACTCCTTCGGAACAGTGAATTGAATGTCGAAATGGTCAATGGATTTTATGTGAAAGGGAACGCGGGGAGTGAATCGTCCGTTCCGGGATTATATGCTGCAGGTGACATTCTGACGCATGAAGGAAAGGTCCATTTGATTGCAGGGGCATTCCAAGATGCGGCGAATGCGGTGAATCGGGCCAAAACTTATATTGACCCGAATGCGACCGCTACGGCAATGGTCTCTTCTCATAACGAACGTCTAAAAGAAAAGAACCGTCAAATCATAGAAGACACTTTATTGAAGCAGTAAGAGTGACGTCTCTTACTGCTTTTGCGTAGGATAATCACAGAGCTCGGTGATGACACCGCCTGAATGACGTGGGTCCATATAGATCAAACGTCGACCCTTTGCGGTCGTACGTAGTGTGTCTTCTAAAAAAGTGATGCCATTTTGTTTGTGTGTAGCGATGGCGATGTCTAAATCTTCTACACGATATGCGATATGATGGACGCCTTTTCCTCGTGCTTTCATGAAACGCGCGATCGGACTCGTATTACTTGTTGGTCGCAACAATTCGATGACATCTTCACCGATGTGAATGACAGCTAGCTCGGTTTCCACCCCAATGGCTGTATTCGTATAACGGTCAATCAGTTCTCCACCAAGCACAGTTGTATAAAATGTGATCGCTTCGTCTAAATCACGGACGGCGATTCCAGTATGATCGATTTGCATAAACATTCCTCCTCAACCTTCAGTTTGCCTAAAGTTGAACAAAATGTCACTTCACAACGTTTCGACCATATCCGATATAATAAGAGAGGGAGGGACAGCGGAATGAACGGAAAAATCACAATGGGATTGGTGGGCATGTTCGCCCTAGTATCATTTGTGTTTGGACTCTCGCTTGCGACGTTTGTCGATTATCGCATCAATGAAGAGCAAGTTGTGCTCGAACGGTTAACCACCCATAAACAGATTGGTCCGACGGAGTTGCTGTCTACCGAGGTCGATTTTCATTTGAATGGATCGAATTATGCGATTCGTTTCAAGGATGAACCGAACATCACGTATTGGTTCAGTGTCGTAGATCGCCAAATCAAATTTGATCGGATTGAATCGCTCGATTTGAGAGACACGGGACTCCGGACAGAACTGTTTAAGGAAATGCCGCCTTTGGCGATGGAGTCGACAACTGCTGCAGAATAAAAGACGTCGAATGAACAACTTTTTCGTGTGAGAACGAGTTGATACAATCGACGTCTTTTTTATTGATCAATAGAGTGGAGTCGGTAGCACTTGTTGTGTAAGCATATATATCCCGCCTGACGACACTTGAGCACCTTGCTTTCGAAGTGCAAAATTCAAGTCAGATTGCAGGTTGGTCGTAGAAATACGAGCCTCGTCGATATATCTGAACGCATCGTAAAACTTTTGTTGAAGAAAGGAAAGGGCATCCCGCAACATAGACTCGTCACAATCTAATTGAATTTCTTGGACGCACACGTGATACATATGTAGTCGTACTTTCATGATTCCGATTGGTTGGTGACAGCAGTTTAATGTGTAGAACAGTGTTTGTTGCCGAGTTGCATGTGCGAATTGTTCATCCGTCATCGGGATGGCGCCCGGTAAGACATGACAATGCGCATTACGAAAAGTGAGCCAATCCGCTCTTCGTGAATAGTCTATCAATTCGAGGGTCCAGTACGTATGCGATGCTTTCTCACAAGGAATGAATGGCAAGTGATACGTATTCGTTTGATGGAATACTTGAAACCCAGTTGCCTCATATATTCGAAGCTTATCTTGATTATGATAGTCCTCTTCCTGAAGATAGTATGTAATCGGGTGTGTGGTTTCACGACTTCGTTCATACATGATTCGGTCAAGCAACCCGCGAAACACATGACGATCAATATATGAGACTTTTGAGAGTTGAATGATTTGAAACGATTCTAGATGTTCGTCGTTCGCAACGAATGCAGCTAACGGTATATCTTTATTTAAGGCGCTATACACGTGATGATGGGGCGGCAAGGAAAGAAGCGGGGGTGTCTTCGATAAAGGGTATAATGTTTGAATGGAGATACGTTTCTGAATAGGTAATTGCCTACATTCTACAAAGCGTAGTGCTCGTTTCAAGGAGAATCCTTCTTTCTGTATGAGATGATAAGTACATGTGAACTACTCGCCACTTATTTGCTTCGCAAATTGAAGGGGGAGCTTCTTGGGAAGACCGTGCTCTTACCAGCCACGATTGTTTACCA
>NZ_JACSKK010000009.1:0-89665 GCF_018617575.1 Exiguobacterium sp. s160
TTGCGGAACGCCGCCTCGACATCACCGAGCTCGACGAAGTGCTTCTCCATGAGCTGGACGATGACTTCCGTGTCCGTCTCCGAGAGGAAGGGTACATCAAGTGTGGCTTTCAATTGTTCATCGTTCTCGATCACGCCGTTGTGCACGAGGGTGAAACGTCCTGTCGTACTTTGGTGCGGGTGGGCGTTCGGTACGCTCGGTACCCCGTGTGTCGCCCAACGCGTGTGACCGATTCCGATGGTTCCTTCAGCGTCAGCCGGTACGATGTCACGGAGTGCTTGGATTCGTCCCACTTCTTTGAATGTACGAACGTCCTCACCGACCAAGGCAATCCCTGCCGAGTCGTAGCCGCGATACTCGAGCTTTTCAAGCCCTTTTAATAAAATCTCTTTCGTTCCAACTTGTCCGATCATTCCTACGATTCCACACATAAACAAATCTCCTCTATTCTTCGATTTCTCGAAAAAGGAAACGGGCTTTTTAGAGTGATGTCATCAAGTCTCGCTTTGTCCGTCCGATCACCCGAACGCTTTATCGAGACCCTCTCAGTCGTGACACGCGACTGGAAGGCATCCGCCGAAATCTCGATCACCTTCGTCCTCGTCAACTCTATAGAGTTCTGGCGCTTCTATTTCATATCCAGCCGTTTCTCCAGATACGCTTTCATGCTATCGAGTATAAAAAGAATTGGATAGAGCAATTCGAAAAAATGTCGCCGAATACTTTTTTACCGTTCATGTAAAAGTCACCACTTTCACTAAAAAGCCATCACTCCTTCAGGTTTTCGACTAGGGAGAGAACGGGCATGATACAAGTAACGAGTAAAGAAATGAGGGGAAACACATGGGCGGCATCTTCCTGTTGATTGGCATACTGTTATCTGTCTTATCCAGGTGGCTAGAATTTGAAGGGAATAGCACGTTAGGGGATGTCATGTTGTTTCCTGCGATTTTCTTTATGGCCATGGCATTCTTCTGCAGTTTTCCTTACTTTAAAGAATGGTGGGACGACCGCTCCACCCGTAAGAAAGCATTCTTATTCGTGATCTTTGCCGCAGTTGGCATCCTGTGTCTGCAAGCCGCTTTCTGGTTTGTCGTCTGGCGTGATCAATGGCTCGGGCTTCTTCTCCTTCTTCCCTTTGCGGCATGTGTGGGGTTCATCGCTCGGTTGTTCAAATAAAAAAGGACGCGCCGCAGCACATCCTCCCATTATTTCACGGTAAAGTCGACCATCACACCGTAATGATCACTCGGTACAACATCCCTACTCGTTCGCATGTCGCCGAATACATCGATATGCTGAACCTCAACGTCTTTCCACTCGGAACGGATCAAAATCCAATCGTATCGTTCAGACTGCTCGAGATGAGAGGATTGTAGGTACGGGTTGTGCTTTACGTCTAGCGTCGCCCGTGGCTCTTCCGCAACAAACGTCGTCACGTCCAGCCAACCTGTCTCCGATACATCATGATAAATAGAAGATTGAGGATGGTCATTGAAATCCCCACATAACACCTCGACCGATTTTTGACGTCCTTTGTGTAGCCAATTTCGCACCGTTGCCATCTGACGTTCTCGAATCGACACGGAACGCCAATTCAGATGTACGTTCGTGAGTCCCCATTCCTGACCGCCGAACGTAAGCGTCACTCGGGTTGCACAAAAGTTAGACTCTTCCACGTCACTTTCCCAAATCGCTTCAACTGAACCCAAAGGAACCTTGCTCAAAAAAGCGAGTCCTTCGTCCGGTGAGTCAGGATAAGGATGAAATACGCAGAACGGATAGCCTGTCGCTTCTGCAATGTCATGCGCCACACTCCCCTGCTCATAAGAACGGACTTCTTGCAGGGCAACCAGGTCCGCGTCGATTCGTTTCACTTCTTGGCAAATCGCATCGAGTCGTTTTTGCCATGACGTTTCATGGTTCCAAATATTATATGTCGCAATCCTCACTTCATCTTCCTACTTTCTCGAGTGAGTCACGCGCTCCCCCATTTTTGTTCTTCTTTTAACTCTCGTTCCGTGACATAGTTCTCGTCGAGACGAACCATATGATGTTCGTACAATCGATGCATCATCACAAAACTCAGGATGAGCAATGCACTCGTAACAAAAAAAGCAAGCGTCGAAATCTGCCCTGTAACCGTGAAATACAGAAAAACAATTACAAACGGGTACGCAGTCAAACCGGTGATCGAGTTCCAATGCGCGAGTCGTTTCGCTTCTCTCGATAGTAAATAACGTTTTTTAATCGACTCCCGACTCCACGTTTTCTTCCATGCAGGTAAGGCAGCGATTTTTGAAATCAACAACACGCCTACTAACGATATCCACCCTTTTTCCACGGCAAAGAAAAGCATAAGTGCGAGTGCCACGCTCATCATACTAACAGTCCACTTTCCCGTTTCATCAAATGCCGTCAACTCTCTCATCTGATCACGTTTGTTCACGACGCTGCTCCTTTTCGTATTCACGGACTTCACGAATTTCTTTTAAATCTTGATCCGTCAAATAGTTCTCATCATAAGACTGAATGACGCGATCGAATCGTTTCGCCAAGTATTCAATTCCGAAAAACGTCAGCTGGGAAAGGAGGAACATGCGGAACGATTGTGTGCCCGTCGTTTCACTCGTAAAGTAAAAGAGTCCGTAAATCCCGATACCGGTCAAAGCAAGCGTGTGTGCCATCATTTTGATTGATAAGAGGTTACGTGCCGTTTGATTCGTCACAAAGCGTAGCCACATCCGATATTGAATAAAAATACCCGTCAAGATTGCGGCGAGCACGGCATATAATGTGCCTGTAACAACGCCGTCCGAGAGTGTCCAATACGAGGCGTAAATCAAAAAACTGACGACAAGCCCGATTCCGATGATGCCGACACCCCATTTCGTCAAACGGTCTACTTTTAAAATCGTATCGATTTGCGACTTTACTTTTGGTGATAGTTCCATACGTCCTCTCCTCCTTCTAACACCTCTTCATACGTCGGTAGCCTTGACTGATGTGCATGGATGCGCTCTTCCCACTTCTTCTCTCGATACGATTTCGTCAACCCCCAAAGGGCCACTACCCCACCGGCGAGGATGAAAGCATCTTCGTTTACATACATCGGGATGAAGAGCGCAAATAAAGAAACGGCACCAATCCAACAGTCAATGAGTCGATATCGTAACACGCGAGCGACCGCTCGATGTTCGGCAAAATGGCGAATGACTCGATATTCCATGTATCCTTTATAAGCCATACCCATGGCTACGACCAACATGACCGGGATGACCCACATCGCCTGTGTCCGCAACATCACGATGAACGAAATCAAGAAAATGACGAGTACGGGCCAACCAAAGAACCGCTCGAACTGTTTGGCATGCGTTACTGTGAGTTCAAATGGACGATTCATGCGAGACCTTCCCTTCAATCACCTCTTCATACGTCGGAAGCCCTGGTTCAATATGTTGGAGTTGATTTGTGAACCACTTCTGCCGAAGCGGACTAAGTACTCCCCATATCCCGAAAAAGAGACCAATCATGAGACCAAATTCTTCTGCGGTCAGCAGGGTCACCATGAGTGTCGTCAACAAAATCGCGTCCACCCATTCGAATACGTATTGAATAATGAGAATTCGATGCGCCTTTGGATGCTTGGTCATTCGCCACATGATGCGCATTTCTTGATAGCCCATCACGACGATAATCACTGAGACCGACCCCATAATGGGAATCAACCACATTTTCTCTAACAAGAGGGCGACAATGACGGCTGTGACATATAGAATCATGACGGGTACGGCATAACCTCGCATCCGTTGCATCCACTTTATGTCTTGCTCCACTTATATCGCCTCCTTGTTAAAGTTGATACACTCTACATCTTGTCGTTTTGTCTGCGTCTCCACGTTCCATGTCCATAACATCGCGCCTGCGATGAACACCGTGACACATACATACGCCACGTTTGATGTGAACAATAATTGATGATTCAATGCGAGAAAGAAGGCAACACTGTTGATCCCGTCCCGAGCAAACTGACGACGATATAACCCTTTCAATTCTGGTTGAAATGACAAGCGCATCCGATAACGCTTCACATATAAGATGTTCAACGGAATGAGTGTACAGGCGATATACAACACGCCCCATGTAAGGTCATCCGTCCATAGACTGATGGGAACCATGAGTACCACCAATGTTCCAAATATGCCGAAGATCCATTGGTCGAATAAACCCATGCCTTCTCTTGCGTTATGCGTTCATTCATCTCTTCAACCGTTGTTTCTCGGATTGATCCACCAAAGGCATGCGTTCTCCGAATTGTTTTTGGAAAGTCTGACCGAACACCATCCACAAGGTGAGAACAACAAAAATTGTCAATGTGTCAACTTGCATAAAGAGAAGCGCCACCGTGATCACAATGAGGATTGCTAAATCCACTAAATCGTATATGAGTTCCCATTTTAGAGACTTCACTTTAATTTTTTCGCTTTCATGCGTACGATGTTTATGATACTTGCTAACATCTATCCCAATCATCGCGATTCCGACAACAATGAGTGGAACTGTCAGCCATACATTACCTTCGAAGTATGACACTGTAAGCGCCATGAATATGAACGCAAACGAGGTATATTTTATTCGAAGTGGTGACTTCCACCATGTATCTCCTTGTACAAATCGATTTTGATTGTTCACTTAACAAACACCCTTTCTTTACAGGATCTACCTTTCTTATACGCAATCTCCTTTTATATTGTTTCACATTTTCCGAATATTCCCGCAATGAATCGTTCGACTTTTTTCAACAATTGATAAATGAAACGTATCCGCTTACAAAGTTTATCTGCTATACTGTTAGCAAATTCATTCCCACAAATTTTTTTGAAAGGTGTAGAACTGTATGTCTCCGAAGTACAAGCAAGTTGCGAGCCAGATTGAATCAGACATTGTCAATCACGTCTACCAACATACGAATAAATTATTGACCGAAGATGAGTACGCCAATAAATATGGTGTCAGTCGCAATACGGTCCGAAAAGCGATCGAGATCCTCGTCAACAAAGGATACGTCTATCAAGTCCAAGGGAGCGGTGTCTTCGTCCGCGACCATTACAATAGCGATTACATCAACCTTGAAAAGCTTCAAGGTCTCACAAGTGACTTCAGTGGTCGGAAAGTCGAAACACGCGTCTTACATTTCGAACAGACGGTTGCAAACGATGAAGTCGCAGAACGTATGAAGTGCCCGATTGGGACACCCGTCTACTTCGTGAAGCGTCTACGTCTCGTCGATGACCATCCGTTCTCGGTGGAAGATTCATACTTCCGAAAAGAGCTCGTCATCTACTTAGACGAGAACATCGTCCAAAAGTCGATTTATACGTATTTACGAAGTGACCAAAAACTTGCCATCGGATTCGCCGACCGAGTCATTTACGCAGACTTTTTAGATTCTGAGTCCGCCGATCTGCTCGACTTGAACGAGAATGACCCAGCCTTGATTGTCGATAACACCGTCTATTTAACAAATGGTCAAATCTTCGACGTCTCTCGTTCCATCCATCATTTTAAACATGTCAAAATGCTCAAAGTCTCGAACATCAAGTCCTAAACGCGCCCGAGAGATGCTTTTCTCGTGCGCATTTTTTATGCATTTTTTTCGAAAAGTAAGGGTTTACACGAAAACGCTTTCGTGCTACTATCAACGTGTAGAAAATATTTGTACCTATGAATTTTAGTTATCCATACAAAAAGGAGAGATACTATGGTTTCTGAAACAATCGAAATCTCACCGGAAGATATTTTCGGTCTCATCGCCCTCTCGGGTGACGCCAAAGCGAGCTACCATCAAGCGATGCTCCTCATGCAAGAAGGAAAAAAAGAAGAAGCCGAGGCAGCAGTCGTTGCTGGTGACGCAACATTAAAAGAAGCACATGCGATTCAAACGAAATTCGTCACGCTCGAAGCACAAGGTAAATCGGCAACAGTCGGTGTCCTCATGGTGCACGCGCAAGATCACTTGATGAACACAATTCTCGTTAAAGAAATGCTTGGATATATGATGAACATGCAAAACGAAATCAACGAATTGAAAGGAATGGATCAAAAATGATTAAAATCGGACTCTTCTGTGCGGCAGGTATGTCAACAAGTATGTTAGTAGAAAAAATGAAAGCGGTTGCCTCTGAGCGCGGTATCGAAGCTGAAATCGCAGCTTACCCAGAATCAGAGATGGAGACATACGTCGACAACATCGACGTTGCGCTTCTCGGACCACAAGTGAAATATCTTCTTTCAAAAGGGAAGCAAATCTGTGAACCAAAAGGTGTTCCAATCGACGTCATCAACACAGTCGACTACGGCATGATGAACGGTGCGAAAGTATTAGACCACTCATTGAAACTTGTAAATAAATAAACTGAGGTGATGACTTTGAAAATGCCTAAAGATTTCTTGTTCGGCGCCGCTTCGGCCTCTTATCAGGTCGAAGGCGCATGGAACGAGGACGGGAAAGGCCTCTCGAACTGGGACGTCTTCTCGAAAATTCCTGGTAAGACATTTGAAAACACAAACGGCGACGTCGCAGTCGACCATTACCATCGTTATAAAGAAGACATCGCGCTCATGGCGGAGATGGGACTCGAATCATATCGCTTCTCGATCTCATGGCCACGCGTCTTCCCGAACGGTACGGGTGAAGTGAACGAAAAAGGACTTGAGTTCTATAACAATCTGATCGACGAATGTTTGAAACACGACATCGTCCCATTCGTCACGCTTTACCATTGGGACCTTCCACAAGCACTTGAAGAAAAAGGCGGATGGAAGAACAAAGAGACGGTTGACGCATTCGTCCGTTTCGCGGATACTTGCTTCCAATCGTTCGGTGACCGTGTCAACCACTGGATCACATTCAACGAAGCGGTCATCTTCTGCTCACTTGGATACTTAACAGGCGCACACCCGCCAGGTATCGAAGGCGACGTCAAAGGTTATTTCCAAACGACGCATAACGTCTTCGTCGCTCACGCCCGTGCCGTCGAGCTCTTCAAACAAAACGGTCACACTGGCGAAATCGGGATCACGCACGTGTTCAACCCGGCGTTCAGTATCGATGACGCAGAAGAGAACAAGTTTGCCGAAATGCATGCGAACGCTTATGCGACACATTGGTTCTACGACCCGATCTTAAAAGGTGAATATCCAGAGTACGTCGTGAACGGTCTGAACGAACAAGGTCTTCTCCCTGAAATGACAGAGGAAGAACTCGACGTCTTGAAACGTACCGCTCCGATGAACGACTTTATCGGTCTCAACTACTACAGCCCGCAGCGCGTCATGAAAAATGACTCAGCGCTCGTCATGGCTGGTGGACGTGAGAACTCGACAGGTCGCCCTGGTAACCCATCGTTCGATGGCGTCTATAAGACAGTCAAGATGGACGACAAAGTGTACACGAAATGGGATTGGGAAATCTCACCGGAAGCGTTCCTCGATGGGATGCACATGTTAAAAGATCGTTACGGCGACGTCAAAATCTATATCACAGAGAACGGTCTCGGTGATGTCGACCCGATCGTCGACGGTGAAATCATGGACACGCCACGAATCGAGTACATCGAAGGTCACCTTCGTGCAGTCAAACATGCTGTTCAACAAGGCATCAACGTTGCCGGTTACTATGCTTGGTCTGCAATTGACCTTCTCAGTTGGTTGAACGGTTATAAGAAACAATACGGCTTCATCTACGTCGACCACAACAACGGTCTCGCACGGAAGAAGAAACAGTCGTTCCACTGGTATAAAGAGATCATCGCCACGCGCGCTGAAGACCTATAAGGAGGTTCCCCTATGAGCCGCTTAGAAAGAGTATTTGAAAAGTTCACCCCTGCTTTTGTTCGCTTCGCGAACGCCAAGCCCGTCCTTGCGATTAAGGACGGGTTCATCCTCACGATGCCGATGACCATCATCGGGTCGCTGTTCCTTCTCATCCTGGCGTTACCGATTCCAGGTTGGGCTGACTTCATGTCAGGCCTATTCGGGGCAGACTGGTCACTCCCGCTCACGCAAGTCGTCGGTGCGACGTTTGACATCCTTGCTTTAATCGGTGTTTTTGGAATCGCTTACTCATACGTCAAGAACGAAAAGATCGAAGGGGTACCGGCTGGTATTCTCGGAATCATCTCGTTCCTCATCATCACACAAGCTTCTGTCTTGTCTGAATCTGGGGAATTCGTCGGTGGCGTCATTCCAAAAGTATGGACAGGTGGACAAGGTGTCCTCGCTGCCATCATCGTCGGATTGACAGTTGGATTCATCTACTCGCAGTTCATCAAACGTGGGATCAGCATTAAAATGCCAGACGGTGTACCGCCAGGCGTATCGAACTCATTCTCTGCACTTGTTCCTGGTTTGGCAATCATCTCGCTCGCCGTTGCAACGTTTGCGATTTTCCAAGCGGTTGCAGAGCGTACGTTCACAGAAGTCATCTATGATGTGCTTCAAGCACCACTTCAAAACTTGACAGACACACTCGCTGGAGCCGTTATCATCATGGTGCTCATGTCTGTCATGTGGTGGTGTGGGATTCACGGTGCCGCAATCCTTATGGGAATCATGGGACCACTTCTCACAGCGAACGCGCTTCAAAACCAAGCGATCATCGATGCTGGTGGTACGCTTGTCGCTGGTGAGAACGCAAAAATCGTTACAATCCAGTTCCTTGATGTGTTCACGAAACTCGGTGGATCAGGAATCACAATCGGTTTCATCATCGCGACACTGATTGTCGCACGTTCGGCACACTTGAAACAGCTCGGTAAGTTGTCACTTGCGCCAAGTATCTTCAACATCAATGAGCCGGTCATCTTCGGGATGCCAATCGTCTTCAACCCGATCATGTTCGTCCCATTCGTTGTCGTGCCAGCCATCGCTTCATTCATGGTTTACTTCGCCATCCTTTGGGGTTGGGTCGAGCCGTTCAATGCCCTTCAAGTACCATGGACGACACCTCCAGTCATCTCTGGATTCTTGATTGGTGGATGGCGTGCTGCGCTCTTACAGATTGCAACGATTGCTATGGCCGTTGCGGTTTACCTTCCATTCGTTCGCATTCAAGACCGCGTTTCGTATGGTGAAGAATTGAAAGCACAAGAAGAAGCAGATAAAGCGTCAGCCTGAAACAAAAACGACAGCCCTTCTCAGCAATGAGGAGGGCTGTTATATTTAGGGAAAAGAGTTAAGGAGTTGGAAATTTGAAAGCCCACTATCCTTCTATATTCGCTGTCCTTGCGGGTCTGACCGGATTACTCGGACTGATGTTTCAATCGATCTACCCCATCATGTTGTTTCCCGTCTTTCTACTCATTGCCGGATACTCCGTGGCACATGCGAATAAGCAGAAAAGAACCGTACGAAATTATACAGCGAGCTTCATCATCTTATCGAGTGCCGCCCTCGCATTCGGTCTTGGCTTCCAGTCCATCATCCCGTACGCCATGCTCATCGGGGTTGTGCTACATATGGTCTGTCTGATTGCTGCATTCATCGCGCTCGGACGGTATCGGGCTCACATCTCATGAAGGTTGTGACAGGCCTCGGTTGGGGTGCACTGATTCTAACTCTCGCCCTCGCCCCGCTACTTGCCGTCGATTTGATTCTCATCTATTTACTTGAAGACACATCGTTCCCAGTCCTATCGACACTCGCTATGCTCGGTTGTTTCTATCTGCTATCGACTACCTTGAGCTTCTTTGTCGATGGTATAACGGGAGCGCTACGCTCATTTTTTCGTGTGAACGCACCGCGCCTACTCGATACAATCCTTCACGGAATCGTGAGTGGAATCAGTCTATACGTTGCGCTTTCCTTCTTCTCATCTATCGATTTATCGACGTTCACCGTCATGGCGATTATATTCGTTCACTTATTCGGTGCATCGTTTTGGCTAAATCGGGAGGATTTGAAAGAAAAGACGCCACTCGAACTCGATTCCATCGATCAACAGATCGTTCATCTGTTACGCACGGAGACAATCGTGTCCTGTGTCGAACGCATTCAGAGTGAATATCCGAATTTACCGAAGCGGGACGTATTAAAGCGAGTCAAACGTATCAGTCAATCTACCGAAGTCACCGAACCTACTTAATGGCCGGTGACTTTTGTGCGTCATCACGAGTGAATCGCGAGCCGTATGCTATAGTTTTAGTGAGTCTAACGAAGGAAGTGATCAGCATGAAGGCACTCGTCTTCCATCAGTTCGGTGGTCCTGATGTTTTAACATATGAAGAAGTCCCGACACCGATGCCACAAGTTGATGAAGTATTGGTACGCACAAAAGCCATTGGATTGAACTATGCCGATGTGTATCGCCGGAAAGGCAACTATCATCTCGTCGGAGAACCTCCATACATTCTGGGATATGAAGGAGCCGGTGTCATCGAAGCGGTCGGGGCGAACATCACCTCGCTTCAAGTCGGGGACCGCATCGCCTTTGCCGATGTCCCGCACGCCAACGCAGAATTTGTTGCCGTTCCGCTCGACAAGGCGATTCCTCTTCCAGATGCCATTTCATTCGAAGCAGCCGCATCGACCATGCTTCAAGGATTGACGGCCCATTACCTCGTCCACGACAGCTATCGGATTCAGGCCGATGATGTCGCGGTCGTACATGCAGCCGCTGGCGGTGTCGGTCAATTGTTGACGCAAATGATTCAGCGTCTCGGCGGACAGGTCATCGGTCTCACGTCCACAGCCGAAAAAGTGACCACTATTCAAACACATGGTGCCCGTGCCTATCGCTATGATGAAGCATGGGTCGAAGAGATTCGTAATGCCACGGACGGTCGCGGTGCCGATGTCATTTATGATTCAGTCGGTGCGACATTAGAAAACAGCTTTGAAGCGACTCGTATCGGTGGAACGGTCGTCTTCTACGGCATGGCCGGCGGCGATCCAAAACCGGTCGATCCGCGTATGCTCATGGACACATCGAAGACATTGACGGGTGGCGACTTATGGAACGTCCTCACCTCAAAGGAGGAACGCATTCGTCGGTCGCACGAATTGTTCAGTTGGATCGAGGACGGTTCACTCATCATTCCATCACCGACAACGTTCGCCTTGTCAGATGGTGCATCGGCCCATGCCTTTTTAGAAAGTCGGAAGAGCCAAGGGAAAATACTTTTAATTCCATAAACAAAGCGCCAGCCCCTTTTCGGTGCTGGCGTTTTACGTATCCTCTTTTCGGAGTGAATATCCGTCCACCTCAAGCAGCCGCATCCGTTTCTGTTCGACCGCCGCATGAATAATCACAGTCACCCCGGGATTCAGTTCCATCATCTTCTTGATTTTTCGTAAGTCGTCTCCTTTAATCTCAACCGGTAACACGAACTCCCCTTCTCTCAAATGAACGAACTTGATCTTCCCTTGGTCGTCATAGCCTGTTACTTCGTATGTCGAAAATTCTCGTTTCATGAATATCCCTCCCCTCTTACAGTTCCCGTAACAGATAAAATGCACACAAAAAATCCATCCCCGTAGCGGCAGGGATGGATGCATGTTACGCCTCGACGCTATCCGCGTGTTCGGCTTTATGGTCGGCGATGACACCGGCATACCACTTCGCGCTATCTTTCCAGATACGCTCTTGTGTCTCAAAGTCGACATAGAGGATTCCGAAGCGCTTCTCGTATCCGAAGCTCCATTCGAAGTTATCCATGAGCGACCAAAGGTAGTAGCCTTGAATGTTCATGCCTTCATCGTTCAAGTCAGAGACGGCTTCGAGGTGCTGGCGGACGTAGTCGATCCGATTATCATCATGGACTTCGCCATTTTCCAGCACGTCGTCAAATGCGGCACCGTTCTCTGTGATGTAGATGGGAAGGTCAGTATACTCGGCGCGTAAACGACGGATCAGGTCTTTGAATTCGTTCGGGGCGATATCCCAGCCCATGCCCGTCTTCTCATAGTCCGAGTAAGCGTCTGCCTTCAAGAAATCGTTTGCTGCGTTGAACTCGACAATGCCACGGCTGTAAAAGTTGATTCCGAAGAAATCGCAAGCTGTCGAGATCGTCTCCATATCACCCGATTGGATGAAATCGAAGTTATGCACATATTTGGAGAACAAGTTCATCATGTCGACCGGATACTGGCCTTTGAAGACCGGATCGAGGAACCAGCGATTCGAATACCCGTCGGCATTGTTCATCGCAAGGCGGTCATTCGCCGAATCCGTCTTCGCGTACATCGGTGACAAGTTGAGCGTGATGCCGATTGGGGTCGTGGATGTCATCTCTCGCTTCAACAATTCGACCGCTTTTCCGTGCGACAACAAGATGTGGTGCACGGCGCGTACCGCTTCGTTCATGTCACGATGACCCGGTGCGTGAACACCGACGTGGTAGCCGAGGAAGCCGGCACACCAAGGCTCATTGTGGGTAATCCAAGAGTCGACGATGTCATCAAGCTCTTCAAAACAGACTTTCGCATAATCGAGGAACCAGTCGACTGATTCACGGTTGACCCAGCCACCTTCTTCGTGAGCCCACATCGGAAGATCCCAGTGGTAAATCGTGACGGCTGGTTTGATCCCTTCTTCACGGAGACGTAGTGCCAAGTTTTTGTAGAACGCCATTCCTTCTGGGTTATACTCTCCCTTGGCAGGGAAGATGCGTGGCCACGCGATGGAGAATCGATACGTGTCGACACCTAGCTTTTTGATGTGCTGAATGTCTTCCTCGTAACGATGGTAGTGGTCACATGCGACATCGCCGTTATGCTTTTCAAACACGCGCCCGTCGATGTCACAGAACATATCCCAGATCGAAGGGGTACGTCCCCCTTCATTGTGTGCGCCTTCAATTTGGTACGAGGACGTGGCTGTCCCGAATACGAAGTCTTTCTTAAAATGCATAGTGTTTTCCTCTTTTCTCTATATTTATTCTTTGACAGCACCTGCCGAAATACTGCTGACGATGTACTTCGAGAGGAACAAGAAGGCAATCATGATCGGTACGACCGAGATCGCGATTCCTAGGTAAAGCGCGCCAAGGTTTTCTGCGACTTGTGATCCTTTCAAGAAGCCCATCAAGACAGGCAACGTGTATTTCTCAGGAGAGAATAAGAGGACAAGTGGCATCAAGTAGTTGTTCCATGAGCCGATGAACGTGAAGATCGACATCGTCGCAATCGCTGGCATCATCATTGGGAGCGCGATTGTGTGGAAAATACGTAACTCGCTCGCACCGTCAATCCGTGCCGCTTCAATCAAACTGATGTGAAGTGTCGCTTGCGTGTACTGGCGGATGAAGAAGACCGTGAACGGTGTTGCAATCGCAGGAACAATCAACGGGATGAACGTATCGAGAATACCGAGCGTTTTTGAAATCTCGTAGAATCCGATGAGTCCAAGTTGTGCCGGAACCATCATCATGACGAGCATGAAGATGAACATCGCATTCTTCCCTTTGAAGTTGTAGAACGTGAATCCATAAGCTGTAAGGGCTGAGAAGTAGCCCGAAAGTACCGTTACCGACACCGAGATAATCAAGCTGTTTTTAAAGCCGGTCCAGATGTTGATGTACTCGCTGAGAGTAGCGTAGTTATCGAGCAATGCTGTACCAGGAATCAAGGTGAAGCCAGATATGACTTCTCCATTCGTCCGAGTCGCGTTGATGATCATCATCAAGAACGGGATGAAGCAGATGATCGCAAGAATAGTCAAACTTGCATAGATCAAGACTCGAACATCACTATATTTCGACTTTTCTTTTTTAGGTGGCGCCACTTTGAGTGGACGGTCTTCTTTACGTTTTGGCTGCGCTTCGCTATCCGGAAGCATTCGCCGTGTTTCTGCATTTTGTTCCATCGCTTACGCCCCCTTCTTCTGTGTTGCGCGTTCGTTGCGGAACATACCTTTGAAGACGATCGCCGAGAAGATGAGCGTGATCAAGAATAAGCCGTAAGCGACCGCAGATGCGTAGCCGTAGTTGTTGTACTTGAAGGCTTGGTTATACAAGTAAAGCACCATCGTGTTCAACGAACCGTCTGGTGAACCGATTCCATCTGTAATCAACATCGGCAGGTCGAACAATTGAAGTCCACCGATGAGCGATGTGATCATGATGTAGAGAAGGATTGGTTTTAAGAGCGGCAACGTCACTTTCGTAAACATCTGCCAACGATTCGCACCGTCGATGTGAGCGGCTTCAAAGTAATCTGTCGAGATTCCTGAGACACCTGCCATCACGATGATGAAGGAGTGACCGAACCACATCCATGTCAAGATGAGTGAGACGGATAGTTGAGCCGTCACGGGTTCTGCCAACCAGTCGATCGGATTTGAAATCAAACCGATTTTCATCAACACCATGTTGAGTGAACCATGCTGCCAGTCGAGCAAAATACCGAACAAAAGCGCGACCGAGCTGATTGTGATCAAGTTTGGAAGATAGAAGAATGAACGGAAGAAGTTTAATCCTTTTAGCTTCAAACGTAGATCAGAGAATAAGAGCGCCAATAAAAGGGCCATTCCCATCTGCAAGGCGAAGTTGACTCCCCAAATCTTGATGGTGTTGAAAAACGCTTCGATGAAGTATGTGTCCGTCAACAACCGTGTATAGTTCGCAAATCCGACAATCTCTTCTCCTGGGCTACCGGTGTAGTTCGTGAAGCTATAGTAAAGCGTCAAGAAAACCGGATAAATGCTAAACGTCAAGAATACAACCCAGAACGGGGCGATGAACAGATAGCCGTAACGATCTAATTTTTTCACGTATATTTCTCCTTCCATAAGAACCGAGGGAGGAAATTCCTCCCTCGTGTTGGTCATCGTCAGTCTACTACGATGTCTGGATAAGCGTTTTTAACTTGTTTCTTGAACTCTTTGATTGCATCTTCTTTCGACTTCTTACCTTCTACGTAAGAGTTAACTGCCGCTCCGTAAAGCGTGTCGAGCTGTTGGTCGTATTTCGTAACGATCCCTGGTTTGATCGATTCTGCTTCGCCGAGGAAGAACTCGTAGTTGTTCTGTCCGCCGAGGAACTCGTCGCTGAAGTCCGTTTTGATTTTTTCTGTAACTGGGTTATAAGCAAGTACATCGCCTGTCTCTTTCGCCCATTCAGTCAAGAACTCTTCATCTTGTGTCATGAGTTTGATGAATTCGTAAGCCTCTTCTTTATGTTTAGAGTCTTTGTAGATCCCGACCCATGTACCGCCCCAGAAGTATGGGCTCGGTCCGCTTGTAACAGCCCAGTCACCAGCAGTGTCTTTCGCGTTCTCTTTCAAGACAGCGTGGAGACCCCAAGTTGGAAGTACGTAAGAGAAGACTTCTGTTTCCGTTTCTTTGCCGCCTTCTTTCACTTTGATCGGCTTATCCATTCCTTCGAACCAAGATGGTGACCATTCTGGTGCGAGAGCAGTCAAGTTATTTTCACGAAGCTCTTTCGCGTAGTCGAAGTAGTTTTGTTTCCCTTCAGTCAACACAAGTTCATTGTCTTCGTTTACCCATGCTTGTGGGTCATCGCCTTGTGCGAACCAACGGATTGAACCTTCGTCTGGGAAGAGTTTGTAGCCTTTATCTTTAAGCTTTTCACCGACTTCGAAGAGTCCGTCCATCGAACTCATCATTTCGCCGACTTCAGCCGGGTCATCAGTACCGAGTGCTTCTTTAGCGATGCTACGTTTGTAGTAGATCCCACCTGGAGTTGTTTGCCATGAAAGGGCACGAACGTTTCCGCCCTTGTCTTTCCCGAGGTCGAAGACGTAAGGAACGATGTCTCCAGAAACTTCTTCTGCGTTGTATGGTTCTTCAGAAAGGTTTTCCCAATATCCAGCATCAATCCATTGTTTAAGGAACGCGATTTCACCCGTGAAGACGTCCGGTGCGCCGACGCCACTTTCAAGAGCTGGCTTCAACTTCGTTGCGTAGTCAGCCGTCGGTACGATTGTCAATTCGACTTTCACGCCGTTACGCTCTTCGAACGTTTTGATTGGCTCTTTCAACTCATCTGTGAATGACCAAATTTTTAGGACATCATCTTTTGAACCTTCTGAAGATGATCCTTCGCCGCCGTCAGAGCAAGCGCTCAAGACACCAACTGAAAGTGCTCCAATGGTAAGTAAGCTAACAAGTTTACGCATGTGTTGTTCCCATCCTTTTTTATAAGTAATAGTAGAAAGCGCTTGCAAAAAGAGGTGAATAATTATCGAAAGCGCTTTCGATTTTCTCTAAAAATGACTTTCGAAATCGCGCTCCCCTCTCCATCCGCTGAAGAAAAGAGAGCGACTTCGAAATATCATTGGCTATAAATCACTGTTTGACCGGCGCACAAGATGCCCGTTCTACTAAGCGTACCGGAATGATGCGACGTTCGGTGAGTCGCTCTTTCGCGGTCATTTGTTCAAGTAAAAGTTCTGCTGCCGCTTCCCCGATTTCATCCGTATCTTGGCGAATCGTGGTCAGTTTCGGCGTAATGTATTGGATCATTTCAATGTCGTCATATCCGATGACAGAAATGTCATTCGGGACGTGAAGACCGTGTTCGTGAATTGCTTCGATGACGCCGATTGCCATCTGATCCCCGGCCACAAAGACAGCGGTCGGTTGATCGTCTAATTCAAGCAATCGTTCCATCGCTTGCTTGCCTTCCTCAACCGAAAAGAAGCCGGCGTTGACGAGGTAGCCTGGTCGAATCGGAAGGTTCAGCTCTTGCATCGCAAGTTCATATCCTTTGATCCGTGCCGCTCCAGCGTCAATCGTCTCATCCCCAGCGATGTGGGCAATTTTCCGATGACCGAGTTCATAGAGGTAATTCACAGCGAGACGTGCCCCTTCGATGTTGTCGGAATAGACGACGCTACAATTGGCGCTGTCCATATCGACGACGACGATCGGGATGTCGCTTCGCATGAGCTCCTGAACTTGCTCATCCATTCGGTCCGAGCAGATGACGACGATGCCGTCGACCGCACGGTGTTTGAAGTGTTCGAGATAACTCATATCACGGTTGCGCAGGTTACGCGAGGCGAAGATCAAATCATAGCCTTGCTCCTCTGTCGCGTGACGAAAACTTTCGATGATCCCGTTGAAGAACGGGTGCTTCATCCCAACTTCATTCGCCTCTGAGAACATGACCCCGATCGCCCATGATTTTTTCGTCGATAACGACTGGGCATGTGCGTTCGGCAAGTAGTCCATCTCAGCAGCGGCTTGAAGAATCTTTGCTCTCGTCTTGTCACTCACGTCTTTATAGTTGTTCAACGCTTTGGACACTGTCGTGATTGAGAATCCTGTTTTTTTGGCTAAATCATAAATCGTACCCATGTCATTCTCCTCTTCCCGAAAGCGCTTTCGGTAATTTGATTGTAGCGCATGAATTCGTAGGAATCAATTCTTTTTCGAGGAAACTTTTTGATTCTTTTTTCCATTCCTTGTTTCTTCTATATTACTGTATCGGGAAGATTTTTGTCATACCTATGTCCAAGTTAAACTATTTCGTTATCAGTTTTTTAATTTAACTATTCTTTAACGTTGATACTCCAGTCTCCATCTGCCGTTATAACAAACACATATACACTAGACTCTTCAAAAGAGTAACGTTGAGAGCCTTCGTAACTCCCTATTTCGTTCACTAACAAATCAACCTTGTTAACGGTCACAGCGAAATTAGAATCCCCATTATGTGAAAATGAAATTTGATAAGACCCTTTATCAATTTCAAAAAAGACCACATCGTCACCTTTACCTTTTATATCACCTGGTAGACTTTCTATTTCGAGTGGTCGATATTGCATAACGTTAATTGTCCAATTACCTTGATTGCCATTTATATTTAAGTAATAATCCCCTGTATCCTCAATCCAAACAAAACTCTTTCCTGAATAGTTTCCTATTTCATTCACTAGTAAATCAATCATTTCTCCTTGATCATTTTGAAGTGTCACTGCAAAGTTGCTTGATCCATTGTAAGTGCTGGCTACAACAGCAAAACCTCTTTCAAGTTGAATTGCATCTGTCCCCATATCTGATGAACCTTCTATCGTTGTCGTCAAGTCTTCTTGAACCCTTTTGACATGATCATTTTTTACTTGATCTAAATCTTTATTCACACCTACCTCGATAATTGAGTCTGCGTCATATACCACGATTATGTTTTGATTCTCGATTGTGACTTCATCAAACTCCATGCCGTAAACAGTGTATCCTCGGTTAATTTGTAATTCATAAAATTCCATGTAATCTTCATAGTTCGATAGTGGGTCCTCCGGCTGAACATCCTGTAAAAACTCTTTCACAGAAGGTTCTTGAACTTCTTCGACCTCTTCAGATTCCTCCGCTTCAATTACCGGTTCAGGTTCACTTTCGTCCTCTGTAACTGCTACCGTGCTCTCTTCTTCAAAATTAGTAACAGCTTCTTGATTATTTGTTTCAAGAATTCCGAGTATGAAAATCAACCAAATACCCGCGAGAAAAATCGAACCTCCTAATATAATCGGAAATGGCGTGATATCCTTTTTGATAAAATAACGAAATACAGAATAGAGACCATATGCCGCTCCACCTATTAGTAGAGCGATCGCAGTAAATGCAATCACACTTTCTAGCATATTCAGCTCCTCCTATCTTCAATCATCCTCCGTTCAACATTACTCACCATTAATTATTACCCATATTTCCCATACGAACCTACATTTGTTCTATCTTTTCTTCCCAAAAATAAAAATCATCCAAAATGTTGGATGATTTTTAATGTGTCCGTGTATACAGCCACACAAGATTCGTGAACTTTTGTACTTCTGTCTCGCCTGTCACACCTTTGAATAGTCGTTGGAACGGCTTCAACAACTGCTCCAGAACAATTTTTCGAAGACGATCTTGTTTCAACTCATGTGAGATCGCATCAAATAAATCACGTTGCTCTTCCGTCATCTCGACATGCTCTTCGATACGTGCAGCCATCTCGATTAATTCTTCAATTGTAATGAGATGCTTATCTGTCGTTCCACGCATTTGATCGACCGTGACCGGGTTCAAGACGTGCTCTCCTGTCTCCATCATCCGGGCGGCAATCAACTCGACATACGTATATAAACTCCGCACGACTTTTTGAGGAGAGTAGGCGGCATTCGTAATCCGATTCGTGAACAAGATGTGTTGCAACATCCCGTTAAAGAGCACCGTCAATTCCATCGAATATGGTCTCACAGACTCTCCGATGATTTCCGTCAAGCGCATCGCAATCCATTCGATTTCATAAATGCGGTGTTGTAGCACGAGTTTCTTCAATTCATTCTCGTTCGACGACATGATCGATTCAAACAACGCGTGCAAGTTCCGTTCTTCATTCAATTGAATCAAAATCGAAATCTGTTCGATAAAAACGTCACGATCTCGTTTGTCACGTCCCATCTGCATCTCGATCCGGCGCTGTCCGGCATCATATCGCAAGTTTTCGAGGATACTGGCCACACAATCCGTCTTCGATGAGAAGTAGTTATAAAACGTTCCTTTGGAGATGTTGGCACGATCAATGATCTCTTGCACCGATGTGTGTTGCACTCCATTTTCGATGAAGAGAGACATGGCAATGTCTGCGACTTTTCTCTTTTTCTCTTTCATGCTTTCATGACTCCGTTCTGTCTGGTTTGTACCTTTACTATAGCACCGAAAACCATTTTAGACTAATAGTACAAAATGGTTGCTTTATTTATACAACAGGTATAAAATCATTTCATCGACACTTACCAACACATAACTATTTAGAAAATAAAGGAGCCATCCATATGAAACCAGAATTCCAAAAGAAACCGCCTTACGTCATGTTGGCGGTCCTCTTTGCGGGTGCGTTTATCGCATTTTTAAACAACTCATTACTCAATGTCGCGCTCCCATCAATCATGGTCGATCTCGAGATTGCAGACTACTCGACCGTACAATGGCTTGCGACAGGCTTTATGCTCGTGACAGGTGTACTCGTCCCGGCATCCGCCTATTTGATCACTCGTTTTTCTAACCGAAGCTTGTTCATCACCTCGATGAGTATTTTCGCCATCGGTACGGCGATCGCGGCCTTCTCGCCAAACTTCGGTTGGTTGTTGAGCGGTCGGATGATTCAGGCCGTCGGAGCCTCCACGATGGGGCCACTCTTAATGAACGTCATGCTCGTCAGCTTCCCGCGTGAAAAACGGGGGATGGCGATGGGAATCTTCGGGCTCGTCATGATCTCGGCACCTGCAATCGGGCCGACACTTTCAGGTTATATCGTCGAATACTATGATTGGCGCGTCTTATTCGAAATGATTTTACCGCTCGCCATCATCGGTCTCGCGCTCGCTGTTTGGAAAGCGGAGAACGTCATGGTCCAAAATAAAGATCAGTCACTCGATTACTTGTCACTCGTCTTATCGACACTCGGATTTGGCGGGATTTTATACGGTGTCAGCTCGGCAAGCTCGGACGGCTGGGATAACCCAATCGTCTTGGCGACGATGATCGTTGGTGCCATCTCGTTGATCGCATTCATTTATCGTCAGCTCCATATGGAAAAACCATTGCTCGACTTGCGCGCTTACAAACATCCGATGTTCGCACTCGCGTCAGTCATTGCGATGGTCAACGCGGTCGCGATGTTCTCCGGTATGATTTTGACACCGGCTTACGTCCAAAGCGTTCGTGGCATCTCCCCACTCGATTCAGGACTCATGCTTCTCCCTGGTGCGATCATCATGGGAATCATGTCGCCAATCACAGGGAAACTGTTTGATAAATTCGGACCAAAACTATTGGCACTTACCGGATTGACAATCACCGCTGTATCGACGTACATGCTCGCAAACGTCCAACTTGACTCGACCTACACATACATCGTCTTAACGTACACGTTGCGTATGTTTGGGATGTCAATGGTTATGATGCCCATCATGACTAATGGACTGAACCAATTGCCAACTCGCCTCAACCCGCACGGAACGGCCATCAACAACACGGCCCAACAAGTATCCGGTGCAATCGGTACGGCAGTACTCGTGACCATCATGAACTCGGTGACACGCACAGAAGCTGAATCATTGATGACAGGAGTCGATCCTGCGACACTCACAGAGAGCTCGATGGGTGCCATCACTCAGCAAGCCCTCTTGTCCGGGATTCAATATTCATTTTACGTCGCACTCGGGATGAATCTTTTGGCACTCCTATTGGCATTTTTCGTGAAACGCGTAGATGTACGGAAGTTCGATGATAATGTAGAAGCTGTTGAAGAATTGAAACAAGCAAATTAATATAAAAAGCCGTTCTGAACGATCGATTCAGAGCGGCTTTTTAATTTCTCATTTCCTTCATGAGTAAATATGAAATTAAATTTTAATACATATATGGTATTATTTCTCAATGGATAGGATTCATTTAGGAGGGTACATATTATGAAAAAAGTGTTCGGCTTTATCATTGTTGTTCTTCTGGTCACTTCATCTTTCGTCTCGACTGGATCAATCGTTGAGGCGGCCCCAAAGAAGCAGAATCGTGCTATCATGGGAGTATCGGCTTTGACTCCGCAACAAATGGCGGATTACGTAAAACAAAAGAATCCTCGTGATGTCCGGCTCGCGAAAACGTCTGTCGAAGATTTGGCGAAACTTTTCGTCATCATCGGTGCAAAAGAAGGCGTCCGTGGTGATGTTGCGTTCGCGCAGGCGCTGAAAGAGACAGGGTATTTCCGTTATGGCGGCGATGTCCTTCCAAAGCAGCATAACTATTCAGGGATTGGGACGACTGGGAACGGCGTGAAAGGACACTTTTTCCGTTCACCACACCAAGGCGTAACCGCTCAAATTCAGCATCTAAAGGCATACGCCTCAAAAGATGCGCTGAATATGACAAAAGTCGATCCACGCTTCCACCTCGTCAAACGGGGCTCTGCGACGACTTGGCCATCACTGCATCGAAAGTGGGCCATGCAGCCAAAAGGAAATTACGGGAATGAGATTCTTTCGATTTATCAAGAAATGTCGAAAACACCGAAACGTGTCGCTAAAGCAAAACGATGAAGAAATGTAGGGGTGAAAGAACGTGACGTGCAAACAAGTTAGACTCGCGAGCGGAATCGCATTATTCGTGACCGGCGTGATGTTGTTACTCAAGCGCTAATGAGCATTTCGGGCAGTTGTCCGAGTGCTTTTTTTGTGGGTTTATTTGCTCAACACAAAAAAGTCGCAGCATTTTATGAGCCACGACTTTCAAAACGAAGAACAGTTACTTACTCACGTGCTATACGATGAGCCAGTTTATGCAATCGGAAACGACACCCGAAAACAAATGACCTGATCTTCGATCGGCTCGGCCGTCAACGTCCCGCCATGCAACAAAATGATTTGGCGCGCAATCGATAAACCCAATCCATCACCTGGAGTGACCCCTCTCGACGAATCGACGCGATACGTGCGATCAAAGAGATGGGGGATGGCTTCAATTGTTTCTTCTGTTGTCGCATTTGAAATAGACCATTCAATCTTTAGTCCTTTCGTTTGAAGTCTAATCTCGATTGGACTCGTTTGCTCGGCGTATTTCCAAGCATTCGAGAAAAGATTTTCAAATACACGAATGAGCTGTTCTTGATCAGCCTCTATCCATCGGTCAGGTTGAATCGACAGGTGTAATCGATGACCTCTTTCCTTAAATAACGGCTCCATCTCGTGGATGAGCTGGGTCGTCAACAAGCTCAGATTGAGTTTCTGTTTGTTAAGTTGCATATTCGGGGCGTAGAGTCGGTTCACGTCCATCAACTGATCTAGTAGATGTTCAAGCTGATTCGTCTTTTCATTTAAGATACGAAAATGATTGTTTTCTTCAGCTGTCAGTTCACGATTCATTTGAAGGAGTTGAGTATAGCCTTTGATGCTCGTGAGCGGAGTACGCAAATCGTGTGACAGGTTGGAAAACAGTTGGTTCCGCTCTTCTTCGTGCGCCCGTTCCTTCTCAAACAATTCACGTAGCTGCTTCGACATCTGATTTACACTCTCTCCGAGTGAAGCAAGCTCATCTCGTCCTTCCACCTTGACCGTACGACCGAGGTCTCCGTTTGCAATCTGTTCAATCTCACTCGATAGATACGTGATTTTACGAAGTGTTTTCCGCATCATGATTGAAAATCCAATAATAAAAAGTAGTATGACAATGAATGTTACCCCTAAAAATACTAAATTAGCTGTTAGCGGATCTGGTGTGATTTCGTTTTCAATGTAATATAGACTAATCGAATAGCCCATGATTAAAAAAGCAATCGTCGCAATCAACGCATTAATTAAAATAATACCGATTAACTTCACAAGCAAGCGATCCCATTGCCTCTGTTTCATAATCGATACCCCACGCCCCACACCGTCTTGATAATGGTTGGTTTTCGTGGTGTGTCTTCTAACTTCTCACGAATTTTTGTGATGTGGACCATCACGGTATTGTCGACCTCAAATGCAGCTTCACCCCACACCGCCTCGTATATCTGTTCGACAGTTAGGACTTGATTCGGATGTCGCATAAAATAGGCAAGAATATCGAACTCTTTCGGTGTGAGCCGAACCAAAGCCTCGCCTTTTCGACATTGTCGCGTTTGAAGGTCGAGTGTGACTTCTTCATGGGTGAGCATGGTCTGTGCCTCGGTCCGATCTGCCCCATAATCACGATACCGTCTGAGTAACGATTTAACACGAAGCGTCACTTCAAGTGGATTGAACGGCTTTTTGATATAGTCGTCAGCTCCGACAGAAATCCCTTGCATCAAATCTAGATCGCTCGTTTTTGCTGTCAGCATCAAAATCGGCATAAACTGTGTCTTTCGAATTTCAATACAAGCCTCAATTCCACCCATGATGGGCATCATCAAATCGAGAATGAGTAAATCAATCGTTTCGGTCGATGCGAGGTCGAGCACTTCTTGCCCATTTTTCGCAAACCGAAGTGCATATCCTTCATTTTTTAAATAAATGGCCAGTAATTCTCGAATCGCCTCATCGTCGTCAGCGATACAGATGACGGGTTGTGATCGCATACCTTTCCTCCTCGTCCTACATATTGGAATTGATCCATCTTATTATTGAGTGTAACAAACCACTCAATAACACATTCTGACGAACTTCTTAAGATTTCTTAAGAGAATACTAAAAACTCCTTACGCTTGCGAGTGAATACTAGACAAGGTAAGGAGTGAAACGTTATGGAAATGATCATACATTATGGCATGCTCGCCATCGGTATCATGTTTACCCCATTATCTGACGATGTCTTAATGATCACGCATCTGACGGTCGCGGATGCCTTCGTCCCAGGTTGGCTTTTATTTGTTTCCACTTGGATCCTTTTCACGCTCACGTTCGGCTGGTTTTATTTAATCGGGAAAGGACTTCATCATATTTTACCCATGCGACAACGAGAATCTCGTTATCTCAAGAGAGCTGAGGCATTCTATCAAAAGTATGGAGCACGCACGATCATGATTTCTTATTTTATTCCTGGTCTTCGCCATCCGCTCCATTACATCGCCGGGTTCACGTCGCTCAAACTTCGAACGTATACGCTCTACACAACGATTTCAGCTTTCCTCTATACGAGTGCTTGGTTTCTCGTCATCGGACTGGCCAATCAAATCCCGGCGTTTCAACAGTTTCAAGATTGGGTGTTGTCCTTCTAACTCAATGCCCCCGATACTTACCGAGCGCCCGCATATTTAAGAGATACAAGACACCTGCATAGAGAATCAATCCGAGTAAATACATCCAAATTCCCGAGAAACCACTTCCGTAAATCATGACTTCCTTGATTGCCGTCGCCCCGTAGAAGATTGGCATGACGTAACTCAAGTTTCCGAGGCCGTACGGGATCAAGTCAAGTGGGATGAGTCCCGAGAAGAATACTTGCGGGATGATGGTGAACGGAATCATCTGGACGACTTGTAATTCAGAACGGGCAAACACCGATATGGTCGCTCCGAAGAGCACCGCCGTACCCGCCATGAGTAGCATCGTCAACATGACCCACGCCATATTCCCAAGAGAAGACAAACCGAGCACATAAATCGAATAGAGTACGATGAAAATTGACTGAACGACCGCAAACGTCCCGTATCCGAGCGTATATCCTAAAATGACTTGCCCTCGCTTGATTGGAGTCATCAAAAGCCGTTCGAGCGTACCGCCACTGCGTTCTTTGACGAGCGCCATCGCAGATAAGATGAACACGAAGAAGAACGAGAAGAGAGAGAGGAATACGAATCCGAACGAATCGAACGTCGACTGGTCTTCTTCCCCATAGACAAATAACGTGTCAATCTCGGCTGCGGGGTTGAGCGTCGTCAACGCATCTTGAATCTCACCAACCGCCTTCGACGACTTCGTCGATGGTTCACGTAACGTGATGGTCGTCCCTGCTTGATCCATTTCAAAGACAGCATCGACATGTTCATTGTCTTCGATGTATGCTTTCGGATCATCGAACGTTGCTTGTTCCACCTCGAGCGTCTCATCTTCAAACGCATTGACGAGCTGTTCTGGTGCGTTGTCATCAAGGACGACAGTCGGCACGTAATCCGAGTCACCGAGCAAGAAATAGACGAGCGTTAAAATGAGAAGCGGTGCAATCAAAATCAAGGCCACACTTCGTTTATCATTTAACGTTTGGAAGATGACACGTTTCGCTAAGTTACGCATGATCACCCACCTCCTCTTTTCCAGCAATCAAGAACAATTCTTCCACGCGACCATTCTCGGTCTGATCGAGCAAGTCCTGTACATGGTCATAGGCAATCAACCGTCCATTGTAAACGAGCGCGGCACGGTCGCACTCGAGCACTTCATCCATGACGTGTGTCGAGACGATGATGGTCGTACCTTCTCTCCGAATCACTTGAAACTGATCCCAAATTTGACGACGTAAGATCGGGTCAATTCCGACTGTCGGTTCATCGAGGAACAACACGTCTGGCTTATGCAAGATAGCAATGGCTAGCGACAGACGTTTTTTCATCCCGCCTGAAAAATTACGGACTAGTTTATGCCGATCGTTCGCCAAATCGACAAGATCGAGTACTTCTGTGATGCGATCTTGGAGTGCCTTTTTTCCTAACTTATAAATTGAACCGAAGAAAGCGAGGTTCGCCTCGGCCGACAAGTCTTCGTACAACCCATCGTTTTGCGGCATAAATCCGATTTGTCGGAGCATGCCCATGTCCGGCATCTTCGTTTCGCCGATATGGACACTTCCTTTGTCTGGTGTGAGTGCGCCGATCATGAGTCGGATGAGCGTCGTCTTCCCCGATCCAGATGGTCCGAGCAAACAGCAAATCTCACCGGACGGAATCGTGAAGTCGATGTTGTCGATGGCGAGCTGGTCACCGAACGACTTGTCGACGTGTTGCAGTTGAATGTTCATGCTTATCACTCCTTTTCGGCGCCTCATCGTGTATACTCAAGATAATCGACACCGTGTTGGTTTATACGTTCAGTATAGACCTCGTTCACGGTAGCAACAATCGTCAATATCGGTCATCGTGTTGGTTTTCCGACAGATGGACTTCATGTGTTGAAGAAAAGGAGAAATAATATGGAACAAACCGATTTACGCGTCATCCGGACGAAGAAGTTGATCAAAGATGCCTTCTTCAGCCTCATTGAAGAACAGGGATTTGAAGCCGTCACCGTCAAGCAGTTGACCGAACGGGCCGGCATCAATCGGGGTACATTTTATAGCCATTATGTGGATAAGTTCGAGTTGATGGAGAAATGCGTCGATGAAATTTTTGAGGAAGCCGAACAGAAATTGATTTATCACTTGCCACACATCTTCGGAGACGAACGGACCGACAACTCGTATCATTACCTTGTCCCGTTTATTCGCTTCATCGAAGACAATCAAATCATCATGAAACCGCTCCTCGGACCGAACGGAGACCCGACGTTCCAGGCAAAACTTCGAAAATTTATGCAAGCTGCCTTGTTTCAGCGCTCTCCAGTAACCTTGTTTGATCCGGATAAGATGATGGTCCCGCCTCCATATCTCGTCGCCTATCTCTCATCAGCTCACATGGGGGTCATCTACGAATGGCTGAACAATCCATCTTCGGAAGAAACCGCGGAAGACATCGCCCGCATCATCTATACAATCACCTATGAAGGACCGCTCGTTGCCGGCGGGTTGAATCTACAAAAATAAGGACAGGTGTTTTACCTGTCCTCCTTTGGAAAGACGACTCTTGCCGTTGTCCCAATCTGTTTCTCACTCAGTAATGTAATCTCCCCGCCATGTAACTGTACAATTTGACGGGCGATAGCGAGCCCTAGTCCTGAACCGTTGCGATGACGAGATGTGTCGGCCTGATAAAATCGTTCAAACGCCCGGTCCACTTGGTCCGGTGACATGCCCTCTCCTTCGTCTCGAATCTCACACGTAATCTGCGTCGCATCCTCTTTCACCAAAAGATGAAGCGTACTTTCTTCATATGCATATTCGACCGCATTTTTTAGGAGATTCGTCCAAACCTGCTGTAGAAGGGAAGCATCCCCCTTCATCACGACTTCGTCCATAGTCAAATCTAGGTTCATTCGTTTGCGCGTCATCTCTGAGTCTAAGGATAAGATGGCCTCCCGGACCTGCTCACTGAGAGACAGTTCTGTCGCATGTAGACCGACAATCGTGTGGTCCAATTTCGCTAGACGGAGCACGTCTTGTGACAAACGCGATAGTCGCTTCCCTTCACGCTCAATTTTCATGGCATACTCGATTTGCTTTTCAGAAGTTCCGTCTCTTTTTAATAACGTGGCATACCCCAAAATCGAAGCGACAGGTGTCTTGAATTCATGTGCCATGACGGATGCCAATTCCTCATTTTTCGTTTCATTCGTCTCAAGCGTCTCGGTCATTTTGTTGAACTGTTTCGCAAGTGTTCCAATCTCATCTGTCGCGTCATCATGGATTCGTACGGATAAGTCTCCCGTGGTCACACGATTGACGGCATCCGTGACACGGTCGATCCGTCGCGTCATCAGGCGAACGGCGAACAGAATGAGGCCACTTGAAATGAGTGCTGTCAGGAACAAGGTTTGTAACGACACGTCACGGAAAATCGAAATCGGATTCTCTTCTGCGTTTGAAGACAACGTGACAACGGTCTCGTCGAGTAAAAAAGCGACTTGTGGAAGACGGTCCGTCTGTGAGATGGTCTCGCCTCGTTCTAATTTTGCGCGCTCCTCAACACTCCACTCCGTGCGATCATAGCGTATCGACTGTACATTTAGTGTCGTATCATCAAAAAGGTCTAAGACCGCTTCAGATGCAAGGTTGTATTCTTGTGAAGCTTTTTGTATACTGCCAGCCCTCTCTACCAACATCTCTTCGACCTGCGTCTTCAGTGTGTTGAACTGAAAGGTCAAGAAAATCGTGAAGGTCAAGAGGATCGGAATCAACAAGAGTCCAAAGAAAATCATTAAGAATCGTCCATAAATGGTACTGATGAATCGTTTCATTCGTTCAGCTCCAATCGGTAACCAAGACCCCACACCGTACTGATTTGAAATGCTTGAACTGACTTGAGACGGGCACGTAGACGATTGATATGCACATCAATCGTTCTCGTCTCACTCTCTGTTTCGTATCCCCAAATCCGGTCTAACAATTGTTGCCGGGTGAAGACTTGATTGAGATGAGTCGCTAAAAAATAGAGAAGTTCAAACTCTTTACGTGGAATTTCGATTGTCTCGGTCGGTGTTTGTACGGTCATCGTCGTCTCATCGAGTACACAGTCGCTCAGCTGAATCTGATGACTATGATGAATACGGGCCCGACGTAACAATGCCTCAATTCGTAACTCGAGTTCTTCGAGATCAATCGGTTTGACGACATAGTCATCCGCTCCGGCATGAAACCCTCTCTTTTTGTCATTCATCGCATCGAGGACCGTCAGCATGAGCACCGGGAGCGTATATCCGGCGTCACGTAATTGTCCCGTCAGTTCACGTCCGTCTAATCGTGGCATCATTACATCGGTAATGAGCAAATCGACTGGCTCACGGTCGAGCCAATCGAGTGCTTCTTCTCCATCTTTTGCATGAAGGACGCGATAGCCGGCCACCGTCAAATAATCGACTAACAAACCGCCGAGCGCCTCATCATCTTCTGCGAGTAAAATGGTGACCATGTTGCTTCCCTTCTTTCTAATGGCTTATACGTTTCGCAACGCTTCAATCGGTTGCAAGTTTGAGGCTTTCCGAGCTGGAATGTATCCGAACACGACCCCGATTACGACAGAGAAACCGAGTGCCAATCCGACGGTTGAACTTGCCAGTGTAAACGGTACGCCCATGACGAGCGTCAGTCCGAAGGCGAGAAGTCCGCCAATCAAGACACCGACGAGCCCTCCAAGCATCGAAAGCAGGACGGACTCAAACAAGAACTGTTGTCGAATCTTACCAGGCGTCGCGCCGAGTGCTTTACGCAGTCCGATCTCGCTTGTTCGTTCGGTCACTGAAACGAGCATCATGTTCATGATTCCGATTCCTCCGACGAGTAAAGAAATCGAAGCGATGCCGACGAGGAGCATACTGAGAAGCGCATTGATTTGATCGATGGAAGCGAGTGCATCCTCAAAGCTCGTTACCGTGAAGGCGTCACGCCCATTGAATGCGATCGTCAGCTGTTGTGTCACTTCATCCTGTACGACAGCTGATGCACCCGGTTCGGTATATAAATCAAACGTGGCAATCGTCCCTTGATGAAACTGTGTTAGTGCAGTCGTCACAGGGATGACAATCGCCTCGTCTGTTGACATGGAAAATTCCGATGATGGCGCAAGCGTTCCAACGACGGTGTAACGAATCCCACCAACGGAAATCTCTTCCCCGAGAGGAGAGGAGGTCGGAAATGCCTCTTTCGCAATCGTTTCTCCGAGCAAAGCGACACGTGTCTGTTGGTCGACGTCGAGTGGCGTCAATCCGCGTCCGGTTGCGACGAGCGAATCATCTTTGAAGTACGCTTCACTTTTTCCAAGAATGGTTTGTTGTTCCGTCTGCCCCGCTACATATACATCGGTCATTTGACTCAGCGTCGGAGAGAGTGAGGCGACCCCTTCAATGGTTTCGAGTCGGTCCATGTCCGCCATACTGACACCAGACTTCCCATCTTCTCTAATCTGAATGGTCATGCGGTCGGCTCCAAACGTCGCGACTTCATCGTTGATGGAATCGGTCACACCGGAAATGATCGTCATCAAGGCAATAATCGAAGCCGTCCCGATGACAATCCCTAAAATCGTCAAGAAGGAGCGCATCTTGTGACTGATGACCGTCAACCAAGCCATGCGTATATTTTCTCGAATCATCGCACCCGTTCCTCCTTTTCAATCTTCCCGTCACGCACATGTACGATACGAGTCGCTTCTTTGGCGATATCGATGTCATGGGTAATCATAATGATCGTCTTTCCCTCCGCATGTAGCTCGTGAAAGAGCGCCATGATTTGACGACCGTTCGTTTGATCTAACGCACCCGTCGGCTCGTCCGCGAGAAGAAGCGATGGATTCGTCACGAGCGCCCGAGCGATGGCGACACGTTGCTGCTGACCACCTGACAACTGATTCGGAAGGTGATCTAACTTATCACCTAATCCGACACGTGTTAACATCTGTCGAGTTCGTTCCTGTCTTTCCGTTTTGGAAGATCGTTGATAAATGAGCGGTAGCTCCACGTTCTCTCGAGCGCTCAACCGAGGGAGTAGATTGAATTGCTGAAAGATAAACCCGATGCGTTCGTTCCGAAAAAGAGAGAGCTCCGTTTCGGACAATCCGATCACATCCTTGTTCCCAAACCGGTAACGACCGCTCGAATAACCATCGAGACAACCAAGGATGTTCATGAGTGTCGACTTCCCAGAGCCAGATGGCCCCAAAATGGCGACGAACTCTCCTTCTTTCACTTCTAAATCGATTCCTCGTAATACGGTCTGCTGATTGTCACCCTCCCCATACGATTTGGTCAATTGTTCGACCGAGATGAGCGTCGTCATCATTGCCCACCTCCGATTCGTGGAGGCATCAATCCGCCACTCGTCGCTTCATCGAGTAAGAGTACTTCGGTCTCGTCTAATCCATCTTTGATTTCGACTCGGCTCCCATCTGTCAATCCGAGTTCAACCTGTTGTTTCACCGGGCCTTCGTCTCCTTGCACATATACGTATGCATCTTCATCCTCAAACGTGATGCTGTCGAGCGACAACGTCTCTGCATCTTCCGCGCGCTCGACGACTAAACTTCCTTCTAACGTCATCCCATTCCGTAAATTGTCCGTCTCAGGGAGGGTCACGGTCATCGCATAGCGAGCGGATGCGCCAGGTGTTGTCATCGGTTCTGCCTCCTCTGAGATAACATCGATTGTCCCTTCGACCTCTGCATCGAGCGCTGTCACATAAATCGTCAAGTCATCTCCCTCATTCACTTTTCCGATATCTCGCTCGTCTACCATCAAACGCCCTGTCGATTCTTCTCCGACTGTCGTGACTTGTCCCGCAAACGTGTAACGATTTTCAATCGTCTCCACTGTGACGGCTTCCGTTTTATATTCAGTTGTATCCGGCATCAAGAAGACTCCAGCTCCTAATGTAAGGGCGAGCACTCCGATCCCCATGCCCCATTTCACTTTTTTGTTCATCCTGTGTTCCTCCTTATTGTTGATACGTTAAGGATAAACACAAGTTGTAAACAAATTATAAACGCCTCTCGCGATAAACGAGAGGCGTCCACTTATGAAACTCGAACGTGCACGTGTAAGTTCCCATTTGCTTCAGTTGTCGTCTGGTATGCGTTCTGTACTGCCTCTAAATCATGCCAGGCAATGCGGTATGACTTTCCTCGCATCCCTTCAAACTCGAAGGCGAGATGTTGTAAATCCGACATACCTAGGATACGGTCAAACGGTCTGCCTGGACCATCCCATTCCAGTTGGTTTGCTGAATCCTTTAATACGAGGTCGAGTCCATGCATCACTTTTTCTTTGATCAATTGTCCATCCGCCGCAACACGCATCCCGTCTTGAATATCATGCATCCGACACGATTCGATATCATCAAACGGGATGGTGATTTCATCCCCGTTCGCAAAGTGAAGCGTGATTGTTTTTACGATCATCTTAGATTCCTACTTTCGTTCAGTCTCTGTTCCCTTACTATACAAAACTTTTCCCGATTTAGGGATGACATCTTTGTGGATGTGGCAAATCCGTAAAAGCATGTTCGATTCATTTGGAAACGGGAATAGAAGAGGTAGCAATCATTCTGTTTTTTGAAAATAATACTTCGGAAAGGCGGCGAATATATGCAATCAGTGGATAAGTCGGTCATCGTCATCGGCGGAGGGCTCGGTGGATTGTCAGCGGCCATCTCGCTCGCTCAAAAGGGATACGACGTCTCACTCTACGAAAAGAACGACCACATCGGAGGGAAAGTGAACCGTCTCGAACAAGACGGATTCGGCTTCGACCTCGGACCCTCGATTTTAACGATGCCCCATATCTTCGACAAACTGTTCCGCGGAAGCGGCAAACGGATGGAGGACTATGTTTCCATCCAGCGGCTTGAGCTCGAATGGCGCTCGTTCTTCCCGGACGAGACCGTGCTCGACCTCTATCATGACCTCGAACAGATGCAACGCGCAAATCCTTCCCTCTCTCGAAAAGACATGCAAGAATATCGTGAACTGTTGAATTACGCAGCCCGCATTTATAAGACGACCGAGAAGGGCTACTTGGCTGAAGGGTTTGAGTCACCTTTAGAAGCTGTCATGAAGACGGGGATCTTCCCAACGCTCTTTGGGTTCGATTTGACGTCGACCATGTATAGCGCCATCAAGAAGCGCATCAGTAATCCGCATCTTCGGGACATGCTGTCGTATTACGTCAAATATGTCGGGTCGTCTCCATATAACGCACCAGCCGTCTTAAACATGATGATTTACATGCAGTACGCCCAAGGCTGTTGGTACGTCGAAGGTGGGACCCACAAGCTCGCAGAAGGATTGACGAAGCTCGCCGAAGAAATCGGTGTGAAGCTACATACCGGTCAGGGCGTCGTCCGTGCCCATACGGTGAATGAAAAGATTACAGCGATCGAACTTGAGGATGGACGTCTCCGTTCGGCCGATTATTTCGTTTCGAACATGGAAGTCATCCCGTTCTATCAGAAAATGGTCGACGCGGACGAACAGTACGTCGACAAGCTCGTCGATAAATACGAACCTGCTAGCTCTGGATTCGTCCTCCATCTCGGCGTGAAGAAAGCCTACCCTCAGCTCGCACACCATAACTTCTTCTTCTCCGAAAACTTGCATGAGCAGATGGACAAAATCTTCGAGAAACACGAACTTCCAGACGACCCAACGATTTACCTCGTCAACGTCAACAAAACCGATGCGACTCAAGCGCCACCGGGACATGAGAACATTAAAATCTTGCCACACATCCCGTATATCCAAGACAATCCGTTCACCGAAGAAGAGTACGCCGCTTTTGAAGAGCGTGTACTCGATAAGCTAGAACGCATGGGTCTCGATGGTCTGCGTGAACATACGGTGACGCGTGACGTATGGACGCCTCATGATATCGAGCGGACGTATGGTTCGGACCGAGGCGCCATTTATGGAACGGTCGCCGACAAGAATCGGAACGGTGGCTTCAAGCATAAGAAGCAGAGCGAGCTCTACCACAACCTCTACTTCGTCGGGGGAACCGTCAACCCGGGCGGTGGTATGCCGATGGTGACGCTGAGCGGTCAGCAAGTGAGCGACAAGATTGCAAAACGCGACAAAGTAAAATGATGTTCTTTCATCCCTCACTCGCTGTGAGGGATTATTTTTTGAAACTTTTCCCAATAAACTTCCGTATATTGTGCTACGATACAAACAACTACACGCACAATCGGAGGAAAGTCATGCATCAAATCACAAGTTATTTCTTTATGTATGCCAAAGTTGTCGTCACAGATAAAGTTCCATTTTTCTGGACACTCGGGATTCCACTTGTCATTGCTCTGACACAATCATTTTCAGATATTCGTCAAGCAACGGCAGCGGAATACTACCCAGGACTCTCTTATTTCTGGGTGTATATCATTCTTGCTACATATGTGAACGGTGTCGGCATCGAACTCGCCCGCATGCGAGAATACGGACTGATGAAAACGTACGTGATGATCTCAGGCAACAAGCTGACATACGTCATCGCCGTCATCTTGGCGCAACTTCTATTCGCCTCGATCAGCCTACTTTTATTCACAACGGTCGTTACGCTCGTACACGGGTTCTTTTCGTTCAAGTTGATTGCAACGTCTCTACTCGTATTGATCGGCAGTATTCCGTTCGCGGTTGCCAGTGTCGCCATCACGACGCTTCCAGTGAAAGTATCGAGTCTCGGAACGTTCGCGAACATTCTGATGTTCCCACTCTTTTTATTGGCAATCAAGTCACCTGATCAATGGTTCAGCTTCGTCAACCCGTTCTACGCGCTCCATGAATTCGCGCTCGGGTTGCTGCACCTGACGACTCAAGTCGATCTCTCGTTCGGAGTATGGGCGACATTCCTTGCCGTGATCGGTTACTTCATCATCGGTGCGATTGCGTTGAAACGCTTCAGTCTCGTCTCACTCATCACACGCTAGGAGGTTCTTATGCACGTACACCAACTCACGTATCTTTATCCAAAAGCGACACGTCCTGTACTCGACGGTGTCTCGTTCACCCTGCAACCAAATAAGCTGAACGTGTTAATCGGACAAAACGGTGCCGGGAAGACGACACTGTTTGATTGTATGACGGGTACCCTTCCCGTTGACAAAGCGTCACTCGACCTCGTCCCAACAACGGACATGTTGTATTTGACACAACTCATGTATAACCACCATGAGTTAACAGGAAAAGACTTCGCCTATTTCATCGGACGCCTGTCAAAGCGCCCCGACTTTAAGAAACTCGAGTCTTATGTAAATAATCTCTCGACGTCCCGAGAACAAGAACTGTTCGAACATCTATGGACGATGAAAATCGGAAAGATGTCGGTCGGGGAGAAGAAATGGCTCTTCGTGACACTTTTGTCTTCCATCAAGCGTTCCTTCTATTTATTTGACGAACCGACGAGCGGGGTCGACCCGGCATCACGCATTCAAATTATGCGTCGCCTGCAGCGACTCGTCGATGACGGTAAAACATGCCTCATCTCGACACATCAGTTGCATGACTTAGCTCAACTTGATGCCCACGTCATCTTCCTGCACGGCGGACGTATTTTGTATGAAGGGGACTTCCAGGACTGGCTCAAAGAATCTGGAACGACCGACCCGGATGAAGCGTTCGTTCGGATGGTCGACACACCACTTGATGATGTGGCGGTGACACGATGAATGACTCGTTTTGGGAACGACACCGGTTCACATTCTATACAATCGGCATGGTCGTCTGCGGTTTTCTCATCTCCATGTTCTCATAAGAAAATCAGCTCTGACACACGTCAGAGCTGATTTTTATTGTTCACGACGTGCGCGTCGTAACTCTCGATTGGTCACATGCTCAGGATCCGCTTCACGTAATTTACGGTCCATCGTCATGTACAAGATGAGAAGCGGGATGATGCCAATCAATACGACACCGAGTAGTTCCTGCATCGAACCGAATACGAACCACGTGAGGAAAGTAAATACACCAAGTGACCCAAACATGGCAACGATGATTAGAAATTCTCGGCGGACAAGGCGTTGGTACTCCTCGTCTTCGTTGAATGTACGTAACAGCTCCATCCGTCGCCATGCTTGATAGAGCATCGGCAGTTGGGTCACGAGAAAAGAGAAGGCAACCGTCGTCACCGTGACACCTTTTATGACTGAAACGACTAGAAATAAAAATAGGCCGATGATGCCAAATATCGCGCTGACCCCTCGCGCGTCGAGATCCTGTTCGACCATTTTGGGGAGACGTTGTTGTTTATCCATTCACCTTCCTCCTTTTTTGTTTCTTCCGACTCATCAGTCCCAATAAACTCTCGACCACGTGCTCGTCATCAATCTTTAGAATCTTCCAATCCAACCATGACTCAAGAAGTAGGCAACTCGCGACGAGAAGCGCACATCCGAGGCCTAGAGTATCTAAAGCTACATACTTTAGTGAATATAGGGCCAAGAGAAACATAACACCAGTCAAGAGAACGAACTGTATCGTGCCTTTTAAGTAGATGAATCTGCGGTATGTAGATGAGTCATTGAATTCTAAAAACAACTGAAGTTTGTGCCACGTCGCAACCAGAAGTGGCATGAACACTGCCGCACAAATGATGAACAAGGACAGGCTCATTCTTGAATCATTGAACAATAACCAAATCACTGTCACTACACCAATGATCATCACAAAGAGCGGACCCTTTTTAGTCCATGATTTGTCGTACAAATACTCCATTCGTTCTTCACGCAACATCCAGCACCCCTCCAAAAGTAAAAAACATCCAATTCATTCGGTATGTTTATCTTAACAATCCATAAGCAAACTTTCGAGGTTTTCCCATTAAAAAGGAAAAAGCATCTGACGATTATCAGATGCTTTTCGTTATCCCGCTTTCGAAACGTTCGCTGATGTGACGGGTGTCTTCCCACTCAACTGAAACACGAGCACCCCACCAACAATCAATACAATCCCGACGACCGTCTTCCATGTGAACGGAACGGCCGTCAATCCCAACCATCCTAACGTATCCCAGAGGAGCGCGAACAAGATTTGAGACACCATGATGATCGAGATGGCATAACTTGGTCCGAGCCGCTCGACACTTTGCGTCACACTCATGACAACCCCGATGCCGAGGATTCCGCTGAACCAGTACCATGTCTCCATCTCCTCTACTCGGAACAAGGCACTTCCTTCTTGGAATAGACCGATCAGGAGCGATGCTAAAAATCCGAGTCCAAGGACGAGTGTCGTCGTCGCCCACGCCCCGACACGTTTCTTGACGTTGGCGTTAAACGTGTTTTGCACACAGACGAGCATTCCGCCGATGACAGCAAGCATCATCCCAATCGCCATGGTTCTCCCCTCCTATTCATAAATACTCTCCCCGACAATCTCCAACAACCCTTCCCGGTCGATGATGGTAATCATCCGTCGATTGCGCTCGATTAAACCGGCTCCGACGAAACGCCGAAGCGTCCGGTTCACATGACGATAACTCGTCCCAATCAAATCAGCGATATCCGTCAATTGGTCGACCGTCGAACCTAGCGTTTGGTCATCTGGCGTCATCGACAATAAATAACTCGCTAAGCGAACCTCAACGGGATAGAACAAATTGAAGCTGAGGGATTGCGACTTCCGTTTGAACTTTCGCGTGATTTCTTCCAATAAATAATGTAACCAGGCGACTTCTTCGTGCGCGTGACGTACTAAATCCTCGAATCGGATGACGAGCATCTCAACTTCTGTGACAGCTTCAACCGTATTCAAATAAGGGGTCCGTTGAATATATTCGATGTCCCCAATCAAATCGAGTGGATATTTGAAAGAAAGGACGAGACGCTTACCGGCAGCGGAAGTATGGGAGACGCGAATCTTCCCTTTCACTAAGAAACGGAGATGCTCCGCTTCATCGGCTTGCGTACAAATGACGTCTCCCGGCTCGTATCGGACAAGCTTCAATTCTTGTTGCGCAGCGACGGGCAAAACGTCTAATTCAAATTGCTTCACATACGCCTCAACCATATACGTTTCCCCCTACCATTTTAATAAAAAGACCCCCGCGATCATCATGAACACCCCGAACAACTGCATCCCGTTCAAGTTCCGACGCACCATCCCGAACCATCCACGCCAGTCAATGACGAGCGCGAGCGCCAACTGCGCGATGAGAAACAAGGAAATCGTGAGCGTGACTCCGAGCTCGTGGACGGCCGTCATATTACTGAACAAGATGATCGCTGCAAACGCCCCACCTGATAAGTAGAGCGGGTTCACGTGACGCATCTCGATATACGTGCGGTCGCGTAACGCCAACATGACGAGGAGCGCGACGATGAATCCTGTGAACTGTGTCAACGTCGCCGCTTGCCACGTTCCAATCTGCGAACTGATTCGCGCATTCGCCACACTTTGTAACGTCAAAAAGAAGCCTCCGCTGATTGCAAACAACACTCCTCGCATCGTTCTCCCCCCTTAAGATAGACGAATCAATACAATCCCAAGCACCATGACGATCAGACTGATGATTTGCACACCAGTGACCGGGTTCTTCTTCGCTCCGAACCAACCGAAACGGTCGATCAGTAAACTTCCACATAACAGTCCGACAATGACGATGATGACAGCAATCCCCGTCCCGACAATCGGAACGATAAGGACGTTTCCTCCGATGAAGAGCGCCCCAATGATCCCACCGAGCCAGATCCACCATGGATGACCTTTCAATCGTCCGAGCGGAACCGGTTGACGCGAGACGAGTAAAATGAGTAAGAGCGCCATCGTCCCGACAATGAAAGAGACCAATGCTCCTTTCAGTGCCGATTCGAGCACCGTACCCAAATAGCCGTTAATGGCCGTTTGTGTGGCACTCATCATTCCTGTGAAAATCCCGAATAGTCGCCAAAGATTCAGGTTCCCCGTGTCCGTTTCCATGGAGACGACCAGCTTGCCTCTTCGGCGGTTGAGCCAGTCGGATAAGGCGACCGTTCCGATGACGCCAAGTAAGACGAGCACGACCCCGAACAAGCGTAACGCTGTGATGGGATGCTCAACGGAGTTGAACCAACCAAAATGGTCAATCAACAAGCCCATCAAAATCTGTCCGAAAATCGGCATGATGACCGTCTGGACACTTCCGAGCCTCGGGAACAACAAGATATTCCCCGTTAAAAATAAAACACCTAACAGTCCACCAATCCACATCCAACCTGGACCTTCCTGAATCACCGAGCTATCAAACCCGAATGACTGACCGGTCAAGAGGAGTAACAGAGATAAAAAGATGGTCCCGACAGTAAACGATAAAAACGATGCGACGAACGGGGAGCCGACCACTTGGCGCAAGCGTGAGTTCACACTCGTCTGCATCGGTAGCAAAATCCCAATCGTCAATCCAATCAAAATAGCTAACATGACTGTCTTCCTCGATTCTTCTACTAGTTCTCTATACATTGTCAGCTTACGCCTCGGCACCCAAGAAGAAAAGGACCGATGTCCTCAAATAAAAAAACGAACCCTTTTCAGGTGTTCGTTTTAGACTCATGGAAACGCTGATCGCGTGCTTCACGCAATTCTTTCCCAAGTACGTGATGCACATCGAACTTGTGAAGCTTTTGATTGATGATGTATGGTGCCAAAATCGACAGCCCACCGATCCCGAATAACACGGCAATGGCAACGACGGGCGACAACGAATCAGCATAATAGGCGGCTAGTAGGCAGATGGTCGAGACGAAGCAGAGCCACTGGATTCCAAAGTCTGTATACACCAGACGTTGATAACGCGCATCCTCGTTAAAGGTAAGAAGCAGTTTTGTCTTCCGCCACTCGAGACAGAGATATGGAAAAAAACTGATGAACACGATGAGCGGAGCGTACAGTCTGTACTGCGCAGCGATGAGGAATGTCATCACGACGGTCGCGATGGCGACGCCCCACCGCCAACGCCAATGACTGTCATCTTGTTTGAGCAACTGTTCAATTCGCTTTTCTTTCGTCAGCATATGTACTCCCTTCGTAAGATCGATAGTGCTTCGTCACCTCATCCCGTGTCGGTTGGTCCGGGTCGGCTTGTCGTAATTTCCGGACGGTCTGATAGTGAGTCCATGCTAACAGGACGATACCTAGACCAATGATGCCCAGGACAATGAAGCCTAGACCGATTGATGAAACCTCAAGGCGACTGAGAAGGACCATTCCTGTGATTGCTCCAATCCAGTAAGAATAGAGGCGATACAAACGCTTCGTGAGCGACTGGGCTTTTCCGGACGTCATGGTTTGCAACTGTTTACTTTCTTGACGTGTTAGATACATGAGTCCAGTCGCTGCTAGCGTCGACCCGATTCCCCATATCCACCATGTGTCAAAACCGAGCACGAAACTGTTATAGACAATAAGGGCCGCTGTAAGCCAGATGCTCTTATTTTGATGCAATTGGCGATATGTGCCGATATATTGAATTCGTTCTTGTTTCGTCATGACTCTTTACGACCTTTCCTTGAAATATCATCTAACGTATGTTTCAAACGCTCACGGTTTGCCCGGGTCCATTCGCCTGATGTGACGTGGTGCTCATCAAGCGCGGACTGCTTTCGGTCAATCCAACGTGGAATCAATATGAAACACGGTCCGCCGATGAGGAGCGTCTAACTCATCCACGGTAAGAGATCGATTCCGTTGAAATGCATCGCAATCAAAACCACGAACCACATCAGACTGATTAACATAACAGTAAAATTCATTCGTAGCAGACGATGATAGCGTGTCGATTCGTTGAAGGATTGCTGTAATTTCATCTTGTTTCATTCAAGCCATGTCGCATAAAGAAGTGCGACACCTGGTAGGAGAATGCTATACGGACTCCATGTCAACAGAAAATAAATCGATACGCCTAACATGACTGCACTTACGATGATATTCAGACGGGTGAAGCGCTTCTCAAACTGCTCAATCTGTCGAAATCGTTCGGCTTTATCCACGCTGTCACCTCAATCTTTCACGAAGTCGAGTTTGATTTCACGGCGCATCGGTTGTTCCGCGTCGTACTCGGAAATCTGTCTGTCGAGCATCTTCTGTAAGAAATGCAATAAGATGACTCCACTTAAGAAGACAACGAAGAGCGACCATCCCGGCCAACCGATCAGAACGATGAATGGAAAGAGGATGGCTAATAAGACGAGTAGCCCCATTTCCGATACATACTGCCAATCGATGATCCGTTTGGCTTGTTCCACATTCGTTAACTTCCTGACGAAGCGCCGCTCTCGTCCGATGATGTAAAGCATAATCGTGAGTGTGAACGCTAATGGAATGGTGTACATCGGCTCTCCATTAGATTGAAGCACGAGTACGACAAGTCCACCTATCAGTATTGCAAGGATTGAGCGCAGCAGGAGCCAACGCTGTTGATAACGATAAATCGTATTGATTCGTTCTTGTTTATTCATCCCATTCACCCTTTCAGAATCGTCGAATCTCGCGACGTGTCGGTTGCTCCGGGTCGAGCCAGCGAATTTGTTGATCGAGCTTCTCTTGAGCCCAAAAGATATAAAGCAATGCCCCACCGATAAGAACTGTAGGAATCCAAGACCACTCCATGATTCGAATGGCCAACGGATTCACCAGTCCGAGCAATGCGATAAAGAGGAAGTCCAGATGATACTGCAGTGTCACGACACGTTTCACCTGTTCTTGCTCCGACAATTGACTGATTGCCTCTGCTTCATTCGAAAAGAAGTAACGCGTCGCAAGTAACACCCCACCGATGATTGTGAACCCAATCCAAATGTTCCCGTCCGTTCGCATGAGGAAGTAAACCGCAAGACCTGCCGGAAGCGCTAAGAGTAAGCGTTGCAGGAGTCGCTTCCGATTTGATTGTTTGATTGTATGTAGTCGTTCTTGCTTGTTCATCTCATTCACCTCTTATTTCACTATACGGGATGCGCATGAGAAAAGTTCCGTTATTTTACAAATTAAAAAGGAAGGATCAACCCTCCTTCCTTTACTTTCGATTCACTTCAAAACTTCTGGAGCATCACCTTGACAGAACGTAACGCCCCTTCGATATGACCCCCGAACTGTGCGTCCGTCTCCGAACCGATCAAATGGAGGCGGTCTCCGAGCTCGATTGGACCATAAGCCGGGAATGCCGTGAGCGGCATGAGGTCGTCAGAAGTTGCTGTCTCAGATTCTGTCGACCAGTCCATATAGTGAAATCGCAAGAAGTCATTCGCTTTCGGACCGTATAACTTCTCCAGTTGCTCAATGACACGTGTCTTCACTTGCCCTTCTCCCAACGCTTTACGTTCATCCGGTGACAGACGGAAGAATCCGAATAGCGCGCCTTGACCGTCCATTGGTGAGGCGTCATGAATCTCTTGGAGTGGACCGACCCAACTCATCCCAAATCCAGACAGACCCTCTTCTCGCCAGAACGGTGTCTCGTATACAATCAGCGCCTTCGCCTGAGATGCCATCCAAGTCGGAGTCGTTTTGAGTGCATTCCGTGTCGAAGCTGGCAATTCAGGCTCGATTGTTAGATTGGCGACAAGGCGTGGAGGAAGTGCAAGAATCACGTCATCCGTGTGATGCACCGCCCCATTTTGGAACGTCAATTGGAGTCGGTCTGTCTGTCGGTCGATGGACGTGAGACGATGTCCGAGATGTACGATGTCATCGGACAAATGCGCGTATAATGCTTCCACTAAACTCGTCATCCCACCGACTACACGTTTCGATTGGACAATGCTTTCCTCCGGCAGCACATGTCGTTCCGGCGCAGTCGTCGTCTGGCGTTCGAGCACCATCTCTCCTGTCGTATGTTGAAGGAAAGACTCGAGTCCGAGTGTATCCACGAGTTCCGAGATCGTCTTCTCCGTATCCGGCCAATACCATGTCGGTCCTAGGTCATAGCCATCCTTCGTGAAGATGCGTCCTCCGACTCGCTCACGTGCTTCAAAGACTGTGACGTCATATCCTTTTTGTTGAAGTTGGAGTGCGGCATAAAGCCCGCTGACACCAGCTCCGATGATGGCGATTGATTTCATTGTAAATTCTCCTTTGTCGTCCGTCTCTCCTCGATTATACTGGGTTAGATGATTGGATCTGTTCTAGAAAGGACGACATCAATTGAAAAATATATTCTATTATCTTTTCTTCCCTTATATCGTATTGATGCGCATCCTGTACCGATTTATTCGGACAGAGAATGGGATGACTTGGGCGCTATGTCTCGTTTCACACTCTATATGGTTTCCATTTTTATTCGATTTCATTCAATGGTCGATTTTAGTCGAGTCTGTTATCGTCCTTTACGTAATGAGCGCTCTATACACGCCCCAACTCTACTTTGAGACGGACGTAAAGCGAAGACGACCGAACGGTTACATCCCGATTGAGGAAAGACATCGTTAATTCCAGTCTATTTTATTCAGATAGTCTAGAAGCTGTTGATTTGTGATGTCATCTTGTCTCAATAGTGTTTCCCCTTCCTCTACTCGTGGATCTTCCGGGAAATAGAGTTTTAGAATCTCTAAGCACGCTTCTACAGTCGTCGCGAAACTCTCATCCTTTACGTTAATCGTCAAATACCAACCTCGAATGACACGCTTCACGATGGAGCGCTTCTCTAGATGAGACATCTGTCCACGAAGTAATTTGGACTTAGCTGTTTCAATGGTGGAAACTAAATCCTGGTTCAACTCCTCGCTCACACGAGCATCCGGCTTCATGAGTGGGAATTGAGTCGAAACATCTTCACCGTAAACACACGTACAGAGATGTCTTAGCCAAAAGCCCCATTCAAAACAGTTCGCTGAATCCAGTGCCACATCCAGACGACCGATATCGTAGTCGATTTTGATGACTTCCCGATGTTCCGTTAGTAATTGCTCCGTCTGCTCCATCAATTCCGTCGCATCGACATCCTCATGCACAAGCACCGTCAAATCTAGATCCGATTCACCAGCAACAGCTGTCCCGCGACCGATGCTTCCGTATAGATATATGCTGTGTAGCTGTTCATCGAATGCTTCTTTCACCAATTCGATTGCTTTGAAAAGCACCACTTCAAACTCAGGTTGGACGTTATGGATGGATGTTTGATTAATGACGTAACCAGCCTCGTCCGCTCCAAGTCGGGTCGGCTTGATCATGACACACCTTGTTCGATGAACGTTTGGACATCAAGCACTTGGTGAAGATGAATCTGGTCGACGATATAGTCATATTTCGTATTCGTTTCAGGATATTCTTTAACGATTGCTTCACACCATTCACGGTCGAACATGTTCTCCCACGATGTACACAGCTCTTCCTCGTTCTCTGCCTCACGGTCTTCAAAAGAGAGGAACCATCGATTTAAGGCAAACACCCAGTAACCTGCTTCCAGTTCTAACACGGCCTCATCAGGTAGCTCGACGGTCAATACGACACCCGGCTCCCCAACCTCTAAAAAACCTCCACGCGCTACATTTGGTGGGGTATCACTAAGCCAAACGGGATCATTCTCATTCAGTAATCGTTTCGTGCGCTTCTCATATTGGTCAACCAACCAATCGTAGGCAGATCGATGATTGGCATCTTCCTCATCTTTAAGCATACCGTAGTTCGGGTCACCGAATAAAAAACCATTCTTCTTAGCGGCTTCCCACGCACCTGCATGTTGATATGTATAATAAATTGCCATTCAATCGACTCCTTTCAAGTCTCTGTATTCAGTTTAACGAGCATATAGGATACAATGCCAATGACAGTCTTTTAATCTGGATGTATTTGGAAGTATAATGAAGACGTAGAAAGGGAGGAATGTCTATATGAACGTCATCATGGTTTCATTATTCGGACTCATCTTCACGATTTTGCCAATCGTCGTACTAATCATCGGTATGTTGTGGATTCGTAATGTCGTCGTACGCTCTGAGAAACGGGCTGACGAGCAACTCTTTATGGAACGTGAACGCTCGAAGCAGTTACAAGTATTGATTGAACGTCTCGACCACATCGAACAACAATTAGATTCGAACACAAAACGCAGCTGACTTAGGTTAGCTGCGTTTCGCCTTATCACGATTTCCATTTAAACGGTTTAGATCGAATGAGTCCGAGTTTGAATCCGATGCGCCATCCCATCCCTCTCACTCGGTCTAATAACCTGTTGCCTCGACCGATAAAAGGCATGACAGCTCGAACTTGTGTGAGATCGACACGATGAGTGACATGCTGATATGTCAAACCGACTGAAGGTTGATTCGCTACGGTCGACTCACACCACGCACGATCAAAAATGCGCTCCCATGATTTTCGGATTTCTTCTTTTGAAAAGTGAGAATCGTCATAATCAGCGTTCTCCTCATCATAACTTTCGAAAATATATCCATTATTCAAGACGATATGCCAGTATTGAAACTCTGATGCCAATACTGCTTCATCTGGAATCTCAACCGTCAAGACAATTCCTTTCGCACCTCGATCAATATGTCCATCCCTGCCTAAATCGGGAAACTCGTCCCAACACCAAATGGGATAGTTCCCATTCATCAAAATGTTGGTACGCTTCTCGTATTGCTCGACCATCCAGTCATAATATATTTTAAAATCATCATAGTCAGGATCCATAAACAATGCGTGTTCCCCGCTCGCTTCAAGATATCCCCTCTTTAAAGCCTGGTGCCACGCTGCTTCATGCTGGTATGTATAATAAATTCCCAATGCCTTTTTCATCCTTCCATCGTTCGTCTACAGCTAGTTTAAAAGATTTCAGCAGAAGAACTACGATAAAAAAAATAACCAGGTCATATTATATGACGGGTCTGAATGATACGGGTGAAGATAGATTAATCAGGGACGAGGGACGACCATACTCCATTGATTCGTCGATAAACGACTCTAACGTGCGCACGTTTTCCGTCACGACTTTGACAAGGTAGCTATACTGTCCGGCTAAACGATGACATTCAATCACGGACGGCTGTTGACGACAAAATTCACGGAACGCCTCACACCGATGTGTGTCATAAAGAATAAAGGCAGTTACGTGTTTGTCCATCTTTTCGGGGTTAATGACGGCCCGATAGCCAATGATGACTCCGCGTTCTTCAAGTCGCCTCACCCGTTCGGTCGCAGCAGGCGTAGACAATCCAATCTGTCGTCCTAATTCGGTCATCGAGATCCGGGCTTGTTGTTGCATCAATTCAAGAATATGGCGGTCTATTTCATCCATTTGGCATTCACCTTTCAAAATAAAGTGAAACGGTACATAATCCGTTCTTTCTTAAGTCATTCGCTGAAACTTCCGTCAAACCTCTATGTATCTGTATTCCTCCGTTACATACACTTGAAGTATCCAATTCAAGGGGGAATCAACATGCAAAAAATAGTCGTTCCATTACTCATCATCGATGTCCAACAAGCCTTTCATGATCCAAGCTGGGGGAAGCGCAACAATCCGCAATGTGAAGAGAATATCGCACGGTTGATCGAGACATGGGAAGAACAGGACCAACCAATCATCTATGTCCAGCATGTCACACAAGTACCGACTTCACTCTTCTATTTCAAAAAAGACGGTCATTTGTTCCAAGACTTCATTCAACCTCGTGAACAAGATGTCATCCTAACGAAACAGGTGAATAGTGCCTTCATCGGAACGGATTTACAAGAGCGACTCGAAGCACTTGGTGCGACAAAAATCGTCATCACCGGATTAATCACGAACCATTGCGTCGAGACGACCGCACGGATGGCAGGAAACTTAGGATTTAATCCAATCGTCGTCTCCGATGCGACGGCGACGTTCGATCGTCAATCAATCAGTGGGGCATGGATTCCCGCAGAGGTCATTCATGACGTGTCGCTCGCTAGTCTAAATGAAGAATTTGCATCGATTCAAACGACTGAGTCTACGCTCCAATTCATTCAACAAAAAGAAGTACAGCCCTTCTCATGAGGGCTGTACTTCTTTGATGTCATGCTGCTTGATCTCGAAGGGCAACATGAGATGTGAGAAAAGAACTTTTCTTAAAATATATACTTGAAACGAGTAACGTCAACGCTCCAATCATATACAGGAGGTTGGGATTGATCCAGTCCGCAAACATTCCTCCAAACAAATAGCCGAATGGGGCCAACATTCCTTGAAGCGCATAAACGACCGTCAACGTCCGTCCTAGGTATTCAGATTGAATTTGACGTTGAAGAAGTGTCTGAAACTGAATGCCCATCATACCGATTGCAATCCAAGCTATCCCAAAACTGATCAACGTCACGCCAACGTTTCGATTCAACCAAATTGCCGATACACACCAAGCAAGCCCTCCAATTCCTGTCGCCAAAACGAAAGTCCAACGCAATGAGCGACCACCGTAACGCGTAGACAAACCGCTTCCCACTAACGTCCCGACGGAAATCGCCGCAAGCCATAAGCCATACATGTTCTCAGTCGTAGCGAGTATCGGGAGTACACCAAGTGAAATCGAAACCATAAAGTTAAGGCATGTGAATGCAACAATCAATGTCCGAAACGTACCGAGTTTCCAAACATATCGAAACCCGACTTTCAAATCAGTCATATACGTCACATCGTCTGATTCACGAGTCACCGTCTCACTGATTCGAAGGAAGAAACCGATGACCGCAAACAAAAAGAGATAAAGAACTGCGTTACTCGTAAACATGAGACCGATACCGATGATTGTCAGCAAGAATCCCGCAATCGCATTACACAACAAATCGAGACTATGGTGTGTGAACGTGAACCATGCGTTCACTCTCTGTAAGTCCGCTTCTCGTACAAGTTTTGGAACGAGTGCATATTCTGTCGGATAACTCAGCTCACTCGCTAACGTCGCGAGGAACAATCCGGCGATGATAATCCCAACGGTTAACTCTCCCACTGCATATAAACTCGCCAAAATAATCAAAACCATCGCCTGGACCGCCATGGCAACGAGCAATAACTTCTTTTTTGAATAACGATCAATGAGTGGTCCATAAAGTACTTGGAATGCCACTGGTATCATTGCCGCAAACGTGGTGACACCTATCCAAGCCGAGGCATCCGTCGTCTCTTTGACATACCAGACCGACGCCAAAAAATAAAAGCTATCCGCAAAGTTCGCGATGACACGCACTACTAATAAAACCAATATATTTCGATTCATCTTATCCGCTCCTCATTTGATTTGTCGATGTCATGACAGACAAATCCGAGGGCGGTCCACGTATGCAAGGTTATATGTCGTTCAAGTAATGGTACATGGTCTACTCCTTTTCCAATATGTTTCGAGTGCTTTTAATCAAAATGACCTACTTTCCCCCGACTGTATAATCGGTGGGTCACATGAGACGCGTCGACTTGCTTCAATTTGCGGTCAAGATTCGAGGATGCAACGATGCCAAATAAAACGAGACTACAAGCCAATAGCAATCCCGAAGTGTACCCTTCTCGATACAAAATTATCATACTCAATAGTGTAAATAGTACAATCATTCCAAGACCTATAGCACCCTCAGACCAGACGAGCCGTCGATATCGCACACTTTCGTTAAATGTCAAAAGAACATTCGTTCGAAACACAAGCTTGATACACGCCGTGACCGGAAATAAGACGATGAACCAAGTGATTTCGGCTAACCGCTGATCATCATTCCAGTAAAACAAGGCACCGCTCAAAGTAATCAATAGTCCTACTTGAATTGCAAGACGGGTCGAGCGTTTTCCAGATGCGTAAAGTTGAGAAAATCGCTCAGCACTATTCATCCAGAGAATCCCTCCTTCTGTGTATATCACCTTTACTGATACTATGGACATAATCATTAAGCATGAAAGAAGGAATGAAATGTTTACTACAAAATCAGAAGTAAATGTCTACTTCAAGCTTGTCGGTGATGATTTTTCGATTGACGAAGTGACAAGGCTACTGGATTTAACCCCAACCGAATTCTATAAATTGGGCGAGACACGTGAACCTTCTAAACGTCCATCTACCTTTACCGCATGGATGATTGGTACGGGTTATCAACCTTCATTTGACGTGAACGATCAGCTAAAACAAATTATTAAAACATTAAATGGGAAAGAACTAATATTAGACCAACTCTATCAAACATATGAAAATCTACAAGCCAAATTTGTCATCGTCATCGTGATTGAAGATGGACAGGCTCCAGCGCTAGTCATCGATACGGATACAATCCAGTTTGCTCACCGAATTCAAGCCGAGTTTGATATTGACTTGTATGCGAATCCTTACGAAGAAGATGACTTTTTTGATGAAACTTAACGCATCACTCTACATGAATTCGTTTCATCTGTCTCCAGTGCACAAGCGCATTCGCAAACCAAATAATTGTCAACAGTGGGAACATGACGTTCATCCAGTTCGAACGTTCTATGTAAAACAAGGGGATCGCAAGAAAGAGAACCAAACTCAATATACCTGCTCCAAGATACATGAAAAATAGTAATCGGTGATTCGATTTCATCGTGAATCCTCAGTATTCAAAACCGGATACTTCACTGCGTTTTTCACGAGCTTGTCTTCAATTGCTTTCGAAACATCGATTCCAGCAGCGTGAGCGAACGTCAACGCGTAAATCAACACGTCAGCAAGCTCTTCTTCCATCTCCATCTTTTTTGTCTCAAGCGCTTCTTCACTCGAGATCCACTGGAATACCTCAAGTAACTCACTCGCCTCGAGCGACAGCGAAAGTGCCAAGTCTTTCGGATTATGATGGAACGCCCAATCGCGCTCATCTCGGAATTTAATGACCTCGTCCATTAATCGTTGTATTTCGTTCATGTTCTCCACGTCCTCATTCACAATTTTGCTCTCATTAAACATAATTCCATATTACCAAAAGATGGCACTTTATTATGCTTTTATCTGTTCACATATGCCCCTAATAAATTCTTGTGAATGACAAATAATACGGACTAAAAAAGAATCGCCTGAGAACGGGCGATTCTTTTCGTATACACTCATTTATGTTCCGCCGGTGTCCAGCGCTCCTGTTCACTCGACGCAGGGTAATCAATTCCATCCGGATAGGCAATCAGCTCGATGAGCGATCCCCACGGCGCCTTCCCGTATACACCTTGGTTATTCCCATTGTCTTCGACACCGGCTAACGGATGCGGTTTCGACAACAACTGCCCACCTGCACGTTCAAAGCGCTGAGCCGCCTCTTGCATATCATCCACATAAATCGCGAAATGATGTAAACCGTACGATGAAATTCCTGTCGGTTCGGTTTCATTTACACGTGAGACTTGAAACAACTCGATAGACGGTCCTGATTTGATTTGGAGCAGCCGCATATGGATAATTTGTTGTCCGTCTGGTAAGTCCAGTTGTTGCTCTGCCTCTTTCCCTTCCATCGGTTCATCTTCTGGACGTTGCACGTCATAGCAAATCTCAGCGTGGAACGCATCTTTCAAAAAAGTAGTTGCCTCCTCAATAGAAGGCACCGTCATTCCGATGTGATCAATTCCTCTGTTCATGATGAGTCCCCTTCCATTGTTGACGGATCCGATCCATCCACGTCATAACATCCCGTGAATAAAGTCGCGTCTCGTCAGATTCACCAGAAATGACACGATGCATCGCGTCGATTTCATAGCGTAATGCCTGCTCCGTCTCCCCAAGCTGAACGGTCTCAACCGAGCCATCTTTCGTATACGTGATGGTCGCCTCCGTTGCACGAGGAAACGCATTGACGGTAATGTACCCCTCTTCTCCCGCGACTACTCCTTGTTTCGGTAACTTCGTACGCATCGCAAGGGTAATGTTCACCATTTGACCAGAACCTGTACGAAGGATCATACTCGATTGTTCATCGACCCCGGTCTTGTATGGCTTCATCGTCGTCAACACTTCCACCACTTCTTCGTCCAAGAAATTTCTAGCGAACGATAAGGCGTACGTCCCGATATCGAGCATCGCACCCCCAGCCAATTCTGGATTGAAGAATCGGTTAGACGGATCATCTTCTTTATAACTGCCGAACGATACATGAATCATATTGACTCGTCCGATTGCACCTGCCTGCACACGACGTCTTAATTCTTCAAAGAGCGGCATATGATAAATCGTCATTGCTTCGAGCACAATCACCCCTTGATCATCAGCCAGACGTTGAATGTTCTCCAGCTCTTCACTGTTTAGTGTGATGGCTTTTTCGCAAAGGACATGCTTTCCATGTGCGATGGCTTGTTCCATCATCGAATAATGGAGGTGATGAGGTGTCGCCACGTAGACGATGTCGATGTCAGGTGAAGACAACATCTCCCCTAACGTTTGGTACACATATCTCACACCATATTCTTGCGCGAATTGTTCGGCTTTTTCTACATCTCGTCCCCATACCCCGTAGGTAATACCATCTGATTGTGCGAGTGCTTGAGCGAATTCTGTCGCAATCGCACCTGGTCCAATGATTCCCCATCGCTTCATTTCACTTCCCCCGTTTCTGTTGAATAGACGACTGTATCGTGATGCGATGCAACGATGACGTGCGTGACGACATCTGTGAACAAGGACGTATCAACCACGCCACGTACTTGAGATAACTGGTGGTGAACCTCAATCGGATCTTCAGACGGACGGACGACCACGTCGAGTAATCGGTTTCCGTTCACGGTCACCAAGGCCCCGTCACTGTTCAAACTTTGACGAACTTGTAGAGATGTCACCCAAGGGAACTCTTGAATTTTCTGGCTCACATAAGTGAATGCTTGTGGAAGAACTTCCAAGACAATCGGATGATCAAACGTCAATCGTTCAACAAATTTAGAGTCATCCACTAGTAATACGTATCGCTTCGCCATGGTCGCAATAAGTTTTTCTTCCGTATGAATCCCGCCTCCACTCTTCAAGGCGTGGTGTCGTGTATCGACTTGGTCACATCCGTCAAAAGCAAGGTCGATCAGCGAGACATCCCCCGTCTCGACAACCCGAAGCCCTTTTTCAAGACAGGCGCGTCGTGTGACAAAAGAAGGTGTTACGATTGTCACGTCCAGTTCATTCGCATGAATCATATTGATGAGGTGTTGAATCGTACTGCCACCCCCAAGACCGATTGTCATCCCCGATTCAATCCAATGGAGCGCGGCTTCCGCACACTTCTCTTTTATGTCCATCTGTTCATTCCCCCTGTAACAGTTGTTGGGCCGTGCGATCAGTTGTCACGATGACATCAATCAACCGATGCTCGGCGGCGACTCGAATCGCCTCTACTTTCTCACTTCCATAGGCAACCCCGATTTTAAGTGGCACCTTTGCGAGTTGTTGATGCTCAATATGGACTGTTCGATCCGATAGCGAAGTGGTCACGGTCTCTCCATTTTGATTATAGAAGTGCGAGCAAAGATCTCCGATGATTTGGAGTTCGTTCATTTCGTCGGTAAACGTTTGACCATAGAAGGCCAACCAGTTGGATTCCTGGTTCAGTTGGGCCGAACCGATTCCGAAGAGGGCGATGTTCATCCGCCCCCACAGCTCCACGACTTCCTGAGCATGTGTTGACTGCGTCAATGCTTGTTTGATGGCGGCATTCGGTAAAATAGCAGGAACGTCGATTAGTTTAGAACGTCCACGCCATTTTCGTGAGGCGTCATACGCTAACGTGTTCGCATGAAAACGACTTTCGAGTTTTCCGTCCGGCCCACCGATGAGTGGCACACATTGGATATTTGAATACGCTTCTTTCGGTGTGAGTGCTTCTACGACAGCTGCGAGTGCTGTTCCCCAAGAAAAGCCGATCACATCGTCATCGGTCACCACCGACTCGACGTATGTTGCGCACGCTTTCCCCATACGTTGTAACGTCTCTTCACGTTGTCCTAATTTTTCAGGCACTAAGATAACATGCTTTAGACCGAACTGTTCTTTCAGTTGGACTGCCACGTCAATTGATTGAAAGCGATCATAATCGATTTGGAACTTCACAATCCCTAATTCCCGGATGCGTTTTAACATGCGACTAACCGTGGCCCGATTGACATCGAGTGTCTCTGCAATCTGGTGTTGTGTTTGATTCTGTTCGTAATACAAATGCGCTACTTCGTAAAGTCTCTTCAGTTCTTCTGACATTCAGTCACACCCCTTTGCACAAATGTACATATAAATGAACATTTGTGCAAATTAGGATATGTTTGATTTAAAGAAGACACAAAAAACGCGTCACGATTGATGTCGTGACGCGGGTCTCGTATTCAAACGATTTACGGAAAAGAATCAGTCTCGTCGCTTAGTCAGTGTCAGAAAAGAGTTACTACTAATCACAAACCATTATTTTGAAGTGAACACGCAAATCGTACAATTAAAGTTCAAAATTTAAGTCGAATGTTTAGAATTTACTTCTTCATTCTTCAAGCAAATGATCTTACAGTAGTGTCGAATATTCATCTTTTGTGTGTAACACCACTTCGTGTAACGCTCGTGTTAATGAAACATACAAACGTCTTGCCTCTTCTGGTCTGTCTGGATAATTCGTTTCATCTACATCCATAAGTAGAACTGCATCAAACTCCATACCTCGCAAGTAATCGATTGTTGAAATGACAATCTCTTCACCTACTTTGGTCGTCTCTGATTGAATGAATTGGGTCGATAATGCAAGTTTATGGTGTAAAAATTCTGCTCGTTCTTTGGTCGATGTAATAATACATATTGAATATCGTTCTCTTCGCCAACGCATTAACACATCTTTGATTTCTCGACTTTTCTTCGTTTGCAGAAATTCCACTGGTTTCCCATTACGATTGAATGGATCAATCCATGTTGTGTCATGTCCGGTATTTAGGAGTATTTCTTTTGCTAAATCGACAATTGGCTTCGCTGTCCGGAATGTCTTCGTCAAATATTCAACTTTCCAATTCTCTTTTGCGTAAGTATGTATAGGCTTCCAAGATGTCATCTCGAGACTTTGATAGCTTTGAAGCGTGTCCCCGAACACCGTCATGCCTCGACACAATTTCTCAAGCACCATTAAATCAAGTGGACGAAGTGTCTGTGCTTCATCGACAAACAAATGACTCCATTTATCCGGATACCCATTTGTTTCATAGTGAAGATACATCCAAAAGAAACGATCAAGTTGTGTTGGTCGTTTTAATTTATGCCACATCTCAAGTAAATCCTCTGAGTATCCATTCTTTAAGTACATCAATCTCTCAGGACTTTTTAAGATTGTCCAAATAGATGCCGCCTCAAGCCTCGTCGTCTTTTTCCAGAAGTCGAGAAATTGTTGCCGCTCACGTTTTTCACGATTGAGTCGGTTATCCATACTTTCACGCATCAATTTTTCTAACTCTCGACTCTTTATCGTACTTAGTTCAGATGTCCAATGCTGAATCGCTTCGATATATTCTTTTTGATACTGTTCTTTGTTTACTATAGAAAGTCTTTCCGATTCACTTCGGATCATCTGTATGATTTGTTCTGATTGAGAAGGTCCTGGTTTCTCCTGTCCAAACCAATATAGCCAACACTCGTTGGTACAATGATTCTAGAGAAGGTATTGGCTCATAACGTTTGAGTAGAACCGCCACATCCTCATACCACTCTTCCAATGCGGCTTCCTTCCATGAGAACAATACATCTGATTCGTATAAAGGTAAAAGTTCAGGAACAATACGCGCCGAAAAATCTTTTGTTGTTACCGTTTTGAGCATGTCATCAAACGTCATCGTCGAAACCGATTTCAATTGTAGATGATCTGCATCCTTTAATAGTTGATGAATTGTCGCTTCATTCGGCGCCAAATATAACATATTGCGACGTTCATCTTGATACTGCAGATACGACATGCGATGAAGTGCCGTTAAAGACTTCCCTGTTCCTGCAGCTCCTTGGACAATCATATATGTATGGATGGGTGCTTGAATAATGTGGTTCTGTTCCGTTTGTCGCGTCGCAATGAAACCATCGATTGAACGATCTTTTTGTTTCTTCGCAAGCTCCTGCTCCATAAAATCCTCTGATTTAACAACGGGTTCAGACTTTTTAAATGTAGATTTAATCTGTTCGGTGAATCGCTGTGTAAATTTCTTAGCTCGTCCCGTGGAGGCTTTCTGATGATTCGCTTGAATGACTCGTCGCTGGCGTCGATCTAGTTGCAATTGTGTCATTCCAACAATATGCCCTCCAGATGTCTCGATGATTTCCCCATTGAACATCGAGGCCCGCATCGCCATCTCACTTCGCCAGTCAAGAACCAATGGAATCTCAGGTGATTTTGGATGTGCCACCCCAAACTTCCCGACAGGATAGGATTCCTCTTCCCCCTCATAATCAATATGAAAAGTAAATGCATACAGTTCTCTCAACGCATCTTCGTATTGTCGACGTTCTTGAGTATTATCACCACGACGCGAATGACCTCTCATATCAATCATTTCATATACTTATTTCACCATAATTGAGAGTGGTATTTTCTATCATTAACTTGAATTTAGTTGATTACTTTATAAATAAAGACATCGAAATCATCTCGATGTCTTACAATCCACAACTTAAATAACTATGATTTGTGGCCACTTTATATTTTCTTCTGAATAAACTCGTTGTAAATACTGTAAGTCAATTGTGCATACAATTTTTAGATTTGAAATGCTGTAGAGATGATTGACAACACGTAGAGAACGCATTGTCTTAATAAGTTAATTGTCTCTTGATCGTCTGCTAACCTCCAGCTTCACTTTCTCACACCACATAATATACATTTCAGCATACATCACTCCATACTCTGCAGTTACAAAGTCACCGATAAGAAACTCTTCATCTCGATTATTATCCTGTTGCCATTTTCGAGTGGCTTCAAGAACTCTTTGTTCTCTTTCAATAATAGAATCAAGAAGATGTATGATTTCTTTTCCAGAGAGTAAATGAAACGCACTTGCCCGAAGTAAAAATTCATCTTTGATTTTTGCTGGTTTAATCTTATCACTCAAGAGCCAATGTAAAAGGTGTTCTTCACCTTTTTGAGTAATCGTGTAAAGCTTTTTATTTGGACTCCCTTCTTGATATATATAAGTGGACCTTATCCATTCTTCACGCTCCATCTTATTCAGTTCTGTATAAATCTGAGAATGGGTAGAACTCCAAAAATAAATCATTCTTTCCTTAAAAATCGTGTATAGTTCATATCCTGTTTGGGGTTTTTTTGAAATTAAACCTAGTAAAGCATATTTTAAACCCATTTCTATCATCCTTTCTTCCTTGAGAGAAAATTACGACTCAATAGTATTGAAAATCTTACTTAAATCAGGTATATTCTATATGTCAAAAATGACATATGTCACTTTAATAAGGAGGTTTCATGAAAAAAAATATATTTTTATTAATGTTCATTCAACTCTTTACTTATTTAGGATTTGGAATGATCATTCCTATCATGCCTGAAATGATCGATGATTTGAATGTTAACATCATACATCTTGGTGGTTTATTAGCTGTTCATTCATTTATTTCTTTTCTAACAGCACCGATTTGGGGCTTAATGGCTGATCAGTATGGGCGAAAGCGATTAATCATAATCGGTTTAATCGGTTACGCATTTTCTTTCACTTTATTTGGACTAGCAATCAATCATTTGGTTGGACTATATGTTGCAAGAATAATGAGTGGTTTTTTTTCCAGTGCCTTGTATACCGCGACAATTTCCTATGTTGCAGACCACACCACTTATGAAAATCGAACGAAATACATGGGGTTTCTCGGCATTAGCATCGGTCTAGGTTTTATACTCGGACCTTCTATAGGTGGATTACTAAGTGTTTTTGGTTTAGCAGTGCCTTTTTTTTCTTCTGCAATCATTCTTGTATGCCTAACTTTGTTAACCTGGGCGAGACTATCGGAATCTCACGAGTATGTTCAAGACAGTATGAAAGAAAGATTTTCTGTCCGAAAACAGTGGACTTGGATTAACCAAGTAAAAATTCTTCCACTCCTTCTCTTCACCTTCATAGCCACTTTATTAATGGCCGGATTAGAATCCATATTCCAACTGTATGAAATTGATCGAGTTGGAATTTCGCCACTCCAAATGGGTTTACTATTCATGTTCAGCGGGTTAGTAGATGCGTTGGTTCAAGGTATGATTATACCTTCAATTAAACCAGGTGATGAATCTCGTTGGGTGGTATTTGGACAAATCGCATCGGGCATTGCATTGTTCCTTATACCATTTGCATCTTCTCTATGGACAGCAGGAATGTGTCTCGCATTATTTACTGGTGGGAATGCATTGGTACGAACCTGTGTCATTTCATTGATTACTTTGCATGCAGGAACACGTCAAGGTGTGGCGTCCGGAATCAGTTACTCACTAGACAGTATCGGTCGAATCATTGGTCCTTTGCTGTTCACTTGGACACTTAGTATTCATTCAGTTGGAACGTTTATTATCTTAAGTTTCATTACGTTCGTCAGTATTATATTAATCGTCCACTATAAAAAATCTAACTCTCAATTTGTTACAGTATCTTAAACCATAATTATATAAAGGAGATTTTTTTATGTTTCAAACCCTATATTCTATTCATGCAAGTGTTTGGCTTTTGTTAATCATCAGTTTTTTCATCACATATTTTGTTACGAATCGAAACATTTCAAAAATGATTTTTAGAACTCTCGCATTACTCATGCTTGGTACAGGAATATCTATGCTTTACCTTATGAATTTCCCTTTGACTTTTTTGGTAAAAGGAATGCTTGCGGTGTTACTAGTAACTTCAATGGAATTATTGATTGCAAGAAAAATTAGACATCGATCTACGACATTCATCTGGATCATATTCGTCTTGACACTAACAGTAATTTTATTGCTAGGATTTAATATAATTTCGTTATAATTCATGTCAAGTTTATGAAGCAACAATAGCATGTCACAGGCTCAATAAGACTGTGAAAATGTTTTGAAGAAAAGAAATCTAACGTGCTTATTTGTTCATTAGTAGTGAATACGTATGAAAAAAAGTGAGGGGAAAATGATTTTTAGAGATACCAAAAAAATTTTAGTGATGCTCTTTCTTATAAGAAGAATAATTACCAAAAAAGAAACGGCTAAAGATGGAGAAAAATTAAGGGAGTCGCTCCAATCTCTTGGAGGCGCGTTCATTAAACTGGGACAATTCATGAGTTTAAGAAAAGATTTTTTCTCTACCAACGTTAGAAAAGAATTAGAGTTATTACAAGACAACGGTAAAGAAGAAGATATGCAAACTATGCTTACTATTTTGGAGAATGAATGGGGACAACCTGTACATGAAGTGCTAAAAGATATTGATTCTACGCCAATTGGGACTGCCTCGATCGGTCAAGTTTATCGGGGCATACTACATTCAAATGAAATAGTAGCAATCAAAATTAAAAAACCGAATATTGATCGTGAAATCGTTCGCGACATTAAACGGTTAAAAGTTATGACAGCATGGGTAGAACGTTTAACTAAGCCATCCTCTTCTTTTTCATTTACGAAGATTCTTGAAGACTTCTCAGAATCTTTGTTAAAGGAACTAGATTTTAGACAAGAGGCTTCTTACGCTGATATGTTTGCGGCACAAAATCAATCATCAACTATACAAGTACCTCGGGTTTATCATAACTTTTCCACCACCCATGTATTGGTAATGGAGTACATGAAGGGGGAGAAAATTGCTGATTTCCCTCATTTATCAACAGATATAAAACAGCAACTAGCAATGGAATTTGCTAGAGACTTATTTCATCAAATTTTCATCAGTGGTTATTTTCATGGCGATCCTCATCCAGGAAATATTTTAGTTCATAAAGGCAACCTAGTCTATTTGGATTTCGGTAATATGGGCCATCTGTACGCTCCCACTAGACTGTGGATGAACAAAATTCTTTTCAGTTTAATGAATGAAGATTTTGACCGCTTATCAGATGTTGTAAGTGAAGAAATATTATTGGAACCCGCTGAAAAAAGAAAACTAACTCTTGATTTGGCTATATTTTCCGAAAAATACGTGAAATCTCAGATTCAAAAAATAAATCTCGGTTCTGTTTTTTTAGATTTGATGACTTTACTTAAACAATACTCCATATATGTTCCGCCAGAGATGATTCAAGTAGGGAACGTACTTGCTAAAGCTGAAGGAACAATTACGCTGCTACACCCTAAATTGACTTTAGCAGATATGATACATTCGCTTGGAAAACAAATGATGAAAGAGAAGTACGGATTTACTTCTCTTTCAAAAAAACAATCAGTGAATCAAGATGAAATATATCAGATGCTAACTGAATTACCTGTTCACCTTCATCGTATAGTCAAAAACTTATCTATGGGTTCAACTCCAGTGACAGTTCGAGTACAAACCGAAAAAACATTATTAAAAAAAATCGATCGAATGATGAATCTCTTTACATTCGGTCTGATTCTACTAAGTTTCAGTATTATTTCGACAGGGATTATTCTAAGCTTAAAGTTAACCAATAGCACTCTATTATCCGGCGATCACGCAGTTTTGCTCGGTCTAACATCAAGTTTGATAGTAACTTTAGTATTTGTAGGAATGATGATATCGTACGTAGGAAAACATAGGTAAGATAATCATTAATCCCCCAAGCATAAAATGAACTGCACCTCCGCTTATTAGATGTGTCTAACAAGCAGGGTGCAGTTCATTTTGCTGATGAATGGTTTCTGTGAAGGCGTATGACTTACATCATTCCGCCCATTCCACCCATGCCGCCCATGTCAGGCATTGCAGGAGCGTCTTTTTCTGGCTTGTCTGCGATGACAGCCTCTGTTGTGAGGAACATCGCTGAGACAGATGCTGCGTTTTGAAGTGCTGAACGCGTCACTTTCGCTGGGTCGACGATACCATGTGCGATCATGTCGACGTATTCGCCAGTTGCCGCGTTGTATCCGACACCGACTGACTCGTTCTTGAGCTTCTCGACGATGACCGAACCTTCTTCACCCGCGTTTTCCGCGATTTGACGGACCGGTGCTTCGAGGGCACGAAGGACGAGTTTGACACCAGTTGCTTCATCCGCTGTCACTTCTGCAAGCAACGCACGAACAGCTGGGATGACGTTGATGAGTGATGTACCACCACCCGCAACGATTCCTTCTTCAACAGCCGCACGTGTCGCGTTGAGTGCGTCTTCGATGCGGAGTTTACGCTCTTTGAGCTCTGTCTCCGTAGCTGCACCGACTTTCACGACGGCTACGCCACCTGCGAGTTTTGCGAGACGCTCTTGGAGTTTTTCACGGTCGAAGTCAGACGTTGTCTCTTCGATTTGGTTGCGGATCGTTTGAACGCGTGCTTTGATTGTTTCTTCGTTCCCTGCACCTTCGACGACAGTCGTTGTGTCTTTTGTGACGACGACTTTCGATGCGCGACCGAGCATATCGAGTGATGCTGATTTGAGGTCGAGACCGAGGTCTTCTGTGATGACTTGACCACCTGTGAGTGTCGCGAGGTCTTCAAGCATCGCTTTACGACGGTCACCGAATCCTGGTGCTTTGACGGCTACCGCGTTGAACGTACCACGGAGTTTGTTCAAGACGAGTGTCGCGAGGGCATCGCCTTCGATATCTTCTGCAACGATCAAGATCGGTTTCCCTTGTTGCACGACTTGCTCGAGTACTGGGATGATCTCTTGAATGTTCGAAATCTTCTTGTCTGTGATCAAGATGTACGGGTTGTCGAGTGACGCTTCCATCTTGTCAGAGTCTGAGATCATGTATGGTGACAAGTAGCCACGGTCGAACTGCATCCCTTCGACGACGTCGAGTTCTGTCGTGAAGCCGCGTGATTCTTCGATTGTGATAACACCGTCGTTACCGACGCGCTCCATCGCTTCTGCGATCAATTCGCCGACTTCTTCGTCCGCTGCTGAGATGGCTGCGACTTGTGCGATTGCTTCTTTTGACTCGATTGGTTTTGAAATCAATTTCAATTCTTCGAGTGCACGACGAACCGCTTTGTCGATTCCTTTACGAAGGATCATCGGGTTCGCGCCCGCTGTAACGTTCTTGAGCCCTTCACGAATCATCGCTTGCGCGAGGACTGTCGCTGTTGTCGTACCGTCCCCTGCGACTTCGTTTGTCTTCGACGCGACTTCCGCAACGAGTTTCGCACCCATGTTTTCGAATCGGTCTTCGAGTTCGATTTCTTTCGCGATTGTCACGCCATCGTTCGTGATGAGTGGTGAACCGAATTTCTTCTCGAGGACGACGTTACGTCCTTTTGGTCCAATCGTTACTTTGACTGCGTCAGCGAGTGCGTCGACGCCGCGAAGCATCGCGTGACGTGCATCTTCTGAGAATTTGATATCTTTTGCCATCGTTCATTTCCCCCTAAAAAAGTTTTTGAATAATGGTGCTTAGCCTACGATTGCGAGAATGTCGCTCTCGCGAACGATTAAGTACTCTTTTCCATCATGCTTCACTTCGGTACCTGCGTACTTCGAGTAGATGACCAAATCATTTTCTTTCACGTCGAGAGCGATACGCTCGCCTTGGTCTGTCACGCGGCCCGTTCCGACTGCGATGACTTTCCCTTGTTGCGGCTTTTCTTTCGCCGTATCAGGAAGCACGATGCCCCCGATCGTCTTTTCTTCTTTCTCCACGACTTCGATGATGACACGATCGCCTAGTGGTTTTAACATGGAAAAACCCTCCTCCGAATATGAATGATGTAATGTGTATCGTAAGGTTTTAGCACTCAGTTAAAAGGAGTGCTAACATTGATAAGTGTAGTATGGGACGATTAAAAAATCAAGTGGGGAACATCAAAAAATGCTCCTACTCGCGGTCAAGAGAACTTATTTGTTACAATGAGAAAAAGGTAGGTTCATTCTTATGATTAAGGACGTGTTGAATTGGCTACATTAAACTCAAACCAATCGATAAATACCCGTTTTTCGATGGCGCCTAACATTCGTCTCCGGCACCTCACCCCGATTTTACTATATGCGTTCGTCCAACTGTTTCCGCTCGTGATTAGCGAAGTGCGACCGGAATGGTTAACAGAAACGTTCGTCGGGCTCTGGCTCGCCATCGGATTCGGTGTGACGATTGTTCTGTCGATTTTACTCATCTGGCCGGACTTGAAACAATACAAGGCGCAAGGCATCCAGTCGAACTTGAACGACACGGTCAAATGGATCGGCCTCGGGATTTTGATGCAATATGGACTTGTCATCGTGGCGAACTTGATTGAGACGGCCATCTCTGGTGAACTGGTCGAGTCGATGAACACACAAAATATTGCCGAGATGGTGGAAGTCATTCCACTCATGATTTTGCCGGTCGTCTTGCTCGGACCGATTATCGAAGAGATTCTCTTCCGCCATATTTTGTTCGGAAACTTGAACGCTCGCTTCGGATTTTGGATTGCCTTTGGGGTCAGTTCGATCCTATTCGCGCTCATCCACCAAGACAATCGGTTCCTCGTGTATATCGCGATGAGCTTCGCGTTCTCATACGCGTATGCGAAAACGAGACGATTAATCGTGCCAATCGCCATCCACGCGTTCAACAACGCGCTCGTGATGCTCGTACTATTTTTAATGTAGAAATGAGGTGGCAGTTATGCCGCGACAATTAAAAGTGATGTTGCTCTTTAGTCTCTCGTTCGGTGTGTTGTTCACCGTCCTCGCGTACTTCTCGGTACAAGAGTATGGGTTCAGCTTCTGGACGTACTTCATCATCGCCGTCGCCGCTTACGACTTTTTCAAAGTGTATCAAATCTTGGCACTCGCCCGAAAAGTCAAAAAAGAAGGCACGGACAAATCCGCATAACGAAACCCCGAGTCTTACGAGCTCGGGGTTTTACTTATGGTTGTAACTTTCGATTGATCCTGTATTTCCTCTTGATAGACACTCCGAATGAGTAGTCCACGCAGACCGAACACCACACCTAATAATACATAAATGGCATCAATCAATGAAACCTGTGGTTCATCCATGAAGAAATTGATGATAACGCCAATGACCAGCAAACCGTAAATCGTGATGCTCATGAGTGTCGCATCGACTTGTCTCATGATTCTCTTCGTCACCTTTTCCTCAAGCTTTTCAATTTCTTCGTGTCGATAACCATAGATTGTGAATCCTAGACCCACGATTGTTATGCTAAGAAACACACCATCCCATAGCGCGAACAGAAACAGTCCTACAAAAAAGATCATGAACCCAATGAGTAACTTCTTACGCACCATACCCCTCCTTACGACGGAATCCATAGTTTTGCAAAATCAAAATAACCGAACAAGTCGACACAGACGTCCTTTAGCTCGACCGGGAACGGAATCGTCCGCTCCTCATTATAGAGCGGGATGAAGTACGACTTTTCTTTCAACTCGCGCTCAATCTTGCGGTGCAGGGGCAACCAGTCCTCAAACGGCAAGTCGTCATACCGTTCGATCCGTTCCGCCATCCCCTCGATATAAGGGAACACTTTATGCGGAGGCGAGTACTCGTTCGTCATAAACTGTTCGAACCCGAGCGTCACGTTCCGTTCGAACACTTCCCCGTGAACGACCAGGTCGACGTATTCATAATACGTTTTGTCGTGAATCGAATCTTTGAAACTGATGGGTACGAACTCATAGGCAATCCCATGACGCGTCAACATCTCGGCAATCCAATCGGTCGTATCGTTCGTATAGTCCGTCTGTTTGATTCGTATCGGACGGTCGAACGTGACGGGTGCCCCTTTTGGAACATCATACGTCTCACTCAGCAAACCGAGAAAACCTCTGTCGTTCGGTGTTCTTCGCTCATTCAACGTCCCGATTTCCGGACGAATCTCCGCAATCAAGCGATGCATATAATGCCTCGCCTCTTCATTCGCGAACACACTATGCGGATGACTGTTTAAGATGACAAGCCCGAATCCGGACGGTGTCGAGATCAGTCCGGTCTCCTTGGAATCCCGCGACGAGATTCGATACGTCGGGTCATATCCGTCCGGCACTTTGATGAACTCGACCCGGTCCAGGAGCGCCCGTACCCCAAAGTAATTCTCAAAGGCGAGAAGGACCGTCTTCTCCTTGTCGTGGCGATCCAATTGAAACGGACCCGTCCCGACGCTCCCTTTCGCGATGCTCGTATGAATCATCGACAGTTTCGGGATGTAGGAATTTCGGCGCCGGTCGAGCGTGACATCGACGCGATACGTGCCGTTCGATGCGATGTGCCGGACGTGCCGGTACATATAGCGATACACATCCGACTGAACGAGTGTGCGTAAACTCTTCGTCACGTCTTTACTCGTCATGAGCGATCCGTCATGAAAACGGACGCCTTTCCGAAGAAACAAGACGAGCGTACTTCCTTGCCATTCGTAATGATGGGCGAGCTCTCCTGTGACCTCTCCGGACGCGTCAATCATGAAGAGACGATTGAATACGTTTTGGACGAGGTGGGCGCTATGAATGTCAGCCGCCTCAAGCGGATGTGTCGTTAAAAAGTGACGACGGCGCGGAATGATGAGCGCATCGCTCGATGTTTGGACGTAACCGAACTTCTTCTCAAGCTGGCGCATGAAGCGCCCTGCCTGCGCAGGCGACCAGTCCCATTCGAGCTGACTCGTCACCGCCTCGACCGACTCTTTCTCCATGCGTTCGAGTAGCTGTTTCGCCAAGTCGCGCTCCACGTGTCGCAGCCATTCAAGTCGCGTCAAATTCCCGCGACCGCGTCCGCTCGTATACGTGAGCCATCCTTCCTCTTGCCATCGTGCCAAATGACGCTTCGTCTGCTTCGGGCTTAAATGGATAGCTTCCGCCATATCAGAAATCGTGTACGCCCCGTCCCGACACTCTTTCCACAATCGAAATAAATATGCATCCACGTCGCATCCCCCTAAAAGTGGACATCTTTTCCCCATATCGTCCATTTTTCAAATCCATTGTCTTGTTTATCATACAGGTACAGAATGGAAGGTGACAAGATGAAATGGAAAGATATACCTAAGCCAATTAAAGTTCGACTCGTGACATCATTTTTCAATCGTTCGGTCTCATTCGCCATCATGCCGTTCATGGCACTTCTCTTTGTCAAAGCGTTTAACGAATGGATTGCGGGCGTCTTCTTAGTCTCGCTCGTCTGTCTCGGATACGTCATCGGGTTAATTGGGGGATACCTCGCTGATAAATTTTCACGGAAGCGACTCCTCGTGTTGACGGCTAGCCTCACAGCATCGATGTTTCTCGTCATGACACTCAGTCTCCAGTTCGACCAGATGATCGTCTTCATGATCGCCTATACGATCTTCACGGTCACAAATAACCTCGGTCGGCCGGCGATGAGCGCGATCATCATCGATGCGACGACGCCGGAGAACCGAAAAGCCGTATACGCGCTCGATTACTGGTTGATCAACTTATCGATCACTATTGGGACGGCGCTCGGAGGCTGGCTCTATGTCAGCAATCAGCTGTTACTATTTTGGATTTTGACGTTCACGTCGAGCATGTTGCCGATCGCGTACGCCATTTTCCTCGAAGACACGAAACGGACGTGGACCTCTCAAAAGCTTCGCCTCGTCTTCGTCGACGTGTTCCAAAGTTATCAAATTGCCTGGCGTGACCGTCCTTTCGTCAAAGTCGTCTTCGGCTCGATGTGTATCCTCGCCGCTGAGTTCTCGATGGGTAGTTATGTCGCGGTCCGACTCGCCGATTCATTTGAACCGCTCTCGATTGAATCATGGACGATCAACGGGGTGCGGATGATGAGTCTCATTCAAATCGAGAACACGCTCATCGTCGTCGCGTTGACGTTCTTCATTCAACGTCTCGCCTCCCGTCTCTCAAACAAGCACACGCTTCTCGGCGGGCTCGCGTTGTACACAATCGGCTACGCGGTCATCACGAGCGCGAATTCGATGATGCTCCTCCTCGGCTTCATGCTGATTGCCACGTTCGGAGAATTGTTGTACTCTCCGGTGTTAAATACGGAGAAGGCGAACATGATGCCAGAAGACCGACGTGGTGCGTATTCAGCATTTGCCGGGACGTCGTTCGCCGGTGCCGACTTCTTATCACGTTCGACGATTTTGATCGGATCGCTTCTCACACCGTTCATGATGAGCGTCTATATCGGACTGTTGGTCAGCTTCGGCTGCTTCCTCGTCTATAGCGGCATCTATGTAAAAGAAAAGCTCGTCCTACGACGAGCGGTTTCTTAAATAAAACCCATCCTTTCTCATGCGAAGGGATGGGTTTTAGTCGAGCTGTTCTTCGTGCATCGCATAAATCAATGTCAACGCCCGGATACAAAAGATTGTCGAGAATCCGTAGATGCTCAGCTCGAGCAATGAAATAGAAGGTTCTTGTAAACCGAGTGAGACGGCATAGCCTACGAAGCAAAGCAAGATGACGAGTGTGATCGTCCATTCATCCGACTTCCGCTTTATCTTTTCGGCTAACGCCTTGTCTTCTTTCTCGACACGTTCCCGTTGCCAAAAGTAAAAGAACAAGGCATACATCGCAAATGAGATTCTCGGAACGTCACCTAAAAGTAAATCAAAGATGATGAGACCTAAAAATAGATATGTCCCCAACTGATAGCCACTCTGCATGTGAAGACGCGAACGAAGTGGTCCATTTGCCCCCCACTTCATAACCCGATCACAGCCACAGTCAACCCACCGTAGACGAATCCGAGTACGATGGCACTGATGGCCATTCGTTTATATTGTGGATATTGATACAGCGCAATCGCCCCACCGACGACGTGAACAAACGCGACGATGAACGTCAAAATCGGAAAAAGCATAGCAAACCTCTTTTCTTTTTAGGAAATCATGGAAACAAATCCATTTTCCGATATACTAGAGTCCGAACTTATTATAACAATTATGGATAGGGAGTTGAAATCCGATGAATGTGTCACGCATGGATTTGACGACGGAAGAAATGCAGCTCGTCAATAGCGAAGTCGAGAAGCGCAAGCGCAGCTTACTCGTCGCGTACTTACTTTGGTTTTTCCTCGGTGCACTCGGTGCACATCGCTTTTATTTCAAAAAGATTGGGTCAGGAATTGCGATGGTCCTCCTCGTCGTCTTGACGCTCGGTTTCGGTGCCATCATCACAGGAATCTGGGCACTCGTCGATGCGTTTCTCATGCCAGGTTGGCAACAGCGCGAAGTCGAACAAATCGAACGTGAGACGATCGAGCTACTGCAAACACGCTCTGACCGCTACACAGGGTTCTAATCAAAAAAGACGATCGAGGCTACTCGCCCCGATCGTTTTTAGTGTTCTTTTAAGTAAAATGCAAAATCTCGTGTCTTCCGTTCTTTCACCGCGTAATGAATCCATAGCCACGCCAACCCTTCTAGTTCACGGGCAAGCTTCAACCCATGGAGCGGATGCGTATCGAAGCCGATCTTGTTCGATAACTCGACGACAATCCGTACCGCTTCTTCATCATCTCCTGCGACGAACATGACAGAACCGTCCGGGTTGCCTAAATTCTCGACACCCGTCTGGTTGAACGCTTTGATGACTTTCGTATCGGGAACGAGTCTCTGCAAATACTCCGCGCCCGACACCCCATCAGGGCGCTCGACTTCGTTAAACTCGATGGCGATTGGATTCGTCACATCAATCAACACTTTCCCATTCAGTCCATCAAGTGTCGGCAGCAGATCGACCGCTGCCGCAAAAGGCGTACAGAGCAGGAGCACATCGCTTGCTGAGGCGACTTCTTGTAACGTCAACGTCCCTTCCCGCTCCGTACGTGTTCCGTACAACACCTCATAACCGGCCTGTTCGAATTGCTCCCCGAGCGTGCGCCCGACTTTCCCGGCACCTAAGATTCCGAGTTTCATGTCTCACAACTCCTCGTCTGTCCGTGTGACCGTTCCTCCATACTCTTCTGCGAGCCCGTCTAAAATCGATGGATCGAATTCCTCCCCGATGGCCATGACACCTGTCTGACCGGGTTCGATATTACCGACCGTCCGTTTGAATGTATCTTGAATGCCTTGCATATGCTTCACGTCTTTCGTGCCACCGATGAGACCACCTGTGAGTGTTCCGAACAGGATTCCGAACGGACCTCCGAGGATCCCAACCGCCATCCCGATGAGCGCACCTTTCGTCGATTTGTTGACGGGTGCGAGCTGCGCCGCATCCTCAAACGAGAACGCCCCGTTTTCTTCACGCTTGATGACGACCAATTGTTCAAAACCGACGAGCCCATCCGAATGGTACTTTTTCAGTTTACTGAACGCCTGATACGAGATCGCCTCTTCCGGGAACGTGAACGTGACGATGTGATACGGTTGTTTTTCCTTTTTAGCCATGAAAAATTCCTCCTCTAAGGTAAAAAATACGACGCGCACTTACCCTATCTCTTTTCCCTGCTTTTCCGTAAAAAAACCTAGTCCATAGACTAGGTTCAGGTCGGTCGTTTTTCATTCAACTCGTAGTGCGAATACGGTACACAGAGCGGTGTCCCATATAGCGGGTCTTCGGTCACGACGACCTTGAGACCGAATACGTCTTTCATGAACGTCTCGTCGACGACATCGTTCGGACTGCCTTCTCGATACACGTTACCACCTGCTAGTGCGATGACATGATCGGCATAGCGACAAGCGAGATGGAGGTCATGAAGTACCATGATGATCGTCTTTCCTTCCAATCGGTTCAAGCGATACATCAAATCCAAAATCTCGATTTGATGCGACATATCCAAGTATGTTGTCGGTTCATCGAGCAAAATCGTCTCCGACTCTTGGGCAAGTGCCAACGCAATCCACACCCGTTGCTTTTGTCCACCGGAAAGATTGCTGACGAGCGTGTCACGGAGCGACACCGTATCCGTGAAGGCGAGTGCCCGCTCAACCGCACGTTCATCGTCTTCCGAGTATCGTTTGAAAAACGTCTGATACGGATAACGACCGAATCGGACGAGTTGTTCGACGGTCAATCCATCCGGTGCCACGTTCACTTGCGGCATGAATGCCATAAGTCGAGCCGCCTCTTTCGCGTGATACGAATCAAGCGGTTTTTCCCGAAATGCAATCTCTCCGCTTAATGCATCCCGTTGGCGCGCGAGCGTCGAGAGGAGCGTTGACTTCCCACATCCGTTCGCCCCGAGAAGAACGGTGATTTTTCCATGGGGAATGGAGAACGATAAATGATCGAGCACCGTCTTCTGTTCATATCCGATGGTCACTTGTTTCAAATCAAATGTGTTCATCTCATGCTTCCTTTCATCATCCGTCGAAGTAAATAGAAGAAATACGGTGCTCCGATGACAGCCGTCATCACCCCGGTCCGTAGCTCGTACGGATAAAAAATAGTCCGGGCGAGTACGTCCGCCAACACCACGATTGTTGACCCAACAAGAAGCGTCGCCCAGACGTAAGGGAGCTTCAATCCTTGACGGGCGATATGAGGTGCCATCAATCCGACAAACCCGATCGCGCCGACGAAGGCGACACCAATCCCGGCGAGTAGACACGATAGCAATAGCGTTCCACGCTGAATCCCGCGTACCGGAACGCCGATGCTCGTCGCCGTCGCCTCACTGATATGGAGCGGGCGCACGTGACGTTCAATCAAAAAGGCCGCCAATAAAAAGAGGAGCACGAACGGCACCATGATCTTCAATTGATTCCACGTCGCGGCGTACACAGTACCGGTAAGCCATTGTTGGATATCGTTCTTCCGATAGACGTTCGAGGCGAGCATCATGAACTGAACAATCCCTTGCGAGAAGATGCTGATTCCAATCCCGACGAGGGCAAGACGGACGGGTGGAACTCCACGTTTTAATAAATAAAAGAGGAACATGCCGACAATGATTGCCCCTAGAAACGAGGCAATCGGGATATAAGCGAGCGGGACCGACAGTTGGTTCGTTCGCTCATCCGTGAAGACGGTGAAAAACGTGGCTGTCGCAACTCCGGCGCCACCGACAATCCCGAAAATCTCTGGGGAGGCCAATTCATTTTTAATCGTCAGTTGTAACAAATGGCCACTGACGGCGAGACTCGCACCGGCAGTCATGGCCATCAACACGCGTGGCATCCGAAACTCGAAGACGACGAGCTGTTCGAACGCATCCCCCGCTCCGACGAACAAAGCAGCGAGCGAAGCCGGGCTTAGGAACGTGTCGCCGATTGCGAGCCCGAAATAGATTGACAGGAGTAACCCTGTGATCAGTAGGAGGGTCAACTCGATTTCACGCTTTCGGAGCGTGAACGAGACGGGACCTTTTCGAAAGCGATATGTTTTCATGATTTAAAGACTCCTTGTCTGACACTGACGAGATAGATGAAGAATGCCCCACCGACGACCGCGAGCACGACGCCCACCGTCACTTCACGTGGGAACAGGATGACTCGTCCTAAAATATCGGCCGCAAGCAACAGGACGCTTCCGATCAGGGCACTGCCTGCGAGACGAGCGAAAAAGGCCGTTCCGAACACATATTTCGCCAAATGGGGAGCGAGCAGGCCGACAAATGCAATCGGTCCTGCGAGCGCCACCCCGAATGCGGAGAGCACGACAGCTAGTGTCACCGCGAGAAACTTGATGACACCGACATTTTGTCCGAGCGAACGTGCGACCTGATCTCCGAGCGATAACGTCTCAAGCTCTTTACTGAGAAGCAGGACGAGCACGACCGCCCCCATCATCCATGGCAATAAGACCTCGACAAGACTGAGCGAACGTCCAGCGACCGACCCGGTCAACCAGAACAGTACCTCATCGAGCGCTCCTTCCTCATAAGCGATAATCGACTGAGTGAATGAGCTGAATAGAGCAGCGAGCGATGCACCCGCAAGTGTCATATACATGACGTTCCCACCATTCGCACTTAGCAGATACACAATCACACCGGCGATAAACGCTCCGATGAGCGAAGCTGTCGTGAATGAAGCGATACTGCTAAACCCAAAAAGGGTCACGAGCACGATGGCCAGGCTCGCACCTGCGTTCACAGCCAAAATATCGGGAGATGCGAGCGGGTTACGCGTCACGAGTTGAAAGATGAGACCGGCGAGACCGAGCACACTGCCAACGAGTAACGCCACGATTGTACGTGGGATGCGATTGTCTGCTAATGCAATCATCGCCTGTGATGAACCATTCGCTTGAAATGTCATCACATCTTCATGACTGACTACGATGACACCGACACGTAAGCTGACATAACTTAAAATTGGTAAGCAAATGATCAAGAAAAGTAATTTGATCCAAGGTTTTTTCATGTCCTCACTTCTTTCCTTTCCTACCATAGCAAATATTGCGTTCCATAAAAAGGGGTTGACAGTGAGAATCATTATCATTTATAGTCAGGTAGGAAAATCACTTACATAGAGGAGAATTTTAAATGAAAAAGTGGATGCTTGCGTTACTGACGCTTTGCTTAACCATCGTACTCGCTGCTTGCGGCGGGTCAGAGGATACAGAGAACGGTACAAGTTCAGAGACGGCAACTCGCTCAATCGAACACGCAATGGGAACGGCGGATGTGCCTGAAAATCCGGAACGTGTCGTCGTCTTGACGAACGAAGGGACAGAGGCCCTTCTCGCCCTTGACATCAAACCGGTCGGGGCCGTCAAATCTTGGAACGGTGACCCGTGGTACCCACACATCGAGTCTGAAATGACAGATGTAACGGAAGTCGGGACAGAAAGTGAAGTCAACTTAGAGGCTATCGCGAAACTTAAGCCAGATCTCATCATCGGAACAAAACTTCGTCAAGAGAACATCTACGACAAATTGAACGCCATCGCGCCAACAGTCATGTCAGAAACACTGAAAGGCGATTGGCAAGAAAACTTCGCCCTTTATGCGAACGCACTCAACCTTGAAGAAGAAGGGGACGAAGTGTTGGCAGCTTACGATCAGCATGTCGAAGACACAAAGTCTGAACTCGGAGACGCTGTGAACAAAGAACTTTCGGTCGTCCGCTTCCTTCCTGGTGCGTCACGCATTTACTTCACGGATAGCTTCTCGGGTGTCATTTTAGGAGATATCGGAGTAAAACGCCCAGCTTCGCAAGATCGTACCGAGTTCGCTGAAGAAATCACGATGGAACGCATCCCAGAGATGGCTGGCGATCATATTGTCTACTTCACCTATGGTGGAGCAGACGGATCAAAAACAGCCGAAGAATGGCAGTCGAACCAGTTATGGAAAGACCTCGATGCCGTCAAAGCAGGCGAAGTAACAGAGGTCAGTGATGACATCTGGAACACATCGGGTGGCGTCCTTTCTGCCAACCAAGTGCTTGATGAACTCGTCGACATGTTGAAATAATCAGTAGCGCGCCAATTGCATTGGTGCGCTTTTTCATACATACATATGGTAAAATTTACATATCCACTCAAAAGGAGCTTTGCAATGCAACGTACACTTCGTAAGTCCGCGACGGACCGCTCTCTGTCTGGAGTATGCGGTGGGATTGCTGAATACTTTGGTATTTCTTCAATCGGAGTTCGACTCATCTTTTTGATCCTCCCTGGGAGTTTCCTTCTTTACATGATTTTGACGAATTTCATGAAAGATGCGCCACGCTATCTATAAGAAAACGCGAAAGCTGTTAAGCTTCCGCGTTTTTTGTTAGGCATTTACTTTATCTTTCATCGCTTCAAGCGCTCCGCTGTTCAAGAAGTGCCATGGTTTGTTGTAGTGCGGTTGGAAGAAGAAGTCGACGTATGCGAGTTCTTCTACCGTCATCTCGTTTTGGATAGCAAGGGAGAGCGTGTTGACCGCTTGTGTCAAATCCGCTTTTGATAACACTTGTCCACCGACAATCCGATGCGATCCAGTCTCATAAACGAGTTTAAATTCGACTTTCTCGGCGGTCGGCATGAACTCAGGACGATACGCATCCTCAATGACGACACTTTCTACGTCGAGTCCGAATAGAGCTGCCGCTTCTTCTGTCAAACCAGACGACGCAATGTTCCAGTCATAGAGTCGAAGTCCTGACGTTCCTTGCGTCCCTTGATAGCGGACACGTGGTTGCATCATGTTTTCCGCGACAAGTGTCCCCATACGGACAGCGTTCGTTGCAAGCGGGATGTAGGCATGTGTGCGTGCCGGATTGTAGTAGACGGCACAGCTGTCCCCTGCCGCAAAGATGTCTGGGTTGCTCGTGCGCATGTATTCGTCGACGATAATTGCACCATTTCCGAGCATATCGACCTGCCCTTCGAGGAGTCCTGTGTTCGGACGGAATCCGACGCACAAGATGACGAGGTCCGCCTCGAATTCGCCTTTGTCTGTCACGACATGTGTGACGTTTCCTTCTGTACCACGGAATGCTTCGACCGTCTGACCGAGTTCGAGGTCGATCCCGCGACTTGTCATGTCTGCTTCTAATGGATCCGTGAACGACTTATCGAGATATTTGTTCAAGATGCGGTCGGCACTATCGATGAACGTAACATGTTTACCGTATGCTTCGAACGCCTCGACGAGTTCGACTCCGATATAACCCGCCCCGATGACGGCAATCTTCGTCGCATCTGTCGCACGCTCGATGATGCGTTGTGCGTGTGCATAGTTTTTACAGAGCTCGATTCCGTTCATCTCGATCCCCGGAAGCGTTGGGACGATTGGCCATGAACCCGTCGTAACGATCAAGCGGTCGTACGTGTCATGCACGTCTTCCCCCGTCTCGAGATTTTTGGCGTGGACCGTCTTCGCTTCGGCGTCAATCGACAAGACATCATGTTTCATGCGCATGGTTGCTCCGAGCTCTTCAAGCTCACGTGGAGAGGAGTAGAATAATTCTTCTGCACGTTGGACGACCCCACCGACGTGGAGCGCAATCCCACACGAGAGGAAGCTGACGTTGTCGTTACGCTCGTAAACGGTGATGTCGAGATTGTCGTGCTTGGCGAGTAATCCTTTGACTGCTGCTGTTCCTGCGTGTGTACATCCGATGACTGCGATTTTCATATGAGTCGTCTCTCCTTTTATGTTAGACAGTACGTTTCATTTTTATATTGTGATAAATATCACATTTATTCCTTGACCTTAGTGTACTATTTCACAATGTAAGGTTCAATGACTATGCTCACTATTTCACGTAAAAGTGTCTAAATTTTGAACAGGAAAAAATCCGCACATTCTCATGACCGGACTCGTCGCTTTTTCAATAGATGATAGCTTATTACAAATAGATGTACGATCAAACTGAAGACGTTCATAGCGAGCCCGACGACCGCCCACCACAATGCTCCCCAGCCGTACCCAAACGTCAGACTACCAATTAGTAGCATATAGCCACTTACGGCCAATCCTGTATTTAAGATGAATGGAAAAGGCCTTTGTTTCTTCGTTCGGATTATTTGATACGTTGAAATGATGACTCCCAGTGTGAGTCCAAACAGCAGTATGAGCAAAATGATGATGTCATTCATCCTTATTTACCTCCATAACTTGATTGGAAAGACGCTTTCAAAACTGTCCCTAACGTCTTATTTTCAGCTTCTGATAAATGACAATGCCAACGTGAAGAATCATACCAAGTAGGTACAAGATCAGCCCTAGTGCAAGCCAACCGAGTGCATCCCAACCACGTACAATTTTCATTCCGACAAGAAATAAGATATAGCCAGTTACGAGTAGCAACGACGAGACGATGGATTGACGTCGTAATCGAGATTTTATAGAGAAAAATAAGAAAAACAGTAGGATGGTTGTCATAGCGCCTAGCAATACAAGGACTTCTCCATTGTACTCTCGAATCATCGTGTCTCCCTCTTCACTGTGCGACTCATTTTATTGTAACACATAAAATGGAAAATTATCTCAATTACTCATATCGCATGACATCAGCTTGAAACGACAAAAAAAGCATCGTCCCATTTACGGAACGATGCTTATTTCTCATTCATCTGTTTCATTAAATCCATCTGTTCTTGCACCATCGCTTCTTTCTCCCGGCGCAACACCCCTTTGTAGGCGACGCGTGAAATCGATAAACTGATTTCATATAGGAAGAAGAGTGGCAATGACACCATAAGGTGCGACGTCAAATCCGGTGGTGTGATGAATGCCGCGACTACGAATAGCGCGAAGTACGCATACTTACGAATCTTCGATAAGAAGTATGGTGTCACGACACCAATTCGGGTCAAGAACATCGTCACGACTGGCAATTGGAACAATAGACCGAACGGAATCGTCAGTTGCAACAAGAACGTGAAGTAATTGTTCGCCCCGATGATTTGTTCGAGTCCGAGGTCTTGCCCGAGGTCCGTCGAGATATCGAGGACGAGCGGGAATAACCAGTAGTAGGCGAACGCAAGGCCGAGCAAGAACAATCCGAAGATGATTGGGATATAAGCAAGGGTACCTTTTCGTTCATTCGGATGCAGACCGGGTGCGACAAACGCCCACACTTGATACAGTAGGAATGGGCTCGCCGCAATCAGGCCGATGATGAGCGCCAAGTTCAAGTAAATCATGAGCGGGTCCGCGACCCCAAAGGCGTTCAGTTCGAGCCCGCGTTCGACGAGATCTTCTTGCAAGTACGCGAGTACATATTTGACACTCGGCAAAGCCATCAAAAAGAAGGCAAAGACGACAAATGCAGATAGCATCAGTCGTCTCCGCAGCTCTGTCAAGTGATCGGTGAGTTCCCGCTCTTGATCAGGTTGATGATTCATGGCTTACTGCTCTTTCTTTTCGATAGCTTTCTTGTCGTTCTCGTCGTGCTCGTTCATCATGCCGTTCGTTGCATTTTTGAACTCACGAAGCGTTTGTCCGGCCGCGCGACCAAACTCCGGTAATTTCTTCGGTCCGAAGATGATGAGCGCGATGATGGCGATGATGAATAGACTCGCCCCACCCGGAATCCCGACGACGAGTGATGATGCTAGTAATTCCATTATTGATGGACCCCCTCAGCGGTTGGATAGTGTTGCATAAAGTAAATGAGTGACTGCAGCTCAATCGACAAATCGATGTGATGGACGCGAACCGTGTCCGGTACGGTGAGTCGTGCCGGTGTGAAGTTCAAGATGCCCTTGATGCCGAAACGGACCAAGTCGTCTGCGACGGACTGCGCATAGGCAGAAGGTACCGTCAAAATGGCGACGTCAATCTTGTTTTGCTTCATAATCTGTTCCATCTCATCGACGTGATGAATTGGGACGCCTGACATCGTCGTGCCGACTTTTGTCTCGTCTGCGTCGAACCCGACGACGATATGTGTGTTATTGTTTTTAAGGAAGTTATAGTTGACGAATGCCGTCCCAAGGTGACCGACCCCGACCAAGGCGACATTCGTAATCTCGTCCTGATTCAGTGTCTTTCGGAAAAAGTCTAACAGATACTGCACGTTATAGCCATATCCCTTTTTACCGAGCGCACCGAAGTACGAGAAATCACGGCGAATCGTAGCCGAATCGACCTTGACCGCCTCACTCAGTTCTGCTGAAGAGACACGTTGTTTACCTGACGCGTGCAGGCTTTGAATAAATCGATAGTATAGTGGCAACCGTTTGGCTGTCGCTTGTGGAATCTTTGGTTCGTTTTGACTCAACGGAAAGAGCCTCCTTTTTACGACACGTTACAAACGAATCTGAATTTCATACACCTTGATTGTAAACGAATTCACATGACCACTCAACGAATATACCTAAAATCGCTGAAAAATACAGTATACTAAATAGAGAGAAAGGGGTTTTTTCACTTGATCCTACTGCAAGTCAATAACTTATCCAAATCCTTCGGCGTCGAGCCGATTTTAGAAAACGTCAAACTCGAAATCCAAGAAGGCGAACGCGTCGCCCTCGTCGGCCGAAACGGGGCTGGGAAGTCAACGCTTTTGAAAGTCATCGCCGGGGAATACAACTATGACTCCGGGGACATCATGAAGCCAAAAGACGTCACCATCGGCTATCTCGCCCAAGACTCAGGGCTCGAATCCGACGAGACGATCTGGAACGAGATGCTCACCGTTTTCACGGACTTGATTGAGCAAGAGAAGACGCTCCGTCGCATGGAAGCTGACATGGGCTCCAAACGAATCCTAAATGACGCTGCGGCTTACGAACGTCTCCTCTCCTCTTACGATGAAGAGCAGCACACGTTTAAAGAGCGCGGCGGTTACCAGTATGAAGCGACGATCCGCTCGGTCCTTCACGGGATGCGCTTCTATCCGGACGACTTCGAGCGTCGGATCGACACGCTCTCTGGTGGACAACGGACGCGTCTCGCCTTGGCGAAGATGCTCCTTCAAAGTCCTGACCTGCTCATCTTGGACGAGCCGACGAACCATTTGGACATCGAGACGCTCGCCTGGCTTGAGAAGTACTTGAGCGGCTATAAAGGTGCCGTCCTCATCGTCTCCCACGACCGCTACTTCCTCGACCGCGTCGTCTCGGTCGTCTATGAGTTATCGCGTCATCGGAGCCGCCGCTTCGTCGGGAACTACACGAAGTATCTCGAACAGAAGGCCGCTCTCTACGAACAAGAGAAGAAGCAGTTTGAGTCGCAGCAAGAAGAGATTGCCAAAATGCAGGACTTCATTCAGCGAAACATCGCCCGAGCGACGACGACGAAACGGGCGCAAAGCGTACGGAAGCGTCTGGAGAAAGTCGACCGTCTCGATGCTCCGGACGGTGACGAACGCAGTGCTGTCCTCTCGTTCTCCATCAAACGACAGAGCGGGAACGATGTATTGAGCGCGAGTGACCTCGCCATCGGGTATGAAGAACCGATTGCCCAAAATCTCCGTTTCCAGCTACAGCGCGGGGAATCCGTCGCTCTCGTCGGTCCGAACGGGGTCGGGAAGTCGACCCTCCTCAAAGTGTTGACGAAACAACAAGCCGCTCTTACCGGTGATATCCGCTACGGGACCGGCGTCGAGATTGGCTACTACGATCAGGAGCAGCAGAACTTGTCGGACGCGAACCGTGTCATCGACGAGATTTGGAACGACTGGCCACTTATGCGCGAGCAAGAAGTGCGGAGTCTTCTCGGACAGTTCCTCTTCAGCGGCGATGACGTCATGAAGCGTGTCCATGAATTATCAGGTGGCGAACGCGCACGACTCACGTTGGCCAAGCTGAAGCTCGAGCAACCGAACCTCCTCATCCTGGACGAGCCGACGAACCACTTGGACCTCGACTCGAAGATGATCTTAGAGAACGCCCTTCTCGACTATCCAGGTACGATTCTCTTCGTCTCGCACGACCGCTACTTCATCGACCGTCTCGCGACGCGTGTGTTAGAAATCACGCCGAACGGCATCGACGAGTATCTCGGTGACTATTCGTACTACGTCGAGAAGAAAGAAGAACTCGAAGAACTCGCGCGACTCGCCCGTGAAGAGACGAAGCAGGTCGTCGTGAAAAAACAGCGTGCCGATAAGGAACAACAACGGGAAGAGCGCCGCATCAAACAGCGCATCGAAGAGATTGAGCTGGCAATCGAGCAACATGAAAATCGCCTCGACGAGATTGAACAGTTGCTTTGTGAGCCGGACGTCTTCAACGACTTCGCCCGTGCTCAGGAGTTGTCGACCGAATCGGACGCAGCGAAAGAATCCATCACCGCACTTTATGCGGAATGGGAGGAACTCCATACATGATGCGTACACGTGCCATGCGAATCGAGTTCATTCAAGCGTTTCTCACGGGACTGGCCTATATCGTACCAACCGGGACCGAGTTCGTATCTGAACTCATCCGCGGGGAGCCGACGATCGTCCCTTCTATTCTTTTTTACTTTTTACCGGTCGTGATCGGCTTCATCATTCAGACGTGGCCAGGGATTCTACTCAGCCTTTTCAGTGGCCTGCTCATGAGTACACTCTTCATCCGTATCGTCGTCTGGCCGGTCGATGTGACCGTTCATACGTTCTATGCGCCGGGATCCGTGTGGGCCCACTTCTATGAAGAGACGCTCTTCATGTGGATCCTCGCCCTCCTTGTGTTCATCGTGAGCCGCGTCAATACGTGGCACCGAGAGAATTATCGACAACCGAAAGCCTGAACAGTCCGTCCTCTTTTTTGAAGGGGACGGCTTTTTCATTTATGTATAAATTTATTTATAGATAAGGTGTTTTTTCTTAATTTGTTTTTCGTTAGAGCGCGCGTTATTCTAGTCACGTACCGAAACAACGGATTATTTCTTAGGAGGAATGACAGATGAGTAAACATGTATTAATGGTCGTGACGAACGCAAAAGAAATGAAGGACGGTCACACGACTGGACTTTGGTTGTCCGAGTTTGGCGAGGCATACGTCGAGTTCAAACAACAAGGATATGACATCACGGTCGCTAGCCCGAACGGTGGTCAATCTCCAATCGACGCACGCAGTTTAGAAGGAGAAGTACCGGCTGACATTCAAGCGACGGCTCCCCTTCTCGAAGATACAATCGATTTGAAGACAATCACCAACTTCAATCAATTTGATGCCATCTTCATGCCAGGTGGTCACGGAACGATGTTCGACCTTCCACAAAGCGAAGCGTTGAATGTTGCGATTCGTTCACTATTTGAAGCAGGTAAAACGGTTGCTGCCGTCTGCCACGGTCCCGCTGGTCTTGTCGGTGCGACATTGTCTGACGGCACACCACTCGTGAACGGTAAAACGATTGCGACGTTCACGGATGAAGAAGAACGTGCGACAGGTCTTGATATCTACATGCCGTTCCTACTTGAAACGCGTCTTCGTGAACTCGGTGCGAACATCGTGCTCGCAGACAACTTCACAGAAAACGTTCAAGTCGATGGAAACTTGGTAACAGGCCAAAATCCACAATCGACCGTTGCTGTCGCAAAAGCCGTCATCAACACGTTAAACTAATCAATTCTTTCTCGTTGCCAATCGATGAAAGAGAACGACCCGCCTGTTTGAGAACAGGCGGGTTTTATAGATGAGGAGGAATGAAGATGATTACCATCTTAGCTCAGATTCAAGCGAAGCCTGGTCTCGGGCCCGCGCTCGAGACACACTTACGTCAAGTCGTCACCCCATCACGCGCGGAGGCAGGTTGTGTCTTCTATACGTTACACCGTTTCGAAGGCAACCCGGACGCATTCGTCTTTTACGAAAAGTGGGCCGACAAGGAGGCATTCGATGCGCATATCGCCTCACCCCACTATCAAACGTATCGCAAAGAAGCAGAGGCACTTCTCGCTAGTCGCGATGTCCAATTTTTAGAAGACCTTAATGTACATTAATCGAAAAAAGTAGGGCCCTCATGGGTCCTACTTCATTTTGCATCCTGTAGCGCTTGGATGACTTGGTTGATGACGGGGTCATGCTTCGACTCGGTCCGATGCGCGAGATAAATGACGTTCGTTGCAAAACGCTCCGGTGCTACGATTTGAACGCTTCCTCGCTCGAGTGCGTGTCGAATCAAATAGTTCGGTAAGATACTAATCCCACACTTCGATTCGATTGCCGCAAGAATCGCGTCGACGTTTGGTAAGATCATCTCCGGACGGATGTCTGGGCGTTCCCCGAACTGCGTCTGATAGTAACGACGGATGATGGGAAGCTCCAATCCATAACTGATCCACGGCTGACGATCCATCCAATCTTTTAACTCATCGGTTGGGATTTCCCAATCGTTCGGTGCCACTAACAAAAACGATTCGTCGGCAATCGGGACGTATTGAATCCCTGGCTCCTCCATTCGCTTCGTCGCGATGACAAAGTCGAGCTCCCCGTCCGCTAAGCGTTTGATTAAATCTGCTGTCATTCCAAAATCTGCGATGTACTGTGCAGCATCAAGCGGCAAAGCGGGTATAATCTCATGTGTGACGAACTCGGTCGGTCCACCGAACTTGAGGACGGGACGTGGTTGCTCCCCTGAGACATATTTCATCTCAAGCGATAGTTCTTCAAGACGGTCGATCAAGCCGACCACTTGCGTGTATAGTTCCTTCCCCGCATCCGTCGGAATCATCTGACGTGGTGCCCGTGTGAAGAGGGACGTTTCGAGTTCTGCTTCGAGTGCGGCGATATGTTGGCTGACAGCCGGTTGGGTCAAAAAGCGAACACGCGCCGCTGCCGACACGGAACGTTGCTGGTACACGTGGATAAAACTGCGATACCATTCAAAATCAATCATCTGTGTAAACTCCTTTTGTATTCGTTACCTTCAGTATAAAAGGCAGTAAATCATAAGACAAATAACGTTTAAATCATCAATCGATAAATAAATTTATAAGGAGTGGATGTTAGATGAAAGCTTTATTACTACATGAACCGAACACATGGCAGACGATGCAAATCGAGGAGGTCGATACACCGACGCTTCGTTCCGGTGAGGTATTGATTGAGGGAGAATATGCAGGGCTCAACCCCGTCGACTATAAAACGGCGACTAACGGCAAACCCGAATGGTCATACCCTCACGTCCTCGGGCTCGATGTCGCGGGTACGATTGCCGCTGTCGCGGATGACGTGACGAACGTACAGATCGGTGACCGTGTCCTCTACCACAGCAACTGGAATGAATGGGGTGGCTTCGCCGAGTTCACACGTGCCAAAGCGCACATGGTCGTCCCGATTCCAGAATCGATCTCGTTCGCTGATTCGGTCGCTTTACCGACAGCTGGATTCACAGCGTACCAAGCCATTTTTGAAAAACTTCCGATGAATGCAATCGATACAATCCTCATTCACGCGGGTGCCGGTGGTGTCGGTGGCTTTGCCATTCAGCTGGCGAAGTATCTTGGAAAACGTGTCATCACGACCGCTTCAGCGCGTAACCATGACTGGGTCAAACAGCTCGGAGCCGACGAGGCGATTGACTACAATACAGAAGACTGGCAACAAAGGGTGATGGAACTGACGAGCGGTCACGGTGTCAATGCTGTCATCGATCCCGTCGGTCGGGAGACGGCGACCGCTTCCCTCCAAGTCATCGCCTACAACGGACACATCGCCCATATCGCAGGAGCCCCTGACATGAGTGTCATCAAACCGTTCACACGTGTCATCTCCTACCATGAGGTCGCACTTAATGCGATTCATCATCAACAAGACCGTGTGAGCGAAGCAAACATCGTCCGCATCGGTACGCACATGCTCGAACTGCTTGCAGCGGGTGAGATTCAACCGATGATTCAAGAGACAATTCCATTTGCGGATATCCCGAAGAAGTTGGTCGAACTCTCGGACCGACATGTCGTCGGGAAGATCGTTGCCAATTTGAAGGCATGAAAAAAGAGGTCAGCGTGTTTAATACGCTGGCCTCTCTTTTTATTAGAAGTATCGTAACGGTTGGAATCCCACCGTATGGAAATCGAGCTTCGTCCCGTCCTCGGCGATAAAGAAGACCGCCTCGTTCGTATCGACGTCACGTGTGAACACTTTATAGAATGTCATCGGTTTTTCGTCATTCGTCACATAGCGTGCCTCGTGTGTCGAGATGACTTGTGCGAACAGTTGCTGTTCGTCGAGCTCATCGATCAAATCATCAAACTTCGCAGCCTCTTCTTCTGTTGCCTCGCGACCCCGCTCAATTTCATAGTAAGCATCGCTCGCTTTTGGCTGAACACCGAGATTGCGATCAACGACGATCACACGCTCTGGTTCTTGGTCGATGACACTTGTGTAACCATACAATGACTCGATGAGCGTATTCTCTCCGGTCACACGACCAATACCCTTTAATGACTCTTCTCCAGTCAACGACTTCACTCGTGTCTCTTCTGGCACAATTTCCTCTTGATAGGCGATATTGTAAGCGCGGATGATTTCTCGTACTTGTAAAAACGTCGCGACGACGAGTAGTACGATGAGTCCTCCAATGATGATGCGTTTTGTCATGTCTCTATTTCCCCCTAGACTGTCATGCTCTCTTCTAAGGATAACCCAGGAACCGCATTCATCGCTAGTGTATCGCGCTTCCCGCGCACATACGCGTGATGTGCCGCGACCCCAATCATGCCGGCATTGTCTCCACAAAGATCGAGTGGTGGAATGACAAGTTGAATTCCTTCAGCAGCAGTGGCTTCTTGAAGCGCGGCTCGGAGTCCACGGTTTGCCGCGACACCACCGGCAACGAGCAATTGCTTCGCTCCTTTTTCTTTCACAGCGCGAATCGCTTTCTCAACAAGCACTTCGACAACACTTGCTTGAAAACTCGCTGCCAAGTTTTCAGGAATGACCGTCTCCCCGCGTTGCTCTGCATTGTGTACAGCGTTGATGACCGATGATTTCAATCCACTAAAACTGAAGTCGAAGCTACCCGGTTCAAGGCGAACGCGTGGGAAGTTGTACGTATCTTCCCCAACCGCTGCCAAGCGGTCAATTGCCGGACCACCCGGATATGGGAGGCTGAGCGTGCGTGCGACTTTATCATACGCTTCACCCGCCGCGTCATCACGTGTCTCACCAATGACTTCAAAGACACCGTGTTCTGGCATATAGACGAGCTCCGTGTGTCCACCTGAGACAACGAGACAGACGAGTGGGAACTCCATCTCTTCGACGAGTTCGTTCGCGTAAATATGTCCCGCGATATGATGGACGCCAATGAGCGGTTTTTGATGGGCGAACGCCAATGCTTTGGCCGCACTGATGCCGACGAGAAGGGCACCGACGAGACCCGGTCCTTGTGTGACCGCGACCGCATCGACATCTTCCATCGTCACGCCTGCTTCGCTCAACGCATCGTCAATGACATACGTGATGCGCTCCACGTGATGACGAGACGCCACTTCAGGGACGACGCCACCAAATCGTTTATGGCTCTCAATTTGAGAAGAGACGACGTTCGACAATAGCGTCTTCCCGTCTTTGACGAGCGCAACAGACGTCTCGTCACAGCTCGACTCGATTGAGAGAATCAGTGATGTGTTCATTCTGAGTCACTTCCTAACTTCGCCCAATAAATATAGGCGTCTTCATTATTATCCTGATAGTAGCGTCTTCTTCGTCCGGCTTGCATAAACCCAAACTGTTCATATAGTTTTTGCGCCCCGACATTCGACACGCGGACTTCTAACGTCAATCCGACAAGCCCCTTTGACTTGGCAAACGCGACAAGTTCCGCTAACAGTTGATTACCGATCCCTTGCCCACGAAATTCAGGTAAGACAGCAATGTTCGTGATATGTCCTTCGTCGACGATTTGCCATACTCCGACAAAACCGACGACCTGTTTGTCATGGACCGCGACAAAATAAATTGCCTGTTCATTTCGAAGCATCTCGTTCATAAACGCCTCTTTTGTCCACGGAATGGAGAACGACGCTTCTTCGACTTTCGTCACTTCTTCGACATCGAGCCACGTCATTCGACGAATTTTAACGTCAGCCATTGTTTTGACCCTCTAACCATTTCGCTTCCGCTTCAGCGAGTCGCAAATACTCTGGCTCAAACGCATGGACATCGCTCGTCTCATCGCTAAAGACGACCAAATCACTCGCGCGGCCGTAACGATGTGCAGCCGGCGCTTCGACATACTCATATTCACTCAACACGTCACGGAACGGTTCAACATCTCCAACGACGAGGAAACGTCCTTGGATATTCAGTCGTAGCCAGTCGGCGACAGACGCATGTTGATCGTGTGTCAGTGCCTTGTTCTGTTGATAATATCCGATATAGGCGTTGCCGCGTCGCGCGTCAATCAACGAGACGACGGGCAAGTCCGTATTCGGGGCTGCTGCCATGAGTTGAAGGGCGGACACGCCGATTAGTGGGATGTTCAACGTATAAGCAAGTGTCTTCGCTGTCGTCACCCCGATCCGAATTCCCGTGTACGACCCAGGACCTGTCGTGACAACGATGCGTTCGAGCATATTCGGAGTCCATTTCACAGCTGCCATGAGTTGTTCAATCATCGGCATGAGTGTGACCGCATGGTTTTTCGAGACCATGACCGTCGCTTCGGCTTGAATTTCTCCAGCCTCACTTAATGCGACAGATAAACGTGTCGTCGCGGTATCAATCATCAATTGCTTCATGCGAGCACCTCCTTGGCGATTTGAACGTAACGCTCACCCGTTGGAGCGAGTGTCAATTTTCGTTCTTCATCACTGACTCGTTCAATCGTAATCGCCAAGCGTTCTTCCGGAAGAGAAGACTCGATCAAGTTCGACCACTCTACGATGGCCACACCGTCACCGTTGATATATTCCTCAAGACCGATGTCATCCCCCGTATCCTCGAGTCGATAGACATCCATATGATAGAGCGGCAAGCGCCCTTTGTATTGTTTCATAATGGTGAATGTCGGACTGTTGACGTTCCGTGTGACACCGAGTCCTTTTGCGAACCCTTGTGTGAACGTCGTCTTGCCGGCACCAAGGTCACCGTTTAACGTGATGACCGTTCCTGCTTCGACGAGCGTAGCCAAACGTTCTGCCACTGCCTGCGTTTCCACCGCAGAATGCGTAATCAATGTATACATGAATGGTTCTCCTTTTATCACTTCTCATACGTACTCATTGTACACTTCATTTTAAGCAAAAAAAAACACGAAACGCTATCGTTTCGCTATCTCATTTAAAAATTGGTTGCGGGGGCTGGATTTGAACCAACGACCTTCGGGTTATGAGCCCGACGAGCTACCAGACTGCTCCACCCCGCGACGACATATGAAATTAAATAAAAATTGGTTGCGGGGGCCGGATTTGAACCGACGACCTTCGGGTTATGAGCCCGACGAGCTACCAGACTGCTCCACCCCGCGATGGTTTGAATTGTTTCGACATCCTCTATAATAAGTGAGACAGTTATAAAAAGCAACCTTTTTCTCAATGTTTTTTGAAAAATAGAATCGGGAACAGGTATAACAGCATAGAATTTAGAGAAAAGGGGCGCGACCGCCATGTCCAAATGGGGAAACCGATTCAAGAAATGGTTCTTTTCGGAGATCGAAGCCGACATCACGTTTGACCCGACATCACTCATTCCGAAGCAGGTAGTGACCGGGACCCTGCACGTATCCAACCCGACGACGACTGTCGTCCGGTTACAAGAACTGACACTCAACTTTTTGACGACATTTAAAGACATCACTATGGAAGGAAATGAATTCAATCGAGAAGCCGACATTCAAGAAATTCCGATTCCACTCACTGTCGTACTAGAACCTGGTGCGAAGGAAGACGTTCCGTTCTCATTCGAATTGACGATGTATGCCCCTTCGTCTGCTGGAGCCCCATACAGCGTGGAAGCGACGTTATGGGACAAGGACATGAAACGTGTCTGGTTTGACGTGATTGAACATATTGAAATCGAACCAATACCTGAACTGAAACGATTGCTCGACGCAACGGCTCATGCTGGACTTGAACCGATGTTTGTTCGGAACGTGATTGACCCGCTCGGAGAAGAGCGTCCTTATCCGTTCGTCGAAAAGTATGGGTTCAAACCGGTCGGTGAGTGGGCCGATGAGTTTGAGGTCGTCAAATCATTTTGGCGTCTGCATGAAGACGGGATTGACCTCTACTACTGGCTCGACAACATCGAAACACAGCGAACGCTCGAGTCGATGGCGACTGACGTCGAATTGCGCCACCGCTCCCTCACATGGGAACAACTCGAACGTGAGCAAGAACAGCTCGGTCTCGGTATTCAAGATACGCTACGCAGTCACCGCTCCTCGTGAGCGGTTTTTTCAATTTGAATCATATTCCCACTCATATTGACGATGGTTTGGAAGTGATGTCGATACGGATGCATGAACAACTCATATTGAAGACGTCGCTCGTCATGCGAAGCGCGTAAGTAATCCATTTCCATTCCTCGTTCCTGGATATCACGATTCGCTCTGCGTCTAAATTCTGTCTCTCCGTCCGTATAAAGATAAATCGACTGGTCAAAAGAAGAGAGATCCAAAAATGCGACACTCATGCCCTCAATAATCGTAATCATTTTTTTCGGGTCAATCCACGTACGTTCTAAATATGAGACATCGATGGTGTAAAAGCCGATTCCCTCTCGAATCATAAGAACGTCACGCTCGAGTGACAGCAGATGATGCGCAGCCGGATGACACGCCGTCATCTTATAATGATGGGTTTTTCCATCGTGTTGATATGTGAGGATCGTTTGTTTCCGTAACTGTGAATCGATGATGTATGGATCTGTGTGAAGCAGGTTTATATCACCGAGTTGTTCCCGTAATGTTTCGGCCAACGTCGATTTTCCTGCTGCCCCATGTCCGGAAATCGCAATCAGCGTTCGTTTTCCTGTTTGCACATTTTGCACGATTTCATTGATGAGTCGTTCCATGATTCTCCCCCTTTGGTACACTTAATATAGAAAGGAAGTGCACCTATCTCATGTCTACTTGTCCATTTTGTCACCCGACACTAGATCCACATCAAACTATTATTGCCGAGAATGACTCTTGTTACTTTCTTATGCATGACCACGAGCAAGATGTCCTCGTTGGCTCGGGTGTGATTGTCCCGAAAGCACACCGCGCGACGACATTCGACTTAACGCCTTTAGAGTGGCAACATACATACGAATTACTTCATCAGGCGAAGGAACATCTTGATCAAACGTTTCAACCTGATGGATACACGCTCGGTTGGAACGTCGGCACGGCATCAAACCAAACTGTTCCTCATGCCCATCTGCACGTCATTCCGCGTTATGAGGCAGGTCCTCACGCAGGGAAAGGACTACGGCATTGGCTAAAACGACCGGAATGAACGAGCACTCCGAATTAGCTGACCTCATGTAGGTGAATCAAACGCTCGCGCCTACTTTGGATCACCTGTAACGATAGAACGCGTCATTCATCTTCCATCCGTTTCCGAAGTCTGATGGTTGATGCAGCGAAAATGATGAAAATCATCAATAATCCAAGACTGACCACTTTAAGTGTGGTCGATATAGGAGGGTTAAAGAAAAAAGGAATCGATAATACGAGTAAGGCACCTGTGATTCCCATTCCTCTAATGAGAAATGCGATTGATTTATTCATCCGTGCGTTTCTCCTTTCAAGTAAGAAAACGAATCTGCTACATCATGAACCTCTTCAGTTTGTTCTCTTACGACAGACAGCTCATCGCGTTAGGATGAGCTGTCTTCTTTTTTCTTCAGTCTCTTCAAGTTTCTGTTCTAACTGTTCCACTTGTATCGTCATACGAGCAATCAGCTGACTGATTTCCTTATCCAGTCCGTTCACTTGATCTAATGAATCATTGATTCGCCCATGCATCGTCCATTCTGAAAAAATATCATCTAAAAAGTAATCTGCGAACTGAATGAGTGAACCTCGATCGACATGCAATTCTTGAACAATTTCTTGGACATCTGCTAATTCACGGGAGAAACGTTCTAATGCAGATTGTAATTCATGCATCGTTTGCTCGGAAGCATCTAGCGCATCATGTTTCATTGCCGTCGCAAACAAACCTCCCCCGAAGAACGTATCATATGTCGACCAACCTTTGGCGCTGTCTAAGTGCTTTAGCGTCCTCGTAATCGTTGCTCGTGCTGCTTTACCCGCAACAATGGCTTCTCGATATTCGATGAGAAGTTCATTCGTCTTAGCTTGTTGATTGGTGAGATCATGTAGGTCTCGGCGAACAACTGGATCTTTTGTGAGGTGAGCTTCTTTTGTTTCGAGGAAAGTCTCCCACTCCGTATCGATGCTTTCATATCTCTCGAGCTGTTCTTGTAAATCTCGATGCTCGAGCGTCAATTCATCAATCATCTTCTCGTGTTCGCGCAATTTCAGTTCGGCACGAGCAGCTTCTTCTACTTCCTTTATGCGTTGCTCATCAAACGTGCCTCGTAACTTCCGCCACGTATTGACGAGCGAAAAATTTTCAAGATCGTAAACATCACGCTGTTCTTTCGTAAATGTATTCAACAATTCTTTCCGTACCGCTTCATGTTCCTTTAATTGTTTTTCAAGTGTCTTTTGTTTGCGAACAAGTCGATCGCGTTCGGCGATACGTTGTTGTAGGTCTAATTGGAGTTGTTCAAGGTTTTCCATTACATTTCTCCTCTCTTTGTACTGATCAAGGTGTCAATTGAAATACCATTTATCTTCATACCTTTGATGTCACATCCTGTTAACGTCGCATTCGTCAGGTCACATTGATTAAATGTAGCACCTCTCAGATTCGAATGATGCATTTGAATAGTACGTTCATTCTCTTGCATCGTTACAAAATTGAATTGTGAACCTGACAAATTCAAGTCACTGAACTTACTGTCGCGGAAATTAATGTTCCGAAAACGACTTTGACTGAAATTACAGTTACTCGCATCAAATAAAGAAATGTTACTGTTCGTCACTGCCAAATGACTCGCGTTTACCCCGTACGCCTGCCATCCTTCACATGACCGTTCTTCAAAGCAATGTGTACTCGGTTTTGCTTTTGTTCGTTTGACAAAACATACTTCATCATCCGACTCATACACGACTTGGAATCCTAACTGTTTATAAAAGCGAATATTTCTCTTTTGATGAGTTGATGTTTCTAGCTCCCAAATTCGTACATGTGGATACTCAGCTTCCACGTAATGAATCAATGCCTTGCCGATTCCTTGCCCTTGAACATCAGGATGTACAAAAACACGATCGATTCGTGCATAGTCTTCCCCTGTCAATGTAAGCACAATGCCACCTACAAGTTTACCGTCTTGCTCCGTCACATAGGTTGTCAACTCTTCGATCAAATAGTGTGTCATTGGTTCATTGTCGTATCCAGGAGGCTCGACATTCAAATCTCTTACTGGTAACTGCAAGGTGTCTGCCTCTTGTCGAAAGCTTGCAGTTGAAACTTCTGTAATCCTCGAAATATCCTTTAAAGTGGCTAAACGAATATACAAAACAATCCCCTCTTTCTCATACTTAGTACGAAAAAGAAGGGATTAAGTTTCAATGAAATAAAAAAACGACCGAGCATATGCTCGGTCGTCCTCTCTGTTGTTGCCTGGCAACGTCCTATCCTCACAGGGGGAGATCCCCCAACTACTTTCGGCGCTGAGACGCTTAACTTCCGTGTTCGGCATGGGAAC
>NZ_JACSKK010000010.1:0-53508 GCF_018617575.1 Exiguobacterium sp. s160
TAGTTGGGGGATCTCCCCCTGTGAGGATAGGACGTTGCCAGGCAACAACAGAGAGGACGACCGAGCATATGCTCGGTCGTTTTTTTATTGATTAGCGGTGCTCTCTATAAGAGCATCGCTTTTCGTTTGCCTTTTTTTAAATCAATGATAAAATATAGTCAAAAGTCAAAGATGGTCAGAGGGTGGTGGAGATGAGAAATATTTCGGATGTTATCGAACAGTATTTGAAGCAAGTATTGAAGGAAAGTCAGGCAAATGCAATCGAGATTAAACGCCAAGATATCGCGCAACGATTCGAATGTGTCCCATCCCAAATCAATTATGTCATCAACACACGTTTTACCGTCGAAAAAGGATATTTAGTAGAAAGTAAACGGGGTGGCGGTGGATATATTCGGATCCGACGCGTCATCTTACATGAAAAACAGGATGTGCTTTCTAGTTTGATGGATGTCATTCATGAGCATCCACGTTTGAATGAACAGCTCGTTGAAAATGTGCTCGTACGATTAGTGGAAGAACAAATGATGCACGAACAAGAAGCGCAATTGATTTACCATCTCTTATCAGATGAAGCATTAAACTTACAAGTTGATGATCGCTCTTTTATTCGACGTCAACAATTGCTAGCACTGATGAAAGTACTTCGTTATCGTAATGGGGGATAAGTCGTATGTTATGCGAACGTTGTAAACAGCGACCTGCTGTCAATGAAGTCGTTGTGATGGAACAAGATGTACCCGTAAAAAAACGATTATGTCGACAATGTACGGTAGAACTGATGACAGGATATGTACCAGTCGTGAAGCGATGCCCGACTTGTCAGATGACACGCCAAGACCTATTGCGCGTACGAAAAGCAGGATGCGCTACATGTTATACCGTATTTCGGGATGAATTGATCAAAATCACTCGTCAATATCAACAAGGACACGATCATCATATCGGTTCAATCCCTGACCAGCTACGCACGCCACATGAACGGATTGAAGAACGGCTCGAAAAGTTGGCAGGGGAGTTGAACCGCGCTGTCGAACAAGAAGATTATGAACGGGCAGCACGCATTCAAAAAGAAATGAAGCAATTAGAAGGGCAGGGAGATGTCTGATGGAAACTTTCCTAACACATCCACTTGGTCCAAAAATGAAAGAACGTGCCAAGCTCGATGATTTGGTCGTTTCTACAAGAATTCGACTGGCGCGTAATGTCAAAGACACGGTATTCTCTCCCGTACTTTCTAAAGAAGGAGAACGTCAGCTTTGCGATCGTCTAGAAGGGCGTCTACGTGGGTTGAAAGGATTCGAATATCTTCATATGCGTGATTATGATGAAGTGACACGACAGGCGTTGATGGAGAAACACCTCATTAGCCCAGCCGTTGCAACCAATGAAGAGAGTGCGGTCTTCTTAAGTGAAGATGAAACAATTAGTGTATTGATTAATGAGGAAGACCATTTACGCATTCAAACGCTACTTCCAGGATATCAAGTGAAAGAGGCGTTTGAATTAGCGAAACAAGTTGACGCGTTATGTGCAGAATCCCTATCGTATGCGTTTGATGAACAGTTAGGTTATTTGACGACATGTCCAAGCAATATCGGAACAGGACTTCGTGCCTCGGTCATGTTACACTTGCCGGGACTCACCTTGACGGGACGAATCAGTCCAATCTTGCGAGAACTTCGAAAACTTGGCTATACGATTCGAGGTCGTTATGGTGAAGGTAGTGATGCGGCAGGTCGCTTGTTCCAACTGTCGAATCAACGGACGTTAGGGAGTCACGAGTCACAGTTACTGGCTGACTTTATGGAAGTGACAGAACAAGTGATTCAAGCAGAGCGTCATGCGCGCGAAGAACTCGTTGCGAATCGACAGGAAGAGTTAGAAGATCAATTTTATCGATCATATGGTATTTTGCGATATGCAAAATTACTATCTTCTACTGAAGCTATCGAACGATTATCTGATTTACATTTAGCGAGTGACCTAGGAATTTTGTCTGATTGGAGTCCACCAAAGTTTCATGAACTCATTGTTCGGCTACAATCAGGTTTTCTACAAAAACATTTCGGGAAAACATTATCTACGCAAGAACGGGATCGAGAACGAGCGACCCTCGTTCGTCGAACGTTAGATCAAGGCTTAGTTTGATCCAACTACAAGGAGGTTTTGTCAATGATGTTTGGACGATTTACAGAACGAGCACAGCGCGTATTAGCTTTAGCACAAGAGGAAGCAGTACGTCTTGGCCATCATAATATTGGTACAGAACATATTTTATTAGGATTGGTTCGTGAAGGAGAAGGGATTGCGGCAAAAGCGCTCTTCGCTCTCGGATTGACTTCTGAAAAAATTCAACAAGAAGTAGAATCATTGATTGGACGCGGTTCTGAGAATGGCTCGACGATTCACTACACACCACGTGCGAAAAAGGTCATTGAACTCTCGATGGACGAGGCACGAAAACTAGGACACTCATATGTTGGAACGGAGCACATCCTTCTTGGATTGATTCGTGAAGGCGAAGGTGTCGCAGCACGTGTTCTCAATAACCTTGGAATCAGTTTGACGAAAGCGCGTCAACAAGTATTACAGCTTCTCGGTAACACGGAGTCTTCTTCAAATGCTTCACAACCAGGCGCGAGCGCTGCAACCCCAACACTTGATGGGTTGGCACGCGACTTGACGCAACAAGCACGTGAATCGCGTTTAGACCCGGTCATCGGCCGCGCAGGTGAGATTCAACGTGTCATTGAAGTCTTATCTCGTCGTACGAAAAACAACCCGGTTCTTATCGGAGAGCCAGGTGTCGGGAAAACGGCAGTAGTCGAAGGTCTCGCTCAACAAATTATTAACAACGAAGTACCTGAAACACTTCGCAATAAACGAGTGATGGTACTCGACATGGGTACGCTCGTAGCAGGTACGAAATATCGTGGTGAGTTCGAAGATCGATTGAAAAAAGTAATGGACGAAATTCGTCAGGCAGGAAACGTTATTCTCTTCATCGACGAGTTGCACACATTGATTGGTGCGGGTGGTGCAGAAGGTGCGATTGATGCGTCGAACATCCTCAAGCCGTCATTGGCTCGTGGTGAACTTCAATGTATCGGGGCGACAACACTTGATGAATACCGGAAGTACATCGAAAAAGATGCAGCGCTTGAACGACGCTTCCAACCAATTCAAGTAAATGAACCGACAACAGAAGAAGCTGAACAAATCCTACTCGGGTTGCGCGATCGTTATGAAGCGCATCACCGCGTAACGATTACGGACACAGCGATTCACGAGGCGGTCGTTCTGTCTGACCGTTACATCTCGGATCGTTTCTTACCGGACAAAGCGATTGACCTCGTCGATGAGGCGGCATCAAAAGTACGACTTCGCTCGTTCACGGCACCACCGAACTTGAAAGAGTTGGAGTCACGCCTTGAATCGATTCGTAAAGAAAAAGACTCTGCTGTTCAAAGCCAAGAGTTTGAAAAAGCGGCTTCTCTCCGTGATACAGAACAAAAGTTACGCGATGAGTTAGAAGAGTTGAAAGCAGAATGGCAGAATAAGCAAGGAAATGAAAAGCTTGAAGTGACGAAAGAAGATATCGCTCAAGTTGTCGCAAACTGGACAGGTGTACCGGTCACGAAGATTGCCGAGGAAGAGACAGACCGTCTCCTCAAACTCGAATCAATTCTTCACAACCGTGTCATCGGTCAAGACGATGCGGTGAAATCGATTTCCCGCGCCATTCGTCGGGCTCGGGCTGGCTTGAAAGATCCAAAACGTCCAATCGGTTCATTCATCTTCCTCGGACCTACCGGAGTCGGTAAAACCGAACTTGCTCGCGCAGTTGCCGAAGCGATGTTTGGGGATGAGGATGCGATTATTCGAATCGACATGTCAGAGTACATGGAAAAACATGCGACGAGCCGTCTCGTTGGTTCGCCTCCTGGTTATGTCGGTTACGAAGAAGGCGGTCAGTTGACAGAAAAGGTACGCCGGAAACCATACTCGGTCATCCTTCTCGATGAAATTGAAAAAGCTCACCCGGAAGTGTTCAACATCTTACTTCAAGTGCTTGACGACGGACGCTTGACGGATTCGAAAGGTCGCACGGTCGACTTCCGAAACACCGTCATCATCATGACGTCAAACGTCGGGGCCGCAGCGCTTCAACGTAATAAATATGTTGGATTCACAGTCGAAGATGATGTGAAACGTGAGTATACGGAAATGAAGGATAAAGTACTCGAGGAATTGAAAAAAGCGTTCCGACCTGAGTTCTTGAACCGGATTGACGAAATCACGGTCTTCCATTCACTTCAAAAAGAGCACATTCAAGAAATCATCAAACTTATGGCAGAGACACTCAAGAAACGTCTTGCCGAACAAGGAGTTGATTTCAGCTTGACGGATGCGGCGCTCGACAAGATTGCCGAAGTCGGCTACGATCCGGAATACGGGGCTCGCCCTCTCCGTCGTGCCCTTCAACGAGAAGTGGAAGATCGCCTCTCAGAAGCAATGCTCGGCGGCACAATCGCTAAAGGCAGTAAAGTTGCGCTCGACGTACAAGATGGAGAGTTTGTCGTTCGTAACGAAGGTGTGGTTCAGTAAATCATTCAGCTCCCTCGTTGTTTATGAGGGAGCTTTTTTAGACAGGAAGGAAGCTTATGGCCAAAATTAAAACGAAATACGTCTGCCAATCGTGTGGATATGAATCAGCCAAATGGATGGGACGTTGTCCAGGTTGTAATGAATGGAATACGCTCGTTGAGGAGTTTGTCGAAGAGAAGAAAGCCAAACGTGGCGCAGCGTTTGTGCATAGTTCATCTCGACAATTGAAGCCAGAACGACTCGCAAACGTCGTCTCACAAGAAGAGACACGCGTGCACACGAATAGTCGTGAATTTGACCGTGTGCTCGGTGGTGGTATCGTTCCGGGTTCACTCGTCTTAGTCGGCGGGGACCCGGGAATCGGGAAGTCGACGATTCTTTTACAGGTCAGTGCACATCTAGCCCATAGTGGTAAAAAGGTGCTCTATATCTCAGGTGAAGAATCACTCAAGCAGACGAAACTTCGAGCGGAACGTCTCGGCTTACCGACCGAAGACTTGTTTGTGCTCGCTGAGACAGACATGTTGATGATCGAACGCGTCATTGATGAAGAACAACCCGGGTTTGTCATCATCGACTCGATTCAGACGGTATATATGGATGAAATTCAATCGGCGCCAGGAAGTGTGTCACAAGTACGAGAATGTACAGCAGCGCTCATGAAGATTGCAAAAACACGAGGGATTGCTGTGTTCATCGTCGGTCACGTAACGAAACAAGGATCGATTGCGGGTCCACGTTTACTCGAGCACATGGTCGATGCGGTCCTTTACTTTGAAGGGGAGCGCCATCATACGTTCCGTATTTTACGCGCGGTGAAAAACCGTTTCGGTTCAACGAACGAAATCGGGATCTTCGAGATGAAAGAGAGTGGGCTAGAAGAAGTTCTCAACCCGTCCGAAATCTTTTTAGAAGAACGAACTGCCGGTGTTTCCGGTTCGACGGTCGTCGCTTCGATGGAAGGGACAAGGACAGTGCTCGTCGAACTACAAGCACTCATCTCGCCAACATCATTCGGTAACCCGAGACGTATGGCGACGGGAATCGACCAAAACCGGGTCGCGCTTCTGATGGCCGTCCTTGAGAAACGCTCTGGCTTATTGCTTCAGACGCAAGACGCCTACTTGAAAGCGGCGGGTGGCGTCAAACTAGATGAGCCTGCGATTGACCTCGCGATTTGTGTCTCGATTGCCTCGAGTTTCCGCGACCGCCCGACTCGTCCGACGGATGTCTGCATCGGTGAAGTCGGATTGACTGGAGAAGTGCGACGCGTATCACGGATTGAACAACGTGTCGCTGAAGCCGCAAAATTAGGATTCACACGTGCCATCATTCCGAAAAACAATATGGGGGGATGGACCGCTCCGGCAGGGATTGAAGTGGTCGGTGTCGGAACGGTAGACGAAGCACTGCAGTTGGCGATCCCGTTTTAACGGGTCGCCAATGGCAGTTTTTAACGCTTTGTAACGAACGTGATTGAAAAAACCATGTTACAATGAAAGTGTTATTTTTGAAATTTTATTTCATATAGAAGGAGGTGGAATGAGTGAAGATTGCTGTACGAATCGGATTTATTTTGATTGGTCTCGTCGTGGGTTGGTTCGGAATTATCGAAGCGACGTTATTATTAGGAGACCTCGGCATGAATGTGCCGGAGTGGTTAACGATTCCATACGTAGCAAGTTTGATTGGTGGACTTATCTTCTTCATTCTTAGTTTATTCTTAACCGATGGTGTTGTTGCATTTATTCGTTTTGTCGAAGAACGGCTCGTCCGTTTACCGGTAGGGGATATTTTATTCGGTTCGATCGGCCTCATTATCGGGCTCTTGATTGCCTTTTTGATCAGTGTCTCGCTTGAAGTAACGAACATTTTCTTACTGAGTAAGATCGTTCCGATTTTTGTCACGGCACTGTTTGGTTACTTCGGTTTCGCGGTCGGGTATCGGAAGCGTAACGAATGGATCAAACTATTTGTAAAGAGTGAGCGGGAGAAACCGGCGGCTGAACCGGTGCAACGTTCGAATGATAAAATCTTAGATACGAGCGTCATTATTGACGGTCGAATTGCAGACATCGCCACGACTGGATTTGTGGAAGGTACATTGATCGTTCCGCAGTTCGTCATCGGAGAACTCCAATATATCGCGGATTCATCGGATACGTTGAAACGAAACCGTGGTCGTCGTGGACTTGATATTTTAAAAGAACTGCAAGAAAACAAGCGAATCCAAGTTGAAATTTACGATGGGGACTTTGAAGATGTACCAGAAGTCGATATCAAATTAATCAAATTGGCAGAGTTGAAAAATGGAATTGTCGTCACGAACGACTACAACTTAAACAAAGTCTGTGAAGTGCGAAATGTTCCAGTCTTGAACATCAATGACTTAGCGAATGCCGTCAAACAAATTGTCATCCCTGGCGAAGAGATGGTCGTCACTGTCATTAAAGAAGGGAAAGAACAAAATCAAGGTGTTGCCTATCTCGAAGACGGGACGATGGTCGTCGTGGAAGGTGGACGTAAGTTGATCTCGAAGACGCTTCCTGTCGTCGTGACGAGTGTGCTGCAGACATCTGCAGGCCGAATGATTTTTGCTCGTCCTGAATAACGAACAAAAAAGAGACGCGTGAGCGCTCTCTTTTTTCACGAAGAGAGGTGTTTGACATAGTATCTTATACAGTTGTGATCCCGGCTGCGGGAAGAGGGAAACGAATGGGAGCGGATGCGAACAAACTCATGTTGTCGCTCCGTGACAAACCGATTATCGCGTGGACGTTACAAGCGTTCGATACCGATCCTTGGTGTGAACGGATTGTTTTGGCGATTCGTCCAGAGGAACGTGACTGGTTTGAAGCGATCACGGCAAAAGTCGAAACACCGATTACATATGTAACAGGTGGGGAAGAACGACAACAGAGTGTCCATGCGGGGCTTAAGGTGGTTGCACCCGATACGATTGTGATGATTCATGACGGTGCCCGTCCGTTTGTAAAACGTGAACAGCTGCATCAAGTGGCAGAAGCGGCGTTACAAGGTGGCGCCATTTTAGCAGTACCAGTCAAAGACACGGTCAAGCAAGTCGAACGTCATCAAATCGAACGAACGGTTCCTCGGGAAAATCTATGGTTGGCGCAAACGCCGCAAGCTTTTCAGGCCAAGGCGATCTTAACGGCACATGAACGAGCGGTCGAACAACAGATGATGGGAACGGACGATGCGAGTTTATTCGAATGGCTTGGTGAAACGGTACAAGTCGTTCTTGGAGACTATCATAATATTAAGATGACGACGCCGGAGGATTTACTGTTTGGTGATGCGATTTTAGCAAAGGAGAACTTACAATGAGAATTGGTCAAGGATTTGATGTACACGCATTTGCGGAAGGACGTCCATTAATTTTAGGAGGAATTGAGATTCCACATGAACGTGGTCTACTCGGTCATTCCGATGCGGATGTGTTACTCCATACGATTGCCGATGCAGCGCTTGGAGCGATTGCGGCAGGTGACATCGGGAAGCATTTCCCTGATACGGACCCGGAATTTAAAGATGCGGATTCGAAAGAATTGCTTCGCCACGTATGGCAACTTGTGAAGGATGAGGGATATGTCCTCGGAAATGTGGACGCGACCGTCATGGCACAACGTCCGAAGCTACGTCCTTATATTGATGAGATGCGAGCGGTCATTGCCGACCTACTCGAAGCGGACATCGAACAGGTGAACGTGAAGGCCACGACGACGGAGAAACTCGGCTTCACAGGACGTGAAGAAGGAATCGCGGCGCAAGCGGTCATCTTACTCAACCGGGCTTGACAGAAATGGTATACTATTTGGGCAGAAGAGAAGAAAGGTGGAACTATTATGAGTGAAGTGCGTGTACGCTATGCGCCTAGTCCGACGGGGCATCTCCACATCGGGAATGCGCGGACTGCGTTGTTTAACTACTTATTTGCTCGTCATGCAGGCGGGAAATTGATTCTTCGAATTGAAGATACTGACCAGAAACGAAATGTATTAAACGGTGTCGAGAGTCAAATGAAGTATTTGGAGTGGCTCGGAATCGATTGGGATGAAGGTCCAGGTCGTGATGGAGACTACGGCCCATATTATCAAATGGAACGTCTTTCACTTTATGAGAAATACGTCAACGAATTGATGAGCAAAGGTCTTGCTTATAAATGCTATATGACATCAGAGGAGCTCGAAGCAGAGCGTGAAGCACAAATCGCGCGCGGCGAAGCACCGCGTTATTCTGGTGCGCACCGCAACCTGACTGTCGAAGAACGTGAAGCGTTTGAAGCAGAGGGCCGCAAGCCGTCAATTCGAATTCGCGTGCCTGAAGGCGTGACGTATAAATGGACGGATGTCGTCAAAGGTGATGTTTCATTCGAGTCGAAAGACTTTGGTGATTGGGTCATCGTGAAACAAGATGGGATTCCGACTTACAACTTCGCTGTTGTTGTCGACGACCACTTGATGAAGATCAGCCACGTCTTGCGTGGAGACGACCACATCGCAAACACACCAAAACAGATGATGGTATATGACGCACTCGGATGGGAATATCCTGAGTTCGGTCACATGACGCTCATCTATAACGATCAACATAAGAAATTGTCAAAACGTGATGAATCAATCATCCAGTTCATTGAACAATATGCGGATCTCGGTTACTTGCCAGCAGCGCTCTTCAACTTCATTTCTCTTCTTGGCTGGTCACCAGTCGGGGAAGAAGAAATCTTCTCGAAAGAAGAGTTTATTGAAATGTTTGATGCGAACCGTTTGTCGAAGAGTCCGGCTGTATTTGACCAACAAAAACTTTCTTGGATCAACAGTGTATACATGAAGAAGGCCACGCTTGACGAAGTAGTGGCACTCAGTTTACCATTCTTACAAGAAGCAGGACGATTACCCGAGGCGGTATCTGTCGAGGAGGCAGATTGGGCAACAAACTTGATCGCATTGTATAAAGAACAAATGACGCACGGGGCGGAGATTGTCTCGTTGACGGACTTGTTCTTCAAAGATGAGATCGAGTATGACGAGGAAGCGAACGCTGTCCTTTCAGGGGAAACGGTTCCCGCTGTCCTTGCAGAGTTCAAACAACAACTCGAAGGAATCGAAGACTTCACACCAGAAGCGATTAAAGCGGCGACGAAAGCGACGCAAAAAGCGACTGGTCAAAAAGGGAAGAACTTGTTCATGCCAATCCGTGTCGCGACGACAGGACAAACACATGGACCAGAGCTTCCGAACGCGATTTCGTTAATCGGAAAAGAGCGTGTCTTGAAACGTCTGACAACTTTATTAGCATAAAGGCATCGATGAGGAAAGTAAGCGGTATGACACTTTGCAGAGACTAGAACCTAGGCTGGGAGTTCTAGATGTGTCCCCCGAAGAAGTGCACCTCGGAGCCGTCTCGGCGATACGTAGTCGAGGCCGCGACTCGGCGTTAACGAGACTTGAGAGGGGAGCACTTTTCCCAAACAGAGTGGAACCGCGCTTACGGCGTCTCTGTGCCTTGGCACAGGGGCGTCTTTGTTTTTGTATAAGAAAAGGAGATATCAATTATGGGATTTTGGAGCAGTGTGCGTGAAGACTTGCGAACTGTCCTGGAACTAGACCCTGCCGCTCGTTCAAAAGTAGAGGTGGCACTGACGTATCCAGGACTACACGCCATATGGGCACATCGTATCGCGCACGGATTATGGAAACGTAACGTGAAGTTGGTGGCCAAGTTGTTAGCCCAGTTCAGTCGTTGGTTGACCGGGATTGAAATTCATCCGGGAGCAGTTCTCGGCGACCGTGTATTCATCGATCATGGTTTCGGTGTCGTCATCGGAGAGACGGCGATTATCGGGAATGATGTAACCATTTATCAAGGCGTCACACTTGGGGGAACCGGGAAAGAAAAAGGGAAGCGTCACCCGACGATTGGGAGTGATGTACTCATCTCAGCAGGGGCAAAAGTGCTTGGAAACATTACGGTTGGCGATTGCGTCAAAATCGGAGCGAGCTCTGTTGTCTTGAACGATGTACCGTCTGATTCGACCGTCGTCGGGATTCCAGGACGTGTCGTCATTCGAAACGGGAAGCGTGTGAAGCAACATGACCTCGACCATCGCTTCCCTGATCCGGACCGCGAGTGTCAAGAGCGCTTAGAAGCGGCAGTGGATGAACTACAACAAAAATTAGCGACGCTTGAAAAGCGGATGGAGGAGAAAACGCATGATTCAGCTGTACAACAGTCTCACGAATAAAAAAGAACCGTTTGTCCCGATTGTTCCGGGTAAAGTATCTATGTATGTGTGTGGACCGACCGTCTACAACTACATCCATGTCGGAAATGCCCGTCCGGCCATCGCCTTCGATACGGTTCGTCGCTATTTGACATATCGTGGGTATGAGGTGAAGTACGTCTTAAACTTCACGGACGTAGACGACAAGATCATTCGTACCGCGAACGAACTTGGGGAAGACACCGAGACGTTGACGAATCGTTATATTGAGGCTTATTTAGCCGATACGGGAGCATTGAACGTGCAACCGGCAGACGTACACCCACGCGTTACCGATACGATGGAAGAGATCATCGAATTCATCCGTCAATTAGAGACGGAAGGGTTCGCTTATGAATCAGAAGGCGACGTTTATTTCCGGACGAAGAAGTTTGAGACGTACGGGAAGTTAAGTCAACAATCGATTGAAGATTTACGGGCAGGCTCGCGTGTCGATGTCGGAGAAAAGAAAGAAGACCCGCTCGACTTCGTCTTATGGAAAGCCGCTAAACCGAACGAACCTTCTTGGGATAGTCCATGGGGCAAAGGACGACCAGGTTGGCATATCGAATGCTCAGCGATGGCGAAAAAGCATCTCGGGGCAACGATTGATATCCATGCGGGAGGTCACGATTTAAAATTCCCACACCATGAGAATGAGATTGCCCAGTCAGAGGCGTGCAACCACGCGAAGTTCGCCAACTATTGGCTTCATAACGGATTCATCAACATTGAAAATGAGAAGATGTCCAAATCGCTCGGAAACTTCCTTCTCGTCCACGAAGCGCTGAAAGAAGTAGATCCAATGGTTCTTCGTTTCTTCATGTTGTCCGTCCATTATCGTCATCCGATCAACTACAGCCGTGAATTGATTGAACAAGCGGCAAACGGTTGGAGTCGAATCAAAGAAGCGTATCAAAACATCGAATATCGTTTATCGGTAACGGCTGGACTTGGTGAACCGAGCGAGTCGATGGAGCGGAAACTTGAAGCGATCAAGACGTCGTTCATCGAATCGATGGATGATGATATCAATACGGCAAATGCGATGACTGTCCTCTTTGACTTGGCACGAGAAGCGAACATTTACGCAAAGGCGGACCATGTGGCAAAAGCGACACTCGAACAAGTTCTCTCGTTATTCGACGAATTGACAGGTGTGCTCGGATTGACGCTCGCTGAAGAGAAAGAATTGCTTGATGCCGAGATTGATCAATTGATTCAAGAACGAAACGACGCACGCGCGGCACGTAACTTTGCCCGCGCTGACGAGATTCGTGATTTACTGAAAGAACAAAACATCCAACTCGAAGACACGGCCCAAGGGGTTCGGTGGAAGCGGTTATGATGCAACCGAAACAAATGAATGCTCTTGCGCTCGCCTATATGGGTGACGTGGTGTATGAATTGGCCGTACGGAAAAGACTGCTCGAACAAGGATTGACGCGCCCGAACGATTTGCATCGGGGTGCCGTTCGTTATGTGAACGCGCGGGCGCAAGCGAGCGTCGTGACCTATTGGCTAGAAACGGACATGTTGACGGAAGAAGAACAGGCTGTCGTCAGACGTGGCAAAAATGCGAAATCAGGCTCGATTCCGAAGCGGGTCGACGTCCATACGTATCGTTATTCCACAGCATTCGAGGCATTGATTGGCTATATCTACTTAACAGAAAGAAGGGATCGTCTTGAAGAACTCATCAAACAAGCGTTCGAACGACTCGAAGCCGAGTCGACCGAAACGACATGACGGAAAACGAGGTGCGGAAAAACGAACGTTTGACCGCCCACGTGGGGAACGTCCAGAGCGTACACGCCATCAGAAGTCGGAACGGCCGGACTATAAGGAAGTAGACGTGATGGAGGAAGGGATCGATTTCCTGTACGGGCGAAATCCTGTACTCGAAGCACTTCGAAGCGGTCGCGACATGAACAAAGTATTTATTATGGAAGGGCAACAAAAAGGCCCACTCGCTCAAATCATCGCGATGGCAAATGAAGCATCCGTCCAAGTGTCGTTCGTACCGAAAACGAAGCTTGAGAAGATGGCCGGTAGTGAACATCATCAGGGTGTCGTGGCAGCCGTCGCGGCCTATGAATATAAAACCATCGAGGACATGTTCGCGCTTGCCGCTTCAAAAGAAGAGACACCGCTCTTTATTTTGCTAGATGAACTCGAGGACCCACATAACCTCGGTTCCATTTTACGGACCGCGGATGCTGTCGGCGCACATGGAATCATCATCCCGAAACGCCGCTCGGTCGGTTTAACTCAGACGGTCGCCAAAGCGTCGACTGGGGCGATTGAACATATCCCGGTTGCGCGCGTGACGAATTTGACGCGGACACTCGAAGAATTGAAAGAAAAAGGACTATGGGTCGTCGGGACCGATGCGAAAGAGAGTCAGGACTATCGTCGATTGGATGGGAATATGCCACTTGTCGTGGTCATCGGAAGTGAAGGAAAAGGAATGAGCCGTCTCGTGCGTGAATCATGCGACTTCCTCGTTCATTTACCAATGGTTGGTCATGTCACGTCACTCAATGCATCTGTTGCAGCGGCACTGCTTCTGTATGAAGTGCATCGCTCACGTAACCCGTTAGCATGAGTATCCAAAAACGCGAGCTCCTTCTTGTCGACGGATATAACATCATCGGGGCGTGGCCACATTTGAGAAGTTTGCGCGATATGGATTTTGATCAAGCGCGCAATTTGTTAATTGAAGCGATGGCGGAATATCAGGCCGTATCTGGAAAAGAAGTCACCGTCGTCTTTGATGCCCATATGCGTTACGGTCGAGAATCGAAAGAAAAACGAAGTCGTGTCGATGTCGTCTATACGAAAGAGAACGAGACGGCGGACGAGTGGATTGAGCGGCGAGCGCACGAACTGGTGGATAACCGACTCGTCACACTATTCGTCGCGACGAACGATTTCACCGAGCAGTGGGTCATTTTCGGCCAAGGTGCCTTACGTGTTCCCGCGACCGAGTTATTAAAAGATTGGAAGCATGCCAAAACACTGATTGAGCAACAACGCCTCTCGTTAGAGAAGGAACAACCGAATCGAAAAACGATTGATATTCCTCCGCATATTCAAGAACGATTTGAAGAAATGCGACGTCGTAAATCAAAAGGTGATTGAAATCACGGACGAGTTCATGAAATGGACTCGTCTTTGTTTCGATTTTGACATTTTTTTGCAAAGGAATGTTGTATACTAATTACATATATGAGTTACACAGCATTTAATTGACGGAATTTTTAGAAATTTGTTTGACGCATAGGAGTAGGGAGTCCTATAATGGGACACAACCTTACATAGTTCAGGATCAATCGCCGGGGGGTAACGAGCATGAACGGATGGCCGTACGAACAGTTTGAAAAAATGTCAGACGAAGAGTTGGTCTTATTGGCGCGCAACGAAGGGGATAGCGACGCGCTCGAGTTTTTGATTGAACGATACCGGTATTTTGTACGCGCGAAAGCACGATCTTATTTCTTGATTGGTGCAGATCATGAGGACATCGTCCAAGAAGGCATGATTGGTCTCTATAAAGGGGTGCGGGACTATAAAGACGAGCGACTCGCCTCGTTCAAAAGTTTTGCCGAAATGTGCATCACACGCCAGATGATCACGGCAATCAAGACGGCGACACGTCAAAAGCATATTCCGCTCAACTCATATGTGTCACTCGATAAACCGATTTTCGACGAGGAATCCGATCGGACGTTGCTCGATGTCATCTTGCCACCACATCCGACGGATCCACAAGAACTCATTGTGACACAAGAAGAACAGACGTTTATGGAAGCGAAGATGGATGAGATTTTGAGTGATCTCGAACGGAAAGTGTTGCGTCTTTATTTAGACGGACGTTCTTATCAAGAGATTTCAGACGACCTCGACCGTCATGTCAAATCGATTGATAATGCGTTACAGCGTGTGAAGAAGAAATTCGAACGTCATGTCGACGTCCGGATGCTCACGAGCTAACCGATTATTGACCGCGTGCCTCCTATGTGATACTTTAAAAGCAGCGCCTTGTCCGTAGACGCCATTTACAGGAGGCGTTTTTTTTTCGCTCTTTTTTAAGAGGGAGTAGTCGAAAGGGGCGCTTATGAATGGCAAAGAAAGTAAGTCTCGCTTGCTCAGAATGCGGGTCTCGGGAGTATTCGACGACAAAAAAAGATGGTGTGTCGACACGGCTTGAAATGAAAAAGTTTTGTCGCCGCTGTAACGCGCATACGATGCATCGAGAATCAAAGTAACGTAGATTGGCATTCAATGTAGGAGGAAGCTACCATGAACTTTTTGCGCGACGTATGGAAAGAGTTGAAAAAAACGAGTTGGCCAACTCGTAAAGAACTCACGAAATATACCGTTACCGTCATCGCGACTGTTGTCGTGATTGGCCTGTTCGTGTTCGGCGTAGATACTGGAGTCAGCTATCTCGTCAATTTATTGATTAACTAAGGAAGAGGTGAAAGCCGTGGAGAAACAATGGTTTGTTGTCCAGACGTACTCAGGTTTTGAGAATAACGTCAAAGAAAACCTAGAACGTCGAATCGGTTCGATGAACATGGAAGATAAAATTTTCCGCGTCCTCGTCCCGACTGAAACGACGCAAGAAGAAGTCACATTGAAGAGTGGCGAGAAGAAAATTAAAGAGCGTGAAGTCAAAAGCTTCCCGGGCTATGTGTTCGTAGAGATGGTCATGACTGACGATTCATGGTATGTTGTCCGCAACACGCCTAACGTCACCGGCTTCCTCGGTTCAACAGGCGGCGGGGCAAAACCGATCCCGCTCCAACCGGACGAAGTGACAAACGTCTTGTCACAAATGGGACTCATCGAGAAGAAAGATCGTTACAACTACGAGCTCGGTGATCTTGTCCGCGTGAAAGAAGGCGCGTTCGAGAACTTTGAAGGGACAATCGATGAGATTGAAGCCGACAAAGAGAAGCTCAAAGTCGTGGTCGACATGTTTGGTCGCGAAACAAAAATTGAGCTTGATTTCGAACAAGTTCAGAAAATTAACTAAACCCACTTGCTAATCCGTGAAACGGATGGTACAATCGAAAATGTTTGATGTTGTGCTATATTTCGGTACAAACTCGACCTAATAGATTGAGTGGGAGGGCGCACAACGTCCAAGAAACCACATTTTAGACTTAAGGAGGTGTGTCTCGTGGCGAAAAAAGTTTCTAAACTCGTTAAACTTCAAATCCCAGCTGGTAAAGCTAACCCAGCACCACCAGTAGGTCCAGCACTTGGTCAAGCAGGTGTTAACATCATGGGATTCTGTAAAGAGTTCAACGCTCGTACACAAGACCAAGCCGGATTGATTATTCCTGTAGTCATCACGGTATACGAAGATCGTTCGTTTACATTTATTACGAAAACTCCACCAGCTGCAGTTCTCTTGAAGAAAGCTGCTGGTATCGAGAGTGGTTCTGGTGAACCAAACCGTAAGAAAGTAGCAACGGTTAAGCGTGACAAAGTTCGCGAAATCGCTGAACTTAAAATGCCTGACCTTAACGCATCATCTGTAGAAACAGCGATGCTTATGGTTGAAGGTACTGCACGTAGTATGGGTATTGTAATCGAAGACTAATTGTTAGTCTCTGGGGTTGTCGGTGAATACTGCTCACCTTCAATCCCTTCATTATGTGGGAGGAAATTCCGCTAACCACAAGGAGGAAAAGATCATGGGTAAAAAACACCAAGAAGCAGCTAAGCTTGTTGACCGCACGAAGTCATACGACCTCGCTGAAGCTGTCGAGCTCGTTCAAAAAACAGCTACTGCTAAATTCGATGAAACAATCGAAGTTGCTGTCCGTCTCGGCGTAGATCCGAAGAAAGCAGACCAACAAATCCGTGGTGCCGTTGTACTTCCACACGGTACTGGTAAAACACAAAAAGTTCTCGTCTTCGCAAAAGGTGAGAAAGTGAAAGAAGCGGAAGCTGCTGGCGCAGACTACGTTGGCGACGCTGAGTACATCAACAAAATCCAACAAGGATGGTTCGACTTCGATGTAATCGTTGCGACACCTGACATGATGGGTGAAGTTGGTAAACTCGGTCGTGTTCTCGGACCTAAAGGCCTCATGCCTAACCCGAAAACAGGAACAGTTACTTTTGACGTAGAAAAAGCAATCGCGGATATCAAAGCTGGTAAAGTTGAATACCGTGTTGATAAAGCTGGTAACATCCACGTTCCAGTTGGTAAGAAATCATTTGAAGCATCTAAACTTACTGAGAACATCGAGACAATCCTCGAAACACTCATGAAAGTGAAGCCTGCTACTGCAAAAGGAACTTACCTTAAAAACATCGCGCTTTCATCTACAATGGGTCCTGGGATCCGTGTAGCGACTGCGGATTTCCTTAAGTAATCTTGTTGAAATAAATTGTTGACAACGTGTGACGCCGCTGTTAAAGTAATACACGTTCAACCGAATATGTTGGATTACCGTAGACAGAAGGTGGACATCGGTCCGTAAACCCTTCCGAGGTGTCTTTGCTCGAACTTGAGCCTGTTGTCACAGGTTTACTTTCAAACAATTACGCCCTCGTATGTCTTCATACGAGGGATTTCTTTTGGAGAGCAGCCTCTCGTCCGGTATAAGAATTGACTAGGAGGTGCAAACACATGGCAAACGAAAAAATCGTAGCTCAGAAATCGGCACTCGTCGATGAAATCGCTGAGAAAATGCAAGCGAGCGTTGGAACAGTTGTTGTTGACTACCGTGGACTTACAGTTGAAGAAGTGACTACACTCCGTAAATCACTCCGTGACGCTGGAATCGAGTTCAAAGTTTACAAGAACGGTCTTCTTCGCCGCGCAGCTACTCAGTCGAACTTCGAAGGTCTTGACGAAGTCTTCACTGGTCCTACAGCAATCGCCTTCTCTAACGAAGACGTTGTTGCTCCAGCGAAGATCTTGAACGACTTCTCGAAAGAGCACAAAGCGCTCGAACTCAAAGGCGGAATCATCGAAGGCAAAGTGACTTCACTCGAAGAAATCAAAGCCCTTGCAGAACTTCCATCACGCGATGGTCTTCTCTCGATGCTTCTCAGCGTACTTCAAGCTCCAATCCGTGGGCTCGCAGTCGCAACAAACGCAATCGCAGAACAAAAAGAAGAGCAATCAGCTTAATTTTTGTCGCGTAGCGTAACTCAAAAAACTTTTTCACAACATCAAAGGAGGAAAACCATAATGGCTTTCAACAAAGAGCAATTCATCGAAGACCTCAAATCAATGACGGTTCTCGAACTTAACGAACTCGTAAAAACAATCGAAGAAGAATTCGGCGTATCAGCAGCAGCTCCAGTAGCAGTTGCAGGTGCTGGCGCAGGCGCAGCAGCTGAAGAGAAAACTGAATTCGACGTAGTACTCACAAACGCTGGCGCTGGTAAAATCAACGTCATCAAAGCTGTTCGTGAAATCACAGGTCTCGGTCTTAAAGAAGCAAAAGCACTCGTTGACGGAACTCCAGCTCCAGTCAAAGAAGGCGTTTCTAAAGAAGACGCTGAGTCAATCAAAGCTAAGCTTGAAGAAGCTGGCGCATCTGTTGAAGTTAAGTAATTCAACTTCACAACCTATAGAAGCTCGCCATGGCGAGCTTCTTTTATTTCCTTGAAGAAAGGGTTAGGAGGTTCAACGCATGGGAGATCATTACTATACGAACGATCCACGTTCGGAAAGTGCCCCGGAGACATGGACGTACGAGTTGCGAGGGAAACAGTATCATTTCACTTCGGACCGCGGTGTGTTCTCGAAAGGATCAGTCGATTTTGGGTCGCGTCTTTTAATTGAGTCGTTTGAAGTGCCTGATGTCTCAGGACGTATTTTAGATGTAGGCTGTGGCTATGGTCCGATGGGGATCTCGCTTGCCGATGCCTCTGGGCGTGAAGCCTTGCTCATCGATGTGAATGAGCGTGCGCTGGCGCTCTCTGAGCAAAACGCCGCCCGTAATGGAGTGACGGTCGAAACACGACTTTCTCACGCGTATGACGCGGTGGGGGGAGAACGGTTTGCCGCCATTGTCACCAATCCGCCGATTCGTGCGGGGAAACAAGTCGTCCATACGATCTTGCGTGAAGCACATGCGCATTTGGTCGATGGAGGAGCAATCTATGTCGTCATTCAGAAAAAACAAGGAGCGCCTTCTGCTAAGAAGTTATTAGAAGAGGTGTTTGGTCAAGTCGAAACGATTGCGAAAGAAAAAGGTTACTTTATTTTCCGAGCAATTCGGTCTTGACAAACGGTGAAGTCTTGTTGACTCGCTATAACGTATATGCTAACATTATAAAATGCCATTGGAATGGAATTCGCTTGAAACTGCCGTGTCTGCTGCTTTTTAGAGACGGAAAACGAGCGACATTCAATGACAATGTTCGATTACTACGCCCGAAAAATTCGCTAAAGAATTGGGGGTCTGAGAGGTGAATCAGTTGACTGGTCAACTTGTTCAGTACGGTCGTCACCGTCAGAGAAGAAGCTTTGCCCGTATCAGTGAGGTATTAGAGCTTCCGAATTTGATTGAAATTCAAACTGCTTCTTATGAGTGGTTCTTGCGTGAAGGATTGAAGGAAATGTTCACGGACATTTCACCGATTTCCGACTTCACAGGAAACCTCGTATTGGAGTTCATCGATTACTCGCTCAGTGAGCCGAAGTATTCAATCGATGAATCGAAGGAGCGCGACGTTACTTATTCTGCGCCACTTCGCGTAAAAGTACGTCTCCAAAACAAAGAGACAGGTGAGCTTAAGGAACAAGAAGTATTCATGGGTGATTTCCCGCTCATGACAGAATCGGGAACGTTTATCATTAATGGTGCAGAACGCGTCATCGTTTCCCAGCTTGTTCGTTCACCGAGCGTGTACTATAACGCTAAACTCGATAAAAACGGTAAACGTGGATTTGGCGCAACCGTCATCCCGAACCGTGGTGCTTGGCTCGAACTCGAGACAGATGCCAAAGATATCGTTTATGTTCGTATCGACCGTACCCGTAAAATCCCGGTAACGGTGTTGTTGCGTGCCCTCGGATTCGGTACGGACCAAGAGATTATCGACCTTCTCGGGGATGACGAATACCTTCGTAACACCCTTGAAAAAGATAATACAGAGTCTACAGAGAAAGCGTTGATCGAGATTTATGAGCGTCTCCGCCCTGGTGAACCACCAACGGTAGAAAATGCGAAATCACTTCTCGTGTCACGTTTCTTCGACCCGAAACGTTATGACTTAGCGAACGTCGGTCGCTACAAGATGAACAAAAAGCTTCATCTTAAGAACCGTTTGTTCGGTCAAAAATTGGCGGAAACGCTCGTGGACCCAGAAACAGGCGAAGTACTCGCTGAAGCTGGAACAGTCCTCGATCGCCGCAACTTAGATCGTATCCTCCCACACTTGGAGAGCGGCCTCGGTTATGTCGATGCGGAACCAACTGGTGGTGTCGCTGAAGGTGAACCGTTCGGTCTTCAATCAATCAAAGTCATCTCACCAGATGACCCAGATGGAGAGCGTGTCTTGAACATCATCGGAAATGGCAATATCGACCGTAGTATTAAACATATTACGCCGGCTGATATTATCGCTTCAATCAACTACTTCTTCAACTTACTTCACGAAGTCGGAACAACAGATGACATCGACCACTTAGGAAACCGTCGTCTTCGTTCAGTCGGAGAACTTCTCCAAAACCAATTCCGTATCGGGCTTTCTCGTATGGAACGTGTCGTAAAAGAGCGTATGTCGATTCAAGATCAAAACGCGATCACACCGCAGGCGCTTATCAACATTCGTCCGGTTATCGCATCATTGAAAGAGTTCTTCGGTAGCTCGCAATTGTCACAGTTCATGGACCAGACGAACCCGCTCGCTGAGTTGACGCACAAACGCCGTCTCTCTGCACTTGGACCGGGTGGTTTGACACGTGAGCGTGCCGGTTTCGAAGTTCGAGACGTTCACTATTCGCACTACGGTCGGATGTGTCCAATCGAAACACCAGAGGGACCGAACATCGGACTCATCAACTCACTCTCGTCTTATGCGAAAGTGAACGAGTACGGTTTCATCGAAGCACCGTATCGTCGCGTTGACCCGGAAACAGGTCTTGTCACTGGCGATATCCAATATATGACGGCTGATGAGGAAGACCTCTACGTCGTTGCACAGGCGAACATGCCGCTCACAGAAGACGGTCACTTTGCAGACGAACAAGTTCTTTGCCGCTTCCGCGGACAAAACTTGTCAGTTGAGCCAAGCCGAGTCGATTACATGGACGTTTCGCCGAAACAGGTTGTTTCTGCCGCGACAGCATGTATCCCGTTCCTTGAGAACGATGACTCGAACCGTGCCCTCATGGGAGCGAACATGCAACGTCAAGCAGTACCGCTTCTCCAACCAGATTCACCAATCGTCGGTACTGGAATGGAGTACGTGTCTGCGAAAGACTCTGGGGCAGCAATCGTTGCGAAATACCCAGGTGTCGTTGAGCGTGTCACAGCGCGTGAAATCTTGATCCGTCGTACGTCTGACGTTAACGGTTCTGAGGTTTCAGGTGATTTAGACCGCTACAAACTTCAAAAATATGTCCGTTCTAACCAAGGGACATGCTACAACCAAAAACCAATCATCGCAGCTGGCGACCGTGTCGAAAAAGGAGAAATCCTTGCAGACGGTCCGTCGATGGATATGGGTGAGCTCGCGCTCGGCCGTAACGTCGTCGTTGCCTTCATGACTTGGGATGGTTACAACTATGAGGATGCGATCATCATGAGTGAGCGTCTCGTGAAAGATGACGTGTACACATCGATTCATATCGAAGAGTACGAGTCAGAGTCACGTGACACGAAACTCGGACCAGAGGAAATCACACGTGATATTCCAAACGTCGGAGATGACGCGCTTCGTAACTTGGACGATCGTGGAATTATCCGCATCGGAGCTGAAGTCAAGGATGGCGATATCCTCGTCGGTAAAGTAACGCCTAAAGGAGTTACGGAATTGACGGCGGAAGAGCGTCTCTTGCACGCAATCTTCGGTGAGAAGGCACGTGAAGTACGTGATACGTCACTTCGTGTACCAAACGGTGGAGACGGAATCATCTTGGATGTCAAAGTGTTCGATCGTGAAAACGGCGACGAGTTGTCTCCGGGCGTCAACCAGATGGTACGTGTCTACATCGTTCAAAAACGTAAGATTCACGAAGGGGATAAGATGGCGGGACGTCACGGTAACAAAGGTGTTATCTCGCGGATCCTCCCTGAAGAAGATATGCCATACATGCCAGACGGTACACCGGTTGACATCATGCTCAACCCGCTTGGGGTACCATCTCGTATGAACATCGGTCAGGTGCTTGAACTTCACTTAGGGATGGCGGCGAAGAAGCTCGGCATCAAAGTGGCGACACCTGTATTCGATGGAGCGCGTGAGGAAGACGTATGGGCAACGATTGAAGAGGCTGGTATGGATAAAGATGCGAAGACGCGTCTCTATGACGGTCGTACGGGTGAACCGTTCGATAACCGTGTCTCTGTCGGTGTCATGTACATGATCAAACTCGCGCACATGGTTGATGATAAACTTCACGCTCGTTCGACTGGACCATACTCACTCGTTACGCAACAACCGCTCGGTGGTAAAGCACAGTTCGGTGGTCAGCGCTTCGGGGAGATGGAAGTTTGGGCTCTTGAAGCGTACGGCGCAGCCTACACGCTCCAAGAAATCTTGACAATCAAGTCGGATGACACGGTTGGTCGTGTGAAAGCATACGAGGCCATCGTGAAAGGCGAGAGCGTTCCGAAAGCGGGCGTTCCTGAATCATTCCGCGTCTTGATCAAAGAGCTTCAAGCGCTCGGTATGGAAGTCAAGATGATGTCAGCGGATGATGAAGAAGTCGAAATGAAAGATGAAGATGACGACAACATCCCGAACGCAACATCGGCGTTAGAACAAGTCGTTCAACCGACTGTTACGGAAGAGGAATAAGGCGAAAAGGGAGGTCGGCCCCTTGGTAGATGTTAATCGATTTGAATATATGAAAATCGGCTTGGCTTCATCAGAGAAGATCCGTTCGTGGTCTTACGGTGAAGTCAAAAAGCCGGAAACGATCAACTATCGTACACTTAAACCAGAGAAGGACGGATTATTCTGTGAACGAATCTTCGGTCCTACGAAAGACTGGGAATGTTACTGCGGGAAGTACAAACGTATCCGTTATAAAGGAGTCATTTGTGACCGCTGTGGCGTTGAAGTGACGAAAGCGAAAGTGCGTCGCGAGCGAATGGGCCATATCGAGCTCGCGGCACCAGTTTCGCACATCTGGTACTTCAAAGGGATTCCAAGCCGCATGGGGCTTGTTCTCGATATGTCACCACGTGCACTTGAAGAAGTGATTTACTTCGCTTCTTACGTGGTCACAGAGCCAGGTGATACACCGCTCGAGAAGAAACAACTTCTCTCGGAAAAAGAATTCCGTCTCTATCGTGAAAAATACGGTAGTGACTTCAAAGCAGACATGGGTGCTGAAGCGATCCGTACACTCCTTCAAGACGTTAATCTTGAAAAAGAAGTGAGCGAGCTTCGTGAAGAGTTGAAAACTGTCCAAGGTCAACGTCGTACACGTGCGATCAAGCGTTTGGAAGTTCTCGATGCGTTCTTCACATCAGGGAACAATCCGGATTGGATGATCCTTGAAGTACTTCCTGTCATCCCACCAGAGCTTCGCCCAATGGTACAGCTCGACGGTGGACGCTTTGCAACATCTGACTTGAACGACTTGTATCGTCGAGTCATCAACCGTAACAACCGTCTCAAACGTTTGCTCGACCTCGGCGCGCCGAACATCATCGTGCAAAACGAGAAGCGTATGCTTCAAGAAGCGGTTGACGCCCTCATCGACAACGGTCGTCGTGGTCGTCCGGTAACAGGTCCTGGTAACCGTCCGCTCAAATCACTTTCACACATGTTGAAAGGGAAACAAGGTCGCTTCCGTCAAAACCTTCTCGGTAAACGGGTCGACTACTCAGGACGTTCGGTTATCGTCGTCGGACCGAACTTGAAGATGTATCAGTGTGGTCTTCCAAAAGAGATGGCACTTGAGCTCTTCAAACCGTTCGTGATGAAAGAGCTTGTCGGTCGCGGCATCGCTTCGAACATCAAGAACGCAAAACGCAAAATCGAGAAGATGCAACCTGAGATCTGGGGCGTCCTTGAAGAAGTCATCCGTGAGCATCCGGTTCTCTTGAACCGTGCCCCGACACTTCACCGTCTTGGTATTCAAGCATTCGAACCGATTCTTGTTGAAGGTCGTGCGATTCGCCTTCACCCACTCGTATGTACGGCTTATAACGCCGACTTCGATGGTGACCAAATGGCCGTCCACGTTCCGCTTTCTGCAGAAGCACAAGCGGAAGCACGTCTTCTCATGCTCGCTGCACAGAACATCTTGAACCCGAAAGACGGAAAACCGGTTGTTACACCATCGCAGGATATGGTCCTCGGTAACTACTACATCTCACTCGAACGTGAAGATGCCGTCGGTCAAGGGAAAGTGTTCTCGAACGTCAACGAGGCGTTGATCGCTTACCAAAACGGATATGTCCACTTGCACTCGCGTGTGGCACTTCCGGCACGTACGCTCAACAACCCGACGTTCACAGACGAGCAGAACGAGAAATTGCTCATTACGACTGTTGGTAAGATGATCTTCAACGAGATCTTGCCAAACACGTTCCCATACTTGAACGAGCCGACAATGGAAAACTTGCAGGAAGCAACTCCTGATAAGTACTTCATCGACAAAGGGGCGAACGTTGCGGAAGAAATCGCATCACGTCCAATTATCGACCCGTTCAAAAAAGGATTCCTTGGAAAAGTCATCGCGGAAGTGTTCCAGAAGTTTGAAACGACTGAAACAAGCCGCATGCTTGACCGCATGAAAGATCTTGGCTTCAAACACTCGACGAAAGCCGGTGTGACAGTTGGGATCGCCGACATCATCGTACTTCCTGATAAACAGGAAATCTTGGATGAGGCACAAAAACAAGTCGACCAAATCATGAAGTCGTTCCGTCGTGGTCTCATCACAGAAGATGAGCGTTACGAGCGCGTTGTACGTGCATGGAACGAAGCGAAGGATGAAATTCAATCTCGATTGATGAAATCCCTCAACCGCTTGAACCCGATCTTCATGATGTCTGATTCTGGTGCCCGTGGTAACGCATCTAACTTTACGCAGCTTGCGGGTATGCGTGGTTTGATGGCCGCTCCATCTGGTCGCATCATCGAACTTCCAATCAAATCGTCGTTCCGTGAAGGTCTGACGGTTCAAGAGTACTTCATCTCGACTCACGGGGCTCGTAAAGGTCTTGCCGATACAGCCTTGAAGACAGCTGACTCAGGTTACTTGACGCGTCGTCTCGTTGACGTTGCGCAAGATGTCATCATCCGTGAAGAAGACTGTGGAACAGACCGCGGAATCCGTGTTTCTGCACTCCGCGAAGGTACGGAAGAAATCGAAAACTTGTACGACCGTCTCGTCGGACGTACATCGTTTGAAACAGTCACACACCCTGAAACGGGCGAAGTGTTGGTTGATAAGAACGAATTGATCACAGAAGATATCGCACGCGTCATCGTTGATGCGGGTGTCGAGCAAGTTGAAATCCGTACAGCCTTCACATGTAACACGTCACACGGCGTATGTAAGAAGTGTTACGGACGTAACTTGGCTACTGGATCAAACGTTGAAGTCGGGGAAGCCGTCGGTATCATCGCCGCACAATCAATCGGTGAGCCAGGAACGCAGCTTACAATGCGTACCTTCCACACAGGTGGGGTTGCCGGAGACGATATCACACAAGGTCTTCCACGTATCCAAGAGGTATTCGAAGCCCGTAACCCGAAAGGTCAAGCGGTCATCTCGGAAATCTCTGGTACGGTCATCGACTTCACGGAATCGCGTGACAAGCGTGAACTCACGGTCGAAGGATTCAGTGAAACACGTTCTTACACGATTCCATTTGGAGCGCGTCTCCGTGTTCAAATCGGCGATACAGTAGAAGCCGGTGAAGTCTTCACGGAAGGTTCGATCGATCCGAAAGAATTGCTCGCCGTCCGTGGTGTATCTGGTGTTCAGAACTACCTTCTCCAAGAAGTTCAAAAAGTATACCGGATGCAGGGGGTAGAAATTGGTGATAAGCACGTTGAGGTTATGGTTCGCCAAATGCTTCGTCGTGTCAAAGTCATCGAGTCTGGTGACACACCACTTCTCCCAGGTTCACTTGTCGACATCAGCGTCTTCAAAGAAGCGTGTAAAGATGCGATTCGTGACGGAAAACACCCAGCGACTGCAAAACCAGTCCTTCTTGGGATCACGAAAGCATCGCTTGAGACAGATTCGTTCCTCTCAGCGGCTTCGTTCCAAGAAACGACGCGTGTCTTGACAGATGCGGCAATCAAAGGGAAACGCGACTATCTCCTCGGACTCAAAGAGAACGTCATCATCGGTAAACTCGTTCCAGCTGGTACTGGAATGGCTGTCTACCGCGATGTCGAACTTAAAGAAGATGAGGCGCCAGTTGCACTCGAAGATACAACCGTCGAGTAAAATACGTCTTGACAGCGCAGGTTGGCGGTGCTACTATGATTTAGTGCCGCCAATCGGTTGTTGTCGATGACAACGATGTCCAGCAGTCGGCAAGCTACTTGGACGTCCATCCGAACTTTCTACGGGAAGGTTTGGCTGCTACAATTGCCACTTTCAAGGTATAACTCACGTTTTTGCGAGGTCATGGAATGCCTACGCCTCGTAAAAGCGTTTCGTTATGACCTTAAATGAACCACCCGGGTCGGTGGGACTAGAAAATAGCAACATTCAGGAAGGGAGGATCTTCAAAGATGCCTACTATTAACCAGTTAGTCCGTAAAGGACGTAAATCGAAAGTCGTTAAATCTGACTCTCCAGCACTTAACAAAGGTTACAACAGTTTCATCAAGTCACAAACAAACGTGAGCTCACCACAAAAACGTGGTGTTTGTACACGTGTTGGTACAATGACTCCGAAGAAACCGAACTCGGCGCTTCGTAAGTATGCTCGTGTTCGTTTGACTAACCAAATCGAAGTGACTGCGTACATTCCAGGTATTGGCCACAACCTTCAAGAGCACAGCGTTGTTCTTATCCGTGGAGGACGTGTAAAAGACTTACCAGGGGTACGTTACCACATCGTTCGTGGTGCGCTTGACACTGCAGGTGTTGATGGACGTATGCAAGGCCGTTCTAAATACGGTACGAAGCGTCCGAAAGCTGCGAAGAAGTAATTCTCGCCAACTAAAATACAATTGAAATTTTGAAAGGAGGGTACTCGGATGCGTAAAAACCGTGCAGAACGTCGTGACGTTATCGCAGATCCGATCTACAACTCGAAATTGGTAACTCGCCTCATTAACCGTGTCATGTTAGACGGTAAAAAAGGTACAGCTCAAACTATCATTTACAACGCATTTGGCCTCATCGCTGAACGCTCAGGCAAAGAGCCTATGGAAGTGTTCGAAGAAGCAATGAACAACATCATGCCTGTACTTGAAGTTAAAGCACGCCGTGTAGGTGGAGCTAACTACCAAGTTCCTGTTGAAGTTCGTCCAGAGCGCCGTACAACACTTGGTCTTCGTTACCTCGTGAACTACGCTCGTCTCCGCAACGAAAAAACGATGGAGCAACGTATCGCGAATGAAATCATGGATGCAGCCAACAACACTGGTGCGTCTGTTAAGAAACGCGAAGACATGCATAAGATGGCAGAAGCAAACAAAGCGTTTGCTCACTATCGTTGGTAATTTAATCGTAAAGTCCACTCCGCCAAGCATGGCTTAACGGAGTGGCTTTCGGGTATAATCATATCGTGTGCGCGCACACGAAAATCAAACATGCGGAAGGAGAATACCCAGTATGGCAAGAGAATTCTCCCTAAAGAATACTCGTAACATCGGGATCATGGCTCACATCGATGCCGGTAAAACGACAACAACTGAACGTATTCTTTATTACACAGGTCGTATCCACAAAATTGGTGAAACGCACGAAGGTGCTTCACAAATGGACTGGATGGAGCAGGAGCAAGAGCGTGGAATCACGATCACTTCAGCTGCGACAACTGCACAGTGGAATGGCCACCGTGTAAACATCATCGATACACCTGGACACGTAGACTTCACAGTAGAAGTTGAACGTTCACTCCGTGTACTTGATGGTGCTGTTGCTGTACTTGACGCTCAGTCAGGTGTAGAACCACAAACCGAAACTGTATGGCGTCAAGCGACGACATATGGTGTACCACGTGTCGTATTCGTCAACAAGATGGATAAAATCGGCGCAGACTTCTTGTACTCTGTGAAGACGCTCCACGATCGTCTTCAAGCGAACGCTTACGCGATCCAACTCCCAATCGGAGCAGAGGACGATTTCAAAGGGATCATCGATCTCGTTGAAATGAAGACTTACATGTACAACAACGACCTCGGTACTGACATCGAAGTAACAGATGGCTTCCCAGCTGACATGGCTGACCAAGCTGAAGAACTTCGCGGTCAATTGATCGAAGGTGTTGCTGACTTCAACGAAGAGTTGATGATGAAGTACCTTGAAGGTGAAGAGATTTCAATCGATGAATTGAAAGCTGCAATCCGTCAAGCGACACTTAGCGTTGAATTCTACCCTGTACTCGTTGGTTCTGCCTTCAAGAACAAAGGTGTTCAGCTCATGCTTAACGCCGTTGTTGATTACCTCCCATCACCAGTTGATGTTGAGTCAATCAAAGGGATCAACCTTGATACAGAAGAAGAAATCACGCGTGAGCCTTCTGATGAAGCTCCATTCTCAGCACTTGCGTTCAAAGTTATGACTGACCCTTACGTCGGTAAATTGACGTTCTTCCGCGTGTACTCTGGTACAGCTGAAGCAGGATCATACGTGAAGAACTCGACTAAAGGGAAGCGTGAGCGTCTCGGTCGTATCCTTCAAATGCACGCAAACAGCCGTGAAGAGATTCCAATGGTATACGCTGGTGACATCGCCGCTGCTGTTGGTTTCAAAGATACGACTACTGGTGACACGCTTTGCACAGAGAAAGATAACATCGTTCTCGAGTCAATGACGTTCCCAGAACCAGTTATCTCGGTTGCAATCGAGCCTAAATCGAAAGCAGACCAAGATAAGATGGGTCAAGCTCTTGCGAAACTCGCAGAAGAAGATCCAACATTCCGCACTGAAACAAACCCTGAGACTGGTCAAACGATCATCTCTGGTATGGGTGAGCTTCACCTTGATATCCTCGTTGACCGTATGCGTCGCGAATTCAAAGTAGAAGCTAACGTTGGTGCACCACAAGTTGCTTACCGTGAAACAATCCGTGGCGCTGCGAAGATCGATTCGAAATTCGTTCGTCAGTCTGGTGGACGCGGTCAGTACGGTCACGTTGTCGTAGAATTCGAGCCGAACGAAGAAGGCGCTGGATTCGAGTTCGAGAACAAGATCGTCGGTGGTGTTGTACCACGTGAATACGTCCCAGCTGTTCAAAACGGGATTGAAGAAGCTCTCGAAAACGGTATCCTCGCTGGTTACCCAGTAGTTGACGTTAAAGCTCGCCTCGTATTCGGATCGTACCACGATGTCGACTCGAACGAGATGGCGTTTAAAGTTGCTGCTTCGATGGCGGTTAAACAACTTAAGGACCAAGCGAAAGCTGTCATCCTTGAGCCAATGATGCGTGTTGAAGTTGTTATCCCTGAAGAATACATGGGTGACATCATGGGTGACGTAACGTCACGCCGTGGACGCGTAGAAGGTATGGAAGCTCGCGGTAACGCACAAGTCGTTAAAGCGATGATTCCACTTTCAGAAATGTTCGGTTACGCAACATCACTTCGTTCACGTACACAAGGACGTGGAACGTACTCGATGCACTTCGATCACTACGAAGAAGTACCGAAATCAATTGCTGAAGAAATCGTCAAAAAAGCGAACGGCTAATAACGGTTGTATCGCTAGATTGATTGTTGTAAGCTAAGGAGGACGTATGTTAAAAGTAACCTACGTCTTCCTAGTTAAATAAAAACTAATCGTTTAATAGAGGAGGAATCTAGAATGGGTAAAGAAAAATTCGACCGTTCTAAACCGCACGTTAACGTTGGTACAATCGGCCACGTCGACCACGGTAAAACAACTTTGACTGCAGCAATCTCTGCTGTACTTTCACGTGCACAAGGTAAAACAGCTACTAAGTTTGACCAAATCGATGGTGCTCCAGAAGAGCGCGAGCGCGGTATCACAATCGCAACAGCTCACATCGAGTACGAAACTGACAAGCGTCACTACGCACACGTTGACTGCCCAGGACACGCTGACTATGTTAAAAACATGATCACTGGTGCTGCTCAAATGGACGGCGCGATCCTCGTTGTATCTGCAACAGATGGCCCAATGCCACAAACACGTGAGCACATTCTTCTTTCACGTCAAGTAGGTGTTCCTTACATCGTAGTCTTCATGAACAAAGTTGACATGGTAGACGACGAAGAGCTCCTCGAACTCGTTGAAATGGAAATCCGTGAACTTCTTTCTGAATACGACTTCCCAGGCGACGACCTCCCTGTAATCAAAGGTTCTGCACTTGGCGCACTTAACGGTGAAGCTCAGTGGGAAGAAAAAGTTATGGAACTCATGAACGCTGTTGATGAGTACATCCCAGAACCAGTTCGTGACACAGACAAAGACTTCATGATGCCTGTTGAGGACGTATTCTCAATCACTGGTCGTGGTACTGTAGCGACTGGTCGTGTTGAGCGTGGTGTTCTCCGCGTCAACGACGAGATCGAAATCGTTGGTCTTACAGAAGAAACTAAGAAAACTGTATGTACTGGTGTAGAGATGTTCCGTAAGCTTCTTGACTATGCTGAAGCTGGCGACAACATCGGTGCACTTCTCCGTGGTGTATCACGTGACGACATCGAGCGTGGACAAGTACTTGCTAAGCCAGGTTCAATCACACCACACTCAAAATTCAAAGCATCAATCTACGTTCTTTCTAAAGAAGAGGGTGGCCGTCACACGCCATTCTTCGCGAACTACCGCCCGCAGTTCTACTTCCGTACAACTGACGTAACAGGTATCGTTCACCTTCCAGAAGGTACTGAAATGGTAATGCCAGGAGACAACATCGAGTTGACGATCGAATTGATTTCTACAATCGCGATCGAAGACGGTACACGTTTCTCTATCCGTGAGGGTGGCCGTACTGTAGGTGCTGGTTCAGTAACAGAAATCATCGAGTAATCGATTGATTCAACTGAACAACTTCAAGCAGTCCGCAATATGCGGGCTGCTTTTTTGTGTTTCTGGATGAGCGTGGTAAGATGAAGCATACGAGAAAGGAGTGACGTCATGTTGAAACAATTAGAGACGGTTTGTCGCTTGAATGGAATCGCATATCGTATCGGTGGTTCGCAACTGTTAAAGCATCATGGCATTGTCGACGAAACGAATGACATTGATGTTTTCGTAGAGCCCGATCAGTTTGAACGGTTAGACCAGATCTTGAGTCGTGCCGGAGAGAAACAATCATCTGAACCACATGAGGCATACTTGACGACGTACTTTGGGGAGTATGTTTTCGAGGGGACCGACGTAGATGTCATGTCCAGTTTTCGCATGAAGTGTACTGACGGCATCTATACACATCCTTATATAGAAGCAGAAGGGAACTGGATGCACCTCGAAGAATGGATTGTCCTTTATACAGTCATCGGTCGAGAGGATAAACTGACGCGTCTGGCTCGCTATTTTGAGACACACGATATAAATGAAGGAATTGTTCATGCGTGTTTAAGAAGAGCCCCACAATCGGTCGTAGAAGGGGTAACGGAGCGATTTGGAGAGATGATGAAACGCTAGGTCGAGTTGACATGGGACTTCGTTTGAAAAATAGTTCAATAAAAGAATGAATTTTCTCTTGCAAAAGCTCGCGAATCTTGTTACATTAGGGAACGTTGAGCAACTCATCAGACAACCAGCAACTTCAAAAATCTAATCTTGCATTCCATGACCAGATTAGATATAATGATTAAGTGTTTGTGCGAGTGGTGAGAGACTTTACAGCAGAAAATGGGTCCAATCGTTGATTTGCAATGATCGGATGCCTCTGCTGACACAAGCACGCTGCGTTGAAGCGGGAGGTTATGACACGCCAGGCAGCATTGCCATGGCCGGTGTGGAAATTTCCGCGGAGAATTGTCTATTTTTAAAATAGGCGACAAAGGAGGGAAACAAACATGGCAAATGAAAAAATTCGTATTCGTTTAAAAGCATATGACCATCGCGTTCTCGATCAATCAGCTGAGAAGATCGTTGACACTGCGAAGCGTTCAGGTGCAAAGGTATCGGGTCCAATCCCGCTCCCAACTGAAAAATCGGTTTACACGATCCTTCGTGCGGTTCACAAGTACAAAGATGCTCGTGAGCAGTTCGAAATGCGTACACACAAACGCTTGATCGACATCGTAAACCCAACACCGAAAACAGTCGATTCGCTTATGCGTCTCGAGTTACCATCAGGTGTAGACATCGAAATCAAACTTTAATTCTTCATATAGTAGATACTAGCCAGAAGAGACAATTAATTATTTAACAGGAGGTGTATCTCATGGCTAAAGGAATCTTAGGAACAAAACTTGGTATGACTCAAATCTTCAACGAAGCAGGCGAAGTTGTACCGGTAACAGTAGTTGCTGTAGAAGGTAACGTCGTTCTTCAACTTAAAACAGTTGATACAGACGGTTACGAAGCAGTTCAACTTGGTTTCGGAGACATCAAAGAATCACGTCAAAACAAACCATCAAAAGGTCACGCTGCGAAAGCAAACGCGACACCTAAGCGCTTCATCAAAGAAGTTCGTACTTCAGTAGAAGGATACGAAATCGGTCAAGAGATTAAGGCAGACATTTTCGCTGCAGGTGAATTAGTAGACGTTACAGGTACATCGAAAGGTAAAGGATTCCAAGGTGCGATCAAGCGTCACGGACAATCACGTGGACCAATGGCTCACGGTTCGCGCTACCACCGTCGTCCTGGTTCGATGGGTCCTGTCGCTCCTAACCGCGTATTCAAAGGGAAACTTCTTCCTGGTCAAATGGGTGGAGAGCGTAAAACAATTCAAAACCTTGAAATCGTTAAAGTTGATGTGGAACGCGGCCTTCTCCTCGTGAAAGGTGCTATCCCAGGCGCTCGTAAATCGAACGTCATCATCAAATCAGCGGTCAAAGGTAACTAATTAACTGCACGGAAAGGAGGAATTACGAATGCCTAAAGTAGCTTTGCTTAACCAAACAGGTTCACAAGTTGGCGAAATCGAATTGGCAGAAGCCATCTTCGGAATCGAGCCAAACGAATCAGTACTTTACGACGCAATCGTCATGCAACAAGCATCACGCCGTCAAGGTACTCACGATACGAAAGGTCGCTCGGAAGTACGCGGTGGCGGCCGTAAACCATGGAAACAAAAGGGAACTGGTCGTGCGCGCCAAGGTTCTATCCGCTCACCACAATGGGTTGGTGGTGGTACAGTCTTCGGTCCAACACCACGTTCATACTCTTACAAACTTCCTAAGAAGGTTCGTCGTTTAGCACTTCTCTCGGCTCTTTCGTCGAAAGTACAAAACAACGAAATCATCGTCCTCGAAGGCCTTGCTTTCGATGCACCAAAAACAAAAGATATGGCTGCTGTACTCAACAGCTTATCAGTAGAACGTAAGGCTCTTGTAGTCACAGCGGACTACAATGAGACTATCGCTCTCGCAGCTCGTAACATCCCAGGAGTGACTGTGATCGACGCAGCAGGCGTAAACGTTCTTGACCTCGTTGCTAACGACAAAGTCATCTTCACTAAAGATGCGGTTGCGAAGGTAGAGGAGGTGCTTGCATAATGGCTCAAGCATACGATATCATCAAACGTCCGATTATCACTGAGCGTTCAGTTAGCCTCATGGAAGCTAACAAATACGTTTTCGAAATCGACGTAAAAGCGACTAAATCGCAAGTGAAACACGCTATCGAAACAATCTTCAATGTGAAAGTTGCTTCGGTAAACACAATGAACTACAAACCGAAAGCGAAACGTGTCGGTCGTCACGCTGGTTACACAGCTCGCCGTAAAAAAGCGATCGTAACTCTTGCAGAAGGCAACACAATCGACTTCCTCGGTTAATTAACTACCTTAGAAGAAAAGGAGGGAATCCTCGATGGCAATCAAAAAGTTTAAGCCGACCACTAACGGTCGTCGTAACATGACATCTCTCGACTTTGCAGAGATCACAACGAATCGCCCTGAAAAATCGTTAACTGAAAAGCTTTCGAAAAAAGGCGGACGTAACAACCAAGGTCGCTTGACTGTTCGTCACCAAGGTGGCGGTCACAAGCGTAAATACCGTATCATCGATTTCAAACGTAACAAAGATGGCGTTGCAGGACGCGTAGCAACGATCGAATACGATCCAAACCGTTCAGCAAACATCGCACTCATCAACTATGTAGATGGTGAGAAACGTTACATCCTCGCTCCTAAGGGCATCAAAGTAGGCATGGAAATCATGTCTGGTCCTGAAGCGGATATCAAAGTGGGGAACGCTCTTCCACTCGTAAACATCCCTGTCGGTACAACAATCCACAACATCGAGCTTAAGCCTGGTAAAGGCGGTCAGCTTGTTCGTGCGGCTGGTGCATCGGCACAAATCCAAGGACGTGACGGCAAGTACGTCATCGTTCGTCTTCAATCAGGTGAATCACGCTTGTTCCTCGGCACTTGCCGCGCGACAATCGGTTCAGTTGGTAACGAAGAACACGAACTCGTAAACATCGGTAAAGCAGGACGTTCACGTTGGTTAGGCAAACGCCCAACAGTACGTGGTTCTGTCATGAACCCGGTTGATCACCCACACGGTGGTGGTGAAGGTCGTGCGCCAATCGGTCGTTCGGGCCCACTTACTCCTTGGGGTAAACCAGCTCTTGGTCTTAAGACTCGTAAGAAAAACAAATCGAGCGACATGTACATCCTTCGTCGCCGTAAGAAATAATTACTACATGATTCTCGGGCGGTTCGAAAGGGCCGTTCCCGAATCATTCCAAAGGGAGGTTCTAACATGGGTCGCAGCTTAAAAAAAGGTCCATTCGCAGATCACCACTTGCTCGCTAAAGTTGACAAACTCAACGAATCTGGTGAGAAGCAAGTCATCAAAACTTGGTCACGTCGCTCGACGATCTTCCCAGAATTCATGGGTCACACGTTCGGTGTGCACGATGGTCGTAAACACGTACCAGTATTCGTGACAGAAGACATGGTTGGTCACAAACTTGGTGAATTCGCTCCAACACGCACGTACAAAGGTCACGGATCAGACAAGAAAACGAAACGGTAATTTGAGGGGAGGTCAAATCCATGCAAGCTAAAGCATCAGCTAATATGGTCCGTCTTGCTCCTCGCAAAGCACGTCTCGTTGTAGACTTAATTCGCGGGAAACAAGTCGGCGAAGCGCTCTCTGTCCTTGCTCACACGAACAAGGCAGCATCGCCAGTCGTTGAAAAAGTATTAAAATCAGCGATTGCTAACGCAGAGCACAACTACGATATGAACATTGAGAACCTCGTTGTAACAGAAGCTTACGTAAACGAAGGTCCAACACTCAAACGCTTCCGCCCACGTGCGATGGGTCGCGCAAGCCGTATTAACAAACGCACAAGCCACATCCACATCGTGGTAACTGAGAAATAAGGAGGGATATGTAGTGGGTCAAAAGGTAAATCCGCACGGTCTTCGCGTTGGTGTTATCAAAGACTGGGATTCGCGTTGGTACGCTGAGAAAGACTACGCTGATCTCCTTCATGAAGACTTCGTTATTCGTGAATACATCGAAAACAAAATGAAGGATGCTAGTGTTTCTAAAGTTGAAATCGAACGCGCTGCAAACCGCGTGAACATTTCGCTTCACACTGCGAAGCCAGGTATGGTAATCGGTAAAGGTGGTTCTGAAATCGAATCACTCCGTAAACACATTACAAAAATCGCTGACGGAAAACGCGTTCACATCAACGTTGTTGAAGTGAAAAACGCTGACGCTGTTGCGAAGCTTGTAGCAGAAAACATTGCTCGTCAATTGGAAGGTCGCGTATCATTCCGTCGTGCAATGAAACAATCAATTCAACGTTCGATGCGTACTGGCATCAAAGGGATCAAAACAGAAGTTTCTGGTCGTCTTGGTGGCGCTGATATCGCTCGTTCAGAGAAATACTCGGAAGGAACAGTTCCACTTCACACACTCCGTGCCGACATCGACTACGGAACAGCTGAAGCTGACACAACTTACGGTAAAATCGGCGTAAAAGTTTGGTTATACCACGGTGAAGTTCTTCCAACAAAAAACAACACAGCGAAAAACGCTGAATAATAAACACTCTTTCAGGAAGGAGGCAACACACTATGTTGTTACCTAAACGCGTGAAATATCGTCGTGTACACCGTGGTAAAATGCGCGGGAATGCTAAACGCGGCACAACTGTACACTTCGGTGAGTTCGGTCTCCAAGCTCTCGAAGCGAGCTGGATTACAAACCGTCAAATCGAATCAGCACGTATTGCAATGACACGTTATATGAAACGTGGTGGTAAAGTGTGGATCAAGATCTTCCCACACAAGCCGTACACTAAAAAGCCTCTCGAAGTCCGAATGGGTTCGGGTAAAGGTGCTCCAGAAGGCTGGGTAGCTGTAGTTAAGCCTGGCAAAGTAATGTTCGAAATCGCAGGTGTATCTGAGGAAGTGGCACGTGAGGCACTTCGTCTTGCATCGCACAAACTTCCAGTAAAATGTAAGTTCGTGAAACGTGAAGAAAATGGTGGTGATACGAATGAAAGCAACTGATCTCCGTCAATCAACAACTGAAGAGCTCAACGGTAAAGTGGGCGAGTGGAAAGAAGAACTCTTTAACCTTCGCTTCCAACTTGCTACAGGTCAGCTTGAGAATCCTGCTCGTATCCGTGAAGTACGCAAGTCGATTGCGCGTGCTAAAACGATTCTTCGTGAACGCGAACTCGGCATCAACAACGGCTAATTACATCGGATTCTTGAGAGGAGGTAACACTCATGGAACGCAACAACCGTAAAGTGTTCACTGGTCGCGTCGTGTCTGACAAAATGGACAAAACGATCGTCGTCGCAGTAGAAACAAAGGTTCGTCATAAACTTTATGGCAAACGTGTAAACTACACGAAGAAATATAAAGCACACGATGAGAACAACGTCGCTAAAGTGGGCGATATCGTTCGCATCGCGGAAACACGTCCTCTTTCTAAAGACAAACGTTTCCGTCTTGTAACAGTAGTAGAAGAATCAGTAATCATCTAATAACAGTTCGGATTTATTAAACATCCGGAGGGAGGTACACTCGCATGATTCAACAAGAATCTCGCTTGAAAGTAGCAGACAACTCTGGCGCGCGTGAACTGTTGACAATTAAGGTTCTCGGTGGTTCTGGTCGTAAGACTGCAAACATCGGTGACGTTATCGTCGCTACGGTAAAACAAGCAACACCAGGTGGCGTTGTTAAAAAAGGTGACGTTGTCAGAGCAGTTGTCGTTCGTACAAAACGCGGCGCTCGTCGTAAAGATGGTTCGTACATCCGTTTCGATGAGAACGCAGCAGTCATTATCAAAGATGACAAGAGCCCACGCGGCACACGGATCTTCGGGCCAGTTGCACGTGAACTTCGTGAAAAAGAATTCATGAAGATCGTTTCGTTGGCACCGGAAGTACTTTAATTTCCAATTTCAATCCTATAAGGAGGTGCGCAAACGATGCATGTTAAAAAAGGCGATACAGTCCAGGTAATGTCTGGTAAAGATAAAGGCAAGCAAGGGGTTATCCTCAAAGCTATGCCAAGCAAAAACCGCGTAGTGGTTGAAGGCGTAAACGTGATGAAAAAACACTCAAAACCTTCACAAGCGAATCCACAAGGCGGGATCCTTGAGATCGAAGCACCAATTCACGTCTCGAACGTAATGCCACTCGACCCTAAAACTGGCAAACCAACTCGTGTTGGTTTCAAAGTAGTCGATGGTAAAAAAGTTCGTGTCGCGAAATCGGGCGAATCACTCGATAAATAAGAAGAACGTGACGAAAGGAGGTCCATTCGACTATGAACCGTTTGCAAGAGAAGTATAAAAGCGACATCGTGAAAGCGATGATGGATAAATTCAACTATGACTCGGTCATGCAAGTACCGAAAATCGAAAAGATCGTCATCAACATGGGTGTAGGTGATGCTGTTTCGAACTCGAAAGCACTTGACATGGCAGTTGAAGAATTAACAATTCTTTCAGGTCAAAAACCACTCGTAACGAAAGCGAAGAAATCAATCGCTGGTTTCAAGCTTCGTGAAGGTATGCCAATCGGTGCGAAGGTTACACTTCGTGGCGAGCGTATGTACGATTTCCTCGACAAATTGGTAACTGTTTCACTTCCACGTGTACGTGACTTCCGCGGTGTATCGAAGAAAGCATTCGACGGACGCGGTAACTACACGCTTGGCGTGAAAGAGCAACTTATTTTCCCTGAGATCGATTACGATAAAGTATCTAAAGTACGCGGTATGGACATCGTTGTTGTTACAACAGCAAACACAGACGAAGAAGCACGTGAATTGCTCACACTTCTCGGTATGCCATTCCAAAAATAATCTAGAGGGAGGTCGACAACATGGCTAAAAAGTCAATGGTGAATCGCGAACTTAAACGCGAGAAACTCGTTGCCCAGTACGCTGAAAAGCGTGCGAAGTTGAAAGCTGAAGGCGATTATATCGGACTCAGCAAATTGCCACGTAACTCGTCACCTGTACGCTTGCACAACCGTTGCAGCATCACAGGTCGTCCGCATGGTTACATGGGTAAATTCGGGATCAGCCGTATCAAGTTCCGTGATCTTGCATACAAAGGTCAAATCCCTGGTGTTAAAAAAGCAAGCTGGTAATCCACTAACAGTGTGAAAGGAGGTACATCGCATGGTAATGACAGACCCTATTGCAGATATGCTTACACGTATCCGTAACGCTAACATGGTTCGCCATGAAAAAATGGAGCTTCCAGCTTCGAACATTAAACGTGAGATCGCTGAAATCCTTAAGCGTGAAGGTTTCATTCGCGATGTTGAATATATCGAGGACGCTAAACAAGGTACACTTCGTCTTTTCCTTAAATATGGAGCAAGCAACGAACGTGTAATCACTGGTCTCAAACGTATTTCGAAACCAGGTCTTCGCGTATACGCAAAAGCTGATGAAGTGCCTAAAGTACTCGGAGGACTCGGAATCGCAGTTCTTTCGACATCTAAAGGTCTTATGACTGATAAAGAAGCTCGCCAACAACAAGTCGGCGGCGAAGTGATCGCCTACATCTGGTAAGTCACTTTTCTAACAAGAACGGAGGTGTAATCAATGTCACGTATTGGTAAAAAACCAGTTACGATTCCTGCTGGCGTTACTGTAACAGTTGCTAATGACAACACGGTCACAGTAAAAGGTGCTAAAGGTGAACTTTCGCTTTCAGCTAACCCGGCATTGGAAATCAAAGTTGAAGAGAACGAATTGACGGTTGTTCGTCCAGACGAATCGAAAGAAAGCCGCACAATTCACGGTACGACACGTGCCCTTATTGCCAACATGGTACAAGGTGTGTCGAACGGATTCCAAAAAACACTTGAGATCTCGGGGGTTGGTTACCGTGCTACGAAGCAAGGTAACAAACTCGTCCTCAACCTCGGCTACTCGCACCCAATCGAGTACGTTGCTGAGGAAGGTATCGAAATCGAAGTTCCTTCAAACACGCAAATCATCGTAAAAGGGATTAACAAAGAGCGCGTCGGTCACGTTGCTGCTCAAATCCGCTCGTACCGTGCTCCAGAACCTTACAAAGGTAAAGGTGTTCGTTACTCTGATGAACGTATTCGCCGTAAAGAAGGTAAGACTGGTAAGTAATTCGTCACGAAATGAACGGAAAGGAGTGGCATAAATGATCACAAAGGCAGATAAAAATGCAGTTCGTAAAAAACGTCATGCTCGCGTACGTCGTACGATCTCGGGGACAGCAGCTCGTCCACGTTTGAACGTATTCCGTTCGAGCAAGCACATTTACGTTCAACTTATCGATGACGCGTCACAAACAACGCTTGTGTCTGCATCTTCGAAAGATAAAGCTCTCGATCTTACAAATGGCGGTAACGTTGAAGCAGCGACAGCTGTTGGTAAACTTGCTGCAGAACGTGCACTCGAGAAAGGTATCGACACAGTTGTGTTCGACCGTGGTGGATACCTCTATCATGGCCGCGTCAAAGCTGTTGCAGAAGCAGCTCGTGAAGCAGGTCTTAAATTCTAATAAAAAGGAGGGGACACTCGATGCGCCAGTTAGACGTTAACATGGAACAACTTGAAGAACGCGTTGTTACCGTAAACCGCGTCGCGAAAGTCGTAAAAGGTGGCCGCCGCTTCCGTTTTGCTGCTCTCGTAGTCGTAGGTGACAAAAATGGTCACGTCGGTTTCGGTACAGGTAAGGCACAAGAGGTGCCAGAAGCGATTCGCAAGGCTATTGAAGCCGCTAAGAAAAACATGGTACAAGTACCTATGGTTGGTACAACAATTCCACACGAAATCACAGGAGTATTCGGAGCAGGTCGTGTATTCATGAAACCAGCTTCTGAAGGTACTGGGGTTATCGCTGGTGGTCCAGTTCGTGCGGTGCTCGAACTTGCAGGTGTAGGTGACATCCTTTCGAAATCGTTAGGTTCAAACACACCGATCAACATCGTCCGTGCGACGGTACAGGGCTTGACTGAGCTCAAAAAAGCAGAGGAAGTTGCTAAACTACGTGGTAAAAGCGTAGAAGAACTTCTTAACTAAGGGAGGGAACTAGACATGGCGAAACTCGCAATCACCCTCACACGCAGCACAATTGGTCGTCCGGAAGGTCAGCGTGTTACTGTACGTACACTCGGTCTTCGCAAAATGCATCAAACGGTCGTTGTCCCAGACAACGTCGCGATGCGCGGTATGATCAATAAAGTGTCGCACCTTGTGACTGTAAAAGAAATCAACGAATAATAAAGATTTTAATAAATAAGGAGGTGCCACTATGAAACTCCATGAATTGAAGCCAACTCCAGGTTCACGTCACGAACGTAACCGTGTCGGTCGCGGTATGGCGACTGGTAACGGTAAAACTTCTGGCCGTGGACACAAAGGTCAAAAAGCTCGTTCGGGCGGTGGCGTTCGTCCAGGATTCGAAGGTGGACAAAACCCACTTTACCGTCGTCTTCCAAAACGCGGTTTCAACAACCCAACTCGTAAAGAGTACGCGGTTGTTTCCCTAGACACGCTTAACCGTTTCGAAGCAGGTACTGAAGTTACTCCAGAACTCTTAATCGAGACTGGTGTAGTCAGCTCTGCTAAAGACGGAATCAAGGTCCTTGCTAACGGCAAGCTTGAAACTAAATTGACTGTAAAAGCCAACAAGTTCTCGGGTGCAGCGAAAGAAGCAATCGAAGCAGCTGGCGGTACAGTTGAGGTGATCTGATGTTTCAGACGATCTCCAATATGTGGCGCGTGAAAGATATTCGACAGCGTATTCTCTTCACACTCGCAATCATCATCATTTTCCGCATCGGGGCTCATATCCCGGTGCCGATGGTGAATACGGATGTGTTGCGTTTTGACTCAGGAGGTCTTCTTGACTTCTTGAACTTGTTTGGAGGAAATGCTTTACAGAACTTCTCCTTGTTCGCAATGGGGATCATGCCGTACATTACGGCATCGATCGTTGTGCAACTTTTACAAATGGACGTCGTTCCAAAGTTTGCCGAATGGGCAAAACAAGGAGAGGCGGGCCGTAAAAAGTTAGCGACGGTCACGCGCTATGGGACGATCATCTTAGGCTTTGTCCAAGCGACTTCATTGTCGTTTGGATTTAACCGCCTCTACCCAGGTCTCGTCAATGAAACATGGGGAACGGCAACTTACTTTGTGATCGCGATTGTACTCACTGCGGGTACAGCGTTCTTGATGTTCCTTGGTGAGATGACAACGGAGAAAGGTGTTGGGAATGGTATTTCCATCATTATCTTCGCTGGTATCGTCGCTGGGTTCCCAAGAATCTTTACGCAGATTTATGAAACAAAACTCCAAAACGCTGGAGATGCATTGTTCATTAACATCGTTTACTTGGTTGTATTGGCCCTTGTCATTTTGGCTGTGACGGTTGGGATCATTTATGTTCAACAAGCGGCACGCAAAATTCCAATCCAATATGCAAAACGCACGGCAAACCGTACCCCAGTGGGCGGTCAGTCGACGCACTTGCCAATCAAACTAAACGCTGCAGGTGTTATCCCGGTTATCTTCGCGATTTCCTTCATGGTAACACCACCAACTGTTGCAAGCTTCATTGCTTCTCCAGAGACAACGCAAAAATTACAGACGTACTTTGACACGACGGCGCCAATCGGAATGTCGATTTACGTTGCGTTAATCATTGCGTTCTCTTACTTCTATACATTTGTTCAGGTCAACCCAGAGCAGATGGCAGAAAACCTGCAGAAGCAAGGTGGTTATATTCCTGGGATTCGTCCTGGGGCGCAAACAGAACAGTACATCACGAAGTTGCTGTATCGATTGACTTTCTTCGGAGCGATTTTCTTATCGCTCGTGGCGATCATGCCGACAATCTTCATTAAGCTTGCCGGTCTTCCAACTTCCGTTCAAATCGGAGGAACGAGCTTATTGATCGTCATCGGGGTAGCCCTCGAAACGATGAAACAAATCGAGAGTCAACTTGTAAAACGACACTATAAAGGCTTTATCCGTTAAAGCGGAAGGAAGGGTTGACCCTTCCTTCCTGTCGTGTTTACAAGCCCTTCGTGAAAATCAAAACTGGAGGCTAACCGAGATGAATCTAGTACTCATGGGCTTACCGGGTGCTGGGAAAGGGACTCAAGCTGCTAAAATCGTAGAAGAGTACCAAATCCCTCACATTTCGACAGGCGACATGTTTCGTGCGGCAATCAAAGGCGGAACGCCACTCGGTAAAGAAGCCAAGTCATTCATGGATAAAGGCGAACTCGTACCGGATGAGGTAACAATCGGAATCGTACGCGAACGTCTTAGCCAAGATGACACTGAAAAAGGCTTCTTACTTGATGGATTCCCGCGTACTGTTGCTCAAGCAGAGGCACTCGAAAGTTTGCTTAAAGATTTGGGGAAACAGATTGACCACGTCGTCAACATCGATGTGGATGCGGAAATTCTCGTTCCACGTTTGACAGGTCGTTGGATCTGCCCAACATGTGGTGCGACATATCACGTGATCTTCAACCCACCAAAAGTGGAAGGCATCTGTGATGTGGATGGGTCGGCTCTCATGCAACGTGAAGACGATAAAGAGGAAACGGTTCGCCGTCGCCTTGACGTCAACATCGAGCAATCGAAACCACTCATTGACTTTTACGCTGAAAAAGGGTATCTTCGTACATTGGATGGAGATCGTCCAATCGATGTCGTATATGCCGATGTCAAAGCATTACTCGGTGATACTGAATGATCATCACGAAGACGCCTCGTGAAATTGCGATTATGCGTGAGGCTGGGCAAATTGTTGCTCGAACGCACCAGGTGCTCAAACAGCACATAAAACCAGGAATCACGACGCTTGAGCTCGACCAGATTGCGGAAGATTACATTCGCAGCCAAGGTGCGACGCCATCGTTTAAAGGCTATAACGGTTTTACCGGTAGTGTTTGCGCTTCGGTGAATGAAGAGCTTGTTCATGGCATTCCAGGAAAACGGGTATTGAAAGATGGAGATATTATCTCAATCGACATCGGTGCCTACTATAATGGATACCATGGAGATTCCGCTTGGACTTATCCAGTGGGAACAATCTCAGAAGAGACACAGCGGCTACTTGACGTAACCGAAGAAAGTCTGTATAAAGGATTGGAGCACGCCAAGGCTGGAGGGCGATTGACAGATATTTCTCATGCGATTCAAGCATATGTTGAATCACACGATTTCTCTGTCGTCCGCGAATACGTCGGTCATGGTGTTGGACAAAATTTGCATGAAGAACCGCAAATTCCACACTATGGTCCACCGGGGAAAGGGCCGCGCCTGAAGACTGGGATGACGTTAGCTATTGAACCAATGGTTAATGCTGGTCAACGCTATGTTCGAACACTGGCTGATAACTGGACAGTTGTCACAGTGGACGGTAGCATGTGCGCCCACTTTGAGCACACCATCGCCATCACAGACGATGGATACGAGATTTTAACGAAACTCGATTCCGGTGAATGAGGCTCTATTGTTTCATACTGATCCATTCTGGATCCTTCTCTCACAGTAGATGGCAATAGATCGTCTGTGCTCCTAAAGATCTTCATATAGAAAGGGGAATAAATGATGGCGAAACAAGATGTCATTGAAGTGGAAGGCACTGTTGTCGAACCACTTCCGAACGCAATGTTTAAAGTGGAGTTAGAAAACGGCCACACGGTGCTCGCGCACGTCTCAGGGAAAATTCGGATGCACTACATTCGGATCCTTCCAGGTGACCGCGTAACTGTTGAGTTGTCTCCATACGACTTGACTCGCGGGCGGATTACGTACCGTTATAAGTAACTCCGATTTTTCCAGGAGGAGGGTATACTCATGAAAGTAAGACCGTCGGTAAAACCGATTTGCGAAAAATGTAAAGTTATTCGCCGTAAGGGTAAAGTAATGGTAATTTGCGAAAACCCGAAACACAAACAAAAACAAGGTTAATTTCAGAGGAGGTGCACACATGGCACGTATTGCTGGTGTAGATATTCCACGCGAAAAACGTATCGTTATTTCGCTCACATACATCTATGGTATTGGTAAAACAAAAGCACAAGAAATTTTGAAGGCTGCTAACGTTTCTGAAGAGACACGCACACGCGACCTTACTGAAGATGAACTCAACCGTATCCGTGAAGCAATTGACGGAATCAAAGTTGAAGGTGACCTTCGTCGTGAAGTTTCACTTAACATCAAACGTTTGATCGAGATCGGCGCATACCGCGGTATCCGTCATCGCCGTAGTCTCCCTGTTCGCGGTCAAAACACGAAGAACAACTCGCGTACTCGTAAAGGCCCACGCCGTACAGTAGCGAACAAGAAGAAGTAAAGGAGGGAATTGAACAATGGCGAAACGTAAGCAAAACGTACGTTCTAAACGTAAAGTTAAAAAACATGTTGAAGTCGGTGTGGTACACATCCGTTCTACATTCAACAACACAATCATTACAATCACTGACACGCAAGGTAACGCGATCTCATGGGCTACTTCTGGTAACCTTGGATTTAAAGGATCACGTAAATCGACTCCGTTCGCAGCACAAATGGCTGCTGAAACTGCAGCGAAAGTTGCAATGGACAACGGTATGCGTACAGTAGAAGTTAACGTTAAAGGTCCTGGTGCTGGACGTGAAGCGGCTATCCGTGCGCTCCAAGCTACTGGTCTCGAAGTTACTGCAATCCGTGACGTAACTCCAGTTCCGCACAACGGTTGCCGCCCTCCGAAACGTCGCCGCGTATAATCGCTTGAACGTGTGAGGGGTTTACCTAGCACGACAGCTTATACTTTAGCAGTTCAAACTGCACGGCAGGATATACTCAAGGAGGGGTTCAGATGATCGAGATTGAAAAACCAAAGATCGAAACGGTCGAAATCAGCGAGGACGCTACGTTTGGTAAATTCGTAGTAGAACCGCTTGAACGTGGATATGGCACTACTCTCGGTAACTCACTACGTCGAATTCTATTGTCATCGCTCCCAGGTGCAGCGGTAACAGCGGTTCAAATCGATGGCGTGCTTCACGAGTTCTCTACGATTGACGGTGTCGTCGAAGACGTTACTCAAATCGTACTAAACCTCAAGAAGTTAGCACTCAAAGTGTACTCGGAAGAAGAGAAAACGCTTGAGATTAACGTTTCAAGTGCCGGTGCTGTCACTGCGGCAGACATTACCCATGATAGCGACGTTGAAATCTTGAATCCTGAGCTCCACATCGCGACTCTCGCTGACAATGCGACGCTTCGCATGCGTTTGACTGCTCGCCGTGGTCGTGGTTACGTCCAGGCAGAAGATAACAAACGTGATGATATGCCGATTGGGGTCATTCCAATCGATTCGATCTATACACCGATTCAACGCGTGAACTACGAAGTAGATAAAACACGTGTCGGTCAAGACGCTAGCTTTGATAAGCTTTTATTAGACGTGTGGACAGATGGTTCAATTCGTCCGGAAGAAGCTGTATCATTAGGAGCAAAAATTTTGACTGAACACTTGAACATCTTCGTTGGTTTGACAGATGAGGCTCTCAACGCAGAAATCATGGTCGAGAAAGAAGAAGACCAAAAAGAAAAAGTACTCGAAATGACGATTGAAGAACTCGATCTCTCAGTTCGTTCGTACAACTGCTTGAAGCGCGCTGGCATCAACACTGTTCAAGAACTCGCAAACAAATCAGAGGAAGAGATGATGAAAGTTCGTAACCTCGGACGTAAATCACTCGAAGAAGTTCAACACAAGTTGGACGAACTCGGTTTGGGCTTGCGTAAAGAAGACTAAGTTCAACCGAAGGAGGGAAATGTAATGGCTTATTCGAAACTTGGCCGTACAAGCTCGCAACGCAAGGCGCTTTTGCGTGATCTTGCAACTGACCTAATCATCAACGAGCGCATTCAAACAACTGAACAAAAAGCGAAAGAACTTCGCCCAGTCGTTGAAAAATTGATCACTCTTGGGAAACGTGGCGATCTTCATGCCCGTCGTCAAGTAGCTTCATTCGTTCGTAAGGAGAACGCTGGAGAAAAAGACGCAATCCAAAAATTGTTCGAAGACGTGGCTCCACGCTACGCTGAACGTCAAGGTGGATACACGCGCATCATGAAAGTCGGCCCACGCCGCGGTGATGGTGCAGAAGTTGTAATCATCGAACTCGTCTAATTCATTAGGCAGTCAACAGGGCATGCGGTGACGTATTGCCCTGTTTCCACATCAGAAAGGAGTCGACCTATGGAATCACAAATTATGGTACGGGACGTCGTATTTCATTACCCTGGACAATCTGAGCCGGCACTTAACGGCCTGTCGCTCGATGTATATAAAGGGGAATGGCTTGCGATTGTCGGCCATAATGGTTCTGGTAAGTCGACACTGACGAAGTTGTGGAACGGACTTCTTATTCCTGAACAGGGGGAAGTCCGCGTCGAGACACTCGATCCATCGAACGCCGCAGACGTGTGGGATGTTCGAACGCGGATCGGGGTCGTCTTTCAAAATCCCGACAATCAATTTGTCGGGGCGACCGTGCGCGATGATGTGGCATTTTCTCTCGAAAACATGGGACTTCCACGTCAAGAAATGGTTCGTCGAATTGATGACAGTCTAGCGCGCGTTGGATTATCGGAACTAGCGGACCGTGAACCGCATCAGTTATCCGGTGGACAAAAGCAGCGCGTTGCGATAGCTGCGGCTCTCGCAATGCGCCCGCGTGTCCTCGTGCTCGATGAAGCGACCTCGATGCTCGACCCAATTGGGCGACAAGAGGTATTACAAACGGTACGACAGCTCGTCTCAGAAGGGATGACCGTTGTCGCCATTACACACGAGCTCGACGAAGTGTTGTTTGCCGACCGTATCATTGCATTATCGAAAGGTAAGATTGCGATGACCGGTACACCTGAGGACGTGTTTCAACATCCCGATCAGCTTCGTGACATTCAATTGGATGTCCCGTTCATTGTCAGGATGCAACTCGAACTGAAGGCACGTGGCATTCCACTCGATCGTCTGATGCTACAACATTCGGAGTTGGTGAACCATCTATGCCGATACGCATTGAAGAAGTAACATATCAATATCAAATGAATACTCCGTTTGAACGAACCGCGCTGCGCGATGTGAATGTAACCATTCCGTCGGGAGCGCTTGTTGCGTTTCTTGGGCATACAGGCTCGGGGAAATCAACGCTCGTTCAACATATGAACGGATTATTACGACCGACTGATGGACGTGTCGTGGTCGATGACATCACAGTCACACCGATTCGAACGCGTCGTGATAAAAAACAAAATCTCTTGCCGCTTCGGCGTCGCGTTGGGCTCGTCTTTCAATATCCTGAGCACCAATTGTTTGAAGAGACGGTCGAACGCGACGTCATGTTCGGTCCGCGCAACTTTGGCGCGACAGATGCCGAAGCAAAAGAGCGTGCCCATGAGGCACTTCGTCTCGTCGGTTTAGATGAATCACTATGGGACCGTTCTCCATTTGACCTTTCCGGGGGGCAAATGCGTCGCGTCGCAATTGCGGGCGTCTTAGCGAGCCGCCCCGACGTCCTCATCGTCGACGAACCAACAGCTGGTCTTGATCCAATCGGCAGACGAGATATGCTGGCATTATTTAAACGATTACGAGAAGAGCTGAATCTAACGCTGATTCTTGTTTCTCACGATATGGATGACGTGCTCACTTACGCGGAACGCGTCGTCGTGATGGAGCGTGGACAGGTAGCGTTCGATGGCGATCCGTTTGAGTTGTTTCAGGATGAAGCTCTCGTACGTCGTCTCCAGCTCGATATCCCGCACGTTCTCCGATTCGCCCGTGATCTAGCGCCTGTTTTTGGGGGAACGGTCACTCCACTCGTACGAACGGAGGCCGAATTAGCGGATTGGATCGCAGAGCACTTGAGAGGGGGAGCCGAATGATTATTGGTCAATATATACCGGGTCATTCCTGGCTCCATTCACTCGATGCACGCGCGAAGACACTCTTTATTTTAGGATTTATCCCGGTCGTGTTTTTAGCGGATAACTTATGGACGAACTTGTTTCTATTAGCGTTCACGTTATTTGCGGTGAAACTATCACAACTATCGTGGCGTTATTTATGGAATGGGTTGCGGATGATTCTTTTCTTGATCGTCTTCACGTTGATCTTGCAGTTATTATTTAATCGTGACGGGACACTCCTTTTTGAATTTGGTCCGATTGCCATTTACTCAGAAGGGATTCGGATGGGACTGATCGTCTCGCTCCGGTTCTTCTATCTCGTCATGTTAACGACACTCGTCACGTTGACGACGACACCGATGGAATTGACCGATTCGATTGAAGCGGGTCTGCGACCGTTTGAGCGGATTCGTGTACCGGCACACGAGATTGCCTTGATGTTATCGATCTCGCTTCGCTTCTTACCAACTCTTGCAGACGAGACAGACCGAATCATGAAAGCCCAGCAAGCACGAGGCGTTGATTTGATGAGCGGTCCATGGAAGTCTCGTTTAAAAGGAGTCATCCCTTTATTGATTCCATTGTTCATCTCGGCGTTTAAGCGCGCTGAGGACCTCGCTACGGCGATGGAGGCTCGTGGGTATCGTGGGGGTGAAGGACGGACGAGGTTGCGTGAGATGGAGTGGCAGACGCGTGATACAGCAGTACTGCTGATTTTTGTCGCGTTATCACTCATATTGTTCGGATTGAGAGGGATTGGATGAGACGGATTAAACTGACAGTTGCCTATGACGGGACACACTACGCGGGATATCAAGTACAGCCAAATGGGAATACGATTCAAGCGGAGATTGAAGCAGTTCTAACACGAATGCATCGCCATCCCGTCAAAATTGTCGCCTCAGGTCGTACAGACGCTCGTGTCCATGCCTTAGGACAAGTGATTCATTTTGACACTTCGTTACAGATGCCGGCGGAGCGGTTTGTCAAAGCGTTGAACGCGATGCTGCCCGACGACATCCTCGTCAAACAAGCAGAAGAAGCGGATGCTGGGTTCCATGCTCGATATGGGGCGAAGCGAAAAGAGTATCGCTATCATATCCGTAAGACCGAGGATCCATTCAGAAGGTACTATGCTGCCACGGTGACGTATGACCTTAGCCTTGATCGAATGCGTGAGGCGATGGAGCGGCTAGTCGGCACCCACGACTTTACATCGTTCTCTGTGACAAAGGCGGAAGTCGAGGACCGTGTTCGTACCATCTTTGAAGCAGAAGTGCTCGAAATGGGGGATGAGATCGTATTCCGTTTCGTCGGTTCTGGTTTCTTATATAATCAAGTACGTATCATGGTAGGGACGGTCATTGAGGTAGGGAGAGGCAAATATAAGCCGGCTGACATCACCGAAATGCTGGAAGCGAAAGACCGCCGTATGGCGGGGATTACCGCGCCCCCACACGGTTTGTATTTATGGAATGTGAATTATGAAAAAGTAGATTGACATTCCCTCTATAAAATCGTATTATATTCATTGGCATTTCATTTTCACATTTAGAGATGAACCACAATCTTAGCCCCGTAAACTAGGATTATGATAAAGCATCAAAAAAATTAAGTGAACAGACATTTTAGGAGGTATTCCACATGCGCACAACATTCATGGCTAAAGCATCTGAAGTAGAACGCAAATGGCTCCTTATCGACGCAGAAGGCAAAACACTCGGTCGTTTGACTAGTGAAGTAGCATCACTTCTTCGCGGTAAGCACAAGCCGACTTTCACACCACACGTTGATTGCGGAGACCACGTCATCATCATCAACGCTGAGAAAATCAAATTGACTGGTAACAAATTGAATGACAAGATTTACTACCGTCATTCAGGTCATCCAGGCGGCTTGAAATCACAAACTGCAAAAGAGCTTCTCGCAAAACGTCCAGAGCGTATGCTTGAACTCGCGATCAAAGGGATGCTTCCAAAAGGATCACTCGGTCGTCAACAATTCAACAAACTCCACGTTTACGCTGGAACTGAACACAAGCATGAAGCACAAAAACCAGAAGTTTACGAACTTCGCGGTTAATCGAGACACAGGGAGGAACTAAACGATGGCAGATGTACGTTACTACGGAACAGGCCGCCGCAAACACTCGGTGGCTCGCGTTCACCTCGTTGCAGGTGACGGTAAAGTTGTTGTAAATGGCCGCGATATCTCAGAATACTTCGGTCATGAGACTTTGATCATGATGGCTAAATCACCACTCGTATTGACTGAAACAGAAGGTAAATACGATGTAATCGTTAACGTTAACGGTGGTGGATACACTGGACAAGCTGGAGCGATTCGCCACGGCGTATCACGTGCGCTTCTTCAAGCGGACCCAGAATTCCGTCCAAGCCTCAAAGAAAAAGGCTTCTTAACTCGTGACGCTCGTATGAAAGAACGTAAAAAATACGGTCTTAAAGCAGCACGTCGCGCACCACAATTCTCGAAGCGTTAATCTTCGCGAAGTGGTTCGAACTCTCCATCCTTTCGGGTGGAGAGTTTTTTGTTTGAATTAGTCGATTCCAAAGCCGTCAAGAAAACGCTTTTTTTGATATACTGATATCGAAACAGTTATAAGGGGGAAGCGATATGCTTACAGTAGAGCAAGTACGCGAGGAATTGGCGGGGCTCGTTGATCCAACGATCAACCGAACGCTTGGAGATACAGCGGGAGTCAAAGACATCCGCATTAAAGAAGATTACGTCAGTGTAAAAGTGGCACTCGGACAAACAGGGAGCGGGGAACAGCTTCAGTTACAACAAGAGATCGTCACATTGCTCAAGGGGAAAGGCTTTAAGACGGTCGGGCTTCGCTTTGAAGCATTGAACGATGAAAGTTTGAAGGAGGCAACGAAGCCAGCAATCCTTCGCGAGAATTCAGGAACGACATTTATCGCGATCGCTTCAGGTAAAGGTGGCGTAGGGAAGTCGACAGTATCCGTCAACTTAGCGGTTGCGCTTGCACGTGCTGGGAAGAAAGTTGGATTGATCGACGCGGACATTTACGGTTTCAGTGTCCCAGATATGCTCGGAATCGAAGAACGTCCAGTCGTTCGTGGAGAAAAAATCATTCCAGTTGAGCGATTTGGTGTAAAAGTCATCTCGATGGGCTTCTTCGTTGAAGATAATGCACCTGTTATCTGGCGCGGACCGATGCTCGGGAAGATGCTCAACAACTTCTTTAATGATGTGGAGTGGGGAGACCTTGACTATCTATTGCTCGACTTACCACCAGGAACAGGAGATGTCGCGCTCGATATCCACTCTATGCTCCCATCATGTCAAGAGTTGATTGTGACGACACCTCACGCTACAGCAGCCTTCGTTGCTGCCCGTGCAGGAGCAATGGCGATTAAAACGAACCATAAAGTGTTAGGTATCATTGAGAACATGGCTTACTTCGAAAGTAAGGTCACAGGCGAGAAAGAATACGTATTTGGGTATGGCGGTGGAGAAAAACTCTCAGAAGCACTTAAGAGTAAACTCCTCGCTCAAATCCCACTCGGTCAGCCGTATGACAACGAAGAAGACTTTGCACCATCTGTCTATCGTGATGGGCATCCGTTTGAGCATACGTATGATGAGTTGGCGCAAGCAGTCATTCAACAAATAGAAGGGTGAATCGGTGAGAGATGAAAGTACAAGGTTTTTTACGTTTGTTTTGGACAACGCTCGTGTTTGGGACGTTGTTTGGGTTCCTGATGAATTTATTGGCGAACCCGGGTTATTTGGTCAGTCAGTCCTGGGAGGCAATTGTCACGGCACTCAGTTACTCGAGTACATGGACCGGGATCAGCATGATGGGCTTCTTCGCCTACCTAATCATCCACCGAGTCGGTCTCGACTTGTTTAGAGGACCACGTCTATGGAATCGTGTTCAAGTATTGCTGATTGCTTTCGCAATCTTTGATGCCGTTTATTTACGAATGCTCGCATTTGGGAACGATCATATGTGGCGTTATATCGGTGAGATGGCTGTGCTATTAATTGTCGCTTGGGTAGTTGCTGTAAGTAAGGCGAAACAAACGAATATGAGTGCTTTCATTCCGACACTCTTCTTGATGACGGTGATTACGTTAATCGAATGGATTCCAGCGCTTCAAACAACTGATGAAATCCCATTACTTTGGCCAGCACTCGCGACACTCGTGTTTGCGAACGCCTATCAAGTATTGATGCTTCATCGTTTCCAACAGACTGGACAAGTTGCAGAGCCGACTTCTTCGGAAACAGCGAAGAAGAAAACAAAAAAGCAGATGTCTTCTAAGTCATCCTAACGATCGAGCGGTCGTGGATTACTCCTTGTCAGGGGTTGATCCACGACTGTTTTTTTCTTTTAGTGATGTTAATAGAAAAAAATAAAGTTTTTTTAGAAAAACAGTTGACGGTTTTTTAGGATGCTGATATATTAATAAACGTCGCTGATGTTGTTCACGAAACAATAATCAGAAAGCGAAAAAAATAATAAAAAGTAGTTGACTTTCACAAGTCAAATCGCTATTATTAAAAAGTCGCTAACACGACAACGATTGGTCTTTGAAAACTGAACGATGAGGCAAAAATAAGTTTTACAATTTTTGAATGAAGCGCAAGCTTCGTCAATTTAAGAGCTATATCAAATTCTTTGGAGAGTTTGATCCTGGCTCAGGACG